>CAWHHA010000024.1:0-233662 GCA_963828945.1 uncultured beta proteobacterium
AGCACCTGTGTTCCAATTCCCTTTCGGGCACTCCCGCATCTCTGCAGGATTCTGGACATGTCAAGGGTAGGTAAGGTTTTTCGCGTTGCATCGAATTAATCCACATCATCCACCGCTTGTGCGGGTCCCCGTCAATTCCTTTGAGTTTTAATCTTGCGACCGTACTCCCCAGGCGGTCAACTTCACGCGTTAGCTTCGTTACTAAGGGATTTCACTCCCCCAACAACCAGTTGACATCGTTTAGGGCGTGGACTACCAGGGTATCTAATCCTGTTTGCTACCCACGCTTTCGTACATGAGCGTCAGTGTTATCCCAGGGGGCTGCCTTCGCCATTGGTATTCCTCCACATCTCTACGCATTTCACTGCTACACGTGGAATTCTACCCCCCTCTGACACACTCTAGACTGCCAGTTCAAAACGCCATTCCCAGGTTAAGCCCGGGGATTTCACGTCTTGCTTAACAATCCGCCTGCGCACGCTTTACGCCCAGTAATTCCGATTAACGCTCGCACCCTACGTATTACCGCGGCTGCTGGCACGTAGTTAGCCGGTGCTTCTTCTGCTGGTACCGTCATTAGCACGCTATGTTAGAGCGTACCGTTTCGTTCCAGCTGAAAGAGCTTTACAACCCGAAGGCCTTCTTCACTCACGCGGAATGGCTGGATCAGGGTTGCCCCCATTGTCCAAAATTCCCCACTGCTGCCTCCCGTAGGAGTCTGGACCGTGTCTCAGTTCCAGTGTGGCGGATCATCCTCTCAGACCCGCTACTGATCGTCGCCTTGGTAGGCCTTTACCCCACCAACTAGCTAATCAGACGTCGGCCGCTCGAATAACGCAAGGTCTTACGATCCCCTGCTTTCCCCCGGAGGGCGTATGCGGTATTAGCACACCTTTCGGTGCGTTATCCCCCATTACTCGGTACGTTCCGACGCATTACTCACCCGTTCGCCACTCGCCACCAGGAGCAAGCTCCCGTGCTGCCGTTCGACTTGCATGTGTAAAGCATTCCGCCAGCGTTCAATCTGAGCCAGGATCAAACTCTTCAGTTCAATCTCTGTTATTACTTCAAATACTATCGCTCAACTCAAAACTCGGCCGTTAATTAAAACGGCACTTCATTTCAAGTGTGAGCATTTATGCTAGTTGCCAGACCAGGTAAACCCGATCCAACTACCGCAACAACACCCACACCTATCGGCTGTAAATTGTTAAAGATCAATCGATTAACTCAACAAAAACTTCTTGCTTCGCCGTTTCGAGAGGTGCGCATTCTACAGAACTTAGCGAATACTGCAACTGTTATTTCGAAACAACCCTGTTTGCCAAATCTTTCGGTACTGCTTTTTTCGATAGCGCGTCTTGCGTTGCGCTTCAAAGAGGTGCGCATTCTACAGAGCAAAACCGCCCCGTCAACACTTTCCGCAAAACTATTTTAAATAATTGTGACACGAGCAAATCTTCGCTTCCCAACCTGGGCAACAACGGTCGCACCGGACGACACAACCATAGCCTTATCAGCAACGCGCTCACCATCCAGCCGCACCCCCCCTCCAGCAATTTGGCGAATCGCGTCAGATGTACTGACGACCAGCCCCGCCTGCTTCAGTAGCAGGGGCACTGCTATTCCACCACCGGTGGCAATCAAACTGATCTCGGGCATATCTTCCGGCAGCGCCCCCTTCTGAAAACGTGCTTCAAAATCTGCGAGCGCCTGTTGCGCTGCGTTCGCACCGTGAAAACGCGTAACAATCTCTTGCGCAAATCCAACCTTGATGCTGCGGGGATTGGCGCCTTCGGCGACTTGCCGTTTCCATGACGCAACGGTTTGCAACGACTCAAATGACAATAGCTGAATGTAACGCCACATCAATTCGTCGGACACAGACATCAGCTTGCCGAATATCTCCTGCGGCGGCTCATTGATTCCTATGTAATTGCCTAACGACTTCGACATTTTGTTCACGCCATCCAGGCCCTCCAGGAGCGGCATCGTCAAAATACTTTGCGGTGGCTGGCCATGCTGTTTTTGCAACTCACGCCCCATCAACAGGTTGAACTTTTGATCAACCCCGCCCAGCTCCACATCGGCTTTGAGTGCCACAGAGTCATAACCCTGGATCAAGGGATACAGGAACTCATGAATCGCGATTGGTTGCTGACTTGAATAGCGTTTATGGAAGTCGTCTCGCTCCAGCATGCGGGCAACCGTATGTGACGCTGCCAGCCGAATCATCCCCACCGAGCCCAGGCCCTCCATCCACTCAGAATTGAAGCGCACTTCAGTCAGTGCCGGATCAAGGATTTTGAACACTTGCTCCTGATAGGTTTGAGCATTTTCGGCCACCGCTTCAGGCGTCAATGGTGGCCGCGTGGTGTTTTTTCCTGTCGGGTCACCGATCATCCCGGTGAAGTCCCCGATCAAAAATATAACTTGATGGCCCAACACCTGAAACTGACGCAGCTTGTTGAGCAACACCGTGTGACCGAGATGAAGATCAGGCGCGGTGGGATCAAACCCCGCCTTGATTCGCAACGGGCGACCCGTTTTCAGCTTCTCGACCAACTCAGCCTCCACCAGCAGCTCGTCGGCTCCCCGTTTGATTTCCTGCAAAGCGTCCTGCATTAACTTCCTCTCAATGACAATCAAGTTTGCCCGTCCTTAACCGTTAACAATACATGCCATTTCACCCAAGACAGCGCAAGTTGCTGTTTGGACTGACAAATACCCCAAAAATATTCATGGTAGAATGGGGGTCTTGATTAAGGAAGGGAACCGGTCTATGCCGCTTACCAAACTGAGAATCTTAACCGATCGTATGACAGGGGCGGAACGCCGTTTCAGTCTGCGCACTCTGGTTGCCCTCTCTAGCTTGCCGCTATTTGGCGTTGTTGCCGCATTTGGCCTCGCCCCCGACACCCGCACCCTCAACACGCCCCCGGAAACCATTGCCGAGGCCATCGCATTGCCAGCGCTGGCTACAGCCAGCACCACCACGTTCGTCCGCGAAAGCATCACGCAGTCAGGTGACACGCTTTCTAGCGTCTTATCGCGCATGAAAATAGACGATCTGGAAATCCAGCGTTTGCTATCCACTGATGCGGTGCATCAATTGGCCTCCAGCATCCGTGCCGGCAAGCTTATTCAAGCCACCACTTCGCAGGATGGGCAATTACTGGCCATCAAATTCGAGCGCGTTAACGCACCTGATCTGGTGGTACGTCGGCAGGGAGATACCTATGTCGCAGAAGAAGGCGACCAACTGATCGAGAGTCGGATCGTGATGCGCTCTGGCCGCATTCTGTCATCCCTGTACGGTGCGACCGACAGCGCCGGCATCCCCGACAAAATCGCTGACCAGATGGCAGAGACTTTCTCGACCAACCTGGATTTCCGTGATGACCTGCGTCGCGGCGACACCTTTTCAGTTATTTACACGGTGAACTACCGAAACGGCGAGCCTGTTGGCGCCGGCAAACTGCTTGCTGCCGAGTTCGTCAACGCAGGCAAACCACACCGGGCCGTCCTGTTCCGTGATCCGTTTGGCCGTGAGGACTATTACACGCCAGAAGGCGAGTCGTTGAAAAAAGGCTTTTTGCGTTCTCCGCTGGAGTTTTCCCGTGTCACTTCCAGTTTCAGCAACTCGCGCAAACATCCGATATTCGGCTTCCACCGTGCGCATACCGGCGTTGATTTCGGCGCGCCAACAGGTACGCGGGTCAAAGCCACTGGCGATTCCACGGTTGCGTTCGCTGGTCGCAAAGGCGGCTATGGCAACCTCGTCATTCTGCGGCATCACAGCGGCTATGAAACCTACTACGCCCACCTAAGCGCATTTGCATCCGGTATCCGCCCCGGTCGCTCGGTCGGCCAGGGCGAGGTCATTGCCTATGTCGGCTCGACTGGTGCATCCTCCGGCCCCCACCTGCATTATGAAGTGCGTATTGCCGGCGCGCCTTACAACCCAATGACCATCAAGCTGCCGGGCTCGGCACCGCTGGACGTGGCGCAACGGGCGCACTTCCTGCAGCAAACGGCGAACTGGTCTGAAAAACTGGCCCTGTTGCGCGGCACCAATCTCGCCGCACTCGATTGAACGTAGTTTCTGAACACGAGGCCGAACATTATGTCGGCCTCATGTCCGGCACCAGCCTTGATGGCGTTGACGCTGTTCTCGCCGAAATAAGTCCCACGGGCCAAACCCGGCTCCTTCGCTCGCATTACCTGCCTTACGCCGACAGCCTGCGCATGCAACTGCTGGCGTTGCACACCCCACAACCTGACGAAATCCACCTGGCAGCCTGTGCCGGCAACGATTTGGCGCGCCTGTACGCACAAGCGACCAATGAACTGTTAAACGGTGTTACCCACGGCACTGTTCGCGCGATCGGCTGCCACGGCCAAACCCTGCGCCACCGTCCCGCCGACGGATACACCCTGCAAATCGGTAACGCCGCCTTGCTGGCCGAACTCACAGGCATCGCAGTGGTCGCCGATTTCCGCAGTCGTGACATTGCAGCAGGTGGCCAAGGCGCGCCCCTGGTACCGGCTTTTCACATTCAGATGCGGCATTCGGACATTCATCGCGTCATCGCCAACATAGGCGGCATCGCCAACATCAGCGACCTGCCCGTAAGTGGCCAAGTGCACGGTTGGGACACCGGCCCTGGCAACATGCTGCTGGATGCCTGGATCAAACGACACAGTGGTGAACGCTACGACCGAAACGGCGCTTGGGCCGCGAGCGGAACCGTTCAGGCAAACCTGCTGGACGCACTACTGAACCATGCTTTTCTGAAGCAGGCGCCCCCCAAAAGCGCTGGCCGCGAGCAATTCAATTTGGAGTGGCTGGACGCCATATTAGGCGGGATTAATCAGGCAATCATGCCCGCTGATGTACAAGCCACCCTGCTCGAGTTCACTGCCATCAGTCTGTGCAACGCAGTGAAGCACGAATGTAAAGGCACGCAGGCGCTCTACGTGTGCGGTGGCGGCGCCCATAACGGTTTGCTGATGCAGCGGATAAGCGCCTGTTTACCTGGCATTCAGGTAGCGAGCACTACAGCGCTCGGCGTTGACCCGGACTGGGTGGAAGCGCTCGCTTTTGCCTGGCTCGCACGCCAGGCCGTACACCACGCACCGGGCAATTTGCCGAGCGTCACTGGGGCACGTGGCGAGCGCATTCTGGGCGCGATTTATCCGGCTTGACCTGCTGTCAAATCGAAAAAAAAGGAGCCGAGGCTCCTTTTTTCACGGCTGTAAATGCTTATGCGGAAAACGACGACCCACAACCGCAGGTGGTCGTTGCGTTCGGGTTCTTGATGACGAACTGCGCGCCTTCCAGACCTTCCGAGTAATCGATTTCAGCGCCAACCAGGTATTGGAAGCTCATCGAATCGACCAGCAGGGTTACGCCGTTTTTCACCATCGCGGTGTCGTCGGCATTCTGCGCTTCATCAAACGTGAAACCGTACTGAAAGCCTGAACAGCCTCCGCCAGACACGAACACACGCAGTTTCAGATCGGGGTTGCCTTCTTCATCGATCAGGCTTTTGACTTTGCTGGCTGCGCTATCGGTGAAGATCAGCGGGATGTCCATTTCGGTTGCTGCATTCATGTGGTGCTCCTTAAATAAGTGTGGGCTAATTATCCGCATCACCCAGGCTGCGTCAAGCAAAGACCCTATTTCAGAACGGGAGTTCCGTCAGCGCGGGCGCATGAGCCCCAGCCTCAGGGCAACATCCCTACCGCATCCAGCGCAGTGTCTTCGGGCAAGTCAAACATGATGTTCATGTTTTGCACGGCCTGCCCGGCTGCACCTTTGACCAGATTATCAATCACAGACAACACCACCACCGTGTCACTGCCCGGCGGACGATGCACTGCGATACGACACATATTTGCGCCACGCACCGAGCGGGTTTCGGGATGCGAACCCGCAGGCAACACATCAACGAAAGTCTCGCCTGCATAGCGCTTTTCAAACAGGCTTTGCAAATCGATATCGGCGCTGACCTTTGCATATAAGGTGGCATGAATACCGCGAATCAGTGGCAACAAGTGCGGCACGAAGGTGAAGCCCACAGACTTGCCGGCGAAAGACTCCAGCCCCTGTTTGATTTCCGGCCAGTGACGGTGACCACCGACGCCATAGGCCTTGAAATTGTCTGCTGACTCAGCAAAAAGGGTGGCGATTTCTGCCTTGCGCCCAGCACCCGAAACACCCGATTTTGCATCCGCCACCAGAAAACCCACATCAACCGCGCCAGCTTCCAGCAAAGGCAAAAAGCCCAACTGTACCGCCGTGGGATAGCAACCCGGATTGGCGATCAAACGTGCGCCTTTAATCGCCGCACGGTTAATTTCCGGCAAACCATACACCGCTTCAGCCACCAGATCGGGGCAGGCGTGCTCCATCTTGTACCAATGCTCCCACACCGCGATGTCCTTGATGCGGAAGTCCGCTGCCAGGTCGATCACCTTGACGCCCGCATCGAGCAAGGCGCGGGTCTGCTGCATCGCCACACCATTAGGCGTCGCGAAAAACACCACATCGCAATTTTCCAGTCTGGCTTCTTCCGGGGTGGAAAACGCCAGTTTTACGCGCCCGCGCAGGTTGGGGAACATCTCGGCCACCGGCATCCCGGCTTCCTTGCGCGAGGTAATCGCCTTCAATTCCACCTGCGGATGACGCTCCAGCAGGCGCAGCAACTCGACCCCGGTGTAACCCGTGCCGCCAACAATACCGACTTTGATCATGTTCAGCTTCCCTGGAAAGAATGGACGCTATTGTAAAACACGCCCTGCGCCGGCCATGAAAAAAGCCGCCCAAAAATGGACGGCTTTTTTTGCAGCACGAAGAACTGTGCCGAATACGATTAACGCTTGGAGAACTGCTTGCGGCGACGTGCCTTGTGGAAACCGACTTTTTTACGTTCGACTTCACGCGCATCACGTGTCACCAGACCGGCGACTTTAAGCGTGGGCTTCATCTCGGGCGAAAACTCGATCAGCGCACGGGTAATGCCGTGACGCACTGCACCTGCCTGGCCCGACTCACCGCCGCCCGACACGTTGACCATGATGTCAAACGTATTCAGGTTGTCGGTCAGCACCAGCGGCTGACGCACGATCATGCGGCCGGTTTCGCGGGAGAAATACTCGTCCACCGGCTTGTCGTTCACAACGATCTTGCCGCTGCCTGCCTTCATAAACACGCGCGCAACGGATGATTTGCGACGCCCCGTACCGTAGTTGTAAATACCGATCATGGTGTGGCCTTAAATTTGAGCGTTGATTTCCAGCGGCTTGGGCTGTTGCGCCTCATGCGGATGATCCGCGCCCGCGTAAATTTTCATTTTCTTGATCATGGCGTAGCCAAGCGGGCCTTTGGGCAGCATGCCCTTGACCGCTTTTTCCAGCGCACGACCGGGGAAACGCTCCTGCATCTTGCCAAAAGTCGTTTCATAGATGCCGCCCGGGTAGCCGGAGTGGCGGTAATATTTTTTGTCGAGTTCTTTATTGCCGGTCACGCGCAACTTGCCCGCGTTGACGACCACAATGTAATCGCCCGTATCGACGTGCGGCGTGAACTCCGGCTTATGCTTGCCGCGCAAACGGCGGGCAATTTCAGAAGCCAGGCGACCCAGCACTTTATTATCAGCATCAACAACGAACCAGTCGCGTTGAACTTCATGCGTTTTAGCGGAAAAGGTTTTCATGACCCAACCTCTGCACAGAGGACTATCTTGGAAAGCCGGGTAGTTTACCCGCGCACCCCGCACAAAGTCAAACACTGCGTGTGAATTTTGTATCGGGCCGGCATACAATCCTCGCCATGACCGCCTGGCTTGCCACCAACTTGATCGCCGCAGCCTTGTTGCCGCCCCTGTTGCTGGTGTTACTTCTGGTTGCCGGGTTGATTTTTCACCGTCGTCGCCCCCGCCTGGCCATGTCGCTCATTTTACTGTCCACTGCCGCGCTCTACACGCTGTCCACTCCGTGGATCGGCGGTCTGCTGCTAAAAACGCTCGAGATCAGCCGCCCTATCGGTGTCGATGCAATAAAAAAGGCGGACGCCATTGTCGTACTGGGCGGTGGCAGGCGCATCGGCTCTGCCGAATATGGCGGCGACACGCTGAACGGCATCAGTCTGGAACGCCTGCGCTACGCCGCTCACCTGCATCGCACCAGTGGCCTGCCCATCCTCGTCACCGGCGGCAAACCCGGGGGCGGTACGCTCGCCGAAGGCCGCATCATGCAACACGTCCTGCATAGCGAATACGGCATCCCCACCCGCTGGGTCGAGGACGCTGCGCTCACGACCTGGGACAACGCCCGGTTATCGGCACAACAACTCAAGCCGAGCAAGGTTCAGCACATTTTGCTCGTCACCCACGCCTGGCATTTACGGCGCGCCATCCCGCTATTCGAAGCACAAGGACTCGGCGTCACCCCGGCCGGGATACAGTTTTCCAGCACCCGCATCGATTCCATCCTGGATTGCCTGCCCACCCCCGCCGGACTACGCGACAGCACCTTTGCCCTGCACGAATGGCTCGGCATTGTGTGGTACAAACTCCGCTCATTTTTTGCCTGAAGGAAGCCCATGAAAGCCCGTGTCAAACTCATCGAAGGTGTCAGCTTCGTCGGCCAGAGCGAATCCGGCCATAGCGTCGTCATGGATGGCGCGCCTGAATCGGGTGGCAAAAACCTCGGTGTGCGGCCAATGGAGATGCTGCTGCTGGGTCTGGGCGGCTGTTCCGCGTTTGATGTGGTCCATATCCTGCGCAAAGGCCGCCAGAACGTCACCGATTGCGTCGCCGACATCGATGCCACCCGCGCCGACACCGACCCCAAGGTGTTTACCCGGATTCACGTCCATTTCACCGTCAGCGGCAAAGGGCTCGACGCCAAACGGGTCGAACAGGCCGTGCATCTGTCCGCCGAAAAATACTGCTCGGCCAGCATCATGCTTGGCAAGGTGGCCGAAATTACCCACGACTTTGAGTTGGTGGAAGGCTAAATAAAAAACGGGCTCCCGAAGGAGCCCGTTTCAGCTTCGCCATTCAAACCGGGTTGCCCCGGCGTTGAATTAGAAGGAGTGCGTCACGCCCAGCGAGATGACTTGGTTATCGACATCAGTGATGAGCGAAGAAGGATAACCCCCGACCTGGTCGCTGGTGCCACCGCCTGCGCCGAAGCTGACGTTCTGGCCATCAGCATACAGAGCGTAGACGGAGGTACGCTTGGACAGGTTGTAGTCCATGCCAACCGTCAACTGCTCGGGATCCCGAGAAGTAGCCGCGTCGTATTCGCCTTGCATCCAGCTGGCCTTGAAGACCATCGCGCCCATGGTGAAGGAACCGCCCACCATGAATGCGTCATAGTCACCCGGCAATGCCGAGGGTGGCGGAATCATCTTCCAGGCGGTCATACTGGCCAACCAGCTTGAAATCGCCGAAAGTGAAGCCGGCAGCCAGACGGTACTGGGCGCCCAGATCAGTTCGCCTCGTGGTAGTCGCCGTCACCGTAGCCAATGCCCACGAACACGGGGCCGTTGGCGTAAGTCGCGTTCAGGTTGTAAGCGCTCCTGTCAGCCACATCACCAGCGGTGGTACCAGCGCTATTGACGTCGGTGCTGTAAGCAGCTGCAAAGCTGAAGCCAGTCCAGTTGGGGGAAATGTAGGCCACCACGTTGTCAGCACGGGTGTCGGAACCGCCGCCCACCACGTTGCGCGAGTCAGCAACGGTGTCGGCGAACAGGTCGACCGCACGGCCAACCAGCTTCAGCGGGGTGTCATGGTTACCGATCAGGGCGGTACCAAAACCACCCTTCAGGCCGACGAAGCTGTTGCGGCTAGCAAACGTGCCGTTCTGCTCGTCCAGGTTGATGCCGGACTCGATCTGCCAAATGGCAGCCAGGCCGCCGCCCAGATCTTCGGTGCCCTTGAAGCCGATGCGGCTGGCGTTGGAAGAAACCTGGACGTCAGAGTAGTTGCTGTCGTCATAAAAAGAGAGCGCAACATGCAGCTTGCCGTACACGTCAACGTTGCTGGTGGCGGCGAAAGCCGGTGCGGAAACGGCGCTGGCGATGGCCAGAGCGATCAGGGATTTTTTCATTGCTTTACTCCTAAGAAAGTAAAAATAAAAACCAGTTATGGCAAAAGCTCTGCAGAGCTGTCCCACTTGGAAAAGTGCTTATTGGACGGGGGTTGATTATCCAGACTGACGACGGGCCGGCAAGCGAACTTGTTGTTTTTTCTGTTTAACACCCGGGAAAGTGTTGTTTTGTTGCACCTAGGCAACAGCCTGTTGCACTGCCCCTTGGGTATCCGGCGCCTGAAGCTCGCTGGCTGCCAACTTAATCCTTGCGTGTCGCCGCTAGAATGCGGATTCACCTGTTCGACCTGAAAGGACACACCATGCGCTGGGAAAAAGGACGCCGCAGTGACAACATCGAAGACCGGCGCGGCATGCGCGTTTCGGGCAAAGGCATGGTTGGCGGCGGCATTGGAACGATCGTGCTGGTGCTGGTGGCGATGTATTTCGGGGTGGATCCATCGGTGGTATTGAACCAGGCGGGGAGCCTGGCACCGACGCAAGCGGAACAGCAAGCCACCACGTTCAGCCCGGAAGAAGAAAAACTCAAGGAATTCATGTCAGTGGTGCTGGCGGATACCGAAGACGTGTGGGGCGCGCTATTTAAAGCGTCGGGGCAAGTCTATTCACAGCCCCATCTGGTGCTGTTTTCCGGCGCGGTGCAGTCGGCATGCGGACATGCCGAAGCGGCGATGGGGCCGTTTTACTGTCCGGGCGACCAGAAACTGTATCTGGACATGAGCTTTTTCAACGATCTGGCGCAGCGCCACGACGCGCCGGGCGACTTTGCCCAAGCCTATGTGGTGGCGCATGAAGTCGGCCATCACGTGCAAACGCTGCTCGGCATTTCGGACAAAGTCCACGCAGCGCGCGGTCAGGCTTCGGAAGCCGAAGGCAATGCCTTGCAGGTGCGAATGGAACTGCAGGCGGACTGTTTTGCCGGGGTGTGGGCGCACCACGCCAACCGCGAGCGGCAGGTTCTGGAGCCGGGCGACACCGAGGAAGCGCTGGCAGCCGCCGCCGGGGTGGGCGACGACCGCCTGCAAAAACAGGCGCGGGGCTATGTGGTGCCGGAATCCTTTACCCACGGCTCGTCGGCACAACGGATGCAATGGTTCAAACGCGGCATGCAAAGCGGCGACCCGGGGCAGTGCGATACCTTCAAGACCGCGCGGCTGTAATCAACCCCCTGCACGCCGCTCAACTGTTCTTGTTTAATCCAGACGCAACCGACAACAAAAAGGGCGACAAGATGTCGCCCTTTTTGTTGGGTACCGGGCGTGCGCCCGGCGGCCAGTCTGTCGATTACTTTTTCGGCTTGGCGTCGGCAGGAGCCGGTGCAACGACCGCGATGGACAGCGCCTCGGTGTAGCTGATCACCACGTTGTCGCCTTTAGCCATGTTGCTGAAGCCCTCGACGCCTTCCTTCACGGGGAAGGTGGCCTCTTTGCCCTTGGGGCCCTTGAGGGTGACGGTGCGTGCCTTTTGATCAATGGCTGTCACCACACCGGTGACTTCCGAGCTGCTCGCCACGATCACGCCGGGTTTCGCGCCTTTGGGTGCTCTGACCACGGCTGTCTTTTCTTGCATGCCCGGTGCTGCGCCTGACTTGTTCACGCTGATGGACATTTCTTCCGCGTAGGTCGCCTCAACCTTGTCGCCCTTATTCATCTGGTCGAAGTTCACCATTTCCGGACCGGCCGTAAAGCTGTGGGTCTTGCCTTTGCTGTCCTTCAGCGTGAAGGTGCGCTTGGCTTTGTCGATCGCCGTGACAGTCGCGCCGGCCGTGATGGCATCGATTTCCACCTTGCTCGGCAGCTTGGTCTCGGCGCTCATCGCGGCGGTAGAAGCCAGGGTCAGCATGGCGGCGCAAACAACGGAATACAATTTATTCATAAACATCTCCAGGAATGAACTACGGGATTAGCGGGCCCCATTTCAGGCTCCCACACGAATGACATGTAAGCCGCACGCTCGCGCCTACGGGCAAGACCATGAACAGACAGCTGGCAATATAGCACCGTGTTTTGCACAGTCACAAACATCAGCGCGCAATCTGGCGGGCTGCCTGCTCAAACCCAGCGCCCGAATCCGGCCAACCCAACCCCCAGCCGCACCACCCCATAAGCCAGCCACGAAACCATGCGCTGCGGCCACGGGCGACGCTGCCAATCTGCGGGATCGAGCGGGCGTGACTGGGTGATGGCCTGCTGCAGGCGCTGCTCCAGGTCGTGCGCAAAATCTGCATCTTCAACCACGATATTGGCCTCGCGCGCCAGCAACAAACTGAACGGGTCAATATTGCTGGAGCCCACTGTCGCCCAGTGGCCGTCGACCACGGCCGCTTTGGCGTGCAGCTCGCTCGCCTGATATTCGTGAATGTTCACCCCGGCGGCAAGCAAGTCGCGATACAAGGCGCGCGCTGCAGCCTGAAAAAAGGGGTGATCGGTGTGCCCCTGCACCAGCAACTGCACCCGAACGCCGCGCGCTGCGGCTTCTCTCAGCAAGGCTCTAAAGCGGTGACCCGGCAAAAAATAGGCGCTGGCAAGGATGATTTCGTCTCGCGCCATCGCCAGCGCGGCGTGATACACACGCTCAATATCACGACGATGGGCAAAGTTGTCGCGCACCACGAAAGTTGCGCGTATATGGCCATCGGTTGGCCAGGACGGTTCGATCACGGCCTTGCGTTCGCCTGTCTGCCGCTGCGTCAATGCAACCAGCCGCCACAGGCGACGCACCTGCAAATGAATGCGGGCAAGCAGTGGGCCCTGCACTTCGACACTGAAATCGAACCGCGGTGAATCGAAACGTACCGGCTCAAAATCGTCCATGAGGTTCATGCCGCCGACCAATGCAATGCGCGCATCGATCACCACCAGCTTGCGATGCAGCCGCCGCAGATTGTGAGGGTTGGAAAGCCAGCCACTTACGATCGGGCGGTAGACCAGCACGCTGACGCCTGCCTGTTTGAGCGCATCCAGCCAGTCGGCCGGAAAATCGCGCGAGCCCACGCCGTCGATCAATATCCGCACCTGCACCCCGCGCCGGGCTGCGCGCATGAGGGCGTCGCGCACCGTCCCGGCGGTTGGATCGGCGTTGAAAATATAGGTTTCGAGATGGATTTCGGTATGCGCGGCGTCGATCGCCGCGATCAGCGCCGGAAAAAATTCGGTACCGTTTTGCAGCAGCCTCAGCTTATTGCCGGGAACCGGCTCAATGCCGCGAAAGAACAAGTTGCGGATACGGCTTGTCATGGGTTAGATCCGACAACAAGCCGTTTGCCCTGTCGCACCCTGCAGGGTATTGAAGGGCACACGGCTCCGCGCAACCATCAGATTGAGCGGAGTTGGGCGGTCAAGGCGGCGTGGTCGGAAATGCGATGCCAGGCGTTGCCGGTCTGAACGCGCGCGGACTGGATGCTGAAGCGCCGGATATAAATGCGGTCAAGCTGAAACACCGGCATGAAGGAGGGATAACTGCGTGCCGTCCTGCCGTGGTGGGTTTTGAACACCTCGACCAGCCCCAGCTCATCTTCAAAAAAATGCCCTGCGCGCACCAGCCAGTCGTTGAAGTCGCCGGCCAGAATCAGCGGCGCGTCGTCCGGCACCATCGCGCGCACACGGGCTGCAATCATTTGCAGCTGGCGTTTGCGGCCACGCTCGGTCAGCCCCAGATGAACGTTGATGCAGTGCACCGGCCCATCCATGCCGGGGACTTCGATTTCGCAATGCAGCATGCCGCGGCTCTCGAATGAGTGCGCCGAGATGTCTTCGTTTTCCCACGACAGGATTTTGTGGCGCGACAGAATGGCGTTGCCGTGATGCCCCGTGTCGTAGATGCAATTTTTGCCGTAGGCGAAATCGGTGTAGACATGGCCCGCCAGAAACTCGTGCTGCGGCTCCTTCGGCCAGTGCAAAAAGCGGCTGGCACCCTTGCTATGGCCACCCTGCACCTCTTGCAGAAACACGATGTCGGTTCCCAGTGTGCCGAGACGGTCGCGCAGCTCGTGCACCGTCAGCCGCCGGTTGAATTGCGACAGACCTTTGTGCATGTTGTAGCTGGCGATGTGCAACGAAATGCTCATAAAACAATTATAGGTCGGGTAACAGGCGAATCGCTGCTGCGTTGCTGGGGGAAAAACACGCCGTGGCGGCCGCATCGCGCGGTAGCCAGCGATATTGCAGGTGTTCACGCGGCGCCAGCGTGACCGGCAAGGCACTCGGCAAACACAGGCCAAATACATGCTCGGTGTTGTGGGTCACGCCCGGCGCGTAGCGATGACGCCAGCGTTCATAGATTTCGTAGCGGGTTTCGATGCCCCAGTCGGTGAGCGCAAACTGGCTGGCGTCGAGACCGGTTTCCTCGCGCACCTCGCGGATCGCGGTTTGCGCCAGCGTTTCGCCCAAGTCCTGCGAGCCGGTAACCGACTGCCAGAGCCCCGGCGCATCGGCCCGCTCCATCAAGAGCACCTGACCGTCCGCGCTGTAGATGACGACCAGAACGGAAACCGGGATTTTGTGCGTCACGCGATGCGTGCGTGGAGCGTGTTGCCGCTGGCCTGTACGCCGAACAGGCGGTCAATGTTGGGGTGCTTGCCGGGGTTGAGCCGCGCGTCGTCGGTGTGCTCGGCGTAGATGGCCAGACCTTCGGCTGCGGCGGCGGCGGTGATGCCACCGTGCTTGCCTGCCAGATAAGCGTAGACACGAAACGACCCGGCCGTACCGGGCGCGTTGGCAATGACGGCGACTTCCGCCCCGCTGCCATCGGTGAGAACAAGCTTCTCGCCCGCGAACTCGGGCAGGGTGTTCAGCGTGTCGGCAAAGCTCATTTCTCGACCGGCGTCGGGTTACGCAAGCGGATGTGCAGTTCGCGCAGCTGCTTGTCGTCCACCACGTTCGGCGCATTGGTCATCAGGCAGCTGGCGCGCTGGGTTTTGGGGAAGGCGATCACATCGCGGATCGACTCGGCGCCCGTCATCAGCGTGACCAGACGGTCCAGCCCGAAAGCCAGACCACCGTGCGGCGGCGCGCCGTACTGCAGCGCGTCGAGCAGGAAGCCGAACTTCTCGCGGCGCTCCTCTTCACCAATGTTGAGCGCGGCGAACACCTTGTCCTGCACGTCCTGCTTGTGGATACGCACCGAGCCGCCGCCGACTTCCCAGCCGTTCAGCACCATGTCGTAGGCCTTGGACAATGCCGCACCCGGATTGGTGGCCAGATAGTCTTCGTGGCCATCCTTCGGCGCGGTAAAGGGATGGTGCAGCGCATCCCAGCGGGCTTCGCCTTCGTTGAATTCGAACATGGGGAAATCGACCACCCACAGCGGCGCCCAGGCGCGGCCATCGACGTGGCCTTTTTCATGGCCGATCTTCAGGCGCAGCGCGCCGAGTGCATCGTTGACGATCTTGGCCTTGTCCGCGCCGAAGAAAATCAGGTCGCCGTTGGCCGCGCCGGTGCGCTCCATCACCGCGCGCAGCGAGGCCTCGGAGAGATTCTTGACGATGGGCGACTGCAGGCCGGTTTCGTTCAGCTGCGTCACGTCGTTGACCTTGATGTAGGCCAGGCCTTTGGCGCCGTAGATCTTGACGAACTCGGTGTAGCCGTCGATCTCGCTACGCGTCAGTGCAGCACCGCCGGGAATGCGCAGCGCCGCGACGCGGCCTTTCGGGTCGTTGGCCGACACCGGAAAACACCTTAAATGAGACGTCTTTCATCACGTCGCTCACTTCGACGATTTCCAGCGTCACCCGCATGTCGGGCTTGTCGGAACCGTAGCGGTTCATCGCCTCGTGGTAGGTCATGCGCGGGAACGCAGCAGGCAGCTCGATGCTCTGCGCCTTCAGCATCATGTCGCGGATCATGCCTTCGACCATGCCCATGATGGATTCTTCGTCCATGAACGAGGTTTCCAGGTCGACCTGGGTGAATTCCGGCTGGCGGTCGGCGCGCAGGTCTTCGTCGCGGAAGCAGCGGGTGATCTGGAAGTAGCGGTCATAGCCCGCCACCATCAACAGCTGTTTGAACAGTTGCGGGCTTTGCGGCAGCGCGTAGAACATGCCGTCATGCACCCGCGACGGCACCAGGTAATCGCGCGCGCCTTCGGGGGTGGAACGCGTCAGCATCGGCGTTTCGATTTCCATGAAGCCATGGGCATCGAGATAGTCACGCATGATTTTCGACACGCGATAACGCAGGCGCAGGTTCTTTTGCATCGTGTCGCGACGCAGGTCGAGGTAGCGGTACTGCAGGCGGATGTTTTCGTTGATGTTGTCGTCGTCGATCTGGAACGGCGGCGTCAACGACGCGTTCAGCACCTCCAGATCGAGCGTCAGCATTTCGACCATGCCGGTGGGCATGTTGGGGTTTTCGGTGCCGGCCGGGCGGGCGCGCACGCGGCCTTCGATCTTCAGCACGAATTCGGAGCGCACTTCTTCGGCCAGCTTGAACGCGGCCGGAGTGTCGGGGTCGATCACCACCTGCATCATGCCTTCGCGGTCGCGCAGGTCGATGAAGATGACGCCGCCGTGGTCACGCCGCCGGTGCGCCCAGCCGCAAATGGTGATGGTTTTTCCGATGTCGTCGGCGCTGACCGCGCCACAGTAGTGAGTCCGCATGCTGTTTCCTGATTGATTTCTATTGTTGAATGCCGGGGCGCGTGTCGCCAGAGGCCACGCCCATCGAAATGATGTATTTGAGCGCACGATCGACCGGAATATCCAGCTCGATGACTTCGCTCTTTTTCACGTAAAAATAAAAGCCGTTGACCGGGCTCGGCGTGGTGGGAATGAACACCGCCACATGCGCCTCTGGCAGCAGGCGCGCCACCTCGTCCGGCACATTGGTCTGAAACGCCAGCGACCACGCCTGCGGGTGCGGATAGCGCACCAGCAGGACTTTACGAAACGCATGGCCGCTACCGGAGAGCAGCGTGTCGGACACCTGTTTGACACTGCCGTAGATGCTTTTCACCACCGGAATGCGCGCCACCAGCGCCTCCGTCCAGTCGATCAGCTTCTGGCCGAAAAAATTGGTGGCGAACACGCCGGTGAGCACGATCACCAGCAGCGTCAGAATCACCCCCAGGCCGGGAATGCGCACGCCCATCCAGGCGTGCGGCTGCCACGACGCGGGCAGCACATTCAGCGTCTGGTCCATGCTGCCGATCAACAGGTCGAGCACCCACAGCGTGATGCCCAGGGGCACCCAGATCAACAGGCCGGTAATGAAATAACGTTTCATGGATTGTCTGTTTTACGAACCCTGTTTTACAAACGAAGAAGCGGGCGGCTTACACCGCCCGCTTCCTGGGTCGCGGTTCAGCCTCAGTTACATGCCGGACACGCGCCGGTGCCGCACGCGGAAGACGGCGCCTCGGGCTTGGGTTCAGCGGGTTTGGCTTCAGCCGGTTTGCTGCCGCTCCCTTTGAAATCAGTGGCATACCAGCCGCTGCCCTTGAGCGCAAACCCGGGCGCGGTGACCTGCTTGGCGTAAGCAGCCTTGCCGCACGACGGGCACACGCTCAGGGGCGCATCCGAAATTTTTTGCATTTCATCCTGGACAAAGCCGCAGGACGTACATTTGTAAGCATAAATCGGCATAAAAGTTCTCCGACAATCAATAAGTTGCGAGATTATACCCACTCCGGGGCACAAGTACCCAACAGGATCGGGCACACGTATCGACAAACCGGCACCCGCGCTTCAAACAAAGGGCACCATTAACGAATCCCTGGCTTCAGCAGTGTCTTACCAGGCAAAACTGAGGCTGCCATAAACCCGACTGCTGAAGATGTTGGTGTCGCGGAACTCGTTGTAATCGCCGGTCAGGCTTTGTCCGACGACCGCCGCCTCCACCTCGCGCCCCTGCCATTTCCAGCGGCGCGCCAGGCGCAGATCCACGCGATTGTAATCTTGCGTGAGGTCGCCTTCGGTCAGCCATTTCTGAATGTCGTTGCGCTGGGCAAACACGCTGGTTTCCCAGCCATTTCCCAAACGGTAACTGGCAAGCAGTCCCAAGATGTTGCGCGGCGCGGACAGGGGAATATCGTTGCCAAAATTGTTGTCCAGCGTGTCGGTGGTCAGAAAGGCCCGCGCGTAGTTGACACTCACGTCGATTGCCCGGCTGGGCCGCCAGCGCAACTGGATTTCTCCACCATGGGCCTGCACCGAGCCAATGTTTTTGGCATTGAATACCTTGGGCTGGATAGAGCCCTTGTCATAAGCCGGATTCGGCTTAATTCTCACCAGCCCAATAAAGTCGTCGATTTGATCCCGATAAAGTCGCACATCCAGTTCCAGCCTTATGGGCGTCCAGTTCCCAACATAGCCAATTTCTCGTGACAGGATGCGCTCCGGTTCAAGACCGGGAGACGGCACCGTCACAACATCAACGATCCCCCCCGTCACGTTCCGTATGCGCAAATTGCCCTCCTCCTCGAAAAAGGTCGGCGAGCGATACGCACGCGAGATGCCCAGCCGGATCACATGACCGGGAACCACTGTGAAATTGACCGCAGCGCGCGGCGAGGTGTCGGCACCGGTGAAGTAATGATGCTCCAGCATGGCTCCGGCTTGCAGCAGTACGCGATCATGCGGGCGCCATTCAATGTTGCCGAACACGCGTGCGAGCTCACCGCTTAAGGTGTCGCCGGTAGGATAGTTTTGCGGGCTTTTGACCGTCTCTTGCCATATTTCGCCCCCCCACACCGCGCGCAAATTGGGTGCCCACTGATCATTGACCTGCAGCTCGATACTGCTACGCGTCTGCAACAGATATTGATCCACTGCCACCACGCCGACGCCCAACCCGGTCAAATCCACCTCCGCGTTGGCATCAAAACGATTTTGGGTAAAGTAAGCCTGAACTCGCCATTCACGCTGCGCCGATTCCACCTTGTGATAGGCCAGCTGCAGATACAGCGCACGCGAGTCCTGCTCGGTGGGTTCAAGCGCGGAAAGCGGATTGAGCGTACTGCTCCCCGAATCCCAATTACCTTGCGACAAGCCGAACTGCGCCATCACATCCGAGTCCGGCGTGAGTTGCCAGTCCATGCGGCCATTCACGAAGTAGGTTTGGCTGGCTTCGAAATATTGCCCGTTGTCATCGATGGGCTGACCGGTGTCAAAGAATTTGCCTGAAACATCCCGCTCGAAGCGATCGCGAGCCTGCGCCGAGGCAGTCAGGCGATAACGCACCGTTTCATCGCCGCCGCCGTGGCGGACCGTCAGGCCGCGCATGTCCTGCTCGCCCAGTTGCATCGACACAAACTCGCCCGGCGCCTGCGCCGCCGTCTTTGAAATGATGTTGATCACCGCAGCAAAAGCGTTTGCGCCATAGACCGCGGCATCGGGACCACGCACCACTTCGATGCGTTCGATGTCGTCGATGGAAAGAGGCAAATCCGCCCAGTTCACTGCACCGTAATGTGCACTGTAAATCGAGCGGCCATCGACCAGAACCTGAAAACGCCGCGAGTACGCATCACCCAAACCGTGATAGCCCGCCGCCCAGGTGTTGTCGCGGGTATAAGCCACGCTAAATCCGGGTACCAGCCGCAGCAACTCGGGGATATCACGAAAACCCGAGGCGCGGATCATGTCCTGATCGATGATGGTGACGGCAGTCGGTGCGTCGGTCACCGGCTGCGACAAGCGTGAGGCCGACAACACCACGGGCATCTCGTCGAGAAAGTCGGTCTCACTGACTTCGGCCTGCGCCTGAACCGGGGCCGCAAGCAGGCCGCCCAACAAGAATCTGATCCCTAGCGCACGGCAGGTAATTGTTCGTTTGCTACTCACTATCACCTCAGGCCCGCGCTTTGCGCACGTGTCGTTTTTTTGTATGTTTACCGTGCATGGCCGAAATCACGGCCATTCATCCCGCCTGCACTTGAATCAGAACGGAATATCGTCTTCCATGTCGTCGAAGCCACTCGATGCCGGACGCGCAGCAGGCGCGCTGGGGCGCGGTGCGGGTTTGGGTGCGGCCTGGGGTGTGTAGCCACTGTCATCCATGTCCGCCATGCCACCGCCGCCCTTGCTGCCGAGCATTTGCATGCGGTCGCCGCGGATTTCAGTCGCGTACTTCTCGACACCGTCCTTGTCGGTGTATTTGCGGGTGCGCAGCGAGCCTTCGACGTAAATCTGGCTGCCTTTTTTCAGGTACTGCCCGCAGATCTCAGCCTGACGGCCAAAAAAGCTGATGCGATGCCACTCGGTGACTTCTTTCATTTCACCGCTTTTGTCCTTGAATTTATCGGTGGTGGCCAGTGCCAGATTGGCGACAGCATCGCCACTCGGCAGGTAACGCATATCGGGATCACGCCCCAGGTTGCCGACCAGAATCACTTTATTGACCGATGCCATGTTTTTCCCCGAATTGAAATTGGATTGATTGAGTATTTTTATGTATGGATTCTATCAGGGCAGCCTGAAGGGACGGTCTTGCAAACTGCCCACACGTCCCATTAAACAGCCCGGCCAGCCAACAGGCTGCGCGCGCCGTCTTCGTCCCAGCCCTTGATGCTGACTTTAAGCATGGCGACACCCTCTTCGCCCAGCACCACTGCTTCGACCACGCCGGCCACCGCGGCCAGCTGCATTTTCAGCAGCGCGGCCTGATCGGATGGCATGGTGCCCACGCGAAACATGCGCGTTTTGATCGCGGGCGGTGCCTGCATCGACAGGCTCGCCAGCAGCCACCCCGCCATCAGCACCACGCAGAACATGAACACGGCCTGAAAGCCATGATGCTGCGCCAGCCAGCCGCCGACCACGCCGCCAAAGAACAGCCCCAGCGCCTGGGCCGTATTGTAGACACCCATTGCCGTGCCTTTGGCGGACACCGGTGCCAATTTTGAAATCAGCGATGGCAGGCTCGCTTCGAGCAGGTTGAAGGCCACGAAATAAACGAACAGCGCCGCGACGATGCTCCAGAAATGGTCGATGCCCAGCGCCAGTCCGACTTGCGCCAGCATCATCAAGGCCACCGCGCTGACAAAAACCGGTTTCAGCTTGCCGCGCTTTTCACCATAAATAATGGCGGGGACGATCAACACGAGCGAGCCCAGCAGCACCGGCAGGTACACCTTCCAATGATGTTCGACAGTCAGTCCGGTGTTTTTCAGCGCCACCGGCACCACGACGAACATCGCCATCTGCGCCGCGTGCAGCGCAAAGATGCCGAAGTCGAGCCGGGCCAGCTGGCTGTTTTTCAGTACATCGATGAGTTTGGCCGGATTGGCCTGCGCGTCAGCGTGAAAATGGCTGTCGGCAGGATCGGGGACCCACACCTTCACCACCCAGATCGCCGCCAGCGCGAGCACGCCGGTGAGCGCAAAAATGCCCGGCACGCCGATCACATGCGCGAGCGCGGGGCCCGCAACCATCGACACGGCGAACGCAACGCCAATGGTTGAGCCGATCATCGCCATCGCCTTGGTGCGGTGCTCTTCGCGGGTGAGATCGGCCAGCATCGCGGTCACTGCGGCGGAAACTGCGCCCGCGCCCTGCAGCGCGCGACCGGCGATGGTCCAGTAAATGTCGGTGGCGGTGGCGGCGAGAAAGCTGCCCAGCGCGAACACGATGAGGCCAAAGATGATGACTTTCTTGCGCCCGATGCGGTCGGACGCCATGCCGAAAGGAATCATCAGGATGGCCTGCGTCAGGCCATACATGCCGAGCGCGAGGCCGACCAGGGTGTGGTTATCGCCACCCGGCAGGTGCTCGGCATAGAGCGCAAACACCGGCAGGATCAGGAACATGCCGAGCATCCGCAGGCCGAAAATGGCAGCCAGCCCGGATGCCGCCCGCTTTTCACTGCGGGTCATGGATTCGGTAAGTTCGAGTTCGGACACAGCTGGAAATTCGGTGGGCAGCGGAAGTCCGTTATATTAGCAGGTTGCGAATTACGCCCCTGCCTCAAATATGGAATACATCCGCATCCGCGGCGCCCGCACCCACAACCTGAAGAACATCAATCTCGACCTGCCGCGCAACAAGCTGGTGGTGATTACGGGCTTGTCGGGATCAGGCAAGTCCTCGCTCGCCTTCGACACGCTGTACGCCGAAGGCCAGCGCCGCTACGTCGAATCGCTGTCGGCCTACGCGCGGCAGTTTTTGCAGTTGATGGAAAAGCCCGATGTCGACCTGATCGAAGGCCTGTCGCCGGCGATTTCCATCGAACAGAAAGCCACCAGCCACAACCCGCGCTCGACCGTCGGCACGGTGACCGAAATCCACGACTACCTGCGCCTGCTGTACGCCCGCGTCGGCGATCCGCGCTGCCCGGAACACGGCATCACGCTGGCCGCGCAGACGATATCGCAAATGGTCGACGCCGTGCTGGCGCTGCCGGAAGACACCAAGCTGATGATCCTGGCGCCGCTGCTGGTAGGGCGCAAGGGCGAAAACGTCGAGTTGTTCAACGAGCTGCGCGCGCAGGGCTTTGTGCGGGTGCGGGTGGATGGAACCGTCCACGAAATCGACGCCGTGCCCAAGCTCGACAAGAACAAGAAGCACACCATCGAAGTGGTGGTGGATCGCCTGAAAGTGCGCCTGGACGCCAAGCAGCGGCTGGCCGAAAGTTTCGAGACCGCGCTGCGCCACGCCGATGGGCGTGCGCTGGCGGTGGAAATGGACGCGGGCAAGGAGCACCTGTTCTCGGCCAAGTTCGCCTGCCCGATTTGCAGCTACGCCCTGCCCGAACTGGAGCCGCGCCTGTTTTCGTTCAACAACCCGATGGGCGCCTGCCCGACCTGCGACGGCCTCGGCCAGATCACCTTTTTCGACCCACTGCGCGTAGTGGCCTTCCCGCATCTGTCGCTGGCCTCCGGCGCAATCAAGGGCTGGGACAAGCGCAACCAGTTCTTTTTCATGCTGCTGCAAAGCCTGGCGATGCATTACGGCTTCGACCTCGACGCGCCGTGGGACGCCCTGCCCGAGCGCATTCGCGAGGTGATTCTGAACGGCAGCGGCAAGGAAGCCATCGCCTTTCAGGTGCTGGCGCCACGCGGCGGCTTCACCACGCGCAGCTATCCATTCGAGGGCGTGCTCGCCAACATGCAGCGCCGCTACCACGAGTCCGACTCGATGGCGGTACGCGAGGAATTGTCCAAATACCAGAACAACAAGCCCTGCCCGGCCTGCCACGGCACCCGCCTGCGCGAGGAAGCGCGCCACGTCATGGTCGGCGGCGTGCCGATTTATGAAGTGAGCGCGATGCCGCTGAAGCAGGTGCTGGTGTTTTTCGAAACGCTGACGCTTGAAGGTCACCGCGCCCAGATCGCCGACCGGATCGTCAAGGAAATCATCGCCCGCGTCGGCTTCCTGAACAACGTCGGGCTCGACTACCTGTCGCTCGACCGCTCCGCCGACACGCTGTCGGGCGGCGAGTCGCAGCGCATCCGCCTGGCCAGCCAGATCGGCTCCGGCCTCACCGGCGTGATGTACGTGCTCGACGAACCGTCGATCGGCCTGCACCAGCGCGACAACGACCGTCTCTTGTCCACGCTGAAGCATCTGCGCGACATCGGCAACTCGGTGCTGGTGGTCGAACACGACGAAGACGCGATCCGCGCCGCCGATTACGTGGTCGACATGGGCCCCGGCGCGGGCGTGCACGGCGGCGAAGTGGTGGCCGAAGGCACGCCGGAAGAAATCCGCCTGTCGGAACACTCGCTCACCGGCCAGTATCTGTCCGGGCGCCGCTCGATTGCCATCCCCACCCAGCGCCGCGCGCCCGATCCGGAACGGCAACTGGTGGTGACGAATGCCAGCGGCAACAACCTGAAGCACGTCACGCTGAATCTGCCGGTCGGGCTGTTCGTCTGCATCACCGGCGTGTCCGGTTCGGGCAAGTCCACACTGATCAACGACACGCTGTACGCCGCCGTCGCGCGCCATCTGTATGGCTCCTCGACCGAGCCCGCGCCGCACGGCGAAATCCACGGCCTGGAATTTTTCGACAAGGTCATCAACGTCGACCAGTCGCCGATCGGCCGCACCCCGCGCTCCAACCCGGCCACCTACACCGGCCTGTTCACGCCGATCCGCGAGCTGTTCGCCGGCGTACCCGAAGCGCGCATGCGCGGCTACGGCCCCGGCCGCTTCAGCTTCAACGTCAAGGGCGGCCGCTGCGAAGCTTGCCAGGGCGACGGCGTGATCAAGGTCGAAATGCATTTCCTGCCCGACATCTACGTGCCGTGCGACACCTGCCACGGCGCGCGCTACAACCGCGAAACCCTGGAAATCCACTACAAGGGCAAGACCATCCGCGACGTGCTGGAAATGACCATCGAACAGGCGCACGAATTCTTCGCCGTCGTGCCGGTGGTCAGGCGCAAACTGCAAACCCTGCTCGACGTCGGTCTCGGCTACATCCGCCTCGGCCAGTCCGCTACCACGCTGTCGGGCGGCGAAGCGCAGCGGGTCAAGCTCGCGCTGGAACTGAGCAAACGCGACACCGGCCGCACGCTCTACATCCTCGACGAGCCCACCACCGGCCTGCACTTCGCCGACATCGATTTGCTGTTGAAGGTATTGCAGCGCCTGAGTGAGGCGGGCAACAGCGTCGTCGTCATCGAGCACAATCTGGATGTGATCAAAACCGCCGACTGGCTGATCGATCTCGGTCCGGAAGGCGGCGCGGGCGGCGGCGAAATCCTCGCCGTCGGCACCCCGGAAGACGTGGCGGCAAACAAGGCCAGTCATACCGGGCATTACCTTCAACCCGTACTGGCTCGGCGGTGACATGAGCGAACCCATCCGTCTCTCCAAGCTCATGTCTGAACGCGGCCTGTGCTCGCGCCGCGAAGCCGACAGTTACATCGAACGCGGACTGGTGTTTGTCGACGGCAAACGCGTCAGCGAACTCGGCACCAAGGTCGACCCCGACTGCGCGATCCGGCTCGACCGCGAAGCCAGCGCGCAGCAGCAACAGCGCGTCACCATCCTGCTGCACAAGCCGATCGGCTATGTATCGGGGCAACCGGAGCCGGGCTATCAGCCGGCGGTGGTGCTGATCCGTCCGGATACGCAATGGCAGGACGGGCACGCCGGACCGGCGTTTTCACGCGAGCACCTGAAAGGCCTGGCGCCCGCCGGACGGCTCGACATCGATTCGACCGGGCTGCTGGTGCTGACGCAGGACGGGCGCGTCGCCAAACAACTGATCGGCGACGACTCGGATGTGGAGAAAGAGTATCTGGTTCGGGTAGAGGGGCCACTGGATGATCGCGGATTTGCGCTGCTCAATCATGGCCTGTCGCTGGACGGCAAAAAGCTGCGTCCCGCCAGAGTGACTTGGCAAAACGCCGATCAGCTGCGTTTTATCCTCAAAGAAGGCCGTAAGCGGCAGATTCGCCGCATGTGCGAACTGGTGGGCTTGAAAGTGGTGGGCTTGAAACGGGTGCGCATCGGCCGTGTGCGGCTGGGCGATTTGCCACTGGGGCAATGGCGCTATTTGCGTGAGGACGAAGGGTTTTAGCCGTCCATTGGAAAAAAAGAAACAAGTGCTTGTATCGAAAGACTTTTCGCGTTACTAATATGCCTCGCGAGTTGCCCTGAAAAAGGACTCCGATCCACTGCGCGCCAAAGCGTGTGTGTAATCGTATGCCAGACTCGCGTTTCCCTTTGCGTTCAACTTTCTCCGGAGATCCCCATGCCATCCAAACTGCTCGTCGCCCTTTTCGCCGCACTGGCGCTGTCCGCTTGTCAAAAAGCTGAAGAAGCCGCTGCCCCCGCCATGGAGCAGGCCCAGGAAGCCGCCGGCGCCGCTGCGGATTCCGCTGCCGACGCTGCAGGCTCTGCTGCTGATGCAGCCGGCGCTGCCGCCGACGCTACAGGTGAAGCAGCCGCCGCCGCTGCCGATGCAACCAAAGACGCAGCTGCCGAGGCCGCTCAGGATACCGCCGACGCAGCGCAGGGTGTGGCCGACAAGGCCAAAGACGCCGCCAAATAATCATTGGGCAGCAGGCAACGCAAACGGCCAGGTTCACCTGGCCGTTTTTTTGTCCCTATAAACCCGCCGATATTTCCGGTGCCGGTTGCGCAGGTCGGGAAAAGCGTTTGCTCCAGATGATCAAATCATCGACAAAGGTGAACACCACCGGGATGACCAGCAGGCTGAGGAAGGTGGACGTAATCAGCCCGCCAATCACGACAATCGCCATCGGTGCGCGAAAGCTCGGGTCGGTGCCGATACCAATGGCAATGGGCAGCATGCCCGCGCCCATGGCAATCGTGGTCATCACGATGGGCCTTGCCCGCTTGCGGCAGGCGTCCAGCAGGGCATCCCAGCGATTCAGGCCGTGGTCGCGGCGCGCCAGGATGACGTAGTCGATCAGCAGGATGGAGTTTTTGGTGGCGATCCCCATCAGCATCACCAGCCCGATCATCGACGGCATCGACAGCGCGGTCTGGGTGATGAACAGCGCCAGGAAGGCGCCCGGAATCGACAGCACCAGTGCCGCCAGAATGGTGACCGGCTGCACGAAGCCCTTGAACAGCAGCACCAGCACGATGTAGATGCACAGCACACCAGTCATCATCGCCAGACCGAAGCTGGCGAACAGTTCGTTCATCGCTTCGGCATCGCCTATCGTGGTTTGCGTCACGCCGGGCGGCAGGTTTTGAATACTGGGCAACGCCATGGCCTGGCTTTCTACCAGCCCCAGCGGCTGCTGGTTCAGCTCGATCTCGAAGTTGATATTGCGCTGGCGGTCATAGCGGTCGATTTCAGCCGGGCCGCTGTCGAGGCTGAGCGAAGCAACGTTGCCGATCATCACCGGGCCGTGGGTGCCGGGCACGGTCATGCGTTCCAGCAGCGCCATGTCCTGCCTCGCACCGGGCGGCAGTTTGACGACAATGGGCACTTGCCGCTGCGCCAGATTGAGCTTGGCCAGGCTTTGATCGTAATCGCCTGAGGTGGCGATGCGCAGGGTATCGGCAATCGCTGCCGAGGTAACGCCGAGCGCGGCGGCTTTTGCGAAGTCGGGGCGCACCACGAGTTCGGGGCGCACCAGACTGGCGCTGGTGGTGACGTTGCCGATGCCGGGGATCGTGCGCAACTCGCGCTCGACCTTGCGCGCATGTTCGGCCAGGGTCTGGCCATTTTCGCTGGCCAGCACCAGCACATATTTCTCGCTGGAGCCGCCGAATCCCACATTGACCCGCGCGCCGGGGAGCGCAATCAGCGCTTCGCGCAATTCGCGCTCAACCGTCTGTTTCTTGACGCCGCCGCGTTGCGCGCGCGGGGTCATGTTGATGGTGAGCGTGGCCTTGCGCGCTTCCGCTGCGCCACGCGGCATGAACGGATCCGAACCCGCCGCGCCGCCGCCGACTGCGGTGTAAACCATTTTCACGTGCGGATTTTTTTGCACGATGGCGCGCGCCTGCTCGGCCGCTGCCAGCGTTTCTGCATAGGTGCTGCCGGGCGGCAGCGACAGATAGACTTGGGTTTGCGACAAGTCGTCCGGCGGAATGAACCCGGTTGGCAGCAGCGGCACCAGGGCAAATGAGCCGAAAAAGAATCCCGCCGCCGCCAGCAGGGTGATGACACGATGACGCAAACACCATGCCGCCCACTTCAGGTAAAACCCCATCCAGAACGGCGCGGACTCAACCTGCTTCGGCGGCTTCAGCAAATAGGCCGCCATCATCGGCGTCAGCATGCGCGCCACCACCAGCGAGAAAAACACGGCAATTGCCGCACTCCAGCCGAACTGCACAAAAAACTTGCCCGCCACGCCGCTCATGAAGGCGGTCGGCAAAAACACCGCAATCAGGGTGAAGGTGGTGGCGATCACCGCCATGCCGATTTCGTCGGCGGCTTCCATCGCCGCCTGATAGGGCGTTTTGCCCATGCGCAGATGACGCATGATGTTCTCGATCTCGACGATGGCATCGTCGACCAGCACGCCGACGACCAGCGACAGGGACAGCAAGGTGACCACGTTGAGCGTGAACCCCATCAGATACATCACGGCAAAGGCTGGAATCATCGACAGCGGCAGTGCAGTGGCGGCCACCAGGGTGGCGCGCCAATCGCGCAAAAACAGCCAGACGACGAGCACCGCAAGCAGGGCGCCCTCGAATAGCAGCGCCATCGAGCCCGCGTAGTTTTCTTGCACCGGGTCAACGAAATTGAAAGCCTCGGTGATCGACATATCGGGATGCTCGGCTTTGAGCTTGGCCAGTGCGGCGCGCACGCCATCGGCCACCTCGACTTCGCCCGCGCCCCGGCTGCGCACGATCTCGAAACCGACCACGGGCTTGCCGTTAAGCAGCGCCGCCGAGCGCTGTTCGGCCACGCTGTCGGTGACGGTGGCCACCTGACCGAGCTGCACGCGGCGGCCATCGGACAGCACGATGTCCATGCGCGCCAGTTCTTCGGCCGACTGCACCGTTGCAATGGTGCGCACGGATTGCTCCGCTCCCCCCATGTCGGCGCGCCCGCCCGACGCCTCCTGCTGAATCTGCCGCAACTGCCGCGAGATATCGGCGGCGCTGGCGTTCAACGCCAGCAGGCGTGCCGGATCGAGCTCCACCCGGATCTCGCGGCTGACGCCGCCGACGCGCGCCACCGCGCCTACCCCGCGCACGCTGAGCAGGCGCTTGGTGACAATGTTGTCGACGAACCAGGACAGCGCTTCATCGTCCATGCGGCTGGAGGACACGGTGTAGGTCAGGATCGGCGCGCCGGCCAGATTTGCTTTCGAAATCACCGGATCGCGCAGATCGCCCGGCAGGTCGGAACGGATGCGCGAAATCGCATCGCGCACATCATCCACTGCTTCCTGCGTCGGCTTTTCCAGGCGGAATTCGACCGTGATGGTGGCGGTGCCGTCCTGCACCTTGGTGTAAACGTGCTTGATGCCTTGCAACGTGGCGACCGCGTTTTCGATCTTGCGCGCCACCTCGGTTTCCAGCTGCGCGGGCGCAGCACCTGGCAGCGTGGCAGACACCGTCACCGTCGGCAAATCGATATCCGGGAACTGCTGAATCTTCATAGCCTTGAACGCCATCAAGCCAGCCAGCGTGAGCATGATGAACAGCAGCACAGCCGGGATGGGGTTTTTGATGGACCAGGAGGAGACGTTCATGATTGGACGTGTAAGAACAGAGGATGGCGCTTAGGGTTTTTGGCTGACGGCTGCAGGCGCATCCAGCACCCGCACCCAGTCGCCATCGGCCAGAAAGCCCGCGCCGCCCGCCACGACCCGGGAGGTCGGTTGAATGCCACTGACGATCTCGATCTGATCGCCACGGCGCTGCCCGATTATGATCTTGACCTGGCTCACCTTGGTCTGCGCGCCCCTTGCAGCGTCATCCAGCTGGAACACATAGCTGAAACCCTCACGCAGCACCACGGCCGATTGCGGCAAGCTCATGGCGCGCACGCGCCCGAGTTCGAATTCTCCCTGCGCGAACATGCCTGCCCGCAAGCCATTTTCTGACGCGGCAAGCGGCAGATCGACATACACCAGCCCGTTCAGCGTCTGCGGGTCGACGGTCGGCGCGACCATGCGCACGCGGCCCTGCACCCGCTCGCCATCCGGCGTGGTCAGCGTCGCCGCCATGCCCGGCTTCAGTTTGCCGAGATCGGCTGCACTGACCTCGGCGCGCCATTCGAGGCGACTGCCGCGGATCAGGCGAAACAGTTCCTGCCCCGGTTGCGCCAGTGAACCGAGCGTGGCGGTACGCGCAGAAATCAAGCCGTCGTCGGGTGCGCGAACAATCGTTTGCGCCAGCCGCAACTGGTCGGCCTGCATTCTGGCGCGCGCGGCGTTCAGTCGGGCGACGGCAGTCTTCTCCGCTGTCAGGTACTGGTTGATCTGCTGGCCGCTTAGAAAACCGGTTTTTTGATACTGACGAGCACGATCACCGTTGGCGCGAGCCTCACTCAGCATCGCCTCGGCCTCGGCAACCGACGCCTTCGACTGCGACAATTCCGCTGCGACCGTGTCGTTGGAAATGCGCGCCAGTACCTGGCCCTTTTTCACCCGGTCACCCACATTGACCATCACATCGGTCAAGCGCAGGTTGCTGACTTCGGTGCTGATCACCGCTTCCTGCCAGGCGGCAATATTGCCATTGCTCGTCAGCACGCGCGGCCACTCGGTCAGCTGCGGCGTGATGGCGGCCACAGTCAGGGCGGTCTTCGCATTCGTCGCCTTATTTGGTTCTATATTGGCGTCAGCGGTGACATTCTGGTGTACCCCGCTATCCTTGGCGTCATGAACCACCGCCCAGACAGCCACGCCGCCAAGCGCGATGGCAGACACCCAGGCCAGACGTCTTAATTTTGGTGGAAAAGCGAGTGAAAAGAATGCCATCGATCAACCTTGAATTCGTTTTGTAAGCGCACGGAAATCGCCAGCGATTTAACCCCGGAAGTTTATATGCAAACAGAACGCGCACGCCAACTGCTGCTGGGCTCGTTTCACGCTGCCATTGCAGCAGCCAATCCCGCACATATCCTGCCGGCCCACCTGCCTGCGCCGCCACGCGGCCGCACCCTGGTTGTCGGTGGCGGCAAAGCTGCAGCCAGCATGGCCGCAGCCCTAGAAGCACACTGGCCGGCCGATGCACTCCTGTCCGGCCTGGTCGTCACCCGCTATCAGCACAGTCTGCCGGCACGGCGCATCGAAATCGTCGAAGCCAGCCATCCCCTGCCAGATGGCCGCGGCGAAGCGGCAGCGTTGCGCATGCTGGAACTGGCCAGCCAGCTGGAACCAGACGATTTGCTGCTGGCGATGATTTCCGGTGGAGGCTCCAGCCTGCTTGCCGCACCGGTCGAGGGCGTCACGCTGAAGGAGCTGCGGCAAGTTACCAAGGCGCTGCTGCATGCCGGCGCAACCATCCACGACATCAACACCGTACGCAAGCATCTCACCCGCTTGTCGGGTGGACGACTGGCGCAGGCGGCACATCGCGCCCAGGGTCTGGCGTTGATCATTTCCGACGTCGTTGGAGATGACCCCACGCACATTGCATCCGGACCCTGTGCGCCCGACCCGACCACCTGCGCCGATGCGCACGACCGGTTGCAGCGCTTCCACATCGCACTGCCCGCTGGTGTCAAACGCCATCTGGAGGACTGCGCTGCCAATCAACTGGCCGACACCCCCAAACCCGGAGACGCCTGTTTTAGGCGTATGGAAAACCGCGTCATCGGCAATGCTCATGCCAGCCTGTTGGCCGCAGCCGCGTATTTCGAGCAAAACGCTATCCCGGCCCTTCTGCTTTCGGAAGCAGTCAGTGGCGATGCGCAAGCTGTGGCAAAACAGCATGCCGCACTGGTCCATGCGCTGGCGCGGCGGCAAACGCTCGCGCTCATATCGGGCGGCGAAACCACGGTTACCTTGCGGCCGCACCATCGCCGAGGAGGCCGCAATACCGAATATTTACTGGCGCTGACACTGGCCTTGCGCGACACCCCGGCCGCAGCCATTGCATGCGACACCGATGGCATCGACGGCAGCGAAGACAATGCAGGCGCATTGATCACCACGGATACGCTGGCGCGTGCGCAAGCAATTGGACTGACCCCGCAAGCCTTGCTTGCTGCGCACGACAGCTATGGATTCTTTGCGGCGCTCGGCGATCTGGTGCTGACCGGCCCTACACGCACCAACGTCAACGATTATCGAGCCTTGTTGATCGGCCTTGATTAAACCTTTGGCTGCTTCTAATTCAAACGCTGGACCAGAACCGGATCACCGACTTTCAGGCCAAACGCCGTGGCAGCGCTGCCGCGGTTAACTGCAAGCTCCAAGAGACCGACGCTGTTGATGAACCAGAACCCTGCTCCCTTGTCGACGAAGCCGAAGCTTTCGCTGTGCCTGAAGGTTTCGCCTGCCGCGCTGATGCGCGCATCTTTGAGGACGCCGCGAACGCCAGTCCACGCATTACCAAAGTGGTCGATATAAATCACCCGTGCCAGATCACCCGCATCAAACTCAACTTGCAGCTTGTCTATCGGGCTTAATTTATCGGCAGGAAACTCACCACGCGCAATCTCGGCTGTGATCAGCGCAAACAGATCACGCCCATGAAAAGTTGCTGAAAGCCCATCCGGTCGCCAGGTAATCCGCCATACCCGGGAATCAGGATGCCGCGCATGAACCACAGACAGCAACCCGTTGTCCGGCCCAACAAACCAGCGTCCTTCCGCCAGCATTACTATGGCATCACGCTGTGTTCCAACGCCGGGGTCAACCACAGCGAGAAACACACTGCCGGTTGGAAAGCCGGGCACGAACGCAGCCAGCAAATGCGCGCCTGCATGCGCATTGAAATCAGGCACTTCATGCAGCAAATCGATGACCTGATGTGCGGGCGCCAGTTCGACCAGTCGCGCTTTAAGCTGACCCACATAGGGATCACGCGATCCAAAATCAGTGAAGAGAACAATCACATGCCTTACCCGTGTTGGTAACTCCAGCGAGTATGCCTAATTAAACCGGAATCTCACAAGTTGCGTGCAATTGCTTCATCAACAGCAGTGAGCGATTGAGTCGATGGAGCGAAAATCGCGGACATGAAAAAGCCGGGAAAACCCGGCTCTTTCATGCCCGCTATATTTTCCGGGGCTTATTCGACGTCAACAGCGACTGCATCGCTATCCGGACGATCAACCAGTTCAACCAGCGCCATCGGTGCATTGTCGCCATTACGGAAACCAAACTTGAGGATACGCAGATAGCCACCCGGACGAGTTTTGTAACGCGGGCCCAACTCGGCGAACAGTTTAACCACCATGTCACGGTCGCGCATGCGATCAAAAGCCAGACGATGGTTAGCCAGGCTCGGCTCTTTACCCAAGGTAATCAGCGGCTCAACAAAACGGCGCAATTCCTTGGCTTTGGGCAAAGTGGTTTTGATTACTTCGTGTTTCAGCAAGGAAACAGTCATGTTGCGAAACATGGCCAGACGATGGCTGGTGGTGCGGTTGAGCTTACGGTTAGATTGACGATGACGCATGGCAAATTCCTTTAAATATATTCTTGGGCAAAGCCGCCAGCCAAGGCGACCCGCACTTTATTATTTAGTTTTTAGTAAAAATTAGGGGCGCTCAAGACCAGCAGGCGGCCAGTTTTCCAGGCGCATACCCAGCGAAAGGCTGCGCGTGGCGAGCACATCCTTGATTTCGTTCAGCGACTTGCGACCCAGGTTCGGAGTACGAAGCAATTCAGACTCCGAGCGCTGAATCAAATCACCAATGAAATAAATATTCTCGGCTTTAAGGCAGTTGGCCGAACGAACAGTCAACTCAAGATCGTCAACCGGACGCAGCAACAGGGGATCAACCTGCGGCGAACGCGGAAGCTCCGACTCGGCCGGCGTGCCTTCAAGATCGGCGAAAACTGACAACTGCTTGACCAGAATTCGGGCTGCAGTACGCACAGCTTCTTCCGGCTCAACCACACCGTTGGTTTCAATATCGATGACCAGACGGTCTAGGTCAGTACGCTGTTCAACGCGTGCACTTTCAACCGAATAGGCAACACGGCGAACTGGGCTGAAAGAAGCGTCCAGGAGAATGGAACCGACAGTACGCGTTTCTTCAGAGACTTTGCGAACGCTGGCAGGCTGATACCCACGGCCCGCTTCAACCTTGATTTCCATGTCCAGTTTGCCACCCTTGGTCAGGTGAGCGATCACATGAGCCGGGTTGAGCACTTCAATGTCGTGGCCGACTTCAATATCACCTGCGGTAACAACACCTTCACCAGACTTGGAGACTTTCAATATGACTTCAGATTTGCCGTGCATCTTGAAAGCGATACCCTTGAGGTTCAACAGAATGTCCACGACATCCTCCTGAACGCCTTCAATCGTCGAGTATTCGTGCACCACACCGCTGATCGTCACTTCAGTCGGCGCATAACCGACCATGGATGACAACAGTATGCGACGGAGCGCATTACCGAGAGTGTGACCATAGCCACGCTCGAACGGCTCCATGATGACCTTAGCGTGCAGCGGTGAAGCACGATCAACTTCCACAATACGTGGCTTGAGAAATTCCGTTGCGCTTTGCATAAAGTACGTTTCCTTAACACCTGGCCATTAAGACCGGCCCAGCTTATTTGGAATACAGTTCAACAACCAGAGATTCGTTGATGGTCGACGGCAGTTCCGAACGTAGCGGAGCAGCTTTATAGGTGCCCTTCAACGCTTTGGCATCAACCTCAACCCACTCAGGATATCCACGCGCGGCAGTAGCTTCTGCTGCCGCTTTGATACGCAAGTGCGCCTTGGCCTTTTCTGCCACTTCGACCACATCACCCGCACGCACTTGGTACGAAGGGATATTGACCCGACGGCCGTTAACGGTAATGCCGTTGTGACGCAAAACCTGACGCGCCTCGGTGCGCGAAGCACCGAAACCCATGCGGTAGCAGACGGAATCCAGACGCGACTCCAGCATCGACAGCAGGTTTTCACCGGTGACGCCTTTGCGGCTGTCAGCGCGCTTGTAAGTCAGGCGGAACTGGCCTTCCAGCACGCCATAAATGCGACGAATTTTTTGTTTTTCACGCAACTGCACGCCATAACCGGACAAACGGGCACCGCTTTTCTGGCCATGCTGACCTGGCGCATATGGACGGCGCTCAATTGCGCATTTGTCAGTAAAACACTTCTCGCCTTTGAGGAAGAGCTTTTCGCCCTCACGACGGCACTGACGGCATTTGGGATCAAGATTACGAGCCATGATTTTCCCTAGTATTAGATACGACGCTTTTTGGAAGGACGGCAACCGTTGTGCGGAATGGGGGTCACATCAGAGATCGTCAGGATCTTGAAACCCAAAGCATTCAACGCACGAACAGTGGACTCGCGGCCAGGACCCGGCCCCTTGATTCGCACTTCCAGATTCTTTACACCACACTCCTGGGCAATCTTGCCTGCGTTTTCAGCCGCAACCTGCGCCGCAAACGGAGTCGATTTACGCGAACCCTTAAAGCCCGCCCCACCTGCCGTGGCCCAAGAAAGGGCGTTACCCTGGCGATCAGTAATCGTCACGATGGTGTTATTGAATGAGGCATGAATATGGGCAATACCTTCTGCCACATTTTTCTTTACCTTCTTGCGAACGCGAGCTGCTGTTTTCGTAGCCATGTCTAAACCTTATTTTCTGATGGCCTTGCGCGGGCCCTTGCGGGTCCGGGCATTGGTACGGGTACGTTGACCGCGTGCCGGCAAGCCTTTGCGATGACGGAAACCGCGGTAACAACCGAGATCCATCAAACGTTTGATGTTCATGGTAATTTCACGACGAAGGTCACCTTCGACCGTGAACTTGGCCACGCCTTCACGCAGACGCTCCATCTCCGCTTCAGTCAAGTCCTTGATTTTTGACGACTGGGCAATGCCAGAAGCGTCACAAATCTTTCCAGACGTTGTACGACCGATACCGAAAATGGCGGTCAACGCAATAACCGCGTGTTGATGATTCGGGATATTAACCCCTGCAATACGAGCCATTGGCAAAGCTCCGAGCGCAAAACGAAATATTATAACACATCAACCAGATTTTTAGTTGACTCGAATTCAAAACCGCAACCCAGATTTAACCCTGGCGCTGCTTGTGACGGGGGTCGTCGCAAATAACACGAACAACTCCTTTACGACGTACAACCTTGCATTTACGACACATTTTTTTAACAGAAGCCTGAACTCTCATGGTTCTCTCCATTCACCATCGGCAGCAACTGCCGAACAAAAACAATTAATCAAATGTCACGTGACACTTCGTCAACAGGATTGGGTTGATCGGCGGTATGCGGTTAATCCATACATCATGAAGGCACAACGCATTCATATATCTCAGGCATTCACGCTAAGGACTTGCTTGTCTCAAGGCAGTAGGGTGAAACAGAAACCAGCCAGTCAAACATCCCGACCCAATGCAAAATTCTTTTTTAAATCAACGACCAACAAGGCCACTCTTAAAGTTTGCTTTTTTGAGCAATCCTTCATATTGATGGGACATAACGTAAGCCTGAACTTGCGCCATGAAATCCATTGTTACCACCACAATAATAAGCAGTGAAGTGCCACCAAAGTAGAAAGGCACATTCCACTTCAAAATCAAAAACTCTGGCAGCAAACAAACCAATGTGATGTAGATCGCCCCCACCAGCGTGAGCCGGGTCAGTATCTTGTCGATATAACGTGCGGTCTGATCACCCGGACGAATACCTGGAACAAACGCACCACTTTTCTTCAAGTTATCAGCCGTTTCCTTGGAATTAAAAACCAAGGCGGTATAAAAGAAGCAGAAGAAAATAATCGCAAGCGCGTACAACAATACATAAACCGGTTGGCCAGGCGACAAGGTGGAGGCAATGTCTTTCAGCCAGCCCAAGCCATCCTTACTACCAAACCAACCCGCAAGCGTTGCCGGGAACAGAATGATGCTGGATGCGAAGATGGGCGGAATCACACCAGCCATATTCAATTTAAGGGGCAGATGTGAACTCTGACCACCTACTACCATTTTGCCAACCTGGCGCTTCGCATAGTTGACCAAAATCTTACGCTGGCCACGTTCGACAAAAACGACCAAAGCAGTAACCAGCAACACGGCCACAAACAACATCAGCACAAGCGGAATAGAAAACGCTCCCGTGCGCGTCAACTCAAGCGTCCCACCGATCGCATGCGGCAGTCCCGCAGCAATACCAGCGAAAATAATGATCGAGATTCCATTGCCCAGACCACGCTCAGTAATCTGCTCACCCAGCCACATCAAGAAAAGCGTACCTGCCGTTAGCGTAACAACCGTTGTCAAACGAAAGGCCATTCCAGGATCGAGCACCAAGCCTGCTTGCGATTCAAGCGCAATCGCAATACCAACAGCCTGGAATAGCGCCAGAAACAACGTTCCGTAACGGGTGTACTGGGTAATCTTGCGGCGACCCGACTCGCCCTCTTTCTTCAACGCTTCCAACTGAGGGGAAACAGTCGTCATTAGCTGCACAATAATCGAAGCAGAAATGTACGGCATGATTCCAAGCGCAAAAACGCTGAAACGAGACAGCGCCCCCCCCGAGAACATGTTGAACATGCCTAATATGCCACCCTGCTGTGATTTAAACAGCTGGTCAAGCACCAGGGGATCGATTCCCGGAACCGGAATAAACGTACCGATACGGTATACGATCAAAGCGCCCAGCAAGAACAGCAAGCGACGCTTAAGGTCACCATATTTGTTCATGCCAGTTTTAGGCGTAGCCAAAATGCGAGTCCTCGGAGGATCAGTCGGCGATGCTGCCGCCGGCCGCTTCGATCGCAGCACGCGCACCCTTCGTGACAGCAATGCCACGCAGTTTGATCGCCTTGTTAATCTCGCCAGCCAGGTAAACCTTCGCCGCACGCACCGCAACACTCACCACGCCGGCTTGTTTCAATACCAACAAATCAATTTCATCGACGCCCATTGACTCGAGTTCAGAAACTCGAACATGAGCAGTGTTGGCTTTAGTCAAAGACACAAAACCGCGTTTCGGCAGACGACGATGCATAGGCATCTGGCCGCCTTCAAAACCCACCTTATGGAAGCCACCCGAACGCGAAGACTGGCCCTTATGACCACGGCCTGCGGTTTTACCCAGGCCAGACCCAATACCACGACCCACACGGCGCTTGTTCTTCTTCGCGCCGTCAGCCGGTTTAATGTTATTCAGTTCCATTTAAGCCTCGCACTTCACCAGATAAGCAACCTTGGTTATCATTCCACGGTTTTCCGGCGTATCCAGCACCTCAACAGTCTGGTGCATCCGACGCAAACCCAAGCCACGTACACAAGCACGATGTGCTTCTTTGGTGCCAATCAGGCTTTTGATTTGCGTTACCTTGATCTTTTTCTGTTCAGTCATGACTTACCCCGTGACGTCTTCAACTGACTTGCCGCGCTTGGCCGCAATTTCATACGGTGTCGACATTTTCATCAAGCCGTCGATGGTCGCACGTACAACGTTATAGGGATTGGTCGAGCCCAGGCATTTGGCCAACACGTTCTGCACGCCCATCACTTCGAACACGGCTCGCATTGCACCACCGGCAATGATGCCAGTACCTTCAGACGCCGGCTGGATCAGCACGCGCGAAGCGCCATGATGACCGACCACCGTATGATGGAAAGTGCCGCTTTTCAAATTGATCTTGACCAATTTGCGACGCGCTTCTTCCATTGCCTTCTGGACCGCAACAGGCACTTCACGGGATTTACCCTTGCCCATTCCAATGCCGCCATCGCCATCGCCAACTACGGTCAATGCCGCGAATCCCATGATCCGTCCACCTTTCACCACTTTGGTGACACGGTTGACAGAAATCATCTTCTCGCGCAAGCCGTCGCCGCGCTCTTCGTTACTATTAGGTGCTGTACGGGCCATCTTGGGTCTGCCTCGTTAAAATACCAAACCGCCTTCGCGGGCCGCTTCAGCCAAGGCTTTAACACGCCCATGGAACTGGAAGCCAGACCGGTCAAAAGCTACTTTTTCAATTCCCAAACCCTTGGCTTTTTCAGCCAGGCGCTTGCCGACTGCTGTAGCAGCATCAACATTTCCACCATTAGGCAATTGAGCACGCATGTCTTTATCATTGCTTGAGACACTGGTCATTACCGTGCCACCATCCGCAGAAATGATCTGTGCATATATATGGCTGTTGGTGCGATTGATCGAAAGCCGAATCGCCTTAACGGCCGCGATTTTGGCGCGGGTTTTACGCGACCGGCGAATCCGTGATTGCTTGGTGTTCATTGTTTATCCTTAAACCTTACTTCTTCTTGGTCTCTTTCTTGATAACGACTTCGTCGCTATAGCGGACACCCTTGCCCTTATAGGGCTCTGGCGGACGGTACGAGCGCACATCAGCAGCTATCTGCCCAACAACCTGGCGATCAACACCCTTGATGACAATTTCAGTCTGGGTGGGCGTCTCAACCTTGATACCAGCCGGCATCTTGTGCACAACCGGATGCGAGAAGCCCAAGGTCAAATTGAGCGAATCGCCTTGAGCCTGCGCGCGATAACCCACGCCAACCAAGAGCAACTTCTTCTCAAAACCCTTGGACACACCATTAACCATATTGTTAACAAGCGCGCGCATCGTTCCGGCCATCGCATTTGACTGGATGCTGGAAGTAGCCGGGGCAAAAGTAAGAACGCCAGCATTGAGAGCAACATTGACATCGCTTGACATAGACTGAGTCAACGAACCCAACGGCCCTTTGACAGAAATCTTTGCACCCAGGACAACCTCTACACCAGCAGGCAAGGAAATAGGATTTTTAGCAACACGTGACATATCCGCTCCCCCTTACGCTACGACGCACAGAACTTCACCGCCCACGCCTTTAGCGCGAGCATTACGATCAGTCATCACACCGCTTGACGTGGACACAATCGCCACACCCAAGCCATTCATCACTCGCGGCAGATCTTCAACGCCTTTGTAAATCCGCAAACCAGGCTTGCTTACACGCTCAATTCTCTCAATCACAGGGCGGCCAGCATAATATTTAAGCTGCAGTTCAAGCTCAGGTTTTCCGGCTTCGCCACGTATGGCGAAACCATCGATATAACCCTCGTCAGCAAGCACTTTGGCAATAGCAACTTTGACCTTAGAAGAGGGCATCGAGACGACTGCCTTTTCAACGGCTTGCGCATTACGGATGCGGGTCAGCATATCCGCGATCGGATCACTCATACTCATATCGTCTTACCCCTTACCAGCTTGCCTTGACGATGCCCGGAATTTCTCCACGCATCGCATATTCACGCACCTTGCTTCGCGCCAGACCGAATTTGCTGAACACACCACGCGGACGACCAGTCAGCTGACAGCGATTACGCAAACGCACAGGACTGGAGTCGCGAGGCAATTCCTGCAAGGTCTTATACGCAGCCATACGATCTTCATCGCTTGTTTTCATGTTTGAAATCAAGGCTTTGAGCTCAGAACGTTTGGCGGCGTACTTTTTCACCATACGCGACGCTTTTCTTCGCGGTTAATCAAGGACAACTTAGCCATGCCTACCTCAATTCTTGAACGGGAAACTAAAGGCAGCAAGCAAGGCTCGTGCTTCTTCATCAGTTTTTGCAGTGGTGGTGATGGTGATATTCATCCCACGCAATGCATCAATTTTGTCATATTCGATTTCAGGGAAAATGATCTGCTCTTTAACGCCCATGTTGTAATTGCCACGACCATCAAAGGATTTACCTGAAATACCACGAAAGTCACGGATACGCGGCATAGCCACCGACACCAGGCGATCCAGAAATTCATACATCTGCTCGCGACGCAACGTAACCATGCAACCCACCGGGTAGTTGTCACGAATCTTGAAGCCCGCAATCGATTTCTTCGACTTGGTGACAACCGGCTTCTGACCAGCAATTTTCTGCATGTCAGAAACAGCGTGATCCATGACTTTCTTGTCTGCCACAGCCTCGCCCACACCCATATTCAGAGTGATTTTCTCGATGCGAGGCACTTCCATGACGGACTTGTAGCCAAACTGTTCAATCAGTTTTGGCACTACCGTCTCACGATAAAACTCTTGAAAACGCGCCATGATTACCCCTGTGCGTCGACCATCTCGCCATTGGACTTAAACACGCGAACTTTGCGGCCATCCTCCAGCACCTTAAAACCAACACGATCCGCCTTCTGCGTCGCCACATTAAACAAGGCGATATTTGAAGCCTGGATCGGCATCTCTTTTTCAACAATCCCGCCCTGAATATTGCGCATGGGATTCGGCTTCTGATGTTTCTTGACGCGATTTACGCCCTCAACCAACAGATGCCCGGTATCCAAAACACGCAGCACAGTTCCGCGCTTACCTTTGTCTTTTCCGGTCAGGACAATCACCTGATCGCTTTTATGAATACGTGCCATGATTTTCCTTACAGAACTTCGGGTGCAAGCGAGACGATCTTCATGAACTTCTCGGTACGCAACTCACGAGTAACCGGCCCAAAAATACGGGTACCAATTGGCTCAAGCTTGTTATTTAGCAGCACCGCAGCATTGCCATCGAAACGAACCAAGCGAACCATCCGGACGACGTACGCCCTTAGCCGTACGCACCACAACGGCGCTGTAAACATCACCTTTTTTTACTCGGCTACGCGGCGCAGCATCCTTGATGCTGACCTTGATGATGTCACCGACACTCGCATAGCGACGATGGCTGCCACCCAATACCTTGATGCACATAACAGAACGCGCACCAGTATTATCCGCAACGTCCAACACGGACTGCATCTGAATCATTTAATTGCCTCCAACTTTATCCACCATAGCGGCGGCCAGTTTTGGAACCCGTTCGGGAGATATTCCGCTTTAAGCAGAAACTATTGAGCCGACGAACCAGTTAACCACAACCGGCACGCCAACCGGAAAACGCAGAACTATACTGATAAATTACGCATAGCGCAAGCCTTAAACGCGCGCGCGCTCAACTAATTTGCTGACCTTCCACGCCTTGGTGCGTGACAGTTTGCGCGACTCTTCGATCTGAACCATGTCGCCTTCATGAAAATCATTGTTTTCGTCGTGTGCATGATATTTCTTGGACAAACGAATAATCTTGCCAATGACCGGATGTTTGACACGGCGCTCAACGAGCACAGTAACCGTCTTGTTCATCTTGTCACTCACCACGCGCCCAGTCAGGGTGCGTACCATCTTCTTGCTATCAGTCATGCTTGACCTGCCTTTTCGCGCATAATCGTCTTAACCCGAGCAATATCACGACGCAATTTGCCGAGATCTGCTGTCTTGGTCGACTGCTGGGTAGCCACCTGCATACGCAGCGCAAAGTGGGCACGCAACAAAGACTCTAGTTCCTGTTTCAATTCAGCGGCATTTTTGCCGCGCATTTCTTGTGTATTCATTACTTAGCTCCCGATCATGCGGGTAACGAAAGTGGTCGCAATCGGCAGCTTGGCTGCTGCCAGGCGGAATGCCTCGCGAGCCAACTCTTCGTTCACGCCATCCATCTCATACAAAACCTTGCCTGGCTGAATCTCGGCAACGTAATATTCTGGAGCACCCTTACCGTTACCCATTCGAACTTCGGCAGGTTTACGCGAAATAGGCTTGTCCGGAAAAATACGAATCCAGATACGACCGCCACGTTTGATGTGACGTGTCATTGCGCGACGGGCCGCCTCGATCTGGCGCGCAGTCAAACGGCCGCGACCGATCGCCTTGAGACCAAAATCACCAAAACTCACATCAGCACCGCGAGTTGCCAAGCCAGTATTACGGCCCTTTTGTTCCTTGCGGTATTTTCTTCTAGCTGGCTGCAGCATGTTTCACTCCTGGTTTCTTGCTGCGCTTTTCTTGCTCAGCGACCACTGGCTGCTCGCTACGATTCAGCGCATCGCCTTTATAAACCCACACCTTGATACCGATGATGCCGTAGGTGGTTTGCGCCTCGGCGAAACCATAATCAATCTCGGCGCGCAAGGTATGCAATGGCACACGGCCTTCGCGGTACCACTCGGTACGTGCGATCTCGGCACCATTCAACCGACCCGAACTCATGATCTTGATGCCCTGCGCACCCAAGCGCATGGCATTCTGCATTGCACGCTTCATGGCACGGCGAAACATCACACGCTTTTCCAACTGTTGCGCAATTCCGTCAGCAATAATCTGCGCATCGGTTTCCGGCTTGCGTACTTCTTCGATATTCACATGAACAGGCACCGACATCAGGCGCGCAAGCTCACCGCGCAGCACTTCGATATCCTCGCCTTTCTTGCCAATCACTATACCGGGGCGACCGCTGAAAATCGTGATACGAGCATTCTTCGCAGGGCGCTCAATGATTACTTTTGAAACCGACGCATGTGCCAGTTTCTTTTTCAGGTAATCACGTACCTTGATGTCTTCAAGCAGCGAACTGGCAAAGGTTTTATTGGAACCGTACCATTTAGCGGTCCAGATACGCTGAACACCAAGGCGAAATCCAATTGGATGTATTTTTTGTCCCATGGCGCTTCCTTAATCCCCAACCGTCACGGTGATGTGACAAGTTGGTTTGCTAATACGGTTGCCTCGGCCTTTGGCGCGGGCAGTAAAACGCTTCAGCACCGAACCTTGATCGATGTAAATCGTTTTGACTTTAAGTGAATCAATATCAGCACCCTCGTTGTGCTCGGCATTAGCAATCGCCGACTCAAGTACTTTCTTGATGATCTCAGCACCTTTCTTGGGACTGAAGGCCAGGATATTCAACGCCTGTTCAACACGAAGACCCCGAATCTGATCAGCGACCAGACGACCCTTCTGTGCGCCCAAGCGCGTGCCACGCAAAATCGCAGAAACTTCCATCATGGCTCCTTATTTCTTAGCCTTCTTATCCGCAACGTGACCCTTGAAGGTACGCGTTATGGAAAACTCACCCAGTTTGTGACCAACCATGTTTTCAGTCACAAACACCGGAATATGCTGGCGGCCGTTATGCACCGCAATCGTCAAACCAATAAAGTCAGGCAAAACGGTAGAGCGGCGCGACCAGGTCTTGATCGGGCGCTTGTCGCTCGTATTGCGCGAGGTTTCGATTTTTTTCAGCAAATGCCCATCAACGAACGGGCCTTTTTTAATTGAACGTGCCATTTGTATCTACCTCAATCAGCGCGCTTGACGGCGGCGGACGATCATGTTGGAGGTGCGCTTGTTGCTGCGAGTGCGGTAACCCTTGGTCGGGGTACCCCATGGGCTAACCGGATGACGTCCCGCTGCAGTACGGCCTTCACCACCACCATGCGGGTGGTCGCAGGGGTTCATCACCACACCGCGAACGGTAGGACGCACACCGCGCCAGCGCATCGCACCCGCTTTACCGATTGAGCGCAGGCTATGTTCTTCGTTACCCACCTCACCCAGCGTTGCGCGACAATCAACGTGCACCTTGCGGATCTCACCTGAACGCAGACGCAACTGGGCATAAGCCCCTTCACGCGCCAACAACTGCACTGAGGTACCGGCAGAGCGTGCGATCTGCGCGCCCTTGCCTGGCATCATCTCAATGCAATGCACCGTGCTGCCGACAGGAATACTGCGCAAAGGCAAGCAATTACCTGCCTTGATCGGCGCTTCAACCCCGCTCACCAATTGAGCACCGGCTTGAATGCCACGCGGCGCGATAATGTAGCGACGCTCACCATCGGCGTAGCACAAAAGCGCCAAGTGTGCAGAACGATTCGGGTCATACTCGATGCGCTCGACCGTTGCAGGAATTCCATCCTTGTTGCGACGGAAATCCACCACGCGGTAATGCTGCTTGTGGCCGCCGCCTTTGTGGCGAACCGTGATGTGACCATTATTATTGCGGCCAGAACCACGCTTTTGCGGCTCCAGCAATGCTGCGACAGGCTTGCCTTTATGCAGGCCCGGCGTCACGACCTTGACAACCGCGCGGCGGCCGGCAGAGGTGGGTTTGACTTTAATCAATGCCATGATTTTTCTCCCTTACTGACCGGACGTGAAGTCGATGTCCTGACCCTGCTTGAGGGTGACATAAGCCTTCTTCCAGTTATCACGGCGACCCGTAACACGACCCGAGCGCTTGACCTTGCCCTTGACGTTCAGCACTTGCACACCGACCACCTCGACCTTGAACAAATCAGCGACAGCCGCGCCAATTTCCTGCTTGGTTGCGTCAGGCAATACACGAAACACAACTTGATTCTGCTTATCAGCAAGACGCGTGCTCTTTTCAGAGATCACCGGCGCGAGAATGACTTTAAGCAAACGCTCCTGAGTAAATGCACCCATCACACCATCTCCTCAAACTGCTTGACTGCTGCCTTGGTGATCAGCACGTTGCCGAACTTGACCAGACTCCAAGGATCAGCCTGATGCGGCTCAACAACATAGACGTTCGGCAAATTGCGCGAAGACAGCCACAGATTCTCATCCACGCTATCCGCAATAATCATGACCTTGCCGTATCCCATCGACTTCAGCTTGCCCGCGAGCAGCTTGGTCTTGGGCGAATCAATACCCAGACTCTCGACAACCTTAAGCTTACCCTCACGTGCCAGCTGCGAAAGAATGGCGGCCAGTCCCGCGCGATACATCTTGCGGTTTACTTTATGCGTGAAATTCTCATTCGGCTTATTCGGGAACGCGACACCGCCCCCGCGCCAGATCGGGCTGGAGGTACGGCCTGCACGCGCACGGCCAGTACCTTTTTGACGCCACGGCTTGTGCGTGGACGCAGTCACTTCAGCACGCGTCTGCTGCGCACGATTGCCACTACGTGCATTCGCCTGGAATGCAGTCACCACCTGGTGAATCAGCGCTTCGTTGTAGTCACGCCCAAACGTTTCATCGGCAGCAGTCACGCTGGATACTTGCTGACCCTGCTCATTAATGACGGCCAAATCCATTAGGCACCCCCCTTCACTGCCGGGCGCACCACGACATGACCACCCTTGGAACCCGGAACAGCGCCCTTCAAAAGCACCAGACCACGCTCCGCATCAACACGGACAACCTCAAGATTCTGCTTGGTGCACGTCACCGCACCCATGTGCCCAGACATACGCTTACCCGGAAACACGCGACCCGGATCCTGCGCCATGCCAATGGAGCCAGGAACATTGTGCGAACGGGAGTTACCGTGCGTTGCACGCTGCGACTTGAAGTTGTGGCGCTTGATGGTGCCCGCAAAGCCCTTGCCCTGCGTCACACCCGTCACATCAACTTTTTGTCCAGCAGCAAACACCTCGACCGGAACCGTTGCACCCAACGGGTATTGCGCAGCAATATCAGCCGATACGCGGAACTCACGCTTCAGCTCGCCCGCATCAACACCCGCCTTGGCATAGTGCCCAGCCTCGGATTTATTGACACGGCTATTGCGACGGACACCGAAAGCGACCTGAACAGCGGAGTAACCATCAGTTTCTGACGTGCGCACTTGCGTCACACGATTGTTTGACATTTCCAGCACAGTCACCGGAACGGATGCACCATTCTCGGTAAAAATGCGGGTCATGCCGACCTTACGGCCAACGAGCCCTATACTCATTTTTGTATTTCCTATCTCGAGCCGGTAGCCGAAGCCACCTGCAAGGGTTGTAGGTGCCGATTACAATTGACCGGCGACTATTGATACAGCGAAGGGGCAGCAGTATACCGATACCGCCCGATTTTTACAACTTGATTTCGACGTCCACACCAGCAGGAAGATCCAACTTCATCAACGCATCAACCGTTTTATCGGTCGGATCCATGATGTCCATCAAACGACGGTGGGTACGAATCTCAAACTGGTCACGTGAGGTCTTGTTGACGTGCGGCGAACGCAGCACGTCAAACCGCTCGATTGACGTGGGCAGGGGAATGGGACCCTTTACCACTGCGCCAGTGCGCTTGGCGGTTTCAACGATTTCAAGCGCTGACTGGTCAATGAGTTTGTAATCAAACGCCTTCAGGCGGATGCGGATCTTCTGGTTTTGCATGTAATTTGCCTTATTCTTCGATTTTCGCCACGACACCCGCGCCGACGGTGCGGCCGCCTTCGCGAATCGCGAAACGCAGACCTTCGTCCATCGCGATCGGCTGGATCAGCGAGACCTTGATGCTGACGTTGTCGCCAGGCATGACCATTTCGGTGCCCGCCGGCAGTTCAATGCTGCCCGTGACGTCGGTGGTGCGGAAGTAGAACTGCGGGCGGTAGCCATTGAAGAAGGGGGTATGGCGGCCACCTTCGTCTTTGGACAGCACGTAGATCTCTGCGCTGAACTTGGTGTGCGGCTTGATGGAGCCGGGCTTGGCCAGCACCTGGCCACGCTGGACTTCTTCACGCTTGGTGCCACGCAGCAGGACGCCGACGTTGTCGCCGGCCTGACCCTGGTCAAGCAGCTTGCGGAACATTTCGACGCCGGTACAGGTGGTCTTGACGGTGGGGACGATGCCGACGATCTCGATCTCTTCGCCGACCTTGACGACGCCACGCTCGACACGACCGGTGACGACGGTGCCGCGACCGGAGATGGAGAAGACGTCTTCCACGGGCATCAGGAACGGACGGTCAATTGCGCGCTCGGGCTCGGGGATGTAGTTGTCCAGGGCGTCGGCCAGTTTGATGATGCTGGGCTCGCCGATGTCGCTCTGGTCACCTTCGAGGGCTTTCAGCGCGCTGCCGATGATGATGGGGGTGTCGTCGCCGGGGAAGTCGTACTTGTCGAGCAGTTCGCGCACTTCCATTTCGACGAGTTCGAGCAGCTCGGCGTCGTCGACCATGTCGGCCTTGTTCATGTAGACGATGATGTAGGGCACGCCAACCTGACGGGCAAGCAGGATGTGCTCGCGGGTCTGCGGCATGGGGCCGTCAGCAGCGGACACAACCAGAACGGCGCCGTCCATCTGGGCCGCACCGGTAATCATGTTCTTGACGTAGTCGGCGTGACCCGGGCAGTCAACGTGGGCGTAGTGACGCTTGGCGGTCTCGTACTCGACGTGCGCGGTGTTGATGGTGATGCCGCGCGCCTTTTCTTCGGGCGAGCTGTCAATCTCGTCGTATTTCTTCGCCGCGCCGCCGAATTTCTTCGCCAGAATGGTGGTGATCGCGGCAGTCAAGGTGGTCTTGCCGTGGTCAACGTGTCCAATCGTACCTACGTTTACGTGCGGTTTGGTCCGCTCGAATTTTTCCTTAGCCATGTTTCAGTACCTTATATATCAATAATCAGTTGTTGAAGAACGCGGGGCGTTTAGCCGGGTGCTCACTTCTTGGAAATAATCGCTTCAGCGACGTTTTTCGGTGCCTCGGTGTAGTGCTTGAACTCCATCGAGTAAGTGGCACGACCTTGCGACATCGAGCGCAGGTCGGTTGAATACCCGAACATTTCAGCCAACGGCACTTCTGCCCTGACCAGCTTGACACCATTGGCGTCGTCCATACCCTGGATGATGCCGCGACGACGATTCAAGTCACCCATCACATCGCCCATGTAATCTTCCGGTGTCTCAACTTCCACCGCCATCATCGGCTCAAGCAAGACCGGATTGGCTTTACGCATCCCGTCCTTGAAAGCCAGAATTGCAGCCAGCTTGAACGCAAGCTCGGACGAGTCGACGTCGTGGTAAGAGCCATCAAACAGGGTAACCTTCACGTCGACCACAGGGAATCCTGCCAGCACACCATTGGTCAAAGCCTCTTTCAAGCCCTTTTCGACCGCCGGAATAAATTCGCGTGGCACAGTACCGCCCTTAATGGCATCGATGAATTCGAAACCCTTGCCCGTCTCGTTCGGACCCATCTTGATCCAGACATGGCCGTATTGACCTTTACCACCCGACTGCTTGGCGTGCTTGCCTTCCTGTTCGATTTCCTTTTTGATCGCTTCGCGGTAGGCCACTTGCGGCGCACCGACGTTGGCTTCAACGCCGAATTCGCGACGCATGCGGTCCACCAGAATCTCAAGGTGCAACTCACCCATGCCCGACATGATGGTCTGGCCAGATTCCTCATCGGTACGCACACGGAATGAGGGATCTTCCTGCGCCAAGCGACCCAGCGCGATACCCATTTTCTCCTGGTCGGCCTTGGTTTTCGGCTCGACGGCAACGTGGATCACCGGCTCCGGGAAGATCATGCGCTCAAGGATGATTGTCGAATCCAGGTCGCACAGCGTATCACCGGTCGTCACGTCTTTCAGACCCACAGCTGCCGCGATATCGCCTGCGCGCACTTCCTTGATTTCTTCGCGCTGGTTAGCGTGCATTTGCAGAATACGACCAAGGCGCTCTTTACGACCCTTGACCGAGTTGTAAATGGTATCGCCCGACTTAACCACGCCGGAATACACGCGGAAGAAAATCAGCTGACCCACATACGGGTCGGTTGCGACCTTGAAAGCCAAGGCGGAGAATTTTTCTTCGTCGGCCGCCCTGCGCTCACCCTGCTCGCCATTTTCCAACTCGCCTTTGACCGGCGGAATGTCCGTCGGCGCCGGCATCAACTCGACCACCTTGTCGAGCATCGCCTGCACACCCTTGTTCTTGAAAGCGGAACCGCACATCATCGGCACGATTTCGCTGGCGATGGTGCGCGCACGCAATCCAGCGATAATTTCAGCCTCGGTCAGATCACCCTCTTCGAGGTACTTGTTCATCATCTCTTCAGATGATTCTGCCGCCGCCTCGACCATGCCTTCACGCCATTTTTTGCAGGTGTCGAGGAGTTCAGCCGGGATCTCGCGCAGGTCAAATTTCATGCCCTGGCTGGCCTCATCCCAATAAATCGCCTTCATCTTGACGAGATCGACCACGCCCTCGAAGTTCTCTTCAGCGCCAATCGGCACCTGAATCGGAATTGGGTTGGCCTTCAGACGCAAACGCATCTGGTCATAAACCTTGAAGAAGTCCGCGCCGGAGCGGTCCATCTTGTTGACAAACGCCAAGCGGGGCACACCATACTTGTTAGCCTGACGCCACACAGTCTCAGATTGCGGCTGCACACCACCCACCGCGCAATACACCATGCATGCGCCGTCCAGCACACGCATGGAGCGCTCCACCTCGATGGTGAAGTCCACGTGGCCCGGGGTGTCAATGATGTTGATGCGATGCTCGGGGAACTTGCCATCCATCCCCTTCCAGAAACAGGTGGTCGCAGCAGACGTAATGGTGATGCCGCGCTCTTGCTCCTGCTCCATCCAGTCCATCGTGGCTGCGCCATCATGCACTTCGCCAATCTTGTGCGACACGCCGGTGTAGAACAGGACACGTTCGGTGGTGGTGGTTTTGCCAGCGTCAATGTGGGCAGAAATGCCAATATTGCGATAGCGTTCGATAGGAGTCGCGCGAGCCACGGTATATACCTGCCAATAATTGCGTTGTGTTTAAACGCGTTAAATACTTAGAAACGGAAATGCGAGAAGGCCTTGTTTGCCTCAGCCATACGGTGAATTTCTTCACGCTTCTTCACCGCACCGCCACGCCCCTCAGCCGCATCCAGCAATTCGCCGGCAAGACGCTGATCCATGGACTTCTCACCACGCTTGCGTGCCGCATCCTTCAGCCAGCGCATTGCCAGCGCAGTACGACGGCTCGAGCGAACCTCGACCGGGACCTGGTAGTTGGCACCACCGACACGACGGCTCTTGACTTCAACCAGCGGACGCGCCTTGTTCAGCGCTTCGCCGAACACCTCCAGCGGATCCTTGCCGGATTTCTTGGTGATCTGCTCAAAAGCGCCATACACAATGCGCTCAGCGACAGATTTCTTGCCGCTGGACATTACGACGTTCATGAATTTTGAAACTTCCTGATTACCAAATTTGGGATCAGGCAGGATTTCACGTTTGGGTACTTCGCGACGACGGGGCATATTCCAGTCTCTCTATCTAATTAGGCTTGTTTCGAGCCGGTACAAATCAGGCTTTTTTCGGGCGCTTGGCACCGTACTTGGAGCGTGACTGCTTACGGTCTTTCACGCCAGCCGTATCCAGGCTACCGCGCACCGTGTGGTAACGGACACCCGGCAAATCCTTGACCCGGCCGCCGCGCACCAGCACCACCGAGTGCTCCTGCAGGTTATGGCCTTCACCACCGATATAGCTGATGACCTCGAAGCCACTGGTGAGCTTGACCTTACACACTTTACGCAAGGCGGAGTTCGGCTTCTTGGGCGTGGTGGTGTACACACGGGTGCACACACCACGGCGTTGCGGGCAAGCCTTCAAGGCCGGGACCTTGCTTTTTTCCACCGGCGCTTGACGCGGCTTGCGGATCAGCTGGTTAATGGTTGGCATGTCAAAAATTCCGAAAAATTAAGGTGAGCATTCAATTACTAAAACAAGCGGGACAGCACCGACCGCTTTTAGAAGCGGTGCCGTCCCGGATTTTATTGCTGCGCTTTCCGCCCTTGGCATATGGCCGGAAAAAGACGCGTGATTCTATGGGAGAGCTTGACGCGTGTCAAGCCACTTCCTGATTCTCTGTTGAAGCCTCTTCGCCACCCATGATCAGGTGAGCCGCTCCCATATCCTCTCCTGCCGCCTGACGACGGCGAGTTGTGTGGTAAGCCAGACCAGTACCGGCAGGAATCAAACGTCCAACAATGACGTTTTCTTTCAGGCCGCGCAACTCGTCCCGCTTGCCCATGATGGCCGCTTCGGTGAGTACGCGCGTGGTTTCCTGGAACGAAGCCGCCGAAATGAAGGAATCGGTCGACAGCGATGCCTTGGTGATCCCCAGCAACACGGGTTCATAAACTGCAGGCTCTTTGCCCGCAGCCAGCATCTCGTCATTGATCTGCAACACTTCAGAACGCTCGACCTGCTCACCGGGGATGAGGCCGGTGCTACCCGGATCAACCACGACAACGCGACGCAGCATCTGCCGCACGATGACTTCAATATGCTTGTCGTTGATCTTCACGCCTTGCAAACGATACACGTCCTGCACTTCGTCGGTAATGTAGCGCGCCAGGGTTTCTACGCCCTTCAGCCGCAGGATGTCGTGCGGATCGAACGAACCCTCAACGATCATCTCGCCCTTCTGGACGACCTGACCATCGTGCGCGGTCACGTGCTTCTCCTTGGTGATCAGGTATTCGTGCGCGACACCGTCGACTTCGGTAATGACCAGGCGCTGCTTGCCCTTGGTGTCCTTGCCGAAGGAAACCGTGCCGGTCACTTCAGCCAGGATGCCGGCATCTTTCGGAATACGTGCTTCGAACAACTCGGCCACACGCGGCAGACCGCCGGTAATGTCCCGCGTTTTCGAGGATTCCTGCGGAATACGCGCTAGCACGTCGCCGACCAGCACGTCCTGACCGTCTTTCACCGTAATGATGGAGCCGATCTGGAAGGTGATGTTCACCAGCGTGTCCATGCCGGCGATCTTGATCTCGTTGCCTGCTTCATCCAGCAGCTTGACCTGAGGCCGCAAACCCTTGCCTGCGCTGCTTGCCTTGCGCTTGGGATCGATCACCACCAAGGTCGACAAACCGGTGATGTCATCGAGCTGCTTGGCCACGGTCACGCCCTCTTCGATATTCTCGAAGCGAACCCGCCCTGCGTACTCGGTGATAATCGGACGGGTATGCGGATCCCACGTGGCCAGCACTGCGCCAGCCTTGATCTTGGCACCATCGTTCACCATCAGCGTCGCACCGTACGGCACCTTCTGACGCTCACGCTCGCGACCGCTGTCGTCCGCAATGATGATTTCGCCATTGCGTGAAATCGCGATCAGATCCTTACGGGCATTCGTCACATAACGCATCGATGCGGTGTACTGAATCGTGCCGTTGGATTTGGCTTCGAGCTGGCTGGTAGCTGCCGCACGCGAGGCCGCACCACCGATGTGGAAGGTCCGCATGGTGAGCTGGGTACCCGGCTCGCCGATCGACTGCGCGGCGATCACGCCGACCGCTTCGCCGGCGTTGACCATATAGCCACGCCCCAAGTCGCGACCGTAGCACTTCGCACACAGACCAAAGCGAGTTTCGCAGGTCAGCGGCGTGCGCACTTTGACTTCATCGATACCCAGGGCTTCGATCGCATCCACCACGTCTTCCACCAGCAGCGTGCCGGCTTCGTAAACGGTTGCCTGGGTTTCGGGGTTGATGATGTCGCTGGCGGCCACACGGCCCAGGATCCGCTCACGCAGCGCCTCGACCACTTCGCCGCCTTCAACCAGCGCCTTCACTACCAGGCCATTCTTGGTGCCGCAATCATCTTCCACAACCACCAGATCCTGCGTCACGTCAACCAGACGACGCGTCAGATAACCGGAGTTAGCGGTTTTCAGCGCGGTGTCGGCCAGACCCTTACGTGCACCGTGGGTCGAGATGAAGTACTGAAGCATGTTCAGACCTTCGCGGAAGTTTGCCGTAATCGGCGTTTCGATGATCGAGCCGTCCGGCTTCGCCATCAGGCCGCGCATGCCGGCCAGCTGACGAATCTGCGCTGCCGAGCCACGCGCGCCCGAGTCGGCCATCATGTAAATCGAGTTGAACGATTCCTGGTTGACTTCCTTGCCATGGCGGTCGGTGACTTTTTCGACGCCCAGTTGCGTCATCATGGCCTTGGCCACGGCGTCGCCTGCGCGGCCCCAGATATCGACCACCTTGTTGTAGCGCTCGCCCTGAGTCACCAGACCCGAGGTGTACTGCGACTCGATTTCTTTCACTTCCGCTTCGGAAGACGCCAGAATCTGGTTCTTCTCATTCGGAATCAGCATGTCCTTGATTGCAATCGACATGCCCGAGCGCGTCGCATAGGTAAAGCCGGTATACATCAGCTTGTCGGCCAGCAGCACGGTTTCACGCAGTCCGCAACGGCGGAAGCTGGCGTTGATGAGACGCGAAATCTCCTTCTTCTTCAGCGCCCGGTCGACGTAGCTGAACGGCAAATCAGGCGGCAGAATTTCGGACAGCAGTGCGCGACCCAGCGTGGTTTCGACGCGCTTGATGGTCTCCACGCGGTTCTTGTTTTCGTCCAGCGTGACTTCCTTGATCCGCACCGTAATGCGGGCATGCAGTTCCGCTTCGCGGTTGTCGTAGGCGCGGCGCGCTTCGACGACGTCGGCAAACATCATGCCTTCGCCTTTGGCGTTGACCTTTTCGCGCGTCATGTAATACAGGCCCAGCACGATGTCCTGCGACGGCACGATGATCGGCTCACCGTTAGCGGGTGACAGCACGTTGTTCGATGCCAGCATCAGGGTGCGGGCTTCGGTCTGCGCTTCCAGCGACAGCGGCACGTGAACGGCCATCTGGTCGCCGTCGAAGTCGGCGTTGAACGCCGCACACACCAACGGGTGCAGCTGGATCGCCTTGCCTTCGATCAGCACCGGCTCGAACGCCTGAATGCCCAAACGGTGCAAGGTCGGCGCGCGGTTCAGCATCACCGGATGCTGGTAGATGACCTCTTCCAGCAAGTCCCACACGACGGGCTCTTCGTCTTCCACCATCTTCTTGGCGGCCTTGATCGTGGTCGCCAGTCCCAGCACTTCCAGACGATTGAAAATGAATGGCTTGAACAGTTCCAGCGCCATCTTCTTCGGCAAACCGCACTGATTCAGCTTCAGGGTCGGCCCCACCACAATCACCGAACGACCGGAATAGTCGACGCGCTTGCCCAGCAAGTTTTGACGGAAACGACCGCTCTTGCCCTTGATCATGTCGGCCAGCGATTTCAGCGGACGCTTGTTGGCGCCCGTCATGGCCTTGCCGCGACGGCCGTTGTCGAGCAGCGAGTCAACCGACTCCTGCAGCATGCGCTTTTCATTGCGCACGATGATTTCCGGCGCCTTCAGCTCAAGCAGACGCTTCAGACGGTTGTTACGGTTGATGACGCGGCGATACAGATCGTTCAGATCGGAGGTCGCGAAACGGCCGCCGTCGAGCGGCACCAGCGGACGCAACTCGGGCGGCAGCACCGGCAACACTTCAAGAATCATCCACTCAGGCTTGATCCCGGATTTCTGGAAACCCTCAAGGATTTTCAGGCGCTTCGACAGTTTCTTCAGTTTGGTTTCGGAACCGGTGCGTCCCATATCGGCATGCAGGGTTTCAACCACAGCAGGCAAATCAAGCGAGCGCAGCAGCTCGCGCACCGCTTCAGCACCCATCAGCGCGCGGAACTCGTCGCCATACTCTTCCAGCTTGGCGAGGTAGTCGTCTTCAGTCAGCAACTGGCCGCGGTTGAGCGGGGTCATGCCGGGCTCGACCACAACAAAGCCTTCGAAATACAGCACGCGCTCGATGTCGCGCAGCGTCATGTCGAGCACCATGCCCAAACGGCTTGGCAGCGACTTCAGGAACCAGATGTGGGCAACCGGCGAGGCCAGCTCGATGTGGCCCATGCGCTCACGGCGCACCTTGGACAGCGTGACTTCAACGCCGCACTTTTCGCAGATCACGCCGCGATGCTTGAGACGCTTGTACTTGCCGCACAGGCACTCGTAATCCTTGACCGGGCCAAAGATCTTGGCGCAGAACAAACCATCACGCTCCGGCTTGAAGGTGCGGTAGTTGATGGTCTCGGGTTTCTTTACTTCACCGTACGACCAGGAACGGATTTTCTCCGGCGACGCCAGGCCAATCTTGATGGCGTCGAACTCTTCCTCGTGGGTGGCCTGCTTGAAAATATCTAACAGTGCTTTCATGGCTGTGTCCTCACCCTAAATTAATAACGTTCCAGATCGATGTCGATGCCCAGCGAGCGGATTTCCTTCACCAGCACGTTGAAGGACTCCGGCATCCCGGCTTCGATCTTGTGTTCGCCCTTGACGATGCTTTCGTACATTTTGGTACGACCATTCACATCGTCCGACTTCACGGTCAGCATTTCCTGCAGCACGTAAGATGCACCGTAGGCTTCCAGTGCCCACACCTCCATCTCACCGAAGCGCTGGCCACCGAACTGCGCCTTGCCGCCCAGCGGTTGCTGCGTGACCAGCGAGTACGGACCGGTGGAACGTGCGTGCATCTTGTCATCGACCAGGTGATGCAGTTTCAGCACGTGCTTGTAGCCTACCGTCACCTGGCGATCGAAAGCCTCGCCGGTGCGGCCGTCGTACAGCGTGACCTGGCCACCTTCGGGCAGGCCGGCCAGCACCAGCATGCGACGGATTTCCGCTTCGGACGCGCCGTCGAACACCGGCGACGCAAAGGGAACACCTTTTTGCAGGTTGCGTCCCAACTCGATGATTTCGTCATCGGTGAAGCTGTCGATATCCTCGACCTTGCCCGACTGGTTGTAGATTTCCTTGAGGAAGCTGCGCAGCTCTTTCACCATCGTCTTGGTTTGCGCGGCCAGCATCTGGCCGATTTTCTCGCCCAGACCTTTTGCTGCCCAGCCGAGGTGGGTTTCCAGAATCTGGCCGACGTTCATCCGCGACGGCACGCCGAGCGGATTCAATACCACATCAACCGGACGGCCATCGGCCATGAACGGCATGTCTTCGACCGGAGCGATCTTCGACACCACGCCCTTATTTCCGTGGCGGCCGGCCATTTTGTCACCAGGTTGCAGGCGACGTTTGACTGCCAGGTAGACCTTGACCATCTTCTGCACGCCGGGCGGCAATTCGTCGCCAGCGGTCAGCTTCTTCTTCTTCTCTTCAAACATCGCATCAAACTCGATGCGCTTCTGGGTCAGGCTGTCCTTCAGGCCCTCAACCGCACGACTCGCTTCGTCGTCGGCCAGACGGATATCGAACCAGTCATGGCGATTAACCGACTCCAGGTAATCCTTCGTAATCTTGCTGCCCTTGGCGAGTTTTTTCGGACCGCCGTTGGCGACCTTCAGGTGCAACAGTTTCTCCAGACGGGCAAAGGTATCGTCTTCAACGATACGCATGCGGTCCGTCATGTCCTTGCGGTACTCGGCCAGTTGCGTGTCGACAATCGACTGCGCGCGGACATCACGCTCGATGCCTTCACGGGTGAACACCTGCACGTCGATGACCACGCCCGACATGCCGGACGGCACCTTGAGGCTGGTGTCTTTCACATCGCTGGCCTTTTCGCCAAAGATGGCGCGCAGCAGTTTTTCTTCCGGGGTCAGCTGGGTTTCACCCTTGGGGGTGACCTTGCCGACCAGCACGTCGCCGGCTTCGACTTCAGCGCCGATCGCAATAATGCCGGACTCGTCCAGACGACCCAGCTGGCGCTCAGCCAGATTGGAAATGTCGCGGGTGATTTCTTCCGCGCCCAGCTTGGTGTCACGCGCAACCACCGAAAGCTCTTCGATGTGGATCGAGGTGTAGCGGTCTTCAGCCACCACCTTCTCGTTGATCAGGATCGAGTCTTCGAAGTTGTAGCCGTTCCACGGCATGAAGGCGACCAGCATGTTCTGGCCCAGCGCCAGTTCACCCATGTCGGTCGATGCACCGTCAGCAATCACGTCGCCGCGCGCAATCATGTCACCCACCTGCACCAGCGGACGCTGGTTGATGTTGGTGTTCTGGTTGGAGCGGGTGTACTTGATCAGCGAATAAATATCCACACCGACTTCACCAGCACGCGCTTCTTCATCGTGCACACGGATCACGATCCGGCTCGCATCGATGTAGTCGACGCGACCACCGCGATGTGCTGTCACCACGGTGCCGGAGTCGACCGCAGCGGTGCGCTCGATACCGGTACCGACAAATGATTTTTCGGGACGCAGGCACGGCACCGCCTGACGCTGCATGTTCGAGCCCATCAGGGCGCGGTTGGCGTCGTCGTGTTCAAGGAAGGGAATCAGCGAAGCTGCAACCGACACGATCTGTGCAGGCGCAACGTCCATGTATTCGATGCGGTCAGGCGTCGACAGCGTGAATTCATTCTTGAAACGGCACGACACCAAGTCGTCCTTGAACTGGTTCTTCGCGTCGAGATCGGCGTTGGCCTGCGCGATCACGTATTTGCTCTCCTCGATCGCCGACAGGTATTCGATTTCATCGGTCACCTTGTTGTCGATCACCTTGCGGTAAGGCGTTTCAATGAAGCCATACCAGTTGGTGCGGGCATACAGCGCCAGCGAGTTGATCAGGCCAATGTTCGGGCCTTCCGGCGTTTCAATCGGGCAAACACGACCATAGTGCGTCGGGTGCACGTCGCGCACCTCGAAGCCCGCACGCTCCCGCGTCAGATCCGCCCGGTCCAAGAGCCGACACGCGACGCTTGTGGGTGATCTCGGACAGCGGATTGGTCTGGTCCATGAACTGCGACAGCTGGCTGGAACCGAAGAACTCCTTGATCGCTGCCGACACCGGCTTGGCGTTGATCAGGTCATGCGGCATCAGGTTGTCCGACTCGGCCTGGCCCAGGCGCTCGCGCACTGCACGCTCGACCCGCACCAGTCCGGCGCGGAACTGGTTTTCCGCCAGCTCACCCACCGAACGCACGCGGCGGTTACCGAGGTGATCGATGTCGTCGACTTCGCCGCGGCCATTACGCAGATCAACCAGAATCTTGATCACCGCAACGATGTCTTCAGTCGACAGCGTGCCCGAGCCGGTCAGCTCATCACTGCCAATGCGGCGATTGAACTTCATGCGGCCCACGGCCGACAGGTCGTAGCGTTCGGCATTGAAGAACAGATTGGTGAACAGGGTATTGACCGCATCTTCGGTGGGCGGCTCGCCCGGACGCATCATGCGATAGATCGCCACCTTGGCGACATATGCGTCAGCAGCGTCGTCGGCACGCAGAGTCTGCGAGATGAACGCGCCCTGATCCAGCTCATTGGTGTACAGCGTGTTGAACTTGTCGATCCCGGCCACGGCCAGCGCGTTCAACAGCTCTTCCGTGATTTCGTCGTTGGCGCGTGCCACCAGCTCACCGGTGGACTTGTCGACCACATCGTGTGCCAGCACGCGGCCCACGACAAACTCGGCAGGCACGGCCCATTTCTTGACGCCCGCAGCTTCCAGTTCGCGGATGTGCTTGGCGGTGATGCGCTTGTCCTTGGCCACGATGACATGATCATCCTTGCCGCAGATATCGAAACGCGCCAGCTCACCGCGCAGGCGCTCAGGTACCAGTTCGAACTGGATGCCCTGGGTGTTGATGTAGAACGTATCCTTGCTGAAGAACGCATCCAGAATGGTTTCCGGGGTATAGCCCAGCGACTTCAACAGGATGGTGACCGGCATCTTGCGACGGCGGTCAACCCGGAAAAACAGAATGTCCTTGGCGTCGAACTCGAAATCCAGCCACGAGCCGCGGTAAGGAATCACGCGAGCCGAGAACAGCAGTTTGCCCGAGCTGTGCGTCTTGCCCCGGTCATGCTCGAAGAACACGCCCGGCGAACGGTGCAGCTGCGACACGATGACGCGCTCGGTGCCGTTGATGACGAAAGAACCTGTCGGCGTCATGAGCGGAATTTCGCCCATGTAGACCTCCTGTTCTTTGACTTCTTTAATCGTCGGCTTGGACGCTTCCTTGTCCATAATCACCAGACGCACCTTGGCGCGCAGCGGCGCACAATAGGTCAGGCCGCGCTGCTGGCATTCCTTGATGTCGAACACCGGCTCGCCCAGAAAGTAGCTGACGTATTCCAGACGCGCATTCTTGGAATGGCTTTCGATCGGGAAAATCGACGTGAACGCGGCCTGCAGGCCTTCGTTCAGGCGCTCTTCACGCGAGCGGCCTTCCTGCAAGAAGGCACGATAGGACTCAAGCTGGGTCGCCAGAAGAAAAGGCACCGGTAGGGTGTTGGTCCGGCTGGCAAAGCTCTTGCGCAGACGTTTTTTCTCGGTAAAGGTATAAGCCATGGAGTCTCCTTGACGATCAGGGGCAGGCCGGCGCGTGGGTTACGCGCCGCGCGATGTGAGGCACACGCAAAAAGCAAACGACCCGGAAGCCGATTCCGGGTTCCGGGTATTTGCTGCTTGCGTCTGCTGCGGGTTTCCCCGCAACACACCACAGAAATAATTGTGGCGAAATAAATGCGTCTCCGGAAGCGGGCGATGCGCTTGCGCGCGCCGCCCTGGTTACCGTTGACTTACTTGACGTCGACGTTAGCGCCAGCTTCTTCCAGCTGTTTTTTCAGCGCTTCGGCATCAGCCTTGGACACGCCTTCTTTAACAGCCTTGGGAGCGCCGTCAACCAGATCCTTGGCTTCTTTCAGGCCCAGACCAGTTGCAGCACGCACAACTTTAATGACTTCAACTTTCTTGTCGCCAGCAGAATTCAGCATCACGGTGAATTCGGTCTGCTCTTCAGCAGCAGCAGCACCGCCAGCAGCGGGGGCAGCAACAGCAACTGCAGCAGCAGCAGCAGAAACGCCAAACTTCTCTTCCATTTCCTTGATCAGCTCGGACAGATCCAGAACGGTCATGCCAGCGATTGCGTCAAGAATTTCAGCTTTAGAAACAGCCATGTGTATTACTCCTGTCAATTGTGCTTCAGATTAAAAACAATATCGTCGAACGGGTTGTCGACAAACTGCCAGCCAATGGCTCAAGCAGCCTGCTTGTCGCGCACAGCAGCGAGTCCGCGAACGAATTTGGTCGGCACTTCATTAAGCGTGCGAACAAATTGCGTAATCGGAGCCTGCATCGTGCCCATGAGTTTGGACAACAGTTCATCACGGCTGGGCATGCTGGCCAGATTCCCCACATCCTTGGCGGACATGATGAAGTTGGGCATGGCACCTGCCTTGACGACAAACTTGTCGTTCGTCTTGGAAAACTCGTGCATCACCTTGGCGGCTGCAACCGGGTCCTTGGACATGCCATAAGCAAGCGGGCCAACCATCTGGTCAGCCAATCCTGCAAACGGCGTATCCGCAAACGCGCGGCGCACCAGCGTATTTTTCAATACGCGCAGATAGACGCCTTCCTTGCGTGCGCTTGCGCGCAGCTTGGTCAGGTCTTCCACCTTGATGCCACGATATTCAGCAACTACAACCGTCTGAGCACTTGCAACTTGTGCAGCAACTTCAGCAACGACGGCTTTCTTTTCTTCAAGATTCAGACTCAAGGTCTTACCTCCTTCTCAGTTACGAAGCGCTACCCGCTTGTGTCCACGGGACGCTCCGGCTGGCGGCCTTGACAGGAAAATCCTGCTCGGGAACACCATCTGCGTAGGTTCTGCTCGATGCAAACAGAGGACAGACAACCATCACCCATTTACACTCGGCCCGACTTAACTCCTTGCGGAGGCCTACGGTCTTTGACAACTCGTCAGCCCCGACAACTGGCCAACGACCCAAAGTTCAATCAGACATCTCTTGTCAGAGATGCCCACCATTCAATTCATGCAGTGACGCTGGCCTGATCGACACGCACGCCCACGCCCATGGTGCTCGACACCGACAGGCGCTTGAAATAAACGCCCTTGGAGCTGGCGGGCTTGGCACGCTGAAGCGCATCCATCAGCGCTGCCAGGTTTTCTTTCAGGTCTTCCACTGCAAACGATGCACGGCCGATGGTGCAATGCACAATGCCGCCCTTGTCGGTGCGGTACTGGACCTGACCTGCCTTGGCGTTTTTAACCGCACCGGCGACATCAGGCGAAACCGTGCCCACTTTCGGGTTCGGCATCAAGCCGCGCGGACCCAGAATCTGGCCCAACTGCCCGACCACGCGCATTGCGTCAGGGGTTGCAATCAGGACATCAAAGTCCATCTTGCCAGCCTTGATTTCAGCAGCCAGATCGTCGAAACCGACGATGTCCGCACCGGCATCTTTAGCCTTCTGCACGTTGTCGCCCTGTGCAAACACCGCCACGCGAACCGTTTTGCCGATACCCTTGGGCAGCACCACCGCACCACGAACCATCTGGTCGGATTTACGTGCATCAACGCCGAGGTTGATTGCGATATCGATCGACTCATTAAACTTGGCGGTAGCCGCTTCTTTAACCAGACCCAGCGCATCAATCACCGGATAGTTGCGGTTGCGGTCGATTTTTTCTTTCAGCGCACGCAGGCGCTTGGATGTATTAGCCATGTCAGACTCCCTCCACGACAATGCCCATGGAACGGGCTGTGCCTGCAATGGTACGAACCGCTGCGTCCATATTGGCCGCAGTCAGATCGGGCTCTTTTGCCTTGGCGATTTCTTCCAGCTGGGCGCGTGTAATCGTGCCCACCTTGTCGAGGTTCGGCTTGGCGCTGCCCTTGTCGAGCTTGATCGCTTTCTTGATCAAGACCGTCGCAGGCGGCGTCTTCATGATGAAGGTGAAGCTCTTGTCCGCAAATGCGGTAATCACCACCGGAATCGGCAGACCGGGCTCCATACCCTGTGTCTTGGCGTTAAACGCCTTACAGAACTCCATGATGTTGAGGCCACGCTGACCGAGCGCGGGACCAATTGGGGGCGAAGGATTGGCCTTGCCCGCCGGGACTTGCAGCTTGACATAGCCGACAATTTTCTTTGCCATGATGGCTCCTAATAAATGAGTACCAACGCGCTTTGGGTTGCCCTACTCGCGCTCCTCTCCGGTTTAACCGGAAACCGCTGCCCGCCTGAAGCCGGCGCAGTTTTTAAGCTACCGAACTTACGCCCGGACTAGCTTTTCTCGACCTGACCGAAACCCAGTTCGACGGGTGTCGCCCGGCCAAAAATCATCACCGACACGCGCAATTTGCTCTTGTCGTAATTCACTTCTTCGACGTTGCCGTTGAAGTCCGTAAATGGACCATCAATCACACGCACCGTCTCGCCCACCTCGAACAGAATCTTGGGCTTCGGCTTTTCAACGCCTTCGCGCATCTGATCCATGATGGACTGCACTTCCTTTTCGGAAATGGGCGCCGGCTTGGTCGCCGTACCGCCGACGAAGCCGGTCACCTTGGGCGTACTCTTCACCAGGTGCCAGGTATCGTCATCCATTTCCATCTGCACCAGCACATAGCCGGGGAAGAACTTGCGCTCGGCGGTCTTTTTCTGACCACCCTTCATTTCCACCACTTCTTCCACCGGCACCAGGATTTCGCCGAAGCGATCCTTCATGCCCGCACGCTCAATACGCTCAATCAAATTGCGCGCAACGCTTTTCTCGAAGCCAGAGTAGGCATGAACCACATACCACCGCATACTCAACTCCCTTGTCCTAAAGCCAGCTTGACCAGCCACAGCAAAATGCTGTCAACCGCCCACAGAAAGAGTGCCATCACAACCACAAAAGCCATGACCACACCGGTCATCTGAATGGTTTCCTTGCGCGTCGGCCAGACAACTTTTTTAGCCTCATCGCGCGCATCGAGCGCGAAACGGAAAAAGCGCTTGCCCGGTGCCGACATGCCCGCAACCACACCCGCCAGCACCAAGCCCCGCGATCACCGACAACACCCGCACCACGGCAGGCGCATCCGCAAAAAAATAAAAGCCGGCCAATCCCGCGATGACCAGCAATACTGCTACCAGCAGCTTGATTTTGTCAGCCATGAATGCTGTACGCCTTGCGGCTTATCCTGTGGCAGGCCAAGAGGGTCTCGAACCCCCAACCTTCGGTTTTGGAGACCGACGCTCTACCAATTGAGCTATTGGCCTGTATTACTCAAGGGCGGAACAGGCCTGCACCCATTCCGCCCCGCCGGCTAAAACAGCCCGGTTAATTAAAAATCATTCTTCGATTTTCGCCACGACACCCGCGCCGACGGTACGGCCGCCTTCGCGAATCGCGAAACGCAGACCTTCGTCCATCGCGATCGGCTGGATCAGCGAGACCTTGATGCTGACGTTGTCGCCAGGCATGACCATTTCGGTGCCAGCCGGCAATTCAATGCTGCCCGTGACGTCGGTGGTGCGGAAGTAGAACTGCGGGCGGTAGCCATTGAAGAAGGGGGTATGACGGCCGCCTTCGTCTTTGGACAGCACGTAGATCTCTGCGCTGAACTTGGTGTGCGGCTTGATGGAGCCGGGCTTGGCCAGTACCTGGCCACGCTGGACTTCTTCACGCTTGGTGCCGCGCAGCAGGACGCCGACGTTGTCGCCGGCCTGACCCTGGTCAAGCAGCTTGCGGAACATTTCGACGCCGGTACAGGTGGTCTTGACGGTGGGGACAATGCCGACGATTTCGATTTCTTCGCCGACCTTGACGACACCACGCTCGACACGACCGGTGACGACGGTGCCGCGACCGGAGATGGAGAAGACGTCTTCCACGGGCATCAGGAACGGACGGTCAATTGCGCGCTCGGGCTCGGGGATGTAGTTGTCCAGGGCGTCGGCCAGTTTGATGATGCTGGGCTCGCCGATGTCGCTCTGGTCGCCTTCGAGGGCTTTCAGCGCGCTGCCGATGATGATGGGGGTGTCGTCGCCGGGGAAGTCGTACTTGTCGAGCAGTTCGCGCACTTCCATTTCGACGAGTTCGAGCAGTTCGGCGTCGTCGACCATGTCGGCCTTGTTCATGTAGACGATGATGTAGGGCACGCCAACCTGACGGGCCAGCAGGATGTGCTCGCGGGTCTGCGGCATGGGGCCGTCAGCGGCGGACACAACCAGGATGGCGCCGTCCATCTGGGCCGCACCGGTAATCATGTTCTTGACGTAGTCGGCGTGGCCCGGGCAGTCAACGTGGGCGTAGTGACGCTTGGCGGTCTCGTACTCGACGTGCGCGGTGTTGATGGTGATGCCGCGCGCCTTTTCTTCGGGCGAGCTGTCAATCTCGTCGTATTTCTTCGCCGCGCCGCCAAATTTCTTCGACAGAATGGTGGTGATCGCGGCAGTCAAGGTGGTCTTGCCGTGGTCAACGTGTCCAATCGTACCTACGTTTACGTGCGGTTTGGTCCGCTCGAATTTTTCCTTAGCCATTTCAAGTACCTCTCAAATTTGCACAAGAAGAACGATGCGATCAACACGACCCACATCCCGACTATCAACACCCATGAGCAGCCTAGGCCACTACACAAAAATTGGTGCCCGCGGACAGAATCGAACTGTCGACCTCTCCCTTACCAAGGGAGTGCTCTACCTCTGAGCTACGCGGGCAAACGGTTTTGACAGTCACACAATCAAAACACACAAACCCTTACAAACTGGAGCGGGAGAAGGGAATCGAACCCTCGTCATAAGTTTGGAAAACTTCTGCTCTACCATTGAGCTACACCCGCTGCGCACCGCCCAAGTCACCTCAGGCAGTTAAAAAATCTGGTGGTGGGGGAAGGATTCGAACCTTCGAAGGCAGAGCCGTCAGATTTACAGTCTGATCCCTTTGACCGCTCGGGAACCCCACCCAAACGAAGCCCGAGATTATAGTGGCTTTCAGAATCCGCTGTCAAACACTCCCCGCAATTATCACCTGCTCTCAACCTCCCGCTCAGACGTTGAACAGGAAATTCATGACGTCGCCATCCTTCACAACGTATTCCTTGCCCTCGGCGCGCATCTTGCCCGCCTCCTTGGCGCCCTGCTCACCCTTGCAGGCGATGAAATCCTCGAACGCGATGGTCTGCGCGCGGATGAAACCCCGCTCGAAGTCAGTATGGATGACGCCGGCGGCCTGCGGGCCGGTGTCGCCTTTGTGGATCGTCCAGGCACGCACTTCTTTCACCCCGGCCGTGAAATAGGTTTGCAGACCGAGCAGGTCGTAGGCGGCGCGAATCAGGCGATTCAGGCCCGGCTCGTCCCAGCCCAGTTCCTTCAGGTATTCAACGCGCTCATCTTCCGACAGCTCCTGCAATTCGGCCTCCAGCGCGGCGCACACCGGCACCACCGGCGCGCCCTCCTTTTCGGCGAACGCTTTCAGCGCATCGAGCATGGGGTTGTCGTGAAAGCCGTCTTCACTGACGTTGGCGACATACAGCGTGGGCTTGACCGTCAACAGGCATAGCGGCTTGATCACCTCCAGCCCCTCTGCATCGAGTCCGGCGGCGCGCGCCGGGCGACCCTCGTTGAGCGCAGCGAGCACCGGCTTCAAGGCGTCCGCGATCACTTTCGCGTCCTTGTCGCCCCCGCGCGCCGCTTTTTCATAGCGTATCAAGGCTTTTTCGGCACTCGCCAGGTCAGCCAGCGCCAACTCGGTCGCAATGGTTTCGATATCCGACAGCGGATCGACCTTGCCCGCGACGTGAATCACGTTTTCGTCGTGGAAACAGCGCACCACATGGCAGATCGCGTCGGTTTCGCGAATGGTGGCCAGAAACTGGTTACCCAGGCCCTCGCCTTTTGATGCGCCCGCCACCAGGCCGGCGATATCGACAAATTCCACAATCGCCGGAACGACTCTCTGCGGCTTGATGATCTCGGCAAGCTGCTTCAGGCGTGGATCGGGCACCTCGACCACGCCTGTATTGGGCTCAATGGTGCAAAAAGGGTAGTTTTCCGCTGCGATGCCCGCCTGGGTCAGCGCATTGAAAAGCGTGGATTTTCCGACGTTGGGCAAGCCAACAATGCCGCATTTTAGGCTCATGATTTTTCCTGGATTTTGGGTGGGGCGGGTTTGGTGTTGGCACGCTGGATGGCCGCGTTCCAGTCATCTTTTTCAATCAGGGACATCAGATCGAGCGCTCGCTCAATCGCACTATCGATGTCGGACTGCTCTTCGCGGCGCGGCGGCTTCAACACGTAATTCACCACCTCATTGCGGTCGCCGGGATGACCGATGCCGATACGCAGCCGCCAGTAATCCTGCGTACCCAGATGCGACGTGATGTCCTTGAGGCCGTTGTGGCCGCCCATGCCGCCGCCAAACTTGAGGCGCAACTGGCCCGGCGGAATGTCGAGCTCGTCGTGCACCACCAGAATCTCGGCTGGCTCGATGCGATGGAAGCGCGCAAGCGCGGCAACCGCCTGGCCGGAACGATTCATGAAGGTTTGCGGCAGCAGCACCCACACATTGCGGGCGCTTTTGCCAACGATGCCATGGAAACGCGACTCCATCGCCAGCGACGCCCCCCACGTTTGCGCGAGCCGCGCGCAAAACCAAAACCCGGCGTTATGCCGGGTTTCTTCGTAGTCGCGCCCCGGGTTACCGAGGCCGACAATCAGGCGAGGCGCCGTCATGGCGATTCAGAACGCAACGACAGACGGCTGCAATTACTCAGGCTGCGGGTGCAGCAGCCCCAGGCGCAGGCTCGTCGGATTTCATGCCTTTGGGCAGTGTGATCGATGCCACTGCAGGATTCTCATGCAGAACGTGTGCAACGAGTTCTACACCCTCAGGCAATTTGAGCTCGGCCACATGAATGGAATGCCCCAGTTCCAGACCGCCCATGTCCACGGCGATGAATTCGGGCAGGTTGCCGGGCAGACAGGTTACGTCGATTTCAGTCATCACATGACTGACCTTGCCACCACCGGTTTTAACGCCAGGTGCAACATCGGCATTGAGGAAATGCAACGGCACCTTGACGTGAATTTTGTGGGTTTTGTCGACGCGCTGGAAGTCAACGTGCAGCACTTGCTGCTTGTAGGGGTGCCATTGCGCATCGCGCAACAGAACGGATTCCTTGGCGCCGTCGATATTCATCGTCAGCACGGAAGCGTGGAATGCTTCCTTGCGCAGCGAGTGATACAGCGCGTTGTGATCCAGCTCGATCTGCACGGGGGCAGCGGTGCCGCCGTAGACGATGCCGGGAACCTTGCCCGCGTGACGCAGACGGCGGCTCGCACCCGTACCTTGCAATTCACGCTTGGCAGCAATAATTTCGATTTCCATAGTGTTTCTCCAATTTTCACAACATAAGTAAAGACAACCCGCCCCCGCGACCAGGGGCATTCCACGCCCGCTACTCAATAAAGAGCGAGCTGACAGAATCTTCATTGCTGATGCGGCGGATGGTTTCCGCCAGCAATTCAGCCACCGACAATTGCCGGATTTTTTTGCACGCCAGCGCATCATCGCGCAGCGGAATGGTGTCGGTCACCACCAGCTCATCCAGCGCGGAGTTCGTCACGCGCTCGGCCGCAGTGCCCGACAACACCGCATGGGTGCAATACGCCATCACCTGCTTCGCGCCATGCTCTTTCAGCGCGTTGGCCGCCTCGCACAGCGTGTTGGCGGTATCGACCATGTCATCCATGATGATGCAGGTGCGGCCTCTCACGTCACCGATGATATTCATCACCTTGGCGACGTTGGGCCGGGGACGGCGCTTGTCGATAATCGCCAGCTCGCATTCGAGGCGCTTGGCAATCGCCCGCGCCCGCACCACGCCGCCCACATCAGGCGACACCACCATCAGGTTCGGATGATTGCGTTTCCAGATGTCGCCCAGCAGGATCGGGCTGGAATAAATGTTGTCAACCGGGACGTCGAAAAAGCCCTGAATCTGGTCCGAGTGCAGATCCATCGTCAGCACGCGATCGATGCCCGCGCCCTGCAACATGTTGGCCACCACCTTGGCCGTGATCGCCACCCGCGCCGAACGGGTTCGGCGGTCCTGGCGCGCATAGCCGTAATAAGGGATGGCGGCAGTGATGCGGCCGGCCGACGCGCGCTTCAGCGCATCCACCATCACCATCACTTCCATCAAGGTGTCATTGGTCGGCTGGCAGGTCGATTGCAGCACGAACACGTCCTTGCCGCGCACGTTCTCGAGGATTTCGACCATCACCTCGCCATCGGAAAAGCGCGACACCGTCGCGCGGCCAAGGCGAATGTTGAGATGGCGCACCACATCGTTGGCTAGGCGGGGGTTGGCATTCCCACTAAACACCATCAAGTTGTCTATGGACACGCGCGTCTCCGGCGATTGGACTCAAACACCAAAACAAAAACAGCCGCCACGGGCGGCTGTTCACATAATCCTGGCTGGGGAGGTAGGGATCGAACCTACGAATGTCGGAATCAAAATCCGATGCCTTACCACTTGGCGACTCCCCAACGGGTACTACTGATAAACGAGTAAACCGGTACGACTCAGGCGCAATACTCAAACAGCGGGTGCCTGTCGAGTCCCTGCGCCACAAAACCCTGCATCGTTTCGGGCAATTGACGCAACGCGTTCCACGCTGCCTCTTCCGTCCCGAATGATGCAAACACACAGGCACCTGAACCGGTCATTTGCGCCTCCCCGAACTGCGCCAGCCATGCAAGTGCACGGGAGACTTCGGGGTAGCGGCTTACAACCACCGGCTGCAGGTCATTTCGACCCATGCCTGCGGAAAAGCGCGCTATTTTAAGGGCAGGCGTGTTGCGCGTCAATTCCGGCGCAGCAAAAATTGCAGCTGTCGGCACCTGTACCGGTGGCATCAACACCACATACCACGCTGGCGGCACGCTCAACGGGCACAGAACCTCGCCCACCCCTTCAGCAAACGCAGTCTGGCCGAACACGAACACCGGCACATCAGCGCCCAGTTGCAGCGCAAGCGTTTGCAAGTCTTCACGCGACAGGTTGATCTGCCACAGACGATTCAGCGCCAGCAGGACGGTGGCAGCATCCGAGCTGCCGCCACCGAGCCCGCCGCCCATCGGCAGGATTTTTTCAAGCCGGATATTCACGCCCGCGCCTTCCGGAGCATACGTTTGCAGCAGCCGCGCAGCACGTACCGTCAGGTCATCGTCTTCAGCCACGCCGGGCAAGTCGCGCTCGCGCACTATCCGGCCATCGTCACGCAATTCCAGATGCACCGTGTCGGCGCGATCGATCAAGCGGAATACGCTTTGCAACAAGTGGTAGCCGTCTGCGCGACGGCCCACCACGTGCAAAAACAGGTTGAGTTTGGCGGGGGCGGGGTAGGCGTGGCTCATTCGGTTGTCCAGCTATCGGCGACCAGGCGAATTTCCAGCCCGTCGCGCGCCACCACCAGCTTGCGCGGGCGCGCAGGCGTGTCAGCGGCATATTGATAATCGATCACCCAGCCATCCTGTTTAAGTTGCGCCAGCCGTCCAGCGTCGTCACGCCTGCTTTCAAAAAACCGGTCGGGCGCGGGCAACGCCTGCACCCACCAAACCAGCCCGGAAACCGGCAGCGAATAGCCCAGGGCTTCACGCGTCAGGGTTTCAACGTCCGCCGCGTGCCGCGCAGGCTGATTGGGTATGTCGAGCACCGCGCCCTCAGCATTGATCACGATGCGGGCGACGCCCTGCCCCAGCGGCGAGGTCAGCAGCAACTCGTCCGATTGCTCACGGTGTTGCCAGTGAAGCGTCCCCGATACGTTCTGCTCATCGGTTTGAATCCCGATCCGCCCCTGCAGGGTCCAGTTGGCCGATAGCTGCGCGCCCACTGGCGCAGATGGAACCGGAGCCGTGGTGGCACACCCGCTTAGTGCCAGCGCCAGCGCCAGCCACAATGCCGCAATCCTCCGCGTCATCAGGGTTTCAGCCGATGCAGGGTTTCCAGCAACACTTCATTTTGGGGGTGGGTCTGCAGACTGGTCTGCCACAGCTTGCCGGCCTCGTCGCGCTGCCCGCGTGCCCACAGCACTTCGCCCAGATGGGCGGCAATTTCAGGGTCGGGACGCAGTTTGTAGGCACGATCCAGATATTCCTGCGCTTTGGCCAGATTGCCTGCGCGGAATTGCGCCCAGCCAACGCTATCCAGAATGTAGGCATCGTTGGGCGCCAGCGACAGTGCCTTGTCCAGCAGGGCGATCGCTTCGGCCAGGCGACTGGTGCGATCCGCCAGCGTATATCCCAGTGCGTTGTAGGCCTGCGCATTGTCCGGGCGCAGCACGATGACCTTGCGCAAATCCGTTTCCAGCACATCCAGCTTGCCCAGTTTTTCGGCCACCATGGCGCGGTCGTAATACAGATCAGCCGCGTTCGGGAAGCGCTTGATGCCCGCCGACAGCGTTTCGAATGCCTGCGCGTATTGCTTGCTGTCGCCCAGCAACTCGGACTGCGCCTGAATCAAGCGCACGTTTTGCGCCTCGTTTTCGCCATGCGTAAACGCCAGCAGCGCCTGGGCTTCATTCGGCTTGCCTGCCTGTACCAGCAATGCAGCCTGGCGCGCGCGCGCAGGAACCAGATAATTTCCCGTCTTGACCTCGGCGTATCGTGCCGCCGCCACCTCGGGCTGCTTCGCACGCTCGGCCACCTGCCCCAGGTAGTAATACACCATGTCCGCATCGCGCGGGTCGTATTCCAGCGTCTCCGTCAGCAGGCCACGCGCCGCCTCAAGATCGCCCATTTGCAGCGCCAGCAAGCCTGCCGCCAGGGTGACTTCGGCATTGCGTGGCATTTCCTGTGCCAGGCGGGTGAACTCGGCGCGTGCTTCAGCGATCTGATTGGCGCTGACCAGTGAACGCGCATAGGCCAGCCGCACTTCGCGTGCATCCGGATACGTCAGCAGAAATTCGCGCATGAACGTCAGCGAATCGGTCAACGAGCTTTTGGCCAGAATCTGCGCACGCATCAACGCCGCCGGTTCCCAGCCCGGACGCAACGTGTCAGCCTGCTTCAGCGCGGCAACGGCAACATCCATGCGTCCATCGTGAGCCGCCGCCTGCGCCACCGCAAAGCGTGCTTCAGGCAACGCCGGGTAATCCGCCGCCAGACGCTCGGTCATGGCCAACGCAGCCTGATGGTCACGGATCTTGCCCATCAAGGACGACAACTGCAAAAAGACGTTGGCTGGATCTTGTTTCAGCAAATTACGCAGGATAGGTTCCGCTTCATCGAGCCTGCCCTCGTTCAGCAGCAGACCCACCACGGTTTGTTGCGCGCGCTCCGAATCCGGCTCAGCCGCTGCCCACAGTTGGGCAGCTTCCAGCGCACCCGCCTGATTGCGTGCAAACATCGACACCTCGGTAGCACGACGGGCAATACGCGGGTCGCGCGTCTGTCGCGCCAGATCCATATAAGCCGGTTGCGCCACACCCATTGCACCGCGCTGCCCGGCCACTTCGGCCACCAGAAATTTGAACAGGATGTCCGGCGTCAGCGGTTGCTTGGGGTACGCCTCCTCCGCCTTGGCCTTGGCGACCTTGGCCGCCTCCTCTGCTGCCGCATCTGCAGCGGCCTGCTGCGACTCAACCGCTTCCGGTTGCGAGGCTTTTACAGCGGGCTGGCTGCATGCGGTGAACAGCAGCAGGGCGCCGTAAAGAGGAAGGAGTTTGAACGACGTCATGCTGATTACCTTGTTGGAAGGATTACTGGTCAAGATTCTAAGCTTTCGAGGCCTGCCCGCAAGCAAGGTTCATTCGATCCGCCATTATTGCGAACGCAAGGCCTCGATCGGATCAAGCCCGGCGGCACGGCGCGCGGGATAAAAACCAAAAAACACCCCGATAAGAAAGGACACACCGACTGCCAGCAGCACCGAAGTTGGCGTAACGGCCACCGGCAAACCCGCCAGGCCTCCCACCAGGAAGGCCCCGCCGACCCCGAGCAACAGCCCAATGCCGCAGCCGATCAGCGACAGCGTCAGCGCCTCGATCAGAAACTGCCACAGCACGTCGCGCCGGCGCGCGCCGATTGCCATGCGGATGCCGATTTCACGGGTGCGCTCGGTCACCGACACCAGCATGATGTTCATGATGCCGATGCCGCCCACCACCAGCGAAATGGCGGCGATGGTGCCGAGCAGGATGCTCATGATGCGGGTGGTGGCGGCGGCGGTTTCGGCGATGGCGGTGAGATTGCGCACGCTGAAGTCGTCATCCTGGCCTACCCCGATGCGGTGACGGCTGCGCAGCAGGTCAGTAATGGTGGACTCAGCGACCCCCATGTTTTTTTCCGACACCGCCTGCGCCATGATGAAGCGGGCGCGATTGCGAATGGCATTGCTGTGGATTTTTTGCTGCGCGCTGCTGATCGGCACCATTACGATATCGTCCTGGTCGCGCCCGTCCAGGCTTTGCCCCTTGGCCGCCAGCACGCCGATGATCTCGAACGGCGCCTGCTTGATGCGGATGATCTTGCCGATCGGATCTTCGTCGCCGAACAGTTCGCGCACCACCACCTGCCCGATCACCGCCACCCGCGCGCCGCTGCGCACGTCGGCCTCGTTGAAAAAGCCGCCCGACTCCATCGGCCAGTCGCGCACCACCACATAGTCGGGCGTGGTGCCGAACACCGAAGTGCTCCAGTTGATGCCGTTATAAATCAGTTGCGCGCTGCCGGACGAGACGGGCGCAGCCGCCAGCACGTCTTTCAGTTCGTTGATCGCGTCAGCGTCGTCGAAGGTGAGGGTGGGCGCACTGCCGCTGGGTACGCGCGCGCCGCCCGAGGTGCTGGCGCCCGACATGATGATGAACAGGTTGCTGCCCATCGATTTGATCGAGTCGCGCACCATCACCTGCGCGCCCTCGCCGATCGCCATCATGAGAATGACCGCCGCGACGCCAATGACCATCCCCAGCATGGTCAGAAAACTGCGCATGCGGTGGGTGGTGAGCGCGTGCCAGGCGGTTTCGAGCAGGCTGCTGAAGATCATGCCGCGACCGCCTCCTGCGTCACGTCTTCCACCACGCGGCCATCCTGAAACCGGATGCGTCGCCGCGCATAGGCGGCGATGTCGGCTTCGTGGGTGACCAGCACCAGGGTGATGCCCTCTTCGCGGTTGAGCTGGCTGAAAAAGTCCATCACCTGACGGCTGGTTTCGGTGTCGAGATTGCCGGTCGGTTCGTCGGCAAAAATGATGCGCGGGCGCGTGGCCAGCGCACGCGCAATCGCCACCCGCTGCTGCTGTCCACCCGACAGTTGCAGCGGCGTGTGATGCGAGCGTTCGCCCAGCCCCACCCGTTCGAGCATGGCCTGTGCCTGTTGCCGCCGCGCTTCGCGCGCCATGCCGGCGTACATCAGCGGCAACGCGACGTTGTCGAGCGCAGTCAATTTGGGCAGCAGGTTGAAGCCCTGGAACACAAAGCCGATTTCACGGTTGCGCAAGGCGGCCAGCTGATCGGACGACAAGCGGCTGACATCCTGGCCGTTGAGGTGATAGCTGCCGCGACTGGGGCGGTCGAGGCAGCCGAGCAGATTCATGAAGGTGCTTTTTCCCGAGCCCGACGCCCCCATGATGGCGACGAACTCGCCTTCGGCGATGACCAGGCTCACCCCGCGCAGCGCCTGAAACACGCCGGCGCCGGTCGGGTAATCCTTTTCGAGATCGACCACCTCGATCAGCGGCGTAGCCATTAGAACAAACGCCCGCGCGGCATCCCGCTGCCGTTGTCCTTTTTCACCGTCAGGTCGGCCACGACCACCGCATCGCCCGGCTTCAATTTGCCGCTGACGATCTGGGTGTAGGCCTTGTCGCTGATGCCGGTCTTGACCGTCACCCGCACCGGCTTGCCGTCGGCCAGCACATACACCGCCGAACCGCGCGGCTTGCTGGCGCTCTCGGTCGCGCTGTCCGCCGGGCGGAAGCGCAAGGCCGTCGTCGGCACCCGCAACACGTTTGGCCGGGTTTCCACCTGTACCCGCAGATTGGCGGTCATCCCCGGCATCAGCGCGAGGTCGGCGTTGGCGACATCGACCACCACGTTGTAGGTAACGACGTTCTGCTCGGTTTTGGCGTTCAGCCGCACCTGCCGTACCACGCCGCTGTAATCGGCGTCGGGAAACGCATCGACACGAAACTTGACCGGCTGCCCGATCTTGACCTGCCCGATATCGGCTTCCGACACGGTGGAGTCGATCTGCATCCGCGTCAGGTCCTTGCCGATCTGGAACAGCGTCGGCGTCTGGAAACTCGCCGCCACGGTCTGGCCGACATCCACCTGTCGGTCGATCACGGTGCCGTCAACCGGCGAACGGATCGTGGTAAAGCCGAGATTGATCTCATCGCGCGCCTGCTGCGCGCGCGCCAGCCGCAATTGCGCCGCTGCCTGCGCCTGCGCGGCGACGGCCTGATCGAGTTCCAGCCGCGACACGTATTCCTGCTTGAACAAGATCTGCATGCGGGCGGCATTGGCCTGCGCCAGGCTCAGCTGGGCCTGCGCGTTGGCGACATTGGCGGTGCTTTGCGCCAGCGCGGCCTGAAACAGCGCCGGATCGAGTTCTGCCAGCACCTGCCCGGCTTTCACCTGCTGGTTGAAGTCGGCTTCGATGCGCTTGACCGTACCCGAAACCTGGGTGCCGACGTTGACCAGCGTGACCGGGTTGAGGGTGCCGTTGGCCGACACCTGGGCGCTGATGTCGCCGCGCTCCACGGCCTCGGTGCGAAATTGCGGCTCGGTCGGCTGGTCCTTGCTGCTCCACCACCACCCTGCCGCTGCTGCCATCAGCAGCAGTGCAATCATCCCCAGCTTTTTCATTTCGTCCCTTCCCGCTCTGCGGGTTCCATCCAGTCCCAGCTCAATTCGCCAATCGCCTGCGCCAGCTCGGCACGCGCCACGCGCAGTCCCAGCTGGGTCAGCAACTGGGTGTAGCGCGCCTGCGCCAGGCTGGCCTGCGCGCTCAGCACGTCGAGCAAAATACCGAGTCCCGCCTGGTAGCGACCGAGCGCCAGTTTTTCGGCTGCCGCCGCGCTTTCCACCAGATCGGTGCTGCGGCTGTCCGCTGCGGTTTCGGTTTGCAGACGGTGATACGCCTGCCACACGTCGAGCGCCACCTGATTGTTGACGCTGTCGCGATCCACCGCCGCCAGTGCAGCCTGGGTTTGTGCGGCCTCGATCTGATAGGTGCTGCGATAGCCGGTGAACAGCGGAATGGTCAGGCTGAGTCCCAGACTGGAACTGTTGGCCGCCAGCGAATCAAAATCCTGCCGCCGCGCATTCACAAACGCCGACAGACGCGGCATGCCATCGGCCCTGGCGCTCTGCACACCCGCCTCGCGCGCCTGCAGCGTGGCCTCCGCCGCACGCAGTTCGGGCCGCCGGCTGCGTGCAGCCTCGATCAGCGCATCCACCGCGTTGTTCATGTCCAAGGGCTGGCTGAATGCCCACTCGTTATCGACTACGCTGAAGCGGTTTTGGCTGGCGTCGCCCATCAACGCCGCCAGTTCGCCCTGCAGGCGCGCGGCCACCCCTTCGGCACGGATACGCTCGATCTGGCGCTGGGTGAACTGGGTTTTGGCCTGCAGCCGGTCGACCGGAATCGCGGTGCCCGCACCCACCCGCGCGTCGGCGGCCTTGAACGCAGCGAGCGCCGAGGCTTCGACCTCGCGCGCAGCGGTAATCGCGGCTTGCGCCGTCAGCAAATTGAAATACGCGGTGACCGTTTGCAGATACAGCACGCGCACGCTGGCTTCATGGCTGGCAAGTGCTGCAGCCAGCAAGGATTCGGCTGCATCGCGGCGGGCGTCGCGGCCGCCGAAGTCGTACAGCAGATATTGCGCCTCCAGGCCAATTTGCCAGGTGGTGTAATCGTTCGGCAGCACGCTGTCGCCGTCGCGTGCCAGGCTGCCGTTGACCGACACGTCGGGCAGATAGGCGCTGTTCGCCTGCCCCAGTTCGGCCGCACGCAGCCGCGATGCCAGCCAGGCGCTGCGGGTGACGGGATTGGCGCACAAGGCACGTTCCACCGCGTGTGCCAGCGTGATTGGCCCCGACAACGCAGCGATATTGCATACCGCAGCCGGACGCAAGTCAGCCGCTGGCGACGGCAGCACACGCGGAAACACCTCAAAGGGATCGGCAGCCGAAGCCGCGCCGCTGAGCACCATCACCAGCAGCAGGGAAAGTCGTGAGTTCAAAATATCAGGGAGTGCCGGAAAAACCAGGTTGAAAAGCCTTATGTAGAATCACAGTGTATCGATTCAGTTCCCGCTTGCGGGAGCAAAATGCTGAAATGGTGCCGCGCATTTTACGGACTCCGCCTCTATCGCCACCCGGCCTCCCCACGCCATGCCCGAATTACCCGAAGTTGAAACGACCCGTCTGGGGCTGTTGCCACGCCTGCAAGGCCGCACGCTCACGCGCATCGTGGTGCGCAACCCGCGCCTGCGCTGGCCGGTGCCAGACGATCTGGAGGTGCAACTGGCGGGGCAGACGCTGAAGGGGCTCACCCGGCGCGGCAAATACCTGCTGTTCGATTTTGGCGCGGTCACCCAGATCGTGCATCTGGGCATGTCGGGCAGCCTGCGCTTTGCCGAACCCCGGGAGCCCGCTGCGCTGCACGACCATGTCGACTGGCAGTTCGACGACGGCACCACGCTGCGACTGCGCGATCCGCGCCGCTTTGGCGCGGTATTGTGGACAGACGACGTGGCCCGTCACCCCTTGCTGGCGCATCTGGGACCGGAACCGCTCACCCCGGATTTCGACGCCGCCTATCTGTACGCGCAATGCCAGCGCCGCAGCGCCGCCATCAAGCAGGTCATCATGGACGCGCAGGTGGTGGTCGGGGTCGGCAATATTTATGCTTCCGAGTCGCTGTTCCACGCCGGCATCCGCCCCGCCACCGCCGCACGGCGGCTGAGCCGGCCCGCGTGTGCGCGGCTGGTGGCGGCCATCAAGCAGGTGCTGACCGCGGCCATCGCCGCAGGCGGCAGTTCGCTGCGCGACTACGTTCACAGCAGCGGCGAACTCGGCTATTTTCAGCTACAAACACGGGTGTACGACCGCGCAGGCCTGCCGTGCAAAACCTGCGCCACGCCAATCCGGCGTATCGTGCAAGGTCAGCGCGCCAGCTTTTACTGTCCGCACTGCCAACGTTGATACGCCCCCTTCCATGGCAATCAAGTTTGTCATTAACATGTCGTTAAATATCCGTGCTTTACCTGATCAATTGGCCCCATGACCCCCACCACCCTGGTTGACGAATTCGAGCACTACAGCCGCTGGCGCGATGCGGTGTACGTACGCGTCGAGGCGCTGCGCGACTGGCTCAGCACTCAAGAACTTAATGATGCCGAATCCGAGATGCGGCTGAACCAGTTGCTCGGTCGCCTGCAGGAAGACACGCTGAACGTGGCCTTTGTTGCCGAGTTTTCACGGGGCAAATCCGAACTCATCAACGCCATTTTCTTTTCCGATTACCGGCAGCGCGTGCTGCCGTCGTCCGCCGGGCGCACCACGATGTGCCCCACCGAGCTCTATTACACGCCACTTCGCGCCCCCTCGCTGCGCCTGTTGCCGATCGAAACCAAGATCCAGCCCGGCAGCCTGGCCGATTTCAAACACGATGCGACGGCCTGGTCCGAATTTCCACTCAATCTCGATTCGGCCGACGAAATGAGCGCCACGCTGATGCGGCTGGCCGACACCCAGCGCGTCGATGCCGCCACCGCCGAAGCGTACGGCCTGATCAACCCGGAAGATGAAGAAACCGCCCGCTACCTGGCGCATGACGGGCACATCGAGATTCCGCGCTGGCGTCATGCACTGATCAATTTTCCGCATCCGTTGCTCAAACAGGGGCTGGTCATCCTCGATACGCCGGGACTGAACGCCATCGGCACCGAGCCGGAACTCACGCTCAGCATGCTGCCCAATGCCCATGCCGTGCTGTTCCTGCTGGCCGCCGACACCGGCGTGACCAAGTCTGACATCGAAATCTGGCACCATCACATTGCGCCGATTGACGGCGCCAGTCGCGCACGCCTGGTCGTGCTCAACAAAATCGATGGACTGTGGGACGAACTCAAAACGCAAGCCGAAATCGACGCCGAGATCGCCAAACAGGCCGCCAGCAGCGCGGCGCTGCTCGATCTGCCGATCAACCAGATTTACCCGGTGTCGGCGCAAAAAGCCCTGGTGGCCAAAGTGCGCGGGGATGCCGCTCTGCTGGCAAAAAGTCGTTTGCCCGAGCTGGAAGCGGCGCTGACGCTGGAACTCATTCCATGCAAGCAGGCTCTGGTCAGCGAATCGTCACAACTGGTCGTCGAAGACGTCGTGGTTAAAACCACGGAGTTGCTGGAAACCCGGCTCGCCGCCATCCAGGATCAGGTTGACGAACTGGAAGGGCTGCGTGGCAAGAACCGTGGCGTGATCCAGGGCATGATGATCAAGGCCAACGAAGACAAGGAACAGTTTGAACGGGGCTTGCAGCAGTTCAATGCGCTGCGCAATGTATTCGCATCCCAGGTTGCCATTTTGCGCGGCCATCTGGGCATGCCCGCCTTGAAAAAGGAAGTCAGCCAGGTGCGGCAGGCGATGGAAAAAAGCTATTTCACCGCGGGTCTGCGCGGGGCAATGGGACAGTTCTTCCGCCAGGTTGACGCCAATCTGAACGCGTCAAGCGCCGTCATAAAAGACATTCGCGCCATGATGGAAGCGATGTACCAAAAATTCAGCGACGAACACGGACTGGCCGCGGTCAGCCCGCCGGATTACAGCTTGGGCAAATATCGCAAGGAAATGACCCGGCTGGAGCGGATTTTCGATGAGCGCTTCAATACCACGCTCAACATGCTGACGGTAGGCCAACGGCAGTTGACCACACGCTTCTTTGAAACCCTGGCCAGCAAGGTGGTGCAAGTGTTCGAACTGGCCAACAGCGAAACCGAAGCCTGGCTCAAGGCGACCATTTCACCGATGGAGACCCAGATACGCGAGCATAAGACCCAGCTGAAACGCCGCTTCGAAAGCGTCAGCCGCATCCACGCTGCGACCGAAACGCTGGACGACCGGATTGCCGAGCTTGAAGCGACCATCGGAACCGTGAGCGACCAACTGGACAATCTGGCGCGTATCAACACGCGCATTGCCAATGCGCTGGCCGATGACCTGAGCGGAATGCGGCTGGCCAAAACGGCCTGAGTCTTACTTGGCCTGGGTTTTACTTGGCCTGGGTTTTATTTTCCAGCGGAAAGGCGCAGAAACTTCGCCTGCAACTGCTCCTTGGTTTCCACATAGTCCGGGTTCAGCGGAATACAGTCGACCGGGCACACTTCAACACACTGCGGCGTATCGAAGTGGCCGACGCATTCGGTGCATTTGTTGGGATCGATGATGTAAATCTCATCGCCCTGGGAAATGGCGTCATTGGGGCATTCGGGCAGACAGACGTCGCAATTGATGCATTCGTCCGTGATCATCATCGACATGGGATTCTCCGGGTCATATCAGTTTCTGCTAATTTTCTCACTTAATCGCTGCGCCACCAATGGGTGGACAAAAGGCGCGACCTCGCCGCCCAACTGCGCGATTTCGCGAATCATGCTGGCAGAAATGAACATGTATTGATCCGACGGCGTCAGAAACAGGGTTTCGATGTCGGGTTTGAGATTGCGGTTCATCCCCGCCAGCTGGAATTCGTATTCAAAGTCGGATGCCGCGCGCAGGCCCCGCAGCACGGCAATCGCACCTTGCTCGGCTACAAAATCGATCAACAGGCCGGAAAAGCCTTCTACCCGGACCTTCGGCACGTCGGCCAGCACTTCGCGCGCCATTGCCACGCGTTCGTCCATATTGAAAAAAGGTTGTTTGTTTCGCGATTCGGCCACGGCAACGATGACATGATCGAACAGCCGCACCGCGCGCCGCACCAGATCTTCGTGGCCGCGTGTGATGGGGTCGAAGGTGCCGGGATACACAGCAGTCAGCATGGTTTACTCCTTGAACAGCAGTGCAAAATGCGAGCGCCCTGCGCGCCCGCTGCGCTGGATGATAAGCCCGGGTGGCGCAATCACTTCCGTTCCCTGCTCGACATAAGCATGGCCGCCGGACTTGAGATGGCTCGCCAGATCGGGGAGCACCCTTGCAGCCAGGCCACTATCGAATGGTGGGTCAACAAAAACCAGATCGAAGACCTCGCGATTGTTTGCCAGCCAGGCCAGCGCATCGACGCGCAGGATGTCGAGCTGGCTGGCCGCGAGCGTGGCGCGATTGTGTTCCAGCGCGCGGATGGCCTTGGCATCGCGCTCGATCATGACCACACGCGCCGCGCCACGCGAGGCCGCCTCGAACCCCAGCGCGCCGCTGCCCGCAAACAGATCCAGACACGTCCAGCCCGGCAAGTCCTGCCCCAGCCAGTTGAACAGGGTCTCGCGCACGCGGTCGGGCGTGGGACGCAAACCGTCGGCGTCGGGAAAATCCAGCAAACGGCGACGGTACTGGCCGCCGATGATGCGCACCCGGTTGGCGACCCCATGCGCCCGCTGCGGCGCGGCGCGTTTAGCGAGCACCCCCGGCCCCCACCACCACGGTCACCAGCTTGTCGGCATCCAGCCGGCGGGCAAACGCCTGTTTCACCGCCGCCACGTCCACCGCATCGACCTTGCTCACCCAGGTATCCAGATAATCCAGCGGCAAGTTGTAGAAGCCGATCACCGACAGGTAATCGAGAATTTTCTTGTTGCTGTCGATGCGCAGCGGAAAACCGCCGGTCAGGTTGGATTTGGCCTGCGCGAGTTCGGCCTCGCTTGGCCCCTCGGCGATGAACTGCCGCAGCGTGTCCCTGGCCACCTTGAGCGCGTCGTCCGTCTGCTCGAGCTTGGTCTGCAAGCCGAGCTGGAACGGCCCGGCCTCCTGCATGGGGATGAAATAGCTGTAGGTGCTGTAGGCATAGCCCCGTTTGTCGCGCACTTCCTTCATCAGCCGCGAATCGAAGCCGCCGCCGCCCAGCACATAGTTGCCGACATACAGCGGAAAGAAATCGGGATCGCTGCGCGCCATCCCCACCGCGCCCACCAGCACGTGACTTTGCGTGGACGTGTGCGCGATGCGCGCGTCGGAAACCGGCGCCGGAACGGGTTGCGGCAGCCCGGCCACCCGCGCCGCCGTCGACAAGCCCGCAGCCAGGCGGGTTGCGATGGCCTCGGCTTCGGCGCGACTGATGTCGCCCATCAGGGCAATCACCGCACTCGGCGCGCTGTAATGCGCGCGGTAAAACGCCTGCAGGTCGCCGCGCGTGAGCTTTTCGATCGCAGCGGGTTCGCCCGACTCATCGTGCGCATACGGATGCGTGCCGTACAACGCACGATAAAACGCCTTTTCGGCGACGGTGCCAGGGTCGGCTTCGGCTTCACGAATGCCAGAAATCAGGCGTTGTTTTTCACGCTTGATGACGGCCGGTGGAAACTCAGGCTGTTGCAGCACCCGTGCCAGCACCTCCAGCGCAGCGGTTTTTTCGGCAGGGGACGACAGCGTGCGCAGGGTGACGCCGGCGCGGTCGCGGTCGAACGCGCCGCCCAGCTGGGCACCGACATCAGCCAGACGATGCGCAATTTCGGTGTCGGTCAGCCCGCCCGCGCCTTGGTCGAGCAAGCCGTGGGTCAATTGGGCCAGCCCTGGTTTGTTGGCCGGGTCGCGCGCGCTGCCGCCCGGAAAATCGACCGAAATATCCAGCATCGGCAGCTCGTGGCTTTCGACGAAATAGACCCGTGCACCCTGCGGAGTTTGCCAGTTCTGGATGGTGATCGCAGCCTGCGCCGATAGCGGCAGCCCCAGCACCAAGGCACACACAAACCGTTTAATTGACATGACGCACTCCCGGCACCGCCGCGCGACGCGTCTGCGGTTTCAAATCCTGTGGGTCGAGTTCGGCCACGCTCAATTGATCGTCTTTCAGCCATTGCTGCGCAGCTGCCTGCACCTCCTGGGCGGTCACCGCACGCAATTTGTCGACCCGGCGCGCCAGCGCCTCGGGTGGCAATCCGGCGATGGCGTATTCGCCCAGTTGCATCGCCTGATAAAACAACGAATCGCGCTGGTAGACATCAGCCGCAATGACTTGTGCCTTGACCCGTGCAAGCTCGGCCGCGTTGATGCCTTCGCGCTGGATACGTCCGATTTCGCCACGAATGGCTTGTTCCAGCATGGCAACCGATTTGCCCGGCGCAGGCGTCGCGTCGATCATGAACATGCCCGGCCCACGTGAAACCGCGTCGTAGCCTGCGCTCGCGTTCACCGCGATCTGCTGCGTTTTAACCAGGGATTTTTGCAAGCGCGCCGAGTCATTACCGCTCAATACGCCGGCCAGTATTTGCAGCGCGTAAGGCGTGGCGTCCTTTTGCCAGTCCTTCAAGCTCGGGGCGTGCCAGGCCATCAACAGGTAAGGCAACTGCGCCGGCGCTTTGACCACGATGCGCTTGCTGCCGACCTGCACGGGTTCAAGCTGCGGCTTGCGCTCAGGCAACGCACGCGCCGGCAATGCACCGAAATATTTTTTGGCCAATGCAACCACTGCGTCGGCCTGCACATCACCCGCCACCACCAGCGTGGCGTTGTTCGGCGCGTACCAGCGCGCATACCAATCGCGCGCGTCCTGCCCGGTCATGTTCTGCAAATCGTCCATCCAGCCAATGATGGGGCGGCGGTAGGGGTGTGTTTGATACGCGCTCGCCATCAGGCGCTCGTACACCACTGATTGCGGCTGGTCGTCGGTGCGCAGCCGCCGTTCCTCCATCACCACCTGGATTTCCTTGGCGAACAGTTCGTCGCTGATCACCAGGTTCGCCATGCGATCGGCTTCGAGTTGCATCGCCAATTCCAGCCGGTCTTTCTGCATTTGCTGGAAATACGCAGTGTGATCGCGGCTGGTGAACGCATTCTCGCGCCCGCCTGCTGCTGCGATTCTTTTCGAGAACTCACCCGGCGGCACGTCTTTCGTGCCCTTGAACATCATGTGTTCGAGCACATGCGCCACGCCGGTAGTGCCGTTGAATTCGTCCATCGACCCGGCGCGATACCACACCTGCGACACCATCACCGGCGCGCGATGATCTTCCTGCACGATCACCCGCAGGCCGTTATCCAGCGTGACATCCGTCACCGCTGCCTGCGCGCCGCCCACCGCGAGCGCCAACACGATTCCCCACATGCTCCGCATGTCACTACCCCTAATTAAATGAGCCCGAATAATAAGCCGTAGCCGAATGATAAGATTAGGCGTTCGTCAAACAGCTGTGCTGACCGCCTCTATCCGTGTTTAGTTTCTTCAAAAAATCCAAACCTGCTCCCGCGCCGGAAACGACAGCGGCCGAACAGGACGTGCCCGAACCAGCCGCGCCCGAGCAAGTCGCACCTGAACTCCCCGCGCCGCCCCCCAGCCCCCGCACGCCCGAGGTTCAAGCAGTCGCGGCTCAAACAGACATTGCCGAACCTGCCCGCCCAGGCTGGGCACAGCGGCTCAAACAGGGTCTGGCTAAAACCCGCGACCGGCTGGGTGGCCAACTCTCCAGCCTGTTCGGTGTCGGGCGCAAAATCGATGCCGAGCTGTACGAGGAACTCGAAACCATCCTCATCACCGCCGATGTCGGCGTCGATGCCACGCAAGCCCTGCTCGATACCTTGCAGAAAAAGGTTCGGCGCGAAGGACTGACCGAGGCGTCTGATTTGCAAGTGGCGCTGAAGCAGGCGCTGATTGACCTGTTGCTGCCGTTGCAGGCCCCGCTCGTCATCACGCCGCAGAAGCCTTACATTCTGATGCTGGCAGGGGTCAACGGTGCGGGCAAAACCACCACCATCGGCAAGCTCGCCAAGCTGTATCAGTCGCAGGGCTTGTCGGTGCTGCTGGCGGCGGGCGACACCTTTCGCGCCGCTGCACGCGAACAGTTACAGGTCTGGGGCGAGCGCAACAATGTCACCGTGATCAGCCAGGACAAGGGCGATTCCGCTGCGGTGATTTTCGACGCCATCCAGGCCGCGCGCGCACGCAACATTGATGTGGTGCTGGCCGACACGGCAGGTCGCCTGCCGACCCAGCTGCATTTGATGGAAGAGATCAAGAAGGTCAAGCGCGTGATCGAAAAGGCCGCCCCCGGCGCACCGCACGAAGTGCTGCTGGTGCTCGACGCCAACACCGGACAGAACGCGGTGATGCAGGTGAAAGCATTCGACGATGCGCTCGGCGTGACGGGGCTGGCGTTAACCAAGCTCGACGGCACCGCCAAGGGCGGCGCGATTGCCGCCATCGCCCAGGCCCGGCCCATCCCGGTGCGCTACATCGGTGTCGGCGAAGGGCTGGATGACCTGCGCCCATTCGATGCCCGTGAATTTGTCGAGGCGGTGTTCACGGCATGATCAGTTTCAGCCAGGTCACCAAACGCTATCCCGGCGGCCACGAAGCGCTGTCGGGCGCCACCCTCGCCATCGAAAAAGGTGAGCTGGTGTTTCTCACCGGCCATTCCGGCGCGGGCAAGTCCACCCTGCTGAAACTCATCGCCGCCATCGAGCGCCCCACCAGCGGCGTCGTGTCGGTCAGCGGGCAGAACATCAGCCGCCTGTCGCAGCGTGCGGTGCCCTATCTGCGCCGCAACATCGGCCTGGTGTTCCAGGATCACAAGCTGCTGTTCGACCGCAACGTCATCGAAAACGTGGTGTTGCCCCTTGATATCGCCGGGCTAGACCGCCGCGAATCGCTGAAGCGCGCGCGCGCAGTGATCGACAAGGTCGGCCTGCTCAACCGCGAAAAGTCCAACCCGGTCAGCCTGTCGGGCGGCGAACAGCAGCGCCTGTGCATCGCCCGCGCGCTGGTGAGCCGCCCCGCCCTGCTGCTGGCCGACGAACCGACCGGCAACCTCGACGCGGGCTATGCCGCCGACATCATGACGATGTTCCGCGACTTCCATCAGGTCGGCACCACGCTGGTGATCGCCACCCACGACGAGCGCGCCATCACCGCACTGGGCGGCCGCACCCTGCATCTCGACCACGGCAAAATCACGGCGGGTGCAGCATGAAGCATTGGCTGCGTCACCAGAAGCATGCGCTCACCACGGCGCTGCGCCGCTTGTTGTCCCAACCCGTGGTCACCCTGCTCACCGCGCTGGCGATGGGGGTGGCGATCAGCCTGCCGAGCGCGCTGTACCTCATGCTGGGCAATCTCAACCGGCTAGCGGGCGACCTGCCTGCGCAGCCGGAAATCAGCCTGTTTCTCGCCGCCGATGTCACGCCAGCCCAAAAAAACCTGATCGCGGCCCGCCTCAAACAGGCGGACATCACGCAGGCACAATACATTTCAAAGGAGCAAGCGCTCACCACGCTGAGTTCTTCACAGGAGCTGGCCGACATCACCGCAGGTCTGACCGAGAACCCGCTGCCGGACGCCTGGATCGTTCGCCCGCAGGCCGCCACGCCAGAAGCGCTGACACGCCTGGCCAGCGAACTCGGCAAACTGCCGGGGGTGGCTGAAACCCACCTCGACAGCCAGTGGATCGAGCGCCTGCAAGCCGCACTCGCCATCGGCCGCACCGCGGTGTGGCTGCTGGCCGGCCTGTTTGCCATCGCGCTCATGGCCATCTCGAGCAACGCCATCCGCGCGCGGGTCTTGAGCCGCCGCGATGAAATCCATGTGAGTCGCCTGATCGGGGCAACCAATCGCTATATTCGCCGCCCCTTTTTGTATCTGGGCGCGCTGCAAGGCTTGCTGGGTGGCCTCGCCGCAGGTGGCGTGCTGGCACTGGCGGGCAGCCTGTTACAAGCGCCGGTCGCCCATCTGTCGAGCCTGTATGGAACGAACTTCCAGCTGCTGCCGCCCACCAGCATCGAAATTGCTTTCGTGCTGGCGCTGACGACCCTGACGGGCTGGCTGGGTGCCTGGATCGCGGTGACCCGCACGCTGCACCAAACAATAGCCGCACGCTGACGCGCACGGAACTCAGCGCCAATTTAGCACTCAATAGACACGAGTGCTAAAATGAGAAACAGGAGGGAATATAACCATGAGTCAATCCATGTCTTTACCTATACCTTCGGCGTATAGCCAGGAGAGCTATATCCAGACAGTTAACCGTTACCCCATGCTCAGTCTGGAAGACGAGCAGCGGCTGGCGCGCGCCTGGCACGACAAGGAAGACGTCGATGCCGCTCGCCAGTTGGTGGTGTCGCATCTGCGCGTGGTGGTGAGCGTGGCGCGGCATTATCTGGGATACGGCCTGCCGCATGCCGACCTCATCCAGGAAGGCAATGTCGGCCTGATGAAAGCAGTCAAACGTTTCGATCCTGATCGGGGTGTGCGTCTGGTGTCATTCGCGCTGCACTGGATCCGTGCCGAAATCCATGAATACGTGCTTAAGAACTGGCGCCTGGTCAAAGTGGCGACCACCAAATCGCAGCGCAAGCTGTTCTTCAACCTGCGCAGCCTGAAACAGTCGCTCAACAGCATGACACTGCAGGAAGCGGACGCCATGGCGCGCGAGCTCAACGTTAGCCGCAAGGACGTGCTGGAAATGGAAATGCGGATGTCGGGGCACGATGTCTCCATCGACCCCACATTCGATGATGGTGAAGAGAGCTACAGCCCGCTGGCCTATCTGGCGAGTCCGGACGAAAACCCGGCGCAGTTGCTCGAACGCGAGCAAACTGAACAGTTGCGCCACACCAGTCTGGTTGCGGCACTGGAAGACTTGGATGATCGCAGCCGCCACATCATCAAGGCACGCTGGCTGACCGAGGGCGAAGCCGCTACCCTGCACGAACTGGCTGCGCAATACGGCGTGTCGGCCGAGCGGATCCGGCAGATTGAAGCCCGCGCACTGCAAAAAATGCGGGCCGTGATTCCGGCGTAAGCGCGCGACTGACCCAACAAAAAGCCCCCGCCACTTTGTAAAGTGGCGGGGGCTTTTTGTTGGGGCTTAACTGTTGTGGTTCAGAAAAACGATGCAATCAGCACCGAAAGCACGCTAATCCATGCCCAGAGAATCAGGCCAACCACCAGCACCATCGGAAAACCCTGGAAAGTCATCAGTTGTTTCATATCGCGTACTCCAATCAAAGTTAATGAATTTTAATTTACTTATCTTCGCTGCTCAAGCGGCGCGTCGGTAACCGGGGGTCGTCGTCGTCCATCAAAATTCGCTCTGCAGGGCCTTCCATATCGTCGAACTGGCCACTTTTGATCGACCAGAACACGCCCACAATAATCAGCAGCACAAAAATTCCGGACAGCATAAAAAGAAACCCCATGATGCCGTTCATGGTGCCGCCAGTTCCTGAATGCTGTGGTAATGCAGCTTGCCGTCCTGCATCAGTCTCGTTTCAACCAGCCAACGCCCCGTAGCAGGCAACGTCAGCACGCCCGAATAGACGCCAGCCTCTACTGCCGGCAGCGGCAGGGTCAAGGTTGGCTCGGTCACCCCCGGGCGCAACAGGCGAATCTCCGCATCCACCCGCTCAACCGGCAAACCGGTGCGATCCTTGATGCGGACCAGGATCAGACTCGCCTTGTCAATGCTTTCCAGCCCGGACACCTCAACCTGCCAACCCAGCTGCAATTCACGGTGCGCCTCGCTCAATTCGGACGACACCGCTTTCGCCGCATTTTCGCCGTGCGGAACCACCCCGGAAAACCCGCTGTAGACCGGACCACCATGGCTGCCCAACCACCAGCGCGCAATCGGCTCGGGCAGGCCTTTGGTCGCGATTTGCAGCAGCGCAGCGTTGAGAAAAACCAGACCGATAAAGAAAGCAATCAACAGTTTGGGCACCCAGTGCATGCGTTCGCCACCACGCCGGCGGAACTGCGTCATGGCAAACAGCACCAGCGCCGTCGCGGAAAACACAGAGATGTGCATGGCCACGACATCCAGCCCCGGCCAGCGACCGACAATCAGGACGAAGTAGGCCATCAGCGGGATCACCCCAGCCAGCACAGCACGCAACATCGGCGGCAGGCTCCGGAACAAGCCACCGATGGCGTACAGCGCAAGCACGGCGATCAAACCGCCGAACAAAGTGGTCATCGTAGTCATGGGCGCAGGCTCGGTGTATCGAAACGAATCACTTCCGCGCGCGTCTCTGCGGGTTTGCCCATTGGCGTGATGAGTATCTCGAAATGCTGGGTTTGTGCCGCCAGCGCGGGCGAAAGCCGCACACTGGCCTGCACCATGCCGCTATGGCCCGGCTTGATGGTGATTTCGCGGAAATGACCGACATCAAGCGCGGATGCAGGGATGCCGCGCGCGCTGATCTGATAGGTTTGATCTTCGGCCGCCTTGTTGGTGATGCGAATCTGGTAACGGTTGCGGATATCACCATTCGACAGCACGACATACAGCGGCTGGCGAATCTGGCTGACCGCACGGTCAAAGCTGCCGCGCGTGCTGATGCTGTAGACCAGGTAAGCACTCATCAAGACGAGTGCTGCCCCGTAGCCGATAATTTTCAGCCGTTTCCACTCCAGCCTGGGTGCGGCGGGCGTAGCTGAAGCCAGGTTTTTCTCCGAATCGTAGCGAATGAGACCACGCGGAAAGTTGAACGAGTCCATGATGGTGTTGCAGGCATCAATGCACAGGCCACACGAAATGCATTTGTATTGCAGGCCGTCCCGGATATCGATCCCGACCGGACACACCTGCACGCACAGGCCGCAGTCGATGCAATCACCCAAGCCCTGCTCATGCCGCTCGGCCAGCGCACGCTCACCCGAGTTGCGGTTCACGCGCCGACGCTCCTCCATCACCGTCGCTTCGGCGCGCTCGCGTGACCGCCGCTCCACCACGATGCCGCGACCGGCACGCACGCTCGCCCGCCCGTGTGCGCCTTCGCCACGCTTGGCGTCGTAATGCACGGCAAGCGTCTCGGCTTCGTACATCACGCTCTGGAAACGGCCATACGGACAAATATAGGTGCAGATTTGCTCGCGCATCAGGCCGGCGGCGGCATAGGTCGCCAGCGTGAGCGCCGTGACCGTAATGTATGCGGCCGCAGCAGCCTGGCCGGTAAAAAAGTCCACCACCAGTTGCGGCGCGTAAGCAAAATAGGCGGCAAAGGTCAGCCCCGTCCAGAACGAAGCCAGCAGCCAAAGCGCGTGGGTGGCACCGATCTTGAGCAGCTTTTCGCGATTCCACGGTTGCCGGAACAGGCGCACCCGCGCCGGACGCTCTCCCTGAATTTTGTATTCGATCCAGATGAAGAAATCCGTCCACAGGGTCTGAAAGCAGAAATAGCCGCAAAATGCGCGCCCTACCAGACCGGTGACGAAGAACAACAGGATGGCCGCAATAAACAGCAGCAACGCCAGCCAGATCACATCCTGCGGATACACCGTCAGCCCGAAAATCAGAAATCGGCGGCCCAGCACATCAAACAATACAGCTTGCGACGGCGCATCCAGTCGTGACCACGGCACCCATGGCAGCAGGAAAAAAATGCTATACGCCAACACCAGCACCGCCGTCTTGAAACGCCGGAATCGCCCCTTCACCGAGCGGGTGAAAATGGGAATACGTTTTTGATAGAGCCCTAGCTGGTCTTCTAAGCCTGTTTGCATAATGTGGTCGCTGGGTAAGGGGGAAGCAAAAGCCCCCGTGAACGGGGGCTTTTGCTTAATTCAGTCTGGCAGGCTTATACCCCACCGCCCAGATCATGAACGTAGACCGTCAACACCTTGATTTGTTCCGGCGACAGGCGTCCGCCCCATGCCGGCATCACGCCCTTGGCAAGACCACCGGAGATGACCGTGCGAATCGCCGCAACCTTGCCTTCGCCAGAGGGCGCTGCAGCCACGCCTGCCCACAGCCAGATGCCATCAGTCAGGTTGGGCGCGCCAATTTCCTTGCGGCCTTTCGCATCCACACCGTGGCAGTAATAACAGGCGGCGGTCTCGCTGTGAAACAGGACATCACCCGCTTTGGCCTTGGCTGCGTCATGCGCGATTCCAGACAGGCTGGCGACATAGTTAGCCAGATCACTGATCTGCGCGCCCGACAGCACCTCGCCGAAGCTCGGCATGTAGCCCCGACGCCCATTGACCAGCGTCTGATGAATCTGCTCGTACGAACCGCCATAGAGCCAGTCGTCATCGGTCAGATTGGGGAAGAACCCCACCACGCCCTGGCCGCCAGCCTGGTGACAGGCTGCGCAGTTGTCTGCGAACAAGGCCTTGCCCGAGGACAAAATGAACGCGGTAATCTCGGGATCATGAGAGATCTGCTCATAGGACATCGACTGAACTTTGTCGAAATAGGGCTTTTGCGCAACGGCCGCCTTGTTCATGTCTTCCAGAAACAGTGCGCGGGTATTCCAGCTGTGCGTTTTGGTTTCGCCTGCGCTATTGACGTAGGTGATGTCCGACAAGCCACCAATCCAGCCTTTACCGAACGGCCACGAAGGGTAGATGGTCCAGTACACAATGGCAAAAATAAAGGTGGCATAGAAGGTGTAGACCCACCATACCGGCAACGGGTTGTTGTATTCCTGCAGGTCACCGTCCCAGGCATGGCCTGTGGTTTGCACGGTTTGAGATTGTAGTTTTTGCTCGCTCATTGCTTGTCCTTCGTGTCTTTTTGATCGCCTAGATTCTCACCCTGCTGCTCGTCCAGAAACGGTATGTCGCGGTAGGACTCGAGCCGCTTGCTGCGCTTTTTGCTGCCGTAAACGTAGAGCACAATGCTGACAAAGGTGACGAAAAATATAATCAGCGCCACAGGCTTGGTGTTTTCAGGTTTTGAGAACCACATCAACCATTCCATGTTCAGCCTCCCAGCCGATTGCGATCAGCGGTCATTGACGAATGCGTCGTCGTTGTATTTGCTGAAATCAACCATGGTGCCCAGTACCTGCAGATAAGCCACCAGCGCGTCCATCTCGGAAATGCCTGAGCGGTCGCCGTCATAGTTGCCGAAGTTGGCCTGCTCAAGCAGGTTTTTTTGCGCGTCGGGGATATGCAGCAGCGGCGCAACCGTCTCGCCGAACTTGGCCACGTTGGCTTTGTATTCTTCCTGGGACAGCGAATACGGTACGCCGACTTTGCGCAGGGCCTTCATGCGATCGGCCGTGTCAGAAATATCCAGCTTTGTCGACAGCAGCCAGGGGTAATTCGGCATCACCGACTCAGGCACCATCGAACGCGGCGCGACCAAATGCTGAACCTGCCATTCGTTCGAGTATTTGCCACCTACACGCGCCAGATCCGGACCGGTACGCTTGGAGCCCCACTGGAACGGGTGATCGTACTGCGATTCGGCTGCCAGCGAATAATGGCCATAGCGCAGTTTCTCGTCGCGGAACGGACGGATCATCTGCGAATGGCACAGATAGCAGCCCTCGCGGACATAGATGTCACGACCACGCTGTTCCAGCGGCGTGTAGGGGCGCACACCCTCGACTTTTTCGATGGTTTTGTCGATGAAGAACAGGGGCGCGATTTCCACCAAGCCACCCACGCTGATCGCCAGCATGGTCAACACGGCCATCAGGCCGATGTTGGTTTCAATCCATTCGTGTTTGAAGTTGAAGTTCATTATTTAATTCCCTGAATCAGGCACGCGCCAACTTCGCGGCCAGTTTGGCTTCCAGCACGGCGTTCTCCAGCTTGGACTGGCGAATGGTCATGAGCGAGTTGAACAGCATCAGCACCGCACCGGTGAGGAAGAACATGCCACCGATCGCACGCATCGCGTAGAACGGCATCATCGCGGCGACCGATTCGGCGAACGAGTACTGCAGGTTGCCGAATTCGTCAAACGAACGCCACATCAGACCCTGGGTAATGCCGGAAATCCACATGGCAACGATGTACAGCACGATGCCTATGGTGGCCAGCCAGAAGTGCCATTCAACCAGTTTCTGGCTATACATCTTGGTATCCCACAGCTTCGGAATCATGTGATACAGCGAACCGAAGGAAATCATCGCGACCCAGCCCAGCGCGCCCGAGTGCACGTGACCCACGGTCCAGTCGGTGTAGTGCGACAGCGCGTTGACTTCCTTCAGCGACATCATCGGGCCTTCAAAGGTCGACATGCCATAGAACGACAGTGCGACGATCATGAAGCGCATCACCGGGTCGGTGCGCATTTTGTCCCACGCGCCCGACAGGGTCATGATGCCGTTGATCATGCCGCCCCACGAAGGCATTAGCAGAAGAATTGAGAAGGCAGCGGCCAAGGACGAGGTCCAGTCCGGCAGCGCAGTCCAGTGCAGGTGATGCGCACCCACCCACATGTACATGAAGCCCAGCGCCCAGAAGTGGACGATAGACAGACGATACGAGTAAATCGGGCGCCCGGCCTGCTTCGGTACAAAGTAATACATCATGCCGAGGAAGGCGGCGGTGAGGAAGAAGCCCACCGCGTTGTGGCCATACCACCACTGAGTCATCGCATCCTGGGTGCCAGCAAACAGGCTGTAGGATTTCATCGAGAACAGGTTGACGGGCATTGCAAGGTTGTTGAAGGTGTGCAACAGCGCCGTCGCCAGAATGAACGCCAGGTAGAACCAGTTGGCAACGTAGATGTGCGGCTGCTTGCGGCGCATGATGGTGCCGACGAACAGGATCAGGTAGGTCACCCACACCACCTCGATCAACAGATCGATCGGCCACTCCATTTCGGCGTATTCACGACCTTGCGAATAGCCCATGACATACGACAGTGCCGCCGTGACGATAATGGTTTGCCAACCCCAGAAGGTAAAGCTGGCCATGCCATCTGAAATCAGGCGGGTCTGACAGGTGCGCTGAACCACGTAATAGGACGTGGCAAACAAAGCCGAACCGCCGAAGCCGAAGATGACCGCGCTGGTGTGAACCGGGCGGAAACGGCCAAACGAGAAATAAGGGCTGTCGAAGTTGAGAAACGGCCATGCCAGCTCGGAAGCGATATACACGCCAACGAACATGCCAACGACCGCCCAAACCAGCGACATTACGGCGAATTTCTTAACAATATCAAAATTGTATTGCTCCGCCCCGGAATAGGTTGTTACCGCCATCGACCGCTCCTATCAAACCAAAATAGCGCAAACCACCGCGCTCAAACAGCATATGCTTATATTAAAAAACTGCGGGATTATATGACAGCCTGCGCGCACGCTGCAAGGAACCAAACCTGTTCAGGATGATTCCAGCAAGGCTTTCAAATCGTGTGCAATCAGATCCGGACTGCTACCGTATGGGATCAGCAAGCGCAAACGTCCTTTGGCATCATAGACATACGATCCCGCGCTGTGATCAATCAAATAGTTGTCCACGCCTTTCACAGAAGTCTTTTGATAGACGACTTTGTATTCTTTAGCTATATCTTTCAGGTTCTCAGCGTCGGTAACCATCCCCAAAAACCGGGGATCAAAGGCGGGCACAAACAATTTCAATAGCGCTGGCGTATCCCGCTGCGGATCAACCGTCACGAAAAGCACCTGTACCTGATCGGACAATGGACCCAGCTGCTTCAATGCGGTTGCAAAATCCGACAAGGTGGTAGGGCACACGTCCGGGCAATGGGTATAGCCAAAAAAAATGGCCACCACCTTGCCCTTGAAACTCGCCAGCGTACGGGGCTGGCCGTTGTGATCGGTCAGTTTGAAATCACGGGCGAAAGCCGCGCCCGTAATGTCGGTCGCCTGAAACACCGGGGCTTGTGGAGCAGGCTGACAAGCAACCAAAGTCAACGCCAGCGCCGCACACGTCGCGGCAACCGTAGCTCTCATGGTTTGAGTTGTTCGAACAGCATCCCGGGAACATCAGCCAGGCGATATTTTCCGGTTTCGACGGCTTTCGCCAGCTTGTCGAGCGTCGTATCCAGCAGCAAGTCGATGATTTTTTTCTTCACTGGAACCCAGCGGAAGTGAAGTGGGCACGCGGTTTCATCGCTGCATTTCTTCAGCCCAAGCAGGCAGCTTTCGGTAAACGCCGGCCCCTCTGTCAAGAGCAGGATTTCCATCAGGGTGATGCTGTTGCCCTCGTCACGCAGAGAAAACCCACCCAGGCGTCCCCGAAATGAAAACAACAGGTTGCCTTTGGCCAGGCTTTGCAGGATTTTGGCCAGGTAAGGCGCAGGAACGCCGAGCTTGCTGGCGATGTCCTTATTGAGTACCGGCGTGGCGGCGGGCTGAGTGGCCATGTAGATCAGCGCCTGCACGGCATATTGACTGGTTCGAGAGAGAATCATCTCGTGCCCCTAGGGATTAAGTGAGCACAATATAAAACAATCTTGTCTGAATATCTACAAACAAGATTAATTCCCCTTATGAATCAAACGGGTATTGGCCAGTAATGATCGACCAGCATGATCGCAAACAAGGTGCTCAAATACCAGATGGAATAACGAAAGGTCTCTTTGGCTAGCGCATCGCTGTATTGACGGTATAACCGCCAGCTGTAAGCGATAAACCCGCCACCCAGCAAAACCGCCCCCACCAGGTAAATCCAGCCGCCCATTCCTGTGCCAATCGGCAGCAGGGTGACGGCGAACAGCAGCAAGGTGTAGAGCAGCAGGTGCAAGCGCGTATAGACCTCGCCGTGAGTCACCGGCAGCATCGGCAACCCGGCCTTGGCATATTCGTCACGGCGGTAGAGCGCAAGCGCCCAGAAATGCGGCGGCGTCCAGGCAAAAATAATCAGGAACAGCAGCAGCGCATCGTGATGCACTTCGCCGGTGGCCGCCGCCCAGCCGAGTACCGGCGGCATCGCACCGGAAGCACCGCCGATGACGATGTTTTGCGGCGTGGCCGGTTTGAGGATGGCGGTATAGATCACCGCGTAGCCGACGAAGGTGGCTAGCGTCAGCCACATGGTGAGCGGGTTTACGAACACGTTCAGCAGGGTCAGGCCGATGCCGCCGACCACGCCTGAGAACACCAGGGTTTGCGTGTTGCTTAGCTCGCCACGTGGCAACGGGCGCGCACGCGTGCGCGCCATGACAGCGTCGATTTTCTGCTCGATCAAACAATTAAAGGCAGCTGCTGCACCGGCCACCAGCGCAATGCCAAGTGTGCCCGCCCACAGCACGTTCCAGGCTGGCCAGCCCGGCACAGCGAGAAACATGCCGATTACGGCTGTAAACACAATCAGGCTGACCACGCGCAATTTGCACAACGCCAGAAACTGCTGGCAGCGACAGGCCACACCCTCAATCATCAAGGATTCCATGTTTATCTCCTGCGCACTTTAAAGTTCAACCACACCAGACTGACCAGCAACAGCGCTGCGCCAGTGTTATGCGCCACCGCCACCGCCAGCGGCAGACTGAGCAGGACATTGCTGATACCCAGCGAAACTTGCACCAGCAGCAGACCGCCAATCATCAGCCCCATGCCGGCGTAACCCGGGGTGCGCAATAATCGCACCACCAACCAGCCAAGATACAGGCTGACCACCAGGGCCATCAGCCGATGCGTCCAGTGAATTGCGGTCAACGCCGCCATCGGCAACAACTCGCCTGTAGCAGTCTCACCCAACTCGCGATGCAGGGTGAAGCCGTGCTCAAAATCCATGGCTGGCATCCATGCCCCCTGGCACAAGGGATAATCGGTGCAGGCCAAGGCTGCGTAATTGGTGCTCACCCATCCACCCAACGCTATCTGCGCCACCACCAACAGCAAACCCAGTGCCGCGACACGACGCAAGTGATCCACGCTCGCAAAATAAGCGTGGCTGGCCTGTCCGCGCTCGCGCAGCCACAGCCACAACAGCAGCGACAGCGTGGCCATGCCGCCCAACAAATGCGCACTGACGACCAGTGGCTTGAGCAATTGCGTGACCGTCCACATCCCCAGCAGCGCCTGAAATACGATCAAGCCCAGCAACAGCATGGGTAGTCCCGGCCCACCGTTCGTTTCCCGCCGCTCGCGCCAAGCCAACCCGGCGATGAGCAGCACCAGCACGCCCAGTGTGCCGGCAAGGTAACGATGCACCATTTCCTTCCATGCTTTGGCGTGCGAAACCGGACCATCGGGACGCACCGCCAGTTCGGCGTTGATGGCGTCGGCCGCGTGATGCGGCGTCAGCGCACCGTAACAGCCTGGCCAGTCGGGGCACCCCAATCCTGCATCGGACAGGCGCACGTAGGCACCCAGACTGACCACACCTAAGGTCAGGATGAGCGCGGCCAGAATAAGCTTGCGATAAAACGTCATGGCAGGAATGGATCAACCGATCTGGGAAGCTTTAAGCAGCAACTTGAGGTCCTTCATCATGCGCTTGGCATCCGGCTGGGCGGGAAAGCGCAGCATCAGGTTGCCGAGCGGATCGACCAGATAAATGTGGTCGCCACGACTCTGCACAGCGGGAAATTGGGCAACAAAGGCTTCATCCGCCGGCCGCCACACCAGCAGACCGGGATGCGCCTGCAGCAAGGCTGCGTCGGGTGTAGCGTTATCAGTGACAACCCATGCCCGCTCGATACGTGACTGCTCCTTGCCTTGGGTAATCCGGACTTGTCGCATTAGATACAGCTGCTGCGTGCACGCCGCATCACAGCTCGCCGCTCCGATATGCACCATCACCCATTTGCCATGCAGCGCATCCAGATTGAAGGATTTTCCGTCGAGCCGCTTCCCCGCTGTATGTTGCAAGGGTGCAACTTTCAACAACGCGCCGTAATTGGCGTGGCCTGCGGGTCGCCAGCCAAAATAAGCCAGATAGGCGGCCACCACCGGCACCATGAAGACACCCATCAGGAACAGGAACTTACTACGTGAGGTCAATTGCATGCTCAATTCATTCCAGAAGTGACGCGGTATTCTCGCGATCGCGTTTCACATTCATCACCACCCACAACACCGCCAGCGTCGTCGCCAGACTGTACCACTGGAAGGCATAACCGAGATGCATGCTGACACCCGTATCCGGGCGCGGCCAGTTCCGCTGCAAGCCATCGGGTTGCGTGCTGGTCTGCAGCAGCAACACCGGTTGCAGTGTCAACCCCGAATCTGCCGTGTAACGCGCAAAGTCCAGATTCTGCCAAACGCGCCCCTGCGTAACGACGGGCGCCAGTTCAAGATAGCGGCTATGCGGATCAACCGCCATGCCTTCCAGCTTCACCCGGCCTTCCGGCGTGGCGATACGTGGAAGCTGCTCGCGCGAACGCCCGGCCGCAACCCAGCCCCGGTTAACCAGAATGGCCAGCGGGCTGCCATCGATCCTCAGCGGCGTTAGTACGTGATAACCCGCGACACCACCATAAACCCGGTTGTCCAATAAAATAGTGTGCCTATCATCGAATACGCCCTGCACTTCCAGCTTGCGGTACAACAGGTCGTCACGCGTCAGCAAAACCTTGCCGACATGAATGGGCGGATCCTGCGTGGCCACGTCGTACTGCGCTTGCAGGGCGCGCTTGGTTTCGGCACGTTCACTCTGCCAATTGCCCAGCCACATAGTCAGTGCGAAGAAAATCAGCGCCGCCACTGTCGGCCACAGGGTGGGCGCAAACTGCCACGCACCAGCACGCAGCTTCAATAAATGCATCGGGATGGCAATCCGGTTAGACTGAAATTTTTCCAAGCGACCCACACCATGCGCATCATTGCCCTGCTATTTATTGTGTTCATTCTGGGCAGCCTCGCCAGCGCGCTCTACTATCTCATCAAGGACAAAGGGCAGTCTGACCGCGCAGTCAAAATGCTGACGGTGCGGGTCGGACTTTCGCTGGCGCTGTTCATCCTGCTGATGGCGGGATATTACTTCGGCATCGTTCCGCAAAGCGGCTTGCGCTGAATCCCCCCGTAAAAAAGCCGCCCGTCAGGCGGCTTTTTTACGGATCTCATATCGTTCAAATCATCCAGTACACCAGGATGAACAACATCACCCACACCACATCAACGAAGTGCCAGTACCACGACACTGCCTCAAAGGCAAAATGGTGTTCCGCGCTGAAATGTCCGGCAATTGCACGGAACAGCATCACCAGCAGCATGGTCGTTCCCACCAGCACATGAAAGCCGTGAAAGCCCGTCAGCATGAAGAAAGTCGAACCATAAACTCCCGCGCCCAGCGTCAGCCCCATTTCGGTGTAGGCGTGATGGTATTCATAAGCTTGCAGACCCAGGAACACCACACCGAGCAGCACCGTCATTGCCAACCCGGCAATCAGCTGGGTGCGGTTATTCTTTTTCAATCCCCAATGCGCCCAGGTCACGGTCACGCCTGAGGTCAGCAGCAGAAGCGTGTTGATTGCCGGAATGCCCCACGCGCCCATTGGGGTGAACTGAAATCCATCCTGCGTCAGTCCTGGCCCTGCGGTCGGCCAGGCTGCCTTGAAGTTGGGCCACAGTTGCTGCATGGTGTCGCCTTCACCCAGCCATGGCACCGACAGCACCCGGGTGTAAAACAGGGCGCCAAAAAAGGCGGCGAAAAACATTACTTCGGAAAAAATGAACCAGCTCATCGACCACCGAAACGAAGCATCGACCTGCTTGTTGTAGCGTCCGGCTTCGCTGTCGCGGATCACCTCGCCAAACCAGCCAAACATCATGTAGAACAGGATCGCCAAACCAGCCAGCAGCACCCAGCCCCCATGGTCGATCTCGCGCATGGTCATCACGCCGCCGACGGCCATCACCAACAAGGCAAGCGCGCCGATTGCCGGCCACAGCGAAGGTTGCGGCAAATAATACTTTTCGGTTTGTGCCAGGCTCATGTCTTCCCCTTAATTCCTTATCTATGGATTGCTCACGTCAAGAACTGCATCGCCAGATACACCACCAGCAACAACGTTGAAACAAACACCACACCACCAATCAAGCCTGCGATAACAACCTGCGCCGGAGTCAGACTTTGTGCGTCAGCATCGTAATCACGCCGCTTGCGCACGCCAAAAAAACTCCAAAATACAGCAAGCACCACCTTGAGATTGCTTTTTTTAGCCATGGGGTGATGCTCGCGGCACGCCGCTCACCCGTGCTTTCGTCCCGATATCAAAGAAGGTATATGACAGGGTCACGGTGTGGACGTCCTGATCCATCGTGCGATCCAGGACAAACAGCACCGGCATCCGGCGACGTTCACCGGCTGCCAGTGTCTGTGGTGTAAAACAGAAGCACTCGATTTTCTTGAAGAACGCGGCGGCGCGCGCCGGGCCATAACTCGGCACCGCCTGCCCCACGATAGCCTGATCGCTGTTGTTGATCACCTCGTATTCCACCTGAATCAACTGACCCGGATGTACCTTGAGACGGGTTTGCAGGGGCTTGAACTGCCACGGCAGCGCAGCATTAGTATTGGCGTCGAATTCCAGGGTGACCCAGCGGCTGGTATCCACCTGCGTGTTGCTGACCAGACTTTGCTCGGCGCCTGCATTGATACCGGTAACTTCGCAAATCTTGTAATAAAACGGCACCAGGGCAAAACCAAACCCAAACATGACCAGCGTCACAACGACGAGCTTGGTCAGGGTTTTGGCATTGCCCATGGGCATGGTTTATTTCAGCCCGGAGTACAGCGTGAATATAAACAGGCCTAACGCCCACACTGCCAGCAGGATGGCTGTGCGATATTTGCCGTTAGGTTTGCCCGCCATCATCGACTCCCCGCTCATTTCACCACCGGCGCAGTTTCAAAGGTGTGATACGGCGCGGGTGACGGCAACGTCCATTCCAGCCCCTCGGCACCTTCCCACACACGATCCGTTGCCTTGACACCGCCTTTGGCGGCTCTCAGCACCACCACCAGGAAGATCAACTGACTGAAGCCAAAAATGAACGCGCCCACGGTGGCAATCTGGTTGAACTCGGTGAACTGCAGCGCATAGTCAGGTATACGGCGCGGCATGCCAGCCAGCCCGAGAAAATGCATCGGGAAGAAAACGATATTCATGCCAATTACCGACAGCCAGAAATGCCATTTGCCCAGCGTCTCGTCATACATGTAGCCACTCCACTTCGGCAACCAGTAATAGATGCCTGCGAAGATCGAAAACAGCGCGCCGGACACCAGTACGTAATGAAAGTGCGCGACAACGTAATAGGTGTCGTGCAACTGGATATCGACCGGCGCGATCGCCAGCACCAGCCCGGAGAAGCCACCAATCGTGAACAGGCAGACAAAGGCAATGGCGAACAGCATCGGCGTCTCGAAAGTCATCGAGCCCTTCCACATCGTGGCCACCCAGTTGAACACCTTCACCCCGGTCGGTACCGCGATCAACATGGTCGAGAACATGAAGAACAGCTGCGCGGCAGCGGGCATGCCCACAGAGAACATGTGGTGCGCCCAGACTATGAACGACAGGATCGCAATCGACGCCGTGGCATAGACCATCGAGGCATAACCGAACAAGGGCTTGCGCGCGAAAGTCGGAATGATGCTGGAGACGATGCCGAATGCGGGCAGGATCAGGATGTACACCTCGGGATGGGCAAAGAACCAGAAGATGTGCTGGAACATTACCGGGTCGCCGCCGCCTGCCGCGTTAAAGAAGCTTGTGCCGAAGTTGCGGTCGGTCAGCAACATGGTCACCGCGCCAGCCAGCACCGGCATGGTAGCGATCAGCAGGTAGGCTGTAATCAGCCAGGTCCAGCAAAACAGCGGCATCTTCATCAGCGTGAGGCCGGGCGCACGCATGTTGAGGATGGTGGTGATGATGTTGATCGACCCCATGATCGACGACAGGCCCATGATGTGGACGGCCAGAATCGTCAGGTCATAGGAAATTCCGCCCTGAATGAACAGCGGCGGATACATGGTCCAGCCGCCTGCGACCGCGCCGCCAGGGAGCAGGAACGACCCCATCAGCAGCACGCCGGCCACCGGCAGAATCCAGAAAGCCCAGTTATTCATGCGCGGAAACGCCATGTCGGGCGCGCCCAGCATCAGCGGCACTTGCCAGTTTGCGAAGCCCGAGAACGCCGGCATGATCACGCCGAAAATCATGATCAGGCCATGCATGGTGGTGAGCTGGTTGAAAAAATCCGGATTGGTCAGCTGCAAACCCGGCTGGAACAACTCGGCGCGGATCAGGAGCGCCATTGAACCGGCAGTAAACAGCATGATCAGTGCGAACCACAGATACAGCGAACCGATATCCTTGTGGTTGGTGGTGGTCAGCCAGCGCATGACTCCAGCAGGAGGTGCGTGGTGCGAGTGATCGTCGTGGCCGTGGGCGTGTACTGCATCAGTCATGTTTGGGCTCTCCTGGCGGTGATTCATTGCGCGGCGGGGACAGCAGTTGCTGCAACCGGTTCGGCGTTATCGAGGGGTTTGTTCTCGTCTGCTGCGGCTATCGTCGCTGCACCCTTCTTTTTCGCCACCCAGGCTTTGTAATCAGCTTCCGACACCACCTCGACCACAATCGGCATAAAGCCATGATCCTTGCCGCACAACTCGACGCACTGGCCGCGATAGGTGCCGATTTTGTCCGCCTTGAACCAGATGTCGCGGATAAAGCCGGGGATCGCGTCCTGTTTTGCACCGAGCGCGGGCACCCACCAGGAATGAATCACGTCATTGGCGGTAACCAGCAAACGTACCCGCTTGCCCACTGGCACCACCATGGGCTCGTCGACTTCCAGCAAATAGTTGGCATCTTTATTCGCAGTGCCTTCGATCTGTTCACGCGGGGTCGAGAGGGTGCTGTAGAAGCTGAAATCGTCATTGAGGTATTTGTAACCCCACTTCCACTGATAGCCCGTGACCTTGATCGTCATATCGGGGTTGCTGGTGTCTTTCATGTCGATCACAACCTTGGCAGCGGGATAGGCCATGCCCATCAGGATCACGAACGGGATCACCGTCCAGATCACTTCTACCGTCGTGTTTTCATGGAAATGTGCGGCCTTGTGACCGGCCGATTTGCGGTGTTTCAGCAGCGAATAAAACATCGTGCCAAACACGACGATAAAGATGCCCAGACATACCAGCATGATCAGGTTGTGCAGATCAAATACGTCTTGCGCCACCTTGCTTGCCGGTACCTGCAGGTTATAAGCGTATTCCGCCAACACTGGCTGGCTTGCCGCCCATGCCGCTCCCGCTATACCTACCCGTTGCCTGATGCTCGTCATCGCGCTCCCCCCGTCCTCTCATAGCTGTTTTGGGTTGTTGCTGCAGCGTGTGTTATCGGTATGCCTGCAACATTTGCCGCGCTACCTGAATCCGCCCGCGCGACTGCGGAGGGCAAAATCAGGGCCGGAATACAGGAGACCGGGTGCGGCAATTTGCCACGGACAGTACACGATGCGCCTACTCCAAACAAGACAGGGCAGCGGTTTAACTTATTGATTTATATATTAAATATCGTTATTAAAGACTATTCTAAGATACTAACGTACGCGGCAGCGTCAGCCAGCCGAGGGCATCAGCATCCTGAATCGGCGTAGCTGAAAAGCCCTGCACACCCAGACAGGGCGCGGGCAAGCGCGCACGCAGCGTATCCAGATTGGCCGTCTGGCAAGCCATCGCCGAGGGGTCGATCTGGTTGCCTACCCAGCCCGCCCAGGGCAAGTTTCGATGGGCGATAGACTCGGCGGTCAGCAAGGCATGGTTCAAACATCCCAACCGCAGCCCGACCACCAGCACGATGGGCAGCGCGAGCGCTTGCGCCAGATCCGCCATCTCCTCGCGCTCATTCAAAGGCACGCGCCAACCCCCTGCGCCCTCCACCACCACCACATCGGCTGCTGCCGCGAGCCGTGCGTACGCGGCGGCGATGACGGGCAGTTCGATCCGCACGCCCGCCTGCTGCGCAGCGAGATGCGGCGCAATCGGCGGCTCAAAGGAATAGGGATTGATATCGCGCAAATCGGCTGCCACATTGGACGCCTGCAGCAGTGCGCTGACATCGTCATTCAGTTCGCCCGGCACGCAGCCTGCTGCCACCGGTTTCATCGCCGCCACCCGCAGGCCTTGCACCCGCAGCGCATGAATCAGCGCCACCGCCACCCGCGTTTTGCCGACGCCGGTATCGGTGCCGGTCACGAACAAGCCATTCGCGCCAGCCGCCATCAAGCCAACCCCTGCTTGCGGCGGCGTTGCTCGATGTTGAACTGGATCACCTGCCGGCCGTCCTCGCGCTGCGATTTATCACCCGCCCAGGCATGGCCGTAGATCACTTCGTAGGTGGCCGGTAAACGGCCATCAAGGCGCAACGCATCGTAGGCCTGTTCCAGTTTTGCCCACGCCGTTTTGCCGAGCAGTCCCCGCTTGCGCGAAGTTGCGGCGTTGTGTGCGCCGATGCCTTTAAGGTCGCGCATCAGGGTTTTAAGGTCGGCGTAGGTCAGCGTCAGCATTTCCATTTCCATCACCGGACTGCTGAAGCCGGCATGAACCAGCATGTCACCGATGTCGTGCAGGTCAACGAAGCGATTGATGTGCGGCGCGTCGTCAATCGCGGCGAAGGCGGTGCGCAATTCCTTGAGGGTGTCGGGGCCAAAGGTGGCGAAAATCAACAAGCCACCGGGTGCCAGCACCTGGTGAAACCCCTTGAGTGTGGCGTCGAGATCACCTGCCCACTGCATGGCAAGACTGGACCAGAGCAGGTTCACGCTGTTGGCTGCCAGCGGCAACCGCTCCATGTCGGCGCACAGTGTGTGGGTGTGGGGTGAGGCGTGTGGATTCAGGAGGGCTCGCGCACGCTGCGTCCAGTTCGGTTGTGGCAATCGCGCTTGCGCGGCGTGCAGCATCGCCGGGGCGAGATCGAGCGCGCAAAGTTCAGCTTCTGCGTATCTTTCGCGCAAATGCGCCAGCCCATAGCCGGTGCCGCAGCCAACATCCAGCACCCGCTCGGGTTGCAGGCTCATGAAATCGAGCCGTTCCAGCAGACGGTCGCACACTTCACGCTGTAACACCGCATGCGCGTCGTAGCTGGCGGCTGCGCGGTCGAAGGCGCGCCGCACTTCATCATGGTCAAGCCCGAATTCAGCCATGCACAAACTCCCGGATCGCCGCTGCAACTTCAACGCTGTGTGAAACATGCGGCGCGTGCGCCGCGCGGGGAAAAATGCTGTGGCGCGCATTCGGGAGTGTGGCAGCCAGCCATGCGCCCGCCGCGGGCGGCGTCAGTGTATCGAGCGTACCGTGCACCACCAAAGTTGGCTGGCACAGCTTCGGCAAGGCTGCACGTAAATCAGTGTGGCGCAGGATCTCCAGCCCGCTTGCCAGCGCCTCGGCATCCGCTGACGGCACCGACAGAAACGCTTGCCGCAAGTGATGCAGCACGGCTTTTTGGTCGACCATGCCGCGTGTTTGCAGGCTGAGAAAACGCAGCAAGGTGGCTGCCGGGTCAGCGATCAAGGCGGCGCCAAACGCCTCCAGATCGTTGGGCGCCATGCCAGCTTGCCAATCCGCGGTCGCCACGAATGCTGGCGTCGACGCCAGCAGGATCAACCGGATAATTTTGTGTGGGTGATCGAGCGCCGCGCGCATCGCCACCTGCCCACCGAGCGACCAGCCAAGCAGCGTGCAGTGCACCGGCAATTGCTGCGCCAGATCGTCCGCCCAGCTTTGCAAAGTGTTGTGAGGTAGCGCGGCACGCCCGCCATGCCCTGGCAGGCTGAGTGCGCGCAGGTCAAAGTCATCCGCCAGCTGATCCGCCAGCGTGTCGAACACGGCCGCGTTCATGCCCCAGCCGTGCAGCAGCGCCAGAACCGGCCTAGATTTCATGTGGCGGCGATGGCATGTAGCGCCTCGATCAATTGCGCGACATCGTCCGCGCTGTGCGCCGCCGACAAGGTGATGCGCAACCGCGCGGTATTCACCGGTACCGTCGGCGTGCGGATCGCGGGGACCAATAAGCCGCACTGCAGCAGTTTTTTAGATGCGCTCACCGCGCCGGCATTCGTCCCGATCAGCAACGGCTGGATCGGCGTGCCGGATGCCATCAACTCGCCGTACTTCAATCCAGCCAGGCCGGTGCGCAGTTGCACGATATGACTGCGCAAACGTTCGCGCCGGGCCTCGCCCGCTTCGATCTGGCGCAGGCTTTCCAGCAAGCACGCCGCCAGCATCGGCGGCGAGGCAGTGGTATAGATGTAGGGGCGCGCGCGCTGCACCAGCCAGTCGATCACCGCCGCGTGCGCCGCCACTGCGGCGCCCGCGACCCCGGCTGCCTTGCCGAGCGTGGCGAGATAGATCACGCGGTCGCTGGCGCGTGCACGCTCAGTGAGGCCGCCGCGTCCATTGTTCAGCACGCCAAAGCCGTGCGCATCGTCGAGATACAGCCAGGCGTCATAGCGTTCGGCCAGATCGAGCAGCGCATCGACCGGCGCGATGTCGCCGTCCATGCTGAACACCAGATCCGACACGATGAGCTTATTCTGCGCGGCGCTCTTTGCCAGCTGGGTTTCGAGCTGCGCCAGATCGCCGTGGCGGTAACGCGTAAACGTCGCGCCGGAGAGCTGCGCCGCATCAACTAGCGAAGCGTGATTGAGCTTGTCGCCAAACACTTCACTGTGACGACTAACCAGCGCGGTGAGCACGGCCAGATTGGCCATGTAGCCGGTGGAAAACAGCAGCGCAGCAGGCTTGCCGACAAAATGCGCAAACGCGGTTTCGAAATCCTGATGCAACCGATGATGGCCGGTGATGAGATGCGCCGCGCCTGCCCCGACGCCGCATTGATCGAGCGCGGCATGACCCGCAGCAATCAGGGCCGGATCCGCCGCGAGACCGAGATAGTCGTTGCTGCAAAACGAGACGACGCGCTGGCCGTTGATCGTGATATGCGCGCCCTGTGCGCCGTCGAGCAGCAATCGCTTGCGTTCGAGGTGATCGACCTTGAGCGCCGCCAGCCCCTGCTGCAGGCGGGTCAACGCCGCGAAGCTCATTTCCTGCCAGACTCATGACGTGACCCGGCTTACAGCGCCGTCAGGCCGAGCGTGTCGAACAGGCGCTGGTCGCGTTCCCATTCCGGGTTGCCGGTGGTGAGCAGCTTTTCGCCGTAGAAAATCGAATTCGCCCCGGCGAGAAAACACAACGCCTGCACCGCATCGCTCATCTGCTGGCGACCGGCCGACAGCCGCACGAAACTCTTCGGCATGCTGATGCGCGCCACTGCGATGGTGCGCACGAACTCCAGCGGATCGAGCGCCTCGGTATTGGCCAGCGGCGTGCCTTCCACCTGCACCAGCAGATTGATCGGCACCGACTCGGGTTGCGGGTCGAGCGCGGCCAGTTGCGCAATCAGGCCGGCGCGCTGGGTCAGCGATTCGCCCATGCCGACGATGCCGCCGCAGCACACATGCAGATCGGCCTGACGCACGCGATCCAGCGTATCGAGGCGATCCTGGTACTGGCGGGTGGTGATGATGTCGCCGTAAAATTCGGGCGCGGTGTCGAGGTTGTGGTTGTAGTAGTCGAGCCCGGCTTCCTTCAACTGCTCGGCCTGGCCGTCTTTCAGCATCCCCAGCGTGGCGCAGGTTTCCAGTCCCAGCGCCTTCACCTCACGCACCATGTCGAGCACCGGGTCGAGATCGCGTTGCTTGGGGCCGCGCCATGCCGCGCCCATGCAGAAGCGCGATGCGCCCGCCGCCTTGGCTGCCTTGGCGGCCGCCAGCACGTCGTCCAGATTCAGCAGCCCCAGATTTTCGACCCCGGCGTCGTAGCGCGCCGACTGCGGGCAATAGCCGCAGTCTTCGGAACAGCCGCCGGTCTTGATCGACAGCAGCGTGGACAGCTGCACGCGGTTGGGATCAAAGTGCGCGCGGTGAACGGTTTGCGCCTGATACAGCAAATCGGCGAACGGCAGCGTGAACAGCGCCTCGATTTCGGCCACCGATCGGCGCACCACGGGTTGAGTCATGTCATTCATATATTGCTACCTCGATGGTCATATCCGCCCACGGCTCGCGCGCGGCCTTGTAAATATCAAACAGCGCCCATGGCACGATGATCAGCACCGCCAGCCCCAGCACCAGCATCAGCCCCTGCCAATCGCCCAACAGGTCATAAATCGCCGGTCCGATCACCACCAGGCTGCCCATCACGCCATAAAACCGGTAGCCTGCCCACTTGTTGTAATGCGCGGTCAGCGCGTTGGGGTGGTGAGCGATGCTGGCGTAAACGAAAATCGACGCGCCGAGCCAAAGCATCACCGGCGGCAGCGACAGCACAAACGGCAAAAAGCCGATCTTGTGACCGGCCATGAGCTTGCCCAGCAACAACGCGGTGAGCGAAACCAGCATCACCACGACGGTAATCATGTTGAACAACTGCGCAGCGAAACGGGAGGACGAGGCAGAGATGACGCGTTTGGCTTTCATGGGCAGGATTGTCGGGGCACGCCACATGCCTGTCAAATAATGGGCCACTCATAATTGAACATCCGCTCAATTTTTAATCACGCAATTTTAAATTGTGTGGCCGAACGGCATTGCCTGCTGTGCGGCTCAGCCTCCGGCATGCAGCCTGTGTGCCGATCCTGCCACGCCGAGCTGCCCTGGCACCGCCAGCCGCAGTGCCCACAATGCGCCCTCCCCACCCCGGGCGGCGAAGTCTGCGGCGCCTGCCTCAAGCAACCACCCGCTTTCGACCGTACCCATGCCGCACTGGCGTATGCCTTTCCGCTCGACCGCCTGATCCCGCGCCTGAAATATCACGGCCAACTCGCCATCGTGCCCGCACTGGGAAACAGCCTCGCCGAAGCGGTCGCCGCCCAACCGCGCCCCGACGCGCTTATCCCGATGCCGTTACATCCCACCCGCATCCGCGAACGCGGCTTCAACCACGCCACCGAAATCGCCCGCGTCGTCGCCGCTCAACTCGGCCTGCCGCTCGACACCACCCATTGCCGGCGCATCCGCGACACCCCGCCGCAAATGGGGCTGAAGCACGACGCGCGACGCCGCAACGTGCGCGGGGCATTCACGTGCTCGGGAAACGTTCAGGGTCAGCACATCGCGCTGATCGACGACGTGATGACCACCGGCACCAGCCTCGACGAACTGGCGGCAACATTGAAGCGCGCAGGGGCACGTGAAGTGACGTGCTGGGTGGTGGCGCGCACGCTGCCGCTTTGATGGCGGAAGCGGGTATTCGCAAGCCAGTGAACTGCTTGATCACACAAGGAATTAATATGGGCCTGGTGGACAGCAAGCCGCCAAAGCCGCGCCAAAAACCGTGGTCTGAACTGCCCCGTCAGGTTTTTAGCCTACACTGCGGGTGCCTACAGGCAAACTTCAGAAAAACACTTGGCAAACGAGCCTTCCCCGCGCATGCAGCCCTCCCGTCCCAACGCCCCTGATCACTCGTCCGCAAGCCCGGACACCACACGCTTGACCAGCCCACGACGGCTCTTTTTCGTTCTGATCGGGACGATTTTTGCTGCCGAACTGCTGGTGATGTCAGCACTGCATTTTTTGGCGATTCCGGCGCTTATCGAAATCATGGTTGATAGCTCGGTGCTGGTGCTGCTGCTCATGCCCGTTCTGCTCAAAACGGTGGTTTACCCCATGCAGGCAAGAATCGAGGCCCTCGCTCAGGCCCAACAGTCCCTTCGAACGGCCGCAGACCTACTTGAGCGCCGTGTCCAGGAACGCACCGCGGCCCTGACTTTGGCCAATGAGACCCTGCAGCATGAGATAAAAGTGCGCACCCAGATGCAGGAAGAACTCCAGCACCTGGCGGCAACCGATACCTTGACCGGGCTGCGAAACCGGCGCGCCGTCAGCGCGTTCACGGAGATGGAAATCAAGCGCGCCGAGCGCTATGGCGACGCCCTGTCGCTGGTCATGTTTGATATTGATCACTTCAAACGGATCAATGACACCTTTGGACACCTGGTAGGCGATGACGTGCTGATTCTCGTCGCCAAACTGATCAGCGAGCGCATCCGTGCCAGCGAGGTATTGGGGCGCTGGGGAGGCGAGGAATTCATCCTCGTCCTGCCACAAACCGACATGGAAAACGCCGTGCACCTGGCAGGTGAACTGCGCACGCTCATGCAGGCCTATGTGTTTCCACATGTTGGCATAGTCACAGCCAGCTTTGGCGTGACCCAGTTCTCGCTAGGCGACAGTATGGACAGCCTGCTGCATCGTGCGGATATCGCCTTGTACCGGGCCAAGGAAAATGGACGCAATCGGGTTGCAGGCGAAGCCTTTACGCCGCTGTCGTGACGGTAGCCGCAGCAAAGGGGCCGCAACCGCACTTGGCCACGAGCCTTCACGCATAGCGTAGCTACCAGCCAGCACGCAGCGGTGCCCCGTCCCATTCATCGGGTGCAACATCAGTCCAACCGGGCGACCAGCATGACATTCGCAAACGGCAAATCCCCATTCATCGGCGCGGTCTTGACGCTAAAGCCGAGCGCTTCCAGCGACCGGATCCAGTCCGTTAACGGGCGGCAATGCAACGGCGGCAGGCGGTTGCCGCGAAAGAAGGCGACCGTGCGATCGACCCAGTTGCTGAGCTTGAACCGCAGGCCACCGCTGGCATCGCCCACCCGGGTGAGAAACAGGCCACCCGGCGGCAGTGCGGCGCGCACCCGGCGCAGTACCTCGTCCTGGTCGGGGATATCGACGTAATGCAGCACATCCATGATCACCACGACATCGGCCTGGCCGAAATCAACGTGGCGCATGTCACCCTGCTCGAAGCGGGCGGATGCGCCCAGGGCAGCTTGCGCGCGCCGGATATCGCTGTGCAGCAGATCGACGCCACGAATGCCCACCGGCTGGACGGGCGCAGGCCAGCCGGCTGGCCAATCCCCTGACTCATAACTTTGCCGTGCGGCGAGCAACCAGGCGGCAAGCAGTCCCTGGCCGCAACCCAGATCAAGAATGCGGGCCTGATCGGGAATCAGGCCACGTTCCAACAAGCCGAGAAACATCGGGTCGCCGCCAAGCTTGCCGCGCGCGAAGTAGTAGGCAAAGCGGCCGGCGCTGCGATAGCGCTGGCTGGACAGTTCGACGAGACGTTGGCGCAGGGCGCGGGGGCAGAGGTTCATGGTGCAGAAGGCTGAAGAGCGGAATACGTGGCGGCGGTTTGCAGGCATCTTACCTGCGCGATATCGAGCAGACGCGGATGCTGAGCTGAAACCTCCAGCCGGCGCGGGCATCACCGCCGCGCTGCTTACGCAATGCGGCGTGAGCGGGTTCAAGGCCGCGACCGATGGCATGGGTTGCGGTGAAGTGGGAAAGCCAGGGCGAATTCAACCAGTAAACCAATCCAAACGAAGTGCATTTTTAATCAATTCCACAGGCCGGTTTCCTTCAAATCCGGCCGGGGGTTCGCTCTGCGTATGCACGGTGGCGCAATGACAGCCAGGCCGCCACTCCCCCCAGCATAAGGCCGCCCCACACATCGACCGCCACATGCTGGCGGGTAGCGAGCGTGGAATAAATGATGCCGATACACCATATCCAGTTGAATAGCCGACTCCACCGCGGCGCGCCGAATCGACGCAGCAGATGATCCAGCCAGATACCCGAAAAAATGGCCGTGGCGACATGCAGTGAAGGGAAGGCGTTGCCTGCGGCATCGACGTTTTTAAGGAAACCCACTTCAGGATACCGGGCCCAGTCAATATCGGCTGCGGGGACCGCGGTGGGCCAGAAGTAAAAAGCAATCAGCCCCACCAGGCAGGTTCCGGCCATCGCCATGCCGTACCGATAGAGTTCGCGTCGCGTCGCGAGCAATGCCGCGGGCAGGGAAACATACACCCACAATGAGACATACAGCGGCATCGCCCGCGGCTGAAAACTGATCATCTGATCCAGCCAGGTCAAGGGCATCACCGTCGTCGGGTAGGCCGGCGTTTTAAGCACGTAGAAATACGCACCGAAAAACAGGCCGATAAAAAGCGGCGTGCCTATCCCTTTCAGAACCCCATGTTGGAAGATGACCGCTGCGATCTGTCGGTACCAGGGTGTTTGCTGACTGTTTTTCAAGGTCTGTTCTCCGGGATGCGGCAGTGCCGACGCATGCGTAGTGTGGCGGTCATGAAAGGGCGTCTCGCAAGCTGACAAAACGCAGCCCGGCGGCGGCCGCCGACTCCAGCACGGCGGGCAGCACGTCGAGAATAACCGGAATGCCCCGGGGTGACCGTGCAGCATTGCCATCGTGCAACAGCAAAATAGCGCCCGCCCGCAGCTCACGCAATAGGGCATGCTTGACACGCTCGGCGTCACCGATCCGGGTGTCGAAACCCCGCGCCGACCAGCTGGCGAGCGTCAAGCCGAGCCGCGCCAGCACGGGGTCGAGAAAAGGATTGCGCAGGCCGGCAGGGGCGCGAAAAAACACGGGGCGCTGACCGGTAATCTGGCCGAGGGTGCTTTGTGCGGCCTGCAATTCGCGCATGAAACCACGCGGGCCCAGCAGGGCAAAATGATGGCGGTGGTGCTGGCTGTGGTTTTCCACGGCATGGCCACGGCGGACGATTTCCCGGCATACATCCGGATAGCGTGCCGCTTTTTCGCCGACACAGAAAAAGGTGGCGTGTGCGGCATAGCGATCCAGGATGTCCAGCACCTGCGGGGTGACGAGGGGGTCGGGGCCATCGTCGATGGTCAGGGCGATTTCATGTCTGGCCGTGGCGGCGGCGGGCAGCCGCGTCCAGTTCGGCCCCAGCCAGTTGCTGCGCGGCCACAGGCCGACGGCGGTCAGCACCAGGTGGTTGATGACCACGGCGCCCAGCGCCCAGCGCCATTGCGCGGGTTCGGCGATCACGGCCACCAACGCCAGCCCATGCAGCGCGACGGATGCGCGGATCAACAGGGTGGGTTGCCAGGCTGGATTAAACATTGGATGGGCAGGCATCGGCTTGCCGGGCAAAAATCGCCGAATAAATCAACGCCAGGATGACGCCCGGTGCGACGGTTACGCCCAGCGCCTGCAGGAGGGACACGTCGGAAAACGCAAGCAGGCCAAAACCGGCGACGGTGGTGAGGCTGGCAAACAGCATCGAGGCCAGCGTGCGCGGCAGGATGGGCGTGTGCGGATCAGGCCGATCAAAAAACAGGGCGTAATTGGAGCCCACTGCGACCACCAGCAGCAAACCCACCAAATGCAGAATGATCATTTGCTGGCCAAACAGGCTTAATCCCGCCGTGACGGTAATGACCGCAGCGGCCAGCGGCGCGATGATGCGCAGCACGCGCATGGGCGAGCGAAAAACCACGAGCAGCAACGCGATAATGGCAACCAGCCCGCCGAGCGACAGCACAATGGCTTCATGCAGGTAGCCGGAATACAGGCGATCCGACTCGGCTTTCATGTCCACGAACAGCACATCGGGCATTGCGCTCAAGGCAGCGCGAATAGGACCAGCGTTGATGCTGACGCCCTCGGGCGCGGTCAGCGGCAACAAGGCACGCCATTGCCCCCGTTGCTGGATGAGCAAGGCATCGACCGCCATCGCCATGGATGTCTGCTGCAGGTCGCTTGCCTGCAGCAAAGGCTGGCTGCGCGCGGCGGCGGTGTCGTCCAGAAACGGCGTAAACAGTTGCGCGCGCACCGGCAAATCTTGAACGGCTTGCGCCAGGCGTGTTTCCAGCAGCGGGCGGGGGGGCAGGCTGGCCTGGCGTGCGCGTTGCGTGGCCTGGCTGGGAAGATAACGGCTGGGGCTTTCGAATCCGGCGAGTTGGCCTTGTTCGACGTGTGCTTGCAGCAGCGTGGAAACCTGCTCGGCGGCGCGCAATACGGATTCCTGATTCGCACCTGATACGACGACCAGGTAGCGCACATCCGGCGCGCCCATGTCGGCGCGCAAACGGGTATCGAGTTCCACATCCGCTTGCGACACCGGACTGAGTGACGCGATGGTGTCATTCCACAAACTGGCGCGGTGATCGACCACGATGGCGCAGGCCGCCAGCAACACGATCGCCGCAGGCCAGCGTAGCACTGCAGCGCGTTGCACCACACGAGACAGGGTGCGACCGACAGCCGATACATCGTGAATACGGAAGTTGGCGGGCAGCAGCGAAGGCAGGACGAAGCGCGTCACCGTTGCGGCCACGATCAGCCCGGCAATGGCATACAAGCCGAGTTGCGCCAGACCGGGAAAGCCGGACAGCAGCAGCGAAGCAAAGCCGGCTATCGAAGTCAGCACACCGAGGCGAATGGTGGGCCAGAAGCGCTTGATCCAGTTTTGATGATCCGCACTGTTCTGTTCCGATTGCACAAACAGGTAGATTGAATAATCCACGGCTTCGCCGATCAGGGCGGTGCCAAATCCCAGGGTGATGCCGTGCACCGCGCCAAAGCCCAGGCTGACCGCCGCAATGCCCGCCAGCGCACCGCTGATCACGGGCAACAACCCCAATGCCAGTGCGCTGAAGGAACGATAAACGAGCAATAGCAGCGTTGCGATGAGTACCAGGCTGATGATGGACAGGCGGCTGACCTGGCTCTTGATGGTGTCGCGTGACGTCACTGAAAACACGCCGGGACCGGTCATCACCAGTTTTGCGGATGAGGTTGCGCTGGGTGCCTGGTCGAACGCCTGCCGAATGGCGGCCATGGCGTGTTGCTGGGCATCGATGTCGCTTCCCGCAGCACGCGTTTGCATCAGCATCAAGGCGCGCGTGCCATCGCGTGATGCCCATGCGCCCTCCACCAGCTTCGGCTGGGTGCCGCTGTTGAGCTGCTCGAGCAATTGCACCATTTCCCCGGTCGGGTCGCGCGGCAATATGGATTTGACCAGCAATCCGGCCGGTGAGGCCAGCAGATCGATGCTGTCGCTCAGGGCGGCATGCAGACCGTCTGCGCTAAAGCGTGCAGGCGTCACGGCCGGGCTCAACAGGTAACGATTGTTGAACAGGAAAGCACGGTCGCGCTCGGTGTTGACGGGCTCGCCATTATTGACGCTGACAAACGTACGGTCGGCGCGCAGACGCTGGGCGATTTGCTGGGAAAGCCGGGCGCGGGTGGGTGCATCGGCGCCCTCTATGCCAACCAGAATCAGGCGCGAGGCGAGGCCGTCGCTGAGCTGATCCATGAGCAGCTGCTGCTCGGGTGTGGGCGCGCGCGGCAAAAATGCCGACAAGTCGGTGGTGAAGTGGGTGCGGCTGATGATGCCGACACAGGCCAGCAAAAAAATCAGCCATAGCACGATGGCGGTGATGCCGCGGCGGCGCGTGTGGATCATTACTGCGGCGCCAGCTTTTCGATGGTCATCAAGGAACTGTCGCCATCAGCCTGGATAATCTCGACGCTGCGCACCACGTCCTTCGCCCCCTCCATCCGGATGCGCGCGATGACGGCGCCGACCCTGGGGTCGAGGGGGGTGAGCACCAGCGTCCAGCGTTCATTGCCGCCGTCCAGCGCCAGTTGGTAGACCCGTTCCAGCGCCTTGCGATCCCCGGCCAGGGTGGCGCGAATGCTCTCGATCATGCCGGCCACCTCCGGGTAGTCCTTGAGCTGCAGGACATGCTTGCGCTGGCCGCGTTCAAGTGTGAGGGTGTCGCCGTCGAGCACCATGGTCTCGGGCTTCGGTTTCAGGGTGCGCTTTTCCAGGCGGGCCGGCGCGATGAACAGCAGTTCACCGGAAGACTCGACCGGCTGGTCGAGGATGGAAATAAATTTTTTCTCGGTGAAGGTGGCCGCGCCTTGCGGGTGCTTCGCCAGACTGTCCATGAGCTGGGCGATACTCAGCGGCGCGGCCTGCACGATGGGGCTGACCAGCAGCGCCAGCCAGACAAGGGCACACAGTTGTAAGGGGGGGCGTGTGAGTCGGGTCATGTTTTAGCCGGCATCCATCGGGCGCCAGAAATCGAAGAAGTTGAACCAGTTGTAGGGTGCGGCGCGGCAATGGCGTTCCAGGCAGGCGGCGTAGGCCACCACCGCGGACTGGATGGCGGCATCGCGCCCGGCGCGCTCGATGTGGGTGAAATCGGCCAGCGCCTCGAAGTGAATGGCATACCGATTGCCGCCCAGATACAGGCCGGTCATGAATACCACGGGCCGCCTGAGCATCGCCGCCAGGCGCATGGAGCCGAGCGGAAATGCGGCTGGCCGCCCCAGAAACGGCAGCGTCAGCGTGGGGCCCGTATCCAGCGCGCGATCCGCCAGCACGCCGAGCACCACGCCGTCATCCAGGCGCGCCTTCACCTGCAACATGGAATCGAGCTGCCCCAGCGGAATGATGTCCTGCACCGCCGCCGGGCTGATGGCGGCCAGCGCAGCGTTGATCTGACGGGCATTTTCCTCGTACATCACCATCGCCACCCGCAAACCGGGCTGTTGCCGGCCGACCGCGCGCACCAGCTCAAAACTGCCCATGTGCGCCCCCATCAGAAACAGCCCCTGTCCACTGCTGTAGGCCGCATCAAACGCCTCCCGTCCGTGAACCTGAATATCAAACAGGTCATAGCGGCCATTGAGCAGATACACCCGGTCGTGGATGCAGGTGGCGAAGCTGTGGAAATGGCGAAACTGCTCGGAGAGACGCGGTGGCCGCCCGAGCACGCGCTGCAGATACGCGCGCGAAGCCGCGCGGGCGCGGGGCGAAAACAGCAGGAAATACAGGCTGATCCCCACCAGCACCCCGCGCGACAGCGGGCGCCCCAGGGTCAGCGAGATCCAGCTCATCACGCGCAACATCAGCATGTTGCTGCGTTCCGGGCGCTTGACCCATTCGGCCTGATGATCGTGTTCTGCCTGCTGATCGAGCCCGGCGGGGGTCATGACGACGCCCCATTTGCTGCAGTAAACGCCAGCACGCCACTGGCCACCACACGTTCAGCCGCCTTCAACTCGAACCGGAACACGCCAGCCGCTGTCGACAAATAATCGAGGCGCAAATTTTCGCCGGGCAGAACCGGGCTGAGAAATTTCGCCGATTTGATTTGCGCCGTCGCGGCCGCCCTCCCCTGCAACGCGGCCAGCGCAAGCAGCGCCTCGTCCAGCAACACCACGCCGGGCAGAATCGGGCGTCCGGGAAAATGCCCGGCATAAGCAGGATGATCGGCTGCGATAGCCAGCGGCAGCGAAAGCATCGTCATGCCGGCAGACCGTGCGCGGTTTTCGCCTGCAGGCTGGCCAGCAAGCTCTGCGCCAGCTGATTGGGCAACTTGCCGGTGGCATTGCGCGGCAACGCGTCGACAAACAGCAGCGGGCGCGGCAAAAAAATGGGATCGATGCGTTTGCGCAGCGCGTGCATCAGTGCGGCCGGGGTCAATGTCGGCGCCACCACCAGCGCGACCAGACGGCGTACGCTTTCCATCTCATCTGCATCGTCCGGCGGCAACACAAACACCCCATCCTGCACCCCGGGGATCGCATTGAGCTGATAGTTGAGATAAGCCAGCGACGTGCGCTTGCCTGCAATGTTGACCAGATCGGCATGACGGCCATGCAGCAGGAAATGGCCCGGACTCGCGGCGATGGGTTCGATCACATCGCTCAGCCGGGTCGGCGTCTCGATGTGGCCGCCCTCGGCCCAGACCGCCTCGCCCTCAATCCGCAGGCGAACGCCCGGAAACGTCTGCCAGGCCGCGCCCGCCGTGGTGCGGCGCGTCGCCAGCTGGCCGGTTTCGGTGCAACCGTAGATTTCCAGCAAGGGGCAGCCCAGACGGCGCTCTGCCTCGGCCGCCAGATTGGTCGACAGCGGCGCGGTGGCGGATAGCAGCAGATCAGCGGCGGGGAGTTCAGCTTGCGCAGCCAGCAGCGCGCGCAGGTGATAGGGCGACGTCACCAGCACCCGCGGCCGGGGCAATTGTTCCAGCGCCGTGCAGATGTCGTCCGGGTAAAACGGGATGCCGTCATGCAGCGCAGCGCCGCATTGCAGCGGCAGCAGCACCGTGGTTTCCAGACCATACATGTGTTGCGGCGGCACCGTGCCCACCAGGGCATGCGCCGGGGTGATGCCGAGGCGCGCGCCCTCGGCCTGCACATTGCGCACCAGACTGCCCCAGCGCTTGCCATGCGGCGTCGGCGTCCCGGTGGAACCGGAGGTAAAGACCTGGGCGATGACCTGATCGCAAGCGATCTGCGGAACAGGGGATCCGGCCACCGATTGCGGCATTGACGCCGGATAGCGGAACACCGGCAGCTCGACATCGCACGCATCCTGATCGGTGATGCAAAAAACATCCGGCGCGAGACGCTGCATCTGCCGCACCATTTCCACGGTGTGATTGGGCGGCAACACGCTCACCCGGCCACTGACGATGCAGGCCGCCAGCGCAACCGTGAACTGGTAACGATTGCTGCACAGGTTGAGCACATGTCGCCCCGCTGGCAACTCGCCCGCGAGCGTTGCAACCTCATTCAGAAACTGCCCGGCGCTGACCGGCACGCCGCCACGCCACGCCACGGTGGCGTCGACGCAGGAATGGGCAATCAGCGGCAGGGTCGACATGGTCAGGAAGCGACGGCTTAACGTGAGTTCGCAGACGCGTCCGGAAGCGTGGCCGGCCTTTTCCAGAACGCACGCACGCCAGCCATGATGCTGTGCCGCTCCAGATTCGGCAGCTTGCGCAGACGCACCGCATACTCAAGCGCAAACATCAGCAGAATCAGCGGGAACGTCAGGAAGTTGGCGAAAACCGACCACGCCTCCGTGCTGGCGCAGCAGAACAGGACGCCGGAGACCAGACTCACCGCCAAAAAAAACAGCGTCCACGCCAGCGTGACCTGGCGCGTATAACGCAGCACCTCGGGCGCCAGGCTGCTGCGATGCACCGCTTCGGCCAATTTGGTGACCAGCGGCTGCCGCCCGCGCACCAGCGTCGAGCCAAATACGGCGGCCAGCATGACATTGGTGCCGACATGCTGCAGGAAATACACCCAGCTGAAATTGCGTTGCAGCACGCCCCAGAACACCCCCAGCACCCCGCCCATGACCACACACAACAGCAACATGAGCGGCCGCCTGGGCGAGCGCCAGGCCAGCCACAACAGAATCGCCAGCGACGGCGCCAGCGATACCGCCACGCCAAGGGATGGCCAGGTGGTCGCGGCCGAGGTGGCGGCGCTGTAATGCGCCAGCACGGGATACGCGACGACCCCGGCAACGATGGCGAACCAGCGCGCGACGCGAGCCCAAGCTAAACGCATACGGCCAAACTCATTTCGTGCGGTTGGCAGCGATGTGCCGCGTCAGTTCGGCCAGCGAGCTGAAAATGCGCGTGTTATCGGCGCTATCCGCGCGCAGTGAAAACCCGAACTGCTTGGACACCACCAGGGCCACTTCCAGAATATCGATGGAATCGAGCCCAAGCCCCTCGCCATACAGCGGCGCGTCGGGCTGAATATCGTCGGGACCGAGATCGAGATTGAGCGCGGTCACGATCAGCCCGGCGACCTCGTTTTGCAGCGCCTGATTGGATTGGATTGGATTGGATTCAGACATAACAGTTTACACAACAATAATTAATGGGCAGGGCACCCGAGCCTGCCGAGTAGAACCGCTCATTATAATCGGTAAGTCTGTCGACTAAGGCTGGGCTTGATTACGGCTTGCGATACACCATGCGCGCCTGAGTGGCCGGATCAGTCGCGATTTCCTTGATGCGGCCATCCTTATCCCAAACCACCCGATATGGCTCAAAACTGGAAGCCCAATAGCTCCAGACCGGCGCATCCAGCGACACCGTCTCATCCCGCTGCGGATAACCTACTGCGACGATAGTCTGCTCTTTGGTCATGCCTACTGCGACCTGGCCGAGCTTGATCGCCTCACGCACACCAGCCGGGTATTTGGCAATTTTCGCTTTCGGATCATCCGTCACGATCAACTTTTCGGCGAACTTCTCCAGCGTTTCCTGAGCGCGGCCATAATCCAGGCCGATGCGCATTTCCTTGCCATCCATATCCACATACAGCCGATTGCTGCCATAACTTTTCAATTTAACCGGCGTGCCAGCCGGAATAAATGGCAAGGCGCCAAAGTTGGAATCGCTGATCCAATCCTTTTCATAATGCAAATTGCAGCAGGTGAACCCTTCGCGCAAGGGTGCCTCAGGCTTGGCATCAAACCACCCTGCCTGGGTTTGAGCGCCACCCAAGGTGGCCACACAAAAAACCAGCACCACTTTAATTCTGTTAGCAATTTTCATTAAACCCCCCGGGTAAACACAAACAAGCCAGTAAACCCGCTCAGGCTACCGTACCCGCCAGGCTTTTCCAACCCGCTCAAGTCTGAATGTGATCTACCCCTAAAGTGGTAGCAGGGTCGGTCAGCTAACCATCTGTTTTTCCATTAACTTTGCGTGAAGTAACACGTGTGAAAACCCAAATTTGGTGCATTGGTGGTAGTCCTTCGGCGCCGGCAGGAGCCCCTGGAGGGTGTGATATATTTCAAGCCTTGCCAATGATCGCTGCCCGGCTTTTTTTGACCCACACCCAGGCAAATAATGGCGGAAATTCAAACATCAGCCCCCTACCCGAGGTCGGCATGCGTACCTCGGCGCCACTGGAGAAAACAATGAAGAAAACATCAATTATTCTGGCCGTTACGCTTGCGGCTTTGTTGAGCGCGTGCGGAAAGCAGGAGAGTGCTGCACCGGAAGCCACCGCCCCTGAAGCGCCTGTGGCTGCTGCACCCGCGCCAGCAGAGCCGGTTGTGGCAGAGAACGCGCTGGGCAAGAAAGTCTTTGGAAATGTCTGCTCGATGTGTCATGCCGTGGGTGCGGCCGGTGCGCCGAAACCCGGTGATAAAGCCGACTGGGGTCCGCGTATCGCGCAGGGCAAGGACATGCTCTACAAGCATGCGTTGGAGGGATTCACGGGTGCAAAAGGTGTCATGCCCGCACGCGGTGGTTCCGCTACCCTGAGCGATGAGGACGTCAAGGCGGCAGTGGACTTTATGGCTGACCAGTCGACATAACACTGTTGCAGTGTGCCTGACCGTAAAACGGGGGAGATCAGCATCTCCCCCGTTTTTTATTGTCGAATCCGGCTAACTGACCAGCGTGATCTCAATGGCGATGATGCGTGTTGCGGTTCATTGACTGGATCAGCTCAGGTGTGACTTGTTTAAATGCCAGTACCTTGCCCCCCCGGCCGCGGGAAAAAACGTCTGCCGATTTGCGCGTGGAAAAGGCGGGTAAGTCGGCATCACGCATCGGACCCATCGCAGTGGAGCCCTGCACAAAAAATGCACGCTGCGCTTCGATCCATTGCCCGGTTTCAAAGTCCGTGACATAGCTGACGGCAAGGTCCTCCTGGACATAGCGTTTGTTGTAGCGATCCATCCTTTGCAGGAAAACGAACAGGTCAATCGGTGAATCAAAGAAGTGGGAAGCGCCGTCCCGGAAAACGGTTTGCGCAGCCCAACGCGGAGTACGCGCCGGATACATGCCGCATACCGGACAACGTGCATCGGCGGGGATCGGTTTTGGTGCGCGCATCGCCTGACCTGATGAGGAATCGTAGGGCGTTGCAGGTGCAACGATGCAAAGCTCGTTGGTCACAACCAGGTCGGGGTCGCGGGCTGCCTGCGTGCCGTAGGTCAACAGAAGGACGGCAGCCATGGCGAGTGCAAAGATGACGCCCACCAGCGGAAGCAGCCTAGCTGACAAACGCATCAGCTGGATGCCTGAACCCCAAGCATGGGGTTATCCAGCAAAGCGCGGATCAGGCGTTGCAGATTGTCTTCCGGAGACGCATCGGTACGGGTGATTGGATCTGCCACAACGCGGCCACCTGCGTCGTGCAAGTGGTTGGGGAAGCTCGCAAGCCCCTGATGGAGGGGGGCGGTATCGATGCCGGATTCGGCATCGCCATAGACCCAGCGCAGCGAATAGGCATCGGGCGCGGCATAGCGAACGTCCAGCGTGACGCCATTCTTCAGGCGGACGATCATTGCATCCTGCGTCTGTTCGACCGGGGAATCGAGGTCATCCCCAAAGGCCTCATCAATTATCGCGCCGAGTTCAAGATGTTGGCTCATGTCTGATTGGCCTCTTTCAGTCGCTCAACAAGCGTTGTACGAACTATTTCACGGGTATCGGCAAGAATTCTGGCTGCCAGGTAGTGCTCATAGGCTGGATGCTCAGCCACTTCACCGGTCTGGATTTGCTGCAGCAGTGCGGTCTCATTTTCAGCGCCATGGTGTTTGAGAATGGCGTTGTGGCTCTCCCGCAGTTCATAGGCCAGTCGGGACAACTGTTCGATTTCTGTTGCAGTCTCGAACGGGACGTGTTCAAAAAATTCGACCATGATAATTACATGCTCCTGTCGTGGAGGGCGCTACCATCAAGCACCACCATGTCGGGTGTGATGTCAGCGAAACGATAGATCTTTCCGCCATACTCGGCAGCAAATTTTGTTGCATCCGCTTCCTGGGCGAAACTGGCGATCGTCGGCCCCATGGAGCCCAGCCGTTTGCTGCCGTGGACGTAGTAGGCAGTCTTCGCGTCGATCCAGTGATCACGAGGTTCGTCCCAGTTGGCGCGGCCCATGTCCTGCACAAAAATACCGCGCACGGCTCTGACCTGCTCGGGGTTGAGAAACATGTGAAACATTTCCACCGTGTCGCAGAAGAAATCCGGCTCGGCCTGCCCGGCATAATGAATCTGGGCTTTGGGACCGGGATAATCGGCGAGCAGCATGCCGTCCAGGCTGCAGGATGTGCCCTGGTTGATCGACAGCGGGGCCACTGCGGTCTCGCTCCCGGACTGTCCGCAACCCGCGAGCACGGTGACAGCCAGGGTGGCAAGAATTAACGTACGTCGTGCGAGCTTCATTTGCGGAATCTCCAGGTAGCAATTCCCAATGGCGCGGCAATCCAGGCGAGCATCACCAGGCTCAGCAGCCAGGGATTGGCCAATGCGGGTGGGAAAACAGTCGTCAGCCCGTACAGAGTGCGAACTTCGTTCAGGGAAAAAATGTTCAGAATCCGGAACACGTCTGCAGGATTGGCCAGCAGCAGATAGGGGAAAATCTCGCCGCCCCACTGGCCGCCCGTGGCGACCAGCGCGCCGAGCAGCAGCAGGTCGAACACCAGCACGAAGAAAAACCACATTGCGATTGCAAGTCCCGATGCGCGGGTGCGGTCGGTGGCGAACACCGACAGCATCACCGCCAGGCTCAGGAAAGCGCAGCCCAGCAACACTGAACTCAGCATGAAGCCGAAGTAATGAAGCAGGGCGTTGAAATCGAGTTGTGCCGACAGCACGATCGCCACCAGACCAAATCCGGCCACGGTTGAAAAGCTCAGCGCGGCAGCGAGCCCGAAATACTTTCCCAGCAACAGTTCCAGTCGGGTGATGGGCATCGACAGCAACAGATCGAGGGAGCCACGCTCGCGTTCGCCAACGATGGCATCAAAGCCCAAAATCAGTGCAATCAACGGGATCAGGTAGATGACGAGGCTCACCAGGCTGGCAATGGTGACGTCGATGGAATGAAAGCCGACGGAGCCCTGTTGCGCCGCGCCGAAGTAGGCGATGACCAGTGCAAAGGCGGTAAAGACAAGTGCCACGGCCAGAACCCAGCGGTTGCGGATGCGATCCCAGAATTCCTTGCTGGCGATGGTGGTGATTTGTGCGATTTCCATGCTCGCCCTTTAATCCGAAAAGCCGAAGAACACGTCTTCGAGCGAAGGTTCGCGCACGGTCAGGTCGCGCACCCGGCCATTCAGCGTGGCAAGCGCTTGGATCACGGCCATTTTGGTTTCGCGCTGACACTGAACGGTCACATGATCATCGTGCGCTTCGATTGCCCCCACCGGGAGGTGGCCAAGGGCGGCGCGCACCGCTGCGAAATCCTCCTGCGCGACGCGCACCGTGAACCACAGCGGCAGATCCATCTGTTCGCGCAAGGCCTGCACCGTTCCGCTGGCCTGTATTTTGCCGGCGGTCATGATGGCCAGACGATCCACCCGTTCCTGGATCTCGGCGAGGATGTGGGAGGTGATCACCATCGTCACGCCTTCGCTTCGAAGTTGACGCAGGATCGCGTAGAAGCTGCGGATCGCCTCCGGGTCGAGGCCCGAAGTCGGCTCGTCGAGGAACAGAATGCGCGGCTTGCCGAGCAGCGCCTGGGCAAAGCCGAGACGTTGGCGCATGCCCTTGGAGTATTCGCGCACCCGCCGCTTGGCCGCCTGTGCCAGGCCGACGCGTTCGAGCGCCGGGCCGCTTTCGGCAGGTGACACGCCTTTCAGGCGCGAGAAGAATTGCAGCGTTTCAAGCCCGGTGAGGTTGTCGTAGAGCACGACATTTTCCGGCAGGTAACCGATCGTGCGCCGCACGGCACGAAAATTGCCGCCAGTGACCTGCGCGCCGTCGATACGGATTTCGCCCGTAGTAGTGGGGATGAGACCGAGCATCATCTTGAACATGGTGCTCTTGCCGGCGCCATTGTGGCCGATGAGGCCGAACAGTTCACCGGCGTAAATGTCGAGGTCGACACCGTCGACCGCATGAATCGCCCCGTAGTGCTTATGCACGCCGCGTGCGACGATGACCGTAGCCCCTGTTTCAGTTTGCATAGTTGAAATATCGGCCACGCCATTGGCTCCAGTCAGATGTATGCGGGTGCATCCGGGGTTTGGGGTCGACGACGCTTGGCGCGCGCAGCAGCGGGAACTGCTGGCTCACCAGCCGCAGCGTCTGCACCGCCGGGCTGGCAAGCAGCAGCTTCATCATCGGGTGTCGCCAGGATAGCCGGTCTACCAGGTCGTTGGCCTCGTACTGTACGTCACCGATACCGTCACCGTTGCGGTCCCAGCCCACATAATTGCTCCAGTAGTTTCCCCCGCGCGCACCCCACACCACGTCCTTGCTGGCCACGTACTTGATCTGGGTACGATTCGAAATGAAGTCATTGCCTGAGACCTGGTTGTTGACCGATCCCGCTGCCAGATGCACCCCAATGGTGTTGTCCACGATCAGGTTGTTGCGCAGGGTGTTGTATTCGGCATCGTAGATAAAGAAGCCGCGGTCATTGCCCGCGACAATATTGCCCTCGATGACCGAGTCCTGGATGGTGCGCAGCATGATGCCATGATCCGAATTGCCCCATGCGCGGTTATTACGAACCACCAGGTTGCGCACTTCCATCAGCGCCAGACCACCGCGATTGTGGTACGAGTCGTTGCCTTCCCACACGTTGTAATTGGAGTTCATGTAGTGGGTGCCGTAGCGGGCATGGTGGATACGATTGTTGCTGAACACTGAATGGTGCGATACGTCGACGTAGATGCCGTCGCGCACGAAGCTGATATTGTTGCCCACGATCTGCGCGCCTTCGGAGTTATAGAGCTGGATGCCATTGCCGCGCCGGGGAGAGGTGTAATCGCGCTTGCCCGTAATGACATTGTTGCGGATCTCGACGGTTTTGACCTTTTCGATATAGATGCCGAATAAATTGTAGGTCAGGTCGCAGTTGCGCACTGCTGCACGATTCGCCCCCGGCTTGATGAAAATACCGGCATTCTTGTCGATAAGCTCATCGCCCGAATCGCGCACGATCAGCCCGTCAATAACAACATCCTCGGCGGTGATCCGGATCGTGTCGCCTTTGAATCCGCCGCTTATGGTGGGTCGATCAATCCCTTTGAGCGTCATGGGTTTGTCGATCACCAGTTGCTCCCGGTAAAGACCTTTTTCCACCCGGATCACGTCGCCGGGCGAGGCCTGCGTAATGGCCGCAGCGATGGATTGCCCCGCTCGCACCGTCAGTTCGGCAGCCAACCCGTTACTCGTTGCCAGCAAACAGAACAGTGCAGCAATCAGAGCGGATTGTCGGCCCGCTAATACAGCCATTGCAACGCTGGCAGGCCTTGCAGGAAGTCCAGTACCCCAGCGCCTTTCATGATCAGGAACAAAGCAGCGGCGATCAGCAGGTTCTTGAATGCCACGTAGGCGGCCATGTCAGCCCAGGATGCCGGGACCAAATTGCGCCCCCACCACGGGCCGTCCTTGACGTAGGGTTTGCAGCGCATGCGTACCACCATTTCGTACACGCTCCAGGCCAGCCACCAGCCCAGAATGATGCCGGGGCCGATGCTACCGGCCGCACCGAGCACCCACACCCAGGTCACCAGTACAGTCAGGGCGAACGTGGCTGCCTGTAACAGAATCGGTTGCTGGAATACCTTGCGACTCCAGGGGAACACGTGATCGAAGAATTCCTGCCCGATGAAGGCGGGCAGGCTTAGTCGCGCCTCAGCAGCAGGCGCAGCAGTCACCGGGATGATGGGAACGAAGTAGCCATCCGAACCAATTGCAGTCAGCGGCTCCCCGGCTTTGGTGCGGCGCTTGCGTTCCTGCGCCAGCGGGGGGCAGGCGTGGTCGTCGTAATACAGCACCTGGCAGTCCAGACACAGCAGGCATTCGCGCTGATCGATGCGGCCTGAATTGTCGATAGCCTGGGACCCGCAGCCCACCTGGCACGCTGCGCAAGGCCCGCACTCCTGTTTGCGCTTGAGCCCCCACCAGCGGAAAGTGGAGGGGATCGCAAGCGCTGCGCCGAGCGGGCACAGATACTTGCAGAACGGGCGCTCGAAGAATGCCGAAGCGACCAGCAAGACGGTCCAGAACGTCACGAAAGGCCAGGAGCGATTCCACACTCCGACCAGGAAGGTGGTTTTGAACGGTTCAATTTCGGCGAGTTTTTCGGCCAGTCCGATGGAATAGAAGGACACCGCGAGCAAAATCACAAAGATGCCGTACTTGATCCACTTCAGGCGATCATGCCAGTTTTGCGGCAGCAGATGGCGCTGATAGCGCTTGAGACCCAATTTGCCGGCCACATGGTAGACCAGCTCGGCGAGCGAGCCGTAGGGGCACATCCAGCCGCAGAACATCCCGCGGCCCCAGAAAAATACCGAGACGACAATGAAAATCCAGAACAGGAAGACGAACGGATCGGACAGAAACAATTCCCAGCGCCACTCAAACAGGATGGCGTGGAACCAGGTCAGCACCTGCGTAATGGACGGTACCGCCAGCAGGTAAAACCCGACAAATCCAATCGACGTCATCCACAGCACATACTTGGGGATGTCTTTCCAGCGCTTGTCCTTCATCGTTGAGCGCCGCACCAGCTTGTCGCGCAACGCATACACCGTTCCCGCTGCGGTGAGCCAGAGCAGAAACAGTACGACCTCTATCTTGCGTGTTTTCCAGACTGTCACCCAGGTCGCTTCCGGCTCGATGATTTCCGGCCGGCCGCCCTCCAGATAGCGGCTGGGTAGCCAGTATTCCTGGTCAAAGTTGACAAAGGTCCTGACGCGGGTTTGCCGATCCATCTTGTTGGCCAGAAACACCAGACTCCAGGGATAGGCCGCGCTGAATGTGGACGAGCGGATGATGAAGATGGCCGATTCCCGGTAAGCGGGCGCACCGGCTGCCTTGATGTCATATAGATTGAGATAATCCAGATCGCGGAAGGTGAGGGTATCGATGCCCTGGGCCACCTGCACCCGGTCATAAATCCCGCCGCGTACAAAGCCCGAGCCCTTGAACGACTCAACACCGCTGGCGATGATAAAGATGGCATGCTCGTTGGGCTTGAGCCGGGACATCAGGCTTTCGTAGACCGCGTCGCCGAGTACGCTGCGTCCGACCACTGGTGCGTTGAGGTAGCCAAAATACATATCGATGTAGGGCAGGTCGGAGCGGGGCATCCCGACTGCCTCGGTACTGACCTTGATTCGCTGGATGCCGCCTTCCTTGGCCAGTCCATCCCAATCCAGTTTGTCTTCGATCGGTCTGAACTTCGCCTGCGGCAAAATGGTGGGTTCGATGATGCCCACCTGTTTTGCAACGGCCAGGCCGCTGCGCAGAACAACCTGGTTTTCGGCAATCACGGTCACCGTGGCCCCGGTGATGGCGTCCAGGCCGATCACGCCCTGATCCGGCCGACCTGCGCCCACTTCAATCTTGGAACCCACAAATTTGCCGAGATATTGCTTGACGAACTTGGTCAGCTCCTCTTCCGGGATTCCCAACAGCAGGATCGGCTCGGAGTGTCGCAGAACCCGAACACCGGTGACGATGCCCTTGGTATCCATGCCAATCAGGGTCACTACAGGTTTGCCTGAGTAGGCGGGGATGTCGACGATGTCGGTGGACAGAAATACGTAACCGATCAGCTTGCGATCATTTTTCTCGCCATGGTCGCCTTTATTACCGTGATCGCCTTTTTCGTCATGACCGTCCTTCCTGCCGCGATCACCTTTCTCGCCAGGGCCGCTTTTCTTGCTCTGGTAGGCCTCGACATAGGCAGGCTTGCCCATGCGGTGTGAAAAGCTGTCGGCGCCAGGCAACACATCCTTGCACGGGACGTACGCGCAGAGGTCCGGATCGGTGGACAACTGTACGGGCAGCGGCGCCTCATAACTTCCACTGCCGCCGGCGGCCAGTCCCCACGCGCAGAATAGGTAAAGCCCCGCCAGGAAGCGGGTGAAAAAACCGGGAAAACACGTCATGAAAGAATCAGTAAGCCTCGATATATCCGCTCGAAACAAGCGCAAAAAAAGGCAGCGTCCTTGCGGACGCTGATTTGTCACCCAGTGATTCTCGTGAGTGTGCTGTAACAATACCCGCCCCTTTTTCGGGGGACGGCATCGTTGCTCACGCCTCGACAATCATGCGGCTGCGCATTTCCAAGTGTAAGGCATGGCAGAAGTTGGTGCAGTAACACCAGTAGATGCCTGGTTTGTCGACCGTGAACGTGACCGACTTGGTTTCCAGCGGATTGACGATGAACTGGATGTCATATTTTGGAATGGCGAAGCCATGGGTCAGGTCTTCCACCTTGTCCAGGTTGGTCAGGATGATGGTCACCTCATCGCCCTTCTTGAGCTTGAATTCCCGCAGGCTGAAGGCCGGCGCCTGGCTGATGAGCTTGACGGTTACCTTGTTCCCATTGCGGAAAACGCCTGAATCCTTGGGATCCTTCACCGCCAGCGGGAACTCGTCAAGGTTATAGACCTGACGCGTCTTGATGATGTCACGGCGGACGATGATCGAATCGTGCGGCTCCGAGTACACCGAGTGGTCGGCCACCAGTTTCATCTTGTCGCCGCTGATGTCGATCAGTTGAGCGGTCTCGGCATGGAGCGGGCCCACGGGCAGAAAACGGTCCTTGGAGAACTTGTTGTCCGAAAGGAAGAAGTGGCCATCTGCTTCCTTCGTTTCGCCCATCGAGGTGAAGCCATGCCCCGGCTGGTAATGCACGTCGATGCGGTCCAGTACAACCTTGACACTCTTGTCGCCCTTGAACGCTTTGATCGCCGCTTCCACGTTCCATTTCACGATCTGGCTATCGAGGAACAGCGTGGTGTAGGCATTGCCCTTGTTGTCGTACCCGGTATGCAACGGTCCGAGGCCAATCTCGGGTTCGGCGACCACTGCGTCGCGAGGCTTGGCCAGTTCGCCATCAAACCATTTCAGTACCAAGGCATGATCGATCACCGAAGCCGTCGGCGAAAGCTTGCCGGCGCAGGCATAGTATTTTCCGTCTGGGCTGATGTTCACACCGTGCGGGTTCTTCGGGATTGGCACATAGCAGGTCAGCGCAGTTTTTGGATCCTGGTTGGAGGCTCTCCTGCCATCCACCACCGGCACTTTTGAGCTGCCGATGGTGCTCACCTTGCCGGCCTTCACGGCTTCTTCGATGCGGGCCACATTGAAGAACAGACAGGCATCCATCTCCGCTGCCATTGTGTCTTCGTAATGGAGGCCCATTTCGGTGTTGTACTGGTTGGTTGCTGCCAGCTTGCCGTCGTAGGAACTCGCCACCAAGTCGCAGTTGCCGTCGATCAGCACCTGCCAGCGCACGTCCATTGTGTTGGAATCGACACAAGTGAACAGCGATTTGTACTTGCTGCCGTCTTCCATGTCGCGCCCATCGTTGGGCAGCGGAATCGAGAACTCGGAGCCACAGAACACGCGGGTGGTGTGATTGATGTTGGGATCAACCGGGTCGCGTTTGTCAGGAAAGGTGCCATGAAATCCCTGAATGTTGGGCAGTTCGGTGATCTTGTCGCATTCCATGGTGTCCATGCGGACGCGCGCCAGACGGCCATGAATCTTGTCATTCACGAACATGTATTTGCCGTCGTAGGTACCGTCGGTATAGGTCTGATGCACGTGGTGCGTATCACCGGTGGTGTATTTAGGCGTGCCGTTGGGCTTGGTGCCGAGGATGGCCTTGGACTCGTTGGTTACCCCCCAGCCCACCAGGGCATCCATATTGAAGACCGGGATGCGCTTCAGTTCGCGGCCGGACGGCAGGCCGTAAATACGTACCTCGCCCGAATGGCCGCCGCTGGAAAATGAGTAATATTCATCGAGTTTGCCAGGCGGTACCTCGTACTTGCTGGAGTCGGTCGCCTCTGCGCTGGCGGTCGGAGCACCGGCGCCAGCGGCGGGGGCCGATTCCTTCTTGTTGCAGGCTGACAGGCCCACCGAAAGTCCTGCGCCGGTCAGGCCGACCAGTGCTGTGGTGTTCAGAAACTTTCGACGGCTGAGGTCTGGCTGCGCGTCAAATTTTTTCGTATCGTCCTGTGTCATGATTAAGCGACTCCCTCTTCTCAATTGATCGGTGCTACCGGTTTCGGCAATGGGGCAATCCCCATAAGTTGAAAACTGACGGGAGCCCATGAAACACATACGCCGCGACAAAATGTCGCAGGTACGACTATAGCAAATAGGAAATAAAGATGTGTTAATCCGGGGCATAAATCCACGCTTCGTGTAAGAAAAATACCCGAAATAGGTAGTGTGGGTATTCAATTAACTTGTTGTTAACAATGCTATTTGTTGAAATAAAAGAGTACTGCCACCCATTGCTGACGCGTTGGAGGTAGTTTCCCCGAAGCATGCACAGGAGCGCGCAGGAACACACGACGCGGATTTCTGCAGCATTCATTACCGCTCAATCCGGGTGGCGCGCCGGCACCGGGGATAAAGCAAACCGGCAAGTTGCCCGCCACGAAGGCGGACGCTGGTCGAGAGTCTGTATTCCTTGAGTCTGTATAGACTCAAGCCTGCCTCCAGGACCCCAATTCACGTGCGTCCCGACTCAACTCACTGTGCATTCACAACACCCAGTTCAGGCTCATGTTTCATTTGATAAGGCTGGGGGACTGGAAAAAATCGCACAAGCTTGCTATGCTTCTTGTTTTTCCCGTTTCCCGGAAGCCTTTTTCAATGCCCTACGTCAAAATCAAAGAAAACGAGCCGTTCGATGTCGCACTGCGCCGCTTCAAGCGCTCCATCGAAAAAGTGGGTCTGCTGACCGAACTGCGCGCCCGCGAGTTCTACGAAAAGCCCACCGCCGAGCGCAAGCGCAAGCTCGCTGCTGCAGTCAAGCGTCAAAGCAAGCGCCTGCGCGGCCAGCAACTCCCCCCCAAGATGTATTGATTCTGCGGCCACGCAGAACACCGTTCGACCCATGTCGCTGAAAGCACGCGTCACCGACGACATGAAAAATGCCATGCGCGCCAAGGATACGGCGCGCCTCGGCACGATTCGCTTGCTCCTCGCTGCGATCAAGCAGAGAGAAGTCGACGAACGGATCGAGTTGGACGATGCCGCAGTCAGCAGCATCGTCGAAAAACTCATCAAGCAGCGCAAGGACTCCATCAGCCAGTTTCAAACCGCCGGTCGTGACGATCTGGTGGCTTTGGAACAAGCCGAGCTTGTTGTGCTGCAAGCCTATCTGCCCGAACAGCTTTCCAGCGCCGAAGTCGAGGCTGCGGTTAGCGCAGCGATTGCCGAATCGGGTGCGTCCAGCGCCAAGGACATGGGCAAAGTCATGGGCTTGCTGAAATCCCGCCTCGCCGGCCGCGCCGACATGGGGCAGGTCTCCGCGCTGATCAAAGCCCAGCTGACTGGCTGAACACCTCCCGGCGCCCGCCCGGGTTTACCATGCGGCACCCCTAAAATGCGGAAACCATGATCCCGCGTGACTTCATCGATACACTGCTTGCCCGCGTTGATATCGTTGATGTCATCGACCGCCGCGTGTCGCTGAAAAAAGCAGGCCAGAACTACCAGGCCTGCTGTCCTTTCCACAGCGAAAAAACGCCCTCTTTCACGGTCAGCCCGACCAAGCAGTTTTACCATTGCTTCGGTTGCGGCGCACACGGCACTGCGCTCGGTTTCCTGATGGAATACGAGCACATGAGCTTTCCCGACGCTGTCGCCGCGCTGGCGCAGGATGTCGGCCTGCCGATTCCGGAGTCGGCGCAGGAATCGGACCGCCCCAAACCGCCGCCCGCGCTGTGGGATGCGCTGGAACAGGCCGCGCAGCTCTACAAGCAGCAGCTCAAAAAAACACCGCATGCAATCGAATATTTGAAAAAACGGGGGCTCACGGGCGCCATCGCCGCCCGCTACGGCATTGGCTACGCACCCGACGGCTCACCGCTGAAGCAGGCTTTTGCCGATTACACGGCCGATGCGCTTGCCGCCTCCGGCCTGGTCATCGACGGCGAGCGCGGACGCTACGACCGCTTCCGCGATCGCATCATGTTCCCGATCCGCAACATCAAAGGCCAGATCGTCGGCTTTGGCGGGCGCGTGCTCGACAAGGGCGAACCGAAATATCTCAACTCGCCGGAAACCCCGCTGTTTCACAAGGGCTCGGAGCTGTACGGCCTGTTCGAGGCGCGCGCGGCAATCAAGGCTGCTGGGCGCGCTATTGTGGTCGAAGGCTACATGGACGTGGTCGCGCTGGCACAGCATGGCGTGGAATTCGCCGTGGCCGCGCTGGGGACCGCCACCACACCGATTCACGTGCGCACCTTGCTGCGTCACACCGACCGCCTGATCTACGCGTTCGACGGCGACAACGCCGGCCGCAAGGCCGCCTGGCGCGCGCTGGAAAATTCGCTGGAAGCCTTGCAGGACGGCAAGGAAATCAGTTTCCTGTTTTTACCTGAAGGCGAAGACCCCGACAGTTTCATCCGCGCCCACGGCCAGGCCGCTTTCCTGCATCTGCTGGACACCGACACGCTGCCGCTGTCTGCGTTTCTGGTGCGCGAACTGGCGAGTGGCCTCAAGCTCGACAGCCAGGAAGGCCGCGCTGCCCTGCTCAAGCAGGCCAAACCGCTGCTGGAAAAAATCACCGCACCGCTACTGGGCAGCCTGATCCAGCGGCAAATCGCCGAACTGGCGCATGTGCCCGCCAACGAACTCACGCACATGGGCGTAAAACCCAGCATCGCCCGCCGCGCCCCGCCGCGCCCCCAGCGCCGTCCGGCCCCGTCGCGCCTGCGCAGTCTGGCGCGCATGCTGTTGCTGAATCCGCAACGGGTCGCCGAAGTGGACATCGGTTGGCTGGACGCGAACGACCCGCTGTTCGAGCGACTGACCGAACTGATGACCTGGCTGCGCGATGTGGGGCAACCCAGCCTGCCTGCGCTTGCCGAGGCCGCACGTGGCAGCGCGCTGGAAAGTCTGGTGAATGAACTTATGACCGACTTGCTCGACAAAGATGACAGTTGGGACTGGAACGCCGAATTCGATGGCGCAGCCAAACAACTACGCGATGACTGGCGGCGCAGGCGACAACAAGAACTTTCTTTGCGGCCATTAAACAGCCTGAATGCAAGTGAACGTCAGGAACTGACAGAACTGGCACGGTCCTAGCTTGCCAGAAGCGGCAAGACAAAGCCAGGCTTTGCGGTATAATTGACGGTTTTTGAACGACTTTATCTGCCCGCGCGTCCTGCGCGAGGTGGAACCTGAGCGGAGAAGAATCTGTGGCTGTACGTGGAAGAAAACCAGGTGGTGGTGCCAAGAAAGCCGAAGCGCTGATCCCTCTCAAAGAGCTGACGCCGGTGGAAGCCGAAGCGCGTCGCACCCAGCTTAAAAACCTGATCATACTGGGCAAGGAGCGCGGCTTCCTGACCTACGCCGAAATCAACGACCACTTGCCCGACGAAGTGCTGGACGCCGACCAGATCGAAGGCGTGATCAGCATGATCAACGACATGGGCATCCAGGTCTACGACGAAGCGCCGGATGCCGAAACCCTGCTGATGCAGGAAGCCGCACCGGCTGTCGCCGACGAAGATGTGGTCGCTGAAGCCGAACAGGCGCTGACAACAGTCGATTCCGATTTTGGCCGCACCACCGACCCGGTTCGCATGTACATGCGCGAAATGGGCACCGTCGACCTGCTCACCCGTGAAGGTGAAATCGAAATCGCCAAGCGAATCGAAGAAGGCCTGCGCCACATGGTGATGGCCATCTCGTCGTGCCCGCTCACCATCCAGCAAATTCTGGATATGGCGGCGCAAGTCGAAAAGGACGAACTGCGCATCGACGAACTGATCGACGGCTTTGTTGAAGTCGCCTCCGCCACGCCGGCACCGACTCCCGCTGCCGCCGCTGCGGAAGAAACCGACGAAGAAGAAGAGGAAGAAGACGAAGAAGCTGCCGAAGCCGCCAGCGCTGCCATGGCTGCCGCCAACCTGGCGCAGTTGAAAGCGGAAGCCCTGGCGCAGTTTGACTTCATCCGCAAGGCCTACAGAAAAGCCCAACTCGCCCAGACCAAGTTTGGCCTCGGCACCCCGCAGCACATGAAAGCGCAGTCCGAAGTAACTGACCTGCTGATGGTGTTCCGCTTCTCGGTGCGCCAGGTCGATGGCCTGTGCGAACAAATTCGCAACGCGGTCGAAGAAGTGCGTTCTCACGAACGCAAGATCTTGGATTTCTGCGTCAACCGCTCCGGCATGCCGCGCCCGCATTTCATCAAGACCTTCCCCGGCAACGAAACCACGCTGGCCTGGGTGGACAAGGAAATTGCCGCCAAGAAAGGCTATTGCTCGACGCTCGCCAAGGTGCAATACGAAGTCAAGGCGCACCAGGAGGCGTTGATTGCGATGCAGGATCGCATCGGCCTGCCGATCAAGAACCTGAAAGACATCAACAAGCAGATGTCTACCGGCGAAGCCAAGGCACGCCGCGCCAAGCGTGAAATGATCGAGGCCAACCTGCGTCTGGTGATTTCCATCGCCAAGAAATACACCAACCGTGGCCTGCAGTTCCTCGACCTGATCCAGGAAGGCAACATTGGTCTGATGAAGGCGGTCGACAAGTTCGAATACCGTCGCGGCTACAAGTTTTCGACCTACGCCACCTGGTGGATCCGCCAGGCGATCACGCGCTCGATCGCCGACCAGGCGCGCACCATCCGCATCCCGGTGCACATGATCGAGACCATCAACAAGATGAACCGCATCAGCCGCCAGATCCTGCAGGAAACCGGCATCGAGCCCGACCCGGCGACGCTGGCGATCAAGATGGAAATGCCGGAAGACAAGATCCGCAAGATCATGAAAATCGCCAAGGAGCCGATCTCGATGGAGACGCCGATCGGCGACGACGAGGATTCCCACCTCGGCGACTTCATCGAGGATTCGAGCACGCTATCGCCCGACGATTCCGCGGTCTACGCCAACCTGCGCGACGCTACCCGCGAAGTGCTGGACAGCCTGACCTCACGCGAAGCCAAGGTGCTGCGCATGCGCTTCGGCATCGAAATGAACACCGACCACACGCTGGAAGAAGTCGGCAAGCAGTTCGACGTCACCCGTGAGCGGATTCGCCAGATCGAAGCCAAGGCCCTGCGCAAGCTGCGCCACCCGACCCGTTCCGAAAAGCTGAAAAGCTTTACCGGCAGCGGCGAAGTGTAAGCGGGCCAGGCCGCCACGTTCGACGGCCACGGTTAGACGATCACGGGTCTGTAGCTCAGCTGGTTAGAGCAGGGGACTCATAATCCCTTGGTCCACGGTTCAAGTCCGTGCAGACCCACCAAAAACAAACGGCCTGGCGCATTTCGCTCCAGGCCGTTTTTCTTCCAGGGGCACAGGCGGGACACAACACAGAATTTCCGGCAGGATGTCGGCTTACGCCCGCTTGAATGAGCGGCCCGACTGCATCGCAGCCCATTCTCCGGAACAGCATTTTCGTTTCAGCCATGCAAACTTACGATGCCATTCTCCCCGCGCCCATTTTCCGCCTGGGTGCGCGCTTTGACGGCAATGCGCTGTCACAGCTGGATTTTTTGCCTGCAAACACGCCCGTGTCGGCGCAACTGGACGCTCGCGCGCAACGTCTCGCACGCGAGTTGGCGGCTTACTGGACTCAACCCACGCATGCGTTCGATCTGCCCATTGAGTTGGCCGGCACGCCGTTCCAGCAGCGGGTGTGGCGTGCGCTGATGGCGATTCCGGCTGGCCACCCCACGACCTATGGCGCGCTGGCGAAACAGCTCGGCACGGCGGCGCGCGCGGTGGGTCAGGCGTGTGGCTCGAATCCGTTGCCGATTGTGGTGCCCTGCCATCGCGTGGTAGCGGCCAACGGGCTGGGCGGCTTCATGCACTCGGCTGCGGGGGCGCCGCTGGATGTCAAAACCTGGCTGCTCGCCCACGAGCGGAGCGCAGGCATGAGCGGCGATGAATGACGCGCTGATCGACCGCTTTTGCGATCATCTGTGGCTGGAAGACGGGCTGGCGCAGCTGACGCTGGCGGCGTATCGGCGCGATCTGCTCGCGTTTGGCCACTGGCTCCAGCAATCCCGTAGCAGCGAGCTGAACGCCGCGGTGGCGGGCGATATCGAAGCGTATCTGGCCTGGCGCTTTGCCCAGCACACGCAACCGCGCAGCGCCGCGCGCTACACCTCAAGCCTCAAACGCTTTTATCGCTATCTGCTGCGCGAAAACCTGATCGCCACCGATCCCACGCTCAATCTCGACAGCCCCAAGCTGCCGCGCTCGCTGCCCAAGACGCTGACCGAGGCCGATGTGGAACGCCTGCTCAACAGCGCCGACGCGCAGACGCGCGCTGAGCCTGCGCGACCGCGCGATGCTGGAGACGCTGTACGCCACCGGCTTGCGGGTGTCCGAACTGGTGGGGCTGAAGCTGACGGCGGTCAATCTCAACGACGGCGTGCTGCGCGTCACCGGCAAGGGCAACAAGGATCGCCTGGTGCCGCTGGGCGAGGAAGCGGTGGCGTGGCTGCGACGCTATCTGAGCGAACGCGCGCCCGTCCTTGATGGAAAAGAACCTGAGCGATGCGGTGTTCGTGACCGCGCGCGGCGATGGCATGACGCGGCAGGCCTTCTGGTATCTGATCAAGCGCCGCGCGCGCAGCGCCGGGATCGAGCGCCCGCTGTCGCCGCACACGCTGCGCCACGCCTTTGCGACGCATCTGTTGAACCATGGCGCGGACTTGCGCGTGGTGCAGATGCTGCTCGGCCACAGCGATATTTCCACCACGCAGATCTACACCCATGTGGCGCGCGAACGCCTGAAGCAGCTGCACGCGCAGCACCATCCGCGCGGCTGATTCGCCTAGTACGCGATCCGCTCCATCAGGTAGCACAGGCAATCCTGGCGTATCACCCGTTCGTCGCGCGTCAGCATGGCGGGCATCAGCGGCTCGCCTGAGCTTGATCTCGTCCTTGCGGTAATCGAACAGGCGGTCGCCGATGTCCTCGCCGTGTTCATCCAGCGCCTGCAGCCGCGCCGGGCTGCCCGCCCGCACCCGCCCCAGCAGGTCGCCGTGCGCCAGTTCGCGAAAATTGAAGTGATCGAGTTCGGGCACGAAATCGATGTCGGCATCCGGCGCAGCGAAGCCGAAGCTGACCTGCTCCGGCACCTTGACCGTGGCCACGGTATGAAACAGGTCGACGTCATGCGGCGCGACCGGATGCTGCGGAAATTCGGACAGATGCAGGCAGGCTTCCATGAACGCGGCGGCATGCTCGACGCTGCCGGGCGTGCCCGGCTTGCCGCATTCCACCGTCACCGCCGGGCACAACTCGGCGAATGCGGCCGACTGCACGCCGCGCGGGCGGATGAAATAGACGACGATGCGCGAAAACAGCGTGGCGAGATGCAGGAATGCGTGGTCCAGCCGGTTGACGCAGGCGTAGTGCGGATTGAGGCCGGTGTTGTTGTGGATGTCGATGCTGGCAAACACGCCGCGCGCGCGCATCGCGTCGACTACCTGCTGCATCATCGCCAGCTCGGCCGGGTGCGCTTCTTCGCTGCCCGGCCACACCCGGTTGTAATCCGGCTGGCCGTCGAGGCGGCGCAGCCCCGAACGCGCCGCCTCGACGTTGCCGATGAACAGCGACAACGCGCGCGGCAGTTCGGCCGCTGCGTATTTCTTCAGCACCGATTGCGCTGCCAGCCAGCCGGTATCTTCGTTGCCGTGCAGCAACACCGAAACGAACAGCGGCGGCGTGCGACGGCCCGGCAGATGGATCAGCGCCGGGCCGGGCAACACTTCACTCAGTTGCGCAGCCGTCGCCTCCAGCAGGCCGGCGGGCAAGGCGTCGTATTGGGTCAGCATCACAGTCCCCACTCATGCACTGGCGAACCGGAGCGCTGGTTAACCAGGTAATCGTCCATCATGCGATGAACGTCGCCACCCACTTTTTCGAGCCGTTGCAACTGCCACACAGAGCCGGTCTGGCCGCTGCGCACCCTGGCTTCGACCACGCCCAGATAATGTTCGATCTCGGCATCCGGCAGGCCGAAATCATGCAGGCCCTGGCGCGCCAGCGGCAGCGCGGTCTCAAGGATCAATTCGCGCGCGGGATAACGCCGGCCATCCAGCCAGGTCAGCCCGGCCTGCAGCCCGTGGCGGGCAGCGGCGTAGAAATTGGCGCGCGCGTCGCTAAATGGCAGATCCGCTTCGGCTGCACGCGGCTGCCGCGCCAGGACATGCACCAAGCCAAAATACAGCGCTGCATTGGCCATCATATCCAGCACGGTCGGGCCGCTCGGCAGCACCCGCTGCTCCAGCCGCATGTGCGCCTGTCCGGCATCATCAAAGCCGATCAGTGGCCGCACCCAGCGCCAGATGGCGCCGTTGTGCAGACGCAGATGCGGATAGCGTGTCGGCGCTTCCTCCTGCGGCATCGGCAACAGCACGGAATAGTGCTCGAGATTTTCCTCGAACAGTTCGAGCGGACTGTTCGCCACATAGCCGCGCCCGAACGTCACCCGCCGCAGCGTCGGATCCGCCAGCCCCGCGTAGCCCCCCAGTTCGACCGATTGTTCGAACAGGGGTACGCGCGTTTCCTGCCACAGGCGCTTGCCGAACAGCAGCGGCGAATTGACCGCTGCCGCCAGCAGCGGTGCGCAGCTGATCAGCGAGGCATTGTAGTAGCGCCCTGCCTGCTCGAACGGCACCTGCAGATGCAACTGGAATGAGGTGGTCGCGGCTTCCAGCATCACGTCGGGGCGGCTCAGATGCAGCTGATCCGCACCCTCGATGTCAATGCGGATGGGGGCGCCACCACGCTGCTGCAACACCTGCGCGTTGAGCACGTCAAAGCGATTCATCGCCGACATGTTGGCGAGGCACAAATCCTCGTCGCGGATGGTCGGCAGGATGCCGATCATCGCCAGCACCGTGTCCATGCCGTGTGCCACCTGCTGGCAATTGTCCCAGGTGGTCAGCAGGGATTCCTCCATCGCTGCCAGCACGCCCGCGCCCATTTCCACCGGCGGTGCGTTCAGCTCGACGTTGAAGCGGGACAGCTCGGGCACGACCAGCGGATCGTTGAGCGCGCGCAGATAGGCTGCATTGACCGGGTTGGGCCGTCCGGCATGATCGAGCAGCCAGGCCTCAAGCTCGAATCCGGCGACGTAGCGCGCATCCGCAAAGCCGCCGGCCCTGGCAAACGACTGCAAAGCAGCCGTTTCCGCGGCCAGCTTGCCGGAAAATTGCTGAAAATCCGCTTCTGAAAAGCGCGTGCGATTGATTTCCTGACCCATGCCCGAATGCTTCAGGCCGCTTCGCTGGCCTGCCCGCCCTGGTGATACGTCACATACAGATAAACCGGAATGGACAGGTCGCCCAAGTGCTTTTCAATCAACGGGTGCACCTCATCCCAGTTCATGCCGCCGACGCCGGTGGCCAGACGCGGCAATGCCAGACTGGTCACGCCTTCCGCTTCAACCCATTTGCGCAGGGCCTTCAAGGCGTGATTGAGGTTTTCGGCTGACGCGCGACCCGGTTTTGCGCCGTGGTCATACGCCGCATCCTGGGTGAACAACGCCGCGACACGCTTGCCTTCCGCGCCGGCCCACGCCCACATTTCACCTGCCTTGGGGTGCGTGGTCTGGCAAAAGTGCCGGAAATCCTTGTACATCGCCGGCCAGTTCTCGCGCAGAGCATGCGCCAAGCCCTGGTTGTGTCCATCATTCGGCGCCACGCCGTGGGCAATGGCTTGCGCCCGGGACAACAGAATATCGCCACTCACTTCATGCAACATGGTCTTCCTTTTCAATAAATAGCTACACAATAACAATACCTGCTTATCTATTTATAGACCACCCAATCCCATCGTGAAGAAGCGGCAGCTTTACACCCGGGTGCTGGATTTCGCCAGGTAAAACCACTCCTGGCCGGGCTGTGCGTTGGGATTGGGGAAAACGATATAGCCATCGTTGTCAGCCACCACCGGCGTGCCGTCGTGGCGCGTACCGATCACGTCGCCTGCGTGCAGGCGGTCGAAACTCGACCAGTGACGGCTGAACGCATCATCTGAGTGAACCCGGTCGATGACCTGATACAGGCTCAGTGCCTCGGTGTCGGTTACCGCGTCTGGCGCGGGTGCCGCCGTCAGCCCCAGATGCGCCAGGGTGTTGCTGATGGCGCGGTAGGCGACCTCGGGCGCAGCCGGGTCGTCGTGCTGGCCGCATTCGAGGGTGAGCGCGATGCCACCGTGCGCGCGCATGAATTCGGTGGTGCCGACGCCGTAGCGCGCATCGGCTTCGCGTGCGATCACCCCGGCCGCCACCCGCCGCGCAACGCCTGCGGCATAGGTATCGAGCCAGCCATCGACGAAGCGATGCGCGCCCAGCCGCAGCGCCAGCGCGGTTTCCTCGGCCGAACGCGCAAACGGCTCCAGCGTGCCGCTGTTGTCGAGCGGCCCCAGCATGACGAAGGGCTGGCCGGCGGTATGAAACGAATGCAGGTCGAGCAGCGCATCGTGCTGCGCCAGCAGCGGGCACAGCCAGTTGGCGATGCGGTCTTCAAACTCGGTCGGCGTGTCGGTCGGCACCAGATTGCGGTTGAGGTTGCGGTCGCCCATGCGCCGATGATGCGCATAGGCCAGCGGGTTGGTGATCGGCACAAAGGTGACGTGACCCGCCGCGATGCCCAACTGCCCGGATTCAATCTCGCTGATCACGCGACGGATCGCCTGGGTGCCGCAGGTTTCGTTGCCATGCACCGCGCCCAGCACGATGAGGCGCGCGCCGGGCGCGAGGCCGGTGAACGAGACGGACTGGAAATGCAGCGATTCGGCTTGGTTTACTTTGGGTTGGTTCATACATTCATGGCCTTGAATAACAACGACACACTCGACACCAGCAGCAACACGCCGACCAGCCGCGTCATCTGCGCCTGGCACAGTCCGACATGCACGCGCCCGCCCAGATAGAGCGCGCCCAGCATGATGGGCAAGGCGGCAAAATACGCGATCCACACCTGGCTCGACAACAGCAGGCCGACAACAATAAAGCTGGCGATACGGGTCAAGCCTTCGGTGAAAAACAGCGCTGAAAACGTCGCGCGCAAATCACTTTTGTCGTGAACGCGGTGGGTCAGATAAATCACATACGGCGGCCCACCGGTTCCAAACAACGCGCCCACGGTGCCGCCGGTGAGCGCAGCGGGGACCGCCCAGCCGCGCGAAATCAGCTTGTCGCCGCGGATGTTCAACACACTGCGCAGCGCGAAGATGAAGACGAATCCGGCCAGCGCAAACAGCATCGGCCCGGGCGGCAACTTGACCAGCAAGGTGGTGCCCACGATCACGCCGATCACGCCGAACGGAATCAGGATGCCGATTTCATCCCACTTCACGCGCTTGAAATGCAGGCCGCCGATCACGATCGACGCGGTGAAATCCAGCAGCAGAATCAACGGCACCACAAACTGCAACGGCAAAAACAGCGCCAGCAAAGGCACCGAAACCAGCCCCGAGCCAAAGCCGGTGATGCCACGGATGAAATACGCCGCCAGCAGGATGGCCGCCGCGCCGGCAATCTGGCCCATGGCCATTTCAGCCATGGCAACCTGACCCGCGGCGATCAACTCCAGGCTCACGCGCGACTGCCGCGCTCGATGGTGATACCGAGTTCCTTGATGCCCGGCACGATGGCGAACTTGGTCACCGAGACTTTCACCCACGGCGAACCGAATTCAGTGCGCACGATGGCGGCAACATGCTCGGCCACCGACTCCACCAGCGTGATCGGCTGCGGCGCGTTGTGCAGATAATCCTTCACCCGCATCGCCACCGCACCGTAGTCGATGGTGTCGGCGACGTTGTCGGTGCCGCCGGCTTTACTGTTCGGCAGGCCGATTTCCAGATCGAGCCGTACCGGCTGCGGCACTTTGCGTTCCCATTCGTATACGCCGATAATCAGTTCGAGACGAAAGTCCCGCAGAAACAAGATATCCATCACGCCGCGCCCGCTTGGGGCTCATCCAAAACCCGCCATTTTACTGACTTATGACCACGCTGTTGTTTATCACTGCCGCCTATCTGATCGGCTCCCTTTCATTTGCCGTCATCGTCAGCAAACTCATGGGCTTGCCCGACCCACGCAGCTTCGGCTCCGGCAACCCAGGCGCCACCAACGTGTTGCGCACCGGACGCAAGGCCGCCGCTGCGCTGACCCTGTTGGGCGACGCGCTGAAAGGCTGGGTCGCTGTGGTGCTGGCGCGCATGCTGGCGCCGCAATTCGGCTTGAGCGAAGACATCGCACTGCTGTGCGCGCTGGCTGTCTTCATCGGCCATTTATTCCCCGTGTTTTTCCGCTTTCAGGGCGGCAAGGGCGTCGCCACCGCGCTCGGCGTGCTGGTTGCCCTCAACCCCTGGCTTGGGCTGGCGTGTCTGGCCACCTGGCTGTTCATGACCAAGGTGTTCAGGATTTCTTCGCTGTCCGCACTGACCACCGCCATCCTTGCGCCACTCTATTCCTGGCTGCTGATGGGCTGGGGCAGCACAACAATCACCGTGCTGGTGATTGCGCTGTTGCTGGTCTATCGTCACAAGAGCAATCTCGATCAAGCTGGCCAACGGCGAAGAAGGCCGTATCGGCGCCCGCTCTTAAACCCACGCAACCCATCCAGCGACCTGACATGGCCTTTTTCGGAAAATCCATCGAACACGCCAAAGACAGCCTCGCCGAAGTCTCGCGCGATGCCATCGACCGCGCCGGCGACCGGCTGTCGGACGTAGTGAAGGAAGGCGTCACGCAGGCAGGCAGCGAACTGCAAGACGTCATCTGGCGAGCCAGCCAGGAAATCGACGCCAAGCTCGACAAGATTTCCGACGAACTGCATGAGCAGCGCCAGTTCACCAAGGATGACGTGCGCGAACTGGTCGACTACGCCGGCGAAAAATTCGGCGCGACGCTGGACCAGCGCATGGCCGTGGCCAAGTCGGAGATTTCCTCGCTGGTGCAGGAAAAAGTCGAATACTTCAAGCATGAAATCGACAGTTTTTTCATCGAACGCCAGCGCGATCTCGCGCGCGAACGGCGGCGGCTGTTCATCAACGTCGCCATCGCAATTCTGGCGTCGGTGTCGCTCGGCTTCGTGTCCTGGCTGTATCACCAGTACATGGGCGGCGGTCTCGACCTGTTCGCCATGTTCCGCATCGTGTTCGCCTCGCTGGTCGGCGGCTGGGGCGCCTATCTCGCGGTGCGGGTGGTGCGCCGCTGGATGTCGATGTCGGAGCACAAGAAAGACACGCTGTTTCTGGTCAGCCGCTACTGGGGCGTGCTGCGTCCGGAAAGCGTATTCGGCACCTTGGTGCTGGTGTGTTTGATTACCGTGCTGGTGGGATTCCTGCTGTTCCCCGAGCAGATCGCACAGCTCACCGGCAGTGAGAAGTGGCTGAAGGCGCTGCGTGAGGCCTACCCGATGTTTCGGCAGTAAATCGTTTTCACTACGCAGCGAGTGGGCAACGAACGACACGCTGGCACATCAAGAAGGAGCATTCATGGCATTAGGTTGGCTAATGGTTTTACAGAGCGTTCCCTGGTCGGAGGTCATTGCAAACGCCCCCAAGCTTGCTGATGGCGCAAAGAAACTGTGGAACGCTGTTGCCGGCAAGCCCGCGCTGCCGGAGCAGCCGGCTTCGGATGGGCAAGCAGCCGTATCACCGACCAGCCCGGCGCTGGCCGCACTCGAGGCGCGCACCATTGCTCTCGAAGCCACCGTAGCCGATTTGCACGGCCAGATGCTCGCCTCCTCCGAACTCATCAAGGCGCTTGCCGAGCAGAACGCCCAACTCGTCAAACGCATTGAAGCCAACCGGATCCGGATGCTCTGGCTCACCGCAACAACGGGCATGCTGGCAATCGCCGCCATAGCGGCCTGGCTGCGGTAATCGCACCCAGCCCAGCGAAACCTTACACCGCCTCGAGCGTCGCCAGATCCCAGCGCGGTTTGACCGCGAAAGTCATCTCCAGGGTTGCGTGCGCCATCCGCTGTGCGCCCGCGTAGGCAATCATCGCGCCGTTGTCCGTGCAGAATTCCATGCGCGGGTAAAACACGCTGATGCCGCGTGTTGCCGCTTCACGCGTGAGCCGTTCGCGCAGATGGGTGTTGGCACCCACGCCGCCCGCCACCACCAGCCGCCGGGTGCCTCTGTGCGCACAGGCGGCGAGACTTTTCGTCACCAGCACGTCCACCGCCGCCACCTGAAATGCGGCTGCAATATCCGCCGCCTCGCCCAGCCCCACTTTGCGCACCAGCGTCAGTACGGCGGTTTTGAGTCCGGAAAAGCTGAAATCGAAATCGCCGGAATGCAGCATCGGACGCGGCAGGGTGAAGCGGGTGGCGTCGCCGCTGTCCGCCAGCTTCGACAGCGCGGGGCCGCCCGGATAGCCCAGCCCCAGCAGTTGCGCGGTCTTGTCGAACGCCTCGCCCGCCGCGTCGTCCAGCGTTTCGCCCAGCAGGGTGTAGCGGCCGACGCCTTCGACCAGCATCAATTGGGTATGGCCGCCCGACACCAGCAGCGCGACAAACGGGAATTCGGGCGGCGTGTCGGAAATCAGCGGCGACAGCATGTGGCCTTCGAGGTGATGCACGCCGACCGCCGGAATGTTCAGCGCATACGCCAGCGCGCGCGCCATGCCCGCGCCCACCAGCAAGGCGCCGGCGAGACCCGGCCCCTGGGTGTAGGCAATGCCGTCGAGGTCGGCCAAGGTGCAGCCGCTCTCGGCCAAAACCTGGCGGGTCAACGGCAATACGCGCCGGATATGGTCGCGCGACGCCAGTTCCGGCACCACGCCGCCGTAGTCGTTGTGCATGGCGATCTGCGAATACAGGGCGTGCGCCAGCAGGCCGCGCGCGCTGTCATACAGCGCAACACCGGTTTCATCACAGGAAGATTCGACGCCCAGCACCAGCATGTAAAACCTCCGTCAGCTCAAAAGAAATGGCGCGGAAGTCCGCGCCATCTATACCGTACCTGAAACCATCAAGGCTTAGAAGCGCTGGCTATACAGAAGCTGCCAATTAATCTGCGAATGGGAGACGGTATACCCAAACGTTGAGTTGGTTTGTTCCACTTCTGGCACGACCTGCAGCGAGAAGTCGACGCTGGAACGGTCATTGATGGCATAACCAAAGCCTGCCATGTAGTGATTTTTCTCGATCGCCGGGAACAGGTAATGCAAGGTGCTGTCCGGAACAGGGCTGTCCGAAAAGCTGGCACCCATCCGCAGCGTCAGTGCTGCCATCGCCTTATAGGCCAGGCCAAGCTGGAGCACATCCTGGTTCTCCCAGTTTTGCGGCAAGGCAAACGTCACACTGTCGCCCAGCGCCGAATAGGTCATGGTGAAATTCTTCATCACGTCACGCCAGTTGATGCGTTTCCAGTCGGCCACCATCATCAATTCGGGGCTGGCCTGAACCGCCACACCGAGGCCAAAGGTTTCCGGCCACTGAAAATCACGCACGGAAATCTTGCCCGGCACAGTTTGGGTCGGATTGACCGTGTCAGTCACGATCATCGATGCGCCGGTCGATCCGGTTTCCATATCACCCAAACTGGTTTTCGAATGATAGGTGCCGCCCACATTCACCATGTCGTTGATCTTGTAGGTGAAGCCGATTTTTCCTGCCAAACCATAGCCTTTGGCCTTGCCCGTGTAATCGCTGTCATCGCTGTAATCAAGGCGTGCATTGTCATAGCCCGCCGTCATCATTCCGCCCAGCGCACCCGCAATTGTTCCATTACCCGGATCCGTAATCAGGCCCGCCATGCTCGCAATAGGCATGGCCATTTTTAAATCCAGCATGGCCCAGACGAAGTCCACCGAGCCGCCAATCGTCAGTTTGGAGTCCACGTTGTAAACCAGCGGCGCAATCAGTCGCCCCACGCCCAGCTCGGAGCGCTCGGGCAGGCCATCCACTCCCCTTGCGTATTCGGTTCCCATGCCGCCCTGCGCGAACATGCCGACACCGTAGGTCAGGCTGCCGCTCTTGCGGGTCCAGCCTGCTGCCGGCATGTAATAGGCGTCGCCGTCCGAAGATTGTCCCCCGACCACTGCCACGTCAGGTCCCAGGCCGCCAATCATCAGCGACATGGTGTCGCCCTCCGCCCCCAGACCGAGGGTGGCAGGATTGTTCATCATCGCTGCCGCGCCATTGTCATAGGCCATCGAAGCGCCGCCCATGCTGGTTGCAATCGGGCCGAACCCTTCCACATTCATACCATTGGTAGCAAAGGCGTGGCCTGTCATGCCACCTAATGCCAATACCATGGCACTGGTGCGTTTCAACATCATTCATACTCTCCTGGGTGCGGTTACGCCGCGGTTCGGCGTGATTTTGAGGGGCAAAGCAAAGATGACTTCGCATAGGGGTATCGGCAATTTATGTAAAACATTTAGGGCAGGCCACGCCCTGAATGCTGAAAAGTTGAAAGCTTCGGTAAAATCTGCTGTGTTTATGCAGACAGAGCCTTTCGCGCTGCTGCATTCACCCCAAGAAAGCCCCATGTCAAACCATCACCCGTCCACTCCCCCAGCCGCTCATCACCGTGTCGATCACGTCTGTGATGTATTGGTCATCGGCGGCGGCCCGGCGGGCTCGACTGCCGCCACGCTGCTGGCCGAAAAAGGCCACCGGGTCACCCTGCTGGAAAAAGCGCACCACCCGCGCTTTCACATCGGTGAATCGCTGCTGCCGGCCAATCTGGCGCTGTTGGACCAGCTTGGCGTGCGCGCCGAGGTGGAAGCCATCGGCATGCAGAAGTGGGGGGCGGAATTTATCTCGCCCTGGCACGCTCACCAGCAGTCTTTCGAATTCGCCAATGCCTGGGACAAAACCATGCCGAGCGCCTTCCAGGTGCGGCGTTCCGAGTTCGACGAAATCCTGATTCGCAATGCTGCTCGAAAGGGCGCTGAAGTCATCGAAGGCTGCCGCGTACGCGAGGTGGAGTTCCTGCCGGACAACGCAGGCGCGATCGTTCGCGCGGAACACGACGACGGCTGCAGCGAGACCTGGCGCTGCCGCTATCTGGTCGACGCCTCCGGACGCGACACCTTTCTCGGTAACCGCCTCAAGGCCAAACAGCGCAATCCCAAACACAACAGCTCGGCGCTGTATGGCCACTTCACCGGCGCGCAGCGGCATGCGGGCAAACAGGAAGGCCACATCAGCATCTTCTGGTTCGAGCAGGGCTGGTTCTGGTTCATTCCGCTGGCCGATGGCACCACCAGCATCGGCATGGTGACCTGGCCGCATTATCTGAAGACCCGCAAGAATTCAGTGAAAGATTTCTTCCTCGATCAGATTGCGCTGTGCCCTGCACTGGCGATGCGGCTGAAGCATGCCCAACTGGTGTCCGAAGTGGAGGCCACCGGCAATTTTTCCTACAGTTGCGACCGCAGCCACGGCGACAGCTACCTGCTGCTGGGCGATGCCTACGCCTTCGTTGACCCGGTGTTTTCGTCCGGGGTGATGCTGGCAATGAAAAGCGCGTTTGTCGGCGCAGAAGCAATCGACACCAGCTTGCGTCATCCCGAGCAGACGGCCAGCGCGCTCAAGCAGTTCGACAAGGTGATGAAACACGGGCCGAAGGAGTTTTCCTGGTTCATCTACCGTGTCACCAACCCCACCATGCGCGACCTGTTCATGGCGCCGAGCAATATCTTCCGGGTGCAGGAAGCCTTGCTGTCGGTGCTGGCGGGCGACATTTATGGCAAGACGCCGATCTGGGGCTCGCTGCGAATGCTGAAGCTCATCTATTACCTCGCCTCGCTCGCCAACCTGAAGCGCACGCTGATGGCCTGGAAACGCCGCAAGTTCAATATCCGCTACGTGGAAGAGCCGGAGGGCTCGGCTTGATCCCGCTGGAAGCGATGCTCGGCCTGAGCATTCTGCCTGCGTCCGAATTGTCCCGCCTGCCGCGGCAGGACAGCCTGCTGGGCGGCGCGTGTTTTTCGCATCTTGCCGCTTCGACTGAAACCGGAGACCTGCCACTGCTCGCCGTGGATATGCGCTTGCTGACCGGCGAAGCTGCAATCTGCGAAGTCTGGCAGAGCCCGGGGCCCCTGCAATCCGGCCGGCGGGGTGCGATCCGCTATCGCGAGAGCGACACCCTGCTGTTCGGCTGCCTGAGCCTGGACGAAACCAGCGCGGACGCGCGCCCGCCCCTGCAAATCACCACCGAAGCCGCCTACCAGTCGATCTTCGAACTGCTCGAAGCGCGCGGCTTTAGCGCAGTGCTGCGCTTCTGGAATTATTTCCCGGCGATCAATCAGGAATGCCACGACATCGAGCGCTACCGCCAGTTCAACATCGGCCGTCAGGATGCCTTTCTCGCCCATGGCCGCACGGTGATCGGCAATGTGCCGGCCGCCTGCGCACTGGGCACCGCCAGCGGCAGCCTGCACATCGCGTTTCTGGCGACGCGCGCGAACGTGATCGGCATCGAAAACCCGCGCCAGTTGAGCGCCTACCATTACCCCAGCCAATACGGCCCGCGCAGCCCGACCTTTTCGCGCGCCGGGCTGGTCAAGCTGGGTGGACGCGACATGCTGTTCATCTCGGGCACCGCCAGCATCGTCGGCCATCAAACCCTGCATGGCGGCGACGTGGCCGCGCAGACGCGCGAATGCCTGCACAACATCGCGGCCATCGTCGCCGAGGCGAACCGGCTGGCACCCGACGCCGGCTTCCGGCTCGACCAACTGGCTTACAAGGTCTACGTGCGCCACCCGGCGGATCTCGCCGCCGTGCGCGACGCCATGGCGCAGGTCATCGACGCCCCGGTGGCGGCCATTTTTCTGCAAGCCGATGTCTGCCGGGCCGACCTGCTGGTTGAAATCGAAGCATCGGGTGGCCATGCCATCCAGGTCGGGGCCGGCGCGTGAGCGCCACCCCTGCTTCGCAGCCCGGCATGCTGCGGCGCTGGCTGCACGGGCTGTATGAAACCTGCGCGCTGTGGTTCGGGCTGATCCTGCTCGGCATCCTCAGCCTGGGCTGGTCGTCCCTGTCGGTGCCGCTGTATTACCTCCTGCCCCGGCGCTGGGCGGTTCCACTCGGGCGCTGGGGCATCACCACCGGGTTTCGTTTCTTCCTCTGGGCGCTCAGCCGGATCGGTGCCTGCCGCTTCGATTTCAGCGCACTCGATTCGCTGCGCGACCAGGGTCCACTCATCATTGCCCCCAACCACCCCTGCATGCTCGATGCAGTGATGGTGATTTCGCGCCTGCCCAATCTGGCCTGCATCATGAAAGCCGATATCGTCGACAACGTCTTTCTCGGCGCCGGCGCCCGCATGGCCGGCTACATCCGCAACGATGCGCAGTTGAGCATGATCAAACAAGCCGTGGCCGAACTCAGAAATGGCAGCCAGTTGCTGCTGTTCCCGGAAGGCACCCGTACCACGCGCTGGCCGATCAACGCATGCAAGGGCACGACCGCGCTGGTTGCCGGCCGCGCCGGGGTGCCGATCCAGACCGTGTTCATCGAAACCGACTCGGCTTATCTCAGCAAGGGCTGGCCTTTATTCAAGCGCCCGAGCATGCCGATCACCTATCGTTTCCGCCTCGGCCGCCGCTTCGACCCGCCGCAAAAAGCCGGGGTATTCACCGCCGACCTGGAGCGCTACTTCATCGACGCGCTGCGCGATGCCCCGCACTTTTTACCGCCCGACGCACCGTCGGCAGATGGCCCGGGATCGCATTGATGCCAACGCCCTCTGCCAGCCATCTGGTGCTGATCCCCAGCTACAACCCGGGCGCGCAGGTGTATGCCACCGTGCGCGCCGCACGCGAGCAGTGGACACCGGTATGGGTGGTGGTGGACGGCAGCAGCGACGGCACCGCCGACGGCCTGCAGGAGATGGCGGCAAACGACCCCGGCCTGCGGGTGCTGCTGCTGCCCAAAAACGGCGGCAAAGGCGCAGCGGTGTTGCACGGCCTCGACGCGGCCGCCGCGGCGGGCTACACCCACGCGCTGACCATGGACTCCGACGGCCAGCATCCGGCCGACCTCATCCCGGCTTTCATGGCCGCATCGCAACAGCACCCCGCCGCAATGATCCTCGGCAAGCCGGTGTTCGATGCCGACGCCCCCGCACTGCGCGTGCAGGGGCGCAAGATATCCAACGGCTGGGCCAATCTGGAAACCCTGTGGGCGGGCATCGGCGATTCGCTGTACGGCTTTCGCGTCTACCCCATCGAGCCGCTGCGCCAGGTGATGCGCGGCCAGCGCTGGATGCGCCGCTTCGACTTCGACCCCGAAGCCGTGGTGCGCCTGTGCTGGCGCGGCGTGCGCCCGCTCAACCTGGCCGCGCCGGTGAAATACCTGCGCGCCGACGAAGGCGGCGTCTCCCACTTCAACTACCTGCGCGACAACACCCTGCTCACCTGGATGCACATCCGGCTGGTGCTGGGGTTTGTGCTGCGCTTGCCTGTGCTCTTGCTCAGGCGTCTCAGACGGACCTGACTATGACCCGATTCTTTTTATCCGCGCTGATCCTGAGTCTGCTGGCAAGCCCGATCAGCGTGTGTGCCGGCGACCATCCGGCCGACCATTGGGAGGTGGCAGTCGAAGCCGGCTATCTGGAAAAGGTCAAAAACAACTCCCCGCTCGACTACGTCATCGTGCCGCTGCAAGTGGCATGGCGCTCGCCCGCGTTTATTGAGCTGTGGAACGGCGAAAGCGGCGCGCGCCTGACCGTGCGCAATCGAATGGCGGTCATCCTGGAAACCTATCTGGAAGGCGCCGAAGACTACTATTTTGCTTTTGCCGGTGCGCCCAGCTTCGAACTATGGAATGCGGCGCAAAAATCCGCGCTGTTTTTTGAAATTGGCGGCGGCGCCGGCCTCACCAATTCAAAGGACATCCCGGGCGGGCAGGGACAGGACTTCACGTTCAACTGGTTCAGCCAGCTGGGCGTGCGCCACCAGTTCAGCAAAAACCAGGCAATCACCGCCGCCGGCTATTTCACCCACCATTCCAATCTGGGCATGACCGATCCCAACCCGGGGATCGACGTCTTGGGCATCAACCTGGGCTGGGTTTGGCAGATTGATTGAACGCCCGGCATTTTATCCATCCATGAATTTCCGTTTCTGACCGAGCCCGCCATGATCCACTCCCCGCACCCGCCCCTCACCGATTACTACGCCGACGAGCAGTCACGACGTGGTTTCGTACGCACCATTTTCGACAGTACCGCATCCGACTACGACCGCATCGACCGCTTGCTGGCGCTCGGCAGCGGCCCCTGGTATCGCAACCAGGCCTTGCAGCGCGCAGGACTGACAGCCGGGCATGCGCGTCATCGATATCGGCATCGGCACCGGGCTGGTGGCGCGCGAGGCGGTGAAACTGGTGGGCGACCCAGCCCTGGTGGTGGGCGTCGATCCCAGCCCCGGCATGATGTCGCAAGCCCACCTGCCCGGCGTCCAGCTCGTCGAAGGCCGCGCCGAAGCGATCCCCTTCCCCGACGCCAGCTTCGACTTTCTCAGCATGGGCTACGCGCTGCGCCACATCGGCGACCTCTCCGCCGCCTTCAGCGAATTCCACCGCGTCCTCAAGCCCGGCGGCCGCCTGTGCCTGCTCGAAATCACCAAGCCCGAACGCGCCTGGAGCCAGGCGCTGCTCAAAGCCTACATGCGCGGCGTCGTGCCGGTGCTGGCGCGCTTGATCGGCTGCAGCGCCGAATCGGCCAAACTGTGGCGCTATTACTGGGACACCATCGAAGCCTGCGTGCCGCCGAGCGGGGTGATCGATACCCTGGTTGAGGCGGGATTTACGGACGCGAAACGGCATGTCGAAACCGGCGCGCTGTCGATCCTGGCGGAGTATCAGGCGGTCAAGCCGGGCTGAATTGCATGCTGGCTGGCCTATCCTGAGAAGGAGAAATCCAAAGGGGCATGCCATGAAGCTACTGAGCTGGAACATCCAATGGGGTCGCGGGATGGACGGGCGAGTGGATCTTGCGCGCATCCTGCGAACCATTCATCAACTGGGCGATTTCGACGTCATCTGCCTGCAGGAAGTCGCGGTCAACTTCCCCGGCCTGCCCGGCAGCCACGGCGAGGATCAGGTCACCATCCTCTCTGCTGGCCTGCCCGGCTACACCCCGGTCTACGGCGCGGCGACCGACGTGCCGGACGGCCACGGCGGCCGCAGCCTGTTCGGCAACCTCATCTTTTCCCGCCTGCCGGTCGGCCAGGTGTGGCGGCACCTGCTGCCGTGGCCAGCCGAGCCGGATGTCCCCAGCATGCAGCGGGTGCTGGTCGAAGCCGTGGTGACCGCAGATGTCGGCCCGCTGCGGGTGATGACCACGCATCTCGAGTATTACTCGCCCCTCCAGCGCCGGGCCCAGATCGACGCCATTCGCCGCCTGCATGCCGAGGCCTGCGCCATGTCGGGACGGCCGCCTTTGGTCGAAGAACAGGGCGGCAGCTTCGAGGTGTTTCCCCGGCCGGCACAGGCGCTGCTGTGCGGCGACATGAACTTTCCCGCAACGGCTCACGAGCACTCCCTGATCCTCGCCCCGTTCGACGATGGCATACGGGACTTTCGCGATGCCTGGTTCGTGCTGCATCCCAGTCAACCGCATGCGCCAACGGTGGGCATTCATCCGGTGGATTTCGTCAAACAGCCGGAATGCTTTGATTTTATTTTTGTGACTGAGGGGCTGGCTGGGCGGCTTGTCTCGCATGGTATTGATGCGGAGACTGAGGCTTCGGATCATCAGCCGGTTTGGGTGGAGTTGGCTTGATGGCTTTTGGCTGGTGTTGGCAGTTGTTGAGTGTTTTGCAGGACTGCTTACCGTTGGCCGGGGGTAGCCCGGCTGCTAGTCACTTTCTTTGTCAATGCAACAAAGAAAGTAACCAAAGAAAACGCACCCCGACATCCCCGAATTCCCGAAAACCGAGCCTGCCAGGTGGGCGGCAAAGAACTCGCCCCGCTTTTGCTGTTTTAATTTGATTTTTGTGAGCGGGGCTTCAGACACCTTTGCCGCTGATCCACCCGCCAGGCTCAATTTTCGGCGGGGCTGAGAGGGGATGAAGGTCAAAACCAGGGTGGTGATGACTGGACGTTTGAAATGCTTCTGCTGATATTTTATTCAGTCACACGTTGAATGCGCTCCTGCTGTGTGACGAGAGAATTTAGTTCTTTAAGTTTTGTGAGCCCGATTTGAAATTGGCCATTGCGTGGCAAATTTTTTCCGGAAAACTGTGCCCATATGGGTTCGCCAGGGCCGTTGTAGATTTCAGAGAAGCTACCGTCTTTGTTAATTTTAAAAACAAGAACGTGCTCTGGTGATGATCTGAATGCAACGCTTGAACCTTGGGTTGCTTTAATTTCGATACGCTTTCCATCCTTAACTGCGTCATGCCCCTTTGTAGAAGCAGTGAATAGTTGAAGACCGTAATAATGGGCTGCCAATGCCTCCCCAATGCTGCCAACCATGTGGCCGTCAGGAGTTGTGAATTCAACCGGTGGATGCAACACACTAGAAACTGCGTAAGCAGAAGGAGTGTTGCAGATGAAGCAAAGACCTCGGATCTATTACACGGAAAGCCAGAAAGCGCTGATGTGGGAGCGCTGGCGGAAAGGTGACTCTCTCCAGCAGATCGCCCAGTTGTTTGATCGAAACCACTCATCGATACAACGCATTCTGGCAGAGACAGGCGGGATACAACCGGCACAACGACACCGTTCGAGATTGGCGCTGACTTTGGCTGAACGAGAAGAGATATCGCGTGCTGTGGCTGCGGGTCAGTCGATCCGTTCAATAGCGACGCTCACTCGGGCGAGCACCATCCACCATCAGCCGAGAGATCAAGCGCAACGGTGGCCAGGAATGCTATCGGGCGAGTCAGGCCGACCAAGCAGCCTGGGATCGGGCGCGTCGCCCCAAGACCTGTAAACTGGCGGAGAACCGAACGCTGGCGCACATCGTGGCAGACAAGCTCCAATTGCAGTGGTCGCCGGAGCAGATTGCCGGGTGGCTGAAGCACATCTATCCAGACGACACGAGCACTCAGGTGTCACACGAGACCATTTATCGCAGCCTCTTCATACAGGCCCGTGGCGCCCTGAAGAAGGAGCTGCTGGCAGCATTTGCGGCGCACACGAGTCATGCGCCGTTCGCGTCATCACACCCAGAAGACAGACAATCACGGCAGAATCATTGACACGGTGTCGATCAGCGAGCGTCCGGCCACGGTTGAAGATCGGGCAGTACCGGGTCACTGGGAAGGTGATCTGCTGTGCGGCAGCAAGAACAGCCAGATTGCGACCCTCGTCGAACGTCAGTCACGCTACGTGATGCTGGTGAAGGTCACCGCCAAAGATACGGAGACGGTCATCAACGCGCTGATCAAAAACGCTCGCAAGTTACCGCAGGAACTCTACAAGTCGCTGACCTGGGATCGTGGGAAAGAGATGGCCGACCACAAGCGCTTCACCTTGGCGACCGACATCAAGGTCTACTTCTGTGATCCTCAGAACCCTTGGCAGCGTGGGACGAATGAAAATACGAATGGGCTATTGAGGCAGTATTTCCCCAAGGGAATCGACCTTTCGGCCTACTCGCAAGCCAAGCTCAATGCCGTAGCGCGGAAATTGAATGAGCGCCCAAGGAAAACACTAAACTACGAAACACCCGCTGAACGATTTCACCAATCCGTTGCATCGACCGGTTGAATTCACAGTGAAATGCCGTCCCTCAAACATGGTCTCTAGCTCAGAAACCAAGCTGTAGATTTGCTTGATGATTTCGGGAAAGCGCGCTGAGTCCATTTTGTTCCTAACAAAACTGAATATGACATTTCATTTCGAAATAGGGACCTAAACGTCCCACACCAATGCACTGGTTTTGACCTTCCTCCCCTCTCAGCCCCGCCGAAAATTGAGCCTGGCGGGTGGATCAGCGGCAAAGGTGTCTGAAGCCCCGCCCACAAAAATCGAATTAAAAACAGCAAAGGCGGGGCGAGTTCTTTGCCGCCCACCCGGCAGGCTCGATTTTCGGGATTTCGGGGATCAGCGGGGTCGCCTTCTTTTGGTTACTTTTCTTGGCGAGACAAGAAAAGTGACTAGCCGCCGGGCTACCCCCGGCCAACGGTCACCCCCTACCTGCTCAAATATGGCTCGCATGCAGTCGCAACCCGAGCGCACGCGTGACTTTCAGGATCGTTGCAAAGCTCGGATTGCCTTCCCCTGACAAGGCTTTGTAAAGGCTTTCGCGCCCGAGTCCGGTGTCCTTCGCCAATTGGCTCATGCCGCGCGCCCGCGCGATATCGCCGAGTACCTTGGCGATAAAAGCGGAATCGTCTCCGGCTTCCTCAATGGCAGCCTCAAGGTAGGCCGCCATGTCTTCCTCGGTTTTGAGGTGCTCAACCACATCCCACTTGCGCAATGTGACTTTTCCCATGCTTCAATCCTCCAGTTCGCTCGCCAGCTTGAGCGCAGTTTTGATGTCTTTCTGCTGGGTGGTTTTATCGCCGCCCGCCAGAAGAATCACCAGCTCAAGACCGCGCTGCATGAAATAAACCCAATAGCCCGCGCCGCTGTGAATCCGCATTTCTGAAACGCCTTCGCCCACTGGCTTCACATCGCCAAAGTTTCCATTCTCGGCGCGACGAATGCGCACTTCGATGCGGGCTTTGTCCGCCCGGCTTTTCAAACCATCGAACCATCGATCAAAAACGCTGGTGGTGACAATGGTTTTCATCGCCCAAGTGTATCCTGTTGTATACAGACGTCAATGCCGCCGAGCGACATCTATACCCATCTTCGGCAACCACCGCCGCAACCCCGGCGTCGTAATCACCGTGCTGAAAATCGCCATCAGCACCAGCATGGTGAACACCTGCTGCGAGATCACGCCAAGATCAAAACCGACGTTGATGACGATGAGCTCCATCAGCGCGCGGGTGTTCATCATGATGCCGATCACCTTGCCCTCGACATGCGACATGCCGGCCCAGCGCGCGGCGAGGTAACTGGCGCCGAATTTACCGAGGGTGGCTAAGGCAATGAGCAGCCCGCACCAGCCCCATGCGGCCAGCGAATCGAGGCCGCCGACGTTGGTGCGCAGGCCGGTGTAGGTGAAGAAGATAGGCAGGAAAAACACCATGACGAAGTGACTGAGGCGCTCCTTCCACGCTTCGATCAGCTCGTGCTCGTCGTGCAGGATGACGCCCATCATGAAGCCGCCGAAGATGGCGAAGATGCCGAGCTGGTAGGTGGTCATCGCCGAGATGAAGATGCCGGCGAGCAGGATGCCGAGCAGGTTGTGGGTGAGTTTGCCGCGCCCGGCCTTTTCACCGACGGGCGCGGGGCTGGCCTGGGTGAGCTGGATCACGCGTTTCATCAGCGGCCGCACGACGAACCACCAGACAAGGAAGAACGCGCCAACCAGCGCCACCTTGAGAGCGAAGGCGGCAGCGCTGAATTCGGCCAGGGTGAGCGCGGTGATGAGCGCGAGCAGCAGCCAGCCGACGACGTCGTTGATGGCAGCGGCGCTGATGGCGATGACGCCGATGGGCAGGCGGGTAATTCTGAACTCCATCATGATCCGGCCGAGGATGGGCAGAGCGGTGATGGAGAAGGCGGTGGCGATGAACAACGCCGAGGCGAGCTGGTCGACACCGGGCGACAGCAGCGGCGCGGTGAACCAGCCAAAGCCGAAGCCGAGCGCAAACGGCGCGATCATGCTGGCGCTGGCGATGAAAGTAACGGCGCGACGGTTGTTGCGCTCGGTCAAATGCGCAAAGTCGAATTCAAGGCCGATCTGGAACATCAGCAAAATCAAACCAATCTGCGACAGCATCTGCATCGGCGCTGCGGGCGTCGAGTGGAATACATACTGGAACAGATCGGGCGCGAGCAATCCGAACAGCGACGGCCCCAGCAGGATGCCGACGATGATTTCGCCCACCGCCGGCGACTGCCCGACACGCTGCGCCAGCGCGCCGCCGATGCGCCCGGCCAGCACGATCAGCGTCAGTTGCAGCAGGGTGAAAAACAGCAGCGCCTCGGTCTGGTGGACGGCGAGGGTCTGGGCGGGCGCGCTCAAATCATGCCGCCATTGACCGAGATGATCTGGCCAGTGAGGTAGCTTGCCTGCTCCGAGGCAAGAAAGCTGACAACGTTCGCGACTTCTTCCGGCCGCCCGGCGCGTTTCATCGGCACCATGCTCTCGATGGCTTGCTTGTCGAATACGCCGTCGATCATGTCGGTCTGCGATGATGCCGGGCGCCACCGCATTGACCGTGACGCCGCGGCTGGCGAGTTCCAGCGACAGCGATTTGGTGGCGGCGTGCAGCGCGCCCTTGGCGGCCGAATAATTGACCTGGCCGCGGTTGCCGGTGATGCCGGCGATGGAGGTGATCTTGATGATCCGCCCCCAGCGGCTGCGGATCATCGCCATCGTCAGCGGCTGGGTGACGTTGAAGAAGCCGTTGAGCGACACGTCCAGCACGCTGTGCCACTGCGCCGCGTTCATGCCGGGGAAGACGGCGTCGTCGTGAATGCCGGCGTTGTTCACCAGCACCTGGATCGGTGCGTCGGCAATGAGCGCTTCCAGTGTGGCGCGGCTGGCGTCGGCGTCGGTGACGTCGAAAGCGAGCGCCTCGGCCTGGCCGCCGTCGGCGCGAATGGCTTCGACCAGCGCCTGCTGCCCTGGCCAGATTCTGGTTGGCGTGAACGTACACAAAATAGCCGTCGGCGGCGAGGCGGCGGCAGATCGCCGCGCCGATGCCGCCGCTGCCGCCGGTGACCAGCGCGCGTTTCATGATGGTGAACCCCGGGTTTCGCCGCCTCCAGCAGCGCGGCATCCAGCACCACAATCGCGCGCCCGCTCAGCAGCAGTTCCTGTCCGGCAAACACGCTGAAGCCATACAGAATCGTATTGTCGTCGCCCGACTCACGCTCGGCTTCCACGCGCAAATCCGCGGCGATGTCATCCAGACGCGCCACGCTCAATTCAACCGCGCGCACGCTGGCCAGGTAACCAGCACGCGGCGCGCTGTCGGCAGCAGCCAGCAATGCGCCGTGGGCCGCCATCGCCTGCGCGGCGTATTCAATGCCGCAGGCCGCGCCCAGGCGGCCGTGCGCGCGCAGCGGATTATCCAGTGAACGATGGCTGCTGGCGCTGCAGCGAATCTGCTGCGAATCCCAGCTATCGATGCGATCCAGCAGACACATGCTGCCCTGATGCGGGATGTGGGTGAGCAGCCAGGCGTGGTCTAGCGGCATGGTTTTAATTGCATGGCTCGACCAGCACATCCAGACGCAGCGGTGCCAGATAGTCGAGCACCACCCGGCCGGCCGCTCCGCGCGCGATGCATTGCAACAGCGGCAGGCCACGCGCAGCCGGAATCTGGCTGCGCAGCGCCTCGAGAGCGGGATCGGCCAGGCTATCCGGCGCGGCGTCGCTCAATTCAAGTTCAAGCCGCGCCAGCGAGTGCGCGCTGCGGCTGGGCATCAGCGCCAGCGCAATGCCAAATGCGCTGGGCAGCGGGCGCTTGGCGTGCAGCGGCTCGGGATACGGCATGTCATAGGTGATCAGCAGCGTGCCCCAGCCTTCGACCGCAACCTGGGTCAGCGCCTCCAGCAGGCCGGCGCCAAAACTGGCGTCATGCGCGCACAGCACGGTGGCCGGCGTCATCGCGCCGGAGGCGATGCCCCAGTAACCGGCCGGCGCGTTATGCACCGAATTGTGGAAGCGCGTCGGCGAAATGCTGCGGTCGTCGGAAGCCAGCGTCTTGCAGATCGCATCGCAGTTGTCGTTGTCGGCGCCGGATGAAGAAAACACCGTGGCCAGCTGTTTGGCATCGAGTTGCCCGGCGTCGATGGCCTCTTCTCCCACCGCCAGCGCCACCTTGATGGCGAGCCCGGTGCGGCGACGTTCGGCCGGCGGCAGCGATTGCGGTGCCGCCACCACGAGGGGGCGCGATTCGTAAGCCACGCTGCCCGCCAGTATGGGGCGCGCGGCAGGCCAGTTGTCAAGCCCGGGGCCGACGAGGCCGATGCCGTCGAGATAAGCGATCAACTTCACTGTCTTGCTCATACTGCGCGCCCCAGAATCAGGCTGCAGTTGGTGCCGCCAAACCCGAACGAATTGCTCAGCACCCGGCGCGGCGCGGTGTCCCGGTTGGTCGTCAGGTACTGGATCGGGATAGCCGGGTCGACCTGCCGCGTGTTCACTCCGCCCGGCAAAAATCCCTGTTGCAGCGCCAGTGCGCTGATGACCGCTTCCAGTCCGCCCGCCGCGCCCAAGGTGTGGCCGGTGGCGCCCTTGGTCGAGCTGCACGGCACGCGGTCGCCAAACAGCGCGGCAACCGCCTTGCCCTCGGCCGCATCGTTGCTGGGCGTGGCGGTGCCGTGCAGGTTGAGATAGTCGATGTCGACCGCCTGCAAACCCGCTGATTTCAACGCAGCCTCCATCGCCATGCGGGCACCGAGGCCGTCGGGGTGCGGCGAGGACATGTGGTGGGCATCGCTGGTTTCCCCTGCGCCCAGCAGCAGCACATCGTCTGCATTCAATTGCGCGCCCGGACGTTCCAGCAAAATGAACGCAGCCGCTTCGCCGATCGACAAGCCCTGGCGCGCGACATCATAGGGCCGACACGGTTCGGGCGAGAGCAGTTCCAGAGAATTGAAGCCGTACAGGGTGGTGAGGCACAAGGAATCGACGCCGCCCACGATGGCGGCATCGATCAGACCGGCTGCCAGCATGCGGGCGGCCGAAGCGAACACCTTGGCGCTCGACGAACACGCGGTGGAGACCACCACGGCGGGGCCTTCAAGCTGAAACGCGGTGCGCACGAAATCCGCCACCGAATAAGTGTTGTGCGTGGTGCGGTAGATGAAATCGTCCGGCAGCGCGCCATGAGTGCCCGGATCGCGGCGGCGATACGCCTGCTCGGTTTGCAGGATGCCCGAGGTGCTGGTGCCGAGAAACACGCCCACCCGACGCCGGCCATGACGGGCGATCGCCGCTGCGACCGCGTCGCTGAAACCGTCCTGCTGCAGCCCCAGAAAGGCCAGGCGATTGTTGCGGCAGTCATATTCGGCGAGCGGCGCAGGCAGCGAAACGGCATCCACCCCGGCCACCTCGCCGACGTAAGTCGCGAGATCGTGCACCGTCTCGAACTGGCAAGGCTGCAAGCCGCTGCACTGCAGGCGCAAGGCTGCCAGCGTGGCGGCATTGCCGTAGCCGAGGCAGCTGGTGGCGGTGAAATGGGAGAGCAGAACGGGAGTCACAAGAGAATGGGGCGGATCAGATGCACAGTGGATTTTAACCGATGCGGGCGGGCGCAATGGCTTCGGCGTATTCGTACAAGGCACCCAGGATGGCTTCGCCGCGTTCGTCCGCCGTTTCCGCAAGTGCATCGATCTCGTTGAACAAGGCTTCCAGCGTACGTGCACCACCCGCTCCATCGAACAGCCGCGCGGCGCACAGTGCCTGCCACTGCTGCGATTCGGCCGGGTTCAACGAAGCGGGGAAATTGCGCGCACGGTAGCGAAACAGCAACTCGTTCAGGCGCGGATCGGCAAAGCCGGGTTGCGCTGTGGCCAATTGTTCAGGCTTCAACGTCCGCAGGCGAGCAAGCAGCTGGCGATCCGTGTTGCCAATGAAGCCGCCGTACAGATCGGCGTCGACATCGCTGGCGGCTGCGGCGGGCGCTCGAACACCGCCTGCCAGATGGCGCTCATGTCCGGTGCCGCGCCACAGAGCGTCGCATGGCGCTGTACCGCAGCCATGTCGATCCCCCAGTGGTCGGCGCGCTCGGCACTCAGGGTGTTGAGGTTGCTGATCACGACCGGCGACTTGTTCAGGTGGATGGTTTTGATTGGCAAGCGGCTCATGCCTTCCGGCAAAGCGTCGGTCTTGGTAAACATCCGCTGGCGGATGGTGGCGGCGTCGAGCGCAAACAACTCGCTGGGGTCATGCGCCAGATCCCACACGATGATTTCGTTCTTGTTGGTCGGGTGCTGCGCCAGCGGCCACGCCACCATCAGGCAGCCGCGCTCGACCGGCACCTGCCCGGTAATGTGCAGAAACGGGCGCGGGGCGCGCAGGTTGACCTGCTCGGCGGCCTTGTCCTTTTTGTGCAGGCCCAGGCAAAAATCGAACAGGCGCGGATTGTTGGTGCGGATCAGGCGCGCCAGCGCCACCGTCGCGCGCACGTCGGACAGCGCGTCGTGCGCGGCTTCGTGCGCCAGACCATTGGCCGCGCTCAGGTGCTCGAGTTTGAAACTCACCCGCCCCTGCTCGTTGGTCGGCCAGACGATGCCATCCGGCCGCAGCGCGTAGGCGGTGCGCACCAGATCGAGCACGTCCCAGCGCCCGCATTCGTTCTGCCATTCGCGCGCATAGGGATCGATCAGGTTGCGCCAGAACAGGTAGCGGGTGAACTCGTCGTCAAAACGGATGGTGTTGTAGCCGACGCCGATGGTGCCGGGCTGGCTGAACGCCTGCTCGATTTCGTGGGCGAACTGGTGTTCGGGGATGCCCTTCTCCAGGCACAGCTGCGGCGTGATGCCGGTAATCAGGCAGGATTGCGGGTCGGGCAAATAATCCGGCGCGGGCTGGCAATACTGCATCAGCGGCGCGCCGATTTCATTCAGCTCGGCATCGGTGCGGATCGCGGCAAACTGCGCCGGGCGGTCGCTGCGCGGGCTGATGCCGAAGGTTTCATAGTCGTGCCAAAGGAAGCTGCGCATAGACTGTGCCACGCTCAGAGCTTGGCGCTGCGCCCGCCATCCACCGCCAGAATCTGCCCGGTGACAAAGTGCGTATCCATCGCGAAAAAGCGCACCGCCAGCGCGATGTCGGATGGGTCACCGGCGCGTTTCAACATGGTGTGCGAGATGATGCGCTGGCGTGAGACTTCGTCGAAATTGGCATCGTCATCCGGCCACATGATCGGCCCCGGGGCAACGCCGTTGACGCGCACTTCGGGCGCGAGTTCGCGCGCCAGCGATTTGGTGAGCCCGACCAGTCCGGCCTTGGCGATGGAATAGACGACGTAACTTTTCATCGGACGGTCGGCGTGGATGTCGGTGATGTTGATGATGCAGCCACGGCGCTTTTTCAGCTCGGGCGCGGCGGCCTGCGACAGGAACAGCGGTGCCTTGAGGTTGCTGCCCATCAGGTCGATCCAGTCGTCTTCGACGATGCTGCCGACCGGGGTCGGGTAAAAACTCGACGCGTTGTTGAGCAGCACGTCGAGCCCACCAAAAGTGACGACCGTCTGCTTGACCAGGGCGGGCAAGCCGCCGATATCGAGCAAGTCGGCCTGGATCAGCGCAACCGAATTCTCGCGCACGGCATTCAACTCATCCTGCAAGGCACGCGCTTCGGTCGCCGAACTGCGGTAGTGGATCATCAGATTGGCGCCCGCCGCGTGCAGCAGGCGTGCCGATGCCGCCCCCACGCGCTTGGCACCGCCGGTAATCAACACTACTTTGCCTTGCATCGGGGTTCGCCTTTATAGTCACTGGGTTGTAAATTGATCCGGCTGGATTATCCAGTCACTCCGCATTATCCCTGAACTCATCCGCCGCATGCTGCCCATTCCCAGTCCCGACGCGCTTGCCCACAGCCGGCGCGTAACCGCCCACCTGCAATCGCTCATTCAACACGCGGGCGGCTGGATTTCGTTTGCGCAATTCATGGAAGCGGCGCTGTACGCGCCGGGTCTGGGCTATTACGCGGCGGGCGCAATGAAATTTGGCGCGGCGGGCGACTTTGTCACCGCGCCGGAGCTGACCCCGCTGTTTGGCCGCACCCTGGCGCACGCGATTGCACCGGTGCTGGTGGAAACCGGCGGCGAGATACTGGAGCTGGGCGCGGGCAGCGGACGGCTGGCGCTGGATGTGCTGGGCGAACTGGCACAACTCGACGCCCTGCCCGCACGCTACTGCATCCTGGAAGTAAGCGCCGATTTGCGCGCCCGCCAGCAGGAACGGATTGCACGCGAACAGCCCGATCTTGTCGACCGCGTGCAGTGGCTGGACGCGCTGCCCGCGCAATTTAGCGGCGTGATGCTTGGCAACGAGGTGTTCGATGCGCTGCCGGTGGAACTGGTGCACTGGACAGACGCGGGGCCGCAGGTGCGCGGCGTGGTGCAGGCGGGCGAAGGCTTTGCGTGGCAGGATCGAAGCATCGACGACCCGATCCTGCGCGCCCGCGCCGATGCCCTGAATCTGGCACCGGGCTATCTGTCCGAAATCAGTCTGGCCGCCGACGCGCTGATTGCCTCGCTCGCACACAGCCTCGAACGCGGCCTGATCCTGCTGATCGATTATGGTTTCGGTGCAAGCGAGTATTACCACCCGCAGCGCCACATGGGCACGCTGCGCGCCCATTACCGCCACCACGCGCTGGACGATCCGTTTTACCTGCCGGGGCTGTGCGACCTCACTGCGCACGTTGATTTCAGCGCGGTGGCGCAGGCGGGGATGGATGCGGGGCTGGAACTTGCGGGCTACACCAGTCAGGCGAGCTTTCTGCTGCACAGCGGGCTGACTGAACTGTTGATGCAAACCCCGGTTGCCGATGCGGCAGCGTATTTGCCGCAAGCCAACGCGGTGCAACGACTGGTGTCGCCTGCCGAAATGGGCGAGCTGTTCAAGGTGATGGGGTTGCGCAAGGGCGGCGTCGCGCCGCTGGCCGGTTTCGCGCAAGGCGACCGGCGGCACACGCTGTAAGGCCTACACTAACGGCAGCTGCGCATCCTCGTCCGGCGGCAGGCGCGACACGCGCACGGCGTACAGACGGCGGCTATCTGAGCGCAGCACGCTGAAATTGAACCCCGCAAACTTGACCGACTCACCGCGCTTGGGCAAATGACCAAAACGCGACACGATGAGGCCGCCGACGGTGTCGAACTCCTCGTCGGAAAAATGCGCACCGAGGGTCTGGTTGAAGTCTGCGATTTCGGTCGAGGCTTTGACGCGGAACACACCGTCAAGCTCGCGGATGATGTTGTCCTCGGTTTCGTCGAAGTCGTACTCGTCCTCGATGTCGCCGACGATCTGTTCGAGCACGTCTTCGATGGTGACGATGCCGGCGACACCCCCGTATTCATTCACGACAATCGCAATGTGATTGCGATTGGAGCGGAACTCTTTCAGCAGCACATTCAGCCGCTTGGATTCGGGGATGAACACGGCGGGGCGCAACATGCCGCGGATATCGGAATCGTCCTCGGCGTAATGCCGCAACAGATCCTTCGCCAGCAGAATGCCGATGATGTCGTCGCGGTCCTTGTCGATGACCGGAAAACGAGAATGCGCGGTTTCGATGACACGGGGTATGAAGACTTCGGGCGCATCGTTGATGTCGATGACGTCCATCTGCGCGCGCGGAATCATGATCTCGCCGACGCGCATTTCGGACACCTGCAGCACGCCCTCGATCATCGCCAGGGCGTCGGCGTCCATCAGGCTGTTTTCATAGGCGCCGTGCAGCAGTTCGATCAACTGCTCGCGGTCTTCGGGCTCGCGCATCAGCCAGTGGGAAATGCGCTCGAGCAGGCTCGGTTTGGGACTACTGTCAGACTCCATTTTTTGCGTCAGGAAGAAAGATAGGGATTGGGAACATGAAACCGTTTCAGTATAACGGCTTCGCGTGACTCCATGATGTCGGCGTCAGCGGGCTCGATGTGGTCGTAGCCCTGCAGATGCAGCACACCGTGGATCACCATGTGGGCGTAATGATTGGGTAAGGATTTGCCCTGCTCGCGCGCCTCGCGCTCGACCACCGGCGCGCAGATCACCACGTCGCCGCCCAGCACACCGGGCGTAATCTCGCCATATTCAAACGTCAGCACATTGGGTACATAGCCTTTGTCACGGTAGTCCTGGTTGAGCGCCTGCGCTTCGTCGGCATCGACAATGCGCACGGTGACTTCGGCCGCGTGTTCCAGCGCGGCAGCCACCCAACGGCGAATCTGTGCGCGGCGCGGCAGGTTGTTCGCTTCACTCGCAAACTGTACCGACAGGCTGAATTCAGGACTTGCCACGCGCTTCCGTTTCCGCGCGGCGCGCAGCATAGGCATCGACGATGCGGCCAACCAGCGGATGGCGCACCACGTCTTCCGACAGGAAATGGGTGAAAGCCAGCCCGCGCACATCGGCCAGGGTTTCGGCGGCGTCGGTCAGCCCGGATTTCACATGTTTGGGCAGATCGATCTGGGTCGGGTCGCCGGTCACTACCGCGCGCGCGCCGAAACCAATCCGCGTCAAAAACATCTGCATCTGCTCGGCCGTGGTGTTTTGCGCCTCGTCGAGAATGATGAAGGCGTGATTCAGCGTACGCCCGCGCATGAAGGCAAGCGGCGCCACTTCGATGGCGTGGCGCTCGATCAGCCGCGTCACCTTGTCGAAGCCCATCAGGTCGTACAGCGCGTCATAGAGCGGGCGCAGATAGGGATCGACTTTCTGCGTCAGGTCGCCCGGCAGGAAGCCGAGGCGCTCGCCCGCTTCGACCGCGGGGCGCGTCAGCACCAGGCGCTTGACCTGTTCACGCTCGAGCGCGTCGACCGCGCACGCTACCGCCAGATAGGTCTTGCCGGTGCCGGCCGGGCCGATGCCGAAGGTGATGTCGTGGCTGCGGATCTGCTCGATGTATTCGCCCTGGCGCGGGGTGCGTGCGCGCAGGTCGGCGCGGCGGGTGCGCAGGCTCGTGCCTTCCTCATCGGCGCTCAGGTCTTTCAGGCTGCGCGCGCGCGTGAGCTCGACCAGTCCAAGCTGGATGTCGTCGAGGCTCAGTTCATCGTGCGCGCGATTGTAGAAATGCTCGATCGCCTGCCCGGCTTTTTCGGCTTGCGCCGTGTCGCCGCTGAAACGAAAGCTGGCCCCGCGCCGGCCGATGGTGACGTCAAACGCCGCCTCGACCTGGCGCAGATTTTCATCCATCGGCCCACACAGATTAGCCAGCCGCCGGTTGTCTTCCGGTGCCAGCCGCAGTTCAACGCTATCGGTTTTCAAGCGGCGACGTTCTCAAAGGTAACGACTTCGCCGCGCAGACTGTGCGGCAAGGCCTGGGTGACAGTGACTTCGACGAACTGGCCGATCAAACGCGGCTGCCCGGCGAAGTTGACGATGCGGTTGTTATCGGTGCGGCCGGCGAGTTCTGCCGCATTTTTTCTGGCGTGACCCTCAACCAGCACACGCTGCACGGTGCCAACCATGGATTGATTGACCACCTGTGCCTGCGCCTCGATCTGCGCCTGCAGGCGCATCAGCCGCTGCGTTTTCAGCTCGGCCGTGACGTCGTCCGGGTAATCCGAAGCGGGGGTGCCGGGGCGCTTGCTGTAGATGAAGGAAAAACTGGCGTCGAAATCGAGGTCAACGATGAGCTTCATGGTCGCCTCGAAATCGTCTTCGGTCTCGCCGGGAAAGCCGACGATGAAATCCGACGACAGACACAGGTCAGGGCGCTGCTCCCTTAATTTCCGGATGATCGACTTGAACTCCAGCACGGTGTAGCCGCGCTTCATCGCCGCCAGAACACGGTCGGAACCCGACTGCACCGGCAAGTGCAGATGCGATACCAGCTTGGGCAGGTGGCCGTAGGTTTCGATCAGCCGCTGCGTCATTTCACGCGGGTGGCTGGTGGTGTAACGGATGCGTTCGATGCCGGGGAGTTCGTGCACCATCTCCAGCAGGTAGGCGAAATCCGCGGTGCCGCCTTCGTCCAGCGCGCCCTGATAGGCGTTGACGTTTTGCCCCAGCAGGGTGACCTCCTTGATGCCGCGTTCGGCCAGGTCGGCCACTTCGGCGATCACGTCGTCGAACGGGCGCGAGACTTCCTCGCCTCGCGTGTAGGGAACGACACAGAAGGTGCAGTATTTGGAGCAGCCTTCCATGATCGAGACGAAGGCCGACGCACCCTCGATGCGCGCGGGCGGCAGATGGTCGAACTTCTCGATTTCGGGAAAGCTGATGTCGACCTGGGCGCGGCCGGTCGCGCGTTTCTTCGCGATCAGCTCGGGCAGACGGTGCAGCGTTTGCGGGCCGAACACCACGTCGACGAACGGCGCGCGCGACACGATGGCCGCGCCTTCCTGCGAGGCGACGCAGCCGCCGACGCCGATGATCAGATTGGGATTGAGCTGCTTGAGATGGCGCACCCGACCGAGATCGTGGAACACTTTTTCCTGCGCTTTTTCGCGCACCGAGCAGGTGTTGAACAGGATCACGTCGGCGTCGTCCGGCGTATCGGTTTTCACCAGGCCTTCGGACAGATTGAGCACGTCGGCCATCTTGTCCGAGTCGTACTCGTTCATCTGGCAGCCGAAGGTTTTGATATAGATTTTTTTCATGAGACGCCGTGACAGTGAAGAGACTGGGGGCGGAGACTGGCGCGCAACCAAAAGAGCCGCGCGCCAGACAGGAATGTGGTGGTGATGAGTGGACTTGAACCACCGACCCCCGGATTATGAATCCGATGCTCTAACCGACTGAGCTACATCACCTTTTTTCGCATGCGCCCAAACGCGGGTCGCCGAAAAGCCGGGCATTTTAGCCGATGCCCGGCGGGGCTGTCAAAAGGCTTCAGCGCGCCAAATTCACTGCGGCCGCAACTTGGCCAGTTCGTCGAGCACGCTGATCACCAGTTCGCGCCCCAATCCGCCCATCCCGGCAATCAATTGCTCGGTGTCACGCTCGCCGTTCACCAGCCGCCGCATGCGGCCGCCCAGCAAGGCCATGTCGCCGCCCGCCTTGATCATCTGCTCGGCCATGTTGGCAAGCACCATCATCGCCTGCGCATCGCCGCGCGCCGAGGCATCGATAAGTGACGCCAAGCCCGGTGCCGCACTGCTGCCGTCAGGCTGGGCATTCAACGGCGGCAAGGTGGCGGGGTTGTCGATGCCGAGCAGGATGGCATCGAGCAGGATGCAGTCTTCCTCGTCCAGCCCCAGCTTGATCGACGGGTCGCGGCGGCCGTTGATGACATGACGCAGCGCGCCGACCAGTTTCGGCCAGCCTGCCTGCTCTGCTGCTTCGAGCTGTTTCATCAGATCGGGCAGCTGGCTGCGGTCGCGCAAGGCGTTGACCACGGCGTGAATAAAGGGCGCATGGACACGCATGACTTGTTCGAGGGCGGAGGGGAGTTGGGGCATTTGGGGTAGGCGGTAAGCGATAAGGGGTGAGCGGATTGTCCGGTTAGGGCGAGGGGTTGGCAATGCTTGGCTGCCGTGGCACGTTTTCGATTTGCCAGTGCGCGCGTGCCCACGCCAATAGTTCGGCAGGCTGCGCGCCGTTCAAATCAGCGGGAGGCGGATGGCCAAGCGATGCGAGCGCCTGCGCCAGCACGGCGCTTCGGCCGCTCAACGGGAGCGCAGGTGCGAGGGTTTGCTTGGACAGCTTTTGTCCGGCGGCGTTGGTGATGAGCGGGACATGGGCATAACTTGGCGTGGGCAGGTCGAGCAGGGTTTGCAGAACAATCTGGCGCGGCGTGTTCCACAGCAGATCGGCACCGCGCACGACATGGCTGATGCCCTGCCACGCATCGTCCACCACCACGGCGAGCTGGTAGGCAAACAGCTGATCGGCGCGCTTGACGATGAAATCGCCCACCTCGCTGGAGAGATCCTGTGACAGATCGCCGTGAATGCGGTCGTGAAAATCGATCGTCCCCTGCGGCACCCGCAGCCGCCAGGCGCGCGCCACCGCGCCGGCGGGCAAGCCGTTGCGACAGGTTCCGGGATAGAGGATCTCACCCTCCACATTGCGCGGTGCCTGCGCGAGCTGGGCGCGGGTGCAGGCGCACGGGTAGGCCATACCTTGCGCCTTCAAGCTGTCGAGTGCGGCTGCGTAGGCAGCGTCACGCGTCGACTGGTAAATCACCGTGCCGTCCCAGTGCAAACCATAAGCCTCGAGTTGGCGCAGGATGGTATCCGCCGCACCCACCACACAACGCGGGCGGTCGAGGTCCTCCATCCGCACCAGCCAGCGCCCGCCTGCCGCGCGTGCATCGAGCCAGCTCGCCACCGCGGCGACCAGCGAGCCGGGGTGCAGCGGGCCGGTGGGCGACGGGGCGAAGCGGCCAACATAAGGCGAAGCAAGCAGATTCAAGGCAGAGGGTGGTCGCGGTCAAGTCAGCGGACATGCTTGCATTGCCATCCACCCGGGTCAAGCCGCAAGCCGGATGCGATTGCGGGCGCATCTTCGCGTGAATCCATGCGTAAAAAAGCGCCCCGTACTGGAGGCGCTTGGTTTTCGACAGCGCGAATCAGGCCGTGTGTGTCAGGATCAATTGAGCGGGCATCGGCGCGGGGAAGCCCGCTTCGGCGAGCGCTTCGCGGATCATGCGGTTGCCGTCGAAATACACCTGCCAGTAGTGATCGGTGTGGCAGAACGGCCGCACCGCCAGCACCGGGCCGACTAGGTTGAATTCGAGGATTTCAACTTCGACTTGCGGGGTGGCCACCACGTTGGGAATGGTTTGAAGTTTGCTACGCAACAACTCCATGGCAGAGACATGGTCGGCGCTGCCGGCAAGCTGGCATTTCAGCTCGACACGGCGAAACGGATTGGCGCTGAAATTCTGGATGGTGTCGCTGAAAATCTTGCTGTTGCCGACGATGGAAAACACGTTGTCTGGGGTGTTGATCGCGGTGGCGAACAGACCGATTTCCTTGACCGTACCGGTCAGCCCGCCTGCAGCGATGAAGTCGCCTACCTTGAACGGCTTCAGCACGATGAGAAACGCGCCCGCCGCGAAGTTGGATAGCAGTCCACCCCATGCCGCGCCGATGGCAATACCGATGCCGGCAACCAGAGCGGCGAAGGTCGTGGTCTGCACCCCGAAGTAACCGAGGATGGCGACCACCAGCACGATGTTCAGGGTCACCGCGAGGAAGCTGCCGATATAGCGCATCAGCGTGGGATCGACTTTCTGCTTTTCGAGCACGCGCTGCAGCATCCGCCCGGCCAGCCCGATCAGCCAGCGGCCGATGATCCAGAAGGCAATCGCGGCGAGAATTTTCACCCCGGCCTCGGTGGCGTAGGCGGCAACGATATCGGTGTACTTCTGAATGTCCTTGTCCATGTCAGGCCCCCAGAAAAATGAAATCAAGTGCTCACGGCACGGCCGGGAGCGGATAATCCCGCGCGGTTGGATTGGGCGAGCTTAGTGCGTGGTATAGCACCAGAATGTCGGATTGCATTTTCGATTCGCTCCACCCCGCTGCATAGCGCGTGCCTGTCGCGCCGAGCGCCCGGGCGGTTGCGCGGTCGGCCAGCAAGGGCACCAGCACCCGGGCAAACCCGGCGACATCGTCCGGCGCAATGCGGCAGCCCTCGCCTTCCTTCAACACATCCTTTGTTCCCATTTCGGCCAGCCCCACCACCGGCACGCCGAGCGCCATTGCTTCCAGCAGCACCAGCCCCTGGGTTTCGGTTTTGGATGCGAACACGAACACGTCCGCCGCACAGTAGCAGGCGGGCAACTCAGTCCTGCGTTCGAGATAACCGATGAAGCGCACGTTGTCGGTCAGCCCACGTCTCAAAGCCATCCGTTCCAGCGAGGCGCGCGCTGGACCTTCGCCCGCGATCACGAACAGCACATCAGGCAGGCTGCGCCGCGTTTCCTCGGTCACCCGCAGCAGAAAATCCAGGTTCTTCTCGAACGCCACCCGGCCGACGCAGGCGATCACCGGGCGCTCGGGCGCAATGCCATGACGCGCGCGGAACGCTGCGCCGTCGCACACGGCGAAATCGGCCAGCCGCAGGCCGGTGGGAATAATGTGGATCGGACTCGACACGCCGTAGCCGATCAGCGCACTTTTCATCGCCGATGACGGCGCAATCACCGCGCTGACGCCGTCGCACTCCTGGCGCGAAATCATCCGCGCCGCCGCCGCCAGCCAGGACTTCGGCAAGAACGGCAGATAGTGGTGAAAGTATTCCTCGAACAGCGTGTGATAGGTCTCGACGCACGGCAGTCCATGCTTGCGCGCCCAGCGCACGCCCACACGGTGCGCCAGAAACGGCGTGTGGATGTGGACGATGTCGAAGTCAGCCGGATCGAGCTTATCGAGCGTGGCGGCCAGTGCACGCGGATGCATCAGCCGGTCTTCCGGGTCGCGCGGAATCTGCCAGCCCGGCACCCGCACGATGTCGGCTTCCGCCTGCGTGGCCGGATATTCCGGCGCGACCAGCACACTCGTATGCCCTGCCGTCGCCAGCGCCTGCCGCAAAGTCTGGATCGAGGTCGATACACCATTGACACGTGGGAAATACACGTCGGACACCATCAGGATACGCACGGCAGACCCCAAACAAGAGAAGCCTGCGTTGTATGGCGCGACGGTTACAGTGTGATGACGGCGCTCAAAGGTCGATACCGGGTTGCGCTTTGACCCCTGCGCGAAACGCGTGCTTCTCATCGGCGATGACCGACACCGTGTCGGCCAGTTCGATCAGCGCGTCCGGCGCGCCACGCCCGGTGACGATGACATGCTGCATCGGCGGCCGCTGCACCAGCGCATCGAGCACCGTGTCGGCATCGAGATAACCGTAGCTCAGCAGATAGGTCAGCTCGTCCAGCACCACCAGCTGATACGCCGGGTCGGCCAGCATGCGCGCGGCAATCGCCCAGCCGCGTTGCGCGGTGGCGATGTCCTGCTCGCGGTTTTGCGTGTCCCAGGTGAAGCCGTCGCCGGTGACGTGCCATTCAACGCCGGGCTGTTTACCGAGAAAGGCCTCCTCGCCGGTGTCGGTGCGGCTCTTGATGAACTGCACCACGCCGACCTTCATGCCGTGGCCGAGCGCGCGCGCCACGGTGCCGAAAGCCGAGGTGCTCTTGCCCTTGCCGTTGCCGGTGATGACGATGAGCATCCCGCGCTCGTCGGTGGCAGCGGCGATGGCCGCGTCGATGACGGCTTTCTTGCGCGCCATGCGGGTGGCATGGCGCGTATTCAGTTCCGGCGAGACAGATTCCTTGCTCAAAGACGCACTCCCTGATGGCCTACTTGAAGGTGTATTCCACGCTCACCCAGCCATTGCGCCCTGCCAGCGGATAGGCATTGAAGCGGTCAGCGTTGGACGGGCTGTGAATGGCGTAAGTGTAGTAGTCCTGATCGAACAGATTATTGACCGCGGCAGCCAGTTGCCAGTGGCCGATCTGGTGCATCAGTTTCAGGTCAACCAGGACATACGCCGGGATCTTCTGCTCGAAACTGTTGGTCTCGTCGTTTTCCATCAGCTGGCTGCTGACGTAATTGGCGTCGGCGCTCAATCGGGTTTGCTCGTTGATGTGCCAGACCGCGCCGAGCGACAGCTTGTTCTGCGGAACCAGCGGCACGTCATTTCCATCCAGCGCGATGCCGTTGAGCGTACCCTCGGTGAAATTCGCGAAGGCCAATGTATAAGCCGCGCTCAGATCGACCGAACTAACGCGGCCATGCGCTTCCAGTTCCACACCGTAGCGCTGCAGCGGCGGCAAATTGGTGTTGCCGATGCCGCTGCTGTAAACGTCGAGGTGGATTTCGTCTTTCACCTTCATGTAATACACCGCTGCACGAAGGCGGTCGGCGCCCGCGCCCCACTCCCAGCCAAGCTGCGCATCCTGCGAGGTTTGTGGTTTGAGGAACTGGAATTCATGGCTGAATGACGGCGAATACTCATAAATCTCGTCCACGGTGGCAAAGCGAAAGCTGCGTGCCAGCCGGGCAAACAGCGCATGCTGCGGGTTCAGGCGATGATTGAGTCCCAGCTCCAGCGCGTACTGCGTTTCGTCCTGATTGCCGGGCAATGCGCCGCTGCCGTAACTTCCACCGGGCGCGCTGGCGTCAAACTGGTCATCCGCGCTGAGATCAAACCACTCGTAGCGGCCGCCCATGGTCAGGCGCGTGGCCGGGCTCAGCTGCATTTCATCCCGCGCATACAGGCCGGCCGTGTTTTGATCGGCATTTACATCATTAATCGGGGTGCCGACATTGACCTGCGCATTCGAGGTGCGCAGCGCGTAATCCCACCACTGAAAATCGATCCCGACGACGAGATTGTGCGCGACGCTGCCGGTTTCAAACGGCAGCAACACGCGCGGCGAAAAACTCCACATATCGAGATCGGCATCGCGGTAGTCGGGGTAGCCGCCAAAATCAAAATTGGATTGCTGCTGCTTGTTGCGATAGTCCAGATCGAGCATCAGTTCGTTGCGCCCGAATTCGAAGCGGTTGCTCAGCCCCGCCTGATGGCCACGGCGCTTGGCCCAGTCGAGCGGCGTGTTGGTGCCCTGCGGATCAGTCTCAAGCTGGTTCAAGCCGATGTCTGGCTCAACCGTGCGCGGGCCTGGCAGGCGCACATTCTGGCTGGATCCGCCAAACTTGAACACCAGTTCACCCAGCGCGTGTTTGAAGCGCGCGTCGCCGTTGAGGCTACTTTGCGTGTTCGCATTGTTGTCGCGCCAGCCGTCGGATCGGTAATGGTCGGCCGTCAGCCGGATGCCGCCCGTCTCGCCTGAATAGTTGCCGCTCAGCTGGTAATCCTGGGTGTTGAAACTGCCCGCCTGCACCTTGCCCGACGCCTGATTCGGCAGCCCCAACGGGGAGCGCGTGATGATGTTGATCACGCCCGCCACCGCGCCCGAGCCATGCAGCACGCTGGAACCCCCGCGCACGATTTCGATGCGTTCGATGGCGGAAAGCGGCAGCGCCGCCCAGTCAACAGCCGAGAGATCGATATCGTTGAGACGGCGACCATCCAGCAGGATCAGCGTGTTTTGTCCGGCGGCGGCGCCAAAGCCACGCATGTCGACCGTGCTGGCGGCGGCATGGTTGCCGAACAGATCGCGCATGCCGATCCCGGCCTGCTCGGCGAGGATGCCGGGCAGCGTGGTCTGCGGGCTATTCTCGATTTGCTGCCGGGTGATCACCGTGGTGTTGGCGGTCTGGCCGGACAGGGCCTGCGGGAACCGGGTGGGCGTGACGACGATGGTGTCGCCGACAAATTCCGGCAGCGTGTCCGCGTGGGCAGACGCCATGAAAGCGACGCCCAGGGCGAGCGCGAGTGTGGTTTGATGCATGACGAGTTTCCGGTTGGGGCGCCTGGTTCCCCGCAGGCACGTTGCACGATCCGCTGCCATCCATAGACAGGGCTCAGGCCGGTATCCGGGCTCGCGCATGAGGCGTTTCGCCTTCCCATCTTGCGACAGTGGCTGTGTGAAACGCCGTACAACAACGCTTACCGTTGCGGGGGCAGCACAGGCTTGGCAGTCAAAACCGCACACCTGTTTCCCGTTTATCCTCGGCAGCTGAGCGCTGCGTTGGCACCTGAAGCCGCGCATTGTACCTTGGCACAGGCACGTGTGATTGACCGTCCGCACGCCGCCCCCTATAGTCGCTGCCATGCATGCAGAACTCGAAACCCTCGAAGCTAAAATCCGCCAGGTGGCCGAGTTGTGCCACACGCTGCGCCGCGACAACATCGCGCTGCGCCAGCAGTTGCTGGTCACGCAGCAGGACAACAAACAACTGACCACCCGGCTCGACGCCGCCAAAACGCGGCTGCAGGCGTTGCTTGAAACCCTGCCGGAGGACGACTGATGGCTGCCCCGCGCTCGATTGACATCCATATCCTAGGCCGCTCTTTTAAAGTGGCGTGTTCACGCGAGGAAGAATCGGCGCTCATCGCGGCAGCTGATTATCTGGACGGCAAAATGCGCGAGATCCGCGACAACAGCAAAATTATCGGCGCCGAACGCATCGCCATCATGGCCGGCCTCAATCTGGCGCATGATCTGCTGACCCAGGGCGGCGGCGGGCTGATCGAAGAAGCGCGTACCCGTCTCAACCATTGCAACGCGCTGCTGGATTCAGCACTGGAAGATCAGGACAAACTCTTCTAAACTGGCGTTGCTCCCTGCGGTGTTCGAGATGGGCTGCAATTTCTCTGAACCAATGCATACGTGCAAGGCTGCGGTCTATTCCGGTACGGGTGTGCGCGTGACACGTTTCATGTGCCCAAAGTGCCTTTGATTGCGGCCGTCTTGGACCCCGGTTCAAGAGTCTGCGGCTCATCACGGCACAGGCGGGGAGCCTTTCTTTTTACCTGATGAACAAATCTACCCTTAGACGCCAACTCAAGGCAGCGCGCAACGCGCTGACCCCGCCTGCCCGCCGTCAGGCCGCGCGCGCCTCGCTGCGGTTGGCTTTGCGCCACGGGTTGTTGTTGCGCGCCAGGCGCATCGGGGTGTATTTGCCGCATGGCGGCGAGTTCGACGCAGGCCTGCTGATGAACCAGATTTTGTTGATGCGGCGTGAATGCTATGCCCCGGTGTTGCCGCAGCGCGGCCGCATGCTGCGCTTCGCCCGGATTGAGCGCAACACGCGGATGACCCGCAATCGCTATGGCATCGCCGAACCGCTCGATGCGCGACCGTTGCGCGCGCGCCAGCTCGACCTGCTGCTGATGCCACTGGTCGGGTTTGATCATCAGGGTTTTCGCCTGGGCATGGGCGGCGGCTTTTACGACGCCACGCTGGCGTTCATGCGGCACCGGCGCAACTGGCGCAAGCCGCGCCTGGTGGGGGTCGCCTACGAGTGCCAGCGGGTCGAATCGCTGCCGCATGACCCATGGGACATGCCGCTCGACGCTGTCCTGACCGAGCGCCAGCTGTATCGTTTCAGCTCACGTCAGGCGCTATAAGCGAACGCCCAAACACATCACGGACAGCAATACGCTCAGGCAAGCGCTCCAGCTGCCAGCCGGAAAATAAATCCCGCCTTAAGATTCCCCTAAGCCTGCGCGAATACAGTCTGCTGCATTCCCCCTCTCAGGAGACAGTCATGCCGCATTCAACCCCTCATCCACAGCGCGTGTTCGACCCTTTGCTGCGGCTGCTGCACTGGGTCATTGCCTTGGCGATTGTGGCGCTCATCGCCACCAGTCAACTGGCCGAATGGTTTGAACACGGCCCCTATGAAGACACCCTGTGGAATCTGCACATTCTCACTGGCTATGTTCTGACGGCGGGCTTGCTGACACGCCTGCTGTGGGGCGTGGTGGGGCCGGTGAGCGCGCGCTGGCGCGACCTGTGGCATCCCGCCATGTGGAAAGACAGCCTCAAGAATCTACGCCTGCCGAGCGCCCATCGCGTGGGACACGACCCGATCGCCAGCCTGGCTTATCTGTTTGCCTACGGTGTGATGGCGCTCATGGTCGTCACCGGGCTGGGGCTCTCTGCCAGCGAATTTCAGGCGGGCCCGCTCGCCGGCTGGCTGGGCAACATGCCGTGGCTGGAAGACGTGCTGGGCGAGCCGCACGAGGTTGGTTTTGCCTTGATGCTCGGCTTTATCGGCCTGCACATGGCGGCACTGGTGTTTCACCAACTGCGTGGCGAGCGGGTGGCGCAGAGCATGGTCACCGGCAAGCAATACCTCGATGCACAAAGCGGGGTGCAGCATGATTAAGCCCCTGTTCCGCAGCAGCCTGGCGATGCTGGGCATGGTCTCGGTCGTCGCGTGGGCGGCCGACAGCCCAGCCAGTCTGATGGCGCACTACGCGGCGACGGCGGGCGTCCCGGTGTCGGGCCTGTCGGCCAAACGGGGCGAAGTGTTGTATCGCACCGAGCATCCCGGGCGCAATGGCCAGCCGGTTAGCTGCGCCGCCTGCCATACCGCCAACCCAACGCAGCCCGGGCGTACGCGCGTCAACAAACTGATCGAGCCCTTGGCACCGGCGGCCAATCCGCAGCGTTTCACCGATGCAGCCAAGGTCGAGAAATGGTTTCGCCGCAACTGCATGGACGTGTTGCAACGCGAATGCAGCGCGCAGGAAAAAGGCGATTTCATTGCCTGGCTAAGTCAAACCAAATAAAGGAACAGACCATGAACTATCTATTGCGTGGCATCGGCGTCGTCGCGGCGGTTGGCGTAATCAGCCTGCTGGCATTTTCACTGCCGTCGCCTTCGGGCGAGGCGCGCGGCGATGGCGGAAGCGAGACGCTGCCCAAGCTGACGCACAAAAACTGGCAACAGGAATGCGCGAGTTGCCATATCGCGTATGCGCCGGCCTTCCTGCCGAAGGCATCGTGGCGGCGCGTGATGGGCGGGCTCGACCAGCACTTCGGCGAGAACGCCAGCCTTGATCCGGTCACGCAGGCTGATATCCTGCGCTTCCTGGAAGCCAACGCCGCCGATGCCGGTAGCAGCCGGATGGGCAACCGGGTGATGCAGGGCATGGATGCAAAATCCGCGCCCTTGCGCATCACCGAAACCCGCTGGTTTGTGCGCAAGCACGACGAGGTGTCACGCGCAGTGTGGTCACGCAAATCGGTGGGCTCTGCCGCCAACTGTGCGGCCTGCCACCGGCAGGCGGAACAGGGCGTGTTCGACGAAGACGCGGTCAGGATTCCAAAATAACTGAAGTGAAGCCATGCGCATATTGTTGGTGGAAGACGACCGGATGCTGGGCGACGGGCTGCAGGCTGGGCTGACGCAGGCCGGCTACGCCGTCGACTGGCTGCGCGACGGCGAGGCTGCGGTGGCGGCACTGTCCACCGAATCCTTTGCCGCGGTGGTGCTCGATCTGGGGCTGCCGAAGCGCGACGGCCTGTCGGTGCTGCAATGGCTACGTGGACGTCATGACGCGACACCGGTGCTGATCCTCACCGCGCGCGACCAGCTGGAAGACAAGGTGCGCGGTCTCGATCTGGGTGCCGACGATTATGTGCTGAAGCCATTCGATCTGGACGAAATCGCCGCCCGGCTGCGCGCGCTGGTGCGGCGCGCCCACGGCCGCCCGGAGCCGGTGCTCACTCTCGGGGAGATCGAACTCAACCCGGCGGCGCGCACGGTGACGCGCAGCGGCCAGCCGGTTGAACTGACCCCGCGCGAATTCGATCTGCTGCATCTGCTGCTGGAAAACGCCGACCGCGTGCTGACCCGGCGCGCGCTGGAAGAGCAGCTCTACACCTGGAACGACGCGGTCGACAGCAACGCCCTCGAAGTCCATATCCATCATTTGCGGCGCAAGCTTGGCAGCGAACTGATCCGCACCGTGCGCGGCGTCGGCTATATCGCATCGGCGACGCCGCCCCAGCCATGAGCGGCACCCCAGCCTATTCCCTGCGCCGCCGGCTGGTGTGGCTGCTGACCAGCGCGGTGGCTGCAATCTGGCTGCTGTCTGCGCTGGTGGTGTATCAACGGGCACATGACGAAGCGGATGCCTTGTTCGACGCCCAGCTGACGCAGGTGGCCGACACCCTGCTGGCGATTGTCGCAGGTGGCGAAATCGAGGATGTCGTCGAGGAATTGCACGAGCATCGCCGTCCCGATCCCGTACCTATCGCATTTGAAGTGTGGCACCGCAAACATGGGCAGATGCAGCGTCTGGTTACGTCAAACGGGCACGGCGGATTTGAATCGGCCGGGGCGCCTGGATTCAGCGAACACCCCTACCATGGCGCGCGCTGGCGCTTTTATACGGTGCAGAATGACGACGCGGAATATCAGGTGGTGGTGGGTCAGGCGCACGCCTCGCGCGAAGGGCTGGCACGCGAAATTGGCCTGTCGCTGCTGATTCCCGCCCTACTGGCGCTGCCGCTGATGGCGCTGGCGGTGTGGTGGGGGGTGGGCCGCAGCTTGCGGCCGGTGAATACACTGGCGCGACAAGTCGGTGCGCTGGACGCGCAAGCCCTGACACCACTTGATGAGTCGCTCGCCCTGCCGAACGAAATCGCACCGCTGCGCACGGCGCTGAATGCACTGATCCGGCGTGTCACCGAAGCGTTTGAAAACGAACGCCGCTTCACCGCCGATGCCGCGCACGAACTGCGCACCCCGCTGGCGGCATTAAAAATACAGGCGCAAGTGGCGCAGCGCGCGCAAACGACCGACAGCCGGCAGCACGCGCTGGCGCAGGTGATCGCGGGGGTGGACCGGATGACGCATCTGGTGGAACAATTACTGACGCTGGCGCGAGTCGACCCGGCCAGCCAGGGCAGCACCCCGCCGCCGCTGGATCCGGCCGGAATCGTCGCATCGGTTTGCGCCGAATTACAGCCGCAGGCCGAGCGGCACGCGCAATCGCTCGTCGTCGAGGCAGCGGAAGGCTGTTCAGTCGCGGTGACGGCAGCATGGCTGCAAATTGCGCTGCGCAACCTGGTGGACAACGCCCTGCGCTACGCAGGCGAAGGCGCACGCATCGAAGTGCGCCTCGCGCGCAGCGGCCCGGCCTGTTCGCTCACCGTCGCGGACGACGGGCCGGGAGTGGCGCCGGATTTGCGCGCACAACTGAGCGCACGCTTTGTGCGCGGCGAAGTTGAGGGTGAAGGCTGCGGACTGGGACTGTCCATCGTCGCCCGCATCGCCACGCTGTCCCATGCGGAATTCGAACTGGATGACGGGCTGCCGCGTGCGGATGGCGGCCATGGATTGGCGGCCACATTGCGTTTCAGCGCAGCGAAGGTAGCAAAGGCGCCCGCAGGCTGACGATCCGGGGCAGTCGTTCCCTCAATTGCAATGCATTAATAGCGCCATCGACATTACTTATTGGCTGCCTCACCCCCTGCAGCGGAAAATCACGCGACTGAATTCAAGGAGACACCGTCATGGCCACACGCGATACCCTCACCCCTAAAGAATCCCAATGCAGCAGCGGTGCCGATTATGCTGCGCTCGCGCTGGAAGCCCTGCAGGAGCCTGCCGATGCGGCTTACGCCAAGGAACTGATGGATCGCGAGGCAGACAACTGCCAGTTCACCAAGGACCTGGCGGCCTGCGCCATCGCCTACAAGGCGCTGGGCGAACAGAGCCGCGCCGAGGAGCTGCTGCAGACCGCGGAAGACTACTGCATGTCGGGCGAGGAACAGGTGGCGCTGGCCGAGGCCAAGTTCAAGGTGCTGGGCGACAAGGCCGCGGCGGTGGGCGCGTATGAAAAAGCGCTCAAGGAGACCAGCAACCTCGATCCGCTGATCGAGCTCGCAAAAAACGTGATGAGCGTGATTGCCGACGGCGCGTTCGCCAAGAAAGTGCTGGAAAAGGCCGAGGCGAAAATCGCCCGCGCGGTGGAATACAGCAAGCTGGCCGCCGCCGCCGCCGAGCATGTGCTGGACAAGGAATACGCTGCGGCAATTTTCAGCAAGGCCGCCGACAAACTGACCAGCGTGCCCGACCTGCTCTCGCTCGCGGCTGAAGTCACCAAAACCCTGGGCGACCCGCAAAAAGCCAAGGCGCTGTATGAGCGCGCGCTCACCGGCGCAACCGATTTCACCGCAGCCAAAACGCTGATCGAATCGGCCAAGCAGACCGGCGACACCGTATTCATGCAGGCGGCATTGAAGAAGGCTGGCGATCTGGCCAGCGCCACCGGCGAATACATCGATCTGGCCGAAGGGCTGGCAAGCGTGGGCGACAAGCCGGGTGCAGCGGCGCTGCTGGACAAGGCGGAAGAAGCCGTGGCCGGGCTGGACGAAATGCAGAAGCTGGTGACCGCAGTGGAAGCGCATCTGGCCGACGACGCCGAACGTCTGGCACGGGTGAAGGTCAAGCTGGAAAAGCGCCAGGCCAATCACGCCCGCTATATGGAATTCCAGCAGCTGGAAAAAGAGGCCATCAGCGTCAAGCAGTTCCTCGCCCTGGCCGAGCGGGTCCGGCTGGAACTGGAAGACCCCTTCTATTCCGCCAAGCTGATCGAATCCGCCGAAAACCTGCTCGACGGCACCGGCTATCAGTTCTCGCGCTACAAGCCGATTCTCGTGGCAGTCGACAAAAACCTCGACGACACTGACTGGCTCGGCCGCCTGCTCGACCGCGCAGCGGAAAACGCCACCGACTCCATCGCATTCAAGGATCTGGCAGTGACCGCCGCCACCTTGAAGCATCGCGAGCTCGGCGTATCCAAGGCACGTGCCTATCTGGCAGCCCGCGAAGCCGCGCTGGCAGCCGATGCCAACGCCGGCGTCTACGACACCGCCAAGCTCGCCGAAGCAAGCTTTGCCGCCACCCAGGACACCGCCGAAGCTGACCGCCTGCTCGAAGCCGCACGCGCTCAGGCCAAGGATCACTTTGCGCTGATCCATATCGGCCGTCTGTACGCAGCCATGGGCAACGCAGCCAAAGCCGACGAATTGTTTACCGCCGCCGCCGCCGCCTGCAGCAATGGCGACGCCTGCATCCAGTTCATCGACCGCTTGAAGGGCTTTGCCCTGCCTGCTGACGCGTTGAAGAAGTGGTATGCCGAGTGCGGTGGGCACATGAAAGCCCCCGCCGACAAGCTGCGCTGGGCCGAAGGCATCGCCGATGCGCTCAACGACAAGGCCTGGGCCACCGAGGCGTATTCCAATCTGGCCGGGCAATTCACCGGCAACGATGCGGCGCGCTTTGAACTCAGCCGCCGCTCGCGCGCCGACCTCAACTACTTTGGCAGCGCCCGCCGTCATTAACCAGCGGCTTGCCGCTTGGGCGGCTTGGTCGATTGGCCATGCCGCGCTAAGGCGTTGGCAATACCCCTGAAAACAGCCCGGTTGATCGGGCTGTTTTTATTTGTACACTTCAGAACGTAACTGCTTTCTGGAGCTGTCCATGGTCGAAAACCTCTCTGCCCTCATCGACACCGTACAAAAGAACTGCACCATCACCGATGCCCGCCACGCGCGCGACATGACGATCTGCACCTTTCTGCTGGAAATGCGCGAGTACTACCGCTGGGAAATGGACATCCCCTACGGTGCCCGTCTGCCCAAAGACGAACTCGGCGACTGGCTCAACGCGCGTGAAAGCCTGTGGGATACGGTGGAAGAAGAACCCTTCGCCCCCCTGCCCGTCAGCGGCGTTGGCATCGACCCTTTCGACGCCGACGACGTCAACCGCGCCCTGGTTCCACTCGGACTGGTCTATAGCAGCGGACTGGGGCGTTTCCGCAAACCCCATTTTGTGCTGGCCGAACTCAAGCGCGCCGAGATGCGCGAAGGCGTGAAGGTCTACGTAGCCGGCTGCGAATACGCGCGTGACCTGATCGCACCGCCCGCCGCCATGCGCGACGGCGCCATTTTCCTGCGCATGGATGCGGTGCGCCGCCTGCTGTGGAACAAGTTCGAGGAATGGCAATGGAAGGAAAAAGACACCGCGCTCGGGCGCGCCTTCGCCCACTATGATTTTGAGCGGGATATCGAGCACGGACTCGACCGCATGAGCGACGCCGAAAGCGAAGCCATGATCCTGCACGAAGTGGGCGAAGCGCGCGCCGAAAAGTTGCTCGGCGAAAACTGGAACAGCATGCTCGGCCAGCTCACCTCGAAGCACGCCGAATTGCTGGCGCGCGCCGTGCGCGACCACTTGGCCGATTGCCTGGTGACGCTGCCGACGCTGCTCGAACGCGAAGCCTATGGCTCGCTGCATTTTTATCTGGCCAACTTGTCCGGCCTGCGGCGCGCCCTGTTCCCGGCTTTGACGCACGCATACGATCAATGGCTGGTCAGCCACGATACCGCCCAACTCATCCGCGTGGTCAATGCAGCCGCCACGCACTGGCTGGATGCCGCACAACACCTGACGGCCACCTATCAGCGTGACCCCGCACACGGCGACGCGAATCTCAACGCCCTGGCTGGCGGCGACCTTGCCAGCCTGAAACTATAAACAGGGCCCACATGAAAAACGCCGCTCAATGAGCGGCGTTTTTTTACAACTGGTGCCGATGGCCGGAATCGAACTGGCGACCTTCGCATTACGAATGCGCTGCTCTACCAACTGAGCTACATCGGCGAAAAACAGCGCGCATTATACGCAAAATCGGTCACGCTTGGGCGGCTTGCAGCCCTGCCTGCAGGCGCGCGACCACCTTGTCCTGGCCGATCAGTTCCAGCGTGGCGTCGATGGCCGGGGTTTGCGGCTCACCCGTCACCAGCACCCGCACCGGCATCGCCAGCTTGGGCATTTTGAGGCCATGGGCGGCGAGGGTTTCCTTGAATGCGGCGCTGATGGCGCTGCGTTCCCAGGTCAGCGCCTTGAAGCGATCAGCCAGCTCGGTGAGCGCAGGCAGCACCTCGGCGGTGACGTGCTGCGCCAGCAGTTCTGGGGTGGGATGCAGAGTGCGGTAGAACAGCGTGGCGGCGTCGGCCAGTTCTTCGATGGTCGCTGCACGTTCTTTTACCAGTGCGCACACGGCTGCGAGCGCTGGGCCATCGTCCGGGTTGGCGCCGTTACGCACCAGGAAAGGCCGGGTGAGGCCGGCCAGCCGCGTGTCGTCAGCGGCCTTGATGTATTGCTGGTTGAGCCAGCGCAGCTTTTCGGTGTTGAACTGCCCGGCCGACGAGGTGATGTGGTCGAGGTCGAACCAGCTCACAAACTGTTCGCGGCTGAACAGTTCGGCGTCGCCGTGCGACCAGCCGAGCCGCGCCAGGTAGTTGATCACCGCCTCCGGCAGATAGCCTTCCTCGAAATACTGCATCACCGACACCGCGCCGTGGCGCTTGGACAGCTTGGTGCCGTCGTCGCCGAGGATCATCGACAGGTGGGCGTATTGCGGCACGCTCGCGCCCAGCGCCTTCAGGATGTTGATCTGGCGCGGCGTATTGTTGACGTGGTCGTCGCCGCGGATGACGTGGCTGATCTGCATATCCCAGTCGTCGACCACCACGCAGAAATTGTAGGTCGGCGTGCCGTCGCCGCGCGCGATGATGAGGTCATCGAGCTCGGTGTTGGCGAATTCGATGACGCCCTTGACCAGATCCTTCCACGCCACCGTGCCCTCGGTGGGATTCTTGAAGCGCACCACCGGCTGCACGCCGGCGGGCGGCACCGGCAGCGTCTTGCCGGGCTCGGGGCGCCAGCGGCCGTCGTAGCGCGGTTTGTCGCCGCGCGCGCGCTGCGCCTCGCGCATTTCGTCGAGTTCTTCCGGGCTGCAATAGCACAGATAGGCCTGGCCGTTGGCCAGCATCTGCTCGATCACTTCCTTGTAGCGATACAGGCGCTTGGTCTGGTAGAACGGGCCTTCGTCGTGGTTCAGCTCGAGCCAGGCCATGCCGTCGAGAATCGCCTGCACCGCCTCGGGGGTCGAGCGCGCAATGTCGGTATCCTCGATGCGCAGGATGAACTGGCCGCCGTGATGACGCGCAAACGCCCACGAAAACAAGGCGGTGCGCGCGCCGCCGATGTGCAGAAAACCGGTGGGAGAAGGAGCGAAACGGGTGCGGATCATGGCGGCAGACGGAGCAAAAGCCCGCCATTTTACCGGATCACCACACAGATACAGCGCATTGAAATTGCCTTGCCTGCCCGGTTGTGGTTTAATTCGCGCCGCTTCGGGGCAGTTAGCTCAGCGGTAGAGCATCGCCTTCACACGGCGGGGGTCACAGGTTCAAACCCTGTACTGCCCACCACCCGAACGCCTCCTGTCTGGCAGGTACAAGTCCAGACACCCCGCTTCCACCAATCGTCGCGGGTTTTATACCCGATCATCCGATCACGATTCTTCTGCCCCGATTGGTGTTGCCTGAAGTCAGTGCAACAGGCCGTCGCAGGACCCCCATGACTACTGAAACCACCTTTGCCAGCCTCGCGCTGGCCGAACCCATTTTGCGTGCAATTGCCGATGCCGGCTACACCACGCCCACCCCGATTCAGGCGCAGGCGATTCCGCAAGTGCTGGCCGGCGGCGATCTGCTCGCCGCTGCACAAACCGGCACCGGCAAGACCGCCGGCTTCACGCTGCCGATCCTGCATCAACTGTCCACCCGTGCAGCGCAGGCACCCAAGCCGGGCCGTCCGCGCTGCCTGATTCTGGTGCCGACGCGCGAGCTTGCCGCGCAGGTCGAGGAATCGGTCAAGACCTACGGCAAATATCTGTCGCTCACCTCGATGGTGATGTTCGGCGGCGTCAACATCAATCCGCAGTTCAAGGCGCTGAAGTCGCGCGTCGACATCCTGGTGGCGACGCCGGGCCGTCTGCTCGACCACATGGGACAGAAGACGGTGGACCTGTCCGGCGTCGAAATCCTGGTGCTCGACGAAGCCGACCGCATGCTCGACATGGGCTTCATCCGCGACATCAAGAAAGTGCTCGCCGTGGTGCCGAAGCAGCGCCAGACCCTGCTGTTCTCGGCCACGTTCTCTGACGAGATCAAGGCGCTGGCCAATGGCCTGCTGCACAACCCCGGCTGCGTCGAAGTCGCACGCCGCAACACCACGGTAGAGGTCATCGAGCAATCGATGCACCGCGTACCGCAGGCGCACAAGCGTGATCTGCTGGCGCACCTGATCAAGCACCACGACTGGCAGCAGGTGCTGGTGTTCACCCGCACCAAGCACGGCGCCAACAAACTGGCCGAAAAGCTGATCAAGGACGGCATCAGCGCCGCCGCGATCCACGGCAACAAGAGCCAGTCGGCGCGCACCAAGGCGCTGGCCAGCTTCAAGGACGGCAGCGTGCGCGTGCTGGTGGCGACCGACATCGCCGCGCGCGGCATCGACATCGATCAATTGCCGCAGGTGGTGAACTTCGAACTGCCCAACGTGGCGGAAGACTACGTGCACCGCATCGGCCGCACCGGCCGTGCCGGGGCAACCGGCTCGGCGCTGTCACTGGTGGACGACGAGGAAATCGGCTATCTGCGCGACATCGAGAAGCTGATCAAGCGCGCGATCGTACGGGTCGAAATCGAACCCGGCTTCGTTCCGCCGGCCAAAGCCGACCTGATGTCCGAGGAACGCCCGCCGCGTCCGCCGCAGGGTCGCGGTGGCCCGCGTCAAGGCCAGAATGCGGGTCAACGCCAGGGCCAGCCAGCGGGCCGCAATGCTTCGGGCCGTGCGCCGCAAGGCAAGCCCGCAGCCAGTCGTGCCGCGCCGAGCCCAACCGGCACAACGCCATCCAGCCAGCCACGCAAACCGCGTCCGCCAGCGGCGTTGTTCTCGTCCAAGCCGGGTACGCGCGGGCACTAAATCCCGCTGCATGGCGGCGCTAATGCGTGATTGTTGCCGACTTGTCGGCTATAGCAGTCATGCCCCCCCTTGCGGGGACAACCACGGCCTCCCACTAGCTGGGAGTGCGTGGCTGTTGCTGCTTTAGCGGCTTACAATCACGGCCTCCCCCTTGCGGGGGCAAATCGCCGCCATGCACACCCTCGCCAGCTACGACGAACTTCCCTACGACAGCCTGCCGCTGCCGGAAACCCAACCGGATTTTCTGGCGGCGATCGCGCGGCTGCACGGCTTCGACGCGCCCGATCCGGCGCACGCGCGCATCCTCGAATTCGGCTGCGCGCAAGGCGGCAATCTAGTCCCGCTGGCGTGGCGCTGGCCACAATCCGATTGCGTGGGCGTGGAGCTGTCGCGGGTGCAGGCCGAGGCGGGCGCAGCATTCATCCAGCGACTGGGCTTGCCCAATGTGCAGATCGTGCATGGCGATCTGGCGGCGTTGCCGGACGATCTCGGCGCATTCGATTACATCATCGCCCATGGCGTGTTTTCCTGGGTGCCGCCTGCGGTGCAGCAGGCACTGCTCGATGTCTGCCGCCGCCACTTGTCGCCTCAGGGCGTGGCGTATATCAGCTTCAACGTGGCGACAGGCTGGGCGGCGTTGCGGCCACTGCGCGATGCGCTGCTTGCGCGCACCGCCAGCGAGTCTCACGCGCCGCAACGCTATGCTGCCGCGCGAACCGTGCTGGATGAGCTGGCCCTGGAATGGACCGATCCAGCGCTGCTGAAGGAAATCGCTTATCTCAAAACCGCCGCGCCGTCGTATCTGTTTCACGAATATCTGGCCGAGTACAACGCGCCGCTGCCGTTTGGCGAATTCGCCGCACAACTCGATGCGCACGGCCTGCGCTATGTCGGCGAGGCCGGACCGCGCCGCGCCGTGGTCGAACTGGAAGATGCCTGGGGGCTGATTCCCGAGAGCATGGCCGGGCGCTGGCTGGAGGCGGAAAGCGCATTGGACGACGCGCTCGGCACCCGCTTTCGCCGCGCGATCATCGCCCGCGCCGACGCGCCCTGCGCCCAGCCACCCAGGGCAGATGCGCTAAGCGAGCTGGCTTTTTATACCGACCTTTCATGCGACGAAGAACTCGACCTGGAACACGATAGCGAGCAACGCTTCGCCAATCCAACCGGCAATACCTTCGCCGTAACCGATGCGCAGGCCAAGGCCGCCTTGATCGCGCTGTCATCGGCGTATCCGCGCGCGCTGAGCTATCCCGATTTGATCGCGGCCATCCACGCAGTACGCCATGAATTCGGCGTGAATGGCGAGGTGGATGCAGCGCGCTTCAAGCTCGCCTGGTTCACCCTGGTATCGACCCACAGCGTGATGCCGACATTGCCGGGGCAAGCGACGCTTGAAGCCGCCGATGAACCCGGCAGCCACCCGCGCGCACATGCGCTGGCACGCCTGCAGGCGGCCACGCCGGGTTGGGTGGTGAGCGGGATCCGGCACGTGGCAATCGACCTCGATGCGGCCGCGCGTGCGATGCTGCAGTGGATGGATGGCAGCCGTGACCAGGCGGCGTTGGGTGAGGCGATGCGGGCGTATCTGGCTGAAGCGGGAATCGAATTGTCGCCTGAACAACTGGCGCAGCGAATCGATCACCAACTCTGGCAACTGGTGCGGCAAGGCACGTGCATCGATTCCTGAACTTAAAAACCCCAACCCGATCGGCTAGGCACTAGCGATCGACAAGGCTCGTGAACTTCGGTTGTCGACCCTCAGCGGTCGGTCAGAGAGCACGCCGAGAATGTCCGGTGTACGGCCATTTCAGTCGACTGACCATCATTGCTGTCTTTTAAAAATTTACGCGATCAGTCAGACATAATTTGTTCAGATGGGCCGATCTATGGTCAATCGGTCAAATTGCCCTTTGACGATTTCTGCGTCGCAAGAAAACGGTTACCAAAGTCGCCGCTTTCATCACAGCCGGGCAGACGCTCAAACTCTGCGGCAACGGGCTAATCCCAAGCCAACCAAACCTATGCCAAGAAGACCCAGGGTGGCGGGCTCGGGTACCGTTGCCACAAGTTGAATATAGGGTGAGACGCCGGCGTAGCTTCCCGTTGTTGGGTTGGTGAAGTCAGAGAGGTTAGCATTTTTGCTAATTTCAGTAACCGCTCCTTGTGTGTAATTGCCAATGCCGAAGAAGCCTGTCAACGTTCCTGTTGAGCCAAGAATACCTACGTCGTAGCTGTGCCCCGCCAGGAAAGTAAAGTTAATGTCATCAGAATAGATAAAGGTCTGCGCCAAATTTTGGGCGAAATTTTTCTCGTTGGTCTGAAGTAAGCTGCCAGAGCCTCCATTGAGCGCACTGTCGAAAATAAGAAAGTTGATATTTTGCGCATTGTCGACACTGGTAAAGACGCCGATCCGTGACACTGTAACGTCGGAAGCGAATTGCAAAACTGCTGCAAAATTGTAGCCGGAAGTCCGTGTTTGACTAACCGTACCAATATAAGAACCCAAAGAACTGTCAAAAATGACAGTAGCCTGGGCAACCTCTGAAGTAATGAAAGCGGCGGCTGCAAGTGTGGCGCAAGCAATAAGTTTGTTCATGGGAAACATATACGTTGAAGTTGAAATGTTGATGAAAGCACAAACCACACCAGCATAGAACCGAAAAAAATATCACGAAAAAACAATTCGTTAAATTTACTTCAAAAAGACATCATCTATTAGATGTAAAGCTTTTCGACACATTCAAACACCCAACTGGAATGCACGTCGAACAGAAGGGGTCAGTTCAGGACTATCTTTCGTTCCCTCTTACTACCCAACTAACGATCTTGGTTTGATGGCAGCTTTAGGCCAAACAAGAGCCACTGCCTCTTGCTAGCTTGTGCTTCCGCTTTTGGCCGATCCCAGACCCTTAGTCTGGACGAATCCGTATTTATAAACTGGCAATTAAGGATTACTCGTTCCGGTCGGCCGGGCACTGAAGCCACTGCCAATTTTTGTTGCAAGAGGGGCCAACCGGTTGCCCCACGCCAAGCGCTTGCTCCGCAGCACTTTTCTTGGCACTGTGACGACATGACTCAAACCTTGATTCCACCCGCCACCCGCTATCAGATTGCCGCCTGGCTGCTGATGGCAGCAGGTCTGCTCGCCACCCTGTCGCTCCACCTGTTACCCAGCCTGCTGGCCGGCTTGCTGGTGGTGCAACTGGTTCATCTGCTGGCACCACGCTTTGTGATCGGCCGGCTGGATCACAACTGGGCCAAGGTGCTGGTGGTAACGCTCATCACGCTGATTGTGCTGGGCGTGCTGGGGGGATTCACTGCCGGGGTGATTCTGTATTTGCGCGGTGAAGGCGGCGTTGCCGGACTGTTGACCCGGATGGCGGAAATCATTGAGAACTCGCGCGCGCTGCTGCCACCGTGGGCGGCGGCATGGTTGCCGCAAGGGAATGATTCAGTCATCCGCGCCGGGCTGGTCGAATGGCTGCGCACCCATGCGCTGGATATTCGCCAATACAGCGGCAACGCCGGACGCGCATTGCTGCATTTCATCATCGGTCTGGTCATTGGCAGCTTTATTGCGCTGCGCGAAGCGCGCCCGCATCAAGCCATGGCGCCACTGGCGCACGCCATGTTCGAACGGGTACATCGCCTGGGCGATGCCTTTCGCCGCGTGGTATTTGCGCAAGTGCGCATCTCGGCGCTGAATGCGCTGCTGACCGGGATTTATCTGTTTGCGGTACTGCCCGCCTTTGGTGTGCAGCTGCCGTTCACCAAAACCATGATCGTGGTGACTTTCCTCGTCGGCTTGCTGCCGGTGCTGGGCAACCTGATTTCCAACACCGTCATCGTCATCATTTCGCTGTCGCATTCGCTGCACGCAGCGGCGGGTTCGCTGGCGTTTCTGGTTGTCATCCACAAGCTCGAATATTTCGTGAATGCCCGTATCATCGGCGAGCAGATCAAGGCGCGTGCCTGGGAACTGCTGGTCGCCATGGTGGTGATGGAGGCGAGCTTCGGCTTGCAAGGCGTGATCGCCGCGCCGATCATTTACGCGTATATCAAAAAAGAACTATCCGACCGGGAGCTCATTTAAAAATGTCAAACGACACCGAATCACTCGTCATCACCGCCAGCGGCGAAGACAAAATTGGCCTGGTGGAAGGCTTCACCCGCCGCATCAGCGAATCCGGCTGCAATATCGAAGAATCGCGCATGGCCGTGCTCGGCGGCCGCTTCGCGCTGTTGATGCGGATCACCGGCAGCTGGGACGCGCTGGCCAAACTGGAGGCCCGACTGGCGGCCGTCGGCGAGGAGCTGGGACTGTCGATCATCCAGCAGCGCACGCGCCTCACCCGCGCCGACAAACCCCTGATTCCCTACACCGTCGAAGTCGCCGCGCTCGACCAGCCGGGCATCGTGAACAGCCTCGCCAATTTCTTCGCCAAACTGCACATCAATATCGAAGCGCTGGAAACCGAAACCTACCCTGCGCCACACACCGGCGCACCGATGTTTGCCGTCCACATGACGCTCGGCATTCCCGCCGACGCCCACATCGCCACCCTGCGCGGCGATTTTCTGGATTATTGCGACGACCAGAACCTGGATGCGACCTTCGAACCCATCCGCATGTAAGCGCGTGGAACTTTAACCGTCCGGTACGACTCGTTACAGGCCTGCTTAACCCGGGAATCAATCATGTCCAGTTTGCTCATCATTGCCCACGGCAGCCGCCGGGGCGCATCCAACGACGAAGTGCGCCAACTGGCAGATCAGGTGCGCGCGCAGCCGGGCCAAGCCTACGACCATGTCGACGCGGCTTTTCTGGAGCTGGCTGAACCCAGCATTCAGGATGGCCTGGCTGCGCTGGTGGCGCAGGGCGCGACCGATATCGTCGCGTTTCCCTATTTCCTCGCCGCCGGCACGCATGTGGCGCAGGACATCCCCGAGGCGATCGCCGAATTTGCGGCCCGGCATCCGGGTGTAAATGTGCGGCTGACCTCGCATCTGGGCGCGTCGGCCGCCCTGCCGGCCACGATTCTCGGCATGGCCACCTGAACGTCAGGCTTCAAATGTCCTGACTCTCGGTGGTGCCGAGCTCGATATAAAACATCGGCATCACCTCATCCTGATTTTTCGGGCGCGGCTGGCTGCGTATCAGCGCCGCTTCCACGCGCGCAGCCTGCAGCGCCGGTTGATCGATGATGGCGGGATACAGGCGGTAATGCTTTTCAATCGACTCGGCCTGCTGGCAGGCCGCCGCCTCCAGCGCGACGCGGGTGCCGGTATCCAGATGCGCCAGCAGCAACATCCACGGCGCCTGCCAGGCGAAATAGTCGTGCACCAGCCGGGTGTGCGCGGCATCCATCGCGGTCGTGGCGATGAACAGCGACGGAAAGGCTTCTGCCTCCAGCACCCGCCCATGCAAAGCCTCCCCACCTTTCAAGGTATGCAGCCCCAGTCCCGCGCCGTCATCCGAGCGGCGAAACCATTGCGCCACGCCACCGGCGAGGCTGTTCACGTAACGCGTGAGATAGGCTCCGGCAGATTCAGCCAGATTGGCAATCGCTGCGCTGTTGAATTGCTCCTGCGCGGCCATGCCGGCGCGCCAGTCGAGCGGGGGCTTGGTGTCGGTTTCGCTGTCGGCACGCACGCTGTGCAGGAGCGCCAGCGGCTGGTTGTCGCAGTCGAGCAGCCACAGCTCGAACGGATCGCGGAATTTGAACGGCACCTCGCGATGCACTTGCAGCAAATGCTCGTACACCACCGCGCCCATGTGTTCCAGCCGTTTGAAGTCGTCCGAGGGATACAGCGGCCCGCGCTTGAGGCCTTTTTCCAGCGACCAGTGGCCGTAACGGATATCGGAGACCTGTGCGCGGCGGCCTGCGCGCCCGAGATCTTCGAGCAGCGCGTCATTGGACACATAAATATCCCACTCGATACCGTCGGTCGTCACCGCCTCGGCAGACTGGTAACGAATGACATGTACCACGCCGCGAAACGGGTTGAGCAAGCGCTGGGCGTAACATTCGATTTGCATAATTGCGCACTTTACCTCAGCAGCCAAAGCGGCCAAACAGGGGGCCACGCAGCCCAACATTTTGTTGGAATTTCGCTTCAGTCCGGCAACAAACCAGCCGTTATCAACTCCGTTGTCTTGAGTTGAATTCTTGAAGGAGCGCAGTGTGCTAGGTCGTCTTGTAGGAATGTTGTCCGGTAATAAATCCGCCCCTGATGCGCCCCCGCCACCGCCTGCGAAGACCACGCCGCGCGCCGCACCACAAGCCGCTCCAGCCGCCAAACCGGGGTCGGTGATGCGGCGCGAAGCCATGCTGGGGCGCGACCAGAAAGTGGCCGCTTACACCTTCATGCTGCGCCGCGCGCCTGACGACCACCGCGACGCCAGCCTGCCTGAGGTGGAACGTCTGTATGACGAAACCCTGCTCACCAATTTGAGCAATATGGATGTCGCGCGCCTGTTGGCACAGCGTCAGGCCTTCATCCCGATTTCACCCGCCTCGCTGAACCATCCGCTGATTGCAGACTGGCCTGCCGCTGGAACGGTATGGCGACTGCGAGTAAGCACTAACACCCAAATCGACGATGCGCTGCTCGCCCGCCTGACGGAGATGAAGGCCGCCGGTCACAGCTTTGCGCTGGATGCCGATGCCCTGCTGTCCCCCGCGCGGCATCCGCTGCTGCCCCATATCGATTTCGTCATGCTGGATGTCAGCAGCGAGGACATCCCCACCATCACCACCCAGATGGCTGCCATGTCCAGGCTGGCTGCAGGCAAGCAGTTCGTGGCAACCGATGTGCAAACGCTGGAAGCGTTTCACATGTGCCACAAATTGCAGTTTGCGCGCTTCATGGGGCCATTCATTACGCGCCACGAAAAACTCGACTCCCCCGTCCTCGGGCCATCGCGCGCCAAGGTGCTGGACCTGATGAACCGGGTGCGCACCGGCGCCGAACAGTCCGAGCTGGTCGAGCATTTCCGCCATGACCCGGCTCTGTCTGTGCGCCTGCTGCGCTATGTGAATTCCCCCGGCATCGGCTTGCTGCACAAGGTCGGCGGCATCGAGCAGGCGCTCATGATCATGGGACAGGACAAGCTGTATCGCTGGCTGACCCTGATCCTGTTCACCGGCGGCCAGGCGCAGGAACTCGATTCGGCGGTGCTGGAAAACGCCCTGGTGCGTGCCCGCGTGGCCGAGCAGCTGGCCAGCAAGGCGCTGTTTGCCAAGGCGCGCGACGAAGTCTTCGTCACCGGCCTGTTTTCCTTGCTCGACGTGGTGATGCGCATGCCGATGGAACAGGTCCTGAAACAGATCAGCCTGCCGGTTGAAATCACCGAAGCCATCGTCTCGCAACGGGGTCCCTATGCGCCTTATCTGGCGCTGGCGATTGCCTGTGAACAGGACGACCTCGGCAGCATCGAAACCCTGTCTGCCCAGATCGGGCGCGATGTCGCCGAGATCAACGCCGTCCACATGGACGCCCTGCTGTGGACGCAAGAGATCGCGGTTGACGTCTGAGTCTGACCAGGCGGTAGTTCCCGAAACACCTGGCGCAGCATGGTGGGTTTACATGCTGCGCTGCGCGGACGGCTCGCTCTACACCGGCATCACCACCGACCTCGACCGCCGGCTCGCCGAGCACAACGGCGACGGACCGGCCGGTGCGCGCTACACCCGCAGCCGCCGCCCGGTGCAGCTGGTCTATCGCGAAGCTGCCAGCAACCGTTCCGATGCCGCCCAGCGCGAAGCGGCGATCAAACGGCTGGATCGCGCCTGCAAGCTGGCGCTGTGCGCCGCCAACGTTTAGCCCGCTTCCCCTTCAACCCCCGTTTTCGCCATTCAGGTACACCCGCAAAGCCGGCAGGGCGACTTCGACCGCGCGGCGTCCGGCATCGATGGCGATGCCGGCAAGGTGAAACCCCATCAAATCCAGCTCGGCGAGCCGCGGCGTCACCATGACATCCGCCGGTTCGCCTGCCAGCCGGCTGCGCGTGATCAGTACCTGCATGATGTTGATGCTGCTCGCCAGCACGTCGAGCATCGCGGGTGGCCCGGGTTCGTCGGTGTGGTTGATGCCGAGATGCGACATACCGCTCTGGATGCGCGCCATCACCGTATCGGCCAGCGTGTCGGGTTCGACCATGGCACGCTTGCCCGACACTTTGGCCGGCTTGGGCTTGAGGTGACGGCCCAGCAGGTCGGAATTGAGGTCGACTGCGATCACGACGTCGGCGCCCATCGCGCGGCATAGCGATACCGGCACCGGATTGACCAGCCCGCCGTCGACCAGCCATCTGCCATCGCGCAGGACCGGAGTGAACAGGCCGGGCAGGGCGATCGAGGCGCGCACGGCTTCAGTGACCTGGCCTTCACGCAGCCACACTTCGCGCCCGCGCTGCAGATCGGTCGCAACGGCACCGAAGGGCCGTTCCAGTTCGCGCATGTCGCGGTCGACAAAATGGCTGCGAAAAAAATCGATCAACTTGTCACCCTTGATCAGCCCGCCATTGAGCGAAAAATCCAGAAAACTCACCACGGTCTGCAGGCGCAGGCTGCGCACCCACTCCTCCAGCCGGTCAAGTTCACCCCCCACATAGGCGGTGCCCACCAGCGCACCGATCGAGGTGCCACAGACGATGTCCGGCTTGATGCCTGCGTCAGCGAGTGCGCGGATGACGCCAATATGCGCCCAGCCGCGCGCGGAACCGCTGCCGAGAGCAAGGCCGATACGGGGCGTGTTGGATGGGTTCATGAAGTCAGTCTGCCTCGCGTTCGATACCGCAACACTGTACCCGCTCGGCCGCAGGCGCGCTGAGGATGGCGCCGGTGACGGCGTTGGGCCGGAACACGGTGCAGCCCTTGAGACCCAGTGCGTGCGCCTGCTGGTAGAGGTCCGCGAAGCGCTCGAACGGCATGTCGGCGGCAACGTTGATGGTCTTTGAAATGGCGTTGTCGACATAGGGCTGCAGCGCGGCCTGCATGTACAAATGGGCGAGCGGATCGAGCTGCTGTGCCTCAACGAAGGCGGGTGGCGTGCCGGTCCGACCCTGCTGCTGCCACAACTGACAGGCGTGATCCACCACGGGGTGGGTGCGATAACGGCCGTCCGTTCCCAGCACGCGGCGCTCGGCCGCGGCGGCGAAAATCGGTTCGATGCCGCTGGAACAGTTGTTGGCCAAGAGGCTGATGGTGCCGGCCGGCGCGATCGCCAAAAGATGGCTGTTGCGCAGGCCGTGCGCGGCGATGGCCTCGCGAATGTCCGCCGGCAGGCGGCGTGCAAAGCCGCTCGCCAAAAATGCGTCGCACACGAAGGCGGGAAAGGCGCCCTTTTCGCGCGCGAGGTCGATCGAGGCGCGGTAGGCGGCATCGCGCATCGTCTGCATGGCGCGCGCAGCCAGCGTGCGCGCGGCCTCGCTGTCATAGCGCAGCCCCAGCAGAACCAGCGCATCGGCCAGCCCGGTGATACCGAGACCGACGCGCCGCTTGAGGCGCGCCTGCTCTTCCTGCGCCGGCAACGGATAGCGCGAGACGTCGATGACGTTATCGAGGAAGCGTACCGCGAGCCGCGCTGATTCGGCCAGCGCGTCGAGATCGAGGCGGGCGCCGGCGGCGAACGGCGACGTCACGAAGGCGGTGAGGTTGAGCGAGCCGAGATCGCAGGCACCGTAGGGCGGCAGCGGAATCTCGCCGCAGGGGTTGGTGGCGCTGAGCGTCTCGCGGTCGGCCAGCGTGTTGTCGCGGTTGATGGTGTCGACGAACAGCACACCGGGCTCGGCGGTGTCGTAGGCCGCGTGCAGGATGCGCTGCCACAGGTCGCGCGCCTTCAGCGTGCGCGCGTCGGCAAGGCCGGGAAACAGCAGCGGCCAGTCAGCGTCGTCCGCCACCGCTGCCATGAAGGCATCGCTCACCAGCACTGACAGATTGAAATGCCGCAACAGCGCCGGGTCGCGCTTGGCATCGACGAAGGTTTCGATATCGGGATGGTCGCAGCGCAGCGTCGCCATCATCGCGCCGCGCCGCGCGCCGGTCGACAGCATGGTGGCGCACATCGCATCCCAGATGCGCATGAACGACACCGGACCGGAGGCGATGCTGCCGGTGGCGGCAGCCACCATGCCGGCCGGACGCAGGGTGGAAAAATCGTAGCCGACGCCGCCGCCCTGCTGCATGGTGAGCGCGCCTTCCTTCAGCGCCTCGAAAATGTGTTCGAGGTCGTCGGCGATCTCGCCCATGACAAAGCAGTTGAACAGCGTCACCCGGTGGCCGGCGCCGGCGCCGGCGAGAATGCGACCGCCGGGCAGGAAACGGAAATCATCCAGCAGCGCGTTGAAGCGCCCGGCCCACTCTTCGCGTTCGTTGGCTTCGGCCTGTGCGATCGCCTGCGCCACCCGCTGCCAGCTGGCACGGATGTCGGCCTCGCCTGCGGCACGATAGCGGGTCTCCCAGATGTGGCGGGAGATGTCCATGCTGAATGGGTCGGGCGTCTTCATACGATGGAAGCGGCGAGTTGAGGCATTATCTGTTTCCTGATGTTTTTTTAGCACGTGTGCCCTTTGGGTATAGCCGCTTTGTCCGCCCATGATGGATTTGTCCCACCCCTATTCCGCACTGACGCCCGATTGTGCGCTCGACGCGCTCGACAGCACCGGTCTCAAGGCCGATGGCCGCCTGCTGGCGCTGAACAGCTACGAGAACCGCGTCTACCAGATGGGGGTTGAAGATGCGGCGCCTGTCGTCGTCAAGTTCTATCGTCCCGAGCGCTGGAGCGACGCCGCCATCCTGGAAGAACACGCCTACACGATTGAACTCGCTGCGCGCGAAATTCCGGTGGTCGCGCCGCTCGTGCTGAACGACACCACCCTCAACACCCACGCCGGCTTCCGCTTCGCCGTCTACCCCAAGCAGGGCGGCCGCATGCCCGAGTTTGACCGCACCGACACCCTGCAATGGATGGGGCGTTTTCTCGGCCGCATTCATGCGGTCGGCGCGCTGAGCGATTTTGTCCATCGCCCGCTGCTGAATATCGAAACCTTTGGCACCGCATCGCGCGACTTTCTGCGCGCGGGCAACTGGCTGCCGCCGGATCTGGCGCCGGCGTGGAACAGCGTGGTCGATCACGCCCTCACCAGCGTGGCGCATTGCTACGCCCGCGCGGGCAGCGTGCGCGCCATCCGCCTGCACGGCGACTGCCACGCCGGCAACGTGTTGTGGACCGAGTCCGGCCCGCACTTCGTCGATTTCGACGACAGCCGCATGGGCCCGGCGATACAGGATCTGTGGATGCTGCTGTCGGGCGAACGCGACGAACAGCAAGCGCAGTTCAACGAGATCCTGACCGGCTACGAAGACTTTGCCGAATTCGATCCGCGTGAACTGAATCTGATCGAGGCACTCAGAACCTTGCGCCTGATCCACTACGCCGCCTGGCTTGCCCGCCGCTGGGACGACCCGGCTTTTCCGGCCGCGTTTCCATGGTTCAATACGCAGCAATACTGGCAGGAACGGATACTCGAATTGCGCGAGCAGATTGCCTTGATGGACGAGCCGCCGCTGGTGGCGTGATCGCGCAACGACAGCCCCTCCGTTTTGATGTCACACCGGGTAATGGCACACTTGCCGCGCAAGCCGTCGTCGATTTCCTGATTCAACCTTGAAGCCATTCCACATGATTCCGCCCACCACAAAACCCTGTCCCTTTTGCCATCTCGACCCCAAGCGCATCCTTGCCGAGGATGAATTGACCGTGGTCTACAAGGATGGCTTTCCGGTTTCGCAGGGTCACACCGTCATCATCCCGCGCCGGCATTTCGCCACCCTGTTTGAAGCCAGCGAAGCCGAGCAGGCCGCATTGCTCAAAGCGCTGGCGCATGCCAAGGATTTTCTGGATAAACATCATCAACCTGACGGCTATAACATAGGCATCAACCACGGTCAGGCGGGTGGGCAAACCGTGCCGCATCTGCACATTCATTTGATCCCGCGTTATCGGGGTGACAAGGAAGACCCGCGTGGCGGCGTGCGCTGGGTACTGCCGGACAAGGCAAAATACTGGGCGTGAGTGGCCGTCTGAAATCAAACAAGCAAAGGCGAAAACATGTGTGGCATAGCCGGTGAATTGCGTTTTGACGGGCGCACGCCCGAGCCCGAAACCATGGCGCGCATGCTCGCCAAACTGGCGCGACGCGGGCCTGACGCCGAAGGCCAGCACGCCGACGGCGCAGTGCGGCTGGGGCACCGGCGGCTGGCGATTATCGATCTGTCGCCGCGCTCGGCACAGCCGATGATCGATGCCACCAGCGGCACCGCGCTGGTATTCAACGGCACCATCTACAACTACCCGGAACTGCGCGCCGAGTTGATTGGGTTGGGGCATGTCTTCCATTCCGACGGCGACACCGAAGTCATTCTGCGTGCCTATCTGCAATGGGGCGAGGCGTGCGTCGAGCGGCTGCACGGCATGTTCGCGTTCGCGATCTGGAACCGCGAGGTGCTGTTTCTGGCGCGTGACCGGCTTGGCATCAAGCCCCTGTATTACAGCGAATCCGGCGCGGCCTTGCGCTTTGCCTCGACGCCGCAGGCGCTGCTGGCAGCAGGTGAAGTGGACACCGCCATCGACGCGGTGGCGCTGCATCATCTTTTCACCCTGCACGCGGTGGTGCCCGCGCCGCGCACGATCTACAACGGGATCCGCAAGCTGGCGCCGGGAACGACGTTGACGGTGTATGCCCATGGCAAGTTACGGCATCGCAAGTACTGGTCGCTGAAAGCCGAGCGTCCACCCACGCCCAGAACCGAAGCCGAATGGACGGAAGCCATCCATGAAAGCCTGCGCCAGGCGGTCAAAAAACGCATCGAAATTGCCGACGTCAAAGTCGGCGTGCTGCTATCCGGCGGGCTCGATTCGAGCCTGCTGGTGGCGCTGCTGGCCGAGCAGGGCGTGCCGGATCTGATGACGTTTTCGGTCGGTTTTGAAGACCAGCCGGAAGAGCGCGGCAACGAGTTCGAATACTCCGACCCGGTAGCGGCGATGTACGGCACGCGCCACCACAAATACCTGATCCCCAATGCCGACGTGTTGCGCCGCCTGCCCGAGGCGGTGGACCAGATGTCCGAACCGATGTTCGCGCAGGACGCGGTGGCGTTTTACCTGCTGTCGGAACAGGTCAGCAAGACGGTGAAAGTGGTGCAGAGCGGGCAAGGCGCGGACGAAGTGTTCGGCGGCTATTTCTGGTATCCGCGCATGGCGGCGGAAACGTCCGGCTCAGCGCTCGACCGCTTCCGCAAACATTATTTCGACCGCGACCATGACGAATTTCTCGAAATGGCCATGCCCGCTTATCACGGGCCGGATTACACCAGCGAAACCATCGCGGCGCATCTGAGTGAGCCGTTTGCCGACGACTTCATCGACCAGGTGCTGCGCATGGACACCACCATGCTGATTACCGACGATCCGGTGAAGCGCGTCGACAACATGACGATGGCGTGGGGACTGGAGGCGCGGGTGCCCTTCCTCGATCACCAGCTGGTCGAGCTGGCTGCTTCGATGCCGCCGGAACTCAAGCTCGCTTCCGACGGCAAGCATGTGCTGAAACAAATCGCGCGCGGGCTGTTGCCGGACGCGGTGATCGACCGCAAAAAAGGCTATTTCCCGATGCCCGCACTGAAGTTCGTACGCGGCGAATTTCTCGATTTCATGCGCGACATTCTCGACTCGCAGGCGTGCCGCGAACGTGGCCTGTATCAGCGCGCCTATGTGAACAAACTGCTGGATGCACCCGAGCAGCACCACACGCGCATCCAGGGCAGCAAGCTGTGGCATCTGGCGCTGCTGGAATACTGGCTGCAGAAGAATGCGTAAACTTTTTTTTCTGCTCGCGCTGTGGGCAGCTGCGCCCGCCCATGCTCAGACAGACTTCAATACCTGGCTGGCCGCTTTCCGCCAGGACGCAGCGGCGCACGGCATCTCCGCCGACACGCTCGATGCCGCGCTGACCGGCCTGACCCCGGTCGAGCGCGTGATCGAACTGGATGGCCGCCAGCCCGAATTCATGCAAACCTTTGCCGACTACCTGAACAAACGCGTCACCGCGAGCCAGGTTGCACGCGGCCAGGCCAAGCTGGCCGAGCACGCTGCCCTGCTGGATGCGGTTGAGCACAAGTATGGTGTGCCGAAAAACGTGCTGGTGGCGTTCTGGGGGCTGGAAACCAACTTTGGCGCCAACATGGGCACGCTCAACATTCCCGCCAGCCTCGCCACTCTGGCATGGGACGGCCGCCGCAGTGCGTTGTTCCGCAGCCAGTTGCTCGACGCGCTGACCATCATCGATGCCGGTCATGTAGCGGCCATCGACATGAACGGCTCGTGGGCGGGCGCGATGGGGCACATGCAATTCATGCCCTCGACTTTCCGCGCCTATGCGGTCGATGGCGACGGCGATGCACGTATCGACCTGTGGCAATCGCTACCCGATGCGATGCATTCGGCGGCCCATTACCTCACGCGAGCGGGCTGGCGCGCGGGCGAACCGGTGGCGATCGAAGTGGGGCTGCCCGAAGGTTTCGACTGGCGACAGGCGCGCGTGGCGCATCGCCTGCCAGTGGCGGAATGGGCGGCGATGGGGGTGCAGGCGATGGATGGCAACGCCCTCCCCAGCGTGGCCGGGCGCGCCGCCATCGTGCTGCCGCAAGGCTGGCAGGGGCCGGCCTTCATGGTGTTCGATAATTTCGACGTGGTGATGCAGTGGAACCGCTCGGTCAGTTATGCCTTGAGCGTGGCGCAATTGGCGCACCAGGTGGCGGGCGGCAGCGCGCTGGTCGCGCAAACGGGTGAGACGGGTTCGCTCAGTACCGCACAGATGAAGGCGCTGCAAACTGCACTCAATGAACTGGGAATCGACGCGGGTACGGCTGATGGCTTGCCCGGTCCACGCACGCAAACCGCGCTGCGCCGCTATCAGGTCAAACACCAGTTGCCTGCGGATGGCTACCCTGCGCCCAGCGTGTTTGCGCACGTCGAACAAACCCATGCCGATGCAGCAGCAGCGGGCACACTCATTCTGAAGCCCGCTCCCACCTTCGCCGGATCGGACGGCCAACCATGAGCCTGCAATGCTGGAAATGCGGCGCGACGCTGACGGTGTTGTTGCCGCTGTCGCGCACCGAAACCTGCCCGAGTTGCCGCGCTGATTTACACACCTGCCGCATGTGCCGCCACTACGATGCCGGGCGTGCCAAGCAATGCCGCGAACTCGCGGCCGAGCCGGAGTCCGACAAAACCCGCGCCAATTTCTGCGGCTGGTTTGTGCCGCGCCCGGATGCCTATCGCGGCGGCGGTGCGGCGGTGGCGCAGTCCAACCGCTCAGCGCTGGACGCGCTGTTCAAGACGCCAGACAAGCCCGATCAGTCATAAAGACCTTGCCACTTGGCAGCGAAGGCTTTGCCCAGCGACATCTGCGGTTGCGAGGGCGTCAGGCCTTCGGCTTTTTCGCGTGCGGCAATGCGCGTGCGGGCCAGCGCGAATGCGGCGGTGAATGACCGGGTCTGCTTCAGCGCCTCGACAAAATAGGCGCGGCCAAAGTCGGTCATGCTGTTGCTGCTGTCACAGCCGAACGAGTTGCGGTCGGCGCGCGATGCGGTGATCACCAGCGTGTTGTCGTCTTGCAGCGCCGGGATGAAGCTGCCGGAATAGCAGGCCGACACCACGATCACCTTCCACTTGATCGGCGTGGCGGTCAGTGCGGCCTTGAGGCGAGCGGGCGTCAGTTGCGTCAGTTGCAGGCCACTGTTATCAACCGACAGATACGCGGGTTTGTCCGAGCCATGGCTGGTGACAAACAGGAACAACACGTCTTCCTCAGGATCAATCACGCCCCCCACATACGACAGGGCAGCTTGCAACGCAGTGGTGGTGGCAATCGGCGCGGTGGCCTGGGTTTGCGCATTGTTGATCAGCACCAGCGAGCGGCCGCGCGTGTCGAAACGACTGTCGAACAATGCGCGCACGGTGTTCATTTCCTTCATGAACACGTCCTGCCAGCCGTACCCGGCAAAGCCTACAAAATACAGATCGCTGAAATGGGGACGCTGTGCCTGCAGGGTGTTCAGTTTCCCATCGAGCAGACGCGGCTGTTGATACAGCATCGCCTCGTGCTCGCCGATTTCGAGCACGCTGTCGCCCTCGTCCGCATCGCTGGGAAACCAGGCCTCCTGCTGCGGCAGCCAGAGCTGAACGATGAGCACGCCCATCAGAAAGAACGCCACCACTGCATGCTTGAAGAATTTGAGGGGCACCCACAGCCTGGCCGCGCGCGCCAGCAGCCCGGATATCCAGACTAGCCACACCAGCGTCCATACCGAATCATCGACATCAAAATCGAGCCGCTCCCAGGCCGCATAACCGCCATAGGTATAGGCCAGCAACATCGGTGCCATCGCGGTGGCCGCGACGGCATAGCCAAGCAGCAGCGCAGGCGTGCGCAACCACGCCGCCAGCAGCGCGGCAACCGCCAACGTCAGGGTCACCGACGCCAGCGCCTGCACCACCGCATAGGGATTGAAGCTGGCCTCGCCATCGATCATGAAATAGCTGACGCCGAGCCCAAGCACAAACTCGATCAGCAACAGCCACACCAGCTGGCGGATCGACACCTGGAAGTCCGTCGAATCGAACCTTGAAGAACGTCGCCAGACGCAAGCCGGCCAGCAAGTTGTGGAGCAATGCGCGCATGGGTTAATCGTCAGGGTTGGGTGGTAGGCTGTTATCGGCCTTTGATGCCGCCGACCTTAACCCGGCCAGCGCCTGCCATTCATACAGCAGCAGTCCGGCGCCGATCAAGGCTATGCCGACCCAGCCACGCGCCGGGATGAATTCGGCATTGAGCGTCTGCCCCAGCAGCAAGGCCGACACCGGCGTCACCAGCATGATCAGCGCCACCCGTCCGGCGTCCAGGTGCTTGATCACGTAGTAATACAGCGTGAAGCCCACCACCGAGCCGAATACCCCAAGATAGACGATGGCCATGCCCGCGCGAGGCGTGATGTTGGGTGGCAACTGGGCAGCATCGGCGATCACCCAGGCCAGCACGAACAGCGGCGTCGCCACTGTCAGTGCACCGGTGGTAATCGCCAGCGACGAGGCCCGCACATTGAGCCGCTTGTTCCACACCAGCCCCAGCGACTGCACCGTCATCCCCGCCACCACCGCTGCGGTGCCGAGCGTGGCGCGGCCATCGCCCGGCCACGGCTGGCCGAAGATGAACCACAGTCCACCCAGGGCCAGCACCAGTCCAGCAATACGCATCGGCGTAAGCGTTCGCTCACTCAGCCACAGTGCGGCAAACACCCCGGTCACCAGCGGCGACAACCCGAAAATCACCGAAATCAGCCCCGATGGAATGTGCAGCGCACCCCAGTAGGTGAGCAGCATCGCCACAAAAATCGACAGCCCGCTGATCAGGTAAAGCTGCTTCGCCTCCGGGGTGAACGGGAATCCGGTTCGGGTCGCGCGCAACAAAACCAGACAGATCGCCAGCCCGATCAGCATCCGCGCCATCACCGCAAAGCTGAACGTCGCCCCCTGCGCGCTCCATTGAATGCCGAGCGGCGTGGTAGACCAGATGAGGATGACACCCAGGTAGGCGGTGGGGACGGACATGGTTGGGCGTTTATCGCTGAAGTGGGGCGCAGCCGGTATTGTGCCGGATGGAAAGGGTGAGGTGCCCTCGCCCTTCAGTGAGTATGGCAGGTTGCTGGCACCGAGTTATGCCAGTGTCTCATGTCGATCCCTGCAAAACAGTGAGGCTGTGGCTGATCATCGGCAGCAGCAGGGAATGGGGGCCGAAAGTCTGTTTAGTGGAGAACAGCGGCCGTCTGTAAATGGTCACCATCTGGTTTCAGGCTATAAAGTATTAAATGGCCAATCACATTCGAGAGTGGCTCCCTTGATTTGATGCAACGCACTGCTGGAGCGCCTGAAGCGGACATTTCATCGCCTGCGTCATAACGCTATCGACGAAAAACGGTTCGGCCTTGCCTCCGGTTTTGCAGCACTAACCGAGCTTGAATGATGACAAAAGGATCAAGATGAAAACCAATTCAAAGGATTTTCGGGTGCAGGAAGGCGAAAAGGTCGACCTCAAGGAGTGGCCAACGCTGGGGAAGCCCGTTTATCAGTCGAAGGAGCAGTATCAGGAACTCCTCGGAGAACAGGTGGCAGAGCTAAGCGAACTGCAACAACTTCTATACGCATCCAACCGTTATGCGGTGTTGCTGGTTTTTCAGGCCATGGACGCCGCCGGCAAGGATGGCGCCATCAAGCATGTGATGTCCGGCATCAATCCCCAGGGCTGCCAGGTGTTCAGTTTCAAGCATCCGAGCGCTGCGGAACTGGATCACGACTTTCTGTGGCGCACTTCCCAGTGCTTGCCGGAACGCGGGCGCATCGGCATCTTCAACCGGTCCTACTATGAGGAGGTGTTGATCGTCCGGGTGCATCCGGAGATTCTGCGCAGTCAAGGGCTTCCGGATGGGTTGCTTAACGAGAAAACAATCTGGAATGAACGATATCGTTCCATCGTGGACATGGAGAACCATCTCCATCGTAACGGCACGCGGATCATCAAGTTCTTCCTGCACCTTTCGGAGGAAGAGCAACGCAAGCGTTTTCTTGATCGCATCGACGAGCCAGGAAAAAACTGGAAATTCAGTCTTACGGACATTGAGGAGCGAAAGTTCTGGAAACAGTACATGCAGGCCTATGAGGCGTGCCTGAGCGCAACAAGTACAAAAATTGCGCCTTGGTATGTGGTACCCGCCGACGACAAGGAGAACGCCCGGCTGATCATTTCCCGGATTGTTCTCGATACTTTCAAGTCGCTCGAGATGCGCTACCCAGAAACCGACGCCAAGCGCCAGCAGGAATTGCTGTCAATCCGCGAACTTCTGATCAAGGAAGAGCCAAATGGCAAGTAGCAACTGAGCGCGGCGGCTTATTCCAGCCAACCCAATAAAAACGGGCATTAAATGCCCGTTTTTATTGCCACACCCTGACCCGTTTATGCCGTCAAGGCGACTTCCCGTCCCAACTGCTCGGCAATATGCTCTAGCAGCAGATGCTCCTGATACGGTTTGCCCAGATAGACATTCACGCCAATTTCCATCGCGAGGTTGCGGTGCTTGTCGGCGGTACGTGAGGTGATCATGATGATCGGCACCGACTTCATGCGTTCATCGCCACGCATCACGCGCGCCAGCTCGAAGCCATCCATACGCGGCATTTCGACGTCGAGCAGCACAACGTCGGGGAGCAGGTCACGCATTTTTTCCAGCGCATCGACGCCGTCTTTGGCGCTGTCCACGCGGAAGCCCTCGCGCGTCAGCAGGCGCGTGGTGATTTTCCGCACAGTAAGCGAATCATCGACCACCAGCACCATTGGCGGCTGCACAATCGCACTGACGTCGGCTGCGACGGTGGGCACATTTCGCTCGGCGGCACTGCGCGGCAAGCTTGCCCAGCGCAGGGCAAGCGGCACCGGGTTGAGAATCAGCACCACGCGCCCATCGCCGCGTACGGTGGCACCGGCGACACCGGTAATCCGCGCCATCTGCGGGCCAATGTTCTTGACCACGATTTCGCGTGTGCCCTCGATCGTGTCGACCAGCACGGCAGCCTGACTGGAGCCACTGGCAAGCAACACCACCGGGTTGTAGCGCAGCACTTCATGCACCGCGTCGGTCTCGCCCAGCAAATGCGGCAGATAGGACAGCGGGTACTTGCCGCCACGCCAGTCGATCTCGCCCGCGGCCATGGCTGCCTCAAGCTCGTGCGGCTTCAGTTCCAGCACCTGCCGCACCAGCGGCGCGGGCAGGGCAAAGTCGCGCTTGGCTGCCTGAATCATCACCGCCTGCGTCATCGCCAGTGTCAGCGGCAGGAAGATGTTGAAGCTGGTGCCGACCCCTGCTTCCGAGCTGATGTCGATGCGGCCGCCCAGAGCCGAGATTTCGCTTTTGACGACATCCATGCCCACGCCACGCCCGGCAACCTGGGTGACGGTTTCAGCGGTGGAGAATCCAGCGGCGAAGATCATCTGCGCCAGCAGGGTTTCGGTGGGCTCGACACCCGGCAGCAGCAAGCCATTGGCCTCCGCTTTTTCACGGATGCGTGCGTAGTCGAGACCGCCGCCATCGTCTTTCACGGTGAGCAGCATTTCATTGCCGGACTGGCGCGCGGTCAACACGATCTCGCCGAACTCGGCCTTGCCCGCTGCGCGCCGTGTCTCCGGCGTTTCGATGCCATGCGCCAGCGCGTTGCGCAGCAGGTGTTCCAGCGGTGCAGTAACTTTCTCCAGCACCGAGCGGTCAATTTCCAGTTCGCCGCCCTGAATGTCGAGCTGGGCGCGTTTGTCCACATCGCGTGCGGTCTGCCGCACCGTGCGATACAGCCGTTCGGCCACCGAGTACAAGGGCACCATCCGCACCCGCAGCAGATCCTGTTGCAGCTCACGGTTGAGGCGTGTTTGCTGGATCAGCGCAGCGTCGGCCTCGCCCAGGCGGGCCAGCAAAATATGCTGCACGGTGGAAATGTCGTTCACGCTTTCCGCGAGGAAGCGCGTGACTTCCTGGAAGCGGGTGAAGCGGTCAAACTCGAGCGGGTCGAATCCTTCGGACTCGCCCTGGGTATGGAAGGTCGCCTGCATCTGCGACTCAGCCTGGATTTCAACTTCGCGAATGTGACCGCGCAGGCGCACCAGCGCGTCGGACAATTCACCAACATGGCGCTTGAACGCAAACACTTCGCTTTCGATCCGCGAGCGCGCAATCGCCACTTCACCGGCCTGGTTTACCAGGCGGTCAATCCAGTCGGCGCGCACACGCAAGGTCAGCGCATTGCTTTCACGCGTGACCGGTTGCGCGATCGTGAGCGGATCGATCTCGGATGCACGGACCGCTTCCGCTGCGCCCTCGGCCGTTGCAAACACCGGTTCGATGGGCGCAGCCAGCGGCTCGACGACTTCTTCGTTCAACGGCGTCAGCTCGCCACGTTTCAGGCGTTCGACGGCCTCGGCCAGGCGGTCAACCTGGGTTTCCAGTGTCTCGAACACTTCCGCGCTTGCGTTCAAATGGCCTTCGATCACCGCAATCACCCGTGATTCCATCACGTGCGTCAGTTCGCCCAGGCGCATCGCGCCGACCATGCGTGCGCTGCCCTTGATGGTGTGCAGATTGCGCTGCAATGCATTGCGCGCGGCGGCGTCACTGGGTGCGGCACGCCACGCACGCAATTGCGCGCTGGTCTCCGGCAACAGGGTGTCGGCTTCCTCGAGGAAAATCGGCAGCAGCTGCTCGTCCAGTTCATCGGCCACTTCGCGCCGCTCGAATACGGGCGCGGGAGCGGCCAGCTTGAGGTCGGGAACCAATGCGCTCACGTCCAGGACGCCGGCAACGACCTCGCCATGACCGGCTTCACCCGGTTCGTTGAGCGGTGCTGCCGCAACGGGGGCGGTTTCGGCTTCGTGCGCGGTTTCGATTTCTGCTTCGTCGCTCACTTCGGTAGCTGCTGCGACCGTTTCATCCAAAGCTTCGACCGCCGGTGGCTCGACACTGAGGGCATCCGGCATCGCCTGCTCGTCTTCCAGTTCGCCCAGCACGGCAATCAAATCGCCCGCGGACTCGGGCAAGTGATGGTTTTCGACATCAGCAAACATGTCGTGCAGACGCGCAACCGTGTCTTGCACCAGCGGCAGGTGCGCCACCGGCAAGGGTGTATGCGCAAAGCGGTTCCAGTACAACTCAAGCGCATGCGACAGTTCGGCCAGCGGTGTAATCCCCGCTGTGCCCGCAATGCCGCCCAGCGTGTGGATCGCACGCCGGGCGTGCTCACTGACGGCGCTGTTGGCCATGTCGGCATGACGCTCGGCTTCACTCTGCAGCTCTTCCAGGCGCTGCCGCGATTCGGTCATGAAGACTTCGTGCAGACCGCTGGAGATGCAGACCGAGCCGATGCAAATTTCATCCGGCGGCAGCACCGCGACAGCTTCAACCGCTGCAGGCTCAACCACGGCGGGCTCCGGCACAACGGCCTCAACCTCTACGGGAGCCACCGCGTATTCAATGATCGCGCCAACATTCAACGCTTCCGCTGGCAGCACATTTTCGATGACCGCCGCAAACTCGGACGGCATCTCTTCGCCCTGCTGAGGCTCGGCTTCGGCAGCTGCCTCAATGCTGTCGGGTTGGCTCAGCTCAACATCAGCCAAGGGCGCTGCGTCATACTCGACCGCAGGTTCATCCGCAGAGACGGCCGGAGCCATCCAGGCCGTTTCTGCTTCGGCAACGTGTTCGATCGCGGCCTCGGCAGCGTGAGTCGCTTCGGGTTCGGCGACGTCTGCCACGGCTTCCATTACTGGGCTTTCCAGCATCGCAACCGGCTCGACTGCCGCCACATCCAGTGCATCACCCCGCGCCACACGCTCAAGCGCGGCCAGCAAGGCGGGAACCGGCAAGGCAACGGGCTGATTCGATTGCAGGGCATCAACCCAGTCCTGAAACACGCCGCGAGCACGCTCAAGCAGGCGCAGCAAATCGCTGTTGGCCGATTTTTTCTCGGCCAGCCAGCCATTCATCAGCTGCTCAAAACGCCAGCCGGTTTCGCCCAGCTCGTTCAGGCCAACCATGCGGCCGCTGCCCTTCAGGGTATGAAAAGCACGGCGGATTACGGTGAGGGATTCCTGATCATCCGGGGTGTTTTGGCAGACCTCACAGGCTTCGCCCATGGTCGCCAACACCTCGTTGGCCTCTTCCAGAAAGATTTCCACCAGCTCGGGCTCGGCGTCTGCCGGCATCGAAGCCAACAGAGTCTCTTCTGCTGCGGGAGCCGTCTCGACAGGCCCGGGCTCGGCTGTCGGTTCGGGTTGGACGTCCTCGATGGCAGCTGCAAAGGCAGGAGCTTCGTCCGCCTCCAACGGCAGTTCGATCGACTCGGCGTTGGTCTCGCCCTGGGCCATGCTGTCGTCAACAGGCTGGCTGTCAAAATTGAATGGCTCCGGCACGGCTTCAACGGCTGTCTCAACCCCATCCAGCGTGAACGGGGCGTCGATCACAGCGGCTGCACGGGCGGGCAGCACCAGGCCGGTCATGGCCTCAATCGCCGCATCGAGTTCCAGCGGGGATTCAAGCGTATCGCGGCTGGCTTCGAGCGCGCTGCGGGTCTGGTTTTTCAGCGTCGTGTCGTCGATCAGGTCGGCGTCACGGCTGAGCTCAGTCAATGCATCAAGGAATTTTTTTTTTGTTTCGTCGTCGGGCTGATCGCGCCATTCCAGATAGCTCGACTGGACTTCGGCCTTGCGCGCAGGCAAGCCCGATTCAACTGTTTCACCCAGGCCGCTTTCATTCACGGCGTCGGCATCGACCAGGCCGAAATCGATCAATACCGGACGCAGGATGTTGGCCGCATCGGCACGCCCGGCACAGTAAGATTCAACATAAATCCCGAGGCTGGAGAACGCATCGGCCAGACGTTGCCGGGTTTCTCCGTCAGGGAACCCTTCGCTGGCAAACGGTTGCACGGTTGCGGTCGCAGCGGCCAGCAGATTTGCCGCATCCGGCAGTTCCAGCATGGTCAGTGCGCCCTGCGCCTGTTGCGCCAGACCCGGCAGATCGGCCAGTGCCGCACGCTCGTCTTCGTCCCGGAAGAAGGTATCCAGTGCTTCTTCCATCTGTTTCAGGTTAAGGCTGACTTCCTGCGCCATCTGCACCAGCATGTCGCGTTCGGCCTCGCGCTGATTCGCATCGACCATCACCTGGGCCGGCATTTCGCGGCCTTCGAGCAGGGCATTCAAACGTGCCTGCTGGCCGGCTGCGCGGGCGGCAAAATCGCCATGCAGCACGTCTTCATGATCAGCGGCGTTCTGGATGAACAACAAAGTGGAAGCCACTTCCAGATTCATTTGCTCACGCACCTCACCTTCGCGCTGGCCGGCTGCGGTCGCGACCGCAGCCAATTCATTCAGCAGGGCGGGCAAACCGCTATTTTCAAACGCCTGTGCCTGCGGCTGCATGCGCGCCAGTTGTCCCTGAAACTGCACAAGCTGTTCGGGCTGCCCTTCCACGTAGGCATGCCAGTTGTCACGCGCAGCCTTCAGGCCGGCTCGCATGGCATCCAGCAAGGGGCGCATGCGCGCCAGCGCCTCGGGGTCGAGCAAGCCGCGACCAGGCAAATAGCGATCCAGGCCGAGTGATTCGCGCACCTCGGCCGCACGGCCATCAAGCGTCTGGCTTTTGGCAACGAAGAACAGCGCATCGCGCAACAGGCGTTCCGCAACCTGCGGCGAGCCTTCCATCAAACGGCGCATCTGCAGATCGACGCGTGCGAGCAACTGCTTGACATGGAAGTCTGCTTCAACCCCGTGCGCAATCAGACTGTCGATAAAGCCGACACACGCCCACCAGAAGGTTTGCGAGGCTTGCGACGGCGCGACACGTTCAATTGCAGCCAGCGCGTCACGCATCCGCTGCAAGCCCTGTTCGGCTTCAGCATTGCGCAAAAATGCCAGCAGGCCGCGCTGAAACAGGCCGCGCGCAGTTTTGACTTCAGTCGCCAGGGCTTCCTGCGACAACCCACCGCCATTCGACTTGCCCGTGACCCGCAGTTGCAGATCGGGGAAAAACAGTTCGCCTTCAAAAATCCGTTCGGCACCCTGCAGTTCGCGCAAACGCTTGTACAAGGGGAACAACGCCAGCTCACCGCTGCCACGCCCATCGGACAAATCCTTGATCCAGCGCTGCAAGCCCTCGAGCGCATTGCGCAGGGCACGCACCATCTCGTCGTTTGCCGGCAAGCGGTTTTCGTTGACGTCGATCAAACAGGACTCAATCGCACCCGCCAGGGTGGCTGCACCTTCCAGACCGACCATGCGCAAAGCACCCGCTGCCTGGTGTGCGTCGTCGCGCGCCAGCCGCAGCGCATTGGTCAGATCGGCATCGGTGCTGTATGCCTGCAGCCGTCCCAGGGCGGCTTGCAAGGCGGCGTCGATGTCCCCGCGCACCCAGTTCAAGGGGCCGGTGTCATAGTCGAGTAAGGCGCTCATGATGTGTTGTTCCTGACGTGAGTTCAGTCGTCGTTATCGGTTGCTGGTTTCTATGTTGACCAACCGTCGCTCAGGCAAGCTTGAAGCCTGCAACCGAGGTCTTGAGGTCATGTGCCAACTGCTTCATGCCACCAATCGATTCCGCAGTCTGCTGCGTACCGCTACTAGTCTGCAGTGAAATCTTCTTGATGTCCTGCATGGTTTCCGCCACCAGCGCAGTCGATTCCGCCTGGTTCTGCGTCGCCGAGGAAATGTCGGCGATCAGGCTGGCCAGTTTCTTCGACACGTCGCCAATCTCGGCCAGTGTCTGGCCTGCCGCGTCGGACAGCTTGGCGCCTTCGACCACGCCCTGGGTCGAGACTTCCATTGCCGCCACCGTATCGTGGGTGTCCGATTGAATGGTTTTCACAATCGCCGCAATCTGCTTGGTCGCATCAGCGGAACGTTCCGCCAGTCGCTGTACCTCTTCCGCAACCACCGAGAAGCCGCGACCCGCTTCACCTGCAGACGCTGCCTGGATGGCCGCGTTCAGCGCCAGCACGTTGGTCTGCTCGGTAATGTCAGAAATCAGTTCGACGATCTCGCCAATTTCCTGTGAGGATTCACCGAGGCGCTTGATTCGCTTCGAGGTTTCCTGAATCTGTTCACGCAGACCGTTCATGCTGGTAATTGCGTTTGACACCGCCTGCTGGCCTTTTTCAGCGGCCGCCATGGATTGTTCCGCAACCCGGGCGGACTCGGCCGCGTTGCCCGACACCTCCTGCACCGATTGTGCGAGCCGCACAACCGCAGTCGAAGTTGTTTCGATTTCATCCACCTGGCGTTTCGATGCATCCTGCAGCGAATCCGACACGCTCGACGCCTGCTCGGCCGCCTGGTCCATCTGCACCGTTGCGGTGTTGATCCCGCGGACCAGGCTGCGCAACTCTTCCACCGTGTAGTTGATCGAGTCAGCCACCGCACCCGTGATGTCCTCGGTCACGCTGGCATTGATCGTCAGGTTGCCTTCCGCCAGCTCGCCCAGTTCATCCATCAGGCGCAGAATCGCCTCCTGGTTGCGGGCGTTTTCCTCTTCACTCTTGCGGGCGCGAGATTTGGTTTCGTGAATGTTGACCAAACCCAGCAACACCAAAGAGGCAATCGCCAACACACCAAACAGGCCTGCCAGCAGATAACCGGTGCCGCCGACGGACTGGTAGTCCTGCGACAACTGTTCGGCATCTTTCAGCAAAGGATCGCTACCGACAAACAGATTGTTAGCAGCCAATTTTGCCTGCAACAATGCCGGCGTATTGCTGAGCACCGAACCGACCGACTCCACCATGTCACCCATGTTGGCGCCCAGGTCTTCCATGGCCTGCAAGTTGCTCTCGTTCTGGCCGACCGAGCCTTCCATCAAGCCCTGCACGGTGTCACGGAACAGCGTGGTGTCTTTTTCCAGTTGCAACACCACCTCGGGATCGATCAAGTCAGCCGACAGCAGCAAGTTCGCGTTTTTCGGCAAACGCTGGCTCAGCATGACCAGCTGGTTGGCGCGCGATACTTCGTGCACACTGGCGCCCGAGTCCAGAAGCTGCATCGCCAGCTGTTCGGAAACCTCCTGCAAATCCAGGCTCAGGGTGTTAATTTTCTTAACGTTCTGGCTCACCGAGATCAGGTTCTTTTGTTGCGACAAAATCTGCGTCACTTGTGGGCTGAATTTTTTCCACTGCTGGCTGATTTTCTCTACGGTATCGAGCGCTGCGCCGCCTGACGCAGGCACTTCATCATCGCCCTCGGTCAGCCCGGTCAAGGTTGCCTCAAATTCGGCCTTACCTTCGCCCAGCTTCTTGAAGGCGCCCACGTTACCCAGAACGGATTGCTGCGCAGTCAATGGCAAGCGTTGCGACAGCACCTTGAGCGCACCGGCACGCGTCTCATAGCCCGCCCGATTGTCGAGTTGCACCGTACTGTAAATGGTGAATCCCGCCGCGAGCAGCAGCGAAACAATCAGGGTGCCGCCGGCATACATATATTGCTTGTCGACGGGCAAATGACCAATCAAGGGCACAGCGCCGGATTCTTTATCCGCCAGTTTGCGCACGGTCTGCATGATCAGGGTGGTTTGATCGCTGCCACGCCCCCCTGTGACTTTGTCCGTCATGCGGCCGGCCAGACCCTTAAGGCTATTTATCGAGATCGAGATTGCCATGTTCAACGCTCCAAACTATCTATTAATCAGCGCCTGCGCGCCCTCTATTTAACGACCGGCGTTTTGTCCGCTACGCCTCAACCATCAGGAAGTCGGGATTGCCAAGCAATTGCCCAAAATCCAGATCACACCAAACGGCACCGGCTTCGTCGGCATAGTGGCGCGCAACCCAGGGATGGGCACCCTGCTCATCACGCAGCTGATAACGGCTGACGTTTCTCAAACCCAACGCACTGCGTACCAGCAAGGCGGCATTCACACCAAAATCATGATGCGGAATCAGCAAGCGGCAATTGGCATGATCAGCCGTCACCCCTTGCCCCATGAAATCAGCAAAGTCACTCACCGCATACAGGTTGCCCCGGATGTTGGCGACCCCGCGAAACCAGCGACGTGCGCCCGGAACCTTGACGATGGTCGGCACAGGAATGACTTCCTCCGTGTCAGCCAGGCTTACCAGCCAGCTCACCTCGCCCACCTGAAACCCCAGACGGGAACCCGTGTTGTCGCGCGTCGCAGCAGCCAGCAGCTGTTGCGACAGCGTCGTCTGAAACTCGCGTAGATTGAACTTCTTGCCCATCTTGATCCGCTCAGCCCAAGGCCTTGATTTGTGACAGCAGTTCTTCCGGCTTGACCGGCTTGACCAGATAGGCCTTTGCACCCTGCCGCATGCCCCACACCTTGTCGGTTTCCTGACCCTTGGTGGTGCACATGATGACGGGGATATGCTTGGTCGCATCTTCCTTGGTCAGCATGCGTGTCGCCTGATAGCCATTCATGCCGGGCATCACCACATCCATCACGATCAAATCCGGCAAGGTTTGTTTGGCTTGGGCGACCGCCTCTTCGCCACTTTCCGCCATGCTCACCAGATAGCCATTTTTGACCAGTAACTCGGACAGAAAAAAGCGCTCGGTTGGGGAATCATCTACAACCAGAATTCGACTAATCGCCATAATTTATGCTCCTTGAAAACAGTTAGGCCCTGGCGCCGGCGTGCTCGCGCACCGCCGTCAACAGCGTGTCTTTGGTAAAGGGTTTGGTCAGGTACTCATCCGAGCCCACCATGCGTCCGCGTGCACGGTCGAACAAGCCATCCTTGGACGACAGCATGATGACGGGCGTGGCACGGTATTTCGCATTGCGCTTGATCAGCGAACAAGTTTGATAGCCATCCAGGCGCGGCATCATGATGTCAACAAACACCACATCGGGTTCGTGATCGGTAATTTTGGACAGGGCATCAAACCCGTCCTGCGCCAGGATGACCTCGCAGCCAGCCTGACTCAAAAATATTTCCGCGCTGCGGCGGATTGTGTTGCTGTCATCGATGATCATCACCTTGACACCCTTCAATGCTTCGTTATCCACACGTTCTCTCCACCAGGGTCAGCGGGTGGTCTGAACTGCACACACCCTGTGTGGTAAACATTACGGCATCGAAACCTGCTTCTTTAGCGCCAGTTTGCTGGCATCGACAGTTCATTCGTGCAAATAAAAAAGGGCGCTGCATGGCAGCGCCCTTTTTACCTGCAGGCAGCCCGAATGATTTACTGCCAGGCTTCTTCGCTCGATTTCTTCTCGACTCCCGCCACGCTGCCCATGGTTTCCATGATGACATTCGGCAAGGATGAAATACGCATGAACTGCCCCATGCCTACATCAGGGAACGCCAGCGCGATACGGTAACGACCGTGTGGTGCGCCCACGTTCTTGTCAACGATGTAAATCTCGTAAGGCAAACCGGCGACACTGTTTTGCATGTCGATCCGCTTGATCCACTCGCCGTCACTGTTTTCGCCGTCATTCATGGCGACACCAAACACGGCCAGCTTGCTGTCAGGCAGCACCACCTCATATATCTTGGTGGTTTTTCCCACACCCTTGGCCAGGTTTTCACGCACCACCTTGAGTGCCTCGGCAAAACTGCCGTATTCATTCAACTTGTTCTTGGATGAATCCAGGCGCTCCATCCCGATCATGTAGCGATAATTGGACAGGCTCGCAGCAGTTTCATCGCCACCCACCCCTTTACCCGCGCCCAGCGCCTCCTGTAAACGCCCTTGCAGGGCTTTCACTGCGTCCTCATTCTTGGCAAACGATTTGCGGAAAAAGGCGCGATACCAGTAATCAGGATTGGTGTAAGCAATACTGCCATCGGCCTTGACGCCGATGCGAATGGCCGCGCCCATAATCGCTTCCTCGCCGACCGAGCCCACCGTGTCCAGCATGGCTCCGTCAGTCGCAATCACCACCCCAAAGCCCGCCAGGCCTTTGGGGAAATATTTGCCAACGACTTTAAAGCCGCCTTTTTTAAGTTTGCCTTCAACCGCCGTCGCTGCGGCTTGAGCGCTGCCGCCTGCCACAGAGTCGCCCTGAATGTAGGGAGAAATAGCCCACACACTGGTTGAGAGCGTCAGCATCATCCACGTTGCAATCCACCGAATATTCATAACCCATCTCCTTATATTGATTAATGTTGTTCAACCCCAGCCATGCCGCTCTTGGCGACTATCACCGATGGACAAAACAGGGAAACCTACTCACATCGCGCTAGCCTGTACGCACTAACGCCCACCCGTGCGCTTTCTTGAGGGTTTCGTTAATACTTAAAACGTCACCATCTCGAAATCGTCCTTGCGCGCGCCGCAATCCGGGCACGTCCAGTTGATCGGCACGTCTTCCCAGCGGGTGCCCGGGGCGATGCCATCGTCAGGTGCGCCGGTTTCCTCATGGTAAATCCAGCCGCAGATCAGGCACATCCAGCTTGAGTATTCAGGGGTTTCAGACATGAGGGGGAAGGGAATCAGCTAAAATCGGGGCTTGATTTTATAGCAGCGACGCCATGCCTTCCATTTTTGCACCCAAACCCACGCCACCGCTGGTCCTGAGCTTTGCCGCATCCGACCCGACCGGGGGCGCGGGCATCCAGGCTGACCTGCTCACCCTGGCCAGCATGGGCTGTCATCCGCTATCGGTGATCACTGCCCTCACCGTGCAGGACACCGCCGGGGTCGATGAAATTCTGGTGATCGACTCCGAGTGGGTGATGGATCAGGCGCGCATGTTGCTCGAAGACGTGCCGGTCGCTGCGTTCAAGCTGGGCATGCTGGGCAGCCCGGAGTCGATGGCGGTGATTGCCGAAATCCTCGCCGACTACCCTGACATCCCGGTGGTGCTCGACCCGGTGCTGGCGTCCGGGCGCGGCGACGAGTTCACCACCGACGACATGATCTCGGCCATGCGCGATCTGTTGATTCCGCAAGCCAGCATCATCACCCCCAACAGCCACGAAGCACGGCGACTGGCGCTGTTCGAGTCGGATGACGACGACATGGATCTGGCCGCCTGCGCCAAACACCTGGTCGACCTCGGCTGCGAATACGTGCTCATCACCGGCACCCACGAGACCACGCCACGCGTGCTGAACAGCCTGTACAACCTGGACGGCCATGTGCAGACCGATGCCTGGGATCGTCTGCCCGGCAGTTATCACGGTTCCGGCTGCACCCTCGCTTCGGCCATCGCCGCCACCCTGGCTTACGGCCAGGACATGCCAACGGCGGTGCGCGAAGCGCAGAACTTCACCTACGAAGCGCTCAAGGCCGCGTTTCGCCCCGGCATGGGGCAATACATCCCGGAGCGCTTTTTCTGGGCGCAGGACGTGCAAACCGAAGGCAATGCGTGAGCTCACCCAAACCTGAATTTCCGGGCGGCATTTACGCCATCACCCCCGAAACCGCAGACACCAGCCATCTGCTGGCCCAGGTTGAAGCGGCGTTGCGCGGCGGCGTGGCGGCCGTGCAATACCGCGACAAATCCGGCGATGTCGCCCGCCGCCATGAACAGGCGAGCGAGCTGGTCGCACTGTGCCGCCGCTTCAAGGTGCCGCTGATCGTGAACGACGACCTGCGGCTGGCTGATTTGTGCGATGCCGACGGCGTCCATCTGGGGCGCGACGACGGCACCGTGCGCGAGGCACGCATCATTCTGGGCAAGGACAAGTTTGTCGGTGCATCGTGCTATCAAAGCCTTGATCTGGCGCTGGCAGCGCAGGCGGCAGGCGCCGATTACGTCGCCTTCGGCAGTTTCTTTCCGTCACCGACCAAGCCTGACGCTGCGCGCGCGAGCCTCGATTTGCTGCGCGAAGCAGCGCCGCAAATCCATCTACCCATCGTCGCCATCGGCGGCATCACGCTGGCCAACGCGCCCGCGCTGCTCGATAGCGGCGCCGACTGCCTCGCCGTGCTGTCGGCGCTGTTCGACGGTGCGGACGTGTGCGCCAACGCGCACGCACTGAATCAATTATTTGCAACCGAATCCGAACAGTGAGACCCGCACCATGAATCGCAACGAACAACTCTTCGAGCAATCGCAACAGGTCATCCCCGGCGGCGTGAATTCGCCGGTGCGCGCCTTCAAGAGCGTGGGCGGCACGCCGGTGTTTTTCAGCCGTGCCAAGGGATCGCGGGTGTGGGACGCCGATGGTCGCGAATACATCGACTACGTCGGCTCGTGGGGTCCGGCCATCCTCGGCCATGCCCACCCCGGCACGGTGCAGGCGGTGCAGGATGCCGCCGCCAACGGCTTGTCGTTCGGTGCGCCGTCCGAGGCCGAACTCACCATTGCCCGGCGCATCATCGAACTCGTGCCGAGCATCGAAAAGGTGCGCCTGGTGTCGTCCGGGACCGAAGCGACGATGAGCGCAATCCGTCTGGCGCGCGGCTTCACCGGCCGCAGCAAGTTCATCAAGTTTGAAGGCTGCTACCACGGCCACGCCGATTTCCTGCTGGTGAAAGCGGGCTCCGGCGCGCTCACCTTCGGCAACCCGACTTCGGCGGGTGTGCCGCCCGAAGTCGCGGCGCAGACCCTGGTGCTCGACTACAACGACGTCGCCGGGCTCGAGCGCACCTTCGCCGAAATCGGCAACGAGATCGCCTGCATCATCGTCGAGCCGTTTGCCGGCAACATGAACCTGGTCAAGCCGACCGCCGAATTCATGGCCGCGATGCGCCGCCTGTGCGACGCGCACGGCGCCCTGCTGATATTCGACGAAGTGATGACGGGCTTTCGGGTTGACCTGGGGTGCGCGCAAAAACTGCTCGGCATCCGCCCCGACCTCACCACGCTCGGCAAGGTCATCGGCGGCGGCATGCCGGTCGGCGCGTTTGGCGGCCGCGCCGACGTGATGGACTACCTCGCGCCCACCGGCCCGGTGTACCAGGCCGGCACGCTGTCGGGCAATCCGGTCGCGGTGGCTGCAGGGCTCGCCACGCTCGACGCCATCAGCGCACCCGGCTTCCATGCGCGCCTGACCGCCAGCACCGAGCGCCTGGTGAACGGCCTCAACGCCGCGGCGAAAGATGCCGGCGTCACCTTTTGTGCCGATTCGGTCGGCGGCATGTTCGGCCTCTATTTCGCGGCCAAACCACCGACCAGTTTTGCCGAGGTGATGCAGTGCGACAAGGAGAAGTTCAACCGCTTCTTCCACGCCATGCTCGACCTCGGTTTTTATCTGGCGCCCTCGGCATTTGAAGCGGGATTCGTCTCGGCTGCGCACAGCGATGCCGATATCGACGCCACCATCGCAGCAGCACGTCAGGCGTTCAAGCTGCTTTGATTACGGGCTGCGCGTCACGCCGCGCCGCCTATTCGCGCACCTCATCCATGATCGCTTCGATGTCGTTTTCCCAGCGATCAAATACCGGTTTCAGGGCCGCATCCGGGTAAAACGTTGATATGGTTTGCGGATGGCTCGCCACCATGATGCTTTGGTCGCCTTCCGCAAAAATCGTGATGCTCAAGGGCAAAAACGCGATCAGCTCCGGGTGCGCTGCCGTCAGCTGTTTCACTTCCTCGTATTTGCCGAAATACACCACGCGGTACATATCGCTCTTGTAGTCGCGCCGCTCCAGGTTTTCATTCACCTGCTGCAGGCGCGTGATGGTGTAACCACGTGACGAAATGGCGCTTTGCAGCACGGTCATGGCCTCGGGAAACGGTTTGTCCGTGCGCGTCATGAGCAGTCCATCGGCCGCCACCGGCGCGCTTAAACACGCGAACGTCAGCACGCTGAGCAAAAAATGTTGCATGCGGTGTTTCATAGCGTCGCCTCCTCGATAATCGCGGTGTAGCTCTGCTCCAGTTGCTCACACAGCTGGTTCAGTTCGGAATTGTTGAACAGCCGGCTCAGTACCTTGGGATTGACCGACATCACCTGCACCTTGCCATTTTTCTCGAAGATGCTGACGCGGCAAGGCAAAAACATGCCGACGCGCGGATCGATGGCCAGCGCCTGATTGAGCAGGCTGATATTGCAGAAATAGACAATGACCTGGTTCGGGTTTTCTTTTTCCGGTGTGGTCAGCCCATATTCAAGCGTCTGCACCCGGCCGTAGAAAAAGTTATTGGTGGTCACTGCCGTCTTGACGCGTTCGACTGTGGTTTTCAAGTCGTAGGGCGATTCGCGGATGATCACCGGTGTCTCTGTCTTCACCATGGTCGCGCTCGACCCCAGCGGCTGGGTTTCGAAACTGCGCACATAGCTCACCAGATCATCGATGTCTTTTTCCTTCAGCCCCAGCTTGAGGTAAGACTGCATCGGCGTACCATCGCGACCATTCATCAAGGTTGCCTTGATCATGGCGTCGGGTGCCGCTGCCAGAAAGCCGGGGTTATGCAGCGCGGGCGCCATGATCGGCAAGTCGCGCGGCCGCGAGAACGTGACCCCGGTGCCTTTGGCGCCTTCGCCGCTGACGCCGTGACAGGCGGTGCAATACTGTTCATACAAGGCTTTGCCGTGTGCGGGGTCGCCGGGTATGGGCTTTGTCGAATACGCGACGCTGGGGCCTTTGTTCCAGGAACGCACATGGCGCACGATGGCCTCGACTTCATCCGGACTCAGGCTGGAAAACGCGGGCATGACCCGCCCGGGACGGCCATAATGAATGGACTGTCGAAGGTACTCATCGCTAATGCCCGCCTGAAACGAGGGCAAGGCCAGCGGCACGCCGATGCCACCGTCACCCTTTTGGCCGTGACAGGATGCGCAATTGCGTGCGTACAGTTGTGCGCCATTTGGCACACTCACAGTTTCGGCTGGCGCGGCCAGGACTGGCGAGCCGCCGAGCCCGGCAAACAGCATCAAGGCAATCAATCGTAGCAACATGTCTGGCTCCCAAACGTACAATTAAGATAGTTTAATCCTGTTTTTCCGGTCCGGGAAAGCCACCTCCCAACAGGCTAAAATAGGCGCACGCCAACCGGTCACGCTCGACCAGGCCTTTTATCCGTTGCCACCACATCATCCATGAACGACGAACTCTCCCCCGAGGACGAACTGCGCCTCAATGTCCTGTTCAACACCGAGCTCCTGGCCGTACGCATCGACGAATCGAACATGACGCTGTGGGCGCTCACCCCGCAGGGCGAAGCCAGCGTACCGCTTAAACCCAACGAGCGCTCAGACCGCTACCTCAAGCGCGTGCGCGAACTTCTGTCCGGCCATGCGCTGGGCTCGCCCGGCGGCTACCCGGTGCATCTGACCCGCTGGACGCGGCAGTCGCAGTCCGGCCTGTCGCCCCAGCATCTGGCGCAATTGTTGTTGATCGCGGAAGAAGAAGCGGTGGTCGCAGTCGTCCACTCGCCCGCACTTACCGACGAACTGGCGCGGCGCGCCTGGTGGTGCATGTCCACCATCGAAAACGCGCGCCTGATGCTGATGCGCGACGTGGTGTGCCAGGGTGGCATGGGTCGCGTGCTGGCCGAATTTCTGGTCGAGCACCTGGCGTTTTTGCACGAAGATGACGTTGGCATTCTCGACACCATCGCTGTCATGTTGTACTCGGGCGTGATGACCGAAGCCGAACGGCTGTCGATGTGGAAACGCGGCAACAGCCGCAATTCGTATTACGTCGCCTTCCTCGAATTGCAGCCCGACAACCTGCCCAGCCCGCGTGCCGCGCGCGCAGATCATGCGGACGTGCCGCAGCTCGCCGACAACCCCTACAGCGTGATGCTGGAAAAAGCGCTGTCGGCACAGGGGCAAACCTTCATCGCCACCGTCGCACTGATTCTGGATCGCCCGGAAGTGCAGGAAGTGGTCAACCACACGCTGGATGCGCTGGCCAACTGGGCTGCGCCGTTGCGCCAGACCGATGCCGCCAGTCTCGCCGCTGCGCGCGCCGAGCTGCTCGCCGCCGCGCCCCAGTTTGAACAGGACTGCGCCGCGCTCGATGCGCTGGCCGCAGTCAATGCCGACACGGTTCGCCCCATCTTCATCAAGACCACAGCCATCGGCTCGCTGATGCGCCGAAAAATCCAGCCCGTCGTCATGCCCCTGCTCGAAAACATTGCGGTATTGCGCCGCGCCTGACAGGCGCGGCGCAATACTCAAGCACCGAGCAGTTTCAACTCGCGCCCCCGTCATGCCAGCCAGCGGCCTGGCCTATGCCGCCAGCACCAACTTTGGCTCACGGCCGATTGACGGCAATCCCATCGAGCGGCACAAATAAAGATAGATGGCGCGGGGTTTGGGTCTTTGACCGAAAGCCTCAAACCGGCCAGAAGAGTCAGTCGTTGACAGGAAAACTGCATTACTGGGCGACTGGTTTGCGACCAGGAGCAGTCGACCGGGAATAGTGCTGCTTGGCGGCGGCGTTTCAGCCGAAGCGTAAGGTAAACGAGCTGTCTGAATTTGAGCACGTAGCCTAGCTAATAAAAAAACCCGCCGTTTCTGCGGCGGGTTGAGTTGGGGGTGTGGCGAATCAGCCGGCAGCACACACCTTGCGCCGTTGTGCCGCAGCCGCCACCAACCCCAGGCCGGCCAGCAGCATTGCCCAGGTTTCGGGTTCGGGAACGGGGGTCAGCAGGTAAGCAGCTTGTCCATTCATGCCGGTCAGCACCCCATTGCCGACGATGTAGCCGATGCCATTAGCGCGGACGGTAGTGGCAAGATGGTCCCAGCCGGCATCATTGAGGCCACCATCAACCAGGCTTCCCAGATCACTCCATCCATCGGCCATGGTAAAGGAGAAAGCACGGTCGCCCAAGGACGCGCCAGCGGCGTCGTACAGCGTGAAGTGGCCCAGCGCCAGACCATCGTCGCCCAGGTAGCGGATAGAACTGTAAGCCTCTCCCGTCAGGCTCGAAACCGAGCCATCCATGTTGTAGGTCTGGTTGCTGAGCGAATCGTAGAACCAGGCGCTGAAGCCGGCGGTGATCGCGCCGTTGAAGCGCTGGGCAACCCCTGCCACCTGTCCGGCGGCGTTGAGGAAATGGGTGTCATTGCTCTGGTAGCCGGTGCTGCTGTCGGTATGGCCGATGTCAGTGAGTCCAATCTCCTGCGTCGCGCTACCGTTGAAGAGCCAGGCGCTGGAGCCAGTGTCGGTTGCGCCGTTGTGGCGGCTGGCAACCCCTGCCACCTGGCCGGCGGCGTTGAGAAACTTGGCGTAGTTGTTCTGGTAGCCGTCGCTACGGGTATGCCCGGTTCCGGTGAGCCCGATCTCCTGCGTGGTGCTGCCGTTATAGAGCCAGGCACTCCGGCCGGTATCAGTCACGCCGTTGTAGCGGCTGGCATACCCCGCCACCTGCCCAGTGGCGTTGAGGCCCGTGGTGAAGTTGCTCTGGTAGCCGTCGCTGCTACGGGTATGCCCGGTGTCGGTAAGCCCGATCGCCTGCGTGGTGCCACCGTTGTAGAGCCAGGCGCTTGTGCCGGTGGGGGTCGTGCCGTTGTAGCGCTGGGCATACCCCGTCACTTGGCCGACGGCATTGAGGCGCTGGGCGATGTTGTACTGGTAGCCGGTGCTGCTGTGGGCATATCCGGTACCGGTCAGGCCGATCTCCTGGGTGGTGCTGCCGTTGTAGAGCCAGGCGCTGTAGCCGGTGGCGGTCGCGCCGTTGTAGCGCTGGGCATACCCCGCCACCTGCCCGGCGTCGTTGAGGACATTGATAGAGTTGGCTTGGAAGCCGTCGCTGCTACGGGTATGCCCGGTGCCGGTGAGCCCGATCTCCTGCGTGGTGCTGCCGTTGTAGAGCCAAGTGCTCTTGCCGTTAAAAGTCGCGCCGTTGTAACGGTCGGCCTGCCCCACCACTTGGCCAGCGGCGTTGATGGTCTGGGCGACGTTTTTCTGGTAATTGTCGCTACGGGTATGGACGCCACCGGTGAGCCCGATCTCCTGCGTCGTGCTGCCGTTGTAGAGCCAGGCGCTGTAGCCGGTGTCGGTCGCGCCGTTGTAGCGGTAAGCATATCCCACCACAGTCCCGGCGGTGTTGAGATCCATGGCGTAGTTGTACTGATAGCCGGTGCTGCTATTGGTATGACCGCTGCCGGTGAGCCCGATCGCCTGCGTCGTGCTGCCGTTGTAGAACCAAGTGCTCTGGCCGTTGTAGGTCGCGCCGTTGTAGCGCTCGGCATATCCCGCCACCTGCCCGGCAGCGCTAAGGAACTGGGTGACATTGTTCTGGTAGCCGTCGCTGCTGCGGGTATAGCCGGCACCGTACAAGCCAATGAGCGTGATGTCGTAAGTCGTGATGGCCAGGGCCGGCGTGGCGGCGAAGCCGAGGATACCAGCCGCAAGGCTGGACACCAGCCACTGGGCCGATCCTTTGCGGCTGTGCGGCGGGGAAGGCATTGCGGTGGTCGCCTGCGACGCAGGTGCGCACAAGGGTTGATGCGTGCTCATTGAAACCTCTCCTCAGAAATGGTGAAAACCAATGTATTACGTTTAAAGTAATTTCTGACGGGTTCAACGCAGTCAAGGCTCTAGGTGGCCTCTTGAATGATCCCGTACGGCAACGCAGCTATCCGCTTATAGCTCCAGACGAAGAAAGCAAAGAATGAGCCATTCGATATGGGGGGCAATTTAATCAGTTACTTAGGTTAACTTGGCGAACGATGACTGGAAAAACCGTAAAGAAATCCGACAACTTTTAGGATGTTGACTCTATATACGGGGATAGAGAGGCGGTTCGGCGGGTTTTGGCAGAAAGGTCAGTTGGCTACCCAACTCGGGAAGCAGACGCACGCCCGCACAAAGTTAACTAGAGCGGTGTCGCATATGGCCAAGGTGCGCTTTAACCAAGCCAATTTCCAGAATGTCGGCTACACACACGGAAGCGGACTTTTATCAATCGGAAGCTTGGAGGTCGCTTTTGGGCCGAAAGCGCCAGTTCGCATTTTCGAAAAGCAGACACTCGAATTGACTATCCAGGGCTTCTAACTGGAGAGTCTTCCAATGACCGCAATAGCCGAAAGCCGCCCCCGAAGCTGAAGGAAAAGAAGGGGCGTGGTTCAGGAATTTTTCCATCAAAGGTTTTCGCCCAAAACCGGTATCTGAAAATCCCCCCAGGCTTGACGGCAAACGGTTGTAAAAGTTGACCATGCTCATTGGTTAATTGTGATAGTTTCGGCGGCGGAACTCATTTCGACCGGAGTTTCATTCACTGCTTAACCACAATTTCCCAATAAGGAGGAGCGCAAGATGATGTTGAAACGTACGGCAATGATCCTGACCACCCTTTCCCTGCTTCCGATTCAATCCATGGCCGCCATGCAGTGCGGAACAGGCCTGACGCCACGTGAGCGTGAGCGGCAACGTGACCACGCTGAATGTGTCCGCAACCAAACAGGTCGGGCAAATCTGCCTGGCCATGATTCAGAGTGCGAATGGACAGGAGGTCTTTAACGATTGCGGTGCTCTGGTCGGAAAAGTCGTGTCTGCCGATCCGCAGACGGGGGCCAGCACGCTGGCGCATACCGCCGTATTTGATTTTCGCAACATGTTCGTCACGAAGAATGATCAGGCGCAAATCATCACCCCGCCGCTGGCCTTCGATGACGCGGGTGCGCCCTGTGCGTTCGGCGTAACCGAAACCATCAGCGAACTCGACAAGGGCGCGGGGATTTTTCGTGGCGGCCAGGTCAACATCACCGCGACCGGCAACATCAGTTTTTGCCCGAGTCAGAACCTGAATACCTTTACCCTACAGGGCGAGGCTTGCGTCAGAAAATAAGCAAGGTCACCAACCGCTGACGGCAAGATGGCGGTTGGTGTGATTCAGCCCAGCGCGCTGGCGACCGGGTTGCGCTCAAAGCCAGTCCATCAATTCAAACCCAAACGTCACCAATTCATACAGCAGCGCCAGGCGGCGCATTTCGGCGTGGGTAACGCTGCCGTCGGCAACCTGCAAAGTCATGCCGATAACGGTGGAAAATACGCGAAGTCGAGGCGCGCAATTTTGCGCTGGCGCCGCCAGCCGGCGAGCCGGATCATTTCAAGTTCAAGCTCACCAGTCGCGAACTGGCGACCAGCGGCTGAATCAGGAACCCAGTGCCGCGTCGAGGCTGGCAAGAAACTTCTCGGGCTTCTCGTAGCCGACCACCTGGTAAGTCGACTGCTCGCCCGTGCTGTTCCAGAAGATCAGCCCGGGCGGACCAAACAGGTTGAATCGTTTCAGCAACGCTTTGTCGGCATCGCTGGTAGCCGTCACATCGGCCTGCAATAGCACCACACCTTTCAGCCGCGCCTGTACCTTGGGATCAACAAAGGTGAAACGCTCCATTTCCTTGCACGACACGCACCAGTCCGCATAAAAATCGAGCATTACTGCGCGACCCTCGGCTTTGGCCTGCGCCAGCCGTGCGTCGAGCGCGGCCACATCCTTTACCTTCTCGAATTTCAGGCCATGTTGTTCGGCTGCCATCGCCGAGCCACCTGTGCCGCCTTTGAATACGTCCAGTGGCTGCAACAGATCGCGGCTCCCCGCCAGCATGCCGAGCAGGAGCGCCAGCCCGCCGATCAGCAGCACCACGCCGAGACCTTTCCATAAGCGGGCCCAGCCAGAAACCTGTGCTGGCAGCGGATCCATCGCGTGCAGGAAAATCGCCGACGCAATCAGCAACAGCGCCCACAGCAGCATGTTGACCCAGGCCGGAATGATGGGCGAAATGAGATAGACCGCGATCGCCAGCATCAGCACGCCAAAGAAGTTTTTCACTGCATTCATCCAGCCGCCCGCGCGCGGCAGCAATGCGCCCGCCGACAGCCCGACCAGCAGCAATGGAATCCCCATGCCGAGCGCCAGCACGAACAGCGCAATGCCACCCAACAAGGTGTTGCCGGTCTGCGCGATGAAGACGAGCGCGGCGGCAAGGGGCGGCGCAACGCAGGGGCCGACGATGACAGCGGAGAGTGCGCCCATGACAAACACGCCCACAAAGTTGCCGCCCTTCATCTTGTTCGACGCGTCGGAGAACTTGCTCTGCAGCGCGCTCGGCAGTTGGAGCTCGAAAAAACCGAACATCGACAGCGCCAGCAGCACGAAGATACCGGCGCCAATTCCGAGCGCCCACGGATTCTGCAGCGCATTGGAAATCAGCGTACCGGAAAGCGCCGCTGCCACGCCCGCCATGGCGTAGGTGATCGCCATGCCCAGCACATAGGCGAGCGCGAGCAGGAAGCCATGCGTCTTGGTCATGGTCCGGTTTTGCCCGGCGATGATGCCCGACAGAATCGGGATCATCGGGAACACGCAGGGCGTCAGCGCGAGCAGCAGGCCAAAGCCGAAGTAAGTGGCGACAACCGCCCAGAAACTGCCGTCCTTTAGCACGCGCGCAATACGCGAAGTGTCGGACTCGGGGGCTGCTGCTGCACCCGGATCAGGTGCTAGCGCGCTCACCGCAGGCGTCGCCGCATCTGCACCCAGCGTGAAATCGCGCTTGAGCGGCGGGTAGCACACACCGACCTTTTCATTGCAGCCCTGCCAGCCCGCTTCGAGCACCAGCGTTTCACCCGCTGCCAGTGCGCGCGACAGTGTGAGCCGGGCGGCCACATCGTGGTGATACACCTCCATCGGGGTGGGAAAGTTGGGATCATTCTTGACTTCGCCTGCCGGCAGATCCACGCGCAACACCTTCACATCGGCGGGCGCCTTGACGACCCAGCCGAGCTTGTCGCGATAGAGATAGGTGTCGGCCGTCGGCGTGAAATCCAGTTTCACGGTTTGCGCATCGACCAGCGTCGCCGCGACCAAAAAGGCTTCGTCCGGTGGCAGCAATTTGGGCATCGACATGGCCCCCAGGCTGCTCAAGCTGCCGAGCGCCGGGGCGGACGCGAGTGAAGCAGCCGGCATCGCAGCCGCAGCCTCCGCCAGCACAGCAGGCAGTTTGATCGTCGCACTGACCGTTTGCGGGGTGTAACACAAGCCGGCATCGGCGCAGCCCTGCGACTTCGTTGTCAGCGTGACCGAGGTGGCGCCCGGCGTACGCTGGATGCTCTGAATGGGCAAGGTGATGCGCACCTCCTTGCGGTAGGTTTCAACCTTGCCAAAATTCTCGTCCTGCTTCAGCTTGCCCGCAGGAAACCTGGGGCTGCCCAGCGTGCCGTCCTTCAACTCGAATTTGAATTTTTCGCGGTACATGTAATAGCCGTCCGCGATCTGCCAGCGCGCCTCCAGCGTATTGGCATCGAGCGCACGCGCCGAGAACGTGAACGCGGCTTCGGGCTCCAGAAACTCATCGGCCAGCGCTACGGGAACCAGCGTGACTTGAAAAAACGCCAACACGCCCCAAATCGATAAAGGTGTGCCGAGCGAGCGTATCCAATTAATCATGTTGTTCTGTCTCCGTGGTCAGCCAGTCGAGATAGGCCGGCAAGCCGTGTGTAATCGGTATGGCAATCAGTTCAGGTACGTCGTAAGGATGCTGGGCACGAACAATTTGTTCAACCAGCGGATAATTTGCCACGGTGGTTTTCATCAATAGCGGGATTTCAGCCGCCGTTTCCACTTGGCCCTGCCAGCGGTAAACAGAGTGGCATTCCGCCAAAACGTTCACGCACGCCGCCGCCCGGCTGTCGACCAGGGCGGTCGCGAGGATTTCCGCGCTCGCCGCATCGGGTAAGTTCGTCAAGATTAACAAAGGTTCCATGTCATGCGCTTTAGTTGGATTGTGCTACTGCTGTTGTCGTTCCCGGTGCTCGAGGCCATCGGCATTTTCTGGGCGGCCAGTTTTATCGGCGGCTGGGTACTGCTGTGGCTATTGCTCGCCGCCGTCGCCGGCGTCATGCTGATTCGCGTCGAGCGGGTGGCCTGGGCGCACGCATGCTGTTTTCGGTGCAGTCCGGGGCGAACCCGCTGGCGTCGCTGTTCGCCTCGGGTCGCATTCTCCTCGCGGGCGGGCTGCTTGTCTTCCCCGGCTTCATCAGCGATGTCATCGCGCTGGTGCTGTTGCTGATGCCTGGCACCTGGGGCCAGCGTAAGCCCGATCCCCTGCGTTCCGCCAACGACGACGTGCTGGAAGGTGAATTCAGGCGCGAATCGGACGACTTGCTGCGCTAGATTACTGGCGAGGCAGCATCCAGCCGGGCAGGATCGACACCAGGGGCAAGCGCAGGCTTGCCCTAATCATTTTCCTGTAGCGGGGCTGGCCTTATACTTGGCGCGCGTTTTGCAGGCTTCCTGACACCTCAACCCAGACCGACCCCATGCATTCCAAGCTTGAAATCCTCATCCTTGCCGCGGGCAAGGGCACCCGCATGCGCTCCGACCTGCCCAAGGTGTTGCATAAACTGGCGGGCAAACCCTTGCTGGGACACGTGGTCGACAACGCCCACGCCCTCGGCGCGACGCAGACCTGCGTGGTATACGGCTTTGGCGGCGAGGCGGTGCCGCAGGCGCTGGCCGACGACAAACTGACGTTTGTGTTGCAGGCCGAACAGCACGGCACCGGCCACGCGGTGCAGCAGGCGCTGCCGCAACTGGCGGACGACAGCGTGACGCTGGTGCTGTACGGCGATGTGCCGCTGACCCACACCGCCACGCTGCAGCCGCTGGTAGCAGCCGCGCAGGCGGGCAAGCTGGGGCTGCTGACGGTGACGCTGGCCGACCCGACCGGCTATGGCCGCATCGTGCGCGAGCACGGCAAGGTCACCCACATCGTCGAGCACAAGGACGCGACCGACGCCGAGCGCGCGATTGCCGAGGTCAACACCGGCATCCTCGCCGTGGCCACCCGCCATCTCAAACAATGGATTGCCACGCTGAAAAACGACAACGCCCAGGGCGAGTACTACCTGACCGACATCATCGCGCGCGCCGTGGCCGCCGGCGTGGCAATCGAAACCCATCAGCCGGCCCACGAATGGGAAGTGCTCGGCGTCAACAGCAAGGCGCAGCTCGCCGAGCTCGAGCGCATCCACCAGAACGAAATCGCGCAGGCGCTGCTGGAATCCGGCGTCACGCTGCTCGACCCGGCGCGGCTCGATGTGCGCGGCACGCTGAGTTGCGGCCGCGATGTCGACATCGACGTCAACTGCGTGTTCGAAGGCCAGGTGATGCTGGGCGACGGCGTGCAGGTCGGCGCGAACTGCGTGCTGCGCAACGCCACGATGGCCGCCGGCACGCGCATCGACGCCTTCACCCTGATCGACGACGCCGCGATCGGCGAAGCCAACCGGCTCGGGCCGTTTTCGCGCATCCGCCCCGGCACGGTCCTGGCGCGCGACGTCCATGTCGGCAATTTCGTCGAAATCAAGAACAGCGAGATCGACACTGGCTCCAAGGCCAATCACCTGACCTACATCGGCGACACCACCATGGGCAGCCGGTCAACATCGGCGCCGGCACCATCACCTGCAACTACGACGGCGCGAACAAGCATCGCACCGTGATCGAGGACGATGTGTTCATCGGCTCGGACACCCAACTGGTCGCACCGGTCAGCGTCGGCAAGGGCGCGACGATCGGCGCCGGCACCACGATGACCAAGGATGCGCCGGCCGGCGAGCTCACGCTGTCGCGGGCAAACAGATGACCATTCCGGGCTGGAAACGCCCGTCAAACTCAAAAAGGAAAGGTGAATATGTGCGGAATTGTCGGCGCGGTTGCGCAACGTAATGTGGTGCCCATTCTGCTGGAAGGTCTGCAGCGCCTAGAATATCGCGGCTACGACTCGGCTGGGCTGGTGGTGGTGAATGACGGCACTGGAGCGCGTGCGCAGCACCGGCCGGGTCGCCGAGCTGACCGCAGAAAGCGCGCGCAACACTCACGGCATCTCGGCATCGCACATACCCGCTGGGCCACCCATGGCGTGCCCGCGAACGCAACGCCACCCGCACATGAGCGGCAATCTCATCGCCGTGGTGCATAACGGCATCATCGAAAACTACGAAGAGCTGCGCACCCGCCTGACGGCGCAAGGCTACGAATTCACCTCCGGACACCGACACCGAAGTCATCGCGCACCTGATCAACAGCCACTATGCGCGCGGGCAATCGCTGCTGGTTGCAACTCAGGCGGCGCTTGCCGAGCTGGTGGGCGCTTACGCCATCGGCGTGGTGGCGGCGGACAATCCGAGCCAGCTGATCTGCGCGCGCAAGGGCAGCCCGTTGTTGTTGGGTGTGGGAATTGCAGGAACATTTCATCGCGTCGGATGTGTCAGCGCTGCTGCCGGTGACGAAAAACGTGGTGTATCTGGAAGAAGGCGATGTGGTCGAAGTGAGCCTGCACGGCTACCGGATTTTCGATGCGCAAGGGCAAGCCGGTGGAACGTCCGGTGCACGTCAGCGAACTGACAACACGAGCATGCGAGCTGGGCGAATACCAGCACTACATGCAGAAGGAAATTCACGAGCAACCGCAGGCCTTGGCGGACACGCTGGAAGGTGTGCAACAGCCAGTCGCTGGTGCCCGGCATCTTCGGCGCGGAAGCCGCCAGGTGCATTCGCACAGGTCGACAGCATCCTGATTCTCGCCTGCGGCACCAGCCACCATGCCGGGCTGGTGGCGCGCTACTGGCTGGAAGAGATCGCCGGCATTCCCTGCAACGTGGAAATCGCCAGCGAATATCGTTACCGCGACCAGCGTGCCCAATCCCAACACGCTGGTGGTCACCATTTCGCAATCCGGCGAAACCGCCGATACTCTGGCCGCGCTGAACCACGCCAAGGAAGCTTGGGCCACGCGCATACGCTGGCGATCTGCAACGTGCCGGAAAGCGCGATGATCCGCCAGTCCAAGCTGAGTTCCTGACCCGCGCCGGGCCCGAAATCGGCGTCGCCTCGACCAAGGCCTTTACCACCCAGCTGGCCGGCCTGTTCCTGCTGACGCTGGTGCTGGCCAAGCTGCGCGGCAGGCTGAGCGCAGCGCAGGAGACAGCACCACCTGCACGCGTTGCGCCACCTGCCCAGCGCGGTGCAGCAGGTGCTGAAGCTCGAACCGGCATTGCGAAGCCTGGTCCGAGCACTTTGCCGACAAGCACCATGCCCTGTTCCTCGGGCGCGGCCTGCATTACCCGATCGCGCTGGAAGGCGCGCTCAAGCTCAAGGAAATTTCCTATATCCACGCCGAAGCCTATCCGGCCGGCGAACTCAAGCACGGCCCGCTGGCACTGGTGGACAAGGACATGCCGGTGGTCGCGGTCGCGCCCAACGACGCAGTTGCTGGAAAAGCTCAAATCCAACCTGCAGGAAGTGCGCGCGCGCGGCGGCGAGCTGTATGTATTTGCCGATGCGAACACGCACATTCAGTCGAGCGAGGGCGTGCACGTCATGCAAATGCCCGACCACGCCGGGCTATTTCAGCCCATTCTGCACACCATCCCGCTGCAACTGCTGGCATATTACGTGGCATTGCAAAAGGGAACGGATGTGGACAAGCCGCGCAATCTGGCGAAATCCGTCACGGTCGAATAGCGTCGGGCTCCTCCCGCGCCATTACCGTGCCGACAGCGACAATCGCTAATTAACTACCCGATGAAATAAAAACGGCGGCCATCAAGGCCGCCGTTTTTATTGGGTGAATGCGCTCAATGCCGCTTGTGGTCTTCCTTCAGCGCCAGGGTGGCCACCTGAACGCGGTTCTTCAAACCGAGCTTTTCCATGATGTTGCGCAGGTGATTGCGCACGGTGTTTTCCGACAGGGTCAGCTTGTAGGCGATGACCTTGTTGGACAGGCCTTCCTTCACATAATTGACGATGTCCATTTCGCGTGCGGTGAGCGCGGCCAGTGCATTGGCGTTGAGTTCGCCGCGCGCCATTTTCTGCATGATGGCGAGCGGGAAGCTGCTCTGGCCTTCGCAGACACTGCGGATCGCGGCGAGCACCCGGTCCGGCTCGCTGGACTTGACGACATAGCCGTCGACGCCGGATGAAATGGCTTCGGAAATCTCTTCGTCGGAGTCGGCAATGGTGAGCATGATGACCTTGATGCCGAGGTCGCGCAGCTCGGACACCAGGTCGAGGCCATCGGCATCGGGCAGCGACCGATCCAGCAATGCGGCATCGGCGCGGTTGCCCGCTTCCAGCCAGGCGCGCAATTCAGCGGCGTTGGCGAGTTGCGCGATCAGCTTGAGGTCGGGCTCCTGCTGGATATAGCCTGCCACCCCCATGCGTAGCAGCGGGTGGTCGTCGATCAGGATGAGTATCCAGGGGCTGGGCATTAAATCTCCGGAGCGTGCAGATTACGCGGGTCAGGTTGGCAGGCCGCGCGGTTTGCGCGGCGCTTTTTCGAATAATGCATGATAGACCCTGATCGGTAGCCATTTCAGCACCTGCGCGACCGCGGCCATTTGCCAGGGAATGACTGTATGCGGACAGCGGCGCGCGATGCGGCGGGCCACTTTTTCTGCGGCCGTCGCGGCGCTCATTTTGAATGGCATGGAATAGGGGTTGACCTCGGTCATCGGGCTGTCCATGTAGCCGGGTGCAACGGTGACGACGGCAATGCCACGCGATTTCAGTTCCAGCCGCAAGGCTTCGAGGTACACCGTAGCGGCGGCCTTGGAGGCCGAGTATGCGCTGCCGCCCGGCAGGCCGCGCACTCCTGCCACGCTGCTGATTCCGCACAGCACGCCGCCGGGGTGCAGATTGGCCGCCTGCATCGATGCAATGAACGGCGCAAAAGTATGCACCAGCCCCAGCACGTTGGCGTCCATCACGGCGCGAAACACCACGGCGTCGGCGGCGTCTTCGGTCAGCGACTCCACGCCGACGCCGGCCGCGGCGATGACGATATCGGGTGTGCCAGCGTCGTGAAGGAACGATGCCGCCGCCGCTTGCATTGCGGCGGCATCGCGCACGTCGGCAATATAGGTGTGGGCGTCGAGGCCAACCGCCACGGCGGCGAGCGCGTCAGCTTTGCGGCCGACCAGGCCAAGCTGCGCGCCTTGTGCGCCGTAATGTCGTGCCAGCGCAGCGCCGAGCCCGGAGCTGGCGCCGGTGATGAAAACCCTGGGGCGTGTGGACAAACTGACTGATTATTTGACTGGCTTTTTGCTGCTGCGCTCGGCGCGTGCCTTGACGATGAGCTGGTCGAGCACTTCATACAGGCGCGGTTCGGTCTGCGTCATCGACTGCGCGGTCATGTATTTGCCGTCCACAATGAAGGCCGGTACGCCGGTGATCGGCGTAGGCCGTTGCCAGACGGCCGCCTTGCGTGGCTTTGGACTGGGTGGAGAACGGATGGTTAGATCGTCTCAAATTTAGAACGGTCCACACCTTGTTTGGCAATCCATGGGCCCAGCACGGCCGGGTCGTCCAGATTGATTTTCTCAATGTTGTACGCGTCAAACACTTTGCTGCCCAACCGATCGATTTGCCCCATCTGTTCCAGGGTGTAATAGATTTTTGCAGCGGGCATCCAGTCGTCGCGGAACACGGCCGGAACGCGACGAACCTGGGCATCCTTGGGCAGCGTTTTCATCCATTTGTGCAGGCTGGGCTCCAGCTGAAAACAGTGTGGGCAGCGATACCAGAAAAACTCCAGAACCTCGATTTTCTTGCCGGTGGCAACCGGCTGCGGGGCTTTCACCGTGGCGTAATCGTGGCCTTCAAATGCAGCAACAGGCGCGGCGACGGCTGGCTGAAACAAAACGGACACGGACAATACGGCAGCGGCACATAGCGCCAAAATACGGGCAAACATCAGGCTTCTCCTGCGAGGTTAGGATTTCTTTGACCAGCGTAGCGGGGATATTGTTCTGCGCGAGCAGGCTGCGGGTGGAATTAACTTGGTCCATGGCGCGGAATGGACCGACACGCACGCGATGGAACATGCCCTTACCGGCGATTTCAGTGGTCTGGATCTCGGTCCACCTCAGCAAGGCCAGCTGGGCTTTCAGGTTATCGGCATCGTCGGCATTCTGGAATGCGCCTGCCTGCAGGTAATACAAGGTGGGCGCGGCCGCCTTGTCGGACGGCTCTGGCAACTCGCTTGGCGTGTCACCCG
>CAWHHA010000025.1:0-91462 GCA_963828945.1 uncultured beta proteobacterium
GAAAAAGGCCGCATCGTGCTGATTCCGGTGGATGACATTTTGTACCTCAAGGCGGAACTGAAATACGTCACCGTGCGCACCACCGCCCGCGAATTCCTGATCGAGGAATCGCTGACCCATCTGGAAAATGAGTTCGACCCGGTTTTTTTGCGCATTCACCGCAACTGCCTGGTCGCCCGTGAGCGCATCCGTGAAATCGGCAAGCTGCCCGGCGATGAAGACGGCCATTTTTTGCGACTGGACGGGCTGGACGAGCGATTAATGGTGAGCCGGCGCCAGTATTCCGCGCTTCGTGAAAAAATTAAGTCCATATAATCAACATCTTAATTCACGCCTACAACTAAAGTTGTATATCCAAACTTTGCATGGCTTCGTAAGATGGCTTCGCTTGTGGTTTGCGCTGCAGGCAGAAGTTCTCCGCTGAGGAGCTAGCCTCCTCTATTTGCCGGGTTCGCAAGAGCCCGGCTCTTTTTTTGTCCACGCTGGGTATCATGACGCGCATGAAAACGCCCGCCTCCCCCATGCTCCACCCGCAAGGGGTGGGCCGTGTTTGTAAAGACGCTGAAGCGTCAACAACCACGCTCACCGAAACCCAATTAAGCAGCGAAACCGTCTTTCAGGGGCGGCTCATGCACGTCAAGCGCGACCATGTTCGGCTGCCCAACGGTGGCGAATCCACCCGCGAATACCTCGTCCATCCCGGCGCGGTGGTCGTCATTCCGGTATTCGACAACGGCGACGTGCTGCTGGAACGCCAGCACCGCTACCCGCTGCACCGCGACTTCATCGAATTCCCGGCAGGCAAGATCGATGCGGGTGAGGCCGACCTGGTGTGCGGGCAACGCGAACTGGAAGAAGAAACCGGTTATACCGCCAGCGAGTGGCGCGAGGTCACCACGATCTACCCTTGCATCGGTTATTCCGACGAGCGGCTGGCGTTTTATCTGGCGCGCGGCCTCACGCTGGGCAACCACGCACGCGACCCCGACGAGTTTCTGGAGGTGTTTCGCTTGCCGTTCGGCGAGGCGATGGACTGGGTGCGCGATGGCCGCATCTGCGAGACCAAGACCGTGATCGGCCTGTTCTGGCTGGAGAAAATGCTGCAGCAGGGCTGGTAAGCCCTGCCTTAGGCTCAGGCGGGCTGGTAAGCGAGGTTCGGCGCCAGCCAGCGTTCCGCTGTCGCCATATCCCAGCCTTTGCGCCGCGCATAATCCGCGACCTGGTCTTTTTCCAGCTTGGCCACCGCGAAATACTGGCTGTCCGGGTGCGACAGGTAGAAGCCTGACACCGCCGCACCCGGCCACATCGCAAAGTTTTCGGTGAGCACGACGCCGATGGTGTTCGTCGCGTCGAGCACCTCGAACAGCGCGGCTTTTTCGCTGTGCTCGGGGCAGGCCGGGTAGCCGGGGGCGGGACGGATGCCCTGGTATTTTTCCCCGATCAGCTCATCGTTGGCGAGCGCTTCCTCACTGGCATACCCCCAGAATTCGCGGCGCACGCGCAAGTGCAGATGTTCGGCAAAGGCTTCGGCAAGGCGGTCGCACAGCGATTTGAACAGGATCGCGGAGTAGTCGTCGTGCGCGGCTTCGAAGGCGCGGGCTCTTTCGTCTTCGCCGATGCCGGCAGTCACCACAAACGCGCCCAGATAGTCTTTTAGCCCGCTCGCCTTCGGCGCAACGAAATCCGCAAGACAGAGGTTGGCGCGGCCTTCGGGCTTTTTCATTTGCTGGCGCAGGTTGTGCCAGGTCATCAGCGTCTTCTCGCGCGATTCATCGGCGTAAACCGCGATGTCGTCGTCGTTCACCGAATTGGCGGGGAACAGGCCGAACACGGCGCGCGCTTCGACCCAGTTCTCGGCGACCATTTTCTTCAGCATCGCCTGTGCGTCAGCGTAGAGCTTCTTCGCTTCGGCGCCGACGACTTCATCATCGAGAATCTTCGGGAATTTGCCGTGCAGTTCCCACGAGGCGAAGAACGGCGTCCAGTCGATGAGGTCGACCAGCTTCTGCAAATCGTAGGCTTTGAACATATGCACGCCGGGCTGTTTGGGCACCGGTGGCGTGTAGCTCGACCAGTCGATGGCGAATTTGTGCGCACGGGCTTCATTCAAGCTCAGGCGCACGGTGTCGGATTTGTGCTTGAGATGGCGCTCGCGGGTGACGGCGTAATCGGCCTTCACCTCGGCGACAAAGGCGTCGCGCAGGTCGTTCGACAGCAATTGGGTGCAGACACCGACCGCGCGCGAGGCATCCTTCACGTAGATCACCGGGTGCGCGTAATTCGGCTCGATCTTGACCGCGGTATGGGCGAGCGAGGTCGTCGCGCCACCGATCAGCAGCGGAATGGTGAAGCCCTGACGCTGCATTTCCTTGGCCACGTGCGCCATTTCTTCGAGCGACGGCGTGATCAGGCCCGACAGGCCGATGATGTCGGCGTTGTGCTCGCGCGCGGCGTCGAGAATTTTCTGCGCCGGCACCATCACACCCAGGTCCACAATTTCATACCCGTTGCAGCCCAGCACCACGCCGACGATGTTCTTGCCGATGTCGTGCACGTCGCCCTTGACCGTAGCCATGATGATCTTGCCGGCGCTTTGCGCGTCGCCCGCCTGCTTGTCGGCTTCGATGAACGGCAGCAGATGCGCGACCGCTTGCTTCATCACCCGCGCCGATTTCACCACCTGCGGCAGGAACATCTTGCCCGCGCCGAACAGGTCGCCGACGACGTTCATCCCGGCCATCAGCGGGCCTTCGATGACGTGCAGCGGACGCACAGCTTCGAGCCGCGCGGCTTCGGTGTCTTCGACGATGAATTCGGTAATGCCCTGCACCAGCGCGTGACTCAGGCGCTCGTTGACCGGCAGTTGGCGCCAGGCCAGATCGACGACGTTTTCCTTCGCGCCGCTTTTCACGTTTTCGGCAAAGCTCACCAGGCGCTCGGTGGAGTCTTCACGCCGGTTCAACAGCACGTCTTCGACGCGCTCGCGTAACTCGGGGTCGAGGTTGGCGTATACGCCCAACTGCCCGGCGTTGACGATGCCCATGTCCATCCCGGCCTGGATCGCGTGGTAGAGGAAGGCGGTGTGAATCGCCTCGCGCACGCCGTCGTTGCCGCGAAACGAGAAACTCACGTTCGACACGCCGCCCGAGATATGCGCGTGCGGCAGGTTCTGGCGAATCCAGCGGGTCGCTTCGATGAAGTCCACCGCGTAGTTGGCGTGCTCTTCGATGCCGGTCGCGACCGCGAAAATGTTGGGGTCGAAGATGATGTCTTCGGCCGGGAAACCGACGGTTTCGGTCAGCAACTTGTAGGCGCGTGCGCAGATCTCGGTTTTGCGCGCGTAGGTGTCGGCCTGGCCGGCTTCGTCGAAGGCCATCACGATCACCGCCGCGCCGTAGCGGCGGCACAGTTTCGCCCGTTCGATGAATTCGGCTTCGCCTTCCTTCATCGAGATCGAGTTGACGATGCCCTTGCCCTGGATGCACTTGAGACCGGCTTCGATCACGCTCCACTTGCTGGAGTCGATCATGATCGGCACTTTGGAAATATCGGGTTCCGATGCGATCAAGCAGCAGAAAACGCACCATCGCCGCCTCGGCGTCGAGCATGCCTTCATCCATGTTGATATCGATGACCTGCGCGCCGTTTTCGACCTGCTGGCGCGCGACCGACAGCGCATCGTCGTAGCGGCCTTCGAGAATCATCTTGGCAAACGCGCGCGAGCCGGTCACGTTGGTGCGTTCACCGACGTTGACGAACAGCGAGTCCTTGCCGACGTTGAACGGCTCCAGCCCGGACAGGCGCATCGCCGGTTCCAGCATCGGCGGTACCCGCGGGGCGACGCCTTCGACCGCTTTCGCAATCGCTGCGATGTGCGCGGGCGAGGTGCCGCAGCAGCCACCGACGATGTTCAGGAGTCCCGAGCGCGCCCATTCGCCAATGTGCACGGCCATTTCCGCGCCGTCCATGTCGTATTCGCCAAACGCGTTGGGCAGGCCGGCGTTGGGGTGGGCCGAAATAAATACGTCGGCCTTGGCCGACAGTTCAGCGACGTACTGGCGCAGCAGATCCGGGCCGAGCGCGCAGTTGAGGCCGATCGACAACGGCTGGGCGTGACGCACCGAGTTCCAGAACGCTTCGCCGGTCTGGCCCGAAAGCGTGCGGCCGGAAGCGTCGGTGATGGTGCCGGAAATCATCACCGGCAGCCGCAGATTGTGCAGCTCGAAGTATTCCTCAATGGCAAACAGCGCGGCCTTCGCGTTGAGCGTGTCGAAAATCGTCTCGACCATCAGGATGTCGGCGCCGCCCTTGACCAGGCCGTCGATGGCTTCCAGATACGCCACGCGCAGCTGGTCGAACGTCACGTTGCGGAATCCCGGGTCGTTGACGTCGGGCGAAATCGTCGCGGTGCGCGAAGTCGGGCCGAGCACGCCGGCGACGAAGCGCGGCTTGTCCGGATTCAGCGCGGTCGCCTCGTCGGCAGCCTCACGCGCCAGCCGGGCGGCGGCGAAGTTGAGCTCCGGCACCAGGAGTTCCATGTGGTAATCCGCCATCGAAATCGAGGTGGCGTTGAAGCTGTTGGTTTCCAGAATATCCGCGCCCGCCGCCAGATACTTGGCGTGGACTTCCTTGATGATGTGCGGCTGTGTCAGGCACAACAGGTCGTTGTTGCCTTTCAGGTCGTGCGCGAAGTCGGCAAAGCGCGTGCCGCGATAGTCGGCTTCGTCGAGCTTGTACGACTGGATCATCGTCCCCATCGCGCCGTCAAGCACGAGGATACGTTGGGCAAGCAGGGAATTCAGCAGGGGAAGACGGGACATGGCAGGTAAAAGCAGCAGGTAATCGCGCATTATATTCGGTTGATGCCCGGCCGCCCGGGCAGTGCTATGGTTAAGTCTCCTCGACTAGCGGACCCCGCCATGAAGAACCTCGAACCACATGACGCCCACGCCTTTTTGCAGTCGCATCCCGAAGCCGTATTCATCGACTGCCGCTCGGAAATCGAATATCTGTTCGTCGGCCACCCGATCGGCGCGATTCATATCGCGTGGCAGGACGGCCCCGACTGGGACGTGAATCCAGATTTTCTTGGCCATTCGCGCAAGGCGGCCTCGGCGAATCGCCCGGTGGTATTGATCTGCCGCTCGGGGCGGCGTTCGATGGAGGCCGGGCGCTATCTTGAAAAATACGGATTTCCCGAGGTTTACAACGTCACCCACGGGTTTGAAGGCGACATGGATGAATCGCGTCACCGCTGTACCAAAAATGGCTGGAAATTTGATGGTTTGCCGTGGGAGCAGACCTGAAATCAGTACGGCCGATAAAGCGGTACCCCGTAGTGTCGCTGCACCGCCTTGATCTGGGCTGCACGTATAATCCTTGCCAATAAAACAACCCGTCCAAACGGGCTCAAGAGGAGGCGTCATGAACATACCAACACGCGTTTCAGCACCACTACTGTCTTTGATCCTTTTTCCGATGGCGGCGCAAGCCATTTCCATCAGTCATACCGACCTGCCTCAAACCATTCGCTCAGGTTTCTACGAGGTGTCGCTTTCCAGCACATACCACTCTGGAACTGCGAGCGCGTTCCACTATTACGACTGGACAAATCAACCCAGCAGCGGCTGGCTGATACGCTATGACCTGACGTCGCCTTCCGGCGAAGCGGCCATCGACGGCAGCCAGGCCAGCGCCTTCGACGGTTATTTGTGGATGCAGATCAAGTCCAGCTACGACGACACGATCGCCCCCCATGCCGTTACGCTGTTCATGGACAAGGTGACGCCCTCCCCCTCTGCTTGATTCGGCCAAAACGACCCGATCTTCACGCCCTATGCCGACGCGAACGGCGACCTCTCGCTGTTCGTGACAACGGCTGACCTGCTGGCGGGCCAGGCTTATGCCACGCTGGCTGACAATGGAGAATATGGCTATTCGAGCGGAGGTAGTCTGTCGGGCGAGCTTCCCGTTATTTGTCTGGCCGAAGGTTGCCAGATGAGCATGCAACTAAATCTGGCCCAGCTCACGTTCGCAACGTCTGGCACCTCGGTTCAATTTGCAGGATTCAATCCGGGCGACACGCGCGGCCAAGTCTTCACCCAAACGCTGGCGTATTACACCTACGAAACCGACTACGGCACGACTCAAACCTTTGCCATCAGCGCAGTACCCGAGCCTTCGGCCTTCTGGATGTTTGCGGGAGGTCTGGGGCTCGTTGCCGCCCTGGCGCGGCGTCGCCAATCGAACCCGCCACATCGCGCCTGAGCCGCCGGACAAATTCAAGGCTGGAGGTGATGCCGCAGCAGCTCGTCGAGCGCATCTTTCAGCGGGCCCGCTTCGATCTCGGCATTCAGATGCGCCAGCCCATCCAGCGCGGCGGGCGGCAGGCCGTTTTTCTCGACCGGATGAACATAACGCGCCATCAACTCGGGGTTGACGCTCACCCGCAGCGACGCGACGGCAATGCCGCGCTTGACAAGGCTGACCACCAGCGCGTCGGATAGCTGGCGCAGGCGGCTGGCGACGGCACCGCTGTCGCAGGCAACGCTTAACACGCTGTTTTCAAGCTGCATGACGCGGACGTGCCCCGCCAGCGCAGCAGGCAAGGCGCGATCGAGCGCGGCCTGGGTGTTGAGCAGGACCCGGGCGCGCACGGCCAGGCCTTGTGGCAATTGGCTTGCAAGCAGATCGGCGAGGCTGGATGAGCTCATGGACGTGTCACGCGAACGTCGCAGGAAGCCGTTGCCGCTATGTTAAAATGCAATGATTTACCGCGTCCTGCGGACATTTCGGATTCCTCAATGCTGCAATCCATTTTCAAAAAAGTCTTCGGCAGTCGTAACGACCGACTGGTCAAACAATACCTGCAAAAGGTCAAAGCGATCAATGCGCTTGAACCGGCGATGGCGCAATTGTCCGATAGCGAGCTGGCTGGCAAGACCACCGAATTCAAGTCGCGGCTCGAAAACGGTGAATCGCTCGACAAACTGCTGCCCGAGGCCTTTGCGGTGGTGCGCGAGGCATCGAAACGGGTGATGGGGATGCGCCATTTCGATGTGCAGATGGTCGGCGGCATGGTGTTGCACGACGGCAAGATCGCCGAGATGCGCACCGGTGAAGGCAAGACGCTGATGGCGACGCTGCCCGCCTATCTGAACGCGCTGACCGGCAAGGGCGTGCACGTGGTGACGGTGAACGATTACCTCGCCAGCCGCGACGCCGAGGCGATGGGGCGGATATTTGGCTTTCTCGGCCTGACCACCGGGGTGAACCTGTCGCAGATGCCGCACGACGCCAAGCAGGCCGCGTACGCCGCCGACATCACCTACGGCACCAACAACGAATACGGCTTCGACCTGCTGCGCGACAACATGGTCCACCAGTTGAGCGAAAAAGTGCAGCGTCCGCTGGCTTTCGGCATCATCGACGAGGTCGATTCGATCCTGATCGACGAGGCGCGTACGCCGCTGATTATTTCCGGCCAGTCGGAAGAAAACACCGCGCTGTACCAGCAAATCAATCTGGTTCCGCCGCGCCTGGACCGGCAGGAGAAGGAAGACAGCGAAGGCGATTATTCGGTTGACGAAAAAACCCGCCAGGTGTTGCTGTCAGAATCCGGGCACGAGAAAATCGAAGCGATTCTCACCGAAATGGGCCTGCTGCCCGAAGGCGGCAGCCTGTACGAGCCGGCCAACATCATGCTGATGCATCACGTGTACGCCGCGTTGCGCGCGCATGCGCTGTTTTTCCGTGACCAGCATTACGTGGTGCAGAACGGCGAGGTCATCATCGTCGACGAGTTCACCGGGCGCCTGATGAGCGGCCGCCGCTGGTCGGAAGGCCTGCATCAGGCGGTGGAAGCGAAGGAAGGCGTGGCGGTCCAGAAGGAAAACCAGACGCTCGCCTCGATCACCTTCCAGAACTATTTCCGCATCTATGAAAAGCTGTCGGGCATGACCGGCACGGCCGACACCGAAGCTTTCGAATTCCAGAGCATCTACGGGCTGGAAACCGTGGTCATCCCGACCCACAATCCGATGATCCGCAAGGACGAACACGATCAGGTCTACCGCACCGCAGCCGAGCGCGACCAGGCGGTGATCGGCGACATCCGCACGCGTCACGCCAATGGCCAGCCGGTGCTGGTCGGCACCACCTCGATCGAGGCCAACGAGCATCTGGCCGCCGAATTGCAAAAAGCCGGATTGCCCCACAACGTGCTGAACGCGAAGCAGCACGCGCGTGAAGCCGAAGTGATCGCACAGGCGGGCATGCCGGGCGGCATCACCATCGCCACCAACATGGCGGGACGCGGCACCGACATCGTGCTGGGCGGCAGCATCCAGAAGGAAGTCGACGCCATCCAGCATGACGAAGCCTTGTCCGACAGCGACAAAACCAGCCGCATCGCCGCGCTCAAAGCCGACTGGCAGGTGCGCCACGACGCCGTGCTGGCCGCGGGCGGCCTGCACATCATCGGCACCGAACGCCATGAATCGCGCCGCGTCGACAACCAGCTGCGCGGCCGTTCCGGGCGTCAGGGCGACCCCGGCTCCAGCCGCTTCTTCCTGTCGCTGGAAGACCCGCTGCTGCGCATTTTCGCCTCCGACCGCGTCGCGGCCATCATGGATCGCCTGAAAATGCCCGAGGGCGAAGCGATCGAACACCCGTGGGTGACGCGTGCGATCGAAAACGCGCAGCGCAAGGTCGAACAGCGCAACTTCGACATCCGCAAACAGTTGCTCGAGTACGACGACGTGTCGAACGACCAGCGCAAGGTGATCTACGAACAGCGCAACGAAGTGCTGGCGAGCGAAGACATCTCCGACACCATCCGCGCCATGCGCGACGACGTGCTGCACGAAACCATCAACCTGCATATCACGCCGGGCAGCATGGACGAGCAGTGGGACGTGCCGGGGCTGGAGAAGACCCTGGCCGCGCAGTTCAGCCTCGACCTGCCGCTGACGCAATGGCTGGAAGACGACAAGACGCTGAACGAAGAAGGCTTGCGCAGCAAGATCTGCGAAGCAGCCGACGCGCTTTACAAGGAAAAAGAAGCCATCGTCGGCGCCGCTGGCATGCACCAGTTCGAGCGTGCGGTGATGCTGCAAAGTATCGACAGCCACTGGCGCGAACACCTGTCCGCGCTGGATCACCTGCGTCAGGGCATCCACCTGCGCAGTTACGCGCAAAAGCAGCCCAAACAGGAATACAAGCGCGAGGCATTTGAACTCTTCTCTGCGATGCTCACCGGCATCAAGGCCGAAGTCACGCAGACCACCACCACCGTTCAGGTACGCGCGCCCGAGGATGTGCAGGCAGTCGAACTGCATGACGAGTTATCCAACGTGCAATACCAGCACGCAGGCTATGACGAGGCGCAGGATTTTGCCGCAGCCGAAGCTGCTGCCGGCCTGGATTTTTCCAATGTCGGGCGCAACGACCCCTGCCCTTGCGGGTCGGGCAAAAAATTCAAGCAATGCCACGGCAAGCTGATTTAAGGAGCCACCATGCCGTACTACGTTTTCCGTGTAGGGATGTTCAAGGTGCTCGAAAAGCAGGGCGAATGGCCGACTTTCAAGGAAGCCAAAGCGCACACCAACGCGCTGCGCAAAACGCTTGACCCCAAAAGCGGCGACAAATACAAAATGATGTTCGCCGACAACGAAATTGCCGCGCAGGAAGCCTTGACGGCAGAACGCGAACTGGAAAAAACGCTGTCGGGTGATGACTGGTAACCGATCAGGCTGCAGGTTCGCCTGACACTGCGTAATGTCGCCTGATGGCCGAATACAACGAAGACGCTTACAAGCTCGCCCGCAAGGCCTACATCGAACACAGCTGCCCGTTCGAACGCGCCTTGCTGTCACGCTGTGTGGGCTGCACCCGTTCACGCAAGCTCAACCTGGCCGAGCGCGAGGCCATCGCCTGCGGTGATGCTGCGGTACGCGAACACTGCCTGACGTTTTATCGCGCGCTGCACGACAACGCGCAGTTCGCGCTGAAGATCAATCCCGATGCGCCGTGGCCGTTTGGCAAGGAAATCCGTGCCCAATGTGGCGGCGTGCGTGGTCTGGGCGAGGCGATAGGCAGCGTCAGTGATGAAACCACCGACATTGCCGAGACTGTGTTGCTGGCCAACACACGCTTCGACAGCAGCGATGCGTTCCCCTACTCTGAAATCATGCGCGCGGTGGTGCATTACGAGCCGCGCAAGCGACGTTGAACATCCTCATACGGAACCCGGAAGCTTTGCCGCTGTCTCTTGGGCTGCTCCCCTTTTCTGGCTACACTGGCTGCGTGCGCACGAACCTCCACCGATTTCTGCTGATTTTGCTGATGCTGGCCCTGCCGCTGCAGACGTTTGCGTCGGCGTCGATGCTGGGCTGCATGATTCCGCAACCAGCTGCGGTGGACCCGATGGCGGGGGCAGACGCGATGATGGCAGGCTGCCACGAGCAGGAACAACCGGGTAGCCCGTCCGCACAACATGACTGCAAGCACTGCGCCGCGTGCGCGCTGGGGTCGGTGCTGCCGGTGCTGGTAGCGGACAGCGTGGTAATCATGCCGCTCCGGCATCGCTTCACCCCATCCCCCGCTAGCGCATTCAGCGGCTTCATCCCCGCTGGTCCCGAGCGACCGCCCCGACCCTTTCTCGCCTGAACTCCGCGCCGGATGACGGCGCGCCATGCTGACTCACATTGAAGTCAGTTGATTCAGACCGCGGCAAACTCGCCGCGTGGTTTGCGAGGTTCATCATGTTGAACGTTTTTTTTCGTCGTGCGGCGCGGTTGGCGCATGCACCATTTTCCGGGTTGGCGGTGCTGTCCGCATGTACATCGATATTGTGGATACCCATAGCACATGCCGCCGAAGTCGACCCGCCCGAGCAGGCTGCGGCCGCTCCGTTCAAGCACTATCAAGGCTGGCGCGACGAGCCCGTGCAGGACTGGCGCGCGGTCAACGACCGGGTCGGTGAAGTCGGCGGCTGGCGCACCTATCTGCGCGAATCACAGCCGGCAGGTGGCGACGCCGGGCAGGATCCGCATGGCCACCAAGGTCATTGAGGTGATCACCATGAACACAAATCCTTTTAAGTCCCGCAGGCTTGTCCTTGCCGTGCTGTCTGCCTTGCTGCTGGGCGGTTGCGCGAGTTTTTCCGAGGACGGCGGGTTTGACGCGATCCAGTCCGCCACCCAGTCGCGCATCCAGAAAGACGTGGCCTGGTCACGCGACGAAGCCAGCCGCAACCAGACGCAGATACGCATCGATGCCCTGCTGGCGAAGCCACTGTCGGCCGACGATGCCGTGCAGATCGCGCTCCTGAACAACCCCGGCCTGCAGGCGGCATACAACACGCTGGGCATTGCCGAGGCCGACTGGGTGGCGGCGCAGCGCCTGCCGAACCCGGGGCTTTCAATCGCCCGCAAGACCCGGAGCACCGAGGTGGAGTGGGAGCGCACCCTGTTTTTTAATCTGGCGGCGCTTTTGACAATGCCGACGCGTGCCGATATCGAACAACGCCTGTTCGAACAGACCCGGCGCACGCTGGTGCTGGATGTGCTGCGGCTGGCGGCCGAGACGCGTAAGGCGTGGGTGGTTGCGGTGGCGGCCGGGCAGACCGCTGAATACCAGAATCAAGCGATGCAAGCGGCGGAAGCTGGCGCGGAGCTGGCGCGCCGCATGGCGCAGGCGGGCAACTGGAGCAAGTTGAAGCAGGCGCGCGAGCAGTCCTTCTATGCCGACACTGCCCTGGCGGTGGCGCGCGCCGGTCAGGCGAAGCTTGCGGCACGCGAGCGTCTGGTTCGCCTGATGGGGCTGACGCGCGCCGATCGGGTGCAGCTTCCCGATCGCCTGCCTGATCTGCCTGCGTCGGTGCCGATGCTGCCGGATGTCGAACAGCAGGCGATGGATTCCCGCATCGATCTGCAGGTCGTGAAACAGCAGGCCGAAACGCTGGCGAAGAATCTCGGGCTCACGCGCGGCACGCGGCTTATCAACGTGCTGGAACTCGGCATTATCAACAACGGCTCGAACGAGGAACCGCAACAGCGCGGCTATGAAATCGTTTTCGAGTTGCCGCTGTTCGACTGGGGCGAGAGCCGGGTGGTGGCTGCCGAAGCGCGCTACCGCCAGGCGCTGGAACAGGCCCGCGAAGCCGCGGTGAACGCGCGCTCCGAAGTGCGCGAGGCCTATGCCATGCAGCAGGGCCAGTACGCTATCGCGCGACATCTGCGCGACGAGGTGGTGCCGCTGAAACAGCGCATCTCGGAAGAGAACGTGCTGCGCTACAACGGCATGCTGATTGGCGTGTTCGAACTGCTGGCCGATGCACGTTCGCAGATCGCCTCGGTCAACGCCGCCATCGAGGCGCAGCGCGACTTCTGGCTGGCTGACGCCGACCTGGCGATGGCGATGGCCGGCACGCCTGGCAAAACGATGCGGGTAACCGCTGCCGCTTCTGCCCCCGCCGATGCGGGCGGCGGTCATTGAATTAAGGAATCCCCATGACTTCAAGACGTGATTTTTTCAAGCTCGCGGGCGCTGCCGCTGCGACCAGCGTGAGCCCGGTGGCGATGGCGCTGCTCCCCGAGATCGTCAGCATGGACAAGCCCGATACCCAGCCGCCGCTGCCGCCGCTGAGCGGGCGTCCCTACAATCCGGTGGTGACGCTGAACGGCTGGACGCTGCCGTGGCGGATGAAGGACGGGGTGAAAGAGTTTCACCTCGTCGCCGAGCCGGTGGTGCGTGAAATCGCGCCCGGCATGAAGGCCCATCTGTGGGGCTACAACGGCCAGTCGCCCGGCCCCACCATCGAGGTGGTGGAAGGCGACCGCGTGCGCATTTATGTCACAAACCGTCTGCCCGAGCACACCACCATCCACTGGCACGGCCAGCGCCTGCCCAACGGCATGGACGGCGTCGGCGGCCTCACCCAGCCGCAGATCAAGCCGGGCAAGACCTTCGTCTATGAATTTATTGCCCGCCGCCCCGGCACCTTCATGTATCACCCGCACGCCGACGAAATGACGCAGATGGCAATGGGCATGATGGGATTCTGGGTAACACACCCCAAAGGCAAGCACCCACTGATCGAAACGGTCGACCGTGATTTCTGCTTTTTGCTCAATGCATACGACATTGAACCTGGTAGCGCTACACCGCAGGTCAACACCATGCTCGACTTCAACCTGTGGACCTGGAACAGCCGTGCGTTTCCCGGCATCGACAGCCTCAACGTGAGGCTCAACGACCGTGTGCGCATCCGCATCGGCAACCTCACCATGACCAACCATCCGATCCACCTGCACGGGGTGGAATTCGAGGTCACCGGCACCGATGGCGGACCGGTGCCGAAAGCCGCGCGCTGGCCGGAGGTGACCACCGACATCGCGGTCGGACAGATGCGCCAGGTCGAGTTTGTCGCCAACGAGGAAGGCGACTGGGCGTTCCACTGCCACAAGAGCCACCACACCATGAACGCCATGGGCCACGGCGTGCCGACGCTGATCGGGGTCGATCACACGGGGCTGGCAAAAAAGATATCGAAGCTGATCCCCGACTACATGGTGATGGGCGAGCGCGGCATGGCCGACATGGCCGAGATGGAAATGCCGCTGCCCGACAATACCCTGCCGATGATGACCGGGCAGGGGCCGTTTGGCCCGGTCGAAATGGGCGGCATGTTCACCGTCATGAAAGTGCGGCGCGATCAGAAGCGCGGCGAATACGCCGACCCCGGTGCATACAAGCATCCGGCTGGCACCGTGGCGCACGAAGTCAGCGGTACCGTATCTGATCCGGTCCGCGCACCGCAGGCCGCCTCACCCCAAGGTGCGCCGGGCGATGTTGAAGTGACTGTGCGCAAACCCACCGGCCATGCTGGCCATTGAATGAAAGGACACGCCATGAAACGTTCCCTGTTGCTGATTATCCTGCTGGCTGCCCCGCTGATCCACTTGCCGGCCCACGCCCATGGCGACAAGCATCGCACTGCGGTCGCACCGTTTGCCGCCGAGCAGACTGCCTGGGGCATCGCGGGTAATCCCGCGCAAATCAACCGGACGGTCATTCTCGACATGACCGATGCCATGCGATTCTCGCCCGAACAATTGGCCGTGCAGGAAGGCGAGACGGTTCGCTTCGTTGTCATAAACAAGGGCAACATGCAGCACGAAATGGTCATCGGCACCCCCGACGAGCTGGCCAGGCACGCCGCCATGATGGCAAAGTTCCCCAACATGCAACACGATGAGGCCTACATGGTGCACGTAGCACCTGGCAAGACCGGCGATATCGTCTGGACCTTCAACCGCGCCGGCGGCTTCGAATTCGCCTTCCTGATTGCCGGCCACTACGAAGCTGGCATGAGCGGCACGATCACGATCACCCCAAAACCAGGAACTGCAAGATGAAAAAATGGTATCCCCTGCTGGCCGCGCTGGCGTTCACCAACCCGCTTTACGCCGAACCCGTAACGCCGCCCGCCACCCAGTCCACCACGATGAGCGACGGCGTGGTGCGCAAAATTGACACGATGAACGCCAGGATTACCTTGAAGCACGGTCCCATCACTAATCTCGACATGCCGGCCATGAGCATGGTGTTCCGGGTACAGCCACCCGAACTGCTAAGCGGTCTCAAGGTGGGTGATGCGGTGAAATTTCACGTCGAGCAAATTGACGGCGCCTATGTCGTGACGGCTATACAGCCCGCTCCGTAGATTGTGTTACCCCGGCAACAGGCAGTTTTACATCAGGCCGGAACATGCCTGATCAACGGCGCCCGTTCGCAGGAAAGTCGGCTGGAGTTACTCGTTTAAGTGAGAATCCATTCGCACACAGGTCACACGTGCAAATAAAAAAGGCAACCCAAGGTTGCCTTTTTCCTGGCTGAAAAAATTCAGCGATCAAGTCAGCTTGCGTAGTTTCTTGATTGCAGCCAGTTGTGCCACAGCTTGTGCCAGCTCGACTTGCGCTTGCGCGTAGTCAATCTTGGCCGCCTTGTCTTTCATTGCTTCTTCAGCAGAGCGCATGGCTTCGAGTGCCTTGGCTTCGTCAAGGTCCGCCCCGCGAATCGCGGAATCAGACAGAATCGTGACCACATTGGGCTGCACTTCCAGAATGCCGCCAGAAACATAGATCAACTCTTCTTCAGCCTGATTCGGCACTTTGATGCGTACCGAGCCGGGCTTCAGCGTGGTCAACAGCGGGGTGTGGCGCGGGTAGATGCCGAGTTCGCCGCGCTGCCCGGGAGCGATCACCACTTCGGCGCTGCCGGAGTAGAGCGTCTTTTCAGCGCTAACGATGTCGACGTGGATAGTCATGGCCATTTTTTAAACCTCGTAGGGGTCAGGATTCAGGGGTCGGGGATCAGGGGAGGAGCGGCTGCGCCGTGCTTTTCCCTGAATCCTGAATCCCGCCCCCTGACCCCTCAGTATTACTGAATCGTCTTCGCTTTTTCGACGGCTTCTTCGATGCCACCGACCATGTAGAACGCCTGTTCGGGCAGGTGATCGTATTCGCCTTCGACAATCGCCTTGAAGCCGGCGATGGTTTCTTTCAGCGTGACGTACTTGCCGGGCGCGCCGGTAAACACCTCTGCAACAAAGAAAGGCTGCGACAGGAAGCGCTGGATTTTACGGGCGCGAGACACCGCCAGTTTGTCTTCCGGCGACAGCTCGTCCATACCCAGAATCGCGATAATGTCGCGCAGTTCCTTGTATTTCTGCAGCGTGCCCTGCACCGCGCGGGCGACGTTGTAATGCTCGTCACCCACGACCTGCGGGTCAAGAATCCGCGAGGTCGAGTCAAGCGGATCCACCGCCGGGTAAATACCCAACTCGGCGACCTGACGGGAGAGCACCAGGGTTGCATCCAGGTGAGCAAAGGTGGTGGCAGGCGACGGGTCGGTCAAGTCATCCGCAGGCACGTAAACGGCCTGGAAGGAGGTGATCGAACCGGTGCGGGTCGACGTGATGCGCTCCTGCAAGCGACCCATTTCGTCGGCCAGCGTCGGCTGGTAACCCACCGCGGACGGCATCCGGCCCAGCAGCGCGGACACTTCGGTGCCGGCCAGGGTGTAGCGGTAGATGTTGTCGACGAACAGCAGCACGTCGCGGCCTTCGTCACGGAAGTACTCGGCCATGGTCAGGCCGGTCAGCGCGACGCGCAGACGGTTGCCCGGCGGCTCGTTCATCTGGCCGTAGACCAGCGCGACCTTGTCCAGCACGCCGCCTTCTTTCATCTCATGATAGAAGTCGTTGCCTTCACGGGTACGCTCACCGACGCCGGCGAACACCGAGAAGCCCGAGTGGGCCACCGCGATGTTGCGGATCAGTTCCATCAGGGTCACGGTCTTGCCCACGCCGGCGCCGCCGAACAGGCCGACCTTGCCGCCCTTGGCGATCGGCATGATCAGGTCGATCACCTTGATGCCGGTTTCGAGAATCTCGACCGCGGTTGCCTGGTCGGCATACGCCGGCGGCTTGCGGTGAATTGGCATGTGGGTGTCGGTGTTCACCGGACCCATTTCGTCAATCGGCGTGCCCAGTACGTTCATGATGCGGCCGAGGGTGGCCTGTCCGACCGGCACCATAATCGGGTTGCCCGTCGCCAGCACTTCCATGCCACGGCGCAGGCCGTCGGTGGAGCCCATCGCAATCGCACGTACGACGCCATCGCCCAGCTGCTGCTGGACTTCCAGCGTCAGTTCGGGGGATTGCATTTTCAGTGCTTCAAAGATCCCGGGCATGGCATCACGTGTAAATTCCACGTCCACCACGGCGCCGATGATCTGAACAATTTTTCCGTTGCTCATGCTTGTTTCCTAAGAAAATTAAATTCTGTGCCGCTCAGTTCAGTGTAGCGGGCCATCAAACGGCAGCTGCGCCTGCGACGATTTCCGACAATTCCTTGGTAATCGCAGCCTGACGGGTCTTGTTGTAAATCAGCTTCAACTCGCCGATCACGTCCTTGGCGTTGTCGGAAGCCGCCTTCATGGCCACCATCCGCGCCGACTGTTCGCATGCAATGTTCTCCGCCACCGCCTGATACACCAGCGATTCCATGTAGCGCATCAGCATGCCATCCACCACCGGCTTCGCATCGGGTTCGTAAATGTAGTCCCAGTGCGTTTTCAGGTTGGCTTCTTCGGTGTCTTCCAGCTGCGCCAGCGGCAACAGCTTGGTCAGCGTCGGCTCCTGCTTCATGGTATTGATGAAGCGGTTATAAACGATGTAGAGCGCGTCGATCCTGCCTTCCAGGTAAGCATCGAGCATGACCTTGATCGGGCCGATCAGCCTGTCCAAATGCGGGGTGTCACCGATGCCAATCAACTGCGACACCACGTTGGCACCCAGACGCTGCATGAAACCCAGGCTCCGGTTACCCACTGCGGTGACATCGATGCCGACGCCTGCAGCTTCCCACTGCTTCATCTGGCTCACCACCATGCGAAAAACGTTGGTGTTGAGGCCGCCGCACAAACCCTTGTCCGTGCCGATAATGATGACGCCAACGCGCTTGACGTCCTGACGCACGACCACGAACGGATGTTTGTACTCCGTGTGAGCGTAGGCCAGGTGCGTCGCCACCCTGGCGATCTTTTCGGCATACGGGCGCGCGGCCCGCATGCGCTCCTGCGCCTTGCGCATTTTGGACGCCGCGACCATTTCCATGGCCTTGGTGATCTTGCGCGTGTTTTCCACGCTCTTGATCTTGGTCCGTATCTCTTTTCCGGCTGCCATTATTTCTCCTTAAACCAGCGGCTGCTAATCAGCGCGGTCGATTTAATAGACGCCGGTTTTCTTGAATTCGTCCACCGCGGCGGTGAGCGCCTTTTCAGTGGCCTCATCCAGGTTGCCGCTGGTTTCGATGGTGTCCATGATGCTGCCGTACTTGGATTTGATGAACGCCGTCAGCGCGGATTCAAACGGCAGAATCTTGTTGACTTCGACATCGTCCATGTAGCCCTTGTTGACTGCAAACAGGGTCAGCGCCATTTGCGAAACCGACATCGGCGAATACTGCGCCTGCTTCATCAGTTCGGTCACGCGGCGGCCGCGCTCAAGCTGCTTCAGGGTGGCCGCGTCCAGATCAGATGCAAACTGGGCGAAGGCCGCGAGTTCGCGGAATTGCGCCAATGCCAGACGAATACCACCACCGAGCTTCTTGATCACCTTGGTCTGCGCTGCACCACCGACGCGTGACACCGACAAACCGGCGTTGATCGCGGGACGGATACCGGCGTTGAACAGGTCGGTTTCAAGGAAGATCTGGCCGTCGGTAATCGAAATCACGTTGGTCGGCACGAAGGCAGACACGTCGCCGGCCTGCGTTTCGATGATCGGCAATGCGGTCAGCGAACCGGTCTGGCCTTTGACGGCGCCATTGGTCATCTTTTCCACGTAGTCGGCATTCACGCGTGCAGCACGCTCAAGCAGGCGTGAGTGCAGGTAGAACACGTCGCCGGGGTAAGCCTCACGGCCCGGCGGACGGCGCAGCAGCAGCGACACCTGACGATACGCCCAGGCCTGCTTGGTCAGATCGTCATACACGATCAGCGCGTCTTCACCGATGTCGCGGAAGAACTCACCCATGGTGCAACCGGAGTACGGTGCAATGTACTGCATGGCAGCAGCGTCGGCAGCGGTCGCGGCGACGACGATGGTGTGAGCCATTGCGCCGTGCTCTTCCAGCTTGCGCACCACGTTGGCAACAGAAGAGGCCTTCTGGCCGATGGCGACGTAGATACACTTCACGCCGGTGCCCTTCTGATTGATGATGGCGTCGATCGCAACAGCGGTTTTACCCGTCTGGCGGTCACCAATGATCAGTTCGCGCTGACCACGGCCAACCGGCACCATGGCATCGATCGCCTTGAGTCCGGTCTGCACCGGCTGGTCGACCGATTTACGTTCAATCACGCCGGGCGCAATGCGCTCGATCGGCATGGTGGTATCGGCTGCGATAGGACCCTTGCCGTCAATCGGCTGGCCCAGCGAGTTGACCACACGGCCGAGCAGGCCACGGCCCACTGGCACTTCGAGAATGCGGCCGGTGCACTTGGCAACGTCGCCTTCCTTGATGTGCTCATAATCACCCAGAATCACGGCGCCAACGGAGTCACGCTCGAGGTTGAGTGCCACGCCGAAAGTGTTGCCCGGCATTTCGATCATTTCGCCCGACATCACGTCGGACAAACCATGAATGCGGACGATGCCGTCGGTGACGGACACGATCGTTCCCTGGGTGCGCAATTCGCTCGCTACACCGAAAGATTCGATCTTGGCTTTAATCAGTTCGCTGATTTCGCTTGGATTCAATTGCATGTTTGTTCTCCGAACCGTGAGGTTCCGATAAATATGAGTTCTGGATTAGCCCTGAAGCGCAAAGCTCATGCGCTGCAGCCGCCCTTTAACCGAGCCGTCTATCACCTGGTCACCAATCGTGATCACCGCGCCGCCGATCAGTTCGGGATCGACCGCAACCTGCACGTTTACCGCGCGGTTGAACTTGGCACGCAAACCGGCCACGAGATCGTCGATCTGCCCCTGCGCCATTTCCTGCGCGCTGGTGATGGTCGCTTCGAGTGTGCCTTCGGCGCTGGCTTTCAGCGTGTCGAACTGCTCGCTGATCACGGGCAATAACGCCAGGCGACCGTTTTCGGCCAGCACCTTGACGAAACTGGCACCGCGCTCACCGAGGTCAGCCCCGGCCACGTCGATGACCAGCGCGGCTACGCGATCAGCCGCCACAGCGGGATCCGCATTCAGACGCGCCAACTGCGCATCGGAAACAATCGCCGCCAGCGTGGCAACCCGCGAAGACCAGCCTGCCAGATCGTTTTCGCCCTGCGCAATGCGGAAAACCGCTTCAGCGTAGGGACGTGCCAGAGTAGACAGTTCGCTCATGGCTTACAGCTCGGCTTTCAGCTGGCCCAACAGGTCAGCATGGGTTTGCGCGTTGATTTCGCGGCGCAGGATTTTTTCTGCACCGGCCACTGCCAGGGCAGCAACCTGTTCACGCAAGCCTTCACGTGCACGGTTGGTTTCCTGAGCGATGTTGGCTTGGGCAGCGGCAAGCTGACGCTCGCCCTCTTCCTTGGCAGCCGTTTTGGCCTCTTCGACCATTTGCGCCGCACGCTTTTCAGCCTGGACGATGACTTCGGCTGCAGTCGCCTTGGCTTCACGCATGTTGTCGCCGGCTTTTTTAGCAGCCAGCTCCAGTTCGTGCTTGCCACGGTCGGCAGCGGCAAGGCCATCGGCAATCTGCTTCTTGCGCGTTTCGAGCGCGCTCATGATGGGCGGCCACACGTACTTCATGCAGAACCACACAAAGAAGATGAACGTGATGGACTGGCCGATCAAAGTTGCGTTGAAATTCATATCCGCACCTTAATTAATGACGGGGTTAAACAAGCTCTGTTAAACCCGATGATTAGCCGGCAACAGCGAACAGAACGTACATGGCGATACCGACAGCAATCATCGGCACGGCGTCGACCAGCCCCATGACGATGAAGAACTGGGTGCGCAGCATCGGGATCAGTTCGGGCTGACGCGCAGCGCCTTCCAGAAAACGGCCACCCAACACGCCGATGCCGATCGCCGCGCCGAGCGCGCCCATGCCCATCATCAAAGCACCAGCGATGTACAGCACTGCTTGAGTCATTTCCATTTGTTGCTCCTAAAAGTAAAAATTAAAGTTGAAAACAAGAAACCAGAATCGATAGCTAAAACTTAAATCAGTGATGCTCAGAGTGCGCCATATCCATATACACAATGGTCAGCGTCATGAAGATGTACGCCTGCAGGGTGATGATCAGGATGTGGAATACCGCCCACGCCCACTGCAGCACACCACCGAACACACCCATGATCAAGTTGCCGCCAAACATCAGCGCAATCAGGATGAAGATCATTTCGCCGGCGTACATGTTGCCGAACAGACGCAGCGCCAGCGAAATCGGCTTGGCAATCAGACCCACGCCTTCAAGCAACAGGTTGACCGGGAACAGGAATTTGGGGAAAGGCTGGAATGCCAACTCGGAGAAGAACCCGCCCGCGCCTTTCATCTTGACGCTGTAGAACAGCACCAGGAAGAAAATCGACAGCGACAGGCCAAAGGTGACATTGGGGTCGGTCGAGGGCACCACTTTCAGGTGCGGCAAACCGGCCATCGAGCCCACCAACGGCAGCCAGTCAATCGGAAGCAGGTCCATCAGGTTCATCAGGAAAACCCACATGAACACGGTCAACGCCAGCGGCGCAACCAGGGGGTTTCTGTGGGAGAAGGAGCCGCGCACCGAACTGTCAATGAACTCAATGACCCATTCGACAAAATTCTGCAGGCCAGATGGAACCCCGACGGTCGCTTTTTTCGCCGCCATGCGGAACAGGAACAGGAACAGCAGGCCCAGACCAATCGAGAACGCCATGCTGTCGACGTTGATCGCCCAGAAGCCCATTGCCTTGGCTTCTTCAGCGCCATGTGCAAACGTCATGGTGGCCTGGGTCAGCACCTCGCCGTCGTGACGCTGGTAGCCGGCAGGCAGCTCACCATACGTCAGGTTTTGCATGTGATGCTTGATGTACTCGCCGGAGGAAGCGTATTCCGTAGCCATGATGATCAAATTCAATTAAGTGGGTTTTGGATGGACGCAACACGCTGCATCCATTCAAAACCAACCTCGATTAACCTACCTAACAATCGCCATTAATGCTTGCGACCCAAGGCCGCTGCCAACCAGCCAAATTGCGCCAGCAACAAACCCAGCAACAGCGGCAAAGGCGACAGTTTCAAACCAGCCAGCCCCACCGCCAGACAGCCCCGCCAGTACAAACAGGCGTTCGACCCCGGCACGGATGAACATCTTGAACAAACGATGCTGATCCCATTCGGGATGGCGCTTCGATTGCCGCTCGTGCCATACCAGCACCGCACTCACTGCCAGCGCCACCAGCCCGCCGAACAGCGCCGCCAGCGCCGCATTGAACCCGGCAAACACGCCGCCAACCATGGCCGCGAAGAGCGCGAGAACCGCTTGCGCCAAGGCCACCCGCTGGATGCCCGATTGAATGCCGAAGAACATTAGCCGGTGATGATACTTGAATTAGGGGGGTCTATGCAATCATCAAGTGACCTGATGACGAATCCACCCTATACCGTGTTTTTTCGCCAAAACGGCCGGTAGCTTGTACGGTTTGCTGTTACGGTTTTTCGGCGTGCGACGCAACCAGGCCTGCGCCCAGATCCTGCCACGTCATATCGCCCAGCGCAGATTGTTGGCATTCATCCAGTCGGCTTTCGAGTGCGATCAACGCTGTTTCGCCATCAAGATCATGCCAATGCAGTTGGTGCTGTTCGCCCTGCAGGCGAAACACCTCGAGCAAGCGTGCAAGCGGCACGCTGGCTGGATCAACTGCGGGCAACCAGCGCGGCAGCGGGTCGTCGGTGCGCGCCACCATCTGCTGATCCAGGAAAGGCGCAAGCACCTCTTCAAGCACGGGTTCAGGCAAATGCAGCGAGTTCGCGAGTTCGTGAGGCGTCAACCCGGGCACGCTGACGGCGTGGGCACGCGCGAGCTGACCCAGTGCGGCCAGCGCAATCCGTTCACGCTGACGTGGACTGAATGCTGCGCCATCGTCATGGCCCGGGCTGTAGCCGGGGTTCTGCATATAAAACGCGACGCAGGCGCCGAACAGCAGGATGAGCCAGATGACGTAGATCCACACCATGAACACGATCACGATGGCGAAGCCGGAATACACCGCCACGTAATTGGCCGATCCCGCAACAAACTGCGCGAACAGCACGCCGGACAGTTGCCACAGCAATGCCGCAACGATCGCCCCGGTAACGGCGGGCACGTTTCGCACGCGAGTGTTGGGCACCAGCGAATAAATGAAGCTGAACACGGCGACCAGAATCAGCAGCGGCAGCATGCTTTGCAGCACCCGCAGCCCATCGGCGAGCGTGCCACTCACGCCAAGCCAGTTGAAAATGGCCTCATCAAATACCGAAGCGCCGATGCTGGCGATTGCAAACAACAACACCGGCGCAGTGAAGATGACCGACAGATAATTGCTGAAACGTTGTGCAAAGGTGCGTTCACGCCGCACGCGCCACACTTCATTGAAGCCCTGCTCAACTTTTTGCACCAGCGATACTGCGGTGTAAAGCAGCAAGGCCACGCCCACCACGCCGAGCACGCCGACTTTGATGTTGTCCACAAAACCGGTGATCTGGTCGACCATCTGCACACGTTCATCGCCCAGCGGCGCCAGCAAACTGAGTAATGTCGGACGCGCCGCGTTATGCACGCCAAACGCCTTGAGGACAGAGAAACTCACAGCCAGCAGCGGCACCAACGACAACAGCGTGGTGTACACCAGACTCATCGCACGCAGATTCAGGCGCTCACCCGCGATGTCGCGGATCGACAGCACCAGTGCCCGAACCAGCAGCAGCGGCAGCGCCTGCCAGGCCGGCAGCGCTTCGTTACCCGCGCGCCACAGACGCTCGTGCAAAAATGCAAGCAGGGTTTTCATCTTGCAGGACAGGCAACACGCTTCATGCTCAGCGCCCCTTTCACATCACTTCCCCGTGCCAACCCAAAATCGATACATGTCTGGCCAAGGCAGCTGCGCGCAGGCTATCCAGAAACGCGGCCGGGCCCGCAGCATAGACGTCATAACGGCTGAGATCCGGGTGATCGGCGAGGACACGGTTTGCCAGTTCAGCCGGGTCGGCATCCGCTTCCATCAATTTGTAATCAAAGTCATCCAGCGCATCGGCCAGCGAACGCACATAGTTTTCCTGATAGTGTGCAAGCTTGTCGGCCAGCCAGTAGAGATGCATGCTCTCTGCCACCTCCAGCGACATGGCATGCTGGATCAGGCTCTTGATCGGCGCGAAGCCGTCATCCCACGCCACGAAAATAATGGGGCGACGCGATTCCAGCTCGATCACAAATCCGCCATCGGGCCCGGTCAGCATCACGGCGGCGTCCTTGCCCAGACCCGTAAACGCCCGTTCGGCAAAGGCCTGCTGGTCGCGGCGGACATGCAGCTCGATATGGCGATCCTCGCAGGGACAGCTGGCGATGTAGTAATCCCCGGCCACCCCGCCGGCCTCCAGCCTGACCGACTGTCCGGCCAGAAATCGCAAACGCTGGCTGCGCGGCGTCATCAGGTGCAAAGCCAGAATATGCTCGTTGATGGGGTCGATGGCCTGCACCCGGGTGGCAATGGTCTGCCGGGGAATCTCGCCGGCGCCCGCGATGTTCGCCTCGATCACGATATCGCCGACCGCCGTGTAGGCGCACATCAACAACGCGCCCTTAGCCTTGTCTGCTTCCTTGATCAAGAAGTCATGCGGCTGGATCTTGCTGACCCGGCCCGACAGCAGGCGCGCCTGGCAGTCACCGCAATTGCCGCTGTTGCATCCGTAATTGAGTGGAATGCCGGCGCGCAGACGCGGCTTGCAGGATCGTGTCATGGCTTTCGATGGTGAAGGTATGCCCGGAAGGCATCACGGTTACCTGTGCTGACATCGCATCCATGCTGCCCCCTCAACCCGATTGAAACCCTGTTACAGCGTGATTCCCAGCTTCTCCAGCAAACCCTGCAGTTCGGCATGGCTGGCAAAACTCAGAGTGAGGCGGCCCTTGCCCTGTTTGTTCGCCTGCACCCGCGCGGTCATTCCCAGCGTGTCGGACAATACCTCTTCCAGCCGCAGCAGGTCGCGCGAGACAGCCGATGCGGCAGGCGCGGGCGCAGCGGCGGGCTCTTTCAGCCGCGCCACACGGCGCTCGACCTCGCGCACCGACAAACCGCGGGTTTCGACCTCGTGCGCCAGCTCGCGCTGCACGCCCGCGGAAAGCGGCAGCAGCGCGCGGGCATGGCCCATTTCGATCAAGCCCGGCGGTGAGCATGTCCTGCACCGGGCGCGACAGATTCAGCAGCCGCAACAAGTTGGACACCGCCGCGCGCGATTTGCCGACCGCTAGCGCCGCCGAATCGTGGGTCATGCCAAATTCGTGGATGAGGCGCTGCAAACCGTGCGCTTCATCGATGGCATTGAGGTCTTCGCGCTGGATGTTTTCGATCAAACCCATCGCCGCCACCGCATCGTCGGCCACTTCGCGCAGCAACACCGGCACTTCGTTCAGCCCGGCCAGCCGCGCCGCCCGCCAGCGCCGCTCCCCCGCAATGATCTCGAACCCATCCGCGACTTCGCGCGCCAGGATCGGCTGCATCAAACCCTGCGCGCGGATCGAGTCGGCCAACTCCTGCAGCGATTCACTATCCATCTGCGTGCGCGGCTGATATTTGCCGGGCGCGAGTTGCGACACGTTCATCATGCGCAGTTCGCCCTGTGGCGGCGCGGCGTTGTTCTCGCCGCCGAGCAGTGCGTCGAGTCCGCGTCCTAGCCCTTTTAGTTTAGCCATGTATTTTCTCCCTTGCTGTCAGACCGGCGCGCTTGAGCGTTTCTTCGGCCAATTCCATGTAGGCTTTCGCGCCCTTGCACTGGCGATCGTAGGCCAGCACCGGCAAGCCGTGGCTGGGCGCCTCGGCCAGCCGCACATTGCGCGGGATCACGGTGTCGTAGACCTTGTCGCCGAAATGCTGCTTGATCTGATCGGACACCTGCTGCGCCAGCGTGCTGCGCGGATCGAACATCACGCGCAGCAGCCCCTCGATCCGGATATCCGGATTGAGGCGCTGCTTCACCTTCTTGATGGTGGCGACCAGATCGGTCAGCCCTTCCAGCGCGTAGTACTCGCACTGCATCGGTATCAGCACGGCCTCGGCCGCCGCAAACGCATTGACGGTCAGCAGATTCAGCGTCGGCGGGCAATCCATCAGGATGAAATCATATTCATCGGCCACCCGTTCCAGCGCCGCCTTCAAGCGCATGTCGCGCTGATCCAGATTCACCAGATCGATTTCCGCCCCAGCCAGTTCGCGGTTGGCTGGAATCACGTCGAAATGCCCGGGTTTGGAGCGCACCCGCGCGTCGCTGACGCTCACCTGGTTGAGCAGGATCTGGTACACCGTCGGCAACGCGGTGCGCTTTTCAATGCCCGCCCCCATGGTCGCGTTGCCCTGTGGATCGAGGTCTGCCAGCAGCACGCGCTGCCCGAGTTCGGCCAGACTCGCGGCAAGATTCACCGCCGTCGTCGTCTTGCCGACGCCGCCTTTTTGGTTGGCAATCGCCAGGATTCGACTCATACGACAGGCTCCAGAACAATCAAATGACGGCTTGCTTCCAGCCCCGGGACAGCAAGCGCATGGTTAGCGCTCACTTTCACCCAATCCGGCAAGGATGCGATCTCTTCGTGTGGCATCAAGCCCTTCATCGCCAACCAGTGGCCGGTCGGTTTGAGCAGATGGCGCGTCAGCGTGACGAATTCCTTGAGGTCGGAAAACGCGCGCGAGGTAATGATGTCGAACCCGGTCGACGGGCGGAAATCCTCCACCCGGCTGGTGACCACATTCAGATTCGCCAGGCCCAGCTCGGCCTTGGCCTGCAGCAGAAAAGCCGTTTTCTTGGCAATGCTGTCGATCAGCGTCACCTGCAATTCCGGCCGCGCAATCGCCAGCGGAATGCCGGGCAGTCCGCCGCCGCTGCCGACATCGAGCACGGTTTCACCATCGAAGAACGGCACCGCCGCCAGCGAATCCAGCACATGATGGCTGACCATCCGCGCGGTATCGCGCACCGCCGTCAGGTTGTACACCCGGTTCCATTTGTCCAGCAGCGCCAGATAAGTCAGCAGCCTGGTCTCGGCGCCTTCGGGCAAGGCCAGACCGAGGGCGGCGACGCCCGCCGCAAGTTGGGTTTGCAGGCTCATGCGCTTTGCTTCGCCAATCCGGAAGGAGACGGCACTGGGTCAGGCTTGAAACCACGCTTGGCGTACACCAGCAGCACCGAGATCGCCGCCGGGGTAATCCCTTGCAGACGCGCCGCCTGGCCCAGGGTCTCGGGACGGGCCTTTTGCAGGCGCTGGCGCACTTCCATCGACAGTCCGGTGAACAGGCTGTAATCGATATCTTCCGGCAGGCGCAGGGTTTCCTGATCGCGCTGGCGGTCGACTTCGTCGTTCTGGCGGTCGATGTAACCCTGATATTTGGCGGCGATTTCGACCTGCTCGGCGACGCTCGGGTCATCAACGCCACCATCACCGCCGGGCAGGGTCAGCACCTGCGCATAGCTCAGAGTGGGTCGGCGCAGCAGTTCGAACAGGCTGTATTCGTGATCGATAGGCTGACCGATTAGACGGGTGGCCGCCTCGGCAGGCAACATCGCCGGATTCACCCAGGTCGCCTTGAGCCGTTCGGTTTCACGTGAAACCGCATCACGCTTGCGGCTGAAGGCATCCCACTGGGCATCGCCCACCACGCCGAGCGCACGACCGATCTCGGTCAGACGCATGTCGGCATTGTCCTCGCGCAACTGCAGACGATATTCAGCGCGGCTGGTAAACATGCGATAGGGCTCGGATACGCCGCGCGTAATCAGGTCGTCGACCAGCACGCCGAGGTAGGCTTCGTGCCGCCCCGGGCTCCAGGCGTCTTTCTCCTGCACCTGCAGCGCCGCGTTGATGCCTGCCAGCAAACCCTGCGCCGCCGCCTCTTCATAGCCGGTGGTGCCGTTGATCTGCCCGGCAAAAAACAAGCCGCCGATGGATTTGGTTTCGAGCGAAGCCTTCAGATTGCGCGGGTCGTAATAGTCGTATTCGATGGCGTAACCGGGGCGCAGGATGTGCGCGTTTTCCAGCCCGGGGATCGAGCGCACGATGGCCAACTGCACATCGAACGGCAGCGAGGTCGAAATACCATTGGGGTAAATCTCGTGTGTAGTCAGCCCCTCTGGCTCGAGGAAAATCTGATGCGAAGCCTTGTCGGCAAAGCGGGTGATCTTGTCCTCGATCGACGGGCAGTAGCGCGGCCCCACCCCTTCGATCACGCCGGTGTACATCGGCGAACGATCCAAGCCGCCGCGGATGATTTCGTGGGTCTGCTCGGTCGTATGCGTGATCCAGCATGGGCGTTGCGCCGGATGCATCGCCACATTGCCCATGAACGAAAACACCGGCGCCGGATCGTCGCCCGGCTGGGTTTGCGTCTGGCTGTAGTCGATGCTGCGGCCATCGATGCGCGGCGGGGTGCCCGTCTTCAACCGGCCAACGGGCAGACTCAGTTCGCGCAGGCGGGCAGCGAGCGACACCGAAGGCGGATCCCCCATGCGTCCGGCCTCAAAATTCTCCAGCCCCACATGCACCAACCCGGCGAGGAAGGTGCCGGTGGTGAGCACTACTGCGCGCGCGCTGAAAACGATGCCGAGCTGGGTTTTCACGCCAACGACGCGGTCGCCGTCGAGCAGCAGATCATCGACCGCCTGTTGGAACAGAGTAAGGTTGGGCTGATTTTCCAGCCGCTGGCGGATCGCAGCCTTGTACAGCAGCCGATCGGCTTGCGCGCGGGTGGCGCGCACTGCCGGGCCTTTGGACGAATTCAGGGTGCGAAACTGGATGCCCGCCTCGTCGGTGGCGATCGCCATCGCGCCGCCCAGCGCATCGACTTCCCTGACCAGGTGCCCCTTGCCGATGCCGCCGATGGACGGATTGCACGACATTGCGCCCAGGGTTTCAATGTTGTGCGAAAGCAGCAGCGTCTTCGCGCCCATGCGCGCAGACGCCAGCGCGGCTTCGGTGCCGGCATGGCCGCCACCGACAACGATCACATCAAAGGAATCAGGGAATTTCATCGGCGCATTTTACCCGCTGACCGGTTCAGTTTCACGTGAAACATTCACGCGACCCACTAGCCAGCCTGCTTTGCCTCCAGCGTTTCCCAGCGTGCCAGCGCATCGAGCAACTCGGTGTCGATCACCTCGCTGCGGGCCTGCAGTTTGGCCGCGCTCTTCGGGTCGGTCTGATACAACGCAGGATCGGCCAGCCGTGCAGCGATATCCATTTGCTCGGCTTCCAGCAACTGAATCTGTGCTGGCAGCTCTTCGAGTTCGCGCGCGTCCTTGTAACTCAGCTTGGATTTGGCCGCGGGCTTGGCGGCAACGGACTTGGGCGCTTCCGCCTTTGCAACCGGCGTTTGGGTTTGCTGTCGCTTCCAGGCCAGCCAGTCGCCATAGCCGCCGACGATTTCGGTCAGCTTGCCGTCGCCCTCAAACACGATCGACTGCGTCACAACGTTATCCAGGAAGGTGCGATCGTGCGAGACGATCAGCACCGTGCCGCTGTAGTCCTGCAGCAACTGTTCGAGCAGTTCCAGGGTATCGATGTCGAGGTCGTTGGTCGGCTCGTCCAGCACCAGCAGATTGGCCGGGCGGGCGAACAGCCGCGCCAGCAACAGCCGGTTGCGCTCGCCGCCCGACAGCGCGCTGACCTTGGCGCGCGAACGCTCGGCGGGGAACAGGAAATCTTCCAGGTAGCTGATGACGTGCTTGCGCTGCCCGCCGATTTCAACAAAGTCGGAGCCGGGCGCAATGGTGTCGATCAGCGTGGCGTCGTCGTTGAGCTGGTTGCGGAACTGGTCGAAATAGGCGACTTCCAGCTTGGTGCCCCGCTTGATCGTGCCGGACGTCGGCTGCAATTCGCCGAGGATCAGGCGAATCAGCGTCGTTTTGCCGGCGCCGTTGGGCCCCAGCAGCCCCAGCTTGTCGCCGCGCAACAAGGTGCCGCTGAAGTCACGGATCAGCATGCGATCATCGTAACCGTAGCTGACATGCTCCATCTCGGCGACGATCTTGCCCGAACGCTCGCCGGAGTCGATCTGGAAGCCCACCTGCGCCGGTTTGTCCGATGCGCGCTTCGCGGGTGAGGCGCAAGGCCTCGAGCCGTCGCACCCGGCCTTCATCGCGGCAGCGCCGCGCCTTCACGCCTTTGCGGATCCAGACTTCTTCCTGCTTCCAGAATTTGTCGAACTTCTGGTTGTGCACTTCCTCGATTTCCAGTTGTTCAGCCTTCTTGACCTGATATGCGGTGAAATTGCCTTGATATTCGCGTAACTGGCCGCGATCGAGCTCAACAATGCGGTTGGCAACGTTGTCCAGAAAACGCCGGTCGTGGGTGATGAACAGCAGCGCGCCCTTGAACTCCTTGAGCAGGCTTTCCAGCCATTCAATCGCGGCAAAATCGAGGTGGTTGGTCGGCTCGTCGAGCAGCAGCAACTCCGGCTCGGTAACCAGCGCGCGCGCCAGCGCCACCCGCTTTTTCAGGCCGCCGGACAGGGTTTCGACGGTGCGGTCGGCATCCAGTCCCAGCCGCTGCATGGTTTCCTCCACCCGGCTGTTGAGCCGCCAGGCATCGTGGACTTCCAGTTCGTGCGACAGCCGCTCAAAATCCGGATATGCGTCCATGTCGCCCTCGGCCACGCGATGCGCGGCAGCGTGGTAGTCGGCGAGCAGGCGTTGCGCCTCGCCGACGCCTTCGGCCACCGCCTCGAACACCGTGTGGCCGGGCTGGAATTGCGGCTCCTGCGGCACATACGCCAATTTCAGCGCCGGCTTGCGCCAAACGTCGCCGGCATCCGGCGGGTTGATGCCGGCGATGATCTTCAGCAGGCTGGACTTGCCGGTGCCGTTACGGCCGATCAGGCCGATGCGCTCGCCCGCATCGACCACCAGAGAAGCGCCGTCCAGCAGCGGATGGTGGCCATAGGCCAGTTCGAGGCGGTCAAAAGTAAGTAAGGGCATGATCTGGCTGCAAAAAACGTAAGTGCGCGATTATCCGGGTTTGAGCGCGGCATGGACGGCGCGTGCAATATTTAATGCACCGGGCGTGTCGCCATGCAGGCAAATGGTGTCTGCCCGCACCCGGATGCGGCCGCCATTCTGAGTATCGATCGCTTCACCATGCGCCAGCGCCGCAGCCTGCGCCGCAGCAATCCGGGGATCGACGATCAGCGCACCAATGGTTTCACGTGAAACCAGCTGGCCGCTGCTCTGATAGCGGCGGTCGGCAAACGCCTCATTCAGCACCGCCAGCCCGACGGCCTGCCCGGCGGCAACCAGCTGCGAGCCGGCCAAACCCACCAGAAGCAGCGCCGGATCCAGCGCCGCCACCGCCTGCGCAATCGCCCGCGCCACACCAACATCGCGCGCGGCCACGTTGTACAGCGCGCCGTGCGGCTTGACGTGCGCCAGTCGCAGCCCCAGCCGCGCAGCCTGTTCTGCCAGTTCTTCGGTTTGCTGCGTTACCCACGCCGCGATCTCATCGGCTGACGCCGCCAGTCTCGTGACGCCCAAACCGCGCGCGGTCGGGATAACTCGGGTGCGCGCCCACCGCCACGCCGTGCTCGGCCGCCAGGCGCAAAGCAGCGCTCATGCTGGCGGCGTCACCGGTGTGGCCGCCGCAGGCAATCGACACCCGGTTCAGGTACGGCATCAGGCTGGCGTCGTCGCAGCCTTCGCCGATATCGGCATTCAGTTCGATCATCCCCATTCCTCGATTGACCCGCTTTCTCTGGCGAGTGCCTGCGCCGCTTCGACGGCGATCGTCTCAAACCGCAGCGCGTCACCCGGCTTGAGCTGCGCCAGGCGCGGCCAGTCCGCCGCAATCACCCCGGCAATCACCGGATAGCCGCCGGTGACCGGGCCATCCCAGCCCAGGATGATCGGCTGGCCGTCGGGCGGAACCTGAACCGCGCCGGGCAACACCCCCTGCGACGGCAACTCAGGCCGGCGATGCGTCACCGCCGCCCCGCGCAGCCGCAAGCCGCGCCGGTCAGACGCCGCCTCCACCCGATAGCTGCCGCTGAAAAATGCCGCCAGCCCGGCATCGTCGAACTGCCCGGCCTGCGGCCCGGCGACCACCCGCAGGGACGCTCCGGCCGGACTGACTGGTGGATGTGCACGCAACAGCCTCACCTCGCGCCGCCCCTCGCCAGTGGCTAAAACATCCCCCGCTTGCAGCGCCCGCCCCTGAAACCCACCAAATCCTGCCGGCAAAAAAGTGCTGCGACTGCCCATCACCAACGGAACCGCCAACCCGCCACGCACCGCCAGCCAGCAGCGGCATCCCGCCGCCGCCCGCTCCAGCGCCAGGGTCTCGCCGGCTGCCAGCACCCATGTCTGGTTCCACGCCACCGTCGCGCCGCTGCTGCGGCTGGCGGCAAATCGCGCGCCGGTCAACGCCACCACGCCGCCAGCAGGAAACCGCAGCACGGGCCCCGCCAAGGTGATTTCAAGTCCAGCCGCATCCGTTTCATTTCCCACCAGCCGATTGGCTGCCGCCAGCGCCGCCGGATCCGCAGCGCCGCCCACCGGCACGCCGAGCGCGCCGTAGCCGAACCGTCCCTGATCCATCACCAGATCGCACAGGCCGGCGCGCAGAACTTCGATCATGCGGCAACGAAGCGCACACGGTCGCCCGGCAACAGCAAGGCGGGCGCAGCGCGCTGCGGGTCGAACAACACCGCGTCGGTGCGGCCAATCAAGTGCCAGCCGCCGGGGCCACTGGCCGGATAAATCCCGCAGTAGCCGCCGCCGATGGCCACGCTCCCCGCAGGCACGCGCACGCGCGGCGATGCCCGGCGCGGCGCCTGCAGCGCGGGTGGCAAGCCTTGCAAATACGGAAATCCGGGCTGAAACCCCAAAAATGCGACCGTGAATTCCACCGCTGAATGGCTACTTATATACATAGCCACGTCCATTCCCGCCTGCGCTGCCAGCCCGGCCAAATCGTCGGGCCGTCATATTCAACCGCGATTTCGTGCAGCGTTCCGCCTGTAACGGGCGCATCAGCCGTTGCGGCAACCAGCGCCTGTCGCAACGCCGCCGAAGCCGTCTCGCCCCGGCGCAGAATCAGCAATATGCTGCCATCCGCCGGGATGATGTCCTCGATTTCCGGCAGATTCAGCCGGCTCAGCGCCGCATAGCGCGCCAGCGTCGCGTCGCCCGTCGCCAGCCGCAGGCCGCGCTCGCTCACCCAGCGCCACGCCGCGCCCGGAGACGGTTGACCGATTTCTGGCTTTGCCATAGGGTTAAGGCCCTTTTCGGAGTGGTGTGTCATGCGGACCCTATTCGCGCTGATCCTGGTGATGGCAAGTGTACTGGCAACGCCCGCGCTTGCGGCCATGAGCGCGGTCAATCCGGCGCTCACGCAAAACCCGGCCGCGCGCCCGAAGAAGGTCGTGCTGCTGCCGCCGCAGGTGTTTGTGTACGAACTCTCCGCCGGCGGCATGCCCACCCGCATGGCGGACTGGGAAGCCACCGCGCGCGACAATCTCGTCGCCGCCGCCACCCGACTGTCGCGCGAAACCGGGTTGTTCGAACTGGTGCCCGCACCCGCGCTCGATCCGCTGCTGGCCGACCAGCTCGAGGCCCACATCGGGCTGTACGAGCGCGTCGCGCAATCGGTATTTGTGTACGGGCGCGGCGATCAGGATGCCTGGGCGCACAAGAAAAACGAATTCGACTACACCGTCGGCCCCGGCCTGGCGTTTCTGCGTGAGCAAACCGGCGCCGACGCCGCGCTGATCGTGCTCGGCTCCGATTACATTTCGTCCGGCGGGCGGCGCGCGGCCTTCGTCGCCGGCTTGTTGCTCGGCGTCGTCATGCCGCTCGGGCAATCCTTCATCACCGCGGGCATCGTCGATCTCACCACCGGCGACGTGCTGTGGATGAGCTTCGACAGCAGCGCCAGCATGGACAGCCGCACCCCGGCCGACGTCGACAGCCTGATGCGCGACCTGTACCAGACCTGGCCGGGGCCGCAATGAAGCGGACACTGATTCTGCTGCTGGTTTGCGCGCTGGCCACCACGCCGGTCGCGGCCGATGTCATGCCGTGGACCAGCGCGGCCGATACGCAGCAACGCGCCCCGGAGGAAACCAGCCTGTGGCACGAAGCCGACGAATTCGACCAGGCACTGGCGCGCGCCGGCAAGGTCAACCCCGACCCCGCGCTCACCGCCTATCTGCAAGGCATCATGGACCGGCTCTATCCCGAGTTCGCCGGCCGCCTCCACGTGCACCTGCTCAACGCGCAGCACATCAACGCCTTCGCCCTGCCCAACGGCAGCGTCTATGTCAACGCCGGCCTGATCGCACGCTTCCAGAACGAAGCCCAGCTCGCCACCGTGATGGCGCACGAAGGCGCGCACTTCACCCACCGCCACTCGCTGCAGCAGGCCGAACAGGCCAAGAACGCCAGTGCCTTTGCGCTGGTGGTCGCCATGCTCGGCGTGCCGCTGGTCGGCGACCTCGTCGCGCTGTCGTCGATGTTCGGCTACTCGCAGGAGCACGAACGCCAGGCCGACGAAATCGGCTACCAGCGGCTGATTGCCGCCGGGTATGACCCGCGCGAATCGGTCCGCGCCTTCGAACACCTGCTGGCCGAGATCAAGGCCGCAGACATCCAGGAACCGTTCTTTTTTGCCAGCCATCCCAAGCTGCAGGAACGCATCGACAGCTACAGCGAACTCACAAAGAACGCCAACGGCGGCGAAACCGCGCGCGAACGCTACCTCGACACCACCGCCGCGCTGCGCCTCGCCTCGCTCGACGCCGACCTCGCCGCCTACCGCTACAAACAGCTCATTCTCGTGCTGACCGACCCCGCGCAGCGCAGTGAATATCCGCCCGAAGCCGCGTATTACCTGGGCGAAGCCTATCGCCAGCGCGGCGAAACGGGCGACGCCGCACTGGCCGAAGCCGAATACCGCCGCGCGCTCGAAGCCGCGCCGCAGTTCGCCCCGCCGTATCGCGCGCTCGGCCTGCTGCTGTACAAACGCGGCGACAAAGCCGCTCGCCGCGCCCCTGTTGCAGCGTTACCTCGAACTCGCACCGGACGCCCCCGACCGCGGCCATATCGAGCATTACCTGAAAGCGCTACCCCATGACCCTGCGCCGCACCCTGCTGCTCGGCCTGCTGCTGGCCAGCCTCACCGCCTGCACCCCCTGGGCGCGCGTCGACTCCAGCAGCCGCGTCGAAACCCGAACCAGCGACTACAGCGTCGAACTGCCGCTCGGCTGGGTCAAAGCCACCGACAGCAGCAGCGGCACCTTCATCACCCGCGACGGCCCCGCGCTCAATGCCATCTTCATCACCCGCCAGCCGCACGACGTCAAACTGCCGCGCACCAAGCGCACCACCAGTGCCGACATGCTGCCGCACGAACTCGCCGAGCTCGCGCTGGCCGAATGGAAAAGCAACGACGCCACCGCAAACCTCGAAGTCGTCTCCAACACCCCCACCACCCTCGGCGGCCAGCCCGCCGTGCGCCTCCACATCCGCTACAAGAACGAACGCGGCCTGCCGATCGAGCGCGTCATGATCGGCATGGTCGACGCCAAAGGCCGCCTCACCCTGCAATACGAAGCCCCGGGGATCGTCTATTTTCAGCGCAGCCTGCCCGATTTCGAGGCGATGGCGGCAAGCGTGCGCTTGCAGTAATACCTAGGGGCACTGGGTCGTTGGGGGAAATGCTGGAGAAGCACAAATCATGCGGCGAATGTCCGGTCTTCGACCATTCGGGTACCCGCACACGGCTACTGATAGCCCCGAATGTCGGCTTTAAGGTCTGGCGCCGAACTAGTGCTATCGGCCAGAAGCGGTCATCTGAACATTACTCCCACAGCAGACATTCGGTCCGGATTATCATTACATATGCGGACAGACACCCTCGACGAACCGACCATGAATCAAGCAGTTACGACACATCAGCATGTTCTGCGAATTTTAATAATACAGACCGACCGATCTGGTGAATAACTGTTAGGCGGCAATTGGATGCACTATTTAATCTGGCTTTTCGTTTTGCTGCCACTCACGAACGTTTTCGTTATGTGGCCGGCTCTCGCCCTCCTGCCAGCCGTTGGCTTCATTATTTTGTATCAACGTAAACGCAATGAGCGCGCGCTCATCGCATCATTAGTTTGGCTTCTCTTTGCGCGTATGAATTCGCAATGCACTTGTATTGTGTTCAGGCGAGTGCAATATTCGTATAGACCTTCTGCCGATCTTCATTGCATTGCTAATCGTCTCAGCAAGAGCCACTGAAACAAAAATCAATGAAAGAGCAAGGTGATATTTGCGATGAGAATAACAACTGAAATCCCTAACCTACGCTTCGAGAAGGACGCTCCGCCAGCAAGCTTCGCTTGCCGTCTCCACGCCCCTCAGGCTAAACGTTGAACGTCCGCTTTCCGAACCGGCCAACTTCCGCTCAGGGTCGAAAACGGCGATTCAGCATCTACGGAAGCAGACACTCCTGAATGATTGATGGAGGAAAGAGGCGAGTGGCAGAGATATCCAACCACCAAACCATCCCGCCCGGCCAACTGACAATCTCAGAATAAAAACCTAGCCAGCCGACAAACGGCGGTTGACACACATGACTACATAACTAATTATGTTGTCATGAAAACCCACTACCTCATCCAAGGCATGCCCCCCCAGTGGTCGGGGGTCGCGCTCGTGTTTACCGCGCTCGGCGACGACTGGCGCCAGCGCATCCTGCTCGCCTTCGAGCCGGGTGAACGGCTGTCCATCAAGGAAATCGCCGACAGCCTGCCGCTGTCGCGCACGGCGGTGGTGCATCACCTCGCCGTGCTGCGCGATGCCGGCATTCTGGTTGCAGAAAAGTCCGGTCGCGCCGTTATGTACCACCTGGACGAAAGCCGCCTGCAGTGGGCACTCGACGCGCTGCGAACCTATATCGATGCCCTGCACCCGGAAAACGACCATGCGTAAAGCCATCAAGCTGCTGCTCAAAACCCTGTTTCGCCTGCTGTTCCGCGTCCGCATCAGCGGCACGATGCCGCCCCGGCAAGCCGACGAGCGCCTGCTGATCGTGGCCAACCATGAATCGTTTCTCGATGGCCTGTTGCTCGGCCTGTTTCTGCCGCTGGAGCCGGTGTTCGTGGTCAATACGGAGATCGCAAAACAGCCGCTGTTCAAGCCGATCCTGGCGCTGGTGGACTATCTGGCGGTCGACCCGACCAATCCGCTGGCGATGCGCCGGGTGGTCAAACTGCTGGAATCGGGACGGCCGGTGGTGATCTTCCCGGAGGGCCGCATCACCACCACCGGCGGCCTGATGAAGGTGTACGACGGCCCCGCCTTCGCCGCCGCCCGCACCGGCGCAACGATCCTGCCGGTGCGCATCGACGGCGCGTCGCGCACCTATTTCAGCCGGGTGTCGGGCAATTATCCGAAATCGCTGCTGCCGCGCCTGACCCTGTCGATCCAGCCGCCGGTCAGCATCCCGCCGCTGCTTGGGCTGACCGCGAAAACCCGGCGCAAGGAAGCGGGCGAGCACATGCGCAAGATCATGCAGCACATGCTGTTTGCGTCGCATCCCCGGCAAACGCTGCCTGCGGCGTTTCTCGATGCGGTGTCGATTTACGGCAAGCAGCGCCCGTGTCTGGAAGACATGAAACCCTCGCGCCTGAGCTATGCCGACACGCTGAAAATGGTGCTGGCCCTGTCGCGCCTCACCTCACGCATCACCCAGCCGGGCGAAACCGTGGGCGTGCTGATGCCGAGCGCAGCGTCGACGCTGGGCCTGCTGCTCGGCCTGCAAACCGGCGGGCGCGTTCCCGCCATGCTCAATTTCACTGCCGGCGCAGAAGGCATGCAGTCGGCCTGCCACGCGGCCTGCATCCGCACCCTCATCACCTCGCGCGCCTTCATCGAGAAGGCGAAGCTCGAACCGGTGATCGCCGCGCTGAGCGGCATCCAGCTGCATTATCTGGAAGACCTGCGCGCGCAGATGACGCTGGCCGACAAGCTGTGGATTGCGCTGGCCGTGCGGTTTCCGCGCCGCGTGATCCGCGCGGCCGATCCCGAGCAGCCCGCCGTGGTGCTGTTCACCTCCGGCACCGAGGGCAAGCCCAAGGGCGTGGTGCTGTCGCACCGCGCGCTGCTGGCCAACGTCGCGCAGATCCGTGCGGTGATCGACATCAACCCGAGCGACAAGGTATTGAACGTGCTGCCGCTGTTCCATTCGTTCGGGCTCACCGGCGGCGCGCTGTTGCCGCTGCTGTCGGGCGCCGAAGTGGTGCTGTATCCGACACCGCTGCACTACAAGGTCATCCCCGAGCTGGCCTACGACCGCAACTGCACGGTGCTGTATGGCACCAGCACCTTTCTCGGCCAGTACGCCAAAAACGCCCACGGCTACGACTTCCACAAGATGCGCTACGTCATCGCCGGGGCGGAAAAACTGGCCGACAGCGTGCGGGTGGCGTGGGTCGAGAAATTCGGCCTGCGCATTCTGGAAGGCTACGGCGCCACCGAAACCGCGCCGGTGCTGGCGGTGAACACGCCGCTGGCGTATCAGGCCGGCAGCGTCGGCCAGTTGCTGCCGGGCATCGACGCCCGGGTGATCGCGGTGCCCGGCATCGAGCGCGGCGGCATGCTGCATGTGCAGGGGCCCAACGTGATGTCCGGCTATCTGCGCTTTGAAAAACCGGGCGAGCTGGAGCCGCCCGTGAGCGAGGCCGGCAATGGCTGGTACAACACCGGCGACGTGGTTGAAATCGACGACAGCGGCTTCGTGCGCATCCTCGGCCGGGTCAAACGCTTCGCCAAAATCGCCGGTGAAATGGTGTCGCTCGAAGTGGTGGAAAAACTCGCCGTCGGGGCCTCGCCGGAACAGCCGCACGCCGCCACCAGCATCGCCGACGAAAAGCGCGGCGAAGCCATCATCCTGTTCAGCACCGACCCCGGCCTCACCCGCGAACGCCTGCAACAAGCCGCACGCGAACAGGGGCTGCCGGAAATCGCCATCCCGCGCGCCATCCGCATCGCTCGATGCCTTGCCTGTGCTGGGCACCGGCAAGACCGACTATCAGCTGCTGAAAGCCATGGCGGCTGCCGCATGAAGCGCCGCACGTTCATGCTCGGCCTGGCCGGGCTCGGTGCCGCCGCGTGGGCAGGCAGCCGCTGGTGGCCGGACGGCGAATGGCGCAATCCCTGTCTGCCCGGCTTGCCGGATGCGCTGGCCAACCATCCGCTGGTGCGCGCGGCGTGGGATGGCCTCGACCCGCGCCAGGTGTGGGACATGCATGTGCATGTCGCAGGCACCGGCGACAGCGGCAGCGGCATGCGGGTGAATCCGGCAATGGACAGCCTCGCGCATCCGATTCTGTACGCGCAGAAACGCGTGTTCATGGATGCGGCCTGCGCGTCCGGCGACAGCGGTGTCGATGCCGCCTATCTCGATCGCCTGCTGCACCTCACCACCGCGTTTCCGGCGGGCGTGAAATTCATGCTCTACGCGATGGAACAGTTTCACGACGTCGGCGGCCACGCCCACGACGCCCACACCGGCATCCATGTGCCCAATGCCTATGTGCGCAAGCTGGCGCAGACCTACCCCGAGCGGTTTGAATGGGTGGCGTCGATCCACCCCTATCGCAGCAACGCGGTGGCCTATCTGGAACAGTGCATCCGGGACGGCGCGCGCGCCGTGAAATGGCTGCCTTCGGCCATGGGGATCCACCCTGCCTCGCCGCAATGCGATGCGTTTTACGCCGCGCTCAAAAAGCATAACCTTCCGCTGATCGTGCACACCGGCACCGAGTTGTCGGTCAACGGCGAAGGCCACAGCCAGGACCACAACAACCCGCTGCACTTGCGGCGGCCGCTTGCCGCCGGGGTGCGCGTGGTCGCCGCGCACTGCGCTTCGCTGGGAAAAGACCATGATTGGGACGCAGGCGACAAGGCCGGGAAGGTTTCCAGCTTTGCACTGTTCAGCCGCCTGATGAACGAGCCAACAGGCGCCAACCTGTACGGCGACCTCTCCGCGATTCCGCAGTTTCACCGCTACCGCATCCTGCCCGCCTTGCTGGACAACCCGGCCTGGCAGGGGCGCTTGCTGAACGCATCCGACTATCCGCTGCCCGGCATCCTGCCGATCTATCTGCTCAAGGAACTGGTGCGCGCAGGCATGCTGAAAGCCGACGACGCCGAGGTGCTGCATGCGATCCGCCGCCACAATCCGCTGCTGTTCGATTTTGTGATGAAGCGCTCACTTACATGGCAAGGCAACAAATTCAACGCGGGCTGTTTTGAAACCCGCTCATTTTTCGACCAGACAACAGGCACACCCACATGAACTGGCTATGGGTCATCATCGGCGCGATCGCGGGTGCGCTGCTGCTACAGGAGATCGGCGGCCTGCTGCTGGGCGCGATATTGGGCGCAATGGCCAGCCGCCTGTCGCGCAGTCGGCGCAGCGAGCAGGCGTTCGAAAAACGCCTGCGCGAGCTGGAACGGAAACTGGCCAAACTCGAACGGGTTGAACCCAGGCCGGACGAACTCAAACCCGTCGAGCCTGCCATTGTTACGCAGCCCGCCGAACCCTCCCTGCCCCCGCTCATCGATGACGACGCGCTGACCGTGCAAGCACTCGCCACGCCCCAGGCTGAAATCCCCCGCACCCCAACGAAGTCAGCGCCCACTTTCTCCGATCCATCGTGGACACGCACACCCAACCCATGGATCAGCCGCCTGCTGAGCGGCAACCTGCTGGCCAAGGCGGGCGTCGTACTGCTGTTTTTCGGTGCCGCGTCCGGCCTCAAAATGGCAGCGGACTACGGCATGTTCCCACCCGGCGTGCGCTTGCTGATGGCGGCGCTGGCGGGCGTGGCGTTGATCGTCTTCGGCCACAACCGCGCGCGCCAGAGCGTCCAGCAAGCCTTCGGCTTTGCCGTACAGGGCGGCGGCTTTGCGCTGTTGTACCTCAGTCTGTACTTTGCTTTTTCGCGCTATGGCTACATCGACGCCACCCACCGCGTTTGCCGGATTTGCGCTGCTGGGCGTGGGCTGCGCACTGCTGGCGATGCGGCAGGACAGCGAGGCGCTGGCCTGGCTGGGTCTGGCCGGTGCGTTTTTTGCGCCCGCGCTGGCGTCGAGCGGCGGCAATCAATACCAGATCCTGTTCGGCCACTTTCTGCTGCTGGATCTTTTCATTGTGGCGATCAGCAGTCGCACCGGCTGGCGCAGCCTGAACCTGCTCGGCTTTTTTCTCACCACGCTGTTCGGGTTTGCCTGGGCGCTGGCAACGTTACTCGATGGCGTTCCGCCCCGACATCGAAGCCTTCCTGCTGGCGTTTTTTGTGCTGTACACGCTGGCGCCGGCTTTGCTGGCGCATTACCGCCAGCCCGCCAGCAAAACCTGGCTCGACGGCACGCTGCTGTTCGGCGTGCCCGCCGTGGCGGCCATGGTGCAGGGCGCGCTCGGCTATGAACGCGACTACCTGGCGCTGACCGCCTTGCTGGCCGGGCTGTATTACCTGGGGCTGGCCGCGCTCACCCGCCGCAGCGACAACCCGGTGCTGCCGCGCGCGTTTGTCGCGCTGGCCATCACCTGCCTCACCGTGGCGATCCCGCTGTACTTCGGCGCCAGCGTCACCGCCGTGTTCTGGGCGCTGGAAGGCGCGGCGGTGCTGGCGTTTGGTCTGCATCAGCAACGGCAGTTGGCCGTGTTTGCGGGCGCGGCAATCCAGGCGCTGGCGGCATTGGCGCCTGCTCGACGCCCACGCGTTCCTCAATACCAGCACGCTGTTCCTGAATGACTTTTTTCCCGGCGCGCTGGCACTGGCGCTGGCGGGCGGCGTCAGCGCCTGGCGCCTGTACCGGCATGGCAACAAGACTTTCAGCCAGCCACTTGTGCTCGGCTGGACCATCGTCTGGTGGCTGCTGGCGGGGTGGAATGAGGCGAGCACGCAAATGGCCGCCGACCACCACTATGGCGCGGTGCTGTTCTGGATGAGCGCGGGCGCGCTGGCGCTGGAAGGCATCGCCGCGCGCCTCGACTGGGCGGCCGGGCGCTACGCCGCCATCGCCCTGTGGCCGGTCACCCTGCTGGCGCTGCTCGCTGCGACCGGCAGCAGCGGGCACCCGCTGGCCAACTGGATGGCGCTGAGCCTGCCGCTCGCGCTGGCAACGGCGTACGGCATCCTGCATCGCCAGCAAGCCGACGGCCTGCATGACTGGCTGCACATCCCGTCACCTCGCGCTGTTCTGGATGCTAATGCTGGCCGCCGTGCTCGAAGCGGGCTGGCAGGCCGAACAGCTCGCACCGGCCACGCCGCTGTGGGCACCGGTCGCCATCCTCGCAGTGCTGTGCCTCGGCCTGCTGGGCTTGCGCCAGTTGCAGCAGCACACAGTCTGGCCGGTGACCGGGCTCGACACGCTGTACGATCTGGCCGCCCCCGCACCGCTGGCGGCGGGCCTGGTCCTCGGCGTCGCGCTGCTCAATCTCAACTTCAGCGGCCGCTGGAACCTGCCGTATCTGCCACTGCTCAATCCGCTCGACCTCATCAGCCTCGTAGCACTGGCCTGCCTGTGGCACCGCTGGAATACCGCCAGCTGGCAGCAACACACCGGTCACATCGGGCTGGCATTATTGAGTGGCCTCGCGCTGTTGTGGCTGACGGCGCAGTGGGCGCGCATCGCCCACCACTTCCTTGATGTGGCGCTAACGGTCGAGGCCTTGCTGCATTCCGCACTGTTCCAGGCGGGCGTTTCGCTGCTGTGGACGGCCGTCGCCATCGCCGCCATGCTGCTGGGCTCGCGCCGCCACCTGCGGCAGACCTGGTTTGCCGGCGTCGGCCTGCTCGGCATCGTCGGCATCAAGCTGCTGTTTCTTGACCTTGGCCAGGCCAGCCTCGCCACCCGCACCGCCACCCTGCTCGGCATGGGCGGCCTGATCTTGATTGCGGGCTATTTCGCCCCCGCGCCGCCCCGCAACGAATCCGCCTGATCCGACACCCCTCATGAATTCTGAACGCAGCTTCTTTTCCCTGCACCTCCCGCTCGCCTCCGCCCCGATGTTTGCGCTGCTCTCGGCGCAATTCGTCTCGGCGCTGGCCGACAACGTGCTGTTCATCCTGGTGCTGGCGCTGATTCGGGAAAACGGCGGCAACGGCATGATTCCGCTGGTGCAGGAGTTCTTCGTGTTCGCCTTCATCCTGCTGGCGCCCTTCGTCGGTCCCTTCGCCGACAGCCAGCCCAAGGGCCGGGTGATGCTGCTGGCCAACGGCATCAAGCTGCTTGGCGCCGGGTACATTCTGGCGGGCGGCAACGCGCTGGTCGGCTACGCCATTGTCGGCGCCGGCGCGGCGGCGTATTCGCCCGCCAAATACGGCATCCTCACGCAGTTTTTCGACCCCGCCAAACTGGTCAAGGCCAACGGCTGGCTGGAAGGCTCGACCATCGCCGCCATTTTGCTGGGCGTGGTGCTGGGCGGCTTTCTCGCCGACCACGACATGCAGTTGGCCTTGTGGCTGGCGGTCGGGCTGTACGGTCTGGCCTCGCTGCTGAATCTCTTCATCCCCAGGCTGCCGCCGGAAAAAGCCCTGCAACACGGCCGCGCCTGGCATTTCCTGAAAGCGTTCTGGAGCGACGTGCAAACCCTGTTCAAGCTTCCCGACGCACGCTTTTCCCTGCTCGGCACCGGCCTCTTCTGGGCCTGTGGCGCCACCCTGCGCCTGCTGCTGTTTGCCTGGGTGCCGGTCGCGCTGCTCATTGACGACACCCAGACCCCCGCCAACCTGATGGGCGTGGTGTCCATCGGCATCGTCATCGGCGCGGCGCTGGCGGGCTCGCTGGTCAAGCTCTCCAACGTCAACCGCGTGCTGTTTGGTGGCGTCCTGCTCGGCCCCCTGATCCTGACGCTGGCGTTTCAGAGCGGCTTCATCTCGAGCGCGTTCTTGCTCGGCTCGATCGGGCTGGCCGGTGGCTATTTCGCGATTCCGCTGAACGCCTTGTTGCAGGAAACCGGCCATGAAACCATCGGTGCCGGACGCGCGCTGGCGGTGCAAAACTTTACCGAAAACAGCTTCATGCTGCTGATGGTGGGCATTTACTACGCCATCTCGCAATACGATCTGGATGCGCAGCAACTCGTCGCCGTGTTCGGCAGCTTCATGCTGCTGGGGATGGGCTGGCTGGCGCTCAACCGCTTGCGGTTTTCACGTTAAGCATTCGCTGAACGCCTGCCAATAAAAAAGGGTTCCACGTGGAACCCTTTTTGTCCTGCAGGAATCAAGCTTGCAGCTTAATCCTTGAAGCGACCACGCACACCGACGCGCGCAGGGCCATTGCCTGGGCCGCGGCTGTCGCTGCCATAGCTGCGGCCGGCGCCCGCACCGGGGTTGGCGCTGCGCGCAGGGCGGTCACCATAGGCACGCGCCTGGGGACGCGCCTTCGCTTCGCTCTCGCGCTTTTTCCAGTACTCGACGCTGTTGCCATCGACATCGGGACGCGGGGCGCGCTCAACTTCAGCCCGGTTGCCTTCACGCGGGGCAAAGGTACGCGGCGCCTTGTCAAACGAACCACGTGCGGCATTGTCGAAACGATTGCCACGCGGAGCATCCGAACGGGGACGATCACCTGCGGGACGATCGCTGCGCGCGCCACGGTCACGGTTGTCCTGACTGTCGCCACGCGGCGGACGATCGCCATAAGCACGCGGTGCGCCGTCGGTACGCGGAGCGCCATAACCACCCGCGCTATGATTGCGCTCGCCGCCACCGAAGCTGCGCTTTTCGCCAAAGCCGCCGGTGCTGCGGTTGCCGCCATTACCACTGCGCGGACGACCATTACCCGAAGCCGGACGGCCGCTCCCACCGCTCTGCGGGCGCTGCGTCGGCTCCAGTCCGGGCAGGGTGTGGACTTCGATACGGTTGCCCGTGTAGCGCTCGATGTTCTTCACCAGACCGCCTTCGCGCATTCCGGCAAAGCTCACCGCGATACCGGTGCGACCGGCGCGGCCGGTACGGCCAATCCGGTGAACGTAGTCTTCAGCCTGACGCGGCAGGTCGAAGTTGATCACATGGCTGATGCCCGCCACGTCGATGCCGCGTGCGGCAACGTCGGTCGCGACCAGCACCTTGGTGCGGCCTTCGCGCAGACGCTGCAGCGAACGGTTACGCGCGCTTTGCTGCATGTCGCCATGCAGGGCATCCGAAGCGAAACCGCTGTCTGCCAGCAGGTCGGACAACTCTTCTGCACTTTTCTTGGTCGCGGCGAACACAATCGCCTGCGTCATGTCCGCGTCGCGCAGCAGCGAATCGAGCAGACGCGTTTTGTGGTCCATGTTGTCGGCATACAGCAGGCGCTGCTCGATCTTGGATTCCAGATGCGGAACCGCTGCGATTTCGATGCGCTGGGCATTCTTGGTCAGCTCACGCGCCAGGTTGCCCACCACGCCGTCGAGCGTGGCCGAGAACAGGAGGGTCTGACGGTCGGCCGGGCAGCGCTTGGCAATGGCCTGAATGTCGTCGACAAACCCCATGTCCAGCATGCGGTCGGCTTCGTCCAGCACCAGCACTTCAATGCGCGAAAAGTCGATCTTGCCGCGCTCCAGGTGGTCGATCAGACGACCCGGCGTCGCCACCACGATGTCAACCGACTGGCTCAAACGCTTGAGTTGCAGACCATACGGTGCGCCGCCCACCAGGCAGGCAGTGCGGAAACGACGCATCCCGCTGCCGTACGTGATCGCAGCCTTTTCAACCTGCAGCGCCAGTTCGCGTGTCGGCGTCAACACCAGCACGCGCGGGCCAATGCTCTTGCTGGGCGATTCGGTCAGCAAACGCTGCAACGACGGCAACAGGAAGGCGGCGGTTTTGCCGCTGCCAGTGTGCGACGACACCAGCAAATCGCCGCCGCTCATGGCAGCAGGAATCGATTGCTGTTGCACCGGCGTCGCGGTCGTGTAACCGGAGGTGGAAACAGCATTGAGGATGATGGGATCAAGACCCAGTTCGGAAAATTGCATGACTAACCTTATAAATGAGCGCACAAACGCGCTATCCAGACCCGTCTGAAACCAGACAGGTCAAATATACGAACCGGATATAAAGCGGCGTTTGGATGGCTGAATCCACACTGGATCAATCCATGAACGCCCACGGGTCGCGTCGATCACATCGGCGCCAACCACAAGACTTGTCACTGCCCGCAAGGTGCGAACGGTACAAAAGAGAGGTCGAAGACGATGGGGCTGTGAGAACAGTCCCGAGGCACGGCGGCTAAAACATCACCTGCCCACTTGCTGAATGCACAACTCTGCGAAGTATATCAGAAAACCCTGATTTTGCAGCATGCTTTAAAACGCCGCTGAAAGGGTCGCGATCCCAAGCCTCAGCAGCTTGCGGCAAGCGACCCGTCCGAGCCGCCTGCCGCAGGGGTACCGCTATTTACTTGCTGTTTTTGAGGATGACGGCCTTCTGCTGCTCGTACTGATCCTGCGTAATGATGCCCTTGTCCAGCGCCTCCTTCAGGCTAAGCAACTGTTGTCCGGTGGATTGCTGGGAAACATTTTTGATCACCGTTTCGTCGCCGCCACAGCCGCTCAGGGTAAGGGCGAGCAGCAGAGCCGAAGTGGACAGAAGGATGCGGTTCATGGGGTTACCTTTCAAATTGATAGATAGAAATTGAACTCTAGCAGCTTCGCGCGCACGTGTGGCGACGATTCACGCTGGTTGATACAGCTTGCGATACAGGCCGTCGCGTTCGATCAGTTCGTCGTGAGCGCCGGACTCCACCACGCGGCCATTCTCAAACACCAGGATGCGGTCGGCCTCGCGCACGGCGGACAACCGGTGCGCAATGATGAGCGTGGTGCGCCCGGCGAGAAACGCATGCATTGCCCGATGCAGGTGGCGCTCGGTGGCGCTGTCGAGCGCAGAGGTGGCCTCGTCGAGTATGACGATGCGCGGGTTGGCGACGATCATGCGGGCTATGGCTAATCGTTGACGCTGTCCACCCGACAGCCGCACGCCCTGCCGCCCCACCACGGTGTCCAGCTGGTGCGGCAGCGCGGCGATGATGTCCGTCAACTGCGCGATGTCCAGCGCCTGCCACAGCGTGGCGTCGTCCGCTTCGCGCCCGAGCGTGAGATTGGCGCGCACGCTGTCGTTGAACAGTACCGGATGCTGCAGCACCACACCCACGTGCTCGCGCACCGTCTCCCAGCCGATTTCGCTCACCTCGGCGTCGCCGTAAGCAATGCGCCCGGCGCGCACCGGATACAGCCCCAGCAAAGCCTGCACCAGGGTCGATTTGCCGCCGCCGGACGCGCCCACCAGCGCCACTTTTTCGCCTGGCGCGATAGCGAGGCTGACGTCGTCGAGCACCGTTTCGCCGTCGTCATAGGCGAAGCTGACGTGATCGAGGGTGATGCCGACGGTGGGCGCGGCGGTGAACGGATTGCGCCGCGGCACGGCCGATTCGACGGGCAGCTGCGGCTCGTCGCGCATCCCCAGCAAGGCGTTGATCCGTCCCAGCGCGGCGTTGGCGGCATACCCCGCGTATTGCAGGTTCACCAGATCCTGCACCGGCGTCATCATGAACCACAGGTAGCCGAACACCGCGAGCATCTCGCCGATGCTGAGATTGGAATACATCACCATCAGCATCGCCAGCGCGCGGAAGGCATCGAACCCGGCGAGAAAAACGAAGAAGGAAATCCGGCTCATCGCGTCCGACTTCCACGCAAACGCGGCGGCGTGCTGGCGGATGTCGGCGGCCTTGTCGGCCACCCGCGCCAGATAATGCTTCTCGCGATTCATCGCGCGGATCTGCGTCAGCGCATCCAGCGTTTCGGCGAGCGCTTCCTGAAACACCTCGAAGGCGCGGTTCTCGTGCTTTTTCAGATCCTTCACCCGCTTGCCGAGCTGGGTGGAAAACAGGATCACCACGGGATTCAGCAACAGGATGAATAGCGCAAGCTGCCAGTGCATCCAGAACAGCACCGCCGCCACCCCGATCAGCGTCAGCGCCGACACCACCAGACCGGAAATCGAGGCGCCTAGAAAGCTGTCGATGGCGTTGAGGTCGGTGACGAAATGCGAGGTCACCCGCCCCGAGCCGACGGTTTCGAATTCCGACAGCGCAATCCGCGACAGCCGGTTCAGCATCCGCACCCGGATCGTGTACACCACCTCCTTCGCCAGCAGCGAGAACGTGCGCGCCTGCAACACATTGAGCAGAATGTAGGTCAGCCGCAGCGTCACTGTCAGCAGCAAGGCCGCGCCGATGAACAGCAGCGGCCCATGCCATGTCGCCGGCGTCCACCCGGCGATGGTGCCGACGAATTTGGCCGGATGGTGCAGCAACACCTCATCCACCATCAGCGGCAACAGCAGCGGCACCGGTACCGCCGCCATCACCGCCAGCAAGGCAATCAGATTCGCTTGCAACAGGCGCCCACGATGGGCCGTAATTTGCTGAAATATCTCGCGCCAAGTCAGCGCGGCTGGTTGGGTCAGTGCCTCATTCATTTTAGGCACGGCGTTCATTTGCCGATGCAGAATTTGCTGAAAATCTCGCCCAGCAAATCATCCGCGGTGAATTCACCGGTGATCTCTGCCAGCGCTGCTTGCGCCAGCCGCAGCTCCTCGGCGAACAGTTCCAGCTGGACGACGTCTTCACGCGCCGCAGCCACATGGACCGCCGCGCGTGACAATGCATCAAGATGGCGTGCGCGCGCCATGAACGCGCCTTCGCCTGCCGCCTGCCACCCTGCCGCCACCAGCAGCTTTTCACGCAGCAGTTCCACCCCGATGCCGGTTTTGGCCGACAGCCAGATTTCGTCGCCAATCACGCGCGGCTGCTCATTCGTTGCATCGATCTTGTTATGGATCGTCAGCCGCGCCACCGCAGGCAGCCGCGCCAGAATCGCTTGTTCGTCTGCACCCACGCCATGCGCCGCGTCCACCAGCAGCAGCGCCACATCGGCGTTGTCCAGCGCCGCCCAAGTGCGAGCGATGCCGATTTTTTCCACCGCGTCGTCGGTCTCGCGCAGACCCGCCGTATCGATAATGTGCAGCGGCACGCCCTGAATCTGGATCGCTTCGCGCACCGTGTCGCGCGTCGTCCCGGCAATCTCCGTCACGATTGCTGCCTCGAACCCGGCCAGCTGATTGAGCAAACTCGATTTGCCCACATTCGGCTGACCGATCAACACCACCGACAGCCCCTCGCGCAGCAGCACGCCCTGCCGCGCCTGTGAACGCACACTCGCCAAAGCTGCCTCAATGCGATCGAGCCGACCGAAGGCATCGGCCTGCTTCAAAAAATCGATTTCTTCGTCGGGAAAGTCCAGCGTCGCCTCCACCAGCATGCGCAGCCGGGTCAAGGCTTCCAGCAGCTCGTGGACCCGCGCCGAAAACGCACCCGACAGCGAGCGCACCGCCGAGCGCGCGGCCTCGGTCGACGCCGCGTCGATCAAATCCGCCACCGCCTCCGCCTGTGCCAGATCCAGCTTGCCATTGAGATATGCGCGCCGCGTGAACTCGCCTGGCTCGGCCAGCCGCGCGCCCAGCTCGATGCAGCGCTGCAGGACCAGATTCAGCACCACCGGTCCGCCGTGCCCCTGTAGTTCCAGCACATGCTCACCGGTAAAGGAATGGGGCGCGGCAAAATAGAGCGCGATGCCCTCGTCCAGCACCCCGCCCTCGCCGTCGAAGAAGCGGTTGAACGTGGCATGCCGCGGCTCGGGCAGCCGTCCCAATATCGCCCTGGCCAGCGGCGCAACGTCCGCTCCCGACACCCGCACGACCCCCACCCCGCCACGCCCGGGGGCGGTAGCGATGGCGGCGATCAGGTTGGCTGTGGATCGGGTGGCAATGGACATCGGAATAAATAGGGGGCAGACAGGATGAAAACGGCTCGGGTATCGAAACGCATTGTAGCGTGGCCCTGCCTGTGTCCTTCGCTGACTGCTAGAGCCCGCTCCCCGCGCCAGCGGCCTTAATTTAATGATTTAATGGTCGTTAATTAGCAAACCATGAACCCGCACCCTCAAAAATCCGGTTCGCCCGAGCTTGAATCACCCTGTGACTGAACAGACATCTTTTGCGCCACGATCCATTTTATTGCCGGCGATCCTGCAGGTAGATGGACAGGCGCCCTGCTTTGGCGCGATCGCAAGCCTGTCGGACCAGGGATTGGCATTTGATTTTCAATCCACCCCGCTCACACAGCAATTCGTCGGCCAAACGGCACAGCTGGATTTTGATCTCCAGGATCAACACCACTCCTGCAAAGGCTTGATCGTCAACATTCAGGGCCAGCGTGCATTGCTGTCCATGCGGTGCGCATCGCCAAACGTCCTTGTCGCCTTGCAGTCGGTTAATCGGGGAAACACGCCCTCCCTGGCATCCCGCCTGACAACCCTGCAAGTTCAACAGTCTTGCCACACGCAATTCATGGACAGCATGAAAGCGGTAGTGGACACGTTTTATCAGCTTTTATCCGCACCGCCCCAAATCAGTCTGGTTCCGCAAGACGGGGAAGCGGCGCCACCCGATCGTCGCCCCTTGCAGCACCTGCTGATCCCGCGGCGCCCGCAAATCACCCGGCTGTTCACTCAGGCCTACCCGATGCATCCGGAGTTGCATCTCCGCTTTTCCAATGCTTCGTCAACCAGCCCAACCGACCCGGTCGATATGGAACAGGTGGATGACTGGATCCGCCGCACCACCATCGCGCAACAGGTGGTCGAATCCATCCAGCCGCTTCCGGATGAATTCAGCCGCCACTACAGCCTGCTGAACAGCGCCAGCAAACCGGATTCCCATCCCTACCAGCTGGATGCGGTATTGAAAGTGCTGGCCGACCAAGTCGCACCGCACAAGCCTGGGCCGAACCAGCTGGCTCTGTGCTACACGTTGATGGGGCAGGCTTTTCAGAAGCATGCAATCGAAATCTACCGGGCCATGCTGCGCATTCTTGAGAGTGCGCCATCCGAACCCATTCATCAGCCGCAGCACATCACAAGCCTGACGGAATGGCTGAAAATTTCTGCGGCGGACTCAGCCGCATCGGGTGCCTCTGGAAACGTGACCGTTACGGGTGGCGGTGGAAACGCGACCACCGACGCAGCAACCCCGATTCAAATCAACAAACTGGCGGCCTTGCTGAGCCGGCTGACAGAAAACCTGGGAGAACTCAGCGAGCGCTTACCCCCCTCCTCTTCCCTGCCGGGTATCCCTTTCACGGGGGCGCCCGTTCCGGGTTTGATCGCCCGCGATCGCGTATTCAGCCATTTCCTGCCCGCCCAGGCGGGACTCACCGATACTGGCGGACTGCTTCAGGGAAATCTGGCGATCATGGGCTCCGGGGCAGCCATCAGCGGCGTCGGGCACGCACTCGGCGGCTTATCCGACCTGGACAATGCGGCCTTGCAGGGGCTGTCCGCCTTGATGCGGCAACCGCCGCCGATCGATCCTGGGCCGGAAAAGTTGAGCCGGGCATCCCAGGTTCGCGCGCTGATGCTGCAAGCTCAAGGCCTGCTGCTGGAATACACGCTTAACGGTCTCACCTATCAAGCCCAGCCAGACCATCCCGCATGGACGCTCCTCAACGCGCTGGATGCCCTGCATCAAGGTGCCGATAACCGCGGCCAGTTCCTCGACCCCATTCTCCACCATGCGCTTAGCCTCACCATGCAATGGCTGCTGGGGCAGGAAAATGTCGACGCCGCGCTGGAGCAGGTCAATCAGGTCTTGCTGAAAATCAACGCCGAACTGCACGCCAGCCGACAATCACGGCGTGCGCAGCAGCTGGATCAACTGGGCACGCTGGTTGCAGACCCCGCCATCATCAGCACCGGCTGGTGCATCGTCAAACGCGATGACGAAGCGATTCCTTATGAGGTTCTGGGTAAACACGACGGGAAATGGGCGCTGCTTGACCGCTCTGCCTCCAGTCTGCTCGACATTGCGGAAGAGCGCTTCCTCAGTGAGCTCGACAGCGGTCTGATCGAAGAAGCGGAAAGCTATGACGAACCGTTTCTCGAACGTATCGCCGACGTCACGCTCACCACCAGCCTCAATGCCGTCCACGCCTTTACCTGGCAGGACCCGGCCAGCGGCTGCCTGAAGCGCAGCGCCCTGATGGACGAACTGGAGCGGCGCCTCGCCCACCCGGTTTCTGAACCTCCGTCTTTCTGTGCCTTGATCGAGATCCCCACCATGCGGCCCAGTTTGTCCTCCTTGCCCGGGGACGAGTTGACGGTCATGCAAAAACGCACCGGCGAAATTCTGCTGGCCGCCCTGGAAAGCAATGAGTATTGTGGCCGGCTGAGTGACGTGTCCTTCCTGATGCTGTTTTCCGCACAGGAGCCGGACCGGCTGACCGACCGGCTTTCCAAGCTCAAGACCGACATGGAGAGCCTGCACCCGGAATGGAAAATGATCGGCGCGGCTGTGCCGCTGGTGGACGAACACGTGTCACCCCCCACCCCTTCAAGCGTACTGCGCCGCGCCAATCTGGCCTGTACCGCGATACGCCCGCATGCGGGATTTGATCTATCCTGTCTGAGCAACGTTCCGCCCGTCACCAACCAGATTGATCCGCTGCCGTTTACCTCGCTTTATTTGCGTTGCCAGAAAATTGCGTCTTTCGACGAGGGCGTGCCTTCACACTATGAAATTCTGCTGGGCATTGACGAAGAGCTGGTTCCCGCCCATTCCACCCAGAGTTTTGTCGTCATGGCCGAGCAGACCGGCCGCATCAATGACCTCGACACCTGGGTGCTGCAATCCGTTCTTGAATGGATGGAACGCAATCCGTCCGGACTGGACAAGCTGAGCGGCCTGTCCGTCAATCTGTCCGGCAACAGCCTGACGCATACGGATCATGTCGATGAACTGGCCGGTCTGCTTGCGAACTATCCCCATCTCGCGAGCAAGATCATCCTGGAAGTAACCGAAACGGCCGCCATCGACAATCTGGATGTGGCCGTCCGCTCCCTGCGCAAATTTCGAAAACTGGGATGTCGCGTCGCACTGGACGACTTTGGCAGTGGCTACAGTTCGTATGGCTATATCCGCAGCCTGCCACTGGACTATCTGAAGATCGACGGCACCTATATCCGCAACATCCTCACCGACAAAACCGACCAGGCGCTCACCGCGTCCATGGTCGATGTTGCCCATGCCCTGGGGCTCAAGGTGATTGCTGAATACGTTGACAGCGAAGGGATTTATTACTGGCTCAAGGAACTGGGCGTGGACTATGTGCAGGGATACTGGGTTCACAAGCCGGAACGGCTCGAAACCCTGATCCTGCACTGAGCCTCAGCTTTTTCCGGCTGGCGCAGCCTCGACCTGCCGGTTGATCAACCACTGCTGCGCGATCGACAGAATATTGTTGACCACCCAGTACAGAACCAGACCCGCCGGGAAGAACACGAACATGACGGTGAACATCACCGGCATGACCATCATGATCTTGGCCTGCATCGGATCCATCGGCTGCGGATTGAGCTTCACCTGCAGAATGGACGTGACGCCCATGATGATCGGCAGGATGAACCACGGGTCGGGTGAGGTGAGGTCAGTGATCCAGCCCAGCCACGGTGCGCCGCGCATTTCGACGGCAGCCAGCAACACCCAATACAAGGCAATGAATACCGGAATCTGGATCAGGATCGGCAGGCAACCGCCGAGCGGATTGATTTTCTCGGTCTTGTACATCTCTGCCATGGCCTGATGCAGCTTGGCGCGGTCGTCGCCGTACGTGTCTTTCAGCTTTTGCAGCCGCGGGGTGAGCTTTTTCATCTTGGCCATCGACTTGTAGCCTGCTGCCGACAGCGGATACAGCGCCAGCTTGAGGAAAATGGTCAGAATGATGATGGCCCAGCCCCAGTTGCCGACGATGCGCTCGATTTTCTCCAGCGCCCAGTAGATAGGATAGGCAAGCGGCGTCAGCCAGCCGTAGTCGCGCGCCAGTTCGAGGCCGGGGGCGGTTTGTTCGAGTATGGTCTGGGTTTGCGGGCCCGCATAAAGCGGCACGGTGAAAGTTTTTTGCTGGCCAGGGGCAAGCATGCCTTCGGCCAGGATCACACCTGCGGAATAAATGCCGCCAGATTCGCGTACATAAAACTCACGCTTGGCGCTGCCTTCAGGCAACCAGGCTGAAACAAAATGGTGTTGCACAATTCCAACCCAGCCGTTGTTGGCTGACTTTTCAAACTCCGCCTTGCCTTCCGGGATGTCCTTGAATGCTATCTTCTGAAACTTTTTGGCGTCAGTGTAAACCGCTACGCCAGTGTAAGTCGGCAAAAAGAACTGCGATCCGCGCGGTGCTTCACCGTGGCGAGAAAGTTGATAGTAGGGAGTGAGGTCGAAAGGCTGCGTGCCACCGTTGATCACACGCATCCTGACAGCAACTTCATAGCTGCCGCGCTTGAAAATATAGGTTTTTTCAACCCGCACGCCGGTGGCAGGGTCGTTCCAGACCAGAGGCACTTCAAGCTGTACTGCTCCACCCGCTAAACGATACGTACCCGGATTAAGCTGAAATACGCTGCGGTGCGTCGGCAATCCTTTTCCCACCAAGCCGCTTTGCGCCAGATAAGGCGTGGTCTGGTTGTCATCAAACAGGGTAAAGACCTGATTTCTGTCGTCCGTTTCGCGATAGGGCAGCAATTGCAGTTGACGCAGATCGCCGCCGTTGGCATCGATCACGGCATGCAACACATCGGTTTCCACTACCGCGCGCTGACCCTTGGCAAAACCTGCCTGGGTCGGCGCAACAACAGGCGCGTTCAATGCCTGGGTCGGCGCAGGTGCTGCATTGGTTGCAGGCGAACTCACCGCACTCGGGGCTAGCGGTGCCGGTGCTTGCTTGTCCTGCCAGGCTTCCCACAACAACAACAGCGAAAAAGAAAAGACGATAAAAAGAATCAGTCGCTGATTATCCATGGGGCGGAATATGCTTTAGGTGGGAAGAGAGTCAGGCGCTATTTCACCTGCAGGCGCGATAGGCCATTTTGCCACGGCTCGATGACCGGCACGTTTAAAGGTGCGCGATAAATCGCGCGCTTCATCGCCGGGAACCGGTTTGGCAATCAAACGAACAACAAAATCACACGCGGGCAGTTCCGGCAAAACCTGCCGGAAGCTTTCGCGTACGCATCGCTTGACACGGTTGCGGTCCACGGCACGTGCAAGCAAACGTTTGGCAACGATCATGCCCAAGCGGGGATGCCCCACCTGGTTTGGACGCACCATGACCATTACATAATCGGTTCGCGCGCGCTGATTTTCGGCAAACACCCGGTCAAAATCAGCCTTGTTGACCAGTCGCGCGTCATGGAAACGAATGCTTCCAGCCTTGTCAGGATGCGTGTCGATTAGACAGCCAGACGAGCACGGCCTTTGGCGCGACGGGCATTAATCACCGCACGGCCGGATTTGGTTTTCATGCGGGCACGAAAACCATGGGTGCGCTTGCGACGAACGGTAGAGGGTTGATAAGTACGTTTCATGTCTTGTCCTTTCTATAAGTGCGCTGGCCTTGTCCCGCTAGACAGGCTCGGCCAAACACAAAAAAATGTGTTGAAAAACCGCGCATTAGACCTGCCTAACCACAGGTATGTCAAGTTTGTCCGGTTTAGGCCTTCCTGTCCGGCCTGTGGATAACTTCATCGAAGAGGAGTAAGATTCGGCCTCGAATCCTATGCCGCTATCTGCTCCCCGCCTCCCTACTATGGATTCCTTCTGGGACCTTTGCCAAGAGCGCTTCCGCGCCAATCTTACCCAGCAGCAATTCAGCACATGGATCAAACCCCTGGTGTTCGATGACTCGAACGGCGAGGTGCGCATTCTTGCGCCCAACCATTTTGTGTTGGACTGGGTTCGCGAAAAGTTTGCCGAACACATCGATGTTTGGGCACAGGAATTTTATTCAGAACCCGTTTCCATCGTTTACGCACTCGGGAAAAAGCCCACTTTGACGCGCCCGCCGACGTCACCGGGACAACTTGAGTCGCGCCCGGCAACGCCGGTTCGAGCGGCCGCACCCGTTCAATCCGGTATGCGCATCAATCCGGGCTTCAATTTCGACAATTTCGTCTCGGGTCGCGCCAACCAGCTGGCACGGGCCGCCGCATTGCAAATCGCCAACAATCCCGGGAGTCGCATACAACCCCTTGTTCGTTTATGGCGGGGTGGGCCTCGGCAAAACCCACCTGCTGCAGGCCATTGGCAACACCGTGCGCCAAGCCAATCCCGACGCCCGCATCAGCTACATCCACGCCAACGATTACGTGGATGACGTGGTCAAGGCTTACCTCAACAAACAGTTTGACGATCTGAAGCGGCGTTATATGTCGCTGGATTTGCTGTTGATCGACGATATCCAGTTTCTGGCTAAAAAAGACCGTACCCAGGAAGAGTTTTTCTACGTTTTCAACTCGCTGATTGAAAACAAGAAACAAATCGTCATCACCTGCGATACCTTCCCCAAGGAAATCAACGGACTGGATGACCGGCTGAAGTCGCGCTTTGCCTGGGGTTTGACCGTCGCCGTCGAGCCGCCCGAGCTCGAAATGCGGGTAGCGATTCTGCTGGCCAAGGCGCAGGCCGAAAACACCAAGCTGGATGAAACCGTCGCCTTTTTCATTGCCAAGCAGGTGCGTTCCAATGTGCGTGAACTGGAAGGTGCGTTAAAGCGGGTGATTGCGTTTTCCCGCTTCCATGAAAAACCCATCACGCTGGAACTGGTCAAGGAAGCGTTACGCGATCTCATCGCATCCACTTCCCGCATCGTATCGATCGAGAACATCCAGAAAACGGTCGCTGACTTTTACAAGATCAAGGTCGCTGACATGTTTTCCAAAAAGCGCACCCGTAATCTGGCGCGTCCGCGTCAAATTGCCATGGCCTTGTCCAAGGAACTCACCAACCAGAGCCTGCCTGAAATCGGCGAGTCGTTTGGTGGGCGAGACCACACCACCGTGATTCATGCATGCCGCAAAGTGGCGGAATTACGTGAGACCGAAGTGGATATCGGGCGTGATTATTTGACGTTGTTACAGATACTGACAGGCTGAGGATGAAATGTGGATAAAACCGGTTCAACCGACATGGCAAAAAAACTATCCACACTCAGACAGCGCTGCCAAGGCTTTACCCACATTGAAAATTGAATAACAAGTTATTGTTTTAATTAACTAATAAGGTTTATCCACAGATTTTGGCTGCCTTTATTATTGTTCTCAGGAATATATAAATGCTATTAGTACAAAGCGAACGCAACGCACTGCTCGCCTCCCTGACGGCTGTCGTTGGGGTAGTTGAACGGCGTCACACCCTGCCGATCCTGTCCAATTTGTTGCTGGAGAAAAAGGCCGGCAAATTGACCGTGCTGGCAACCGATCTCGAATTGCAGATCAGCACCCAGCTCGACGCGCAGTCGGGTGAAGACTTCGCCATCACCATTGCAGCACGCAAGTTGTTCGACATCGTTCGGGCACTGCCCGATGCCGCCAAGGTGAAACTCGATACCAAGGACAGCCAGGTCGTGGTGAGTGCGGGCAAATCGCGCTTCACCCTGCAGACCTTGCCGGCGGCCGATTTTCCGCGTGTCGAAACCGGCGCCGGCCTGGGCGAAGCCATCCGGCTGCCGCAAAAAACGCTCAAGCGTTTGCTGCAACTGGTGCAGTTCGCCATGGCCAGCCAGGACATCCGGTATTACCTCAACGGCATGCTGCTGGTGCTGGAAGGCAAGCAACTGCGTGTCGTGGCAACCGATGGCCATCGCCTCAGCTACGCTGAAACCGAGCTGGAAGCCGATGCCGGCACGCGCGAAGTCATCATCCCGCGCAAAACCGTGGTTGAGCTGTCCAAGCTGTTGAGTGACGTCGACGATCCGGTTGAACTCCGCATTGGCGCCAATCAGGTCACCATCACCCTGCCCGGCACCGAGCTGGTGACCAAGGTGGTCGATGGCAAGTTTCCCGATTACCAGCGCGTCATTCCGGTCAATCAGCCGCGTCATCTCAAAGCCAATCGCCAGACCGTGATTCAGGCATTGCAGCGTGCGGCCATTTTGTCGAATGAAAAATTCCGTGGCGTGCGCCTGGTCATGAGCGAAAACACCCTGGGCATTGTGTGCAACAACAATGAGCAGGAAGAAGCTGCCGATGAAATTGAAGTCAATTTCAGCGGCGAGCCGCTGGACATGGGATTCAACGTGACCTACCTGCTCGATGGCCTGGGTGCAGTCAACAGCGAAGAAATCACCCTGTCGCTCGGCGATGCCAACAGCAGCATGTTGCTGACCAGCGAAGGCGAACCCGGTTTCAAGTATGTCGTGATGCCGATGCGCATTTAAGCCAAGGCGATTCCAGGCACACTTTGCAACGATCAACAGGAATACAAACACCATGAGCGACAAGCCAGATAACGCGAATACCGAATGATGAAAATGGCGGTTACGACGAAGACAGCATCCAGCAACTGGAAGGTCTGGAAGCCGTTCGTAAACGCCCCGGCATGTACATCGGCGATACGTCCGATGGCAGCGGCCTGCATCACATGGTGTTCGAAGTGCTGGACAACGCGATCGACGAAGCGCTGGCCGGCTGGTGCGACGACATCAAGGTCATCATCCATCCCGATAACTCGATTTCGATTTCCGACAACGGGCGCGGCATTCCGGTAGGCGTCAAATTTGACGACAAGCACGAGCCCAAGCGCAGCGCGGCCGAGATCGTGATGACCGTGCTGCATGCCGGCGGCAAGTTCAACCAGAACAGCTACAAGGTGTCGGGTGGTTTGCACGGCGTCGGCGTGTCATGCGTCAACGGCTTGTCGAAGTGGCTGAAGCTGATTGTTCGTCGTGACGGCAAAAAATACGCCATGACCTTCCACCAGGGCAAGGTGCTCGACCGCCCGGTTGAAATCCAGAACGGGGTCGAAGTCTCGCCGATGCAGATCGTGGGCGAAACCCAGAATCGCGGCACCGAAGTTCATTTCCTGGCCGACGAGGAAATCTTTGGCGTCGGCCAGGTCGTGTATCACTTCGACATCCTTGCCAAGCGCATCCGCGAACTGTCTTTCCTCAACAACGGGGTGAAGATCGAACTGATCGACCATCGTGACGGCAAGAGCGAAAACTTCGCGCATTCGGGTGGCGTCAAGGGCTTTGTGGAATACGTCAGCCGCCTCAAGACCGCGCTGCACCCCAAGATTTTCACTGCGATCGGTGAAAAGGACGGCATGACGGTCGAAGTCGCGATGCAGTGGAATGACAGCTATTCCGAATCTGTGCAGTGCTTCACCAACAACATTCCCCAGCGTGACGGCGGCTCCCATCTGACCGGCATGCGCATGGCGATGACGCGGGTGCTGAACAAGTACATCGAGGAAAACGAGTTCGCGAAAAAAGCCAAGGTCGAAACCACCGGCGACGACATGCGCGAAGGTTTGACCTGCGTGCTGTCGGTCAAAGTGCCCGAGCCCAAGTTTTCGTCGCAGACCAAGGACAAGCTGGTTTCATCCGAAGTCCAGCCCGGTGGTGCAGGAGGTGGTCGGCCAGAAGCTCGCCGAATTCCTGCTGGAAAACCCCATCGACGCCAAACTGCTGTGCGGCAAGATCGTCGATGCCGCCCGCGCCCGCGAAGCCGCCCGCAAGGCACGCGAAATCACGCGCCGCAAAGGCATCATGGACGGCTTGGGCTTGCCCGGCAAGCTGGCGGACTGTCAGGAAAAAGACCCCTGCCCTGTGCGAAATCTACCTGGTCGAGGGCGATTCCGCAGGCGGCTCCGCCAAGCAGGGACGCGACCGCAAGTTCCAGGCGATCCTGCCGCTCAAGGGCAAAATCCTGAACGTCGAGCGCGCGCGTTTCGACAAAGTCATCAGCAGCCAGGAAATCGCCACGCTGATCACCGCGCTCGGCACCAGCATCGGCAAGGACGATTACAACCCGGACAAACTGCGTTACCACCGCATCATCATCATGACGGACGCGGACGTCGACGGCGCGCACATCCGCACCTTGCTGCTGACCTTCTTCTATCGGCAGATGCCCGAACTGGTCGAGCGCGGTCACATCTACATTGCCCAGCCGCCGCTGTACAAGGTCAAGCATGGACGCTCCGAGCGTTACCTCAAGGACGAACACGCCATGAAGGAACATCTCATGGCCGAGGCGATGAAAGAGGCCGAGCTCATTCCGATGGACGGCGCAATGCCCATCGTCGGTGACGCACTCGAATCGCTGGCACGCGAATACTTCCTGGCTGAGGCGGTATGTGATCGCCTGGCGCGCTTGTTGCCCAATGATGTATTGCAGACGCTGATGCGCATCCCACGTTTGAATTTGGACGATAGTGGCGCAGCCATGCAAAGCGAAGCCAGCCTGGGTGCTGCACTGGATGCGCAAAAATTTGAAGTTACTGCCGAGTACATCAACGAAACCGACAGTCATCGCCTGCGCATCACTCGTCATGCGCACGGCAACATACACGTCAACTTCCTCGAAGCCGATTTGCTTGAGTCAGGCGATTACAACCAGCTGGTCAAAGTGGGCGATTTGCTGCGTGACTTGATTGGATTGGGCGCACGCGCCAAGCGCGGTGAAAAGGAAACCCCAGTCCAGAGCTTCCGCGAAGCAATGGACTGGTTGCTGGCCGAAGTCAAACGCGGGATGAGCATCCAGCGCTACAAAGGCCTGGGCGAAATGAACCCCGAGCAACTGTGGGAAACCACCATGGATCCGAAAGTTCGCCGTCTGATGAAAGTGCAAATTGATGATGCCATTTCGGCTGACCAGATTTTCACCACCCTGATGGGCGATGAGGTTGAACCGCGGCGGAATTTCATCGAGACCAACGCGCTGGGCGTGCGCAATCTGGATGTGTGAACGTTTGTAGGATCCCATTGAAATCTAGATTTTTCCCAAATCTTTAGATTTCATGAGAATTGATAGAAAGGCCAGCCAGAACGGTTGGCCTTTTCTTTTTTCTGGCGAATCTTGGTTTCGTCGATACCGACATGGGTACGATCCCGGACGGTTGGCTGATTGTTCTATGTGTTCGGGATGTTCAAGGGATTTAACGGATATGGGTAATCCTGTGTTTAGCGGACGCAAGCCTGAGTGCCCTAGCCGGACCAACATCGGTCATCCTCACCTGCGCGCAGCACGTCCGGTGTTCGGCCAGAGCCGCCGTTGGCGTACTACGCCACCTAGGTCAGCTATGCACCGGCGGATTCAACCGGTGGATGCAACACACTAGAGACTGCGTAAGCAGAAGGAGTGTTGCAGATGAAACGAAGACCTCGGATCTATTACACGGAAAGCCAGAAAGCCTTGATGTGGGAGCGTTGGAGGAAAGGGGAGTCCCTTCAACAGATCGCCCAGTTGTTTGATCGAAACCACTCATCCATACAACGCATACTGGCTGAGACCGGCGGGATAAGCCCGGCGCCACGACACCGATCGAGCTTGGCGCTGACGTTGGCTGAACGTGAAGAAATATCGCGTGCTTTAGCATCCGGTCACTCGATCCGTTCGATAGCCACTCTCCTTGAGCGAGCGCCATCTACTATCAGTCGCGAGATCCTGCGCAACGGCGGGCAGAGTTGCTATCGGGCAAACCAGGCCGACCAGGCGGCTTGGGATCGGGCACGTCGCCCCAAGACCTGTAAACTGGCTGAGAACCACACCTTGGCGCGCATCGTGGCAGCGAAGCTCCAATGTCTGTGGTCACCGGAGCAGATTGCTGGTTGGCTGAAGTGCGCTTACCCGGACGACGAGAACAATCAGGTGTCACACGAGACGATCTATCGCAGCCTCTTCATTCAAGCCCGTGGCGTCTTGAAGAAGGAGTTGCTGCAATATTTGCGGCGCACGCGAGCAATGCGCCGTTCGCGCCATCACACCCAGAAGTCGGACGATCGCCGCAGAATCCCAGACGCGGTATCGATCAGCGAGCGTCCTGCCACAGCGGAAGATCGGGCCGTGCCGGGGCACTGGGAAGGTGATCTACTGTGCGGAAATCGCAGCAGTCAGATTGCAACTCTCGTCGAACGTCAAACACGCTACCTGATGCTGGTAAAGGTCGCCAGCAAAGATGCCGAGACGTTCGCCAATGCGCTGATCAAGAATGCACGCAAGCTGCCACAGGAACTCTACAAATCGCTGACCTGGGATCGAGGCACCGAGATGGCCGGACATAAGCGCTTTACGTTGGCGACGGACATACAGGTCTATTTCTGCGACCCTCGGAGTCCTTGGCAGCGCGGGACCAATGAAAATACGAATGGGCTACTGCGACAGTATTTCCCCAAGGGAACCGATATTTCGACCTACTCGCAAGCCAAGCTCAATGCCATCGCGAGGAAATTGAATGAGCGCCCCAGGAAAACACTAGACTACGAAACACCCGCTGAACGATTTCACCAATCCGTTGCATCGACCGGTTGAATCCGCCACCGCACACCGGCCATTGGCTAGAAATTCCGCTGAATGGCCGCTTTCAACTTCGGCGAATGCGTACTCCCGACCTTTTTCAGCCATTGGCGCCAGCGATGAGCCAACTCGTTGATCGGGCGGCTAGCGCAGCCCCCCAGCGTCACCGCGATGAGAATGCTGAGAACGATGCGGCCAGTACGTGCGATCTATCCTCCTTCGACAGGCCCGAGCCGATACTACGCACTGGCGATGCCATACACGGCATGCGACAGTACGACCTACCACTGCCAGTTCACGCCGATGAGGGGTCCGTTCGCCGTCAAGCTCTGGATCGGATCACCCGACTTCATCTCGTAGTCCAGGTAACGCCAGGACGCCACCACGGCACCCCAGTTGTAACGGTAGCCGATGCCGGCATTAACCTGCCAGGTCAAATCCGACTGGCCGGTGCCGATGTCGGCGTAATAGGGAACAAACCATTTCTTCTCGGCGTCTAGGTAAGCCACGCCCTTGACGCCGATGATGGCGTCCCACAGGCTGGCGCTGACCTCCTTCGAGTAGCTACCGGCAGCCCCTAAAGGACCGGCGCTACTAAACGACAGGCCCAAAGTCTGCGTAACGTCAAGCAAGCGCGCACCGAACACGAGGTCAGTGGTGTTTGCTGGTGACTTGGCCAGCTCGTAGGTACCGGCGGCAGTCCACACCCACATTTTGATATCGAGCGACGCGTCGGCACTGACGGTAGCCGTTTGCCCATCAATGGTGAAATCACGCGAGCCTTGCTTGTCCGCGCCAAAGTTGGCATAGACCAGGTCGCTCCAAAGGCCCCACTGGCCTTTCTTCGCGCCAAAGGTGCCCATGAATGCCCCCTCCAGTGCGTCGAGGACGTCTGAAGACGTCACGTCGACGCTGGATCCACTGCCCATGGGTGAGAATTGAGTCGTCCCGTCAATCGCCGGAAGCCAAGCGTAGATGGACGCATCAAATTGCCAGGGATCGCCGGCGGTATCAGCCTGAGCGGCGACAGGAGTCAGCCCGGCCAATGCCCCGGTGAACAGAGTAGCGGCGGTACGTGCGGTGAGGCGAAAGTTCATTGTTGAATCTCCGTGAGTCGGTTGTTGAAAGATGGAACTGTTCCGGCTTGATACTGCACATCTTCAGACCGGCGTCCTCGAAGCACACGTCATGCGTGTTTTCCAAGTCATCCTGGACGATGCGGCCAAAAAGCTGCGCTTCAATAATGATTCATGTTTCATTTGATCCCTTGCCGGTTCGGCGGTTGTGTAAGGGTAGTTTGGTTTGTGCTGCGACATTCAGGTCCTGCCAGGATTCTTGCCCGGGATGATCAAGGGTGCGTCGATGGCCTGCATGACATAAGAAACAGGCAAATCGTTTTCGATCAGGGTCCCCATCGCGCGCAGATACTTGCGGATGTGGCGGAAGAACCTCTTGTACCCCGCGCACAGGTAGTGCAGCCCGGGTTCGCCGTCCGGCGTGGTCGCGAAGCGGTGCTTCGGGCAGCCGCCCCAGCACGCCTCCTTGACCTCGCATTCGCGGCAGTAGCGCGGCAGCGTTGTTTCCTTGTGCGGCCCGAAGCCGGATGCAACCGAGCGCTCGACCATCTCGCCGAGATCGTCGGTGAGCACATTGCCCAGCTTGTACTCGGGATAGACGTAGTGGTCGCAGGCGAACACGCTGCCGTCGTGCTCCATCGCCACAGCGCGTCCGCAGGTCTTCGAGAAGATGCACACCGGCGAAGGCTCGCCCACCCAGACGGTGAGCGCCCATTCGAAGTTCATCACGAAGGTCGTGCCGACGTCCTTGCGCACCCACTCTTCGTAGATGGCGATGAGGAAGTCGCCGTAGGCCTCCGGCTCGACCGTCCAGGGCGTGACCTCGGTATTGGTCTCTTCATGGTCGAGTGCTGCCGGCGAGGCGAGCCATAGCCCGAGCGTTTGGGTCGCCGGGGCAGGCATGCGCTCGATGATGGGCGTGAACTGGATGTAGTGAATGCCGGCGTCCTTGAAGAAGCGGTAGACATCGAGCGGGCGATACGCCGTGTCGCGGCCGACGCAGGCCAGCGCATTGAACTCGACCTGGTGCTTCTGCAAGAGCCGCACGCCGGCCATGACGCGCTCGAAGGTGCCCGCGCCGTGGCGGTCCTTGCGGTAGCGGTCGTGGATGTCCTGCGGGCCGTCCAGGCTGACGCCGATGAAGAAGTCGTTGGCCTTGAAGAATGCGCACCACGCATCGTCGAGGCTCAGCGCGTTGGTCTGCAGGGTGTTGCGGATTTCCTTGCGCGCGCGATAAGGCGCCTGCAGTTCGACCACGCGGCGGAAGAAGTCGACCCCCAGCAGGGTCGGCTCGCCGCCGTGCCAGACGAACTCGACCACCGGCGTCGGCTGCGCCTCGACATACTGCTCGATGTATTTCGCCAGCACCGCGTCCGGCATGCGGTACGGCTCGTCGCGGGCGAACAGCGCGCGCTTCTCCAGATAGAAGCAGTAGTCGCACTTGATGTCGCAGACCGGCCCGATGGGCTTGGCCAGCACGTGGATGCCGGGCTTCGCTATCTCGCTGTGTTCGCTCATGCCTGCGCGATCAGATACGTGTCATCCAGGAGCGTCACTTCACCAACCTGATGTCGTCGGGCCGCCAGGTCTTGTTGAACCACGGCTCGAGCGGGCCGTACAGGCGCAGGATCATGAACCAGGCCTTGCCGGGAATCGTCTGCACCCAGTTGCTCTCCTTGCCGGCCGGCGCCTTCGGGCCGAAGTACACGTCGACCGAGCCGTCGGCGTTCACCTGCAGCGCCTTGTTCTGGCTGCTGACGCTGGGGAAGCGCTGATCGGTCTGCAGCATCGAGCGGGTCTGCGTGTCGTAGACGATGACCGACCAGAAGTTTTTCACCGGGATGTTCGGCGGCAGGTGCAGCGTGTAGGTCTTGCCGCCATCAAACGGCTGTTGATTGGCGTCCACCGCTGTCCACGGGTAGGTGGAACCCTCGCCGACCACCTCCGAGTCCATCGCTGGCGTGACACCGGTGGCGAGGAAGAAGAACATCGACGCGGCATCCAGGTTCGGCACCCCCGGCTGCTTCTCGAACTTGTAGCCACCGACGAAGGCCCGCATCCACTGCCGGTCCTTGAAGAAATAGGCGCTCTTGTCCCGGTTGCGGTAGCCCAGCGCGCGGCCCGTGGCATCGCCCACTGCCGCGGCCTCGGCCAGGATCTTCTTCATGCGCGCGTCCGGCGCGAAGGGCTTGCCCTTCTCGATGCCGAGCGAGGCCCAGATGCCGAGCGTGGTGGCGTCGATCGTGTCGGTCGGCTCCTCCTGCACGACCTGGTGCAGCAATCGGCCAGAAGGATTCGTCGGCGGGCGCGACCATGTTGAACGGCTTGCCGGACATGTTGACGAAGGTCAACGCCGGCGGCGGGTTGCCGGCCTGCGCGAGCGGGTAGATCTTCGTGTGCTGCTTCACCGCGTCCACGCCCGGCTTGGGATCGCCGTTCACCAGGAAGCTGCGCCACCCGGCCCAGGTCTGGAAGGTCGGGCTGCGAACGACGTGGTAGCCGTCCGGCACCGGGCCCTTGTAGCCGGGCGGCAGCAGCAGGTACTTGCCGCCGGCGCCCTTGTCGGGACCGGTGAGGCCGAGGTCCGTGTTCCAGCGGTACCACATGTCGTCGATCAGGCCGAGCACCTTGGGCGGCACTTCGAGCACCAGCGGGCCCTTGCGCAGGTCCAGCCAGAACCAGGTGTAGGGCGTGTTGTTGTTGGCGGTGAGTTCGATCGTGCGCGAATCGACCAGATCCTCCCAGATCGGCACCGTGGTGTTGGCGGGCCCCATCTTGAGGATGTTGGTGCGGTTCGCCAGCTGGTTCACCGCCGGCAGGCCGAGCAGATAGCCCTGCACGGCGCGCTGGAAGTCCAGGTTGTCGTAGATCTTCTGCGGTGCTGGCCTGATCCGGCACGCCGTCGAAGAACTTCAGCTTACCGAATCGGGTTGGCATCTCTTTCGGCGCCGCGATGCCGGGCGGAACCGGGGTGGTGTATTGGTACGGCGCGGCCACGGCCGCCGTGGTCATGGCAGCAACAAGCGCTGCAGAAAAAAGTACCCGTTTTTTCATGTTCAAGTTCCTGTCAGCGTTGTTCCGTTCAAGCATGGTAGGCAAGGTCTTACTTCACCTCGACCGTCACCTTCGGGATCCGCCCGGTGAAGCGCGACTTCGCCTCGGCGCCGATCGCCTCGACCACCGGCGTGCCGAGGTCGATGCCGACGTCGGCCGTCTCGTCGGCCGAGAAGAGGCCGGCCTGCGTGTGCTCGATCCGGCCCTCGGCGACCTTCTCGCCGTTGACGAACAGCGTGCCCATGCCGCCCTTGCCGGGCCCGCCGCCGTCGTAGTCGAACTCGAACCGCAGCTCGGCCTTGCCCGGCGGCAGCTTGCCGTGCCGGCGATCGACGTGCGCTGCAGGCCGAGGAAGTTGTAGTCGTAGGCCGGCACGCCGTCCTTCACGTACAGCGACCAGCCGCCGAAGCGGCCGCCCTGGGCGATGACGGTGCCGTTGCCGCCCGCCTGCCGGCACCTCGATCTCGGCGGTGATGGTCTTCGAGCGGTTCTTCACGTTGATGAAGACGCCCTCCATCATGCCGGTCATGCCCTCGGCCAGCGTCAGCGACGTGCGCCCGCCCATCAGGTCGGGCCGGCCGACCGCCTTCGGGTCCAGGCGCTCGAAGACGCGGTCGTCCATCGGCAGCACGCCGTACTTGGCCGCTTCCTTCAGGAACAGCGCCTGCATCTCGGCCAGCTTCTTCGGGTTCTTCGCGGCCAGGTCGTTGGCCAGGCTGAAGTCCGAGCGCACGTCGTAGAGCTGCCAGGCCGAGTTGTCCTGCAGCGTCCGGCGCGGCTTGGGCTCCCACGGCGCCTTGTGGATCGTGCGCGCGAACCAGCCGTCGTGGTAGATCGCGCGGTTGCCGGCGATCTCGAAGTACTGCGTCGTGTGGCGCTCCTTCGCCTTGGCGTCGTCGAAGGTGTAGACCAGGCTCGTGCCGGCCATCGGGATCTGCGGCACGCCGTTGACCACTCTTCGGCTCCGGCAGGCCGACCGCCTGCAGCACCGTCGGCGCGACGTCGATCACGTGGCCGAACTGGGTGCGGATCTCGTTCTTCGCCTTGATGCCCTTCGGCCAGCTGACCACCATGCCGTTGCGCGTGCCGCCGAAGTCCGACGGCACCTGCTTCATCCAGCCGAACGGGGCGTTGAGGGCCACCGCCCAGCCGGCCGCCATGTGCGGGTAGGTCTCGGGGCCGCCCCACTTGTCGAGCAGCTTCAGCATGTCCTCGATCTTCTCCTGCACGCCGTTGAAGTAGGTGTACTCGTTGAACATGCCGTTCTGGCCGCCTTCGCCGCTGGTGCCGTTGTCGCCGGCGATGTAGAAGACCAGCGTGTTGTCGGCCTGGCCGACCTCGTCGAAGGCCTGCGAGCATGCGGCCGATCTCGTGGTCGGTGTACTCGACGAAGGCGGCGAACACCTCGGCCTGGTGCGCGAACAGGCGCTTCTCGTCGGCCGAGAGCGTGTCCCAGTCCTTGATCGCCGGCGGCTTCGGCGCCAGCTTCGTGCCCGCCGGCACGACGCCCATCGCGATCTGCCGCGCCAGCGTCTCCTCGCGGATCTTGTCCCAGCCCTGGTCGAACTTGCCCTTCCACTTGGCGATCCACTCCTTGGGCACGTGGTGCGGCGCGTGCGTGGCGCCGGGCGCGAAGTAGACGAAGGACGGCTTGTCGGGCGTCAGCGCCTTCTGGTACTTGATCCAGGCCCGCGCCTTCTCGGTCATGTCGGTCATGAAGTGGTAGTTCGGGTCGTTCGGCAGCTCGACCACGGCGGTGCCGTCGTAGAGGAACGGCGCCCACTGGTTGGTCTCGCCGCCGAGGAAGCCGTAGAACTTGTCGAAGCCCTGGCGCGTCGGCCAGCGGTCGAACGGGCCGGCGACGCTGGCCTCCCACGCCGCGGTCTCGTGCCACTTGCCGAAGGCGGCCGTGGCGTAGCCGTTCAGGCGCAGCATCTCGGCCAGCGGCGCGGTCGCTGCTGGGCATCTGGCCGGTGGCGCCCGGCATGCCCGTCGCCATCTCGGTGATGAAGCCCATGTTCACCGTGTGGTGGTTGCGGCCGGACTTCAGCGCGGCACGCGTCGGCGAGGACAGCGCGGTGGTGTGGAAGTTGTTGTAGCGCAGGCCGTTGCTCGCCAGCCGGTCGAGCGTCGGCGTCGGATCGGGCCGCCGAAGGTGCTGGTGGCGCCGAAGCCCAGGTCGTCGATCAGCACGATCACCACGTTCGGCGCGCCCGCGGGCGCCTTGACCTCGAAGCGCGGCGGCATCTTGACGTTGCGCGCATCGAGTTCCCTGGATACCGGAGGTTTCGGCTCCGGGATCGGCAGCGTTGTGCGGTCCAGGGTCGTCTGTGCACCCGCCATGCCGGCGAAGGCCATGCCCAGCGCTGCACCCAGTTGTTCGTAGCCTGTTTTTTTCTTCATGGCACATCCCCATCCGATATTTGGTTGAACGCATCCTGCCCCTCCGGGGCCTTTCGCATACGAGCTGGCTATCCAGGAAGCCGCCCCCTGCCTGCCATCAGCGGGGGCCGACTCGGTTGACGGGTCCGCCGAGGTTTGCCCCCGCCCCGCCGCTGTAGCCCACTCCGGCCTGGCCCGCGCCCGCGCCAGGCAGCACACCGACGCCCGACGCAGGGCCGCCTACGCCGCCGGCGCCAACCCCGGGGGCAACGCCCACTCCGGGCGCCCCCACTCCGACTCCGGGCGTCACGCCGACGCCGGGCGCCCCGGCTCCGACGGTTGAGCGGCGGGCGACACCGGCATAGCTGACCGGTGTTGCCGGTGCGGCCGACGACCGCTTCGGCGGTGGCGACCAGACTGCCCTGCAGCGCGGGCCGATTTCGCCATTGCCCAGCCATCCGGCTGCGGCCAGACTGAACATGAGTGTGAACTTGCGTGTGACGGGTTTCATGGTTGTGCTCCTGTACGGTGCGCCTTGCGGCAATTCGTCGAGTTCGATCAGCGCTTCCGGCTTGATCTGTGTTGCGCCGGCCGACGGCACGAACGTGAACGCATCCGCTACCGGCTTGATGCCGGTTTTCCAGCTCTTGATGCGCAGGGTGTATTGCGGCGCGCTGTTCAGGGTTTTGCTGGTGATCACCATTTTGCGCGGGATGGGCCGCTCGCCCACTTCCACCCAGAGTTGCCAGTCCGTGTCGGCATTGCGGAAGGCGAGGTGCTCGCATTCCCGGCCATCGATGACGCCGCGGCCAATATGCTTGGCTTCCATGACCCCGGCAACGAGGGCGTCATAGGCATTCGACTGCAGCAGGTCTGCGCCGGGCAAGGCGACGCCATATCCTGCGCGCAAGGCTGCGATCAGTTGGTCCACGCTGCCGGGCGCATTGAACTGGACGTAGCCGTTGATGTTCTTGCCATAAATGCTGGCCGTCTTGCCGTCGAAGACCAGCGCCACGTCCGCATAGCCGCCCACCCGGTGAGCGCGCAGCTTGTCCGGGCGACTCAACAGCAGCTCGCCGGAATTGGTGAACTGGATTTTTTCCAGTTGCGGCGTGATCACTTCGATATCGCTGTCGAAGGTGACTTCGATCGTCTTCTGGCTGCCCACATAGTTCGACATGGCCTTGAGAATGGCCTTGGCATCGGGTTCCTGCGCCTGGACGCTGGATCCCGACGCGAAAAGCATCACCGCAAGAACCAGGCTGGCCGCCGACACGCCGCCGCGGTTGCTGGCGTTCACCCCGGTATTCGTTTTCATCTGTCTTCCTTAGCTTTCATCATGGATGCTGCAAAAGGCTGGGTTGCCACGCAGAGCAGCTCATTGTCTTAACTACTCGTTTTTCAGCCGCCGCGAGCCTTCGATGAGAGGGTGCCACCCATACACGAGCGTAAACATGAAGTTGTCCATGCGAAGGTCGGTGGGCGCGCTGTCGTTAACGGTCGATTTATAGCCGACGGTGAGATTCAGGTTGTCGTTGATGGTGTAGCCGAACGTGAACCCAATGCCGAGGTTGTTGAGCTTCTCTCCCTGAACGCCGTTGATGGTCGCTTGACCGCCGCTGTACCAGGAGGCGTCGAGCGCTCCCCAGGCGTGCTCGGTGAAGTCGCGCGTCAAGTGCGCGTCCAGCTGGAACAATGGATCGGTCTCCATTGTTTGCCCGACATAGTCATCGTTGTTTCCGAAAATCCACACAGCGGGCAGAAATTCAAGGGTCGTGCGCTGACCCGGAACCCACGGACCGAGTTGCCAGATCACCGGCGCACCCAGGCGCCCGTACCAGCGGTTTTGTCCAAGATTCAGGGGCTGGTTGCTGTCGTATTCGCCGATCGGCAGCGCCAGGTCGACGAGCAGGTCGACCGAGAATCCCGGCTCATAGCGCAGGGCGTCAGGGATGTTTTTTTGCGCCTTGGGACCCAGGATATTGATGTCGAATTCGAGCATCGGGTCGCCAAACCCACTGGCCGACTGACCGACCGTGTTGCCGGCCACGCTGACGTCGCCCGAGATTCGTCCCATAGGCAGGATGATCGCAGCCATGGCGGAGCGATCAAGCAAAGTAAAGGTGTGCGCATACCCTGCCAGAGCCAAGGTGGCGTCCACGCTTGCATCTGAATCTGGCGACACAACCGTATGTGAAAAATCGAACGGGTTCGTGTTGCCGCTGATCGATTCGACGATGAGCGGCACTGCGTTCGCACCCGAAAGCGTCTTCCAGTAGAAGCGCCCCGGAACCTGGGCCAGAGCCTGCGACGGACAGAGCGCCCCCATTGCCAGAACCGCTGCGACAGCCAACGGCACGCTTGGCAGCCCGTTTCATCGAACCTGCGTTGTTTTTCATCATGTCTTCTCCCTTTTTAATCATGTTCGCATCGGTACACTTCAAGGCTTGGGATCTGCCACCATGTCCTTGGGCGGTACGAACTGCCGCTTGTAGATCATCGGCGGATAACCCGAGTCATCCGGCACGCGCGGCGGAAGCTGGTCCTCCAGGGTCTCGAACACGGAGCGACTCGGCAGGATCACGTTGTTCGTCAGCGCATAGTTATCCCACAGCGCGATCATCTCGCGCAACTTGTCGGGGCGTTCAGCGGCGAGGTCCTTGCGCTCGGCGGGGTCACTCGTGACGTTGAACAATTCCCAGTCGCCCTTGCCGAACGGCTTGTATTGCCAACGGAGCTTCCACTCGCCCTGCCGCACCGCGTGGTTGCCGAAGATTTCCCAGGCCAGGTAGTCCTGCGCCGTCCGTGGCGATTCCACTTGTCCCGCAAGCATCGGGCCCCAGGACTTGCCGAGGAGCGGGGGCAGTTCGTGCCCTGCGTAGGACTTCGGATAGCTGGCGCCGGCGATTTCGAGCAGCGTCGGCATGATGTCAGCCACATGCATGAGCCCGTTGTTGATGCTCTCCTTCGGCCGCTTGACGACCGGACCGCTGACGATGAGCGCGTTGCGGATGCCGCCTTCCGCGACCCAGCCCTTGTACTGGCTGAAGGGTGTCATCGACACCTGCGCCCACATCGGGCCGTAGCCGACGTACGAACCCGGATCGCCCCAGGCGTTGGGATGGGTCTGCGACCAGTTGATCGCCGCGAACAGGTAGTCGCGCGAGCCGGGCGAACCCGCAATCATCTTGAAGAGGTCGGTGCCCTCGGCGCCGTTGTCGCCGAACACGATGAAGATCGTGTTCTCGTACTCGCCGATCTGCTTGAGGTGGTCGATGAGGCGGCCGATGTGGAAGTCCATGTTTTCCACCATGCCGGCATAGAGCTCCATTTTCTTGCCGAGGATCGCCCGGCTCGCCGGAGCAAGCACGATGGGATCGGGCACGAACCACATGCGTTCGGCGAGCTGCGTGTCCGCAGGCATGATGCCCAGTTCGATCTGGCGCTTCAGCCGCTCCTGTCGTACTGCTTCCCAACCCTTGTCGTACTCGCCGACGTGGCGATTGCGCCAATCGTTCGGCAAATGGTAGGGATCATGCGGCGCCTGGTGGGAGACGTAGGCGAAGAAGGGTTTGCCGTCGCCATGGTTGGCGTCGATGAAGCCGATCATCTTGTCGGTGTAGGTTTTCGTCGCGTAGTAGTCCTTGGGCAGCTCCTTCAGATAGCGCCCGTCCTCGGTGAAGACCGACAGTCGGCGACGCGCCTGTGAAATTGGTCATGTCCCAGTAGCTGCCCGCTCCATCGAGCAGCGAGAAATCGCGCTCGAATCCGCGCGCGGCCGGAATCTGGTCAGGCGCCTTGCCCAGGTGCCACTTGCCAGCCATGTAGGTGTGATAGCCGGCATCCTTGAGAAGTTGCGGCAGCGTGGCCACCTGCTTGTTGAGGTAGCCTTCGTAGCCGGGTACACCACGCTGGTTGGGCGCGGTCCACTCATCCATGTTGCCCAGGCCGTTCCGGTGCGTGTCGACCCCACTCAGCAGCATGGATCGGGTGGGCGAGCAGCTCGCGTGCGTGTAGAAATTCGTGAAGCGCGTGCCGGCTTTCGCCAGAGAGTCGAGATTGGGCGTCTTGATCTCGCTGCCGAAAGATCCCATGTCGGAAAATCCCATGTCATCACCGAGGATGAGGACGATATTCGGACGGCGGGGGGCGTCGGCAGCGTAGGCCATGGCGGGCACTGCGAACGCCGCGACCAGGCCCAGCATTCCCAGCAAGCTGTGCAGCTTGCCCGGTTTTCTGACGATGACGCGCATCGCGTGCCGTATTACGGTCTCCATTGTCATTCCCTTTCTCGTTGCTTCATTAGAACTCTACCTCGATTCCGCGCGCCTTCGCCACTTCATCGGATCAAATCGAAACGCTTGCCGACTTATTTGGGGAACAGAAACGTTAACTGTACCCTTAAGCCCCAACCCTCCGGGCCATTATCAGGCGACTCGGCCCAATACTTTCCAGCCACCGCGAGCTGGAGTATCTGTGGTCCGATCTTGAACAGTTGCCCCGCCTGAACAATCAAAGGAACGCTCCACTGATCGCCTTTCCAGTCGTAGGCGGATTCCGTGTACGCACCAATGGTCGTATGCGTTTGGGTGGTATAGCTGAAAAAGGGTTGCAGGGTGGTGGAACTGACATCGTCGCGGCTGTCGTCACCGGCCACGGACCAGATGTGGCCGGCCAGCATGCCGACCGTCCACGGCCCAGTCTGCTTCAGGACCACGCCCGTCGGCCCGATACCCCACTTTTCGGTGCCGAGCACGTCCTCGGTAGCCGTCGGCAGCAACAGGACCGGCCCCGCCCCCCAGATCCAGCCGCCAGCTGTCGGCGACTTCGGCGAAAAGAACAGGCTGGCGGTGATGTCGCCGAGACCCGATTCGTTCAGCCGCGGCAACCGGGAAATCCTGCTGATCGACGAGCGGGATGAGGGTTCGCGTGATCAGGTTCCAGTTTTCGTTCAGCGAGAACGGGATAACCGGTTGCATGATCAGGCGGCTGACTGCGGCACCGTCGTTCGCTCCGCCGTACTCGTCATAGTTGTACTGCAACGGTACGCTGATCAGCGAAGCAACCGGGTTCGACAGCTTCTTGGCCAGCTCTGCCGCCTGATCGTCCTGTGCCCGGGCCGGAGTGGCCAGCGCCAAAGCACTTGTCGCCAGAAAAAGCGTCCATCCGTAGCGTCTCATCGTCCAATAGATCCTCTTTAAAAATTAATCTACCAAGCGTCCAGCCGACGCGGTGCCTGCAGGCGGCGGAAGATCTGCGCCTCACACGGCTGATACACTTTGCTTCGACCGCTTGGGAATTTAACCCGGCTACGATGAGCGGACGCAGGTCGAATGCATTGTCCAATCTGGCGCCAAGACCGTCTATCGCAATTCCGCAAATATGAAAATACCGAACCCCAGCTTAACCATAGCCCAACCTGCGGTCACGGTTGAAGACATCGACGACCCCACGACTGTCAACGCAGGCATCGAGTTGATCGACCAGGATGCGGTGAAGCTTCAATCGCAGCCTCTGCGGGCACGGCGCGTGATCGTTCGACTCGGGGCCGCCATGGTCGTGTTTTATACGAGCAACCTTCGCCTGCGAACACGTACGAGCGTCCATGAAGGCCTGCTCGCCTATGTCGCGTTCGGCCCGCAAGCACGGGGCACCGTGAACGGATTGCCAGTCCGGCCCGGCATGATGCTGGCCGCCGCGCCGGAATCGGAGGCCCGGTTTGTTGTCGACGCCGGCTGGGAAAGCGTGACACTCCTGCTCCCGCCCCAGGACATCCGCGCGCATTGGGCTATCCGCCAACGCGATCGTGAATTTCGTATGCCGCAGGGCGTGGAGACACTGCAAGTCAGCGAAGCGCGGGCACGGCAGCTTTTCGACTGGGGGAAGCGACTGGTGGACACCGCCGTACTCGATCCCGCCCTTTTCAACGAGAGCGAGGCCGAACGCAGCGCTGCCCAGATCGAGTTGCTCGAGACGCTGTTGGCGACCCTCGACGTGGCCGATGACTTCGAGCCCAGCCGCAGCGACCGGACGCGACAGGCGCAGAGCCTGATCGTGAAGACCGCCGAGGACTACGCCCTGTCGCAGACTGGCGCCAACATCTACGTGACCGACTTGTGCAAGGCCGCCGGCGTGAGCGAGCGCACCCTGGAATACGCGTTCAAGGCGGTGATGGGGCTGACGCCGGTGGCTTATCTGATCCGGCTGAGGCTGCATCGCGTTCGGCAAGCACTCCTGGCAGCGCCACTCGGGTCGACCACGGTCACGGCCGAGGCACTCAGATGGGGATTTTGGCACTTTGGCGAATTCTCGCGCGCCTACAGGGACTGTTTCGGTGAACTGCCCTCAGATACGCTGCTGGGGCAGACCGGGTTACCCGGAAAGCAATAGACCGCCCCCCGGACTCCTTGGCAAAGCTGATGACCGAGGCAGTGAATCACTTCGTCCCGCCCAGCTCGGCCAGAAGCCGCTGTATCTCCGGGTCGTCCGGCATCGCCGCGGCGAGCTTCCGGGCATAGTTCAGCGCAGCCGGGGTGTCGCCCGCTTCGCGGTAGAGGGAGACCAGCGTGCCGAGAATGTCCGGCGTGTTCGGATGGCGGATATCGGCATCACGCAAAACGGCCAGCGCCTTGCCGGGGTGGCCCGTCGAATGCAGCGCCACGGCATAGACATAGGCATAGCGGGCATTGTCCGGCGCGCGCCGTGCCGCTTGCTCCAACTCCGCGACGGCCGCAGCCTTGTCCCCCTTGCGCACCAGCAGCAGTCCGAGCGCATGGTGCAAATCCGCGGCGTGCGGCAGCAGCGCCAGGCCGCGACGCAACACCTGCTCCCCCTTGTCATCGCGACCCTGCACACGGTAGGCGTCGGCGAGGTTCACATACGCCCCGGCGAACTGCGTATCGAGCAGCAGGGCGCGTTCATACGCAGCAATCGCCTCCTCGGTGTGGCCCTGACGCAGATACAGATTGCCGAGGTTCACATTGGCCGTTGGCGTGTCGGCGTCCTGCCGCAAGGCCGCGAGGTATTCGTTCAATGCCGACGCGCGCGCATTCCGCTTCGCCGCCGGGAACTGGCTATCCGGTATGTCGGCGAGGATGCGTGCTGCCTCGACGCGCACCCCACGCACCGGGTCTTCGAGCAGTGGCGCGGCCGCCTGCACCCGGTTGGCCGGATCGGCGGGCTCGATGAGCCCCAATGCGGCGATGCGCACGTCGGGGTCGCTGTCCAGCAGCAACGCCTGGGCGGCCACCAGCAGATCCGGGCGCATGTAGGGTTGCAGCAGGGTCGCCGCGGTCGCACGTACGAGGGCCGGCGTCGCTTGATCCTGCGCGAGGCGCAGGAGTTCGGGCACGGCTTTTACGCCTTGCGTCACACCGGCGTGCAGCGTCATGCCGTAGTGGGGGCGCTCGCGCCAGGCTTTGCCATACCACTTGTCCATGGCGGCCGCGGCCCACGCGGGATTCTTGCCCGTATGGCACAGAGTGCAGGCGTTCGGACTGCCAAGCTTCGCTGACAGATCCGGGCGGGGCACCCGTATGCTGTGGTCGCGACGGGCGTCGACCACCATGTAGTTTTGCTCGGGCATGTGGCATCCGACGCACTGCGCGCCTGCAGCGCCGGGCTTGTGGAAATGGTGCTGCGGGGAATCGAAACTGGCGGCGCTGTGGCAGCGCAAACACAAGGCATTGCCTTCTGCACGCAGCCTGGACGTATGCGCATCGTGGCAGTCCATGCAGGTGACCCCCTTCTGGTACATGCGGCTCTGCACGAACGAGCCCCACACATAGACCTCATCGCGCTGTTGGCCATCGGCGTGATAGAGCGGCTGGGTGAGCGGGGCCAGGCGATGCGAGTCTGCAAGCGGCGCCCCCGGCTTGCCGGCTTCGTCCAGCGTCGAGCGCCGTGCATGGCAGGCCGCGCAGGTATTCATCAGGGCGGGATCGGCGGGCTGGTCGCGCTGTGCATATTTCGCGCCCGCATCGGGAAACTTCCAGGCTTCGCTCCAGCGGCTGTGCAACAGGACCGCAAGCCCCTTGTCATCGCCGGATCGATAGGGCGCCTTGGCCCGGGACGCCCAGTCGACGTGGCCCGAGCCCGGCCCGTGGCAGGCCTCGCAGGAGACATTCAATTCACTGAAGCTCGTCTTGTAGCTGTTGTTGGCCGGCTCGTACCCTTTTTTCAGGTTGGTCGAGTGGCATGCAGCGCATTGCAGATTCCAGTTTTGGTACTGACCGGTCCAGTGCAAGGAGTCCTTATGGTCGATGCGCTCATGCGGGTAAAGGTGAAACCAGCGCTGGCCGCCCTCGTCCTTGGAACGCGCATCCCAGGCGATGGACAGGGCCTGTAGCCGCCCCCCCGGAAACTCGATCAAGTACTGCTGCAGCGGCCAGACGCCGAAGGTGTATTTGATTGCATAGTCGGCAAGCTTGCCGTCCGGACCGTCGGTGTTGACGAAGAACTGGCCGCCGCGCTGGAAGAACCTCGATTCGATGCCGTTGTACGCGATTTTCCGGTCGGCAAAGTCACCGAGCACCGTTGAGGCATTCACTTCCTGCATCGCGAGATCGTGATGGGAGCCTTGCCACATCTGGTCTTCTTTGGCATGGCAGGTGGCGCAAGCTGCGCGGCCCACGTAGTAATAGCGGGTTGCCGCAGCGCTCAGTTGCAGGCCGGTCGTCGTCGCAGGACTTTCAGTCTGGCGCGCCGACGGGCGCGAGGTCCACCACAGGCTGAGCAGCGCAACGACTGCGGCAACCAGCACTAGTGCGACCATGACAGGCAGCCCCCGGTGGGAAATAACGGGTGTGGCGTGTGTGGCAGCGCCTTTTCCGCCCATCTGGGCAGGCGGCTCTACTGTGGTTCTGCTGCGCTTTTTTCTACTCATGTTCGCTATCCGGATTGGCACTCAGGTGTGGCGCCAGCAGTTATGCAAAAAAGCATACGCTCGCAAGGACCCAAAAAAATAGTAGCCCCTGCACCCGCCTTAGGCCCGTTGTTTTATAGACACTTCCAGGACGGACACCGGTCATTCGGTGAGTCAGCCTGAATGACCGAAATGGGTCGAGAGTACGCATTCGCCGTATTGGAAAGATTCTATGGTTCAGGTCAAGGCCTTTGTGAGACGCGTCGGATCGAATTCGGTCTTGTAGGTATCGATAAACCAAGCGGTGCGGCCATTCGGCGTGAATTCCTGAACAGTGACTGCTTAAGACCGTACCGCGGGCGTGCATCCCACCGACCGCAATGGCCGAGTACCAGACGGTCGTGGCAGCCGGCCTCCAGATCGCTTCGGACGGAAGTAGCCCGCCCCACAACCTGCAAATTCAACGCAGTATTCCGGTGTTCTGGACAGGTTCCGTTGGCGCAACGAAGATCACTTTCAATGGCATATCCGGATACCCACGCCGTCATGGGCGTCGCGCCGGAATCAGGTCTTCTTTTCGTTCTCCATCGCCTTGTCGAGGATTTCCTTGTAGAGGTGCTGGATGCGCGCGACGAATTCCTTGTGTTCGGGGTGACTGTCCAGATGACGTTCAATCAGCGGCTGGATGGTTTGTGCATCGGCGAAGATTTCATCCAGCTTGCTGATGTCATATTCGCTGAGCGTGCCGCCCTGGTCGACTTTTTCCTTCAGCGCCAGCGCCAGCGGCAGCCGCTGGGTGTTGAGCCGTTCGAGCAGGGTCTGGATGATGCCTGCGTCTTCGGTGGGATTGCTCATGATGGTGTCCTTTTTGTGGGGTTGCCGGGGCTTGCCTGTTTCCACCCGGAGGGCAGGGATAACAAGTGCTGTTTCATTCTAGCGAAATGACGGTTGTTGGGGAGGGGATATCCCGATGTATTTCATGGGCGCAGCGAGTACTGGCCGCTGTGGCGATGACCAAAACCTGGTCGCCCTTCGCGGGAGCGCACCAGCCGGATGCTTGCGTGTGCGAATGCGATGGGGTTTTTCCTGGGCTCGTTTGCGCTGGTCAGCTCAGTACAGGCGCAGCAGTGCGGCCGCGACGACGTCTGGCAGTCGCACGCTCATCCCCCGAGCGCGATGGTGGCGACCACCAGCGCCACCCCGATTGCGACCATCGCCATCCCGGTTCGCCATGGAACACCTCCGGCATGGCGTCCAAGCGCATGGCCGGCCGCGAACAGGATCACCAGCGCGACCGCATTCGAGACGCGCATTGCCAGCGCGGTTTCGGTGATGAAGATGAATGGAATCACCACCGGAAAGGTGGCCAGAACCACGAGCAGGAACACGCCCACGGCGCGGCAAAATCGTCCCGCCGCAGCGCGCCCGCGGGCGGGCGGCTCGGGCAGGGCGGCGAGGCGCTGGCGGATATGCTTTCCAGACCTTCGGTGCTGATGGCTCGCTCCGAGGCGTCCGGGCAGATATCCGGGCGATGATCGCGTGGGCGTCGTGCGGGCTTGCGGCGCTGCGGACACGGCGCAACAGGGTCAGGTTGCGTGTCCGCTCGGTCAGCGTCCGGATCAGATACATGACCGCGTCGACCATTCCCCAGGCGAGGTTGCAGCCGAGCGCAGCAAACATCACGGTGCGGACTTCCTCGCGCCCGGCGGTTGCCGCGCTGATGGTGCCGGTGAACGTCAGCGCCATGATCAGGCCGAAGATGATTTCGGATACGCGGTCGATCGGATCGAGGACCGGCGTGCGTTGTTCGTTTTCGGTGTTCGACATGCAAGCCCTTTCCTTCGGGTCGAATGCTGACGACTGTTTGCATCCCCCGCGACGGGAGAAATTATAGCCATGATCCGTGCGCCACGAGGCTATGCATCAGGGCGGTATCCGGCAGATCCCGGATTGACCGTGGATGCCCGGCCATAGATACTTCGGCAGCGCTGAATGCCCATTTCCGTCCGTCGATGGCAGATTCTGGATAGGACGGGACAGACCGGCGCGAACCTTCCATCCCACACAAGCGAGTCCTCGATGAATTATCTGTCTGGCATCACATTGTCGGTTTTCCTGGCATGCAGCACCCCGGTGAACGCCGCCAAGAATCAGCCCGCCGCACCCTGCGTGGCGCGCAGCCTGGATTTCAGCCAGACGGCGGTAGGCTGGGTGCATCAGCCGCTTTCGAAGCTCAAGCGCGACACCGTCTATTCGCTGGTGCAGGCGGATGGCCGTACGGTGCTGCGTGGTGAGGCGGACCGCTCGGCCTCACTTTATATGGCGCTTGTCAAACCGGCGACGGGCATGCCGGTGAGCATTGGCTGGCGCTGGAAGACCGATGCACTGGTGGCAGGTGCCGACAATCGCGACAAGGACCGCGAGGATGCGCCCTTGCGCGTGCTGGTGGCTTTTGATGGCGACAAGGCCGCGCTCCCTGCGGAGGAGCAGACGCGCTTCAGGCGCGCCCAATCGCTGACCGGACGCGCCGCGCCGTACGCCACCTTGATGTACATCTGGAGCGACCATGTTCCGGTGAATACCGTGATTCCCTCTGCCCACACCAGCCAGGTCAGGATGCTGGCGGTGGCCTCCGGATCGAAGGGTCTGGGGCAATGGCAGACAGTGCAGCGCAATCTCGCCGCTGACTACCGGCGCGCCTTCGGCGCCGCGCCGGGGCGTGTGCTGGGCGTGGCGGTGATGACCGATACCGACAACACCGGCGCCAAGGCCATCGGCGAATACGCCGACATCCGCCTTGGTTGTTCAGGCAGCTAACGATGCTGCGCGGGTTCATCGTTGCCACGTTTGTTCTGATTTTAAATGGCTGTGCGAGCCTGCCCAGCAATGTTGCGCGCACTGAGTCGCATACCTTGCAGGACACGGCAACGACGACACTGGGACAACAGACTTCACGCCGCACTGCAAACGCACCCGGGCCAGAGTGGCTTTCGCCCGCTGAGAAGCGGCGTCGATGCCCTGCTGGCACGCATCGTCCTGGCCGATGCGGCGCAGCGTTCGCTGGATGTCCAGTACTACATCTGGCACGACGACCTGAGCGGGCGCCTTTTCGCCAACGCGCTGTTGCGCGCGGCAGACCGCGGGGTGAGGGTGCGTGTGCTGCTCGACGACGTTGGTGCGAAGGCCAATGACGAAATCCTGCTGAGCATCGATTCCCACCCCAACATCGAGATCCGGCTGTTCAATCCGGTCGCCTCGCGCAGCTTTCGCGGGCTCGGCATGCTCACCGATTTTTCCCGCGTCAATCGACGGATGCACAACAAGGCTTTCGTTGCCGACAATCAGGCGGCGATCCTGGGCGGACGCAACATCGGCGACGAGTACTTCGAGGCATCCAGCGAGGTGGCCTTCGGAGATCTGGACGTGCTGACAGTCGGCCCGGTCGTCGGCGAGGTGTCCCATGCCTTCGACCAGTTCTGGAATGCGCCGTCGTCCTACCCGATCGCAGACCTGCTCGGTCGCAGCGCAGGCAACGAGAACCTGAGTGCGCTACGCGTCGAACTCGCCGCCTACATCGAGGCGAACCGCGACAGTCCTTATGTCACGCAGGCGGGGAGCCGGCTCGCCGAGGAGGCGAAATCGGGGCGATATGGCTTTTACTGGGGCAAGGGCACTCTGCTCTATGACGATCCCGCCAAGATCAGCCGGGCACCGGACGCCACCGAGGGGCATCTGCTGTCCCAGTTCGGCGGTATCGGCAAACAGACCCGCCAGGAACTGCTGATCGTTTCGCCCTACTTCATCCCAGGCGAGGCGGGGGTGGCCTGGCTGCGAGGACTGGTGGCTCGCGGTGTTCGCGTCACGGTACTGACCAACTCCCTCGCCGCCACCGATGTCGGCGCGGTGCATTCGGGCTACCAGCGTTACCGGGAATCGCTGCTCGAGGGCGGCGTCGTGCTTTACGAGCTCAAACCGGGCGCGGTGCAGCCTGCCAAAGCAGAGAAGAAAACCAGTGGTTACGGTTCTTCACGCGCCTCGCTGCACGCCAAGTCCTTCGTGTTCGACCGTCGTGCGGTGTTCATCGGCTCGCTCAATCTCGATCCGCGTTCGGTGCAACTCAACACCGAGATCGGCGTGGTGTGCGAAAGCGCGCCGCTGGCAGAGGAAATTGCCGGCACGCTCGAACGGAATCTCGACACCATCGCCTGGCGGCTGGAGCGCGTCGTCGACCCTTCCGGAAGTTCGCGCATTGAATGGGTCGAGATAAGCGCTGGGGGTGAACGCCGGTATGTCGAAGAACCCGAAGTCAGCGCTCATGCGCCGGCTCTCGGTCTGGTTCCTCGGATTGTTGCCGATCGAATCCCAACTATGATCAAATTTATCGCTTGAACCCATGAACCCAACAGGCACCTGCGCACGACCCTCCCTTTGTAAGTGAGACGGTGCGCGGCATCCTTTTTACCCTGGCGAGGCAACGATGATCGAGCGATGGCAATCCGTGGCGGTTTTCCTGGCAACGCTTGTCTTCTGGCTGAATGGTCCCGTCCATGCAGGCGAAGTGCTGGACACCGTCAAGGCGCGTGGCGAGTTGCGTTGCGGTGTCAGTGAAGGCATTGCCGGGTTTTCCGGGCAGGATGTCAGCGGCCGCTGGCGCGGGCTCGATGCCGACTTCTGCCGTGCGGTCGCGGCGGCGGTGCTGGGCGACCCGAACAAGGTCAAGTTTGTTCCGCTCAAAGCGTCGACGCGTTTTCCGGCCCTGTTTTCCCGCAAGATTGACCTGCTCGTGCGCAACACCACCTGGACTCTCACGCGCGAGGCCTTGCTGAAGGTCCGGTTCCCTGGCGTGCTGTTCTTCGACGGCCAGGGATTCCTCGTCGCCCAGTCTTCAGGCATCAGGTCAGTTGCTGAATTAAACGGCGCAACGGTCTGTGTCGAGAAGGGCACCACCCACGTGCAAAACCTCATCGACCATTTTGTTGCCCAGGGGCTCACGGTAAAGCCTCTGGTGATCGACTCTTCAGCCCAGTTGGCGGATGCCTTTTTCGCCGGCCGCTGCCGTGCCTATACCTCGGACGCCTCGCAACTTGCAGCGGTGCGGGCAGGCACGCCCGGCGGCGCGCGTGATTTTGTGATCCTGCCCGAACGCATCTCCAGGGAGCCACTCGGTCCGGTGGTGCAGGGCGGTGACGCGGAGTGGGAAACCCTGGTGCGCTGGGTGCTCTTTGTGTTGATCGCTGCCGAAGAACAGGGCGTTACGCGTGCCAATGTCGATACCGTGGTGCAGACATCCCATGGCGCCCCCTGGCGGCTGGTGAGCGGCCAGGACGAGCGGCTCGCCCGTGCGCTCGGTGTGCGCAGGGATTGGGTCGTGCGTGCGGTCAAGGCCGTCGGCAACTACGGTGAGATGTATGAGCGCAACGTCGGACGCGACAGCACGCTAAAAATCGAGCGGGGCCTGAACCGCCTGTGGAAGCAGGGCGGACTCCTGTATGCGCCCCCTCTGGATTGACGGAGCCGCGACCCCATGACCGATCTGCAGATCTACCTGACCCTCGCCGTGTTTGCTGCGGTGATCGTCGCCATCGCGTTCGACCTCATCGACATGGCCGTCGCCGCCTTGCTCGGGGTCGGCACCATGCTGGCGCTGGGCCTTTTGAACAACGATGATCTGCTCGCCGCGGCCCGCACCTCGGGTGGCCCGCTCGCGCTGCTGTTCGGCGGCATGGTGGTGGCGCACGTGCTCGGCAAGACCGGCGTATTCGAACGCGTCGGGCACCACTTTCTGCAGGCCACCCGCGGCAGCGGCAAACGCTACCTGCTGCTGTTGATCCTGCTGGTCGCGCCGACCTGCGCCTTGTTGCCCAACGCCACCACCGTGATCCTGCTGGCGCCGGTGATCATCAGTGTGGCGCGGGCGCTCAAGGTGGATTTCGTCGGCCCCATGATCCTGACGGCGATTGTCAGCAACGCCGCCGGCATGCTGACGCTGGTGGGCGATCCGGCGACCTTCCTGGTCGGCAGTTCGATCGGCATGAGCTTCGTCCAGTATCTGCAGAAGGTCAGCCTGGCCGGCCTGCTGGCGGTGCTGGTGGTGATCCCGTTGCTGCCGCGCTTGATGCCGCAGATATGGAACGCGCGCGTGGCGTTGCCGCCTGCGGAAGCGGCAACGCGCATCGAACGGCCGGCCTTCGTGGTGCTGACCCTGGCCATCCTGGTGCTGATGGTGGTGCTGTTCCTGTTCGGTGAAAACCTGCCGACCCACATCGTGCCGCCGGCGGTGGCGATCATCGCCGCCAGCCTGGCATTGCTGCTCGTCTACCGGGTGCATATCGAGCCGATCGACGATGCGTTTCAGGCGATCGACTGGAAGACGCTGGTGTTCCTGGGCGCGATCTTTTGTCTGGTCGAGGGCTTCGTCAAGACCGGTTTGCTGCAGGGGCTTTCACTCAAGCTCTATGGCTGGTTCGGCACCGAGTACGCGCTGGTGGCATTGGCGCTGCTTGCCGGCATCGGCCTGCTGTCGAGCCTGCTGGCCAATATTCCGGTGGTGGCCGCCGCGCTGGTGATGACCAAGGGCTATCTGGTTGCCGCCGAGGCCGTTCCGGAGATGGCGCTTGGCGCCGGCTTCAGCGATTGGCCTGCCGAGACGCTGCCGGTATTCATCGCCATGATGTTCGGCGCGACCCTCGGCGGCAACGCGACCTTGATAGGCGCGTCCGCCAATATCGTGAGCGCCGGCATCTGCGCGAAGCAGGGGGAGCGCATCACGTTCGCGCGCTTCCTCCGCTTTGGCCTGCCGATCACGCTTGCCCAGCTCACCGTCGCTGCGCTCTATGTGATCGCGATGGTCTGGTTTGTGAGCTAGGCGCCTCGATTAAATCAATTTCATCACCGTTATCACCGCCTCACCCTTACCCGAGCCGTTCACCAGATCCCAGCGGCTTGGCCGGCTGGGGAAGCTTCGAAGTGGTTTGCTTCTTCCATTCTTCTTCCAGCAGTTCTCTTGCTGCCTGCTCGAGGAACTCGGGCGCGGCCCACTTGTGCACATCAAAGTCGTTCTTGATGTAGCCGTGGCTCAGCATGAAGTTCTTGCCGATCTCGACAGCAGCCAGGTTGAGTGGTGACAGGTTGGGCACCAAGTCCACGTCCCTGATGCCTTGGTAGGTGTGCTCGATGTCGCGGTAGAAGGTCTGTTGGTCGAGGATTTCCGCCGCGGCGCGCTTGTTCTCGTTGGCCCAGCGACCGGCCCGGATCATGCCCTTCATGAACGTGACGGCGAGTTCGGGGTGCTCCTTGGCCATGACGTCGCTGCACGTGATGGCCGCGGGGATGTTGGCCACCTGCAGGCGCCAGTCCGGATAGCGGGAGAGGTCCTCGATCGCCGCGAACTTGCCCGTCGCCTCGGAGACCTGCTGGAGCGGCTTGGTTTGCATGTACATCGCATCAATGACGCCTTTTTCCAGCGCGGACTCCAACGGACGGAAGGCCAGATCGCGCTTGTGGTCACGCTTCAGCCACAGATCAATTGAGAGTTCCATGGTCGCGGTCATCATCGCCGGGTCGTTATACCAGTCGTCCGCGTAAGGGAACTCGACGAGCTGGATGTCGGTCCATGGTCATGCCGTTCATCCGGAGCATGAGTTCGATACCCTGGTGCTCCTGAATGCGCCACCAGTCGTTCTTGATCTTGTTCATGCTCTTGGAAATGCCGATCTTTTTTCCCTTCAGATCCTGCATGCGATAGATGTTGTCCTTGGCGCGCACCATCATGACACCGCCTTCGGCCGGCATCTGCGTGACGCCCAGCAGCTTGGTCCGACGGATGTCCGCGTGTACTTCGATCGGAGGGAACAGTCCGCCGAAGCGGATGAGATTGTCCAGGTTGTGGATGTAGTGGGGATACCAGTCGTTCTCGGGGGTGGAACGCATGTAGGCATACTTCACGCCGATTTTCTTGTACTCTTTCTTGGTCAAGCCCAGTCCCTCGTCCACATTGGACGCAGAAACGAGCGGGCAGTTGGTGTAATAGACCTCTTTCCAATCCAACTTGACCGTGTTCAGTTTGGTATTCTTGAGCGTGGTCTCTTTGATGGTCGCTTCGTTGGCCATGGTTGAGTTTTCCTTGGTGGTTGGGCTTGATTTTTTGGGTGCGTCGGAACCGGCAGCCATGGCATCTTGAGGCAATACCTGCGTCATTAGCGCGGCGGCTGCGGACAAGGTGGCGGTTTTCTTGATGAAATCTCGCTTGCTCGGATCCTGCACAATCGTATCCTGCGCAGGCACTTTGTTCTCGGTGTCACTCATGGTGATTCTCCAGATAAAACTGGTTGGTCAAGACTGGCTCCCCCTTTGGGGAGCGTTCGAAACAGCGGATTGCCGGGATACCACGTCAGAACTGACGCGTCTCGTACTCCTCCTTGAGATCCTTGTTGTACTTCAGCACCTTGATCTCGCCGAAATCCTTGCTGTACAGCGGGTAACCCTTCTCGGCCCAGCCAGCGATGCCGCCGTCGACGATGTAGACGTTCTTGTAACCGTAGCGGTAGAGGAAGGAAGAGAAATACGTGGCGCGGTGCTTGGTGCGGCAGAACACCCAGATTTCGGTATTCGGGTCGGGCCATTTTTTAGGCACGAGATACGGGATTCCCAGAATCGATGTTGTTCGACCCCAGCAAGTGGCCGGCATAAAACTCTGCGCCGGTACGGATGTCGAGGATGACGGCATTGCTCTTTTTCGCCTGGACGTCCACCCACTTCTTGTAAAGATCGTCAACGGAGGCGACGCGGTCCTTCGGTATGAGTGCAGACAGTTCTGCAAATACCTTTTTCTCTTCGTCCGCCGGTGCCGCGAAGGTCATTGTGGGGCCAAGCAGGACAGCGGCAACGGCGAGACGCGACAACAATCTTGTGTTCATTTTTACTTACTCCTAATCAAGTTAAGACATTAAAAAAAGGTGCCCGCATTTCGGCGAACGTACGTTGCGTTTCCGCGGGCCGTGAACTGGCTTACTTCTTCTTTGCCGCAGCCGGTTTCGACGCAGGCTCGACACTCAGCGCAATCGCTTCGGTGTAGGTCACCTCGATCAGGTCGCCTTTCTTGACGACCTTGAACTGATCGGGGTTCTGCACGTTGAGCGTCGTTTCGTTGCCTTTGGGACCCTTGACCCTGATCGTGCTGGCCTTCGGATCGACGGCGACGACCTTGACCAGGGCAGAGACCTGGCGCGCGCCGGCAACGGCAGGCCGTTCGCCGGGTTTGGCCCGCGCGGCGTCCTCGCGCACGGTCACGGCGTCGCTGGCGGCCGTTCCCGGTTTCTTCAGTTCGAGCGTCAGCGCCTCGGCGTAGCGGGCAAGCACCCTGTCGCCCAGCTTGATCTGGTCGAAGTTTTTCACCTCGTCGCTGGCGACAAGGTCAACGACTTCGCCCTTCGGCCCCTTCAGCGTCAGCGTGCGGGTAGCCTTCTCGATGCCAATGACCTCGGCAGAAACTTGCACCGTCTGCATGAGCGCCGCTTTGCCCGGCTCGCTGATGAGCACGGCGTCGCCGGTCGCGGCGGGTTTTTGCGCCATGGCGGCTGGGGACAGCGCCGCGACGATCAGGGTGATGGCGAGGATTCGGCTGGTTTGGGTGAAGCTTTTCTGCATGAGATTTCTCCTTGGAATAATGCGTCCGGACAATCCGGGATGAGGCAGGCGTTGCTGCAGGTTTACTTGACCGTGTAGCCGCGGCCTTCAAGGCAGGTCGCACGCGCCTTGGCAAAGGCTTGCTGCTGCTGTTGCGTGGCGGCCTGCTGTTGCTGCTGCGCCTGGCCGGCCGCAGCGGCGTTCTGCCGGCGGCTCTGGCCGCGCGCGGCGACGGCACCCACTGCCGCACCGGTTCCTGCGTCGCCGCCGACAACCTCGCCTACCACCGCACCACGTACCGCGCCGCGTGCACCCGCGCCCGGCGCGGTGCCGGTGGCTGTGGTGGGGGGCGCTGCCGCCGGTGCGGGGGCCGGGGGCTTGGCCGGATCGAATCCGGACTGCTGGACGGCCCAGGTATAGCAGGCGGATTCGTCGTTCTGCTGCTGTTGTGGCGTCTGGCCCTTGGCGGGATAAACATACTGCTGCGCGCCGGCCTCGCCGATCATCGCGGCGGCCAATACGAGCATTGAAAGGGTGCGTTTTTTCATGGGGAGTTCTCCTATTTAATCGATCAGGTTTGTGACGTCAGAAGTGGAACGTTGCGCCCAGAGCCGGGCCGCTGAATTCGACATCCTGCAGCAGCTTGTCGTCGCTCATGTCGTAAGCCAGATGGCGGTACACCAGACCCACATCGCCCCAGTTCCAACTATAGGCCACGCCCACCATCGCCTGCCAGGTCAGCTCCGAGGAGCCGGTGCCGACGTCCGCGTAGTAGGGCATCGACCAGTTGCCGTCGCCCAGTTTCACCCGGCCGCGCACGCCGACGATCGCGTCCCATAGATCCTCGCTTTGCGACACGCTGCCTGCCGGCGGCAGCAAGCCGATGGGCCGGACAGCGTCCAGTCGGCCGATGCCTCGATATTCAGGTAGCGAAAGCCGCCGATCACGTCGAGCGTGGCTTTGGGTTCCTGCACCGCAGCATAGCCGCCTACCAGCGTCCAGACCCCGCCAGTCAGGCTGGACTGGGTGCCCAGATCGATTGACGCATCGACAAGTGTTCCATCAAACGACCTGACCTTGCTGTCTTCCTCGCTGAAATCGAGGTAAGCCAGATCGGTAAAGATCGACCACTTGTCCTTGCGCGCCTCGCCGCTGACCATGAGAACGAAATCGAGGTTTTCCAGGTAGTCGTTGGGCCCGGTTTCGACGCCGGCGTTGGCGTTCAGGTTGGGCAACTGGAATTTCAGCGTGCCGTTGATGTTCGGCAGCCACAGGTAGGGCGTCACGGTGAAGGCCCATTGATCGCCCGCCACCGGCTCGGCGGCGGCCGGCAGCGAGCCGAACGCGAATCCGGCAAGGGTCACGGCTAACGCATGCTGTTTGAGTTTGGATGGATTCATGTGTCTTTCATGCCTGGGTTTGAGGAAGATTTTTTACCTGGGGCTTGCGTTTGCTCCAGCCCTCAGAATTGTTGACAGTAGCATCCTGAATATTGGTTTATCTGGACATATCCAGACGATGAATGGACATTTCAGGACAAGGCTGCTTATGATGCCGAACACGATCAGTCAACAAGCAAACAGGCGCCATGGCACGCAACAGGACAGACCCCGCATCCCCGGAAACCGCGCTGCGCATCGGCGCCACCATGGCGCTACCGGCGGTTCTCCGCAGCCTGGGTGCAGATCCGGCCGAGATGCTGACCGAAGTGGGTCTGGCTCCCAACCTGTTCGACGACCCCGACAACCGGATTTCCTACGTGGCGCGCAGCCATCTGTTCGCGCATTGCGTGGCCAGAACCGGCTGCCAGCATCTGGGGCTGCTGATCGGCCAGCAAAATGACTTGCAATCCCTGGGACTGGTTGGCCTGCTGGCGAAATACTCGCCAGATGTACGAACGGCCTTGCGCAGTATCGTAAGTTTCCTGCACCTCCACGTCCGTGGCGCGACGACGAGTCTGGAGACGAGCCCCGACTCGGCAAGTCTGAGCTATGAAATCTATCAATCTGGCGCCGAGGCCACCGATCAGATCGGGGACGGCGCACTCGCCACCATTTTCAACATGATGCGCACCCTGTGTGGCTCCGAGTGGAAGCCATCCGAGGTCCGGTTTGCCCACCGCAAGCCGGACAATGTCCAGCCGTTCCGCAGTTTTTTCCGGGCACCCCTGGTCTTCGATGCCGAGCAGAACGCAGTGGTGTTCGCGGCCGATTGGTTGAACCATCGTTTGCCCGTGGCCGATCCCGAGTTGCGCCGCTTGCTGCTGAAGCAGATCGACGCGCTTGAGGATCAGATACGGCGATGACTTGCCGGGACAGGTACGAAGTGTGCTGCGAACGCGCGCTCCTGACAGGTCACGCCAGCGCAGACCAGGTCGCCGCGCTGTTCTCTATTCACAGTCGCACGCTGAGTCGTCGTCTGCATGCGTTCGGCACGAACTTTCAGGAACTGGTGGATGAGGGTCGTTTCGAGATCGCGCGGCAGATGCTCGAAGACTCGCGGATGGAAGTGAGCCAGATCGCCATGGCACTCGACTATGCCGACGCGAGTGCCTTCACGCGTGCATTCCGGCGCTGGAGCGGCACCACGCCTGCCCAATGGCGGGAGAATCAGAACGGCGGCGAGCCTGCGCAAGCAGTAAATTTCTCCACCAACCGCGCAGCGGATTGCCGTATTAACCCGCGGGCGCGATCTCCGGCAGCAGATAAAACATCAGCGCGATGATGGTGTAGACGGTGATGAGCTGTACGCCCTTGTACCAGTTGGATCGCCCGTCGCCCACCACCATCGTGCCGATCATCACGGCAATGAACAACGCGCCGACCTCGGTACGCCCGAAGGCCAGATTGAGCGGTTGCGGCGCGATGAAATAGCTGGCCAGCACCAGCACCGGGGCGACAAACAGGGTGATCTGGATCGAGCTGCCGAGCGCAATGCCGACCGCCATGTCGACCCGGTTTTTACGCGCCATCGCGATGGCCGAGAGGCTCTCGGCCGCGCCCCCGACCACCGCCAGAAACACAATGCCGATGAACACCTGCGACATGCCGAGTGCGGTGCCGGTGCCCTCGGCTGCACCCACCAGAATTTCGCTCATCCATGCTGCCAGCACCGACGCGCCGACGAGGCTGCCGATCGCGCGCGGCAGACTCCAGCGTGTCCCTTCTTCTGCTTCGTCCACATGGCCGACCTTGCTTGCGAAGGCGCCCGGGTGGGTTTTCAGCATGAACACGAGATAGAGCACATAGGCGATGAGCAGGACGATGGCGAGGCCGACGTTGAGCAGCATTTCCTGGCGAACAACTTCCTCGGGTGCAAATAAGCGGCTGAACGCGCTCGGCACTGCGAGGCTGATGACGGCGATCAGCATCATCGAACTGTAGACGCGCGCGGCAACCGGGTTGTAGTCCTGGTCGTGATGGCGCAAGCCACCAAGCAGGAACGCAACGCCAAGCGCGAGCAGCAAATTCGCGAGGACCGCGCCGACGAGCGAGGCGCGAACCATGTCGAGCAGCCCCGCCTTGAGTGCAACGATTGCGATGATGAGCTCGGGCGCATTGCCGAAGGTCGCATTGAGCAGCCCACCGATGGCGTCGCCCGTGCGCGTGGCGAGCTGTTCGGTGGCATGCACAATGAGGCTGGCGATGGGAATGATGGCGAGTGCCGCCGAGAAGAATAGCAGCGGTGCTGCTACGCCGAGGTGTTCGAGCACGAGCGTGACCGGGATGAACACGAACAGCCATTCAATGGAAAACTTCAGCTTCATCAACTTTTCCTTCAAGCGCGTTACGTCAAGTGGAACAACGGGGCTGGATCGTGCACGCACTAGCGTAATCCCCGCTGTATGGGCTAGTTCTTGTTGTGGGTACTCACGTGCAGCGCCATCAGTCGTGCGAGGGTGACGGCAATATAGAGCTGCCCGGTCAACGCTTCGGAGATGGCGAGTGAGCGCGCGATTGGATGAACCGGCGTGATGTCGCCGTAGCCCATGGTCGTGAGTGTCACGAAGCTATAGTAGATCCATGTTGGCGCGCCGGGGGCGTTGCCGACCGCGCCGCTGAATGCATCGGGATGGATGAGATGCAGCAGTTCATACGCGTGTGCCCACACCAACCCGAGCAGCAGCAACACGGCAATCGCGCCCTGGATGCGGTGATGGGTGACCGGGCCGGGTCGATACGACCGCGCCGCCACGATTAGGGCGAACAGCAGGAGCATGGCGAGGGTGGAGGCTTCGCGCCCGATGGCGAGGGCGTCCGAG
>CAWHHA010000026.1:0-137846 GCA_963828945.1 uncultured beta proteobacterium
CCACGGTATTTATTGGGCGGGTTTGTCCCCGTGCCGTTACGTTCACCTGTATCAGATCCGCTGGCGCCGGGGGTCGTGGAACCAGTAGTATTGCCCCCGGTTCCTGTAGGCGTTCCCGTGCCGGGCAGGCTGGTATAGGTAAGATTGGCCGTGTTGGTGATCAACTGCGAGGGGGCAAATGGTACAATGTCAGGGTGGCATTATAGGTAAAAGTCACCGTACACTCTACGCGCACTCGATCCACAGTGACAGCAACTGTACCACCAGTCCCCAAAATAGTCCCTACGGTGGAATCGGTTGGGCCGCCGCAGGCTGGCGTATAAGAACGGGCATTCACAGCCGTCAAGTCCAGGTATGAGGGCAGGGTATCCAGGACGAGTGCTTCAAAGGCGTCTGCCGTCCCAGTGTTGGTATAAGTCACTGTATAAGTAACCGGATCACCAGCATCCCCCGTTGCCGGGCTGACCTGTTTGGTCGTGGCCGTGACATTGATAACCGGCTCGCGAATGGTGACCGGTACTGAATTATTGGTCTGCGATGCCGGATTGCGGCAGAAGGGATGCCTTCATAGGCGATGAAATCGTTAGTGCGCGTGTCGCCGTTATTGTTATTACCGGCGATGGAGTTATCCACCAGGGCATTGAATTCTACAAGCACATATTCATCATTCAGATCATTCGCATTATTCGTCAAATTGCCAAACTTGAAATAGACGTCGGGTCCCGGAGGAATAGACATCAACATCACTGGTTGCGTTGTTTGAAACATTATCAGTCTTCAAGACGTACGTTGGAGTGACTGCGTCAACGTTCGCGTTGAGAACAACCCAGCTTGCAGGAGGATCAGTAATGGCGGTGGATGTGAACTGCAGGGAGGGGTTGTGTTGGTACACACGAACGCCATCCTGGCTGTGCGTCATTCAAGAAAGTCGACCCGTCTGGCAGTTCGTCCAACAATTGCAGATTGTAACTGGTGCTTTCCGGCACTCTCACTTTCAAGCGGTAACGCACAATTTCACCGATCGCCACATCAGAACCGCTGGTATGCGCTTCGGAGGTGGAAACCAGCGTTTTGGTCAGAATCAGCGGGTTGGTGATATTAACAACAACTGTGTTGCTGTGGACGTAGTCGTTAGGCTGGACAACGGGGTTTGTGCCGGTGCGTTCCTGGGGATGAGCCACAAGGTCGCCGTTTAGGCTGGTCCACAGGGCAGTGCCGGTGTCGGTAAATTAGCATTTGGGGGCGCGGCGTAATCAATCGTTCCACTCAGCGTAATGGTGATGACCGCACCGGGGCCAGGTCAATGTTGGATGTGGATTTCGTCTGCAATATCCAGCCATTGGCATCGGAGCCGACAATTTCAAAACTGCTGGAAATATCAACCCCGGTACTAAGTATGACGCTGAGAGTGCCCACATTAGGAGTGAACCACGATTTGCTGGGAACGAGCATATTTGCCGCGCGGCAGTGGATCGGTGAAGCTTCACATCGTAGGCATCGGTTGTGCTGCTATTGGTAACGGTAATGATGTAAGTCAGCGGGTCGCCTGCATCCAGGCTGGCGACGGGATTGCAAGGAGGGGTCGCATCGTCACAGGCATTTTTATCAACCGTAAGGGCGGGTTCGATCACGGTCACATTAGGGGCAGAGATGGCGGGCTTCGAGCCGGGCGTGGTACATAGCTGATGTCGAGCGCGCATGCCGTTGTGGCTGCGGCCAGTGCGTTCATCACGTTGTGTTCACCAGGAACCTGCAGTGCGATTTCCAGCGTGCCATGCGGCAACGTGACGGTAAGCGCCGAACCGAACGCGGTGGGTACATAATTGCCATGGACCTTGGCAGATGCCGCCAGACCAAAATCGATGACCGGGCGCTGCGCATTCTGTTCGCGCCATAAATCGGCGTGGGCATCATCGGCATTGAAGATTGCGATGCCTGCATCGTTCAAGCCGTTGAATATTTCGCCCTTGGCACGCGCGATGTTTTCAACCGAACCCAGAAAACCGATGTGTGCGGTGAGCGCGTTGATGACCACCGCGATATCAGGTCGCGCCAGCCGGGTCAGATAGTCGATCTCGCCGGCGTGATTCATGCCCATCTCCAGCACCGCGAACCGATGCGTGTCTCGCAGTCGCAGCAGCATCATCGGCAGGCCGATGTCGTTGTTCAGATTGCCTTCGGTGTTGAGCACTGCGTCGTCCGACCCGGCCTCGATGCGCAGGATGGCCGCCAGCATTTCCTTCACCGTGGTTTTACCGTTGCTACCGGTGATGCCGATGACCGGCAGTGTGAAACGCTGGCGCCAGGCGGCAGCAAGCGTGCCAAGCGCGAGGCGGGTATCGTTGACGCGAATGGCGGTTGCGATTTCGGGCGCCTGTCTGGCGTCGAGCACCACGCCGACCGCGCCCTGTTGCAGTGCCCGTGCGGCGTACGCGCCACCGTCGAATTTGTCGCCGCGCAAGGCGAAGAACAGATCGCCCGGCTGGATCGTGCGGCTGTCGGTGGAGACGCGCAGCACCTCGGCATCGGTGCCGTTGAACGGTACGCCGAGCATGGCGGCAGCGTCGGAAAGACGCATCATCGGCGCGCTCATGTCCACGCCTCCAGGGCTTTTCTGGCCACCAGCACGTCAGAGAACGGCAGCCGTTCGCCCGCGATTTCCTGATAGTCCTCATGGCCTTTGCCGGCGATCAGCACCACATCGCCCTGATGCGCCTCGCCGATGGCCTCGAAAATGGCGCGGGCGCGATCGGGTTCGACGTGTGGCTTGCCCGTCACGCCTGTCAGAATGGCGTCGATGATGTGGCGCGGATCTTCGTTGCGCGGGTTATCGCTGGTGACCCAGACTTCATCCGCACCTTGCGCTGCAGCACGTCCCATCAGCGGACGCTTGCCGCTGTCGCGATTGCCGCCGCAGCCAAACACGCAAATCAGCCGCCCGCCGCTGACGATTTCGCGCAGGGTCGCCAGCACTTTTTCCAGCGCGTCCGGGGTGTGGGCGTAATCCACCACGACCAGCGGATGCGCATCGCCGCCAAGGGTCTGCATGCGTCCCGGCGGCGGCTGGATGTACGCCAAGGCCCGGCAGGCGTCGTCCAGCTTGACGTCCGACACCAGCAAGGTGGTCAGCACAGCCAGCAGGTTGGCGGCGTTAAAGCGCCCCAGCAGTGGCGCATCGATCTCGGCATCGCCCCAGTCGGTGTGTGCCCGCAGCTGCAAACCGTTTTGCGACAGGCGCAACTTTTCGCCCACCACCGCGCCACGCTGGAAGCCATAGCCCGCGACCCTGGTGGATCGGATTGAATGTTCAAGCTGCTGGCCGAAGGGGTCATCCAGGTTGAGCACCACCGACGCCAGCCCCGGCCAGCTGAACAGTTGCGCCTTGGCTGCGGCATAGCTGTCCATGTCGCCGTGGTAGTCGAGATGGTCTCGCGACAGATTGGTCAGCACCGCCACATTGAATGAGGTACCGTTGGCGCGCCCCTGCACCAGCCCATGTGACGACACTTCCATCGCGCATGCGGTTGCACCCTGTTGGCGGTAATACGCCAGCCGCTGCTGTAATTCAATTGCATCAGGCGTGGTGTTGAGCGCGGGTGTCAGCGTGCCGGGGAAACCATTGCCGGCGGTGCCGATGATGGCGGTCTTGCGTCCTTGCTGGGATAAAGCCTGCGCGACCCAATGCGCCACCGAGGTTTTTCCGTTGGTCCCGGTGATGCCGACCATGTGCAGCGCGCGTGATGGCTCGCCATAGACATGCGCGGCGATTTCACCGATGCGGGTTTTGAGGTCGACCACCCCGGCGTTGGGCGTGGTCAGCGCAGGATCCCACTGATAGTGGTCGGCCTCCCACAACACGCCATCGACCCGCTGCGCTACCGCTTGCGGAATAAAGTCGCGGCCATCGCGCGTTTCGCCCGGATACGCTGCGAACACCATGCCCGGCAACGCCTTGCGGCTGTCATTGACGAGCTCAGTGGGCGCCAACCCAAGGCGCTTCAAAATATGCGGCACCGATTCATGCATGGCGTGCGCGTCGGGAGCGGGTTTACGGCTGGTTTTGGCCATCACACCCCCTTGCCCACAGGTGCCATGATTGGCGGCGTGCTTTGCGTCATCTGGGTCGCCGTTTCGGGTGCGTCGGGCGGCAGTGCGAGCTGGCGCAGGCTGGCCGCCATCACCTGGGCGAACACTGGGCCCGCCACGCTGCCGCCGTAGTACACGCCGTCGGACGGCTCATCGATCACCACACCGATGATGAGGCGCGGGTTGGAGGCGGGCGCCATGCCGATGAAGGAAGACAGGTAGCGGTCGGAGGCATAGCTGCCATTGACCAGTTTGTGCGCGGTGCCGGTTTTGCCCGCGACGCGATAGCCCGGCACGCGGGTGCGCGTTCCGGTGCCGCCTTCCTGGGTCACGGTTTCCATCATGGCGCGCACTTCGCGCGCCACGCTCGCTGAAAACACGCGTTCGCCCACCACTTCCTGCGGCTCGCGCTTGAGGAAGGACAGGGGCATCACTTCGCCGTCATTGGCAAATGCCATGTAGGCACGGGTGAGCTGCAGCAGGCTGACCGACAGGCCGTAGCCATAGGCCATGGTGGCCTGTTCGACCGGTCGCCAGGTGCCAGGATCGCGCAAGCGTCCGGCCGTTTCACCGGGAAAGCCCGAACCCGGCAACTGGCCGAATCCGGCACGATGCAGCACCTCCCAGTGTTGCTGCGGTGTCAGTGACATCGCCATTTTGGCGGCACCGACGTTGCTCGATTTCTGGATGATCTCGGTCACGCTCATCCGCGGATGCGGATGTTCGTCGCGCACCAGCTTGTTGCCCACGCGCCAGGTTTGCGGCGTGTCGAGTACGCTATCCGGATGGAACAGGCCGCGCTCCAGCACCGCCGCCGCGACAAAGGGCTTGATGGTGGAACCTGGCTCGAAGGTATCGATCACCGCACGATTCCGCATCGGCGTCGGTTTGTAGTTGCGGCGGTTATTCGGATTGAAAATCGGCTGATTGGCCAGCGCGAGAATTTCGCCGGTCTTGGCATCGAGCACCACCACGCTGCCGCCCTTGGCCTTATGTAATTTGATCGCAGCGGCGAGCTCACGGTGCGCCAGATACTGGATTTTGAGGTCGAGCGACAGTGCCAGATTGCCGCCCATCTGCGCTGTCTTGATCGGTGCCAGATCGCGGATGATGTTGCCGCGCCGGTCGCGCACGATCTGGCGTTCGCCTTCGCGTCCAACCAGCCATGACTGATACGCACGTTCGACGCCTTCCTGCCCCACGTCATCCACATTGGTGAAGCCGACCACATGCGCGGCGACTTCGCCTGCCGGGTAGTAGCGGCGGAATTCGCGCCGCAAATAGAGGCCGGGCACCCCCATGGCAGCAATGTCGAGTGCCTGCTCAGGCGTGACCGGGCGGCGTACGCCGAATTCGCCACGCCCTTTACGCGTCAGTTTTTTGGTGAGCTCAGACTCCGACATGCCCAACACCCTGGCCAGATGCGCACGCTGCTCGACCGTCAGTTTGAGTTCGGACGGACGCGCCCACAGCGATTCGACCGGCGTGCTGATTGCCAGCAACTGGCCATAACGGTCGGACACCTGGCCGCGATGGGTTGGCAAGGTGAGATTGCGGTTGGATATCGCATCGCCTTTGCCCTGTAGATAATCGGTGTTGAGCCCCTGCAGATAGAACGCGCGACCCGCCACCAGTAGCAGACCGCCGATCAGCAGCCCGCCCACGGTCGCCATGCGCCAAGGCGCAAGCTTGAGGTCAAGCAGTTGATTCGAGCGGGCGTGGCGGGGCTTGTAACTCATGGGGCAGCCACCCGGGTGTCTGTCGGCACGGTTTCAACGTGGATGCGTTCCTGCGGCGGCGATATCAGCCCAACCCGGCTGCGTGCGAGCGTATCCACCCGCGCCGGATTGGCCCAGGTGCTCTGCTCCAGCTGCAATTGCCCCCATTGCTCGTCGAGGAGACGTGCTTCTTTTTTCAAACGTTCCAGACCCACAAAATACGTACGCGAGCGGTGCTGTGCCTGAATCACCGCCAATGCACACACGATCAACATCAGTGCGAGGACGATATTGAGACGGCTCATGCCGCGGCCTCGCTCACGTCAGGAGCAACGCAACCCACCCAGAATCGGCCGCTGGCGCCATTCGCCTTGCCGTCGATCCCGCTGCGCGGGGCCCTCGCCGGGTGGTTCATGCCGCCCCGCCCATGCGTTCCGCCACCCGCAGCACGGCGCTGCGCGCACGCGGATTCGCCGCACGTTCGGCGTCGCCTGCGTGCTGAGCACGCCCCACCAATTTCAACCGACCCGGCTTCAGCATGGCAGCCGGAATCGGCAAACGACGTGGCGCCTGTTCGCCCAGCGCCTCGTCGCGCATAAAGCGTTTGACGATGCGATCCTCCAGCGAATGAAAACTGATCACCGCGAGCCTGCCGCCGGGTAAAAGTGCATCAACGCATTGCGGCAACACGGCGCTCAACTCTTCCAGTTCGCGGTTGAGATAAATCCGTATAGCTTGAAAGCTACGCGTGGCCGGGTGCTGCCCCGGTTCGTGCCATTTAATCGTTGCGGCGATGAGACGCGCCAGCTGCCCGGTAGTGCGGATGGCTTCGACTTGCCGTGCTGCAACAATCGCGCGCGCAATCGATTTAGCAAACCGCTCTTCCCCGTAGCTGCGGATGACTTCACTGATTTCTCCCTCTGCTGCCGTTGCCAGCCACTCTGCCGCCGACAGCCCGCTTCCCGGATCCATGCGCATGTCGAGCGGCGCATCGAAACGAAAACTAAACCCGCGCGTGGCATCGTCCAGTTGCGGCGACGACACGCCTATATCCAACAAAATACCGTTCACCTGCGGTACGCCCAGCTCAGCGAGCACAGCACCCAGGCGTGAAAACGTGCTTTGCACCAGCGTCAATCGCTTGTCCTGCAAATCTGCACCGGCGCGGATGGCATCCGGATCGCGATCCAGCGCGATCAAGCGTCCACCCGCAGCCAGTCGATCCAGAATCAGGCGGCTATGTCCGCCGCGCCCGAAAGTGGCATCGACGTAGATGCCGTCGGGTTGAATCGCCAGTGCCGCCACCGCCTCCTGTGCCAGCACCGGCACATGGGCGGTCTCCATCACAACGTAAAGCCTTCGAGTTCCGGCGGCAGCACGTCATCGCTGAACGTCAGCGCCTGCGCCACCTGGGCCTCCCACCGCGCTTCATTCCACAGCTCGACCTTGCTGCCCTGCCCCACCAACACGACGTTTTTGTCCAGATCGGCGAACTTGCGCAGCATCGGCGGCAGCAACACGCGACCGGCACCGTCCATGTCCATGTCATGCGCATAGCCAACCAGCAATTGCTTGAGACTGCGCGTGCGCGGATTGAAGTCGGAGAGGCCGTTGAGCTTTTTCTCGATCGGCTCCCATTCAGGCAAGGGGTAGAGCAGCAAGCACTGGCTGGGGTCGGCGGTAATCACCACGCGCCCGCCGCCGTTGACCAAAAGGGCGTCGCGATAGCGCGCCGGCACGACGAGCCGGTTCTTGCTATCCAGACTGACTGTTGCGACCCCCCGAAACATGCGCTCTCCATTATTGGTTTGGTTGTGCCTGGAAAGGGATTTCCTCCCACATCCACCCACTAATCACCACTGGCACCCACTATAGGGGATAGTTTTGGGGAGGTCAAGTTGTCGAACGTAAAAAAACCCCTATGCCTCAATGACTTAGGGGTGGTTCGTGGTTGTGGATAAGTTTCTGGAAAAACCGGCGCTTAGCGAGTAATTTTGCCCAGTTTTTTAGGAAAAATCGCTAAGTTATTGAATTTAATAAAAAGTGGAAAAGTCGGTCGGTAAGCCGGGTTCTGTCGTGGACAACCATTCCTCTAGGCCGGTCATTACTGACCGGCTCCAGCCACCTACCCGCAGACTCAGCGAGCCGCTTCATCGCCTGCCTATTTGGTGTTGCTCCGGATGGAGGTTACCGCGTTTCACCGTAACTCAATACGCTCGTCTCTGTGGCCCTATTCCTCGCCTTGGCCCCTATGTTTTGCAACATAAAGGTTGCTGCGTCTGGCCGTTAGCCAGCATCCTGCTCTGTGGAGCCCGGACTTTCCTCCCCCACTTGCGTGGCGGCGGTTGTCTGACCGGCTTTTCCGCTGGTGATTATAAGGGGATCGCGCTCCCCGTTGTGGATAACCGGATTTTCTGCCTGACGGAGGAAGACCAACGCGCATCCAGCAGCAAGGCTTTTACTTATCCACGTTGCGCACCCGATCAGGGCTTGTCATTAAATTTATCAATACACTCATTAAATACATCTTGACCATCCTGTGGAATGGGCTACACAACATACATGGAGTCATGTTTGAACGTCCATTTTCGAGGTAGCCCATCATGAGAAGACGCTTGTATTTCATCCTTCCGGATGCTGCCAGTGCACGCAGAATTCGCGACGAGTTGTTGCTGGCGCAGATTGAGAATGGGTATATTCATGTCTTGGCCAAGGACGGTGTGCCATTGAAAGGCTTGCCCGAAGCATCGATCCTGCAATCCACTGATTTTGTACACGGCGCAGAAACCGGTCTCGCAGTCGGTGGCAGTATCGGCATCCTCGCCGGGCTGGTGGCGGTGCTTTTCCCGCCGGTCGGCGTCGATCTGCAATTCGTCACCATTCTGCTCACCGCATTGGTCGGTGCGGCATTTGGCGCATGGGTTGCCAGCATGGTCGCCAGTTCAATTCCCAACTCGCGACTGAAAACTTTTGAATCGGCCGTTGCCGCCGGGCGCGTGTTGATGATGGTCGATGTGCCTGCCGGACGTGTCGACGAAATCAAGCAGTTGATCGCCTCGCACCACCCCGAAGCAGCAAGCTCGGGCGTCGAGCCAACCATCCCCGCATTTCCTTAAAAGCCTCCTCAGCGCGACGCAAAGTCGCGCACCTTAGGAAGCGCTGGCTAGCTTCCACCAACGGCAGACCAAAAGTCTGCCGTTTTTGTTCTCAACTGCGGAAACTCACACCACGCGCCAGCGGATCGTTTCGCCGCTCCGCAGCGGAATCAGAAATGACTCGGCCATGCGCAACTGTTGCGGCGCGATCCAGCTTTCACGCCGCAATGTGATCGTGTCCGTGTTGCGAGGAAGACCATAAAAATCCGCGCCATAAAAGCTGGCGAACGCTTCCAGCTTGTCGAGCGCGCCTGCCGCGTCGAATGCCTCGGCATACAGCTCGATCGCTGCATGGGCGGAATAGATCCCTGCGCACCCGCACGACGATTCTTTCGCGCCGAGCGCGTGCGGTGCGGAATCGGTGCCGAGAAAGAACTTGGGATTGCCCGAGATCGCGGCCGCAACCAGCGCCTGGCGATGCGTTTCGCGCTTGAGGATCGGCAGGCAATACAGATGCGGGCGGATGCCACCCTGGAACATGGCGTTGCGGTTGTATAGCAGGTGATGCACGGTCAGCGTCGCGGCAACGTTGGCAGGCGCGGCAGCAACGAATTCGGCTGCTTGCCGGGTGGTGATGTGTTCGAGGACGATCTTCAGCCGGGGAAAGTCGCGCATCAGTTGCGTAAGATGACGTTCGATGAAATACCGCTTCGCGGTCGAACACGTCGACATCCGGGTCGGTGACTTCGCCGTGCAGCAGCAAGGGCAAACCGGCTTCTTCCATCGCGGCGATGGCGGGGTAGGCCTTGTTCAAGTCGGTGACGCCGGAGTCGGAATTGGTGGTCGCCCCCGCCGGGTAGTATTTCACTGCGTGGACGAAGCTGCTTTGTTGGGCGCGGACGATTTCTTCCGGTGCGGTGTTGTCGGTGAGGTAAAGCGTCATCAAGGGTTCGAAGGTGCTGCCTGCGGGCACAGCGGCAAGCAGCCGCTCACGGTAGGCCGCCGCGAGCGCGACGGTGGTCACCGGCGGTTTGAGATTGGGCATGGCGATGGCGCGGCCGAATACGCGCGCGGTGTCAGGCAGCACGCTTGCCATCGCCGCATCGTCGCGGAAGTGAATGTGCCAGTCGTCGGGGCGGGTAATCGTGATCGTGTCGGTCATGGGTTGTCCTGGGGTTTGAGGGCGAGGGACATTTGATACAGCTCGGCTTTGGGACGTCCGGTGATTTTGGAGGCAAGTTTGGCGGCAAGCGTGGGCGGCAGCGCGTCCGCCAGCAGGTCGAGCACGCGCATCGCCTCGGCGTCGATGGCCACGGCAGCGGCACGCGGCGGATGCACGATGACAACAAATTCACCGCGCACGTTGTTGGGGTCTGCGGCCAGCCAGGCGGCCGCATCGGCCAGCGGCAGGGTAACGATCGCCTCGAACTTTTTGGTGAGCTCGCGCGCCAGCGTCAGCGGCCGACTGCTGTCGAGTACGGCTGCGAGATCGACCACGGTTTCCTCGATGCGATGCGGCGCTTCATAAAATACCAGTGCAGCCGGCAGTGCGGCCAGGCGCTGCAATTCGGCTTTGCGCGCACCGGATTTGGGCGGCAAAAAGCCATGAAACAACCACTGGCCTGACTCAATGCCTGCCACCGACATCGCCGTCACCACTGCCGACGCGCCGGGAATCGGCACCACAGTTAATCCCGCCGCACGTACCGCCGCAACCAGCCGCGCGCCAGGATCGGACACGGCGGGGGTGCCGGCGTCTGACACATACGCCACCGCTTCGCCCGCCGCAATCCAGGCGATCACTTTTTCGGCTGCCTCGCGTTCGTTGTGTTCGCGGATCGACACCATCGGCTTGGAAATATTGAAATGCGCCAGCAGTTGCCCCGACACGCGAGTGTCTTCGGCGGCGACGCGATCCACATTTTTCAGGGTGTCGAGCGCACGCAGGGTGATGTCGCCGAGGTTGCCGATCGGCGTGGCGACGACGTAAAGCGCGGCGGGTAGGCGGTTATGATGCGGGCTGTCTTTCATCCTTCTTATTGTCGCAGATGTTGAAAACCCTGCTCGGGCAATCCGCCGAAGCGCGCGCCGAAGCGTTCCTGATTGCCCAGGGCCTGGCCTCCGTCGCGCGCAACTGGCGCTGCCGTTTTGGCGAGATCGACCTCATCATGCAGGACGGTGCGACGCGGGTGTTTGTTGAAGTGCGCCTGCGCAGCCGCAGTGATTTTGGCGGGGCAGCTGCCAGTGTGACGCCGGCCAAACAACGAAAACTCCTGGCGGCTGCGCGTCAATATCTGAGCGGGCTGAAAACGCTGCCGCCGTGCCGTTTCGACGTGGTGGCGCTCGACGGCAACAACGCGCCGGACTGGATCAAAAATGCGTTTGACGACGCGGAATAACGGGAACAGAGGATAATCCGCGCCATGCCTTTACACGACAGAATTCTGGGCCACTTTCAGGTCTCGGCACAAACCATGCTGGATGCGGCAGAAGGGCTTGCCCCATCCATCGAACAGGCTGCCCGCTTGATGGTGCATTGCCTGACGCAGGGCGGCAAGATCATGGCCTGCGGCAACGGCGGCGCGGCGGCGGACGCGCAACGCTTTGTCGCCCAGATGGTGCATCGTTTCGAGCAGGAACGACCCGGGCTGGCCGCGATTGCGCTCACGACCGACAGCTCGACCCTGACCTCGATCGCAAATGACACCGCCTACGATCAGGTGTTTGCCCGGCAGGTCAAGGTGCTCGGGCAGCCGGGCGATATTTTGCTGGCGATCTCCACCAGCGGTCATTCCCCCAGCGTGCTGCAGGCTGTGGACGCGGCGCATACGCGCAGCGTCCACGTGATTGCATTAAGCGGCCACAACGGCGGCAAGCTGGCGGAACGTCTGGTGGACGATGACGTCCTACTCTGTGCGCACGCCGAATCCTCGGCGCGCATTCAAGAAATCCACCTGCTGACCATCCATTGCCTGTGCGATGCGGTGGATAGCGTTTTATTAGGAGTTGAGGAATGAACAAACTGATTTATCTGGCGCTGGCTGGCGTCGTGGTTTCGCAATTGCAGGGCTGTGCAGCGGCCGTAGTGGGCGGGGCGGCAGTGGGCGCCTCGGTTGCACTCGACCGTCGCACCACCGGCGTATACGTCAGCGACCAGGAAATCGAACTGAGCGCGATGGACCGTTTAAGCAAAGCCTATCCGCAGAAAACCAACAGCATCTCTGCCACCAGCTATAACAAGCAGGTTTTGCTGACCGGCCAGGTGCAGGATGACGCCACCCGCAGCGGTGCAGCCAAGCTGGTTAAGGAAATCCCTGACGTGCGGAACGTGTTCGACGAACTTGCCGTAGCAACCGTCTCTTCTTTTTCCACCGATGCCAGCGACGCCACCATCACCAGCAACGTCAAGGCGCGCATGCTGGGTGACGACAAGGTCCCCAGCAACAACATCAAGGTGGTGACAGAATCCGGCGTGGTGTATCTGATGGGGCTGGTCACCCAGGCCGAGGCCAAGGCGGCCACTGCGGTAGCAAGCTCGTCTTCAGGCGTGACCAAGGTCGTCACCCTGTTTGAAATCATCAACTGAGTCCGCGCGCGCGTTGCGCACCATAACCGGCATTTGAGCGCCCACTTATGATCTACCGTGACCTGCGCGATTTCATCGCGCAACTGGAAAAAGTCGGCGAGCTGAAACGCATCAGCGTTGAAGTCGACCCCAGGCTGGAAATGACCGAAATCGCCGACCGTGTGCTGCGCGCGGGCGGCCCGGCGCTGCTGTTCGAAAACCCCAAAGGCCACAGCATGCCGGTGCTGGCCAACCTGTTCGGCACGGTGAAGCGCGTCGCCTACGGCATGGGTGAAGACGATCCGGCGCGGCTGCGCGAAGTGGGCAAGCTGCTGGCGTATCTGAAAGAGCCCGAGCCGCCCAAAGGCCTGCGCGACGCCTGGGAAAAGTGGCCGGTGTTAAAGCAGGTGCTGAACATGGCGCCGAAAGAAGTGAAAGGCGCGCCGTGTCAGGACATCGTGTGGGAGGGCGCGGACGTCGATCTGGCACGCCTGCCGATCCAGCACTGCTGGCCGGGCGACGTTGCGCCGCTCATCACCTGGGGCTTGACGGTCACGCGCGGGCCGCACAAAAAACGGCAAAACCTGGGCATTTATCGCCAGCAGGTGATCGGCCGCAACAAGCTCATCATGCGCTGGCTGGCGCATCGCGGCGGCGCACTGGATTTTCGGGAGCATCAACTGGCACATCCCGGCGTACCGTTTCCGCTGGCGGTCGCGCTCGGGGCCGACCCCGCAACCATCCTTGGTGCGGTCACGCCGGTGCCGGATTCGCTGTCGGAATATCAGTTCGCCGGGCTGCTGCGCGGCGCCAAAACGGAAGTCACCCAATGCCTGGGCAGCGATTTGCAGGTGCCGGCCTCGGCGGAAATCGTCCTGGAAGGCGTGATACATCCGGGCGAGACTGCGCTGGAAGGCCCTTACGGCGACCACACCGGTTATTACAACGAGCAGGAAACCTTTCCGGTGTTCACCATCGAACGCATCACAATGCGGCGTGACCCGATTTATCACTCCACGTATACCGGCAAACCCCCGGATGAGCCGGCGATTCTGGGCGTCGCGCTGAACGAAGTGTTCGTGCCGCTGCTGCAAAAGCAGTTTCCCGAAATCACCGACTTTTATCTGCCGCCGGAAGGCTGCTCCTACCGCATGGCCGTAGTGAGCATGAAAAAACAATACCCCGGCCACGCCAAGCGCGTGATGTTCGGCGTATGGAGTTTCTTGCGCCAGTTTATGTACACCAAGTTCATTCTGGTGACCGACGACGATGTCAACGTGCGCGACTGGAAAGAAGTGATCTGGGCGCTCACCACCCGCGTCGACCCGGCGCGCGATACGCTGCTGGTGGAAAACACGCCGATCGACTATCTCGATTTCGCCAGCCCGGTCTCCGGCCTCGGCAGCAAGATGGGCATCGACGCCACCAACAAATGGCCCGGCGAAACCCCGCGCGAATGGGGCACGCCGATCGTGATGGACGCGGCAGTCAAAACCCGGATTGACGCGCTATGGGGAACGCTCGGCCTGTGAATTCCGCCTCCCTGCACGCCTCCCGTCTGGCGCTGAGCGCGCTGGCCAGCCTGTTTGTGCTGGCTCACGCCCACGCTGCGCCGGTCACCACGCTGGGTCGCATTGATGGCAGCGTGAACTACTCCGAACGCATCGCACTTCCGGATGACGCCATGCTGACCGTCGAGTTGCTGGATGTGTCAAAAGCCGGTGCCAACGCGGTGCGACTGGCGCGGCTGAGCCTGCCTGGCGGGGGACGACAGTTGCCGCTGCTGTTCGAATTACCTTACTACCAGGCGGATATCCAGCCCAGTCATCGCTATAGCGTGCGCGCCACACTCACCAGCAGCGGGGGTGAATTGCTCTACACCACCACCCAGCATGCTGCGGTGCTCACCCAGGGCGCGGGCAAGCGGGTTCAACTGGCGTTGCAGCAGGTTCAGTCCCGCTCTGACAGCGCACTGGAAAACACCTACTGGAAACTCATGGCGATCGGTGCGCAACCGGTACGGGTGCAGCCGAACGAGCGCGAAGCGTATCTGTTGTTGCTCGAAGGGCGGGTCAGCGGCAGCAGTGGCTGCAACAAGTTGATGGGCAATTACACGCATCGTGCGCCCAACGAACTGCATATTGGCCCACTGGATAGCACGCGCATGGCGTGCCTGCCAAGCATGATGGATCAGGAAGCCGCGCTCGTCGCCGTGTTCGCGCGCACCACCCGCTATCAGATTACGGGCGACACGCTGGAATTGATGGACGCGGACGCAGTGCTGGCGAGCTTCGAGGCACGCTATTTCAAATAGGCCGCGCGACGGGACGCGTTGTTTTAAATAAAGCACCCAATAAAAAATCCGGCATTGCCGGATTTTTTATTGGGTGACTGAGCCCTATTCCTTCTTGGCCACAATCGGCAATCCCGCGTCCTTCCATTCCGGAAACCCGCCCCGGAACCAGTAAACATTCTTCCAGCCTCCCTGAATCGCCATCAAAGCGGACTTATAGCTTTTCCAGCAGATGGTGCCGTCGCAGTACATCATGAACGGCGTGTTTTTGTCCTTGGGCAATTTGTTCAACGCGAACTGGTCATCCGCCGGGTCGAAGCCGACTTCTTTTGCGCTGGCTTCCTTGTAAGGTACGGAAATCGCGCCCGGGATATGCGCCGTGTCAAACTCTTCGCTCGCCCGCACGTCGTATACCGCCATGCCTTTTTCAATCTGCATTTTGGCTTCGGCCATCGTGAGGACTTTGGCACCCGGCAAGCTGGTCGGCGTGGTGTTCAACATCGAGGCCACACCTTTGAAGTCGGCCTTGGTGGCGGCGATCAGTACCAGGTTGAGGCTGTTGCTATCCTTCAGCGCGGCCGCCAGTTTTTGTTGCGCGGCAAGTGGGACCGTTTCAGTCTGCGCGCTCAAGGCACGCAGCGGGACAGGTGCGCTGGTAAAAACGACGCGTCCGCCATTGGCTGCGGCCCAGATTTTGGCTTCGTCGGACGAGGCGACCGCGAGGTCATAGCGACCCAGCTTCAATCCATACAACGGGGCTTCAGGCATGCGGTGAAACTTGATTTCTGCGAAATCGCCCTTGGACAAGCCGCGGCTATTGATTTCCCCACGCGCCATTCCGCCCATCAACGACTCGTAATCGGGCACCCCCAATCGGGCCTGCGATTTGGCCGTCAAGCCGCCTTTATAAGTCGAAGCGGCTATAAACGAGACGGCGGTCACCGAGTTGGACTTGAGAATGGGCTCGAACTTGAATTTGCTGATATTGGCAATCACTTGTGGCGGGCCGAACATCAGATCCACCGAGCCGCTCTTGGCCTTCTTGATCGCAGAAAAACCGCTTGTGTAGAATTGCATCTGGACCGGCTGGCCAAGCGCCCGTTCGATTTCACCCTCAAAGGCGCGGTAGCGCTTGGTGGTATTGGGGTCAGTTATGGCTTCATTTTGATCCAGCACCACCCCGAGAGTAAGCGGGGCAGCCTGGATAGAGGCCGCTGCCAGCAGCAGGGGCAAAATAGCAAAACGCAACATGGTCATCTCCGAAAATTGTCAGCAGGATAACGACCAGTTATGCCTAAAAGTTTAATCGTTGCGCCAACGTTATTGATGTGGTCGGCCCGGATGCTTTACAAAATGGCGCACACCCTGGCCGCGACACAAGGCAAAAAGCTGCTTGAATAAAATTGAAGGTTAGTTTTCCATGGATCCGCTCTTCAGCCACGCCTGCAGGGTGGTTCGCAACAGGTCTTCCTGAACCGGTAAAGGCAGCGCGGCATCTATGCGCAGACGCGCGCTGACCGTATCGAGTACGGCTTGGTGGGCGGCTTCGTAAAAAACCAGGACGCGAGTGTTCGGTGCGCTTTGCACCGCCGCCAGCAGGGATTCGAGGTTGGACAGCCGGTCGCGGAAATCGCTCTGGTGATAGAAATCGGCCACGATGACGGCAGGTGCGGATTTGCGTACCAGGCTGATCGCCTTGCGTTCCGACCATTCGGTGACCACGTTGTAGCCCAGTTCCTGGTACAGCTGTTTGTAGCCCGCCGTGCCAATAAAGGCATTGACCATGAGCAGGCTGGGGGGCGTGCTCATTCAGCGGCTTGTTTGGTCGCGGGCTTTTTGGCGGCGGTTTTTGGGGCTGTCTTTTTGGCTGCCGGCTTTTTCACTGCCGCCTTTTTGGATGCGGGTTTCTTGGCTTCGTCGGCGTCGGCTGCCTTGGCTTTCTTCGCTGCGGGCTTGGCGGCTGTCTTTTTCGCCGGTTTCTTGGCCGGCCCCTTGGCCTCGCGCGCGGCCAGCAGCGACAGGGCTTCGTCGAGCGTGATTTCTTCCGGCGTGATGTCCTTCGGCAGCGTGGCGTTGGTGCTGCCGTGTTTGACATAGGGCCCGTAGCGGCCACTGCGAACGGTGATGTCCTTGCCGTCGTCCGGGTGCGGGCCGAGCGTTTTCAACACTGAAGCGGCCGAGTCGGCGCCGCGCGGGGCGCGCTCCATCACCAGCACTTCGAGCGCACGCGGCAGATCGATTTCGTAGACGCTGTCGGTCTTGGGGATCGACTTGAACTTGCCGTCGTGCAGCAGATAGGGACCAAAGCGGCCATTGTTGGCGACGATCGGCAGGCCGGTAGTTGGATGATGGCCGACTTCACGCGGCAGCGAGAGGAATTTCAACGCCAGTTCCAGCGTCGCCTGATCCAGCGGGATTTCCTTGGGCCATGACGCGCGGCGCGGCTTCGGTGCTTTCTTGTCTTCCGGCATCTCGCCGATTTGCACATAAGGCCCAAAGCGCCCGGACAGCAGTTTCACATCGAGACCACTGGCCGGATCCTGGCCGAGGATGTTGTCGCCTTCTGCGGTTTCAGCGTGCAGCGGGCGGGTGTAATCGCATTCAGGGTAGCCGGAACAGCCGATGAACAGGCCTCGCTTGCTCGCCTGCATGAACAGCGGTTTGCTGCACTTGGGGCAGGGCTCCATGATCGGACAGCCGCGCTCGACGTCCTGTTTGGCCTTCAGCTCGCCGTCAAAGCCTTTCCAGAACTCGCCCAGCAACTGCGACCACACGCGGGTGCCGTTGGACACATCGTCGAGCTTGTCTTCCAGCTTGGCGGTGAAATCGTAGTCGATGTATTGGGTGAAATGGCGGGTCAAAAAGCAGTTGACCAGCCGGCCAATGTCGGTCGGCTGAAAGCGCTTTTTCTCCAGCACCACATATTCGCGATCCTGCAGGGTGGAAATGATGCTGGCGTAGGTGGACGGGCGGCCGATGCCGTGCTCTTCCAGGGATTTGACCAGGCTGGCCTCGGTGTAGCGCGGCGGCGGCTGGGTGAAATGCTGTTCGCCGTAGAGTTTGTCGACCGGCAGGGTTTCGCCTTCGACCAGCGCGGGCAACTTGGATTCGCCTTCCTCGTCCTCGTCGTCCTGGTACACCGCCAGAAAACCGGCGAAAGCCAGCGTCTGGCCGGTGGCGCGGAAAGTGCCTTCGCCCACGGTGATGTCGGCGGCGACGGTATCGAATTGCGCCGGGGTCATCTGGCAGGCGACGGTGCGCTTCCAGATTAGCTCGTAGAGCCGCGCCTGATCGTGCGTCAGGAATTGCTTCACCGATTCGGGCGTACGTGTCACTGAAGTCGGGCGCACCGCCTCGTGCGCTTCCTGTGCGTTCTTGGTTTTCGCCTTGTAAGTGAGCTCGGTCGGCGGCAAAAATTCCTTGTCGAAGTTGGCGCCCACATACTTGCGGATGTCGGTGATGGCTTCCTGCGCCAGGTTCACCGAGTCGGTACGCATGTAGGTGATGAGGCCGACCGGGCCTTCGCCGAGATCCATGCCTTCGTACAGTTGCTGCGCGGTGCGCATGACGCGGTCGGTGGTCATGCCGAGCTGGCGCACGCCGGCCTGCTGCAGCGTCGAGGTGGTGAACGGCGCGCCGGGATGGCGGGCGCGCCGCTTCTTTTCGATGCGCATGACGCGGGCGTCTTTGCGACTCCAGCGTCGCCAGCCATTCCTTGCTGCGGGCTTCGTGTTCGACCGTGAACTGCTCGACTTTCTCGCCCTTGAAATGGGTGAGTTTGGCGCTGAACGCCTGCGTCCCTTTGTGGCTGTCGAGGTGGAGCGTCCAGTATTCGCGTGGGTTGAAGGCTTCGATTTCGAGTTCGCGCTCGACAATCATGCGCAACGCGGGCGACTGCACGCGGCCTGCACTCAAGCCCGGGCTGATCTTGCGCCACAGCAGCGGCGACAGGTTGAAGCCGACCAGATAGTCGAGCGCGCGCCGTGCCTGTTGTGCATCGACCAGGTCGGTCGCGATTTCGCGCGGGTTGCGCACCGCGTCCTGCACTGCCGATTCGGTGATTTCGTAAAAGGCCACGCGCTTCATCGGCGTTTTGACCTTGCGTTCCTTGAGGATTTCGCTGATATGCCAGGAAATCGCTTCGCCTTCTCTATCCGGGTCGGTTGCCAGCAACACTTCGTCGGCCTTTTTGGCGGCCTTGACGATGGCTTCGACGTGCTTGGCGTTGCGCTCGATGATCTGATATTTCATGCTGAAAGTTTCAGTATCGACCGCGCCGGTTTTCGGCTCGAGGTCGCGCACGTGGCCGTAGCTGGCGAGGATTTCATAATCCGCGCCAAGGTACTTCTTCAGCGTTTTGGACTTGGACGGGGATTCGACAATGACGAGTTTGGACATGGCTTAATGCAGGCGTTCCGGCTCGTGGTTTAGCAACATGTCTTCCAGATGGGTGAAATGCTCGATCAAGCCGCGGCTCCACAGCACGATCAGTGTCATCCAGCGTACATGGTCGGGTTCAATGTCTTCGCCGCCCAGCTCCATCAGCCCGGAAATCACCCATTCGCGCGACTCGGGGTCGAGGATCTCGGCGCTGACCAGATACACCAGTTCGGCGCGGCAGGCGTCGTTCAGACGTTCGAGTTCTTCGGGTGCGTAATGGCGGTCATACGCCAGTGCCAGCCGTTCGTGGGTGGCACTGCCGGCCAGATTGGCGTACCAGTCGAGCGCGGCGTTGATGTCGGCTTCTTCAAATCCGGCGGCAAACAGGCGCTTTTCCAGCGCGTCACGATCAGGCGTCAGCGCCACCATGCGGAAGCTTTCGTAAAGGTAAACCAGGATATCGAGCATGATCTCAGTGTAATTTTTGGTAACGCCCGCCGGGCAAGGAAGCGATTCGCCCATCCAGTTCAAGCGTCAACAGCTTGGCCGAAAGCGCATCCAGCGTCAACCCGGTCGTTTGTGCCAGCGTGTCGAGGGTGGTCGGCGCTCCATCGAGCGCGTCCAGCACCGGGTCGGTTGTTCTTTCCGCCAAAACGGGCGGCGTCAGCCGTTGTTGCCAGGCCAGTTCATCGAGAATGTCGGCGGCGGACTCGACCAGTTTGGCCCCCTGCTTGATCAACGCATGGCAGCCGCGTGCCAGCGGCGAATGGATCGAGCCGGGAATGGCGAACACCTCCCGCCCCTGTTCGGTGGCGACCCGCGCGGTGATCAGCGAACCGCTGTCGGGCGCGGCTTCCACCACCAGCACACCGCGACTCAGGCCGCTGATCAGCCGGTTGCGGCGCGGAAAATGGCCGGGCAGAGGTGGCGTGCCAAGTGCGAACTCGGACACGACCAGCCCGGTTTCGGCCAGTTGATGCGCCAGCGCCTTGTTGCGCGCCGGATAAATGCGATCGAGCCCGGTGCCGATGATGGCGACGCTTGACCCCGCGCCTGCCAGCCCGCCCCGGTGCGCCGCCGCATCAATGCCGAGCGCGAGTCCGCTGATGATGGTGAAACCGGCATCGGACAGGGCGCGGGCGAAGGCTTCGGCGTCTCGCACACCTTGCGGCGTGGCATTGCGGCTGCCGACCACGCCGAGACCGGGCTGGTTCAACAAGCTGCGCCGCCCTTTGCAATACAGCACGGCGGGGGGATCGGCTATTTCGAGCAGGCTTTTCGGATAATCCTCATCCGCCAGCGTCATCAGGCTGTTGCCCGGCTGGTCAAGCCAGGCCAGGGTGGCTTCAAGCAGCGCAGCGTCGGGGTCGCCCAGCAACGCGTCGCACTGAGCGGTGGAAAGATGGGCTGACAGCGCGGTGCGCCCGGACGCCAAAACGGCCTCCGGAGAACCGAAGGCCGTTAACAGACGAATCAGGCTGGTGTTGCCGACCCCCGGGGCGAGCGCCAGGCGCAGCCAGGAGTCAAGCACGGCGTAGCCAGGAATCAAGCATGGCGCGGCCTATTGACTCGCGCTCAGGGCGTTTGCACCCGGTCGAGCAGATATACCGGGCCGCTGGACTGCATGATGAGCGCATAGGACACCCGCTCATACACGCGATACACCATCACCAGACCGCTCTGGGCATCAGGCAGCTTAACGTCGCCATCGCTGCTGTTGCCGAGACAGGTCTTGCGGAAGCTGCTGTTCACTTCGGCAACCTGGTCATAGGTGACCTTGCCGTCTTCCTTCAGGCAGCGCACATCGCTGTAGAGCCAGGCGCCGCCGTCGGGCGCGCCGCTGGCTTCCTTGACCCAGGTCATATTGCTGTTTTCAGCCGCGCTGAGTTCTACCGCCGCACCTTCACGATACACCGCCAGCACATGGCCTTGTTCCAGGCCGTCGCGGCTACCGCGGTCAATCACCACTGTCTGGTACTTGCCGCTGTCGGACATGCCGCCATAGGCCGAGATGATGCGGCCGTTGATTTTGGTGTCGGGGGCATGCGGAATATATTCAAAGGCTGTGCCCTCGTCCGCTTTCACCAGTTTGTCCTTGGGCAGGATTTCCTGCGCCGACTGGGTGATGCGGATTTTCTGCGGCGCGCCTTCCACCACGGTGCGTGCATCGCCCAGATATTCGACTTCATACCCCAGCACCTCGCCGGTTGCCGGATCTTTCAAGGCCTTGCCGGGACGCAGCACGTTCCAGCGGGTCACCCCAGGCTTGCCGCCGGTGGCAAAGGCCTCGTCGCCGGTGCCCAGCACGACGCGTTCGCTATTGGTGCCCAGAATGAACGGCGCGCCGTCCAATGCATCAAACGGAGCGACGCGCGGTTGCGCCAGAAAGGCAAAAATTGCCCGGCTCGGAATGGGTGGAATCGCCGCGCTGTCGAGTTCGGTTATGCGCTCGCCCGGAGAGAGCTTGACGGTGCGCATGCCGCCTTTGTCGCTCTTGACCAGTGACAAGCGCGGCTCTTTACCGCTGCGGTCGAGCACCACCAGGTCGCCAGGATAAATCCAGTGCGGATTTTTGATCTCCTCGCGGTTCATGTTCCAGATCTGCGGCCAGCGCCAGGGATCCTTCAGAAACTTTCCGGAAATGTCCCACAGGGTGTCGCCTTTGACCACGACGTATTTGTCAGGGGCGTTGTCCTGCAGTTTGAGCGTATCGGCCAGCACCGGTGTTGCCAGTAGCAGGGCAAGAGAAATAACGAGTTGACGCACGGGAACCCCTTCCATTTAGACTTTGTCTAGATTCGAGTTGAAAATAGCTGTGTTGAAAATATACTGTGCGCCTAGCTTACGGCTATCACTCACCTTATATTTAGGGCAACACGCTATTCAGTTGCAGATTTTGCATCAAAGTGTGCACCCAGCCCGTTCATTCGCAAAGCTTTTTATGGCCAAACTCGACATTCTGCATTACCCCGATGCGCGCTTGCATACGATTGCCAAGCCGGTGGCGACGGTCGATGCCCGTATCCGGAAACTTGTCGATGACATGGTCGAAACCATGTACGCCGCGCCCGGTATCGGTCTGGCTGCCACGCAGGTCAACGTGCACGAACGGGTTGTCGTGATCGACATTTCCGAAACGCACGACGACCTGCTCGTGCTGATCAATCCCGAAATCATCGCCCAATCCGGCACTGAGGAAAGCGAAGAAGGCTGCCTGTCGGTGCCCGGTATTTATGACAGGATCACGCGTGCCGAGCGGGTCAGCGTGCGTGCGCTGGACCGCAACGGCAAGTCTTTCGAGCTGAAAGCCGATGGCCTGCTGGCGGTGTGCATCCAGCATGAAATGGATCATTTGGTGGGCAAGGTGTTTGTTGATTACCTGTCCGGACTCAAACGCAACCGCATCAAGGCCAAGCTGCAAAAGCAGGCGCGCGAGCACCGTCCCGATGCTGCACCGCGTCGCGCCTCGCTCTGAGTCCGGCTGCCCGTGCGCATTATTTTTGCCGGTACCCCGCCGTTTGCCGCTGCTGCCCTCAACGCGCTGGCGGATGCCGGCCACGATATCGTCCTGGTCCTGACGCAGCCCGACCGTCCGGCCGGACGCGGCATGAAACTGACCTCCAGCGCGGTCAAGCAGGCTGCACTGGCGCGTGGGCTGCCGGTCTATCAGCCGCCCAGCCTGAAAACGCAGGATGTCCAGGCCGAACTGCACGCGGCGGACGCCGACGTCATGGTGGTCGCCGCGTATGGCCTGATTCTGCCGCAGGCTGTACTCGACCTGCCGCGTTTTGGGTGCCTCAATATTCACGCTTCACTGCTGCCGCGCTGGCGTGGCGCTGCACCGATCCAGCGCGCGATTCTGGCGGGCGATACGGAAACCGGCATCACCATCATGCAAATGGATGCCGGGCTCGATACCGGCACCATGCTGTTAACCATCCGGCTGCCGATTCGTGACGATGACACGGCCGCCAGCCTGCACGACGCCCTGGCCGCTGCGGGGGCAGACGCCATCGTTGCGGCATTGGGGAATTACACCTCGCTGGTGCCGGTGGCACAGGACGATGCACTCGCCACCTATGCCACCAAACTGAGCAAGGAAGAAGCGCAACTCGACTGGCGCCAGCCTGCAGACTCCCTTGCACGCGCGGTGCGCGCCTATTGCCCGGTGCCGGGCGCGTGGACGCTACTGGACGGCGCTCCGCTCAAAGTCTGGTCAGCCCGGGCGGTGCCCGGCGTGGGCGCCCCAGGCGAAGTGCTGCGCGCCGACGCCGATCAGTTGATTGTGGCATGCGGCGAGGGGGCGCTGGCGCTGCACGAGCTGCAACCCGCTGGCAGCAAGCGGATGACGACAGCAGCGTTTCTGGCTGGTCGCGCCGTCCCGCCAGGCACCTGTTTGGGGCGTTGAGCTGGGGGCAAATTGCTTGCCCCTGTATCATCTGCCGCTTTTCAACGCTGCAGGCATCTCATGAATCGACCCACCTATCAGGCCATTACACACGATGCGTAATTTGCAAAAACTAGCCGCTGGCATCCTGGAAGAAGTTCTGGCTGGCGCGGCCTTGCATCAAGTGTTGCCGCAGCGTGTGCAGCAATTGCAAACCCCGGGTGAACGCGGAGCGTTGCAGGATATTGTCTACGGTAGCCTGCGGCAGCTGGGGCGACTGGATTGCTGGCTGGCGGCCTTACTCGAACGCCCGCTGACCGATCCGCAGCTGGGTTGGCTGTTGCGGGTGGCAATTTACCAGCTGGCGTATACCCGCGCCCCCGCGCACGCGGTGGTGCACAACGCCGTGACGGCTGCGGGTGAAGGCTGGCGGCGCGGGCTGGCCAATGCAGTATTGCGTAATTTCCAGCGCCGGCGCGCCGAGCTGGAAAAAATGGCGGAAGACCAGCCGTCGGCGCGCTGGTCGCATCCCGACTGGTGGATCGCCAAGCTGCAATCCGAGCATCCGGCACACTGGCAAGGCATTCTCGAAGCCGGTTTGTTACACCCGCCGTTCACGTTGCGCGTCAATGCCCGCCATGGCGATGTGACGAGCTATTTGCAGCGCTTGAGCGAAGCCGAACACCCGGCGCGGCAAACCGGCGAGGATGCCGTGACCCTCGACAAGGCCATATCAGTGCATGGCTTGCCCGGCTTTGACGAAGGCCAGGTGTCGGTGCAGGACGCCGGTGCGCAATGGGCGGCACGCCTGCTCGATGCGCAGCCGGGCGAGCGGGTGCTGGATGCCTGTGCCGCGCCCGGCGGCAAGACCGGCCATATTCTGGAGCGCGCCGACGTCGCATTGACGGCACTCGACGTGGACGCCATCCGGCTGGCCCGGGTGCAGGAAAACCTCGACCGGCTGCATCTCAGTGCCAAGCTGGTGGTGGGCGATGCCTCTAATCCTGACGCCTGGTGGGATGGTCAGCCGTTTGACCGCATTCTGGCCGATGTGCCGTGCAGCGCATCTGGCGTGGTGCGCCGCAATCCCGACATCAAATGGCTGCGCCGTCCCGAGGATATTGCCCAGTTCGCGGCGCAACAGGCGGTGATGCTGGAGGCGCTGTGGCGATTGCTGGCACCGGGTGGTACATTGCTTTACGCCACCTGCTCGGTGTTCAACGAAGAAAACGACGGGCAAGTGCAGGCGTTTTTGACGCGCCACGCCCGGGACGCCAAGCGCCTTCCCCTCCCCGAGCCTTTGTCTGATGGGTCGCTGTTGCCGGATGCGGAACATGATGGTTTCTTTTACGCACTGCTGCAAAAGATCTGACGCCGCCTGGCGCGGACTGGCGTGGGTCTGGCTGGCCGGGCTGTTGCTGGCCGGCTGGCTGGTCGCTGCGTCAAGTGCGATCGCCGCTGATAACAGCGCCGTCAAGAAAGCAGCCATTCGCGCCACGCCACAAGGCTATGTGCTGGATGCGGACGTCGATATTGCGCTCAATCCCACGCTGGAAAATGCGCTGAGCAAAGGCATCAATCTGCATTTTCTGCTCGAACTGGAAGTGACCCGGCCCGGCAACTGGTACTGGTTTGACGAAGACATCGCCGAACCCGTGCGCAAGCTGCGGATTTACTACCATTTGCTGCTGCGAAGGTATGTGGTTGAAAGCGGTTACGTCACCCGCACCGCCGAAACCCTGAGTGAAGCGCTGGCGATGCTGGGGCGGGTCAATGACTGGCAGGTAATCGAGCGCGGCGGGCTGAAAACCGGGCGGCGTTACGAAGCGCGCCTGCGCCTGCGGCTGGACAAGGAGCAGTTGCCCAAACCGCTGGCTATTGGCGGGGTGACCAGCGACCAATGGGAGTTGGCGACCGCCTGGCACGAATGGTCATTTGAAGCCCCCGCGATACCGGTCATCCCGCCGCCGCCCTGATGCGTAGTTTGATCGCCGCCGCCCTGATTGCGGGCATCGTACTGTTGACGCTGCTGTTTTATGCCGGTGGCGAAAATGTCATGTTTTCCGACAACCTGTCGGTGCTGTTCATCGTCGGCGGGGTGCTCGGCGCGGTTTTGCTGGTGCTGCTGGGCTGGCGCCTGTGGTGGCTGCAAAAACGCATCCGCCGGGGCGTGTTCGGCGCCAAGCTCACGCTGAAATTGCTGCTCATGTTCAGTGCCGTTGCCATGCTGCCGGGTTTGGTGGTGTATGGCGCCTCGGTATTTTTTCTCAACCGTTCAATCGAAACCTGGTTCGACGTGCGGGTCGATAACGCACTGGCTTCCGGGGTCAAGCTCGGCCAGGTCGCGCTCGACGACCTGCTGAGCGATCTGAATATCAAGGCGCAGCGCATGGCGATTGCGCTATCGGACGAGGGCATGGGATCGATCATCACCAGCCTGTCGACGCTGCGCGAACAAAGCACGGTGCAGGAACTGACCCTGTTCAACGAACGCGGCGGCGTCATTGCCCACGTCAGCGGCGAACGCGGCACCCTGCTGCCGGTCCTGCCCGAGCGCAGCGTGCTGTGGCAGGTTCGCCAGCAGCAGCCTTACAGCCGGATTGAAGAGATCCCTGAGCGTGGCCTCATCATGCGCGTCATCGTGCCGGTGTACACCAGCGAGCTGACCGGTGAAACCCGCGTTCTGCAACTGGTGCAACCGGTGCCTGCCGGCCTCGAGCGCGATGCGCAGGCGGTGCAGCTGGCGTATCAGGAATACCAGCAAATCGCAGTGTCGCGACAAGGCCTGAAACGCATCTATGGTGTCGCGCTGACCCTGACCCTGATGCTGGCGCTGTTGATGACCTTCGTCATTGCCTATTTGATTTCGGATCGTCTGGGCGCGCCGCTGCGCACGCTGGCGCGCGGCACCCGCGCGGTGGCCAAGGGCGACTTCTCGCAGATGCAGCCGATCTCCAGCCGCGATGAACTGGGGGTGCTGATCGATTCGTTCAACCGCATGACGCGACAGCTGTCGGATGCGCGCGAGCAGGCCGCGCAGAACCACCAGGAAACCGGGCAGGCCAAGGCTTTTCTGGAACGGGTGCTGGCGAACCTGTCCTCCGGCGTGGTGGTGCTGGATGAGAGCCTGAATGTACTCGCGGTCAACAGCGCGGCTGCGCTGATTCTGGGCGTGCAGCCGTCCGCCCTGCAGTCACAAAACCTGTCCGCGCTGGAACAGCCGGATGAAGCGCTGCGTGATTTCAGTACGCGGGTGGCCGAACGTTTTGCCCGCCATGAAGAAGAGTGGCAGGAACAGATCGAATACAACGCCAGCGAGGGGAGACAAACCCTGCTGGTGCGCGGCACCCATCTGCCGCCGGGGATGGAGCGCGGCTATGTGCTGGTATTCGACGATGTGACCAAGCTGATCAACGCCGAACGCAACGCTGCGTGGAGCGAAGTGGCGCGCCGGCTGGCACACGAAATCAAGAACCCGCTCACCCCGATTCAACTGTCGGCCGAACGGATCGCGCACAAGCTCGGCGGCAAACTGGACACGCCAGACGCTGAATTCCTCACGCGCGCCACGCAAACCATCGTCAACCAGGTTGCGGCCATGAAAAACATGGTGGACGCGTTTGCCGGCTATGCGCGGATGCCGCGCGCCAAGCTCGAAGCGCTTGATCTGAATGCGCTGGTGCGCGAAGTGCTGGCGCTTTACGACACCAAGTCGCTGGGTTTGGAGCTGCATCTCGACACCGGCTTGCCGCGCATTGCAGGCGACTCCACATTATTGCGACAGGTGATACATAATCTGTTGCAAAATGCGCAGGATGCGTTGAGTGAGCATGCGTCTCCCCATGTTGAGGTCAGTACCCGTCTCAATACCCACACGGTTAATTTGACCGTTACGGACAATGGGGCCGGTTTTCCGGAACACCTGATGGCGCGCTTGTTTGAGCCCTACGCAACCACCAAGGCTAAAGGAACGGGGCTGGGACTGGCCATCGTTAAAAAAATAGTGGAAGAACACCAGGGAAAGATTCAGATAGAAAACCTCAAATCGGGCGGCGCAGCGATTCGCGTTGCGTTGCCTGTTTTTGTAGCAGATGGAGAAAGCACGTGAGCGGGCATATCCTGATCGTTGATGACGAAGTAGGGATTCGTGAGTTGTTGTCGGAAATCCTGACGGATGAAGGCTATGACGTGCATCTGGCCGAAAACGCCGAGGCCGCGCGGGCGTTCCGCGCGCAACGCCGGCCGGATCTGGTGCTGCTCGATATCTGGATGCCCGATACCGATGGGGTCACGCTGCTGAAGGAATGGGCGAGCAACGGTCAGCTCACCATGCCGGTGGTGATGATGTCGGGTCACGGCACCATCGATACCGCCGTCGAAGCCACCAAACTCGGTGCCACCGACTTTCTGGAAAAACCGGTCGCGCTGGCCAAGCTGATCGACACCGTCAACAAGGCCATCAAACGTGGCGTGACGCCTCCCCGGCGCGCACCCGGCATGGATCTTTCCGCGCTCGGTCGCAGCCCGCAAATCCTCGAGCTGAAAAAACGGCTGACGCAGATCAGCGGCAATACTGCGCCGGTTTTGCTCTCGGGCGAACACGGCAGCGGCTTTGAAATCTGCGCCCATTTTCTGCATCAGCCCGCCAGCCCGTGGGTTGAAATCAAGGATCGCGCCCGGCTGCTGTCCGACCCCCTGAGCTTTGCCAGCGCGCTCGGCAACGGCACGATCTATCTGTCGGATGTCAGCGAGTTGGTGCGTCTGGAGCAAAAAGGCCTGGCGCTGCTGCTCGACCGCATCGAAGGCAGTGGCGCGCGACTGATATGCTCCAGCAGCCGCAGTCTGGATGTCATGGTCGCTGCGGGTGAATTCGACAGCCGCCTGTTTTACCGTTTATCCAGCATCGTCATTCAAGTCCCGGCGCTGCGCGAGCATCGGGAAGACATCCCCGATATCGCCAATTTCATGCTGACGCAACTGATCGAGACGAACGTATGTCCGCTGCGGCGGCTGGCCACACCCGCGCTGAATCAGCTGCGCAATTTTGACTGGCCCGGCAACCTGCCCCAGCTCAGCAACGTGGTGCGGACGCTGGCAGTCACCACCTTGTCGAACGAAATCGATGCCACCGACGTCAACCGCGTGCTCACGCCGATGAAACAGCAGGCGCCTGCGGTTGCGCACGGCATTCCGCTGGACACGCCGCTGCGCGAGGCGCGTGATGCGTTCGAGCGGATGTATTTCGAGTATGTGATTCAAAAAGAGGGTGGCAGCATGACGCGCGTGGCCGACCGCGCGGGGCTGGAACGCACCCACCTCTACCGCAAGCTCAAGCAGCTCAATATCCGGCATGGACGACGCCTGGACGAAAACCTGTAACCTAGGATCGCCGCATGAAAATCATCATCCTCGGTGCCGGTCAGGTGGGCGGCAATCTGGCCGAAAGCCTGGTCGCTGAAAACAACGACATCACCGTTGTCGACCTCAATAGCGAACGGCTGTCACTGCTGCAGGATCGCTTTGATCTGCGTACCGTGCGCGGCCATGCGGCGCACCCTTCGGTACTCAAGCAAGCAGGCGCCGATGATGCCGACATGCTGGTCGCGGTCACCCAAAGCGATGAAACCAATCTGGTGGCGTGTCGCATCGCGTCCAGCCTGTTCAATGTGCCGACCCGCATCGCGCGGATTCGCTCCGCGGATTTTCTCGGGCTGGACGCCAGCTATCTGGCCGAACACTTTGGCGTCAACGATGTCATCAGCCCCGAACAGGAAGTCACCGACACCCTGCGGCGATTGATCGAGCATCCAGAAGCGCTGCAGGTGCTCGATTTTGCCGACGGCAAGGTGCGGCTGGTTGCGGTGCGCGCTTACCACGGCGGTCCACTGGTGGGGCATGAACTGCAGGACATCAAGCGCCACATGCCCCATCTGGAATGCCGCATTCCCGCGATTTACCGGCGCGACCGTGGCATTGTGCCCAAGGGCATCACCGTGATCGAACCGGGCGACGAAGTGTTTTTCCTCGCGCGCAAGGCGGACATTTCATCGGTGCTGCGCGAACTGCGTCGCCTGGAGCGCCCGGTCAAGCGCGTCATGATTGCCGGTGGCGGCAATATCGGGCGCGGGCTGGCGAGGCGGATCGAGAGCAATTACGACGTCAAGATCATCGATCACAACAAAGCCACCAGCGACCTGCTGGCCGAACAGCTGCACAAAACTCTGGTGCTGCAGGGTGACGCCACCGACGAGGAGTTGCTGGAGCAGGAAAACATCGCGGCCATGGATGTGTTCTGTGCGCTCACCAATGATGACGAAGACAACATCATGTCCGCCCTGCTGGCTAAACGCATGGGTGCCAAGCGCGTGATCGCCTTGATCAACCGCTCGGCCTATGTCGATCTGGTGCAGGGCGGCGAAATCGACGTTGCCATATCCCCGGCGCAGGCCACGGTCGGTCCCTTGCTGTCAAAAATCCGCCGTGGCGATATGGTGGCGGTGCACTCCCTGCGGCGCGGCGCGGCCGAGGTGCTGGAAGTGGCGGTACATGGCGACGCCAAGACCTCGCGGGTGGTGGGCCGGCGTATCGAGGAGATCGACTTGCCCGAAGGCGCGACGATCGCAGCGATCATCCGCAATGGCGACGTCATCATCGCCCACCATGACACCCTGATCGAAACCGAGGATCACCTCATCCTGTTCGCGCTCAATAAACGCATCATTCCCAAGGTGGAAAAACTGCTTCAGGTCGGCTTCGGGTTTTTCTGATGTCGCGCATTGCCCCCGTACTGAATGTGCTATCCAAGGTGGTCATGCTGTTCTCGGCCACCTTCCTCCTGCCACTTACGCTTTCCTGGGTACTCGACGATGGTGCGCAGCGTGCCTACGACGAAGCCATCCTCATCACATTCGCCGCAGGCCTGTTCACCTGGCTGTTCACCCGCAAGGCGAGCCGCGAATTGCAGACCCGCGATGGCTTTCTGCTGGTGCTGCTGACGTGGACCAGCCTGCCGGCCTTCGCTACCCTGCCGCTACTGATCTATCTGCCGGAGCTGTCGTTTACCGATGCCTATTTCGAGACGGTATCGGGCATCACCACGACAGGTTCCACTATTCTGACCGGGCTGGACGCACTGCCGATGTCGATCAATTTGTGGCGCGGCCTGCTGGTCTGGTTCGGCGGCATGGGAATGATTGTGCTGGCGGTGGCCATCCTGCCGCTGCTGGGCGTGGGCGGCATGCAGATGTACAAGGCCGAAACGCCAGGGCCGATGAAAGATTCCAAGCTCACCCCGCGCATTACCGAAACCGCCAAGGGTCTGTATCTGGTGTATGCAGGCATCTCGCTAGCCTGCGGCCTCGCTTACTGGCTGGCGGGAATGACGCTGTTCGATGCTGTCATGCACACCTTTTCCACCATGGGGCTGGGCGGCTTCTCCTCGCACGATGCCAGTTTTGGCCACTGGAATTCGCCGCTCATCGAAGCCGTCGCCGTGGTGTTCATGCTGGCGGCCGGAATCAATTTTTCCACCCATTTCGTCGCCTGGCGGCAACGCTCGGTCAACGCCTATCGACTCGACCCTGAAATGCGCTGGTTCCTGATAGTCACGCTGGGCAGCGCACTCATGATCGGGATCTATTTGTTCGCCATGCGCGTTTATCCGGATTTTTGGGTGGCCTTGCGGTTTGCGCTCTTTAATACCGTCTCGATCGCCACCACAACCGGATATGCCAGCACCGATTACAACCTGTGGCCAGCATTTGCGCCGCTCTGGATGCTGTTTCTATCCGGCTTTGCCTCCTGCTCGGGCAGCACCGGCGGCGGCATGAAAATGGTGCGCGCCCAGCTCCTGTTCCGGCAGGGACGGCGCGAACTCGCCCGCCTGATTCATCCCGCTGCACGGCTGCCGGTCAAACTGGGCGGGCAGGTGGTGCCCAACACCATCATCTATGCGGTGCTGGCGTTTGCGTTTATGTATGTGTTCGCCATCGTTCTCCTGACGCTGGTCATGACCGCCAGCGGACTGGAACCCATAACCGCGTTTTCCGCCGTGATCGCTTCGATCAACAACACCGGCCCCGGGCTGAATGAAGTGGGTCCGGCCACGACTTATGCCATCCTGACCGATTTCCAGACTTGGGTCTGCACCATCGCCATGCTGTTGGGGCGACTCGAGTTGATGACCGTACTGGTCGTGTTTACGAGAACATTCTGGCGTGCCTGATCCGCTGGATAACTTCCTCGCCATGCTCGCCAGCGGTCGCGACAACGCGCTGCTGCGGTTTTCGCTCGGTAACGAATACCTCAAGCGGGGCGACGCAGTGAATGCGGCCACGCACCTGCGCCGCGCGGTTGAGCACGATCCGAAATATTCCGCCGCCTGGAAGCTGCTGGGTAAAGCCCTGGCCGACTCCGCCGCTTGGCCCGAGGCACTTGCGGCCTATCAGGCGGGCATTGCAGTCGCCGATGCGCGTGGCGACAAGCAGGCCGCCAAGGAAATGGGCGTGTTCGCCAAACGAATAGAAAAGCAGCTTGGGTTAGAATCCCCCGATTGATTTTTCAGGAGCAACAAATGACGCGGATGGTGAAATGTGTGAAATTGGGTCGCGAAGCTGAAGGTCTGGCGTTTCAGCCGGTGCCGGGCGAGCTTGGCAAGAAGATTTTCGAGAATGTGTCGAAAGAAGCCTGGAGCGGCTGGCAGCGCCAGCAGACCATGCTGATCAACGAAAATCGCCTCAACCTCGCCGACCCCAGCGCGCGCAGCTATTTGATGGAACAGATGGAGCGCCATTTCTTTGGAGACGGCAAGGCGGATTCCGCGAACGGTTACGTGCCGCCCAGCAAATAAGTTTGCGCCAGGGAAGTTAAACCCGTGCAATGAAAACGGGCTCCTGCAGGAGCCCGTTTTTTCGTCTGGCTAATGATGCGCTTACAGCACTTCTTTTTCGATCTCTTCCAGCGTGGTGTGGCGCACGTCTTTGCCCTTGACCATGTAGACCACGTATTCCGACATGTTCTTGGCGTGGTCGCCCATGCGTTCAATCGCCTTGGTGATGAACAGGATGTCGATGAACACTGAAATCGTGCGCGGATCTTCCATCATGAAGGTGATGAGGTGGCGCAGGTTGAGCCGGAATTCCTCATCCACGGCCTGATCCTGGCGCGCGATGTCCACGGCCTTGGTTGCATCCAGCCGGGCAAAGGCGTCGAGCGCCTTGCGCAACATGTCGAGCACCAGATCGGCCATGTATTTCACTTCGCGGAAGCGCGGCAGGCTGATGCGTTCGGCCTGGTGAATCAATTTGGCCATGCGCGCGATTTTGGCGGCCTCGTCGCCAATGCGCTCCAGATCGGTGATGGTTTTGACAATCATCATCACCATGCGCAGATCCGATGCAGTAGGTTGACGGCGCGCGATGATGTGGGTGCAGTCCTCGTCGATCGCGACTTCCAGCGCGTTGACGTTGTGATCGTTGGCGTCAACCTGATCGGCCAGTTCCATGTTGCCAGAGAGGAGCGCCTCGACTGCATTGGTGATTTGCTCTTCGACCAAACCGCCCATTTTGAGCACGCTGGCGCGAACTGCTTCCAGCTCGGTGTCAAACTGCTTGTAGGTGTGTTCAGACAGCATCATGTTCATTTCTCCAGAAATCCGTCTCGGATTATATGTTTTGTAATGTGACGAGCGTATGAACGACCGATTTTACCGGGTGCTGAAGGGTAGCGCGTAGCGCGTGCCGTCAATGTCGATATATAGCATCCAGTCGCGCCGTCCGCTGACACAAATCGGCAAGGTAATGCGCGCAGTAAATTCGCCGGGTTTACCGGGATGCAGGTCATAGCGGTTGAAGCCCATGTCCATGCTGACCATCTGGAACTCCGCAATGACTTTCCGTGCGTTCGCTGCCGTAACACTGAGGTCGAACGCTTCCAGCGCGACGGGCTGATTCAAAAAACGCACGCTGGCGGGCGCGCCGCGATGAATGAAAGCGCAGCCCGCAAGCGGGTCCGGGCAGCTTACGACGATGGCCTCGGCCGGGCGCTTGAGCCAATAGCCCGCCACCGCAACCGCAACCAGCGCGACCACCAGCAACAGGGGTAGCAGCACCCGCCTCACGTCCACGCGCCCCGCAATAGCGCGATGCCATGCGCGCCATGCGACTGCGCGCGCGCCACATCATTGCGCGCCAGGCCGCCCAGGCCATAGACCGGAATCGCACTGGCAGCTGCGAGTGCGGAAAAGACCTCCCAGCCGAGGGTGGCGGCACCCGGATGCGTGAGCGTGGGCAACACCGGCGACAGCAGGGCAAAATCAGCGCCGATGGCGGCGGCGTGCGCGAGCTCAGTCGCATCGTGGCACGACACCCCCACCCAATCGCAATCGGGGCGCGCAGTCAGTTTGGCCGCGGCGGCGGAATCGAGATGCACCCCGTCCGCATCCGCCGCGCTCGCCAGCTCCGGGCTGCCGTTGACCAGCACGCGCGCGCCATGTTGATGCGCGCGGCGCACGGTCTCACGCGCGAGTACCAGACGAATGTCTTCTGGCAGCGTCTTGTCGCGCAGCTGAATCAGCCGCAGACCGTTGTGCAGGGCTACGTCCAGCCGCGCCAGAAAGGTGTCGACGCCGAGCGATTCGGCATGCGAAATCCCCAGCAGCGGCGGCAGCGACAGCGCTTTCAGGATCGGGAAATTGGCGGGCAACAGCGGACTGACTTCAACAGCGTCGGGCTGCTGCCAGGAAAAAACCTGCCCTTCATGCGGGTGTGGCTCGCCCTGCCAGTCAAATACGCGAAAAAAATTCAGTCGCACCGTGGCGTGCGGGTATTCGAACACCCGGGTGATCCAGCGGCAGGACGGGTTGACGCTGATTCCCAGTTCTTCGCGCAGTTCACGCACCAGCGCGGCTTGCAGGGTTTCGCCCGGCTCCACCTTGCCGCCGGGGAATTCCCAATAGCCTGCATAGACCTTGCCCGGCGGCCGTTGCGCCAGCAGCACCCGGCCATCGGGCTGGGTGAGCACCGCAGCGACGACTTCGGTGATGGGCGGTTGACTCATTGCCGTCCGGCCCAGTCACGCGCGAACTGCCACGCCACCCGTCCATTGCGCGCGCCGCGTCCGAGCGACCACTGCAGAGCGGCGCGCTCGAAGGAGTCGTCAGCGGCCGCACCGAGCTGGATAGCCCAATGGCGGGCGATGGCGAGATAGGCGGCTTGATCCATCGCATGAAACGACACCCACAGTCCGAAGCGGTCGGATAGCGACACTTTCTCCTCGGTCGCTTCGCCCGGATGGATTTCGTCGCCGACGTGCCGGGTGGCCAGGTTTTCGGCCATGTATTCCGGCATCAGGTGGCGGCGATTGCTGGTGGCGTAGATCAATACGTTGTCCGACGGCCCTGCCAGCGAGCCGTCGAGCGCGGCTTTCAGACTGGCGTAGCCGACTTCATGTTCGGCAAACGTGAGGTCGTCAATAAACACGATGAAGCGGTAGTCCGCATCCGCCAGCAGGTCGAACAGATCCGGCAGGCTGGACAACCCGGCCTTGTCCACCTCGATCAGGCGCAGTCCTTTCGCCGCGTATTTGCCATGCACCGCCTTCACCAGCGACGACTTGCCGCCGCCGCGCGCACCGGTCAGCAGCACATTGTTGGCGGGCTTGCCGGCGACGAACTGGCGGGTATTGGCGTCCACCCGCTGTTTTTGCTCGTCGATGTCGAGCAGATCCCTGAGCGTCACCCGCTGCGGATGCAGGATCGGCTTCAGGCCACCGCTTTGCGCCGACCAGCGCGCAGCACGAACGGTTTTCCAGTCAAGCTGCGCAGGGCGTGAAGCGTTGTCGAGACGGTCAAGCAAACGCTCGATACGGGGCAATAAGGCGTTGAAATCAGCATTCATACACGAATTCTAGCGGACGACCGCGTGCGGCGGCTTGGTAACAGTGGGTTGCCTGATCTTTCTGCTATGTACGCCAGAACACAGACTTTCTCCGGAAAGGCGGTGATGATCCACACTTACCTCAGCGAAGATGGGGTTTTTCTTCGGTTGCCGACCCATCGAGAACGACCCACCTCCGGATTGAGGCCCGTCTTTCACGGAAATCAACCATGCCCGAAACAGTAATCGATTCCACCATTTCCGGCCTTGCAGGCAAGGGTGATGGCAGCACCGAGGTCCGGCGCCAGGAGGCACTGCTTATAACCGGAGCCTTGCAGAATGCGATTCTCAATAGCGCCAACTTTTCGAGCATCGCGACCGATGAGAAGGGCGTCATCCAGATTTTCAATGTCGGCGCCGAGCGCATGCTGGGCTACGCGGCCGCCGATGTCCTCAACAAGATCACGCCAGCTGATATTTCCGATCCGCAGGAAGTGATCGCGCGCGCGCAGGCCTTGAGCATCGAACTTGGCACCCAGATCGAGCCGGGCTTCGAGGCCCTGGTATTCAAAGCCTCGCGCGGCATCGAGGACATCTACGAGCTGACCTACATCCGCAAGGACGGCAGCCGCTTTCCGGCCATCGTGTCGGTCACTGCGCTGCGCGACGATCAAGGCACCATCATCGGTTATCTATTGATCGGCACCGACAACACCGCGCGCAAGCAGGTCGAGGCCGAGCGGCAGCATTTGCTCGAAGTTCAGGAAGAGACCAACAAACAACTGCAGCAGACCAACGTCACCTTGCAGGTCAGCGAGGAGAAGCTCGCCGTTACGCTCCACTCTATCGGCGATGCGGTGATCGCCACCGATGCTGAGGGACGTGTGACGCTGCTCAACCCCCTGGCTCAAAAGCTCACTGGCTGGACGCATGCGCAAGCCACCGGCCACCCAGTGGAGGATATTTTTCACATCATCAACCAGGAAACCCGGCAACCCTCAACCATCCCGGTCATGGAAACCCTGGCGCATGGCACGACACAGGGCATGGCCAATCACACCGTACTGATTGCCCGCGATGGCAGCGAGTGCGCGATCGCCGACAGTTGCGCACCGATTCGCGACCGCGACGGCCAGGTGATCGGCGCTGTGCTGGTGTTCCGCGATGTGACCGGGGAATATGCGGCGCAGCAGGCCTTGCGCGACCAGCAGTTCTATACCCGGTCATTGATCGAATCCAACATCGACGCGCTGATGACGACCGATCCGTCCGGCATCATTACCGACGTCAACCAGCAGATGGTGGCGCTCACCGGTTGCACGCGCGACGAGCTGATCGGCACGCCGTTCAAGAATTATTTCACCGATCCGGAGCGGGCCGAGGCAGGCATCAAGCGGGTGCTGAGCGAAAAGAAAGTGACCGACTACGAACTCACCGCGCGTCACAAGCGCGATGGGGACACGGTGGTGTCCTATAACGCGGCCACTTTCTACAATGCTGACGGGGAGCTGCAGGGTGTGTTTGCCGCTGCGCGCGACGTCACCGAACGCAAACGCCTGGATCAGGTGCTGCAGGACAAGAACACCGAGCTGGAAAGCGCCCGGTTCGTGGCGGAAAAAGCCAACCTCGCCAAATCGGATTTCCTGTCCAGCATGAGCCATGAGCTGCGCACCCCGCTCAATGCCATCCTCGGCTTCGCCCAGTTGCTGGAGGCCGGTTCACCGCCGCCAACGGCCGACCAGATCGTAAGGCTGCATCAGATCATCAAGGCAGGCTGGTATCTGCTGGACCTGATCAACGAAATCCTCGATCTCGCGGTGATCGAGTCCGGCAAGCTATCGCTGTCGCTGGAACCCTTGTCGCTGTCCGACGTGCTGCTCGAATGCCAGGCCATGATCGGACCGCAGGCGCAACAACGCGGCATCAATATCATCTTCACTAAAGTCGACCCCACCTGGTTTGCCCATGCCGACCACACCCGGGTCAAGCAGGCGCTGATCAACCTGCTGTCCAATGCGATCAAATACAACCGCGAACATGGAATGGTCGAGGTGAAGTGCAGCGCGAGCACCCCGGAACGCATCCGCATCAGCATCAAGGACAGCGGTGCGGGATTGCCTCCTGAAAAACTGGCGCAGCTGTTCCAGCCGTTCAATCGTCTCGGGCAGGAGAGCGGCACCGAGGAGGGGACGGGCATCGGTCTGGTGGTCACCAAGCAACTGGTCGAACTGATGGGCGGCAGCATCGGCGTGGAAAGCACCGTCGGCGTGGGCAGCGAATTCTGGATCGAACTGGTGCGGGACGTTACACCACAACTTGCCGCTGGAGATACCCTGCCCGCAGCACTTGCGCAGAAAACTCAGGAAGACATGGCGCTGCGCACCCTGCTCTATGTGGAAGACAATCCGGCCAACCTGATGCTGGTCGAGCAAATCATCGAGGGTCACCCGCATATGCGCATGCTGAGCGCGCGCGATGGCAATCTCGGCATCGCGCTTGCGCGCGCCCATCTCCCGGATGTGATCCTGATGGACATCAACCTGCCTGGCATCAGCGGATTTCAAGTGCTGAAAATCCTGCGTGAAGATCCGGCAACGGCGCACATCCCGGTGCTGGCCATCAGTGCCAATGCCATGCCGCGCGACATCGACAAAGGCCTGAAGGCTGGATTCTTCCGCTATCTCACCAAGCCGATCAAGGTCAACGAGTTCATGGATGCGCTGGACAGGGCGCTGGGATTTGCAGAAACAGGAATTGACGGCGCCGTGATGCCAGAACCCTCGTGATGATCAGTGCCACCGATATTCTGAATGCCAGTATCCTGATCGTCGACGACCAGGAAGCCAATGTGCAGTTGCTGGAACAGATGCTGCGCGATGCCGGCTACCGGTGCATCAGCTCGACGATGGATCCGCATGCCGTCTGCGCGCTGCATCGCGACAACCTCTACGACCTGATTCTGCTCGATCTGCAGATGCCCGGCATGGATGGCTTCCAGGTGATGGAAGGCCTGAAGGAAATCGAGACCGATGGCTACCTTCCCGTTCTCGTGATCACGGCCCAGCCGGGCCACAAGCTGCGGGCGCTGGCAGCCGGCGCGAAAGACTTCATCAGCAAACCATTCGACCTGATGGAAGCCAAGTCGCGCATTCACAACATGCTGGAAGTGCGCTTGTTGTACAAGCAACTCGAGCAGTACAGCTCTGCGCTCGAATCTCTGGCGCTGCATGACACGCTGACCGGGCTGCCGAACAGACGGCTCTTGTTTGACCGGCTTTCGCTGGCCATTGCCCATGCGCGCAGGAACACAAGTTCGATGGCGGTGATATGTCTGGATCTGGACGGGTTCAAGCAGGTCAACGACACCATGGGCCACGATGCGGGTGACGCGCTGCTGCGGATGGTCGCCGATCGCCTGGTGGCTGCGGTGCGTGAAGAGGACACGGTGGCGCGCCTGGGCGGAGATGAATTCGTGATCGCGTTGTGGGCATCAAGTCATGTCGATGCGGTGGCCAGGCTGGCAAAAAAGGTGGTCGAGGCCGTGTCACAGCCCTACCGCATTCAAGGCAACGACGTGCATATAACGGCCAGCGTCGGTGTCGGCATTTATCCCGCGCATGGCGAGGCAGTGGAGACGCTGATGAAAAGTGCGGACATGGCCATGTATGAGGCCAAACGCACCGGCAAGAACGACTATCGCATCGCAGCGCAGCGCGCACCGGCCCGTTAGCCAAAGCGCGTTTTAACGTAAGGTGCCCTATGGGACTGCGTCTCAGGGCACATGAAAGAAAGCAAATTTTATGGTGAGCAAAGTCGATATTCTTAACGCCAGCATTCTGGTGGTGGACGATCAGGAAGCCAATGTGCAGTTGCTGGAGCACATGCTGCGTGAAGCGGGCTATCAGCACATCACGTCGACGATGGATCCGTACGAGGTGTGCGCGCTGCATCGCAAGAACCGCTACGACCTGATCCTGCTCGACCTGCAAATGCCCGGCATGGATGGGTTCGAGGTGATGGAAGGCCTGAAGGCAAACGATGCGGACGCCTATCTTCCGGTCCTCGTGATTACCGCCCAGCCGGGACACAAACTGCGCGCCTTGCAGGCCGGCGCAAAGGACTTCATCAGCAAGCCGTTCGACCTGGTCGAGGTCAAGACGCGCATCCACAACATGCTGGAAGTGCGTCTGCTGTACAAAAAGCTTGAGAACTACAACCAGGTGCTGGAACAGACGGTGCAGGAGCGCACTGCCGAACTGCGCGAAAGCGAAGCGCGCTATCGCAGCCTGACCGAACTGGCCTCCGACTGGTATTGGGAGCAAGGCGAAGACGGGCAGTTCACCAAAGCTTCCGGCCCGGTACAGGAAATGCTCGGGGTCGATGCCTTGGGGGTAAAATCAGGCGCCGCTCAGGCAGCAGGCTGGAATGAAGCCGAGCGGAAAGAACTTCAGGCAAAGATTGCCGCCCGGCAGCCCTTCCTTGATTTTGTTTTCCACCGCATCCATGCCGATGGCTCGCAACAACAGTTCAGGGTGAGCGGGGAGCCGATGTTCGATCAATCCAGCCGGTATATCGGGTATCGTGGAATCGGCGTCCAACTTACATAGAGAAATTGAACACAAAATCACAACTGTCAGCATTGTCATCAATCCAGAACCCGAGCCAGAATCATCTTCTCGCCGCGCTGCCGACAGCTGAATTCGAAGCCTTGGCCGAGCATCTGGAATGGGTTGCGATGCCTCTGGGCAAAATCCTTTACGGGCCCGACGAAAAGCTGCAGCACGCCTATTTCCCCACCACCTCCATCGTGTCGCTGCACTATGTGATGGAGTCTGGCGCAACCGCTGAAACCGCCGGGGTGGGCAATGAAGGCGTCGTCGGGGTCTCCCTTTTCATGGGCGGCGAAACCACATCCAGCACGGCCGTCGTGCAGACGGCAGGCCACGCTTACCGGCTGGAGGGGCGGCTGCTGAAGGAAGCCTTTCACCGCGACGGTCTGATGCAGGGATTGTTGCTGCGTTACACCCAGGCGCTGCTGACGCAGACCGCGCAGACCGCCGTGTGCAACCGGCATCATTCACTGGAGCAGCAGTTGTGCCGCTGGCTGTTGCTGACGCTCGATCGCATGCCGACGAATGAATTGGTCATGACGCAGGAACTGGTTGCCAGCATGCTGGGCGTGCGCCGTGAAGGCATTACCGAAGCTGCCGGAAACCTGCAGCGGGCCGGCTTGATCAGCTACCGCCGTGGCCACATTGCCGTGCTTGACCGGCACGGACTGGAGACCCACGCGTGCGAGTGCTATGCCGTGGTCAAAAAGGAATTGGCCCGCCTGTTGCCCGATGTGCAGTATCGCCAGGCCAGTTCGTCAACAGACCTCTAGGCGCCTCCCCGCCCGCCAATAGCCCCACCCGTTTTCAGTTGATGCCCGGCGACTCTGCCCTGCACGTGCTCATTGACGCTTATGTGCGTCAGCAGACAGACCGGGTAGCGCCTTCTCCATAAGCTTCAACTGTCCGAGCCAACTTTGCGTGCTGCTTGAATACAGCCCATTCCTGGCGGAGAAAAATGCTTGCCCGGCACGATCTGCCGATGCAGCACACCCAAGCCAATCTTTCTGAAGGAACACAGTGAAAACAATCAATCTCAACGTGATCGCGCTTGCAGTCAGCCTCGCACTCAGTACTGGCGCGATGGCGCAAAGCCTGTCGAAGAACGACTACCAGGCCAGCAAGGACAAGATCACGGCCGAGTACAAGTTGGCCAAAACGCGTTGCGCTCCGTTATCCGGCAACCCGAAAGACATCTGCGTGGCCGAAGCCAAAGGCACCGAGAAGGTCGCACTGGCCGAACTCGAAGCCAGCTACAAGCCCACCCGCGAGAACCGCTATGAGGCTCGCGTCGCCAAGGCGGAGGCCGACTATGCGGTGGCGAAGGAACGCTGCGACGACAAGGCCGGCAACGCGAAGGACGTGTGCATGAAGGAAGCGAAGGCCGCCGAGACGACCGCCAAGGCTGACGCCAAGGCGCAGTTGAAGACGTCCGATGCGAACGCGACCGCCGACGATAAGTCCGCCGAGGCACACAGCAAGGCGAATGAGCAAGCCACCGAAGCCAACAAGGATGCCACGGCAGCCAAGCTTGAGGCCGAGTACAAGGTGGCGAAGGAGAAATGCGACACCCTGGCCGGCAACGCAAAGGATGTGTGCGTGAATGAAGCCAAGGTTCGCTTCGGCAAATAAGTCGCACTCGACCCGGTGCGAACGCCGGGAGCCCGCAGCGCGCATGGACGTGTCGCCCATGCGCGCTGTCAGGCAAGTCATTTTCCAGGAGAACCACATGATGAAATCCAGCAAAATTGTCAGCGCATCCTTGGTCATCGGTGCGTTGCTTGTCACGTTATCCGGCTGCCAGAAGCAGGAAGGCCCGGCGGAACAGGCCGGCAAGCAAGTCGATCAGACCACTGAGAAGGTCGGAGAGCAGATCGAAAAAGCCGGCGAAAGCATTCAGGACACGGCAAAGGGCGACAAGTAGTCATCCTTGCTCCGCCCCCTTGTTGGCAATTCGATTCAGCCGCTGCGACGAGGGCGAAGCGAAAGTGGACCCGCGCCGTGAGCAATGGCGGGACGCCCGAATTTTCAAGTTCCGCCTATCCTGAAGCAGGCTCCCCACTTTCTTGAACAGGAAAGGATCGTCCGCATGGCTTCTACATCGCTTGATACCCCCTCCCAATCATCCGAACCGTCGGCTCGCCCTGATCGCGCGGCTGCCGAAGATGCGGTGCGCACCCTGATCCGCTGGGCAGGTGAAGACCCGACCCGCGAGGGCCTGCTCGACACGCCGGCGCGCGTCGTGCGGTCCTACGAGGAATTCTTCGCCGGCTACCTGGAGGACCCGGTGCAGATTCTGTCCCGCACCTTCTCCGAGGTGGATGGCTATGACGAAATGATCGTCATGACCGACATCCGCTTCGAAAGCCATTGCGAGCATCACATGGTGCCCATCATCGGCAAGGCGCACGTCGCCTACCTGCCCGACCACCGGGTGGTGGGCATTTCCAAGCTGGCCCGCCTGGTCGACATCTATGCCAAGCGTCTGCAGATCCAGGAAAGAATGACGGTGCAGATCGCCGACACGCTGAACGACGTGTTGCAGCCGAAAGGGGTCGCGGTGGTGATCGAGGGATCGCATCAGTGCATGACCACGCGTGGCGTGCACAAGCCGGGTGTGGCCATGGTGACCAGCCGCATGCTGGGTGCCTTCCGCTCGGATGGCTCGACCCGCCGCGAGTTTCTGGCGATGATCGGCCGGACCGGAGCGGGACCACTGAGCAATACGTAATAAGGCCGCGCGAACCCGCAGAGGGGTTGTGCGGCGGTTGATCCGCCTTGTTGCCGGATGCCAAGCGCACAGACCGCGCCGACCATGCCATTGGCCTGCGTTCCTGCCGGCGAATCCTGCCTGGCGTATTCACCGCCCTGGAACACCGCCAATACAGCCACATCAAACCGGACACTCAATGAGCCAAGCGCACCATGACTAACGCACTCTGGTTTCTGCTCGTGGGCAGCCTGTTGCTCGCCAGAGGCCTGACGGCTTCGATGCTCAAGCGCCTGCCGTTCACCCCCGCCATTGTCTATCTGGCGGTGGGACTGCTGGTCGGGCCGACGGTGCTCAATGTATTTCACTTCAATCCGCTCAAGGAATCGGCACTGCTGGAAGTGCTGACCGAAGTGGCGGTGCTGATTTCGCTGTTTTCCGCCGGAATCAAAATGCCGGTGCCGGTCAGCTTCGCCCGCTGGCGCACCCCGGTTCTGCTGGCAACGGTATCGATGGCGGTCAGCGTCGGGCTGGTCGCGGCTTTCGCCTATTACTTGCTCGGCCTGCCCCTGGGCGCGGGCGTCTTGCTGGGCGCGATCCTGGCGCCCACCGATCCGGTGCTGGCGACCGATGTGCAGATCCGTCATCCGGGTGACCGCGACCAGCTCCGCTTCAACCTGACCTGCGAAGCGGGCATGAATGACGGCAGCGCGTTTCCGTTTGTGATGCTGGGGCTGGGATTGCTCGGACTGCACGAGCTCGGCGAATCCGGCCTGCACTGGGCGCTGGTCGATGTGCTGTGGGCCACGCTGGCGGGCATCGCCATCGGGGTCATGTCTGGCGCCGCACTCGGCCACCTGGGATGGAAGCTGCGCAGCGAGCCCAACGAGCACACGCTGATGGACGACTTCCTCGGACTCGGCCTGATCGGTGTGGTGTATGGCCTGAGTCTGCTGGTGGGCGCGTGGGGATTTCTGGCGGTGTTTTTCGCTGCCGTCGCGCTGCGCCAGACCGAGCTCAAACTCGCCGGCGCCGGTCAGGATTCCCCGAGATCGACCGCAACCCGAGCCGCATCGAAGCGGAAGCTGCAAACGCCTGCCCGGATAACGCAGCCACCGCCGACCGTCAGCGGCGGCTCGCTGGTATTCAAGGAACACCTGGAGCGGCTGTCGGAATTGATGCTCGTCCTGCTGATCGGCGGCACGCTGTTTCTCGATTCCTGGAGCTGGCGGGCGGTGGGGCTGGCGCTGTTCTTGTTCATGGTGGCGCGCCCGGTCAGCGTCCTCGCCAGCCTGTTGCTTACCCGCACGTCGTGGCCGATGCGCGGCATGGTCGGCTGGTTCGGGGTGCGCGGCATCGGTTCGCTGTACTACCTGATGTATGCCATCCAGCACGGTCTCCCCGAAGCGCTGGCCCTGGAGCTGATCCAGTTGACGCTCATTGCGGTCTCGCTTTCCATCCTCGTCCACGGCACCAGCGTCAAGCCGCTGATGAGCCGCTTTTGGCGTTATCGCAAGCGTCTGCCAATGTAAACCATGCACGATGCAGCGGGAACAGTGTCAATTTTGTTCGACACCGCACAGACGACCACACGCCAGTTCATTAATGTCACTTCGTCTACAGTCCATCGGAGGCCATCATGATTGAGATCCGCAAGGGCCAGGCACCGGCCCCACTTACACGTGCCGAGTTCAGTGCCCGATTTCGGGCCGCCTTCTTCGATCCTGCGTTCCGTGCCGAAGATGCGTCCATTGCGCGCCTTGAGGAGATCGCCTGGCAGGCCCACAACGAGTACCGCAAGTCCCCTCTCACGCAGAAGGCGGGCCCGGGGTATGCCGATCCGGACTACGACTTGTCGTCCGAGTGGGTTGCCACGAAACAGCGCATCGACGCGGCGCAACTGCGCTGGGCCGACCCGGCGAGCCCGTCCCGGGTGTTGCTGATCTGCGGCTCGGCGCGCAACGATGGCAGCTGCCCGGGCGAGATGTCCAAGACCTTCCGCCTGCTGGGGATCGCGCGCGAAATCCTGGAGCAGGCCGACATCCAGGCCGACGTGCTCGACCTCAGCCTGCTCAGCTCCGAATACGGCCGCAAGATCCATCCCTGCAAGGGCTGCGTGTCCACCGCGATGCCCCTGTGCAACTGGCCGTGCAGTTGCTACCCCAACCACGCGCTCGACCAGACCAACGACTGGATGGCCGAGATCTACGAGCGCTGGACCGCCGCCCATGCGGTGATCATCGTCTCGCCGGTGTATTGGTACCAGAGCCCCAGCCCGTTGAAGCTGATGATCGACCGCCTGGTCTGCGCCGACGGCGGCAACCCCGATCCCACCGCGACCTCGGGCAAGAATCCCGGCAAGGCAAAGGAACTCGAGATGGCCGGCTGGGACTACCCCCAGCACCTGGCAGGGCGCGCCTACGGGTTGATCGTCCACGGCGATGTGGCCGGGATCGAAGGCTCGCGCCGCGCGCTGTCGGACTGGCTCGACTGGATGGGATTCATCGACGCCGGCGCGCAGGCGCGACTCGACCGCTACATCGGCTACTACGAGCCGTATGCGACCAGCCACGACAGCCTCGACCGGGATGAACCCGTGCAGGAAGAAGCGCGCAATGTGGCACGTGCGGTGGCGAAGGCCGTGGTCGAGTTGCGTGCCGGCCGGCTCCAGGCGGTGCAGCCGAATCTGTCGCGTCCGCGACCGAAGTAAGCAGCCAAGGCGATGGCCCGGCGGTCAGTATGGCGCACCTTCCGGCTGCGGTGTTCCAATGTTTCTTCCCGGGAAATGCCCGTGGGTACGGATTCGAATCAAGCCAGCACGTCGGCAAGTTCGTGATTGACTTCGCGGTGACGAACCTCATCTGCGCGGACTGCGATGATGACGTCGTGCAAGCGTGCGTCGGGCGCGAGCTTCCAGTAATCGATCGCGATCCTGGGCGCCGCGATGTTGGCGTAGGTGCCGTTGTCCACCCCGGCCAGATACTCGGTGTAGCTGTGGACCGCCTCTTCCTCCAGGTAACCCACGACACGGTGCGCGGTCTTGGGCGAAATCATGTAAAGCAGAAAGTAAAGGTTGAAGAAGACGCCTTGGGCAAGCCGGATCAGCAGGCGCTCAAGCCCGGAGGGCTGGGTAATTTGAATGAAGGTCATCAAGTGCATGCGTTCATTCTCCGCTTCGTCCAGGAGGAGGCGGATCCTGCCGTAATCGGCTTCGATCGACGCAGAGACTGCAAATGTTGCAGAACACCGCCCACCATGCCCGGCACGGCGGCAACCGTTTCCAGCACCACCGCGCGATGGCCATACCGACGAGCGAAAAAAGTGTCGGCGAAGAACCGCAGAAATACGACGAAAGCATAAGCAATCCGGTCGCGAAAATCCTTTGGCGCGTAGTGTCGCTCAAGCGCAGGAGTCATCATTCCGCTCTCCCTCGATTTACCCGATATTCGATACCCTCATCACCCCCACGCTTTGCACGGGTTGCCCAGTGCACAAGCGTAACGGTCAGCACGATCAACAGGAGGGTTACCAGGCTCATGGTCTTCTCCTCTTGACGGTGCGGTTCAGTAAGCCCGCGCGCGTCGGTGTGGCGCCGGCTTCCGTGCGCAGCAACTGCGCCCGGATTTCACCGTTCGGGTACTGGGCGCTGTGCACATTGACGTACAGCTCGCCGGTCGTGAAGCTCGTGTACTGCGCATCGGTCAGCCTGGCCCCGGCGGGGACGGCAAAGCTGTCGCTGGCGGTTTGGGTCAGGGTAATGATCGGCGGGCCGTTTTTCCCGACGGCGGCCTCATGAATATGCGCCATCGTCGGGACAAGACCGGAAATCTTGATGCTGCCGCTCACCGTATGGTCAGGCAGCACAGTGATTAGCCCGGTGCCCTTCGCTGAGGTTATCACCGGGGGAACCTCGGCGCTGCCTTTCAGGGAAATCGACATGGGCTGCTGCGCATACAGGTTCGCAGAGGCCAGGAGCAGCAGGGCAAGCGGCGCCAGGCAGCGGGGCAGAGTGATGGGGGATTTTGACGGTTTGATCATGGTCGACTCCTCTGAGAAATCATGGGAACGGCGCAGCGTGGCAGCCACTTCAAGAAAGCGCCAGCAAAGCGCAAAAACGCTACGCCCAGCATGCACGATGCACCCGGAGCGGTCTCTATTCCGTTCGGTAACGCACACAGGCCATTGCCTATGTGCGCTGTCGCACAGCGCTGGCCGTCAGGCACGGGCATTCTGAACAGCCCATACAACAAGGAGTCATGAACATGGACGAGATCAAAATTCTGGGCATCGTCGGTAGTCTGCGAAAAGACTCCTACAACCATTTCGCACTCAAGGCAGCGCAGGAACTGGTGCCGGATGGCGCAGTGCTGAGCCTGATCGAACTGCATGGCATCCCGGTCTTCAATCAGGACACTGAAATGGCGATGCCTGCTGCCGTGCTGAAATTCAAGCGACAGATTCTGGCAGCCGATGCCATCCTGTTCGCCACGCCGGAATACAACTATTCGGTTGCCGGCGTGCTCAAGAACGCCATCGACTGGGCGTCCAGGCCCTATGGTGAGAGCGCCTGGACGGGCAAACCGGCGGCGGTTATGGGGGCATCGACTGGTAGCCTGGGTACGGCGCGTGCGCAATACCATCTGCGGCAGATCCTCGTCACGCTGGACATGCCTACGGTCAATCAACCGGAAGTGATGATCGGCAATGCCGCACAGCGCTTTGACCCGGACGGCAGGCTGACCGATGAGCCGACCCGGCAGGACATTCAGACACTCCTGGCTGCGCTGGTGCAGCTTGCAAGAATCAGCCGGGCAAACAAACGCCAATCAGCGTAAACACGAGACAAGTGCATGGGTCTGACGAGCTATTCAAGCTCAACAGATGATGTCCTTGCATTTTTCATTAGTGGTGTTGATCAATGAACTATCTTTAACTTACTTTTCTCTGAATCTTGCAGTAACGATTCAGACAAAGACCACAAGAACGACTATTAATGGAATTAACAATACTGCGACAAGGAGAATTACATGCTGGTGACTTTCACAACTGATGCCTATGCCGACATCACCATGTTCGGGGATGTCGCGCTTGCCATGCTGAAAATGATGGGGCATAGCACAACCGTTCCTGGCGCAATTCTGGCAGCAGATGTTCCTGCGGCTCTGAGCCGGTTAACCGCCGCTATCGATGCGGAAAAAGCTTCTCCCCCAGTTGAGGACAAGGATGCGGATGAGCCGGTGGTCAGCATGGCTCATCGAGCGCTGCCGCTCATTGATCTGCTTGCTGCCGCAGCAAAGGCAGAATCCAACGTCATGTGGAAATCAGCCTAAGGCCATTGGCGGGACAGCTCAATCCGACCCGTTACGGTCAGTCGGCGAGATCGTGATGAACGTCTGGTACCCGGCCTCAACTGACACGCGGGTAGTAGCTGGGAATGAGCCCGGTTTCTCTTTGGCAGAAGAGTCTGCACCCTGGCCACCATCGGCTACGTCGGACAAGCTTAAAACGGTTTTATGCTTTGATTGGAATGGGCTCGATGATGTAGCGGCATTTTCCGCCCAGCTTGGCGTCATACATCAACCTGTCGCTTACCTGTATCAGTTCTTCTGCGCTGTATTGACCCGGTGCACCATAAATAATACCCATGCTGGCCCCGACTTTGATGCCAGCGTCATTTGGCTGGTTGATCTGTGCGATGCGTTCCACGATGCGCTCAGCCAATGTACGCACTTTTTCGATTTCGCTGGCGTCACTTAATGCAACAATGAATTCATCTCCCCCCAAGCGGGCAATGGCATCATTGCTGCGTGTGGCCTCTTTCAGGGCGTTGGCAACCTGGCGCAGAACATCATCGCCATAATTATGGCCAAAACGGTCATTGATCTCTTTGAAACTATCAAGATCAATGAACATGATTGCAATGGACGTTCCCCTGCGTTTGGCGCCATGAATCATCTTCTCAAGCAGCTCCATAAACAGCAACCGGTTGCACAGGCCCGTCAAACCATCATGGGTCGCCATCTGCTTCATCTCCTCGAACGCTTTTTCCTTTTCCTCTTTTTCCCTGGAAAGGATGAGGTTGGAGCGATAGATGACCGCTGTCATGATGGAAACCATTAATGCCAATACCAGAAATATGACAACCTGGATTTTGTGTTGATCGGCAAAGTCACGCATGCTGGCTTTGCCGTAATTCTCATAAGGACCAACCCGCAAGGTTTTCAGCAGATCATGGACAGGCTGGTAGTCGTAAGGGAATGTCCATTCCTGAAAACCGGCTTGTGCGGCAACCTGGCTGTTGCTTCCAAGTGACAACAGGGCCAATGCAACGGATTTGCTCAGTTCGTTTGATGCTTTGTTGGTTCGGGCAAACGCCCATTCGGGATATAGAGGCGTGCTGACCTTGAAGGGAAAGCCTGGATAGGTTTTGGGTGCCAGAATGCGGAAATCATCCAGATTGATTTTCCACTCTGCTGCATGGTTTTCCAGTGCTCCGGTCCGAATGACCGCAGCATCCACTTCGCCGTTCAGGACAGCCTGTATCTCCCTGGGCTGGGTGCCCAGAAATTTGACCGCCTTTGCATCTTTATAAGGGTCAAACCCGTTCTCCAGCATCTCCTTATACCCGACCAGCCAGCCACCAAAACCGAGCTTTGCGACACCTGCGACGGTCTTGCCGCGCAAGTCCCTGATAGTGTGTATTCCACTGTCAGCCCGTGTGATGATGGTTGAACCAAATTTGGGGAATCCGCCTTCCCGAACCATCGTCAGGATGCGGGATATCCCATAGTTAACTTCAAGATCCACATAGATGGCTGGCTGGGTGATTACAAAATCAATTTCCTGTCGCGCGATCAGCGCCTTGATGTGTTCAAGGTCAAAAGGGGAGGCGGGTATCAGATGAAACTCGTGTTGTGGCAAGGATGCCTGAAGATACTCAATTGTCGGCTGCCACTCCTCTTTGGCGACCTCCTCACCATGGATGGCTACAACCAGGATATTGACCTGCTCGGCAAAAGAACTTGTTGGCGCAAACAACAGCCACACCAGAGCCAACAGCGAATAGGCACGAAGGTGGGTCGTCTTGCTTCTCATTGTTTTGCCTGCGGGACGATGCACAAAGAAGAAAATCGCCAAACGACATTTCTCAAACGGGGGCGATTCGCGGGTTGCCTTGAAACTGGATAAAACAGCTCATAAATACAAATAGTTAGGTGTCCAGCTGGAGGAGAATAGCATGGTCATCGGCCTTAGGGCGAAGTGCAGGCCCGCATCAACAAGGGCGAAGGCGTTACGGTATTTCTGGCCTCTGTTCTGGCCGATCGCCCCAGCTTCCTGATCGAACTGAAATGTCTGCTTGCCCATGACCGGTATTGGAAAGTGGCTATCGGCTGTTAAGGCCGAACACCGGACCGTCTGACCCCGCCTGGTTCAGCCAGCAAACAAGAACGCTGACCCGGCTTGCCAGATCTATCTTTATTCCAGCTCGGTGACCCAGACACCCACGTCGAGGCTTGCGCCGGGTGGGCCGACGAACGAGCCGGCTACGGGCGGCACGGACTCGGGCAAGCGTGCCACGGCGACGGCGGTGTGATCGGTTCCGACGATTTTGCCGATGGTGGGATCGAAGCCTTTCCAGCCTGCGCCTGGCAGGAACACTTCGGCCCAGGCATGGGTTGAGCCGTAATTGGCGGCCGATGGCTCCGCGTAAAGGTAGCCGCTGACAAAACGCGCAGCGAGGCCCAGGTGACGTGCGGCTTCCATGAACAGATTCGCAAAATCGCGGCAGGAGCCGGTGCCGCGAGACAGGGTGTCGGCGGGCGTTTGAACGCCGGGTTGCTCGCGCGCCTGATACGCAAACGACTGGTTGATGTGGACGCACAGGCGTTGCAACAGGGCGTAGGTCTGGATGGGCTCGCCTGCCCGCCATAAACTGGCAACCCATTGGGCCAGCGGGTCAGAGGCCTGCCGTGTGGCGGTCAGCAGGTAGGGCGCCAATACGATGCTGTCTTCGGCGCCATAGGCAAACGGGTAGTCTGCCGCGTAAGCGTCCACCAGAAAATCGAGGGGCGATTCGTTGAATTGCTGAATGATGACTTCGCTCTCGATCACCAGCTGTCGGGTCGGCGTGTCGAAGGTCGCGATCGCCACCGAGTTGTCTTCCACGTCGCTGTGCCAGCGCAGGGTGGCTGCCGGCGTGATGTCCAGCGATGAGGATTCGATGCGCAGTTCGTGGCCTTCCTTTGGGCCGCAGGCGCAAGGCGTGGGGTTCGAGCTGCACCGTGCCCGAAAAGTTGTAATAGGTGCGATGGAGGATTTTAAAGCGCCGCATGGTTCGTTAACTCTCCTGATTTCCGCAGCGCTTCCGCACGGCGGCGCCCACGAAGGCGATTTTTCCTGGCCGGCACACGCTGCAAACACGCGCCGCTTCACTCGTGCCGCAGCGCCTCGATCGGGTCCATGCGCGCGGCGCGGCGGGCCGGGAAGTAGCCGAACAGCACGCCGATGCCGGCCGAGAACGGCCAGCGACAGCAGGTTGATGAAGGGGTCGAACGCGTAGGGCACGTCCATCAGGCTGGACAGCCCCCAGGACGCCGCGGTGGCGATGAGGATGCCGACCACGCCGCCCAGCGCCGACAGCACCACCGCCTCGATCAGGAACTGCAGCAGCACTTCGCGTTCCAGCGCGCCGACGGCCAGGCGCAGGCCGATCTCGCGGGTGCGCTCGGTGACGCTGACCAGCATGATGTTCATGATGCCGATGCCGCCCACCAGCAGGCTCACCGCGGCCACGGCGCCGAGCAGGGTGGTCAGCACCTCGGTGGTGCTCGACAGCGTCTCGGCCAGTTGCTGGGTGTCGAAGATGTTGAAGTTGTCGTCGTCGCCGTCGGCGAGGTTGCGGCGCTCGCGCAGCAGCTGGCGCAGGCTGGCCTTCAGCGCGCGCGCTGTCGCTGCCGTCCTGCATCGACACCAGCAGCGTGGCCACCTTGAGGCTGCCGGTGACGCGGCGCTGCAGCGTGCGCAGCGGCACCACCACGGTGTCGTCCTGGTCGCCCATGCCGCTCTGGCCCTTGGCGGCCAGGATGCCGATCACGGTGCAGGAGAACTTGCGCACGCGCAGCTGCTCGCCCAGGCCGGTCTGGCCGGCGGTGCCGTCGAAGATTTCGCGCCGCACCGTTTCGCCGATGATGCACACGGCGGCGCCGGCGCAGCTGCTCGTCGGCTTCGAAGATGCGGCCGCTGGCGAGCTTCCAGTTGCCGGTGTCGAACCACGCGTTGCTGCTGCCGATGACGCTGGTGGACCAGTTGCGGCCGTTGGCCACCACGGTGACGCTGGCGCGGCCTTCGGGCGCGACGGCGGCGACGCCGCCGATCTGCGACGGCGATGGCCTCGGCATCGCCTTCCTTGAATTGCGGCACGCCGCCGCCGCCGCCGCCGCTCCCGCCCGGCCCCGAGCGCTGGCCCGGCCGCACCATCAGCAGGTTGGTGCCCAGGCCGGAGATCTGCGTCTTGATCGACTGCGGTGGCGCCGTTGCCCAGCGTGACCATGGTGATCACCGCGCTGACGCCGATGACGATGCCCAGAATGGTGAGGAACGAGCGCAGCAGGTTGCGGCGGATCGAGCGCAACGCCAGCATGAAGACGCTGTACAGCATCAGGCGCGTCTCCACCGGCAACGGCACGCCAGGTGCCGCAGTGGTCGGGTGCGGGTTCGCCACGTCGTCGGCGATGCGGCCGTCGACGAAATGCACCATGCGGCGCGCGTAGGCCGCCATGTCGGCCTCGTGCGTGACCATCAGCACGGTGATGCCGTGGTCTTGGTTCAGCGCCATCAGCAGGCCCATGATCTCGTGGCTGCGCTGCGTGTCGAGGTTGCCGGTGGGCTCGTCGGCCAGCACCACGGCCGGTTCGGTGACGATGGCGCGCGCGATCGCCACGCGCTGCTGCTGGCCGCCCGAGAGTTCGGCCGGCGTGTGGTGTTCCCAGCCGCCCAGGCCCACCGCCTGCAAGCGCCTTGGCGGCCGCCGCGCGGCGCACGCTGGCGCTGTCGCCGCGATACAGCAGCGGCAGCTCGACGTTCTCCTGCGCCGAGGTGCGCGCCAGCAGGTTGAAGCCCTGGAACACGAAGCCCAGGTAGCGGCGCCGCAGCCGCGCGCGCTGGTCGCGCGACAGCGCTTCGACGTGCGCGCCCTTGAACAGGTACTGCCCGGCGGTGGGCGTGTCCAGGCAGCCGAGGATGTTCATCGCGGTGGACTTGCCCGAGCCGCTGGGCCCCATGATGGCGACGAACTCGCCGGCGTGGATGTCGAGGTCGATGCCCTTCAGCGCCATCAGCTCGGCCACGCCGCTGCCGTAGCGCTTGGTGACGCCGCGCAGCTGGATCAGCGGGTCGCTCATTTCGCTGCCGCCGCCTTTTGATCGGTGATGACCTGCATGCCGGCCTGCAGGTCGCCGCCGGTGATCTCGGTCATGCGGCCGTCGCTGATGCCGGGCGTCACGGCCACGGACACCGGCTGGCCATCGCGCAGCACCCACACCTGCTTGGCCGCTGCCGTGCTGGCGCCGGCCGCGGCCGACTTGCGGGTGCCGCTGCGCGGCATGCGCGGCATCAGGCTGATGCCGATGCCCTTCTTGGCCGTGCGCCGGCCGCCGCCGCGGTGGGCGTGAAGCGCAGCGCGGTGTTGGGCACCAGCAGCACGTCGTTGCGCTGCGTCGCGGTGATGGTGGCGGTGGCCGTCATGCCCGGGCGCAGGCTCAGGTCGGCGTTGTCCACGTCGAGGTAGGTCAGGTAGGTGACGACGTTGTCGGTGATGGTCGAGCCGAAGCCCACGCGCGTGATGCGCGCCGGAAACTTGCGGGTGGGATAGGCGCTGACGGTGAAGGTGGCGTTCTGGCCCACCTTGACCGCGCCGACGTCGGCCTCGTCGACATACACCCACAGGCGCAGCTGGGTCAGGTCTTCGGCCACGGTGAACAGGGTCACCGCCTGCAGCGATGCGGCCACCGCGTTGCCGGGGTCGACGTTGCGCGTCAGCACCACGCCGTCGGTCGGCGCGACGATCGAGGCCTTGGACAGGTTGGTCTGGTCGGTGGACAGCGCCGCCTGCGCGTCGGTCACGCTGGCGCGGGCGCTGGCCTCGTCGGCGATCGCGCGCGCCGAGCGTGGCGCGGCTGCCATCGAGCTCGGCCTTGGACGGCACCTTGCCGCCCGACAGGCGCGCCACTTCTTCGAAGCGCGCCAGGCCGGCCCTGGCTTCCTTCACCGTCGCGACGGTCTGCGCGACCTTGGCATTCGCGGCGGCCAGCGCGGCGCGCGAGCGCAGGATCTGGTCGCGCAGCTTGGCGGTGTCGAGCTCGACCAGCACCTGGCCCTTGCTGGATGCGGTCATTGACGTCGACATTGACCTTCAGCACGGTGCCCGAGAGTTCGCTGCCGATGCTGATCGAGCGGGTCGGTTGCAGCGTGCCGTTGGCGGTGACGGTCAGCGTCAGGTTGCCGCGCGCCACGGTCTGCGTGGTGTAAGCTCGGTGCCGCGTTGGCGGTTTTGTGCGCCTGCCAGCACCACAGGCCGGCGGCGACCAGCACCAGCAGCAGGGCGCCGGCCCACAGCGCGGGGCGGCGATACCAGGTGCGCGACGTGGGCTCGTCGAGCAGGGCGGCGAGGTCGGTTTCGCTGCCGGGTGGCTGCGCTGCGGCGGTGGAAGGTGAGGGCGTTGCGATGCTCATTTCGGGTCAGTCCGGGTTGCGTCTTCGGAGGAGGCGGCGCGTTGCGTCACTGTCTTCAGGGCGCCAGCCACCGCCCAGCGCCTTGTACAGGCGCACATGGTCGGCGCTGAGATCGGCGCTGGCACTGGCCACGCTGTCCTGCGTGTTGAGCTGGGTGCGCTGGGTGTCGAGCACGGTCTGGAAGTCGACCAGCCCGCTGTCGTAGCGCTGGCGCGCCAGCAGCGCAGCGTTGCCGGCCGCCTCGGCGGCCAGTTGCAGGCGACAGCAGGCGTTCGCGGTCGCCGCGCAGCGCGACCAGCGCGTCTTCCACGTCCTTCAGCGCCGTCAGCACGGCAGCCTGGTAGGCCGTGCCGCGCCTGGTCCAGCGCGGCCTGCTGCGCACGCACCTGGGCGCGCAGGGCGCCGCCGTCGAACACCGGCAGCGACACGCTGGCCAGCAGCGCACTGACGCACCGACGCGCCGCTGGTCAGCGCGCCCAGCGTCAGGCCGTACAGACCCAGCGAACCGCCCAGCTTGAAGTTCGGCATGCGCGCCGCCTCGGCTTGCGCTACGCGCGCCAACGCGGCCGTCACCTGGTGTTCGGCGGCGCGCACGTCGGGCCGCTGGCGCAGCGTCTCGGCGGGAATGCTCAGCGCCAGGTCGTCGGCCGCCTGCGGCACCGGGCCGGCCGCGGCCAGCACCGTCGACAAGGCCGCCGGCGGCTGGCCGGTCAGCACCGCGAGCGCATGACGGGTCTGTTCGATGGCTGGTCTGCAACGCCGGCAACTGGGCGCGCGTCTGTTCGGCGGCGGCGCGCGCCTGCTCGGCTTCGAGCGAGGTGACCAGGCCCGGCCTGCAGGCGCCACTGCGTGATCTGCAGCGTCTCGAGCTGGCTGGCCAGGTTGTCGTCGGCAATCGCCAGCCGCGCCTGGGCGCCGCGCAGCGTGATGTAGCTGAGCGCCACCTCGGCGGCGATCGACACCTGCACGTCGCCCAGGCTCGCGGCGCTGGCCTGGGCCGTGGCCTCGCTGGCATCCAGCGCGCTCCGGTTGGCGCCGAAGATGTCGAGCTCCCAGCTCGCGTCGAGGCCGACCTTGAAGGTGTTGCCGGTGCTGTTGCCGCCGGCTGATGCCGCGCTGCGCCGACGCCGAACTGCCGACCGTCGGCAGCAGCCCGGCCGCCGAGACATCGCGCAGCGCCCGCGCCTGCCGCAGCGCAGCCTGCGGCACTCTTGACGCTGGTGTTGGCCTGCAAGGCCTGGGCCACGAGGCTGGCGAGCAGCGGGTCGTCGAAGCGCAACCACCACTGCGCCAGCGAAGGTGCATCGGTCATCGCTGAGTGATCGCGGCGGACCAATTGGCCGGCACATCGACCGCGACAGGTGCGGCACGCTGTGGCGCCACCGACGCGCAACCGGACAGGGCCAGCATCAGGCAAGCCGCAACGGTCGTGAAGCGCATCCCGCGTGCAGCGGCCGCGTGATGGTTAGAAATGGGGGAGGGCGTCATGGTTCGGGCATCATGGATTCGCGGGTATCGGCGTCTTGTGCTGTGTTTTTTTCGAATGGCCCAGTTTTTTCGAGGTTCGCGCGTGGGTGGCACCGGCACGGTGCGACCGACGTTTGCATGATGCGCCGCTGTCTCTGAAGCAATCTGTTCGATAGCGCACGGTACGGTTCCTCACGGATTGTTCGACGCCGTAGCTGTCCACGGCAATGACGCTCTAGTACGGAGTCGGGCAAGCCGGGTTATCTGCGGCCAGTCCGCCGTCTGCTTTGATGAAGCTTATTGCATATATATTTATCTTGCAAGATAATTAACTATTAAGACTCTATACACATGAGCAAGCGATCCGACATGGCTGACACACCTTTCAATCCCGTTAACATGCACCGGGAGAACTGGCCTGAATCCTACGATGCGCAGATGTTCCCACTGGTAATTTCACTCTTGCAGGCCCACGAAGCGCATCATTCCCGCGCGGTCACGGTATTGGCCGCCAGTGGTTTGAGTCTGGTTGAATTCGATGTGCTGGCTACTCTGCGCCGCTCCCCGCCACCCCATGCACTGACGCCATCGGACCTTCAACGAGCGATGTTGATTACGTCTGGAGGGCTGACAAAAGTGTTGCAGCAACTGGAAATGCGAGGGTTTGTATCACGCTCAACCGACGATGCTGACCGTCGCGTCAAACCTGTTGCGCTCACCGATCAGGCCATGCCTGTTTTGGAGAAAGTGATGTCGGAATCGCATACGGTTGTGGGCGGTTGGATACGTCAATCATTGACCGGCGCCGAGATCAAGCAACTCACGTTACTTCTGACGAAACTGGTGAATACACCTTCCTCGAGTTGACCAAATCGCCAAGACTACGCCAGAACCAGCCGACACCTGCACGTCGCCCAGGCTGCGCTGTGGCAGGCGCGGGCACTCTTGACGCTGGTATTGGCTTGCAAGGCCTGGGCCATCGAACAGCCGCCTATGTTTGCCAGCGAACAGACTGCGCCCGGGCATGCGGCTACTCTTAGACCTGTTTTCGGCGCTTCCGCTGCAGCGTCCGGGCGCGCACCAATCCAGTCCCGCACTGACGATGGCCTGATCTGCCGTCGCTGATTATTCCCGCCAGAAACTGATCCACTCCGGGGATCGCTCACAAGTCGTGGGCAGCTCCCTAACAACAGGATATCCCGCATGAAACGTTTACTTTTCGCAGCAACCCTGACCGTCGCCACCCTTTCGGCACACGCGGCCAATGTCGGTGTATCCGTCAGCATCGGCCAACCCGGCTTCTATGGACAAATCGAATTATTGGTGGCGGCTATCCGCCGCCACGCATCCTTTATCGTGAGCCGATGGTAGTCGAGCGGGTGGCGATGTATCGTCCGCCGATCTACCTGCGCGTTCCGCCGGGCTATGCCAGAAACTGGAGCACGCATTGCCGCGAATACGACGCCTGCGGCGAGCGGGTCTATTTTGTTAACAACAACTGGTACCAAAACGAATACGTTCCGCATTACCAGGAACATCATCGTGACAGCCATGACAGGCGCGGCGATGATCGTGATAATCGTGGCGACAACAGGCACAACAATAACGGCAATAACGGCAATGGGCATGGCAACAAGAACGGCCATGGCTCCAATCGCTAAGCCATCCCCTCTCGCACCGTCTTGATGATCAGCGGGCTGTGCCAGAGCACGTTTTGCCATACGCCACCGCCGATGTTTCTCATTCAATCCGGCGGTGCGGATGGTGGGGCATGCTGAATCGCGTCAAGCGGCATCTGCCTTCGGCCAGCACGCTGATGCGGTTGCTGATCGTCTGGATCGCGTTTTCCGGCGCGGGGCCGGGCCTTGCCGCCGTGCCGGATCCACAACCCGCCGCGTTACTCCAGACCAAATATGCGTCCCTGGGCGAACGGCTCCATCACAGCCCGTTTCGGCAAGCGCTCGCCCTCGACTCTTCCGAAGCGTCCAACGACCTGAAAGGCGATGTCTACGCCCTGGTCAAGCACCCGTTCGCCACGGTCAGCGCGGCACTCAACAGCCCGGAGCACTGGTGTGACGTGCTGATCCTGCCTATCAATACCAAGTACTGCCATGCCACGACGAACGAGGGCAACACGGTCATGATGGTCAGCATCGGCAAGAAAACGCCTCAACCCGTCGAAGATGCTTATCCCATCGCGTTCCTCTACCGTGTCGCTGCGGCCACACCGACATACCTGGAGATACAAATGAGTGCGGCGCAGGGGCCGCTGGGTACCAGCAACTATCTCATTCAGCTGCAGGCTGTACCGGTTGGAAAAGGACGGACCTTTCTGCATCTCACTTATTCCTATGCTTACGGCTCAGCCGGACGACTCGCCATGCAGACTTACCTCGCCACAGTTGGAAGCGGCAAGGTGGGGTTCACCCTTACCGGCGGGCAAACCCATGACCAGCCCGAATATATCGGTGGCATGCGCGGATTGATGGAGCGCAATGCCATGCGCTATTACCTCGCCATCGGCGCCTATCTTGGCGCATTGTCCACACCGCCCGCTTCGCAGCTGCAGAAACGCCTGCAAAGCTGGTTTAACGGCACCGAGCAATATCCCCGCCAGCTGCGCGAAGTAGACCGAGCCACCTACATGAATATGAAACAGGATGAATATCTGCGTCAGCAGACATTGCAGTAAGTCGCGCGGCAGGAAACGACTCTGCCAGGTGCAAGCGATGCTGCCGTTGGCTTGACTCGCAGCCCCCGCGACCTGCTTGCGCCCAGGTCGCGCCGCAGGCCGGTCTTGCTTCGATCGTTGTTCGTCCTTGTCAGCGCTCGCGCGACAGCGTCTCGTCGAGGAAACGCAACAGCGTGGCGATGACGGTCAGCAGCACCGGCCCGATGATCACGCCGATCATGCCGAAGGCCGAGATGCCGCCGATGACGCCGATGAAGACAGCGAGCACCGACACCGGCGCCTGACGCGAAATCAGAAACGGCCGCATCAGGTTATCGGAGACCGACACGCCCATGCCCCAGATCAGCATGAAGAGCGCCCAGCCCCATTGCGAGGTGGCGAGCAAAAAAACGACCGCCGGCACCCATACAAGCGCCGCGCCGCCCACTGGCAGCAGCGCCAGAAACGCCGTCAGCACCCCGAACACGACGGCGGAGGGCAATCCCGCGATGGCAAACCCGATGCCCACCAGCGTGCCCTGGACGAGCGCGGTCATGCCCTCGCCGTAGACCACGGCGCGTGTCGTGTCGCCAATCAGCTTGAGCAATTCCCCCCGGCGCATGGGTTCCATCGGCACCAGGCGCACCACGCGGCCGAGCAGATGGCGGCCGTCGCGCAGCAGAAAGAACAGCAGGAACAGCATGATGAAGAAGTTGATGATCGTGCCCAGGGCGCTGAGCACGAAGTTGCCGCCGGAGGCCGCCAGCGACTGCAGCAGCATCTGGGTGCCGCTTTCCAGCCAGCCATGGAGCTGTTCGGTGGTGGCGAGTGAGATTCAGTCGCAACCACTCGGCCAGGCTGCCAATCAAGGGGTGCCGCTCCAGTTGCATGAGCAGACTGTCGTCGAAGCGCAGCTGCTGCTGTTGCAGGCGTGCAACCAGCGCCGCGAACTGATTCGCGAATGCCACACCCAGACTCACCAACGGCCCCGCGAGCACAACAGGCACCAGCAAGGTGATGATTCCTGCCGCCACACCGGCGCGTCCGTTCAGCTTGCGGGTCAGCCAGCTCTGCATCGGCGCCAGCAGGAAGGCCAGGCAGACACCCCAGGCAAGCGCGCCCCAGAGAGGCGCCAGCATCCAGTACAGGGCGAAGGCGAAAATCACCGTGACGACGATGATGAATTCCTTGCGGTAGAGATCGAGGTTCACAGCCAATACTCCCAAACGCGTGCGAACCACTCCTTGAGGCGCAGGTCGAGCGGGCGGTGCTGCCACTGTTCGAGCGTGATCGCGTCGGACGCCGCCAGATCCCTGGCGAACATCGTCTGCACCTGTTTGCCGAACGCTGTTCCCAGCACCACCGCATTCAACTCGTAGTTGTGCAGAAAGCTGCGCCAATCAAGATTGGTCGAACCGACCGTGGCCCAGACGCCGTCGATCAATGCCGTCTTGGAATGCAGGATCACCCCGCGCCGTTCGTGGATTTTCACCCCCGCTTGCAGCAGCCGGTCGTAGTAGTTGCGCCCGGCGTGGAACACCAGCCAGGAGTCGGTCTGGCTGGGCAGGATCAGCGTCACGTCGACACCGCGACGGGCGGCAGCTTCGAGCGCATCGAGCAGTTGCGGATCGGGCGCGAAATAGGCGTTGGTGATATGCACGCTGGTCTCGGCGCTGGCGATGGCCGAGAGCAGGGTGGCGTAAATCAGGCTGTAGGGTTCGTCAGGCGAACTGCCGATCGCGCGCACCACCTCGTGACCCGCGTTCTCGGGCGGCGGGAAGTAGTTCTTCTCCGCCAGCGGCGCGCCCTTCTGGCTTTCCCAGGTGGCGAGGAACAGCTTCTGGAATTCGGCCACCACCGGCCCCTGCAGTTGCAGGTCGGTGTCGCGCCACGCCGGACCGGCGTCGGGCCCGCTGTTGGTTTGACTGCGCGATCCGTAGCGAAACGAGCCGCCGGAGTAGACGCTGCTGATGTTGATGCCGCCAAGAAACGCCGTGCGTCCGTCGACGATCAGCAGCTTGCGGTGGTCGCGCTGGTTCAACGCCCAGTCTTTGCGAACCTCCGCTGGATTGATGGGGTTGAATTCGAGCACCTGGATGCCGCTGTCGGTCAACTGCTGGAAGAAGGTCGCCGGGGTGCCGAGGGTGCCTACGCTGTCACGGATGAGATTGACCTGCACACCTTGCTGCTGTTTGGCGATCAATGCCTGTGCAAAGCGCTGGCCGACCTCGTCGTCGTCCAGGATGTAGGTCTCCATGTTGATGTGATCCTGCGCCGCCAGAATGGCCGCGTACATTGCCTGGTAGGTGGCGGGGCCATCCTGCAGCAACACCACCTGGTTGCCGGTGGTCAGCGGGCTGCCGACGATGGCCTCTTCCAGTGCCAGATGGCGGGTGAAGATGTCGGTGTCCTGACCACGGCTCGCCAGGCGATCGAGGATCGCCTTGCTTTGTGCGGCCGACAGCGGTCCGCGCGCCCCTTCCAGTTGCACCGCTGGGCCGGGGCGTCGAGCCAGGTCCGGCACGATGGTCGGCAGGCTGCTGCAAGCGGACAGGCCGAGCAGGATGAACAGGTACATGCCCAACCGCTGCCACAGGTGCGGCAGACGGCGGATCAATTTCAGGCTCGATGAAAACATCAACTATCCGTCAACAAGACACGCGCGCCACCTTATCACTTATCCGCCAGGCCATTGAACAGAACAACCCGTCACAAGCGTCCCAGCAACAGCAGCACGATGAGAATGATCACGATCAAACCCAATCCGCCACTGGGGCCGTAGCCCCAGTTTTTGCTATGCGGCCAGGTCGGAATGGCACCGATCAGCATCAGGATCAAAACGATCAGCAGTATGGTTCCCAACATGAGGCTCTCCTTAAATTGGTGATGAGTGGATTCAGTTTGCTGGCTCGGCAGGCGCGGCCGGCACCACGATCACCGTGGTGGCGTCGCCGGTCTTGCCGGTCTCGCCCTGGCTGCCTTCGCGCCCTGATAGCCGGTCTCACCCTGACTACCGGTTACGCCTTGGCTACCGGTCTCACCCTGGCTACCAGTTTCGCCCTGGCGGACCTGCGGGGCCGGGCACCGCGACGGGCGCGGCAGGGGCTGGCACATTGACTACAGTGGGTTGGTCACAGGCGGCCAGGCTCAGCGTGGCAAGCAGTGCGGGAATCAGTATCGAACGGTTCATGGTTAATCCTTTAGCAAGTTACAAACGTGGACGGATGGCTTTTAAACCACCGCGCTTAAACCGACGCGACTATCGGAATGTCGCACTCAGCATCTTGCAGCATAGGCGAATGTCAGGAAACAGTTCAGTGCGCTAGCGAACACAGAGTAAAACTTTAGCTGCGTCAGAATTCAATGTATGCCACCGCACAGACTGTGTCATGAGCATACGGTTAGCCTTGCATTCGCATCCCGAGTCTCAAGAAATCGGTTCGGATCGTCACCACACGGATGCGTATGTGGTTCATCGCTATGCAAAATGCGCAAATGACGAAAGATCGGTTGCGACGAAGGATGCTCGATGGCAATTTCGCCAGTCGGGTAAACACAAAAGGAGTTTGATATGAATTGGGATATCGTTGAAGGCAACTGGAAGCAGTTCAGAGGCAAGGTGAAAGCCCAGTGGGGCAAGCTTACCGACGATCACCTCGATGTGATTGCGGGCAAGCGCGACGAGCTGGCGGGAAAAATACAGGAGGCCTACGGCCTCACGAAGGATGAAGTCGAGCAGCAGATCAAGGACTTTGAAGCGCGCAATAAAGACTAGCGCGCTCTGTATACCTGCGGCGCCCTCGGTTGTGCGTGGCACGATCCCGCGCGCAGCCGAGAAATTGTCCTGGCAGGCGTTCCCCGGAATGGATGCAGACCATTCCTGTCGAGAGAAGCCGCACCCTTGCAACGAGCCGATACGCTTCGCCCCACGTCTGTTTCACCCCACCCACTCAATAACTCATTAGGAGCAAGCCATGTCGAGCGTCGGTTATCACGAGCCTGTAGAAGAATTGTCCGCTGAAACGCGTGACATGCACCGGGCAATTGTTTCCCTGATGGAAGAACTGGAAGCGGTTGATTGGTACAACCAGCGTGCGGATGCATGCAAGGACCCGGAACTCAAGGCCATCCTCGAGCACAACCGTGACGAGGAAAAGGAGCATGCCTCCATGGTGCTGGAGTGGATTCGGCGCAAAGACCCCAGGTTTTCCAAAGAGCTCAAGGACTATTTGTTCACCGACAAACCGATTGCGCATCAGTAACCCAGCCTGGCGATTAATTGTCTCCACCGCGCTATGTGCGTCATCGAACAGACCATGTTTGGATTTGTGCCTATATTGAAATCAGGGCTTGATAAACCCACCGAGATCGTACTATCCAACGATAGGTACTGAAATCAAGAAACCCTTTCTTAATTACATTTTGGGAGTCAATCATGAATCAAATGAGCAAATATCTTTCTGCAGCTTTACTGGCCGTTACACTGGTGTCCGCCGTGGGCTGTGCGTCCACGTCACAGAAAGAAGGAACCGGCGAATACGTCGACGACAGCGTCATCACCACCAAGGTGAAGACAGCGATTTTCAATGAAGCCACCCTGAAATCGGCCGAGATCAATGTCGAAACCTTCAAGGGCGTGGTTCAATTGAGCGGTTTCGTCAATTCCCAGGCCGACATCAACAAGGCCGTCGAGGTGGCGCGCGGTGTCAGCGGCGTGACATCCGTCAAGAACGCCATGCGGGTTAAGTAAAGTTCAGGAGTCAATCAGCTTGCTTTGCTGGGTACTGCTGATTGAATCGTCGCCCCGGCCAGAGGCCGGGGTTTAGATCGCTGATACGGCTGGACTCCGGTTTGATTCAGCGTTTACTGAGGAGGTGCGAAAATGCTCGGAACAATTGCAATTATCCTGATTATCCTGTGGCTGCTTGGCTTCGTTTCTGCCTACACCATGGGTGGATTCATTCACATTCTCCTGGTCATCGCAATCGTGATGATATTGGTGCAGGTCATACAAGGTCGACGTTAGCAAGCTTGTAACGCTTTCAGCAGCCTGCCGGCGAGTGTGCCCAATTTCGCAGGCCACGATGAATGCACGGCCGGAGAAGAACTTAAAGCCCATCCATTCCGGATAGCGGTATACCGGGTTTCCCCCTGTTTTTAACGGTTACACATTGAAATAGGTTTGAGAAATCCACTATGAACATGACAAAATTTTTATTAAAGGAAAAAACATGAACCAATCTTTTGACGATGTCACCAAAGAACAATTGATCGCCGATTTGAATGTGGTGGTGGCTGATGCGGAAGCCCTGCTGAAGGCCACGGCTGGTCAGGGTGGCGAGGCGCTGGCCGCCGTGCGCGCCAAGGCTGAGGCGTCACTTGGCATTGCAAAAGCAAAATTGAGCGAAGCGCAGACAGCGTTGCTGGCCAAGACCCGCGCCGCAGCCAAGGCGACGGACGAATATGTCCACGTGCATCCGTGGCAGGCGATTGGCGTCGGCACAGCGGTTGGCGTGCTGGTTGGACTGTTGATCGCGCGACGCTAAACCACGCAATGGCTGAGGAATCGCAAGCTGCACCAGGGGGGTTGCTTGAATCCCTGAGAAACCTGTCAGTGAGCCTGGTCAGCATTGTTCATACCCGTCTTGAGTTGCTGTCCACGGATGTTGCTGAAGAACGGGAGCAGCTGACCACATTCCTGGTGCTGGTGCTGGTTGCGCTGGGGTGTGTCGGTATTGGCATCGTGCTGCTGGCGATTTTGATTGTGGTCTTCTTTTGGGAGACGCACCGATTGCTGGCGCTGGCTGGCCTGACCGGGCTTTTTCTGACGGCCGGCGTTGGGCTGGGGTGGTACGCCATGCATCGGGTCAGAACCAAGCCACGGTTATTTGAGGCGAGCCTGGCGGAGCTGTCTAAAGACCGGCAGCAACTCGGTTCTCGTTCATGAAGAGAAAACGGACCCAGCTAGCCGCTCGCCGCCAGCAATTGGTGGCGCTAGCTGCCGCCCAGCGAACCATACTGGCCAACGACATGGAGCCTTGGCGCGCACGCCTGGCGCTGGCAGACCGGGGGGTCGCTGCACTTCAGTACGTCAGGCGCCACCCCGCCTTGATGCTGGGAGCCGCGTTGCTGCTTGCAGCGTTGCGCCCACGACGCACCGGCACATGGCTGCAGCGTGGATGGCTGGTATGGCAACTCGGGCGCAGGCTGCGTCGGCGCTAGACATCCGGGGAACCAGATGGCAAATGGCTCAGCCCTGTCAAAATACTCACGATAAGATAAAGAGGAAGAAATGAACGCTATCAAAGGAATCGCATTCGCGCTGATTCTGGCCGGCACGCTCGGCTTGGTTTACGGTGGGTTTAGCTACACAAAAGAAACACATGAGGCCAAGTTGGGCCCGATTGAGTTTTCGGTTGCGGACAAGGAACGCGTCAATGTCCCGCTCTGGGCAAGTGTTGGCGCCATCCTGATTGGCGGAGCACTCCTTGTTTTTGGCGGCAACAAGCGCTAACGCCGCTTTTGCGGGTTGCGTTCTGACCTGCGTGACTGGCGGCACCTCATGATTCCCACGCCGCTTCCGGCAGAATCAACCGGGAGCCCTGCATCCGGGCTGGTGGCGGATGCTGTTGCCACAGTCCCCAGGATGACCGATGCCATCCCGCTCGCGGTTCACCTGCCCGTAGATGCGCGCGGTGCTGCGCTCAACATTCTGGCGACCGTTGTGTTGATCGTCGCACTGTACTGGGCGCAACCGTTTCTGATCACCCTGTTGCTCGGGATACTCTTTGCGTACACCTTGAACCCGCTCGTCGTGTGGCTGGAGCGGATCAGGATACCGCGTGTCGCGGGCACCAGCATGGTCATGCTGGTCGTGATCTGCGCGCTGGTATTGGGCACGTATGCGCTGCGCGGGCAGGTGCAAAGAATCATCGCGCAGCTGCCCGTAGCGGCCAGCAAATTATCGACGGGACTCGACAAGATGCGGAGCGACCAGCACAGCAACATGAAGCATGTGCAAGCGGCCGCGAACACCATCGAAAAGGCGACCAACTCAGCCCTGTCGGCCCCCCGCAAACCGCGCACCACGCACGTCATCATCGACCAGCCTGCGTTCAGGCTGGGTGATGCGCTTCTGGTCGGCTCCCAGGGGGTACTCGCCATCATCGGCCAGGCGGCCATGGTGTTTTTTCTGGTGTTCTTTTTCCTGCTCGGCGGCGACATGTTCAAGCGCAAGCTGGTGCGGCTCGCGGGCCCGACGCTGACGCGAAAGAAGATCACGGTGCATATCCTGGACGACATCAACCGTTCCATCCAGAAATACATGTTCATGCTGCTGGTGACCAACGTATTGGTCGGGCTGCTGACCTGGGTCGCGCTGTACTGGATCGGTTTGGAAAATGCAGGTGCCTGGGCCGTCGCCGCCGGTTTGCTGCATGTCATCCCCTATGCGGGCTCCGCCTTCACCGCAGTCATCCTTGGCACGGTGGCTTACATGCAATTCGATTCGGTCTCCGCAGGCTTGTTGGCCGCAGGCGTATCGCTCGCAATCGCGACCTTCGTCGGCACGTTTGTCACGACCTGGATGACCGGAAGATTTGCCAAAATGAACATGGCAGCGGTGTTTGTCTCACTGCTGTTCTGGGGGTGGCTGTGGGGGGTGTGGGGCGTACTGCTGGGCATTCCGATCATCGTCATCGTGAAGGCCGTGTCACAGCATGTCGAGCAGTTGCATCCCGTGGCGGAATTGCTGAGTGAATGATGCGGCCCGGTTGATCCGGTAAAAAGCCGAAGCGCAAATACGCCAGAAACATTGCCCGTTGATATGCGGGATGCAGCGACAAGGACGCGTCTGCTTAAGCCGGTTTGCCGCCGCCGCGATTCAGGAGCGGTATTCCGCGTTGATCTTCACGTAATCATAAGAAAAATCGCAGGTCCATACCGTGGCATTCACCGGCCCGCGATTCAACACCACCCGCACCGTAATGTCTGATTCCCGCATCACCGCGGCGCCCTGCGCCTCGGTGTAACTTGCCGCGCGGCCACCCTTTTCGGCCACCAGCACGTCGCCCAGATAAACCTGCAAGGTATTGACGTCGAGGTCGCCGACCCCGGCATAGCCAATTGCAGCGAGGATGCGGCCGAGGTTGGGATCGCTGGCAAAGAACGCGGTCTTGACCAGCGGCGAACGCGCGATGGCGTAGGCGATCTGTTTGCATTCGGCTTGGTTGCGCCCGCCTTCGACGACCACGCTGATGAACTTGGTGGCGCCCTCGCCGTCGCGCGCCATCGCCTGCGCGAGTTCAATCGACACCTCGCTGATGGCGGTTTTCAACGCAGCGTAACCGGCGCTGGCGGCGTCGGTGATTTCGCCGTTGCCGGCCTGCCCGGTGGCGATCAGGATGAAGCTGTCGTTGGTTGAGGTATCGCCATCCACCGTCACGCAGTTGAACGACACGTCGGCCACGTCTTTCACCAACTGCTGCATCAAGCCGGGGGCAACCGCAGCGTCGGTCGCCACATAGCCGAGCATGGTCGCCATGTTGGGGTGGATCATGCCCGAGCCTTTGGCGATGCCGGTGACCGTCACCGTCTTGCCGCCGACCTGCGCCTGCCGCGACGCGCCCTTGGCGACGATGTCGGTGGTCATGATCGCGTGGGCGGCTTCCGACCATTGGTTGGGCGCGAGGTCGGCAAACGCTGCGGGCAGCGCAGGCAGGATTTTGTCGACTGGCAGCGGCTCCAGGATCACCCCGGTGGAAAATGGCAGCACCTGCCCGGGTTCGCACTGCATGATCGCGGCGACGGCCTCGCAGGTTTGACGGGCCCGGCGCAGGCCCTCTTCGCCGGTGCCTGCGTTGGCGTTGCCGGTGTTGATGATCAATGCGCGGATATTGTCATGCGTTAAATGCTGCCGGCACAGCGTGACCGGCGCGGCGCAGAAGCGGTTCTGGGTGAACACCCCGGCCACGCGGGAACCCGGCGCAAGCTCGATCAGGGTGATGTCGCGGCGTCCGGGTGTTTTGATGCCCGCAGACGAAATGCCCAGACGCACGCCTGCAACAGGCAACAGGGAGGCAGGATCAGGAGCAGTGAGCTTGACGGGCATGGCGGCTTTGCAGGTAAAGGAAAGCCGCTATTTTATGCCGGGTTTATGCCAGCTTCGTGGTGGCCTCCGGCAAATCAGGCGGGGCGAAGATCAGGCACGCCCCAGCAAAGCTTTCAGCGCCTTGCGGAATTCCGGACGCCACGGCCACACCGGATCGAGTTCGATGGAACGCGCGAGTGCAGCCAGCGCAATCAGCCCGAACACGGAAAACAGCAGCTGCGAAATGAACTGGCGCGCGGTAAGCAGCCCCAGTGGCAAGTCCAGAAAGCCAGGCACGTAAAACAGGCTGGCAAATATTGAAAAGAGAATGGCTGGGCCGAGGTACATGATGTTCCGCTTTTATGATTATTTGTAATGGTGGTCTAGCAATAAGCATTCCATCTGAATTTAATCGCTTAAATACAATACGTTAAGCTTGTTTATCGCATCAAAAACCCTGCGGCGTGTAAATTAATCCGACAGTCATTTGACGGATTGCGTGTTGGTGAGCTTGCGCAGGATTTCGTGCGACAGCGAATAAAACTGGGGCGTTGGACCGAGGTCTTCGTAGATCGGGTCGCCGTAGTCGTCTTCGGCGATGACGCGTTGCCCCGGGATGTAGGGCATGGCGACCTCCAGCTCGTCGAGCGCGGCGCGGATCAGGTCGGCCATCAACTGGGATTCGCTGCAATCGGGATACATCAAGTGCAATGCTTCGATGCGAGCGGCGTCACGCAAGGGCAAATCGACGAAGTAAGCGCGCACCGACATATTGGCAGCCACTTTCTTTTTCCAGCGTTGTATCAGTTCGGCGATGCGCATAACGGCTCCCCGTCTCAGGAGTTTTCGTTATAGCAAAGCGATTTATAAGAAGAAGCTGAAATTACGGATTTTGCGCATCGGCACGCAAGCCCGGATGCGAGCGCCGTTGCTGTCAGCTCACACGCTGCCACACCAGGCTGCGATTGTTCGCCGGCATGGCGATGTCCTGTTGCAGAACCAGCCCTTGCGCACGCGCCAGCGCGTCCACCGCCTCGAAGTCGCGCACCCCGGACGCGGGATCGCGTGCTTTCAGCCAGGCGTCAAAGCGGGCGTTGCTGCTTGACGTGAACTGGCCGTTGTAATTGAACGGACCATACACCACCAGCACGCCACCCGGCGCCAGCACTGCGCCCACCCCCTCAAAAAACCGGATCACCTCGGGCCAGCCCATGATGTGCAGGGTGTTGGCTGAAAACACCGCGTCGTAGCGGCCGCTGTGCCAATGGGTCTGGTTGACGTCGAGTTCGAGCGGCGGCAACACATTGGGCAGCGCTGCCTCGGCAAGCCAGGCCTGAATGCCGGGGTGATGCGCCAGCACATCGGCGGTCTGCCAGCGCAGATGCGGACAGCTCGGCGCCGAAATAGACAGCGTGCTGCCCGGTGCCGCTGCCGATTTCCAGCAGCCGGCTGCGGTCGGCGAAGGCCTTGCGCAGCACCGCCAGAATCGGCTCGCGGTTTTGTTCGCAGGATTCGGAATAGGGTTTGTTGATCACAGTGCGTGCTCCGGAGCGACAGGAATCAGCCGGCCATCGGCCAGCAGCAGGGCGGCATGAATGGGGCGGTCGGGATAGAGCGCGGCGAGCAGCGTTCGATAGCCAGCCAGCTGGGGCTGGTGGCGTTCGATCAGACGTGTCTCACTGACGGTACAGCTATCTGCGCCGGTTTTATAGTCGATCAGCCATACCGCGTCGTCGAATTCCACCACGCGGTCGAGCCGTTGCGTGCGCCCGCTGGCGTCGAGCAGCGTCAGCTCGTTGTGCGCGCGCCGGTATTGTGCAGGGTCGAAAAAGCGCGCCAGATGCGGCTGCGTCAGCAGGGCGCGGGCCTCGCTTTCGATGCGCGCAAGCTCTGTCGCAAGATTGAGACGCTGCGCCAGGGCGGGCAGATCGCGCGGCGTGCCGCCCAAGGCATCGATACCGGGCGGCGCGTGGTGTTCGAGGCAGGCGTGAAACAGCTCGCCGCTGGCGGCGGCGGGGTTGGCTGCAACCGGCGCCAGCCGCTGGCCGATGGCGGGGGCGCGCATGCGCGGCAGCGGAGCGGGCAGCGGCGGCTGCTCTGAAGCGGCAGCGGGCGGCAGGTCGGACGGCAGTTCCATCTCTCGCCACGCCGCCTCGACGCGCTGCAGCCAGGCGTTTTTCGCCGCATCGCCGCTGACGATCAGGCCCTGTTCGGCGCGGGTGAGCGCCACATACAGCAGGTTGTCGGATTCGCGCTGCGCCAGCTCGGCTTCCTCACTAAACCAGCGTTCGCGCCATGCGCCCCGCTCATCCAGTTTGCCGAACAGGGAAAAATGCTCGGGCTGCGCCGCCGTCGGCGGCCACGGCGCCAGCACCGCGTAGCTGTCGCCGCGCGCATGGTCGCTGCCGCCGAGCAGCCAGACAATCGGCGCTTCCAGCCCCTTAGAGCCGTGAATGGTGAGCAGCCGCACCGCGTTTTCACCGTCCGCCGCCAGCCCTTCGCCCGGCGCGGCATCGGTGTCGTCGATCAGCGAAGCCAGCTCGCGGATGAAGCCCGCCAGCGTCGGGTAGCGCCCAGCGTCCTGCGTCAGCGCCAGCTGCATGAAGGCGCGCAGGTTGGCGGCGATTTGCGGGCGCATCGCCGGCGGCGCAGCGGCCGCGTAACGCGCCTCCAGATCGCCTTCGAAATAGATGCGGTCGAGCAGGTCGTGCACCGGCAGCGCGCCCAACTGCGCGCGCCAGCCGTTGAGCAGGTGCCAGGCGCGCGCGAGGGTGGGCGGGCAATCGGCCCGTCCGGACAACGCGCCCAGCCGCTCCCAGCTGCGGCTGTCGTCGCCGGGCTGCGCCGCGCTGGCCTGCACAGCAAATATGCGCAGCAGATCGTCGTCGCTGCAGCCGAACACCGGGCTCTTCAGCACATGCGCCAGCTTCAGCTCGGCGTGCGGCAGCAGCAGGGTTTCCAGCAGCGCGATCAGGTCCTGCGCTTCCAGCGCGTGCAGCAGGCCGCCGCGCCGCGAGGTGATAAAGGGGATGCCCACGGCTTCCAGCGCGCGCTCGTAAAGGTGCAAATGCGTGCGCTTGCGCACCAGCGCGGTCACGTCGCCGGCGCGCGCGGGATGGCTGATTTTCGTTTTCTTGTCCACCACGCCCCAGCGCCCCAGCACCTCGTCGCGCAACGTCCGGGCGAAAACCTGCGCCTCGACATGCACCGCGCGGTCGGCCGCCTCGTCCAGCGGCGTGGTGAGCGGGTTGCGCAAGCCCTCGATAACAGCGGCTTCGGTCTTTTCCACCGCAATGGGCAGGCAGCGCAGCGCGCCGGGGCGGGATGCATTTTCGGGCGCGTGGCTGTGCGGATCAAAGCCCGCGATCCCCGCAAACACCGGGTTGAGCGCCTGCACCACCGCAGGCGACAGCCGCCGCGTCATGCTGGTGCTGAACAGCGGCGCGTCGAAGTGGGTGTGCAGAAATTCGGCAGCGGCGGTGAACACGCGCGCCTCGCCGCGCCGAAAGCGGTAGATCGCCTGCTTGGGGTCGCCCACCATGAACACCGTCATCTCGCTGTCGGCTTCACGCGCCGCAGTCAGCCAGGTGGACAGCGCCTGCCATTGCAGCGGATTGGTGTCCTGAAATTCGTCGAGCAGCAAATGGCGGTAGCGCGCGTCCAGCTTCAGCGCCAGCCCCGGCGCGTGTTCCTCGCTCTGCAGCAGGCGGCAGGCCTGCCATTCGGCATCGGCAAAATCGATCACGCCCTGCTGCGACTTGGCATCCTGATACGCCTCGAGCAGCGCGTGGCCGAGCCGCAGGCCGTGGCGGTTGAGAGCCCAGATGCGCTGGTCGGTCTGGATTGCGGCGATGGTTTCGAATGCGGTTTCCAGCGTGTCGTAGTCGCGCAGAAAGGTGTCCGCTTCTGCACCCATTGCCTTCAGGGTGGGTGCGTTGGCTTTTTTCAGCCGCCGACCGCCATCCTTTTTTAATATCAGCCCGCGCAAGCCATCGAAATCCGTCGCCGCCAGCGCCTGCTGGATGGCTGTGCTGTTCTTGAACTCGGCATCGCTGCCCTTTTCAAACCCCAGTCCTACGCGTTTAACCCGCGCCAGCATCAACTCGTCCGCCCAGAAAGCGGCCACCGGGTCGCTCTCCAGATCGGCGTGCAAACCCGGGCGCAACTGATCCAGCGCATACGCCACCGGGTCGGGCTGGCCGTCGGTAACCGCCCACCATTCCGCCCGCGCCAGCAAAAAGCTTTTCAGCAATGCATTCAGATTGTGTTCGCCGATGTCGTCCAGCAGCGCCAGCAAAGCCACGCCCTCCGGCGATTCAGGCTCGCCGGCCCAACGCGCCAGCAGGCGGTCGCGCACCTCGTTTTGCAGCAGACTGGTGCGCTCCAGCAGCGGCGCCCCCCACGGCAGCCCGGCTTCCAGCGGCGCGCGTTTCAGCAGATCGAGAAACCAGCCGTGAAAGGTCGTCACCGTCGGCCCCGGCTGCGCCGTCAGCACCGTTTCCAGCAGCCCGCGCGCGCGCGGCAGCAGCGCATCGATTTCGTCGTCCGGCACTGCGCGCTGGTGCAAAAACTCGCGCACCGTTGCGTCGTCCGCCAGCGCCAGCAGCCGCAGCCATTCGTGCAGCCGGTCGGTCATTTCCTGCGCCGCCTTGCGGGTAAACGTAATCGCCAGCAAGGTCGACGGCACCGCCCCCGCCAGCAACAGACGGATCATGCGCGAGACCAGCAGCCAGGTTTTGCCGCTGCCGGCGCAGGCTTCTACCACCGCGGATTGGGCGGGGTCGAGTGCGGTAGCGGTATCGAGTGGTTTGGGCATGCCTCAGGGCTGTGGGGTAGAGCGAGTCGGCTGCATTGAACCGGGATTATCCATTAGGCTGAAGCGACTGTGAGGTGTGAATTGATTGCGCCTTTGCAGGGCTGCTGACTGTTGGCCGGGGGTAGCCCGGCGGCTAGTCACTTTCTTTTGGTTTCGCCAAAAGAAAGTAACCAAAGAAAAGGCGACCCCGCTCATCCCCGAAACCCCGAAAACCAAGCCTGCCGGGTGGGCGGCAAAGAACTCGCCCCGCTTTTGCTGTTTTAATTTGATTTTTGTGAGCGGGGTTCAGACACCTTTGCCGCCCACCCGTCAGGCTCAATTTCCGGCAGGACTGAGAAGGGAGGAAAGTCAAAACCAGGGCGGTAGTGACGGGATGGTTGAGCTCTTATGTTGCGACGCAAATTCAGCAAAATATGTTTCTGTTATCGCCCTCTATCCAAGTTATACAGATTTACCTATTTGGTGTTTAACCATCTCCAACACTCGTGATGAGTCAACTTTCAAAGGTGTTAAATTTATTTGGATGGGAGAGCCACCAAAAATTCGATTCATTCGGAGAATGTTCCGAATAAACCAGCTCATTTGTTGCAGTAATTTTTGCTGATCTTCCACTTCGAAATTTAAATAGGTAGCAGTCGGCAATCTAATGATGTAGCTCTTTTTAATTTCTTTCCATGGGATACGCTTGAAAGGCCAACCGGCATGCTCGATATAAGCAGTCGTCAAGGTCACCGCAGGTGTATCAATTGCTAACTGCCTGAACATCTTGACAGTGAACACCAAGCCTAAAATACATACCCACCAACCAAGGACAAGAGCTGTCACTGGATTTAGTAAAAAGAAAGCCAAACCAAAGCCAAGCATCGCTATGCTTAGAAAAAGCCCGTATAGCGTCATGCTTTTCGAAACGTGGACTTCCAAGAGCAGATCTTCATTAAGAGGCTTTCCCGATTCAACGTCGGATCTAGCGTCGCCCACATTCCTAAAATCGAGTTGGGCTCTTTTTTTGTTTTCCGCATCTGTTAGCTGAACCACCCCCCAAACCATTAATGCCAAAAAGGCAATCGGAGTTAGCAAAGCCAGTACGAAAAGTAATAGCGTAGTGAGAGGCGACATTTAAAGTTCGATATGGTGAAATTTTCACGGCAGCACCGTGCACTTTAGCCTTAAGCGTAATTCGTCAGTTGTGTGAAGCCAAAATAGTAATCTCAAACCGTCCAGTCACCGCCGTCCTGGTTTTGACTTTCATCCCCTCTCAGCCCCGCCGAAAATCGAGCCTGTCGGGTGGATCAGCGGCAAAGGTGTCTGAGCCCCGCTCACAAAAATTAAATTAACAATACAAAAGCGGGGCGAGTTCTTTGACGCCCACCCGGCAGGCTCGATTTTCGGGGTTTCGGGGATGAGCGGGGTCGCCTTTTCTTTGGTTACTTTCTTTTGGCGAAACCAAAAGAAAGTGACTAGCCGCCGGGCTACCCCCGGCCAACGATCGCAGCCTGGCGAACACTTCAACCACAACACCCAACCTTACGCATACCCCCCATACCGATGCATCGCCGTCAGCACAATATCCTCGTGATAGTGCTGATGCAGCGCTTCCAGCAGCTTGGCGTGGATGCCGCCAAAGCCGCCGTTGCTCATCATCAGGACGTGGTCGCCGGGGCGGGCGTCGGCCACCAGCTGGGCGATGAGGGCGTCGAGTTTGTCGAATACGCGCGCTTTGTCGCCGAGCGGGGCGAGTGCCATAGCGGCATCCCAGCCGAGGTTGGCGCCGTAGCAGTAGACCTGGTCGGCCTGCGCGAGACTGGCGGGCAGGGCGGCTTTCATGACGCCGAGTTTCATGGTGTTGGAGCGCGGCTCCAGCACGGCGAGGATGCGCGACTTGCCGACTTTGGCGCGCAGGCCTTCGAGGGTGGTGGTGATGGCGGTGGGGTGGTGGGCGAAGTCGTCGTAGACGGTGATGCCGTGGACGGCGCCGCGCACTTCCATGCGGCGTTTGACGTTTTCGAAGCGGCTCAAGCCGTCGATCGCGGTGGCGGCGGGCACGCCGGCGTGGCGCGCGGCGGCGATGGCGGCGAGCGCGTTCATGCGGTTGTGTTCGCCGATCAGTTCCCATTTGACGCGGCCTTGCAGGGCGCCGTCGAAGTAGACGTCGAAATGACCCTGGGCATCGACTTCACCGATGGTCCAGCCGCCTGCGCTGCCGAAGCGTTCGACCGGCGTCCACAGGCCGCGCTCGAATACGTGGTCGAGGTTGGGGTCGGTGCCGTTGGCGACGATGAGGCCGTTGCCGGGGATGGTGCGCACCAGATGGTGGAACTGGGTTTCGATGGCGGCGAGGTCGGCAAAGATGTCGGCGTGGTCGAATTCGAGGTTGTTGAGGATGGCGGTGCGCGGGCGGTAATGGACGAACTTGGAGCGCTTGTCGAAGAAGGCGGTGTCGTATTCGTCGGCTTCGATGACGAAGAAGGGGCTGTCGGTGAGCCGCGCGGACACTTCGAAGTTCTGCGGAATGCCGCCGATGAGGAAGCCGGGGCGCATGCGCGCGTCGTCGAGGATCCACGCCAGCATGGCGGAGGTGGTGGTCTTGCCGTGGGTGCCGGCGACCGCCAGCACCCATTTGTCTTTCAGCACGTTGTCGGCCAGCCACTGCGGGCCGGAGGTATACGCCAGGCCGCGTTCGAGGATGGCTTCCATCAGCGGGTTGCCGCGGGTGACGACGTTGCCGACGACGAAGATGTCGGCCTTGAGGTCGGCCTGGCTGGCGTCGAAGCCTTCGATGAGGTCGATGCCGAGCGCGCGCAGCTGGTCGGACATCGGCGGGTAGACGTTGGCGTCGCAGCCGGTGACGGTGTGACCCGCCGCGCGGGCGATGGCAGCGATGCCGCCCATGAAGGTGCCACAAATGCCGAGGATGTGAAGGTGCATGGTGTCTGGTAAGCGGTGAGGGGTGAGCGGTAAGCGGTAAGTGCCAGTGTGCGGATTATCCCACAGCGGCGGCGCGCCCCTGCTGGATCAGGTGGGTGAGCAGGGCACGCAGTTTGGCGGGACGCAGCGGCTTGTGCAGCAGCGGAATACCGGCCTGGGTGATGCGCAAAATCGTGTCGGGTGCGGTGTCGCCGGTGACCAGAATCGCAGGGATATCCAGGCCGAACTTTTGCCGCAGGCGGGTGATGACTTCGATGCCGTCGGTGTTACCCGGCAGGCGGTAATCCGACACGATGACATCGGGAATGCGGTCGAGGCTGGCCAGCTCCTGTTCGGCTTCGGCGACGCTGTGCGCGGTGACCAGATCGATCTGCCAGTTGTCGAACAGCTCGGCCATGCCGCGCAGAATCGCGCTTTCGTCGTCCACCAGCAGCACCAGCGCATCGGCGGCAAGCTGGCCGGGGGCGGCGAGCGGCATGGGGGTCTGGATGAGGTTGGCGTCGCCGCACGGCACGTCGATGCTGAATGCCGAGCCATGCCCGGGGCGTGACAGCAGATCGACCCGGTGCCCCAGCAGCCGACTCAAACGCGACACGATGGCGAGCCCCAGCCCGAGTCCCTTGCTGCGGTCGCGCGCCGGATTGTGCAGCTGGACGAATTCGTGGAATACGCTTTCCTGCTGGTCGGGCGGGATGCCGCGTCCGCTGTCGATCACGCTGAGGCGCAGCATGCGGCCGCGCCGGCGGCAGGCCACCAGCACGCCGCCACGGTCGGTATAGCGGATGGCATTGGCAATCAGGTTGAGCAGGATGCGCTCGATCAGCAGGGGGTCGCTGTAGAGGGTGGCATCGATCGGATGAAAGCGCAGCCGCAGGTTTTTCTCGGCAGCGAGCGGGCTGAACTGCTTGTTCAGCTCGTCCAGCATGTTGCCCAGCGAAAAATGCACGGGGTGCGCTTCGATCGCGCCGGCATCGAGCCGTGAAATGTCGAGCAGGGAGTTGAACAGCAGCTCCATGGCCGCGGTGGAGGCCTCGATGTTGTCGATCAGGGTTTGCGTGCCGGGTTGTTTGTTGCGCGCTTTGAGGGCGGCGACGAATAGCGACAAGGCATGCAGCGGCTGCCGCAGATCGTGGCTGGCGGACGCAAAAAAGCGCGACTTGGCCTGGTTGGCGCGCTCGGCCATATCCTTTTTGGCGGCGAGGTCGGCGGTGGCTTCGCGGATGCGTTTTTCCAGCTCGCCGCGATGCGCCTGCAGGGCCTCGGCCATTTCATTGACCCCGGCGGCGAGCGCGCCCACTTCGCCGGCCAAGGGGAGCTCCGTGCGCACCGCGAGGTCGTTGTGCGCGAGCCGCCCGACCACACGCCCGACATGCTGCAGTTGCCCGGCCAGCCGGTTGGACAGGCGCCACGCCAGCGCGCCGGTGAGCGCCAGTGCCACCAGCATCAACAGCGCGGCATGCAGCAGCGTGTCGCGCTTGAACGCGTTGACTTCTTTCAGCGAGACCCCGGCTTCCACGTGCCCCAGCAAATCCTGAGCGGGCGTAGCGTACGTGGCAAACAGGGCATCATCTGAAAAGCCGACGCGGGGTAACTGGATTTCTGCACGCTGGGCGTATTGCGCCTCAGCCGGGGTGTCGCGCAGATGGCGGCCGGTGCTGGCGAGCAGCTGTCCGCGTGCATCCGTGACGCGAACCATCGACAGCTGGCTGGTTTTGATCTCGGTTTCAAGCAGGGCATCGACGCGTTGCATGTCACCGCTGATCAGCGCATACGGCAAGGCATCAGCCAGGTGGTGAGCCGCATTGCTGGCGCGTGCATGCAGCGCCTCCTCGGCGGTGGCGAGGGTTTGTGAGGTGAAATACGCCACCATCCCGAATTCGGTCAGCAAGGCCGGCAGCAAGGCAATCACCAGCATCCGGCTGCGGATGCTGGTGGGCAGGGGCAGCCGGCTGATCAGATCGCGTAAGAAATTCACCAGAATTTATTGCTTTTGCATCAGCCGCTGGATTTCGAGCACGGCTTCGGTGCGGTTGCTGACGTTGAAGGCACGAAAAATCGCTGCGATGTGAACCTTGACCGTGCTTTCGCTCATGGCCAGCATGCCACCAATGCTTTTGTTGGGGAAACCCTGAACCAGCAGGCGCGCCACCTCGAACTGGCGCGCGGTCAGACCGCTGTGCTGCAGCGCCTTGAAATCGTCGGGCACGATGGAGTGCAGGCCGCCATGACTGTCGTCAAAGCAGGCAGGAACATAGATATCGCCTGCCAGCACCTGCCGTAGCGCGGCCAGCATCACCGTGGTGGACGCCGCCTTGGGAATGTAGCCGAGCGCACCGGCTTCGAGCGCGCTGCGGATATCGTGCGGCGATTCCGAGGCCGACAGCACCACCAGTGGAATATCCGGAAACTGGCTGCGGAACAGGGTAATGCCCTGCATCCCGACAAAGCCGGGCATGTTCAGATCGACCAGGGCGAGATCGAGATCGGGGTGTTCGGTCGTTTGGGAAAACAGGCTGGGGTAATCGTGGGCGTCGATGATTTCGAGCGCGGGTTCGAGTTGCGCCAATACCTGTCTGATCCCCTCGCGCATCAGCGGGTGGTCGTCGGCCAACAGGGTTTTCATCGCGGGTGCCCTGACATGGACGCGATTCCAGGGGTCTGCTTCTGAAATAACAGACTGGTTGAAGCGGATGGATTTTTGCGCATGCAGACCACTGGCGTCATGCGGCTACTTGCCGCGTACTTTGCGACCGCCCTCATCGATGGCGGCTTCCAGATAGCCAAAGTAGTAATCCGCCGTCAGCAAGCCGACGATGGCTTCGCCGCTATCGTCGCCTTGCGGCGTGAGCACTTTGACCGTGGGCACGATAAACACCTTGTGGGTGGCAGCGAACGCGCCTTCGGTGGTAGCCACGCCGTCGAAGCCGGTAAGTGGCGTGGTGGCGCCCACGGTAAGTTCGCGAATGATGACGCGCTTGCGATAGGCGGGATCCTTGTGCATCGGCAGCAGATAATCCTGTTTGACGCGTTCGCAGTAGTGGCAGCCGGGACTGGTGAACACCACCAGGATGGGGACCTTGCGTTGCGCGGCCAGTTTGCCGTCAGCCATGAAATTGCTGGCATGAACCAGCCCGTCGGCCGCGCCGGCCGCGCCGGTCAGCGCCAGCCCCCATGCTAAAATTGTGGCCTGGAACACCAACATCCAGGGTGCGATCAGTCGCCTCATTGCCGTCGTTCCTTTGCGTGATGATGGAAACGCCAAGAGTGTGAGTGTCGCGCCATCATTTGCCAAATCAAACAGTCTATTCCTACCGCCATGCATACCCTGACTATTGCCTCCCGTGAAAGCGCCCTCGCCATGTGGCAGGCTGAGCACATCCGTGACCGCCTGCGCGCGCTGCATCCCGGTTGCACCGTGAACATTATGGGCATGACCACGCGTGGCGACCAGATTCTCGATGTCACGTTGTCTAAAATCGGCGGCAAGGGTCTTTTTGTCAAGGAACTCGAAGTGGCGCTGGAAGCGGGGCAAGCCGATCTGGCGGTGCACTCGATGAAGGATGTGCCGATGGAGCTGCCACCGGGCTTCGAGCTGGCGGTGATCGGCGAGCGCGAAGACCCGCGCGATGCCTTCGTGTCCAACCAGTACGAACGCCTGTCCGACCTGCCGCCCGGCGGCGTGGTCGGTACCTCCAGCCTGCGCCGCGAAGCGCAGCTGCGCGCGCGCTACCCGCATCTGACTGTAAAGCCGCTGCGCGGCAACGTCGGCACCCGCCTGAAAAAGCTCGACGAAGGCCAGTTCGATGCGATTCTGCTTGCCGCCGCCGGGCTGAAGCGGCTCGGTCTGGGTGCGCGCATCAAGAGCTTGCTGAGTGTGGAAGACAGCATTCCCGCTGCCGGACAGGGCGCGCTCGGCATCGAGATCCGCAGCGATCAGGCCGGGGTGGCGGCGATGCTGGTCGCGCTCAACCATCCCGCAACCGCCGCCTGCGTGCGCGCCGAGCGCCAGGTCAGCCGCGTGCTGGGCGGCAGTTGCCAGGTGCCGCTCGGCGCACATGCCACCTTGCAGGGCGACACCCTGCATATCGCCGGCTTCGTGGCGAATCCGGACGGCAGCCAGTTCATCCACGATGTGGCCGCAGGCGACATGAGCGATCCCGAGGCGGTCGGCCAGATGCTGGCCGACAAGCTGCTGGCACAAGGCGCGCGCGCCATTCTCGACGCCTTGCCGGCGGCATGACGCAAGGCCTGTTGCGCCGCACGGTGCTGGTGACGCGGCCAGCGCAACAGGCCGCCGCGCTGGCGCAGGCCATCCAGACTGCAGGCGGAACCGCATTCGTTTTCCCGGCGCTCGAGATCGAGGCGGTTCCGGCGAGCACATTAAGTGAACCGCTGGCGCGTCTGGCCGAGGCGGATAGCGTCATATTCATCAGCCCCAACGCGGCGCAGTACGGCATGGCCGCGATCGGGACACTGCCGCCATCGGCGCAGTGCTTTGCCGTGGGTCCCGGCACCGCGCGTGCGCTGGCCGGGCACGGTGTCAGCGGCGTAGTCACGCCGGACGGCCAGGACAGCGAAGCCTTGCTCGCCTTGCCGCAACTGCACAACGTGGCCGGCAAGCACGTGGTGATCGTGCGTGGCGTGGGCGGACGCAGCGTGCTGGCCGACACGCTGCGCCAACGCGGGGCGACGGTGCACTACCTTGAATGCTACCGGCGGGTGCGGCCGCAGGCCGATGCCACCGCCCTGCTGGCGCAGTGGCAAAGCGGCGGCATCGATGCGGTCACCGTCACCAGCGCGGAGACGCTGCACAATCTGGCGGCATTGCTGGGCGATGCCGGCCGGCCGCTGTTGCTGCGTACCCCGCTTTTCGTCCCGCATGAGAAAATTGCCGCAGCAGCGCGCAACTTTGGTGTTGCACAGGTCATCGCCACGGCTGGCGGCGATGCAGGCCTGGTCGATGGCTTGATTAACTGGTTCAGGAATACCCCATGAATAACACGCCCGAAACGTCACCTGTCGTACACGCCCCCAGCCGGTTCCAGGCGGTTCCTTTGGTGGCGCTGCTGATCGCATCGCTGGCACTGGCTGCGGCTGCGTGGTCGTGGTCCGACAGCCGCGAGCGGATCCGCGATCTCAAAACCGAGCTGGGGCGCCGGCTGGCCGAATCCGGCAAGGACGTCAGCGAAACCCGCTTGCTGGCGCGCAATGCCGACGATGCGATGCGACAGGTCAGCGAAAAAGTCGCCCGCATCGACAGCCAGATGGTGACGTCGCAGCAGCAGCAGCAGGCGCTCGAAACGCTGTACAAGGAACTCGCGCAGGGACGCGACCAGTGGGCGCTGGCCGAAATTGAACAGGTGCTGCTGACCGCTGCGCAGCAGTTGCAGCTGGCCGGTAACGTGAAGGCCGCGATTATTGCGCTGGAAGGCGCCGACATCCGTCTGCAACGCCTCGACAAGCCCCAGTTCACCGCGTTGCGTCGCGCCATTGCTGCCGACCTGGCGAAGCTGCGCGCGGTGCCTTCGCTCGATGAAGTGGGGGCGAGCGCGCGCATCGAGGCGCTGGTGACGGGCATTCCCAACTGGCCGCTGGCGAGTGCGCAAACGTCTGAAGCTGCCCCTGTGCCGCGCGTGCAAAAACCGGGCATGAGCCTCGGCCAGGAAGTGTGGACGGAGTTGACCCGCATCGTGCAGATTCGCCGCGTTGACCGTAACGAAGCGGTGTTGTTGCCGCCCGACCAGGCGTATTTCCTGCGCGAAAATCTGCGCTTGCGACTGCTGTCGGCGCGGCTGGCGCTGCTGTCGCAGGATCAGGCGACATTCGGGACCGATTTGCGTGCAGCGGCGGACATGCTGACGCGCTATTTCAATACGCGTGACGATGGGGTCGCGGCGGCGCTGAAGGAAATCAAGCGCCTGTCGCAACTGCAGATTGCCAGCAAACTGCCCGGCATCGACGCCAGCCTGGCTGCGCTCGATGCCTACAAGGGAGAGCATTAATGCGCTGGCTGATTTCGCTGCTCATCATTGTGGTGCTGGCGGTCGGGCTGGCGATGGCTGGGCGCTACGACCCCGGCTATGTGGTGCTGGTGTATCCGCCCTGGCGCATGGAAATCTCCTTTATCAGCTTCGTGCTGATGCTGGTGGGGCTGGTGGTGGGCGGCATCCTGTTGCTGCGCCTGACCCTGCTCACGCTGAATCTGCCGCGCATCGTGCGCGAACATCGGGAGCAGCTTGCGGCGCAAAAACGCGATGAAAATTTTGCCGGGGGACTCAAGGCCTACACCGAATACCGCTATCAGGACGCCGAGCAGGCGCTCGGTCAATGGCGCGGCGACGATACCCGGACCGGGATTGCGCGGGTGCTGGCGGCGCGCGCCGCGCAGGACATGCGTGCGGTGGCGCAACGTGAACGCCACGTTCGCGACGGCCATTGAATCCGGCGCAGAACTGGCCGCGCAGCTGTTTGAAGCGGAAACCCTGCTGGACATGAAAGACGCGACCGGCGCGCTGGTCGCGATCCAGTCTGCCAGGGCCATCGCACCGCAACACACCGCCCTGCTGCGGCTGGAGCTCAAGGCACGCCAGCTGACCGGGCAATGGGACGAGGTCGACAAGCTGCTCGATGCGCTGGCGCGCAGCAATGCCATGGAGCCCAGCGTGGTCAAGCAACTGCGCCGCATGGCCTACGCCGAAAACCTCAAGCGGCGCGCCGAGGACGACCGCGCGCTGCTGGAATACTGGAAGAAAATCCCCGCTGATTTCAAGACGGATGCCTTCGTCGCCCGCGCGGCTGCGCGCGCCTTCATGCAGCGCGGCGGTGCCGATACCGCGCTCGATGTGATCGAAGCCGCGCTTAATCGCGACTGGCACGAAGACCTGGTGACCCTGTACGGCGACGTGCGCGGCAGCAGCCCGACCCGGCAGATCGAACAGGCCGAGAAATGGCTGCATGCCCAGCCGCGAGATGCCCAGCTGTTATTGACGCTGGCGCATCTGTGCAGCGTGCAGGAATTGTGGGGCAAGGCGCAAAGCTATCTGGAAGCCAGTCTGGCCGTCGCCCCCAGCACCGAAGGTCACATCCGCATGGCCGAACTGAAAACCCAGAGCGGTCAGACCGGCGAAGCCTGCCAGCACTATCAAAAAGCCCTGGCGCTGTGCCGCACGGAGTAGCGCGAAATGCCCGTTTGGGGCTGGCACGTTTGTGCCGGCAAGTGTCGCCGCGGGGCGTGTAGTATTCGGCCTCGCTCATGTTTTGAATAAGGATTTTTATGCGCCCGACTTTTTTTGCCGCCCTGAGTCTTGTCCTCGCCAGCGCGTGGTTTGCACCAGCCAGCCTGGCCGCAACACCCAAGGCCAAGCCGGCGCAGCAACAGGCGGGGGTGTACAAAGTGGCGATCGAGCCCGGCGTCAGCATGGCCGAGGCAGCAGAATCGATGCGCCTGCGCGCCAACACGCTGAATCTCAAGCTGGTGGCCGAGCTGCCGCTGTCCAAGCAGGTTGAAGCGAATACCGGCAAGCCGCAGCGCACCACTACCATTTTCGAGTTTTGCGACGCGGTGACCGCCAAGGACCTGATCGACCAGAGCCTGAATTTTGCGATCTATGTGCCGTGCCGCATTGCGCTGGTTGAAGACGCCAAGGGCCAGGGCTGGCTGATCATGATCGATATCAACGTCGAGGAATTTGCCAAGGCCAACAAGCTGTCACCCGATTTGAAAGCGCGTATCCAGAAAGTGCGCGATGGGCTGGACGACATCATCCGGGCGGGTTCCAGGGGCGATCTGTAACCGTCATGGGATGATGCCCCGGCAAGTTGCCTGAATAAAAAAGCCCGCTGAATGCGGGCTTTTTTATGCTGCGGCTTCGGTGTCCGCCGCGTACACAAACGAGTCCGCGAAGAACTCATCCTCGTCCAGCCCGCGCGCGCTGACAAAGGCTTCGCGTGCCGAATCGACCATCACCGGCGCGCCACAGGCATAGACCTGATAGCCCGACAAATCGGCAAAGTCGGCCAGCACCGCGTCGTGGACATAACCGGTGCGGCCTTGCCACTGGTCTTCCGGCTGCGGGTTGGACAACACCGGGATGAAGCTGAAGTTGGGGCGCTCGGCCAGCCATTGTTGCGGCAGCTCGGCCATGTATAAATCCTTCAACGATTGCACCCCCCAGTACAGCACCAGTTCGCGGTCGGTGTGCTCGGCAAAGGCGTGTTCGAGCATGCCCTTGATCGGCGCGAAGCCGGTGCCGCCGGCGATGAAGATCATCGGCTTGTCGGAATCCTCGCGGATGAAGAAGCTGCCGAGCGGGCCTTTCAGGCGCAGGATGTCGCGCTCCTTCATGCTGGTAAACACCTGGTCGGTGAACAGGCCGCCGGGAATGTGGCGAATGTGAAACTCCAGCAGCGCGTCGTCGTGCGGCGGGTTGGCCAGCGAGTAGCTGCGCGCCTTGCCGTCCCTCAGCTGAAAGTCGACGTATTGCCCGGCCAGAAATTGCAGGCGTTCGTTGGCGGGGAGTTTGATCTTGACCACCATCACGTCGTCGGCGCGTTTTTCGAGTTTTTCCACCCGGCACGGCAGCGTCTTGACCACGATGTCCTTCGATGCACCGATTTCCTTGGCTTCGATCACCATGTCGGTCAGCGGTTTGGCGCGGCAGAACAGGGCGCGCCCTTGCGCTTTCTCGTCGTCCTTGAGGGCGTTGGGAGAATGCTTGCCGTAGTCGAGCTCGCCGGACACCACCTTGCCCTTGCACGCCCCGCAGGCGCCGTTGCGGCAGCCGTAGGGCAGCGAAAAACCTTCACGCAGCGCCGCCTCGAGGATGGTCTCGTCGTCGTCGACGGTGAACTGGTGCCCGCTGGGCTGGATGGTGACTTGATGCGGCATGATGTGCGCTTAAAATGCGGTGGCGAAAGCGGTGAATTATCGCCCGGACGGGCTGGGTTTTCACCCTTGCCATACTATGGTTACAGACAGATCACTATGAAAACAATCTTGATCGCGGGGTTTGGTGATGTCGCCGGGCGTCTGGTGCAGCGCTATGCCGGGCAGGCGCATTTTATCGGCCTGATCCGCCGCCCCGAGCGCGCCGCCGAACTGCGCGCGCTTGGCGTGACGCCCTATGTGGGCGACCTCGATGCGCCCGCCAGTCTGCGTCGGCTGCCGCGTGTCGATAGCGTGCTGCACCTGGCGCCGCCGCCCAACGAGGGAACATCCGACCCGCGCACCACCCATCTGCTGCACACGCTGGCGCGCCACGGCAAGCCGGGCGCGCTGGTCTACATCAGCACCAGCGGCGTCTATGGCGATTGCGGCGGCAACTGGGTGAGCGAGACGCGCCCGGTGGCGCCGGTCAACGGCCGCGCGGTGCGGCGGGTCGATGCCGAACGCCAGTTGCGCCGCTGGGGCGAAAAATTTGGCGTACAGGTCAGCATTCTGCGCGCGCCCGGCATCTACGCCGCCGACCGCCTGCCGCTGGAACGCATCAAGCGCGGCACCCCGGCGCTGATCGCGGCGGACGACAGCTACACCAACCACATCCACGCCGACGATCTGGCGCGGCTGGCGTGGGCGGCCTTGTTTCGTGGCCGCTCGCAGCGCATCTATCATGCGGTCGACGCGCACCCGCTGAAAATGGGCGACTGGTTCGACAGCTGTGCCGACGCATTTGATCTGCCGCGCCCGCCGCGGGTGAAGCGTGCGGAAGCAGAGCAGGTCTTGTCCGAGGCCTTGCTGTCGTTTTTGCGTGAGTCACGCCAGCTGTCGAACACGCGCACCACGCGTGAATTGCGCCTGAAATACCGCTATCCGACTTCGGATGATCTGCTGCGCGAAATCAGGCAGACGCGCGGGCAACTGGCGCTGTTTTAAGCAGCTGAATCCCAACGCACTGAAAATGAACCGATCAATGGGTCAGCATGGGCTGCTGATTGGCACCCCGATCAGGAAAACCCGACTTTGACCGTCGTCCCTCGCTGCTCGCTGCTTTCCAGCCGCACCTGCCAGCCGTAGCGGTCGCAAATGCGCTTGACCAGGGAGAGGCCGATGCCGGCGCCTTCGCTCGTCATATCGCGGAAATGGCGGATGAAGACCTGTTCGATGGCGTGTTCGGGAATGCCCTTGCCGGTATCGCTTACGGTGAGCGTGTGAGCGTCCTGCAGCACCACCACCGTGCCTGCCTCCGTGTAAGAAAACGCGTTGCGGATCAGGTTGCTGACAAGGATTTCCACCAGTCCGGCGTCGGCGGACAGGATCAGGTCCGGGTTGGTGTGCACCTCCACTTCGACCGGCTTGCTGCCAAGCAGATGGCGCTGTTTTTCCACCACGTCGCGCACCACCTCGGCCAACACGCAGCCGCCTCCCACGCCCAGTTTGTGCTCTTCGCGCGCCATCAAAAGCAGCGCGGTGCCTAATTCCGCCATGTCGTGGGCGGCGCGATCGATGCGGCCGATACGGGCTTTCTGCCTGTCGCTCAGGCTGTCGTCGTCGAGCAGCACCTCGGTGGCGCTCAGGATCACCGCCAGGGCGGTCCGCAGTTCGTGACTGGTGTCGGCGCTGAAAGCGCGTTCCCGCTCGATGAAGGCGCGCATCCGCATCAGGTGGCGGTCGAACACCCGCGCCAGTTCGCCCACTTCGCCAAACGGGAAATCATCGGCCAATGGCTGTTCCCAGTCATCCGGGCTGCGATGGCGCACCTTGGCTGCCAGCTCGGCCACCGGCGCGACCACGGTGCGCGACAACCAGATCCCGCCGAGGGTGGACAGCAGGGTCATGGCGACGGCCATCAGTCCCAGCATCCAGGCGAAGCGGTATTCGCGACGGACTTGCAGCGAGGTGTCGTAGAGCAGGTAGTAACGTGCGCTGCCGCGCTCCAGAATGGCGGCCCGATAAGTGAGCGTGCCGAGGCGGATGTCATGGCGGCCCAGCGGCAGTCCGGCCAGATAGTCCGGGACCTTGCCGGCGCCGTTGGCGTCGCGCACATAGCCCTGAACGATGACGGTGGAGGGCGGCAGCGAGGCCGGATTGCGCTCGCGCCGGGCGATGTAGTCGTCCAGTTCCGCCGACAGGGTTTCGTCGATCAGGCGCTGACCCAGGTCATGTGCGCCCTGGTACAGCACCACCGCCATGATCAGGCTGACGAGGGCGCCGAAGCCTGCGAAAAACAGGGCGACGCGTCCGCGTAGATCACGTGGCGCCCGGATCATGCCTGCTCACCATCGGGCGCTTTCAGCTGGTAGCCGACCCCGCGCAGGGTGTGCAGCAGCGGCGGCAGGCCCGGCGGGTCGATGGCCGAACGCAGGGTATGAATATGCACCCGCAGGGCATCGCTGTCTGGCGGCGAATCCCCCCACACCGCCTGTTCGATATCGCGCCGCCGGATCACGCTGGGCGCGCGTTTCATCAGCAGTTCCAGAATTTTCAGCGCGACCACGGGCAGCGTGACCGGCTGTCCGGCGCGTTGCACGGTCAGGGTATCGAGATCGAATACCAGATCGGCCACGCTCAGCAGGCGCTGGTTTTCCCTGGTCCGCGCACGCCGCGTCAGGGCGCGCAGACGCAAATCGAGTTCGCGCAATTCGAATGGTTTGACCAGGTAGTCGTCGGCACCTTCGCCAAAGCCGGCCGCCTTGTCGTCCAGCGTGGCGCGTGCGGTCAGCATCAATACCGGCACGGCAGACTGCGCGTCCTGACGCAGGCGCCGGCACACGGTCAGGCCGTCGATTCCAGGCAACATCAGGTCCAGGATGATGACGTCGTGGGGTTGGGTGACAGCCAGATGCAGGCCGGTGACGCCATCCATGGCCACATCCACCAGATAGCCCTTGGCTTCCAGATAGTCGGTCATGTTCGCCGCCAGATCCCGGTTGTCTTCGACGATGAGGACGGAAATGGCTTCGGAATCGTGCATGAAGGGGCGGGCAGGCGGCTGGAGTGATCAGATGATTGTTTTACTGCAAGCGCAGCGCCGCGTCCAGCCGCGACCGCCTTGTCACGCACCTGTTCCGGTTCAGGCGTGCCTGGGCGAAGGATAGTTAAACGCTTCTGCCAACCGTCTGAACACGCTGGGACGGCTGACGGTGAGCGCATCCACGCCATCCGTCACCGCCTCAGGCAAGTGGCCGGCAAACGTGACCACGAGATCGGGTTGCCAATTGCGGATGACCTCGGCCAGCAGGGCTTTCGGCTCGCCCCACACCACCTGCGCTTCCGCCCACGCCAGGTTGTTGCGTGCCAGTTGCAGGTCAAGGCGTTTCTTCACGTCCGGCGCGCGCCGCGCGGCCGCTTCGCCCGGCAGGACGGCAGCCGGGCCGTCGGGCTCAAAGCCGCTGCGGGTGTCGAGCACCCGCACCACCAGCAATTTTGCATCCTGGGCCTGCGCGAGTTCGGCAGCGCGGTGTAGCAGGATATCGCTTTGCCAGTCAGCAGAGAGTGGAACCAGAATACGGCGATAGGTTTTCATGACGGGACTCCTTGGGTGATGGTCTGGCAGGGGCGGAACAGCCGGTGCGGGCAGCTCGCGCAAATGGTTTTATCGAGGTGTGGGAACAGCGCTTCCGCCGGCCGCGACTTGGCCGGATAGAGGTTTTGCTCGCCGATGTCCTGCATGAAGCCGCCTTTGCGCAGGGTTTCGGCCACGCTGTCCTTCATCCGGTAGAAGCTCAGGCTGCCGCCGTCGCGGGCCTGGCGGCGGGCGGTTTCGGCGAGAAACTCGGCGCCGGCCAGGTCGACGAAATTGATGCCGCTGGCCATCACCACCAGGTGTTTCTGCGTGGGCTTCGCCTCCAGCATTTCCTGAACCTGCTGCTGAAGATGCGAGACCGCGCCGAAGAAAATGGAACCGTTCAGCCGCAGCATCTTGATCTGCGGGCATTCCGCGCGGTTGTCGGCGGGCACGTAGTGATAGCTCTCCGGATCGCGGTCCGGCACCACGGAATCCAGTGTCGGCCGCGAGGTGCGGTAGAGGTAGAGCACCAGGGACAGGGCAATGCCGAAGAAGATGCCTTTTTCCAGATCGATCAGGGTGCCGATCAGGGTGACCCACAGCACCACGGTTTCCTGCCGGCTGATGCGCGGCAGCAGACGGATGTGGTGGGTGTCGATCAGCCCCCACGCCACCAGAAACAGGATGCCGGCCATCGCCGCGTTGGGCAGATAGGCCGCCAACGGTGCCACCAGCAACAGAATCAGCACCAGAAACAGCGAGGCGAATACCGCCGCCAGCGGCGTTCTTGCGCCTGCGGCATAGTTGACGCCGCTGCGGTTGAACGAGCCGGAGGCGGCGTAGCCGGAGAAGAAGCTGCCGACGATATTGGACAGCCCCTGGCCGATGAACTCCTGGTTGCCGTCGATGGCGCTGGCCCGAACGGGTGGCGATGGCGCGCGAGATCGACACCGCCTCGGTCAGGGCCAGCATGGTGATGATCAGCGCCGGAAACAGTCATCTGCGACAGGCCGTGGAAGGAGAAATCCGGCAGTGACAGCGGCGGCAGGCCGGAGGGCAGCGCGCCCGACCGTGCGGACGTGCGTCGTGTCCACGCCGTAGTAGGCGTTGAGGCCCAGCGCGAACAGGCTGCCCGCCACCATCGCGACGATCATGTAGGGCAGCTTGGGGGCGAAGCGCTTGGTGAGAATGCCGACGACCAGCGTGATCAGGCTCACCGCCAGCACGTAGGGGTTGATGCTGCCCAGCCTGCAGCGCAAACAGGTGCAGGGTTTCGAAGAATGGGGTGCCGCGCGGGATATCCAGGCCGAAGAAATTCTTGATCTGGCTGCCGGCGATGAGCATCGCCGCCCCGGCGGTGAAGCCGATCACCACGGTATGTGAAATGAAATTCACCAGCACGCCCATGCGCGCCAGTCCCAGGGCCAGCTGGAACACCCCGGTGAGAAAGGTCAGGGTCAGCACCAGAGCCGATGAATTCCGGCGACCCGGGCGCGGCATAGGGGCTCACCGAAGCGAACACGGCGATGGAAATGGCCGTGGTGGGGCCGGATACCAGATGCCAGCGACGACCCGAACAGCGCGGCAATAATGGCCGGCATCATCGCCGCATACAGACCGTATTGCGGCGGCAACCCGGCGATGGTGGCGAAGGCCACCGCCTGCGGCAGCACGATCAGCGCCCCGGTCAGCCCGGCCATGCCATCGTCGCGTGCGCTGGCGCGGGTTACGCGGTCGCGCCAGCGCAGGAAGGGAAACAGCCGGGACCAGTCGAAGTTGAAACGCAGGGCGCCCGTGCGGGTGTGTGCGGCATACATGGCAGAAACTCCAACCTGAAACGATGGTTGAAGTGTGACGAGGCGCGCGTTAACGGCCGGTTAAGCGCAGGTCAAGGGCAGGTTAGTTGCAGCAGCGTGCGGGGGGGCTGCGCAGAAACGTTAGAACTCGTTGCGGATCCGCTTGTAACCCTTGACCAGTTCGGCATTCGCCTGGGTGACGCTTTCCGAGAAGTTACTGACATCCGGCGTGACGCGCTCGATTTTGGCGAGATCTTCGTCGGAATGGATGTTGACCGTAGATGGAATGTAGAAGCCCGGGGGCACATCGCAGCCTTCCACCACGGAGTTGTGGCGGACAACCGAACCATCGCCTACCGTGCAGTTGAACAACACGGAATTGAAGCCGATGAAGACGTTGTCGCCCACCTTGCAGGGACCGTGCACGATGGAACGATGCGCAATCGAGCTGCTGCGCCCGATGGTTACGCCGCCACCGGCCTTGCAGTGAATCACCACGCCATCCTGGATGTTGGAATGGGCGCCGATGACGATGGGCTCCATGTCGCCTGTTTCGTCAACCTCGTCGGCACGAATCACGGCATAAGGGCCGATGAATACGTTTTCTTCGACGATGATCTTGCCGCACAAAATGGCGGTGGGATCGACAAAAGCGGTTTCATGCACCACCGGCACATGGCCGGACGGGTTTCTGCGGATCATGGGGAGACCTTACACAAGAGCGGATAAACGGCGCAATCATGGCAGACACTTCAGTCGGCAACAACGGTTGAACCCTGACCAGGCGCGAGCTACCCGGTTTTTTGTGTGCGAGGCATGCCGGGATGACAAGCGCCCCCCCCGGCGGCGGCCAGGGCGCTGCGCTCGTGCCCTGCAGAGCGGCTTTTGATTCCGCACAGCTCTGCGTGGGCAGGCGCTTGAACCGCATGCTTTCCTGCGGAAAAGGCTGTCAGAGCAGTTCCTGTTGCGCAAAGACCGCCGGCAGCCGTTTAGGGGATTGAATGCGCAATTGTTTGTTCACATTCATGCGGCCAAATACGACTTCGATATCGCCAACCGCCACACCGAATTCGTTCGCCAGATAACGCAACATGTGGTCGGTTGCTCTGCCTGCGCGAGGGGCGGCGGTGACGCTGACTTTGAGTTGATGCCCCTTGGGTTTGCCAATGGCATCCTGTTTTGCACTGGGTTTGCCCAGAATATTGAGCACCAGCGTCTCGCCCTCCCAATAAAAAAACGGCTTCGATGTCGCGGCCGCGTTAGCGCCCGGCTTTTTCATCGGGCTTTCATCAAACCAGCACCTGCCGCGTTGCAGCAAAATAGCGCTCAATCCGCTGCTCGATGCGCGGGTCGATCATGGCCTCGGGGCGTTTGCCATTCGGGCAGGCGAGTCGTGGCGTCGTGCCGAACAGGCGGCAAATCAACGGACGTTCCGCATAAACCTGGCAGCCGTTTTCACCCAGGTGCGGGCAGCTTAATTCGGCCAGTGCCGCAGCGTGATCCGCATCGCTTTTAACCGGGAGTCGGGCCATTTCTTCGCTCGAAGCGGTGACCGGCCCGCAGCAGTCATGGCAGCCGGGTATCGCACTCGAACGCCGGAATTTGCCGTCGGAGAAAACGGATGGCTTGGCTGTTAGGGGACACAGGGGTTCGCTGCGCGTGGTCAATGACGGATGCGCGCTTTCACTGCGGCCCGGTTGCCGTTTTGGCGGGGGTTCCGGTCAGCCACTCGGGCAGCTCACGCGATCCCGCATGATCGATGATGTACTGGCGCATCAGCTTGCGTATCACTTGCGATGAAGTGAGGTCTTGCTGGGCGCAGATGTCCTCGAAAATCTGTTTTTTGATTGGGTCGATCAGGAGGGTCATCCTGGCGGTGCGGTTTTCCATGGAACGCTCCAATGCGTACTCGGTGTGTACTGCATGATAATTGTATTATCATGCAAATGTCATCTGATATAAATTTTTAACTGGGGTCTATCGAAATAGCGGCCGATGAGTAATCAAGCCATGCCCCCCACCGTTCCGCTGCTGGAACTGCCCGGCAGAGCGTTGAGCGATTCAGGCGAACGCGCCAGCTTGCGCCTGCTCGAACCGGCGCAGTGCGACCCTGATGTGATCTGTGCCCAAATTGAAGCCGGTTGCTACAGCAAGCCTTTCATCATCGAAGATGGCTGGACACGGCGACTCCATTTCAGCCTGCAATTCATCCAGAGTGCCATGCGCATTGACGAGCCCTACGCTCTCGAATATGCCTACACGCGCAAGATGATGGCCTTTCTGCTGTTTGTGCCGAATCCGGAGCATGTGTTGATGGTCGGGCTGGGGGGCGGTTCGCTGGCCAAGTTTTGCCACCGCCATCTACCGAATACGCGCCTGACTGTGGTCGAGATCAATCCCGATGTCATCGCCCTGCGCGCTGAATTCCAGGTTCCAGACGATAAGCGTCTGGCGATCGTCCAGGCTGACGCGGCCGAATATCTGCCTGCGGCCGAAGGCGACACCGATGTCCTGCTGCTGGACGGTTTCGACACAGAGGGCATCGCCCCCACTTTTCTCAATCGCGACTTCTACCGGGCGGCGCGCCGTCGGCTCAGGCCGGGCGGCGTGCTCGTCGCCAACTTCGCCGAATCGAGGAAATACTGGTCGAGGCACCTGGCTCTGCTGAACGCAGCCTTTGCTGGACGCGTGCATTGGGGGACGGTTCCCGGTGGCGATAACCATATTGCCTTTGCTTTTGTCGATGCCAACTGCGCCCTCGATTGGGAACGGCTGGAAGAACGGGCGGCGGCGCTCGCCGAACAGTTTCCACTCGACTTTTCAGCCATCGTACGCAGTCTGCGCGAGGGTGCCGAACTACGTTGGGCGAAGACTTCCTGTCGCTAACGCTTTGCAAATCCTAAATATCAGGTGTCCCAGACATGCAGAAAATCCATCAGTACCTGAAAAGCCGTGGTGAGCAGCTTGATTCCGAGATCGCCACAGCGACACGAATCCCACTGACAGACGTGCGTCTTTATCTGTCCGAGTTATCGGCAAGGGGAGATGTCATCGTATGTCGCTCAACCCGCTACATCAAGGGCAAAAAAAGCGAAGGCATGCTGTGCCGGATAGCGGGCTATATCCCGACCGCCAGCCCCGGCAGGAAATCCAAAGCCAGGGCATAGCCGGTCGAACGCGGCAGCTTTGTCCCATTTAAGACACCGTGTTTTTCTTGTCCTTGCAGACAGCCGCAAGGATGCCCTGCAGCAAGGCGATCGGCGTAGGCGGACAACCGGGTACTTCCACATCCACCGGGATGACGTTGGAGACTTTCCGCACGCGTAGCGTAGCTCTCGCCGAACATTCCGCCGCTACAGCCGCAATCGCCCATCGCCACCACCCACTTGGGTTCCGGGGTGGCGTCGAAGGTGCGCTTCAACGCGACTTCGAGGTTGCGCGACACCGGGCCGGTGACCAGCAGTAGATCGGCATGGCGGGGGCTCGCGACGAACTTCACGCCCATGCCCTCGATGTTGTAGTGCGGCCCGTTGATGGCGTGGATTTCCAGTTCGCAGCCGTTGCAGGAGCCGGCGTCGACGTGGCGGATCGCCACCGACTGGCCGAACACCTTGAGGATTTCCGCGTGCAGTTCCTGCTCGCGCGTGCGCAGCGAGAGGTCGGCCTGCGGCGCCGGTTCGGAGACGAAGCCGGTCTTGAAAATCTTCTGCAGGATCAGGTGGGTCGCCATCTTATAGGTCCTGTCCGCTGTAGGAGAGGTTGAACGATTTGTTGATGAGCGGGAAGTCGGGAACGATGTTGCCGAGGATGCCGATTTCCAGCAGCGGCCAGTTCTGCCACGACGGATCGTGCGGGTGCACGCGGTCGAGCTTGCCGTCGGCACCGATGCGCACCGCCACCAGCACTTCGCCGCGCCAGCCTTCCACCCAGCCGAGGCCTTCGCATACCGCACTGACGGGTTTGAGCGGCGTGTAAATGTCTCCCGCCGGCAGACGCGCGAGGAGATCGCGGATCAGGCGCAGCGATTCGTAGACTTCGGCGAAACGCACCTCGGCGCGCGCCAGCACATCGCCGCGCCGCTGCGTGGCCATGCTGACGTCGAGCTGGTCGTAGGGCGCCTGCGGGAACTGGGCGCGGGCGTCCCACGCCTGCGCGCTGGCGCGGCCGGCGAGCCCGGTGAGTCCCAGCCTCGCCGCCAGCTCGGGCTTGCAGATGCCAGTGTTGGCGAAGCGATCCTGCAGGGTCGCGTGGTCGTCGTAGATGGCCTTGAGCGATCGCACTTCCGCCTCCATGCGGTCGGTTGTCCGCCGCGAGTTCCGCCATGCCACTGTCGCTGATGTCTTTCGCTACGCCGCCCGGAACGATGCAGTCGAACAGGTAGCGGTGGCCGAACAGTTTGGCGGTGAGCCGCAGCCAGTCTTCCTTCAGCCGCCAGAACTGCATGAAGCCGAAGGACAGGGCGACGTCGTTGCCGAGGTAGCCGAGGTCGCCCAGGTGATTGGCGATACGCTCGATTTCCAGGAACAGGGCGCGCAGCCACACGGCACGGTCGGGCACCTGGCTCGCGGTGGCGGTTTCCACTGCCATGCAGTAGGCCCCGGCGTAGGCGCTGTGCGAGTCGCCGGAAACGCGCCCGGCGAGCTTGGCGCCAGTATTGATGTCCATCCCCTCGAAGCGCTTTTCCGTGCCCTTGTGGGTGTAGCCGAGGCGCTGTTCGAGTTTGAGGACGCGCTCGCCGATGATGGAGAAGCGGAAATGTCCCGGTTCGATGGTGCCGGCGTGGATCGGGCCGACCGGGATCTCGTGCACCCCCTCGCCTTCGACGCGGATGAAGGGGTAGGCATCGGTGTCGTGGGTGGCAGGCAGGCTGGGATCGAAGTCCTTGCGCAGCGGGAAGACGTTCGCCGGCCAGGCGCCGTGGCGCAGCCATTTGCGATCGTCGACCGCGTCGGTCGCGGTGATGCCGAGCAGATCGAAGGTCGCGCGCTGCATGCGGTCGGCCTGCGGGAAGATGTGGGCGAGGTCGGGGTAGGCCGGCGCTTCCGCCGTGAGCGCGCTGCTCACCCAGGCAAGCCCGGCGCCGGTGAGGAAAGCTGCATGAATGGCAAAGCCGCCGTCCAGCTGGCGGTCATCCGATCCCCACAAGGCAATGAGTTGTCCGCCTGCTTCCTTGACTGCGCGCGCCAGCGCGAGCAGTTGTCCGGTCTCCATGCGGCCGCGCCAGATGTGCTTGCCGAGTGGGTCGAGATTCCAGTCGTGTTCGCCGATCTTCATCTCAGCCTCCCAATAGTTGCGCTGCCTGCTTGTACCAGGCAGCGAGATACGGCGGGATGAACAGGCCCAGCATCAGTACCAGTCCCAGATGCAGGAACACCGGCGCCAGGGCGGGCTGGTAAGGCAGCTTCGGCAGTTCGGTCTCGCCGAACACCATCGGCTGCACCTTGCCGAAAATGGAAGCAAACGCCACGCCCAGCGCCAGCAGCAGCAAGGGCGTCGCCCATGGATGCTCGTGCATGGCGGTGGTGATGATGAGAAATTCGCTGGCGAACACGCCGAACGGCGGCACGCCGAGAATGGCGACGGTGCCCAGCATCAGCCCCCAGCCGAGGGTGGGATTGGTCTGGATCAGCCCGCGGATGTCGCTCATCAATTGGGTGCCGGCCTTTTGCGTGGCGTGGCCGACGGCGAAAAAGATGGCGGACTTGGTCAGCGAGTGCATGGTCATGTGCAGCAGTGCGGCGAAATTCGCCACCGCGCCGCCCATGCCGAAGGCGAAGGTGATGAGGCCCATGTGCTCGATCGAGGAGTAGGCGAACATGCGCTTGACGTCGGTCTGGCGCTTGATCAGGAAGGCGGCCAGCACCACCGAGAGCAGGCCGAAGCCCATCATCAGGTTGCCGGCCATGTCGTTGCCCAACGCACCGTCGACCAGCACCTTGGAGCGCATCACCGCATACAGCGCGACGTTGAGCAGCAGGCCGGAGAGCACGGCGGACACCGGCGTCGGGCCTTCGGCGTGGGCATCCGGCAGCCAGCTGTGCAACGGGGCGAGGCCGACCTTGGTGCCGTAGCCGACCAGCAAAAAAACGAACGCCAGCGACAGCACCGTGGGTTCGAGCTGTGCCTTGACGCCGTTCAGGTGCGTCCACAACAGCGCGGTGCCGCCCGAGCCGAGGATCTTTTCCGCCGCGAAGTAGAGCAGGATGGTGCCGAACAGCGCCAGCGCGATGCCGACGCCGCACAGGATGAAATACTTCCACGCCGCTTCCAGCGAGGCCGGGGTGCGGTACAGCGACACCAGCAGTACGGTGGCGAGCGTCGCCGCTTCCATCGACACCCACAGGATGCCCATGTTGTTGGTGGTCAGCGCCAGCAGCATGGCGGCGATGAAGATCTGGTAGCTGCTGTGGTAGAGGCGCAGCCGCTGGGCGTTGAGCTTGCCGTGCTCCTGCTCGATGCGCATGTAGGGGCGCGAGAACAGCGCCGTGGTGAAGGCGACGAAGGCGGTCAGCGCGACCAGGAACACGTTGAACGAGTCGATGAAGAACCAGCCGTTGCTCACCATCATCGGGCCGTTTTCGATGATGCGGTGGGTCAGCCAGGCGGCGGCCAGCAGTGTCAGGAAACTGAATAGCGCATTGATTTCCGGCGCGTGTTTGCGGCAGCCCCACAGCGCCAGGAAAATGCCGCCGGTCAGCGGAATACCGAGTAGCCAGTAAATTTCCACGCCTTATTTTTCCTTGAGTTTTTCCATGTGCTTCAGATCCAGCGAATCGAAGGTCTCGCGGATCTGGAAGAAGAAAATGGAGAGCACGAACACGCCCACCATCACGTCGAGCGCCACGCCCGAGTTCGACCACCAGCGGCATGCCGTAGGTGGCGCTGGTGGCGGCGAAGAAGAGGCCGTTTTCCATCGCCAGAAAGCCGATCACCTGGGGAATCGCCTTGCTGCGCGTGATCATCATGAGGAAGGCGAGCAGCACGCAGGCGAGTGCGATGCCGAGGGTCGAGCGCGTCACGGTGCCGGACAGCTCCGAGATCGGCAGCGCCAGATTGAAGGCGAAGATCACCAGCACGATGCCGATCAGCATGGTGGTCGGGATGTTGATCATCGGTTCCACATCGCGGTCGACGTCGAGCTGTTTAACGATGCGGAAGAAGATACCACGGCATGGCGATCACCTTGAGCACCAGGGTGAGCGCGGCCGAGTAATACAGGTGATGCTGGTCCGGTGGACCAGGCGACCAGCGCAGTGGACGCCGTCAGTGCCGCGCCCTGCCAGGCAAACAGGGTGATCAGTCCGGCGATGCGGCGCTGCGACAGCATGGCGAAGGAAATCAGCAGCAGCAGGGCGGCCAGCAGGTTGATGACTTGCAGGTGAATCGTAAGCGACATGTCAGACCTCCAGCAGGAAATGGATCAGCATGCCCAGCACCGCCAGCAGAAAGGCGGTGCCCAGAAATTCCGGCGCGCGGAACAGCCGCAGCTTGGCCGAAATCGTCTCGAGGAAGGCCAGCGCCGCGCCGCCGGCCAGCAGTTTTACGATCATGGCCAGCAGCGCCAGCGGCAGCGCGGCGAGATCGCCCTGTTCCGCGATGCCCCAGGGCAGGAACAGTGCAATGCCGAGGGCTGAATAGGTAAACAGCTTGAGCGCTACCGCCCATTCGATCAGCGCCAGATGGCGCGCCGAATACTCGAGGATCATCGCCTCGTGGATCATCGTCAGCTCGAGGTGGGTGCCGGGGTTGTCCACCGGGATGCGCGCGTTTTCTGCCACCGAGATCATCCAGAACGCCACGGCGGCGAACATGATGCTGGGATAGATGGCGAAATCGCGGTGCGCCAGCGTGGCGACGATGACCGGCAATTCGGTCGATTGCGCGATGAAGCTCGCAGTGAAGAACACCATCAAGAGCGCCGGCTCGGCGAGGAAGGACACCAGCATTTCGCGGCGCGCGCCGAGCGAGCCGAAGGCGGTGCCGATGTCCATCGCCGCCAGCGCCAGAAACACCCGCGCCAGCGCGAAGATGCCGACCAGGGCGATGACGTCGGCGGCCGGCGAGAACGGCAGGTCGTTGGCGATGGTCGGCACGATGCCGGCCGCCAGCGCCATGCAGGCAAAGATCATGTAGGGCGCGAAGCGGAACAGCGGGCTGGCGGTGTGCGCGATCACCGCGTCCTTGTGGAACAGTTTTTTCAGCGTGCGGTAGGGCTGGGTGAGCGGCGGCGCGCTGCGCCCCTGCAGCCAGGCGCGGCACTGGTTGACCCAGCCCATCAGCAAGGGTGCCAGCAGAATGGCCAGCAGCGTCTGGGCAAGTTGCAGCAGGATGCCGGTGCTCATCGTGTCGTGAAAACCAGAAGGAAGATCAGGGTAACGAAGGTGTAGATCAGGTACCACTGGATGCGGCCATGCTGCAGCCGCCCAGCCTGTTCCGACAGCCAGCTCATCACGCGCGCGATGGGTTCATAGAGGATGAACCAGAGCTTGTCGAGTGAGGCTCCGTGGTAGCGCGGCTTGCGGTCGAATGGATCGGGGGTTTCCCGCTCCACCCGCATGAACACTTCGAAAATCTGCCGGATCGGCTGACCGAAGCCTTCGGCGCTGTCCTGCATGCGCGCATCCTGTTCCGGATAGCCGCAATCCCACGGGTCGCTGCGGCGCACCCGGCCATGGTAGACGCGGCGCACCCAGATGAAGGTGAGCAGCAGCACTGCTCCGACCACCGCGAAGAAGATCAGCGGCGCGTAGCTCGCGCGCTCCGCGGAAACGGGTGCCAGCATCAGCCAGTTGCCGTCGTTCACCAGAGTCTGGTTGGTCAGCAACTGCACCACCGGGGACAGCCAGGCGATGACCTGGGCGGGAAACAGGCCCAGCAGCACACAACCCGCAGCCAGCCACAACATCCCCAGTCGCTCCGGCCAGCTGGCCTCGTGCGCGTGCTGCAGCGCCGGGTCGCGCGGCTGGCCGAGAAACACGACGCCGAAGAACTTCACCATCACATAGGCGGCGAGCGCCGCGGCCAGCGCCACCACGGCGGCCGCCACCGGAATCACCATATTGAGGTAGGGGTGGGTCAGGCCGGGGGTCAGCAGAAAAGCCTGCAGCAGCAGCCATTCCGACACGAAGCCGTTCAGCGGCGGCAGCCCGGCAATGGCCAGCGCGCCGATCAGGGTCAGCCAGGCGGTCCACGGCATGAAGCGCATCAGGCCGCCCAGCCGTCCCATGTGGCGCACACCAGTGGCGTGCAGCACCGAGCCGGTGCCGATAAACAGCAGGCCCTTGAAGAAAGCATGGTTGAGCGCGTGGTAGAGCAGCGCGGTGAGCGTCAGCGCCGCCAGCGCGCCCTTGCCGTCGGTATAGAAGATCAGCGTGAGGCCGAAGGCGGCGACCAGGATGCCGATGTTCTCGATCGACGACCAGGCCAGCAGCCGCTTCATGTCCGACTGCACGGCGGCGAAGATCACGCCGTAGAGCGCGGTGATCAGACCCAGCGCCAGCGCCAGCGTGCCCCACCAGCCGAGCTGGATGTTGAGCAGGTCGAAGGTCACGCGCAGCAGGCCGTAGATGGCGGTCTTCAGCATCACCCCCGACATCAGCGCGGACACCGGCGAGGGCGCGGCCGGGTGCGCTTCCGGCAGCCACACGTGCATCGGCACCAGCCCCGCCTTGGCGCCGAAGCCGAACAGCGCCAGCAGGTAGGCGACCGAGGCCCAGAACGGCGTCATCTCGGCCAGCCGCATGGTGTCGAAGGTGTAGTCGCCGTGGCCGCCCTGCAGCACGCCGAAGCTGAGCAGCAACGCCACCGCGCCGACGTGCGCGATCAGCAGATAGAGAAAGCCGGCGCGGCGGATGTCGGGAATCTTGTGGTCGGTGGTGACGAGGAAGTAGGACGACAGCGCCATCACCTCCCACGCCACCATGAAGGCGTAGGCATCGTCGGCCAGCAGCACCGTGACCATGCCCGCCAGGAACAGGTGATACCACAGGGCCAGCAGCGCCAGCGGGCCGGCGGCCATGCTGCGGAAATAGCCGGACGCATACACCGTGATGCCAAATGCCGCGCCGCCCAGCAGTACCATGAAAAAGGCGGACAGGGCATCCAGCCGCAGATGAAACGGCAGGTCGGGCAGGCCGATGGGCAACACAATGGAAGAGGCAGGCAACATCAGTCCGGCTGCGCCCACCCCCGCGATGCCGAGTGCACCCAGCGCACCCAGCGGAAACACCAGCCGGCTCAACAGGCGCTGCGAGCCTTGCAGCAGCAAGGCCGCAAATCCAAGTGCCAGCCAGAACAGCACGACGCCCCACGCCCATTGAACCGGATCGGGAGGCAGCAGAGAAAGTGTTCCCATCATTTTGCTTGTAAGCCTAAAGTGCCGGTTTCACCGCACCCGTTCTGGGCGCGACCCGAATACTTGCTTCATCATGCAGCCGGTTTAATTGCGCAGAAAGATCATTTTTTATATTTTCGCCCAGATGCGCGTAGTTTGGTGCAATCACCCGATCTGCCGTGGCGAACACCGTGTCCTCAGACTCTCGTCAGCATGACCCGTCAGCTCCTGGCTGACGCGCTGACTTTTATAATTGTCGGCGAAAGGCGCGAAACGGCGCGTCCTTTTTATCCTTCGGGTATTCGCTGATCAAAAACACTTTGCGGCGACGTCAGGCTACCGCGCTGCCCAGATAATCCTCGCCCCCCGGCTGCAGCCTGCACTCGCGGAAAATGCGGCTGGTGCAACACTTGCACACGTCGGGGTCCATATGCTTCATGGCGGTTCTGAGGGCCAGATCGCTATTGGCGACAATGGCGTCGTCGGCCAGCAGGCCGTCTTCCTGCATGTCGCCCAACATGCCTGCCACCTGCGGGTTGGCACGGGTGAAAATCACATGCTGCTTCTCGCGTTTGGCGTGATACAGCACGCCCTCCAGCGCGCGCTGTCCGGTGGTGTCCATCATCGACACTTTCAGCATGCGCAAAATGATCACCGACGGCTTGCTGCACACCATGTCGTTGCACATCTTGCGTTCGAAGGCCTTGGCCACGCCAAAGAACAGCGGGCCATGCGCCTCGTGGAACATGGTTTGCGGACACACGCCTTCCTTGTTGACCAGCCCGGCATACTGGCTGTTGCCGGCGAGATCGACTTCTTCCGGCACGTTCTCGCTCATGTGCTTGATGAACAGGAAAGAGGCCAGCACCATGCCGATTTCGATCGCCACGGTGAGGTCGATGAACACCGTCAGCAGCACGGTCGCCAGATACACCGCACGGTCGGCGGAGGGGGCGTGTTGCAGCAGGTGTTTGGCGTGGTGAAATTCGCCCAGCTTGCTGGCGACCACCATCAAAATGGCAGCGAGCACAGCCATCGGCACCTGGCTTGCCAACGGTGCGGCGGCGAGGATGATCAGCAGCACGAACACGGCGTGCATGAAGCCTGACATGCGGGTTTTCGCACCCGACAGCACGTTGGTGCCGGTGCGTGCGATGACGCCGGTGGCGGGCATGCCGCCGAACAGCGGCGACAGGATGTTGGCCGCGCCTTGCGCCAGCAGTTCGCGATTGGAGTTGTGGCGGTCACCACTCATGTTGTCGGCCACCACCGCCGACAGCAGGGCTTCGACGCCGACCAGAATGGCGATGGTGAAAGCCGGTCTCACCAGTTCCAGCATATGCGCGAAGCTGACCTGGGGCAGGCTGGGCGCGGGCAGTTCGGACGGCACCTGGCCGAACAGGCTGGAGATGGTTTCCACCGGAAATCCCGCCCACCACCGCGACCAGGGTGCCGACCACCAGACCGATCAGCGCGCCGGGCACTTTTTTCAGTCCCGGTAATTTGGAGCCATGGAGGATCGCCGCCACGGTGATCACGGTCAGCAGGATTGCCCAGCCGTTAACCGCCGCGAGGCTCATCAAGGTCTCCTGCATGTTCTGGTGAAAGAACTCGTGCTTGGGCAGCAGCTGCACCAGGCCGTTTCCACTGAACAGTTTCGCGCCGGCGGCGTCCTGCGCAGTCAGCCCCAGCACGTTGTTGAGCTGGGTGGCGATGATGCTGATTGCAATACCCGAGGTAAAGCCCAGCACCACCGGGTAGGGGATGTATTCGATCAGCTTGCCGAAACGCAGCCAGCCCATGAGGACCAGCAACACGCCGGCCATCATGCCGGCAATCATCACGTCCTGAAAACCGTTCAGCGAATTCAGCGAAATCGCCGCCAGCACCGGAATCAGCGCCGCCGCCGCGCCGGCGATCTGGAAGCGCGAGCCGCCAAAAATGGCGACCAGCGAACCGGCGATTACCGAGGTGATCAATCCCTGAATCGGGGTGGCGCCGGAGGCGATGGCGAAGGCGAGGCCGAGTGGAATCGATACCACGGCAACGATCAGGCCGGCGGTGAGGTCGGCCTTCAACATCGCCGTGGTGTAGTTTTTCCAGAGTGTCTTGATCATGGCAGGGATTGGGGCTCAGGCCGTACGGGGCAGGTTGACGGCGCAAAACTGGTCGCCTTCGGCTTCTTCGCCGAGACGGTCGTAAATCGCGGCAATGGCGTGTTCCTCGGTGGTGAAGAGGTTTTGCTGGCCGATGACCTCATACAGCCCGGTGGCGCGCATCACGTCGAGCACCTGCTTTTTCAGGCCGGAGAACACCAGGGTCACGCCACCCTGCTTGAGGCGGTCGACCAGGTGGTGGATGACTTCCTCGCCCGAGGCGTCGAGCTGGTTGATGCCGTCGCCGACCACCAGCGCGTATTTGGCGTCGGCATGGTCAGCCACGGCTTCCAGCATCGCGTCTTCAAAGTATGAAACGTTGGCGAAATACAGCGAGCCATCGAAGCGCACTGCAACCAGATGCGGGCTGGTCGGCAGATCCGGGTAGACCTTGATGTCGCGCAGGGTACCGTCGCTGTGTCGGCCCAGAATGGCGACGCGCGGCTTCATGGTGCGGTACAGGTAGAGGCCAAGCGCCAAGCCCGCGCCGACCATGATGCCGTTGTCCAGATGCGGGGCGAAGGCCAGCGTGGCGACGAAGGTGACGATCGCGGCGAGGCCGTCGTGACGGCTGGCTTGCCAGGCGTGCTTGACCGCTGCGAAGTTCACCAAGCCGATCACCGCCATGATGATGATCGCGGCCAGCACCGCTTGCGGCAGGTGGTAGAGCAGCGGGGTGAGGAAGAGCAGGGCGAGCAGCACGAATAGCGCGGTGATGACCGACGACAGGCCGGTTTTGGCGCCCGCGTTCATGTTGACGGCGGTGCGCGAGAACGAACCCGACACCGGGAAAGCCTGGGTCAGGCTGCCGACGACGTTGGCCAGTCCCTGGCCGATGAGTTCCTGATTGGGGTCGATGCGCTGCTTGGTTTTGGCGGCAACCGCCTTGGCGATGGAGATCGCTTCCATGAAGCCGACCAGCGAAATCACCAGCGCGGCCGACAGCAACGAGCCGAGCATGTCGAGGCTGAAGGTCGGCAGACTCATGCTCGGCAGACCTTCCGGAATCGCGCCGACCACTTCGCCGCCGCCGACGAGCTTGAAGCCGTCCGTGCCGAGTTTGCGGATGCGGTATTCGGTTGCGTCGAGCGTGGCGCCGGCGGGCGCCTGGCCTGCGCGGTAAAGCGCAACGGTGTTGCCGTCGGCGTCAACCGAGCGCACCACCAGTTGGGTTCTGAGCGCAGCCTTTTCCTTGTTGAACGCCTGTTCGGCCGCTTCGGTTTCGAGGCGCGCCAGCGCCAGTTCGGCTTCCAGCTGCACCACGTTGACGTGGTGCTCGCCGTGTTGCTTCTGCGCCTGTTTCAGCGCGGCGACCCTGTCGGCAACCTGCGTGTTCAGCATCGTCCACGCGCGCGGCGGCACTCATGCCCTGGTGCACGACCGTCGCCAGTTCGGCGTCGGCGATCTGTTCAGGCTTGGCGGCGGCGTTGTGTTCGAAATGCAGGCCCCACGACAACAGGGTGGTGACGACCACGGCGATCAGCACCCCCGGCCATTTCGGCAGGAATTTCTTCAGCCCCCACATGATGGCAATGGCGAACGCGCCCATCGCCAGCGTCGGCAAATGGGTGTCACCGATTTGCCGCAGCACGCCGACGATGTCATTGATGAAATGCTCGCTGCGTCCCATCGGCACGCCGAACAGCTTCGACACCTGCGACAGCCCGATGATGATCGCGGCGGCGTTGGTGAAACCGACGATCACCGGGTGCGACAGGAAGTTGACGATCACCCCGAGCTTGAATACCCCCAGCAGCAACTGCACGATGCCGACCAGCAGCGCCAGCATGATCGCCAGCGCGATGAACTGATCGGAGCCGGGTGCCGCCAGCACTGCCAGCGACGACGCCGTCAGCAGGGACACCACCGCCACCGGGCCGGTGCCGAGCTGGTTGGAGCTGCCAAACAGCGCAGCGATGGCCACCGGCAGGAAGGCGGCATACAGGCCGTAGTAGGCTGGCAGACCGGCCAGCTGGGCGTAGGCCATGGATTGCGGAATCAGCACCAGCGCAACGGTAATGCCGGCCAGAAAATCGGCCTTGACGGTGTCCGCGCGCAAAGGCAGCCAGCGCAAAAAGGGCAGGAATTTATGAAGCAGGGCAGGCATGGGGATCGCTATCGTCGTTAGGGTAAGTAGGAGGGGTGCGGGTACTGCTCAGGCTTCGTGCGGCAGGCCGGGATGGTCTGATGCGGCGACCAGCGGGCATTCCAGGCGTGACCAATCGTGCGCGCCGGCCTCGCTGGCCCAGGCATCGGGGCGGCCAACGACCACCGAAACGATGCCTTCATGGGCGCGTGCGTAGTCGACGACCTGACGGATGTCGAGCCCCGGCAGGGGCGACAGGCGACAGCCCAGTCCGCTGCGCGACAGCGTGGTCAGTTGCGCCACGATGTCCGCCCAGTGCGGGTGATCGGGGTCAGCCAGCACTTCGAGGTCGGCGTCGGTCCGGCGCGCCAGCGCCGCACCCGCCGCGAACAGACGTTCGACCGGCGATACCGCGCGCAGAGCCAGCAACACACGGCGCGTCATCAGGCGGGCTTGCCTTGCATGGGGCGGGCAAAAGTCGGTGTGCGCGCCGCTTCGGCGGCGGATTCGGCTATGGGGCGCGCGGCGGGGGCTTCCCAGCCGAGCCAGCGGGCGGATTGCAGCAACTCGTCCAGATAGGTCTGACGGGGACTACGCGGGCTTAGTGCTTCGATACGCAGTTTTGACATGGCCTTGACTCACTTTTGACACAGGATTGATGCTTGTAAAGCATTCTGCGTGCCAGTCATAAAAGTGTAATTAAATCATGTCTTTGTAATTTTCACTCCGCTGCCGGAAAGGGGCGCGTATTTCATTTTGCAACATCGGGTTAGACTCTCACCGATGTATTCCCTTCAGTCCAAGATCGCGCTCGCCTACCTTTCGCTCGCTGCGCTGGTGGTCGGGCTATCTGCTGTCGCGCTCATCGAGCTCGCGCGGATTGCGGACAAGGTGAGCGAAGGCGGCAAGGTCGCCGAACTGTTCGACGCCACCCTGGAAATGCGTCGTTTCGAGAAGAACCACTTTCTATATCGCCAGCCCGACGACCTCGCCGAGCATGCGCGCTACGTTGCGCGGGCGCGCGAGCTGACCCGCCGCGACCATGCCGCGATCGACGCCGCAGCCGGTGTGGGGGCGGCAGACGGGTTGAACGCGGCGCTCGCCGAGTACGCGCAGGCAATGGCCGCCTACGTTCGCGCGCCGGATGACGAGGCGCGCGCCGCCGTTGTCCGCGCCCTCGGCAACCGCATCGTTACCGAGGGTGAAAACCTCGCTCTGCGCGAGCGTCACTCGGTCGATCTGGCCCTGCGTAAACACCAGCGCAACTTCCTGACTCTGCTCGGCGCGGTCGCTGCGATTCTGGTGCTGACCGGCTGGCTGCTGGCGCGCTCGGTCACGCGTCCGCTCAAGGCCATGGAAAGCCACATGGAAGCAGTTGCCAGCGGCCAGTTGACGCGGCTCGAACCCGACAGCCGCGACCGTGAGGTGGTTGCGCTGACCGAGGCTTTCAACCACGTGCTCGACGAGCTGGAGCGCCGCCAGCACACCCTGGTGCGCTCGGAAAAGCTCGCCTCGCTCGGCACCCTGCTGTCGGGCGTGGCGCATGAGCTCAACAACCCGCTGTCGAATATTTCCTCGTCGGCGCAGATCCTGCGCGAAGACCCGGCGCTGGATGCTGGTTTCCGTGCCCAACTGGTGCAGGACATCGACGACGAAACCCTGCGCGCGCGCAACATTGTGCGCGCCCTGCTCGATTATTCGGGCGAACGCGACTTTCTGCCACGTCGGGTATTGGTGGCGGAACTGGTTGAGGAAACCCTGCGTTTCATCAAAAACAAGCGCCCGCCCGGGGTCGAGTTGCACGTAAGCATTCCGCCTGAACTCGCGGTGGTGGCCGACCGTCCACGCCTGCAACAGGTGTTGCTCAATCTCGTCATCAACGCCTTCGACGCCTTGCGCGATGCCGGCGGCAGCGGCCACTTGCGGATCGCCGCGCGACGGGTGGCCGCAGGCGAAAAGGGCGACGACTTTCCGGCGCCGCGCGGGGGTTGCCGCGCCGGGCAGCAAGCGGTCGAAATCGAAATCGCCGACAGCGGCCCCGGTATTCCACCGGCGATCCTGGAACGCATTTTCGACCCTTTTTTCACGACCAAAGCGGTCGGACAGGGCAGCGGACTCGGCCTTTTTATCGCTTTTGAAATCATTGAAAAACACGAGGGGTGTCTGGTCGCTGACAACCCGCCGGGCGGCGGCGCGCGCTTCCGCATCCGCTTGCCCGCAGCCTTGAAGGACATGCCATGAATGCCCGACTCCTGATCGTCGACGACGAACGCATTGCCCTGCGCAACCTCGAGCATGTGCTCGCCAAAGAGGGCTACGACATCGTCGCCACGCAAAGCGGCCGCCACGCACTGGAACTGGTCGACGCCCAGCCCTTCGATCTGGTGCTGACCGACCTCAAGATGGACAAGGTCGACGGCATGCAGCTCCTGCAGCATTGCCGCGCGCGCCATCCCGACCTCGAAGTCATCATGATTACCGGCTTCGCGACGCTGGAAACGGCGGTGGAGGCAATGAAAATCGGCGCGTTTCACTACATTTCCAAGCCGTTCCGGCTGGACGAGGTGCGCCAGACCGTTACCGAGGCGCTGGAGAAAATCCGCCTCAAACGCGAAAACCGGGCGCTCCGCGCCCAACTCGATACCATCGGCGGCCGCACCCGCATCGTCACCCGCGACGGCGGGATGCAAAGACTCATGGACATGGCGCGGCAGGTCGCGCAATCCGGCTGCAATGTCCTGATTACCGGTGAATCCGGCACCGGCAAGGAGTTGTTCGCGCGCTATCTGCACGAGCACGGCGGGCGGCCCGACGGACCGTTTGTCGCGGTCAACTGTGGCGCGTTCAACGAGGATTTGCTGGCAAACGAATTGTTCGGCCACGAAAAGGGCGCGTTTACCGGCGCGGTCGGCAAAACCGGCCTGCTGGTCGCAGCCGATGGCGGCACGCTGTTTCTGGACGAAGTCACCGAAATGTCGCCGGGGATGCAGGTCAAGCTCTTGCGTGTCGTTCAGGAGCGCGAAGTGCTGCCGGTTGGCGGCACCCAGACCCGCAAAATCGACCTGCGCTTCATCGCCGCCAGCAACCGCAACATGAAGGACTGGGTTGCCGAAGGCCGCTTCCGGCAGGATCTGTACTTCCGCCTCAACGTTGTCAACCTGCACATTCCGCCGCTGTCGGAGCGGCGCGATGATATTCCATTGCTGGCGCAGCACTTTCTCGACCGCGCCGCGCCGGTCATGGGCAAGTCTGTGCGCGGCATATCCGATGAGGCGCTCGCCATCCTCAAAAGCTACGATTTTCCAGGCAACGTCCGCGAACTGGAGAACATCGTCGAGCGCGGTGTCGCGCTGTGTCAGGGCGACACCCTCGAAGCGGCGCATCTGCCGGACGATCTGCGTGAGCTGACCCTGCGCGCTTTCCGCAAAAAAGCCGGCCGCATCGCCACGCTCGACGAGCAGGAGCGCGACTACATCCTGTGGGTGCTGGAGCAGGCGCACGGCAACCAGACCCTGGCGGCGCAGATGCTTGGCATCGACCGCGTGTCGCTGTGGCGCAAGCTCAAGCGCTACGCCATCGAACAAGGTTAAAGCGGCGGCAAGGCCGGGCCAGGCTTTCGATAAAAAGCGGTTTTGGCTAGAATGTTGCAGTTTGCATCGCCAGCGATGCCTTTCTCAACGTTCTTTCAGAGTCGCCGCGCCCGTCATGAATTCGCTGCTATACCGGCTGTTTCCATTCCTTTACTGGTTTCCCATCAACAGCATCGTCCTGCGCGGCGACCTGATCGCGGGCATTACCGGCGCGCTGGTGCTGGTGCCCAAGGCGATGGCCTATGCGCAGCTGTCGGGCCTGCCGGTGTATTTCGGCCTTTATACCGCGTTCGTTCCGGCGATTCTGGGCGCGCTGTGGGGCTCGTCGCGGCAACTGGCGACCGGCCCGGTCGCGATCATTTCGCTGATGACGGCGGCCGCGCTGACGCCGCTGGCGGTTCCTTTCTCCGAGGAATACATCGGCCTGGCGCTGCTGCTGACGCTGATGGTCGGCATGATCCAGTTGAGCCTGGGCGTGCTCAAGCTGGGCACCATCGTCAATTTCGTGTCGCACCCGGTGATTCTGGGCTTCATGAACGCGGCGGCGATCATCATCGCGCTGTCGCAGCTCGATCTGCTGCTGGGCATCCCCAAGGGCCGCAGCGACTCCTTCCTCACCGACATCTGGGAGATGTTCGACCTATCTGCCGCAGACCCATCTGCCCACGCTGGCGATGTCGGTGTTCGCGCTGGCGCTGATGCTGGGGCTGAAGAAGATCAAGGTGCTGTCCAAACCCAGCGTGCTGATCGCGGTGGTCATCACCACCGTGGTCAGCGTTGCCATCGGCTTTGCCCACAAGTCCAGCGGCGGTGCCGAGCACATCGCTGATCTGGCGGTGCGCGAGCAGGTCGCGGCCTACGTCGCCGCGCAGGACATGCTCGAAACCCTGCAAACGCAGAGCACCTCCCAGGGCGCGAAACTGCGCGAGCTGGAAAAGAGCGGCGGCGCGCGTGCGGTTGCCGACCTGCGTTATCAGCTTGAGCTGATGAAGCTGGAAGTCGAAAACCTCGAAAAGCAGAACAAGGCCAGCCTTTCGGCACTGCGCAAGCACAACTTCGTGCGCGCCGACGCGCCCGAAGATCAGGCCGCGACCCTGTATCTCGAAGGCCAGGCACCGGCCGGCGTCGCCATCGACGGCCACCACTGGCACATCAAGAAAATCGAGGACGGCAAGATGAACCTCACCGGCGGCGGCGACGTGGTCGGCAACATCCCGGCCGGCCTGCCGTCGTTCCGCCTGCCGACGCTGACCTTCGACGCCATGCTGCAACTGCTGTCGGCGGCGCTCATCATCGCGCTGGTTGCGTTCATGGAATGCATTTCGATGGCCAAGGCACTCGCCGCCAAGACCAAGCAGCGCCTCGATCCCAACCAGGAACTGATCGGCCAGGGCTTCGCCAACATGGGCGGCTCGTTCTTCCAGGCCTATCCGGCGACCGGTTCGTTCACCGGTTCGGCGATCAACCTGCAGGCAGGTGCGCAGACCGGCTTCGCGATGGTGTTCAACGGCTTGTTCGTGGCCGTCACCCTGCTGTTTCTGACGCCTTATCTCTATCAGCCTGCCCAAGGCCACCCTCGGTGTCATCATCCTGCTCGCCGTGACCGGCCTGGTCACTCCGGCAGCATTAAGCACACCTGGAAAGCCAGCCGCGCCGACGGCATCGTCGCCGGCGTGACCTTCGTCGTCACGCTGGTCGCCGCGCCGCATCTCGACAAGGGCATCCTGATCGGCGCGACGCTGGCGCTGGTGCTGTACCTGTACCGCACCATGAAGCCGCGCGTCGCCCAGCTCGGCCGCTATGCCGACGGCACGCTGCGCGATGTGAAAGTGAACCCCGACCTCCCGACCAGCGAGCATGTCGTCGCCATGCGCTTCGACGGCCAGCTGTACTTCGCCAACGTCTCGTACTTCGAGGACACGGTGCTGGAGGCGGTGGCCGACCAACCCCAAGGCCAAATATGTGCTGGTGGTGGGCGATGGCATCAACAACCTGGATGCCACGGGCGAGGAGGTCATCCGGCATCTCAACGAGCGGCTGCATGAAAGCGGGGTCACGCTGGTGTTCTCCGGCCTCAAGAAGCAGGTGCTGGACGTGATGCGCAATACCGGCCTGTTCGACGAAATCGGCCGGAAGCACATTTTTGCCAACGAGGATCAGGCGCTTGCTGCGATTTACGAATGGCTGGGCGAGGAGGGCAAGGACGACCTGTTCTGCCCGGTCAGCAAGCCGCAGCCGGCCTGATGCCCCGCTTTTCCCAACAAAAAACCCCGCATCAGCGGGGTTTTTTGTTGTCTGTTGGCGGCCAAACCGGATTGTTACATCCTGTAACGACGAGCAAGGGCAGGATGCGCGCATCCTCACGGGGTAAATCGCGTTCGGCAAGCACCAGCAGCGCCTTATGAAACTCACCCGGCAGGCGCTTCATGGTTTCCACCGCCTGCGGCAAGTAATGCACCACCTCGAACGGCACGCGTTCGTCGAGCGCCGCGCGCGCCTGCGGCCGAAAATGCTGCCAGGCCAGTTCCACCCAGGCCTTGTTCTGGCTGTCGACGAAAATGAATTCCTCCGCGTCCAGCACCGCCATGTACTGCATGGAACGGATCGGCACGAACAGGCATGATGCCGGCGCGCGCCAGCAGCGTGTGCGCGAGGTTGTAGGTGGCGGCTGGCAGAAAGTCGGGCAGCCGTGCGATTTCCTGTTCGCGATAAAAACGTTCTTCCATAAACGCAACGTTAGCAGGCTTGGCCAGACTTGGGGAGGCCTGGTTTGAGGCAAAATAGCGCCACCTTCCGGAACACTTCCCCATGGCTGACCTCATTTTCGATACCCACCTGGAATCCTTTGACCACGACGTGATCGAGGCCTCGCACGCGCGTCCCATCCTGGTCGACTTCTGGGCCGACTGGTGCCCGCCCTGCCGCGCGTTGACGCCGGTGCTGGAGCGCGTCATCGCGCATTACGCCGGGAAGCTGCACATGGCCAAGGTCGAAGTGGACGAAGGCGCGAACATGAAGCTGGCCGGACGCTATGAATTGCGCGGCTTTCCCACCGTGCTGCTGTTCGTCAAGGGCGAAATCGTCGGGCGCTTTTCCAGCGCCCACCCCGAACACTGGGTGCACGACTTCATCGCCGAGCACGCTCATATTGAATAAGCCCCTGCTGGTGCTCGACACCAATGTGGTGCTCGATCTGCTGCATTTCGACGATGCAACGGTCCAGCCGTTGCGCGACGCATTGATCGACGGTCGCGTGCGCTGCGTGGTGACAGACGCCACATTTGGCGAGTGGCAGCGCGTGCTGGGTTACCCGGAATTTGCGCTGAATGCGACGCAGCAGGCCGCGCTGGCCGCGCGTTACCGCGAACTGTCCACGCTGATCGCAATGGACTGACAGGCGGCTCAGCCGGTGGAGTCGTATGCCGCGCTGCAGCGATCCGGACGACCAGAAGTTCATCGAACTGGCGGCGGCATGCGCGCGCGCAGGCGCTGGTCAGCAAGGATCGCGCGGTGTTGAAATTGCGCCGGCGCTGCGCGCCATGGTTCCGGGTGATGACGCCTGCCGAGGCGGCAGGCTGGCTGGACACCGCACTGCCATGAGCCTTACGTGTTGCCGGGCTCGAAGCTGCGCCGCGCCGCTTCGCTGACCGCCAGCACCGCCGGATGACTCAGCCGCCGCTCCACCGAAATGGCGAAGAAGCGTTCACGGATGTCCAGCGTCCGCCCCAGTTCGATCACCTGGTACTGTTTCATCACCTCGCGCGCCGTCGTCAGCGGCACCGGGAATACGCCCGCGCCCGCCTGGCCGAAAGCGCTCATCAGCGCGCTGTCGTCGAATTCACCGACGATACGGGGCACGACACCTTTCTTTTCCAGCCAGCGCAGCAGCGGTACGCGCAGGGCGCTGTCCTCGCCGGGGATCAACAACGGCGCGCTGTCGAGGCATGCCGGGAAATCGCCGTGCAGCGTCTGGGCGACGCGCTTCGCGGCGAGGAAAGCGATGCCGCATTCACCGAGCGGATGGCTATACCCCTTGATGTCCATGTTGGACGGCAACGGCCGGTCGGCCAGCACCATGTCGAGCCGGTGGATCGAGAGCTCGGCCGCGAGCTGCTCCAGCCGGTCTTCCTTGCACACCAGCTTGACCGGTTCGGCCAGGGTGAGCGCCGGCGCCAGCAGTTGATAGGCGATGGCTTTCGGCACGGCGTCGGCGATGCCGACGCGGAACGGATGCACCGGCGCGGCATCGCGGTTCTGCAGGGCTTCTTCGAGTTCGGCGCCGATGTGGAAGATGTCGTCGGCATAGGTCAGCGCGGTGCGGCCGGCGTCGGTCAGTTCCAGCCGGCGTCCGCTGCGGCGGAACAACTCTACGCCCAGACGGGTCTCAAACGCGCTAATCTGACCCGACAAGGTCTGCGGCGTCAGATGCAGCTTTTCAGCCGCGCGGTTGATCGCGCCGGTCTTGGCAACGGTGCGGAAGTAATGCAGGTGTTTGTAGTTAAGCATGGAGATACTCGATCAAACCCGATCCATCTCGATTCGAGAAAACCGAACAATAGCAGTATAAAAATCGAATTTTATTGTTGATTGGCGGTCTGTATCCTGTTGCCTGTTCATACAAGGCTTTGTCCTTTATCCAAGGAGAACATCATGAAACGTATTTTCCTGTTCCTCGCCACCAACATGGCCATCGTGCTGGTGCTGTCGATCACCATGCGCATTCTCGGCGTCGAGCCCTATCTCACCGCGCAGGGGTTGAACCTGACTTCGCTGCTGATTTTTGCCGCAGTCATGGGCTTTGGCGGTTCGCTGATTTCGCTGGCGATCTCGAAATGGATGGCGAAGAAGTCGATGGGCGTGCAGGTGATCGAGACGCCGTCGAATTCGACCGAGTTCTGGCTGGTTGAAACCGTGAAGAAATATGCGGCCGACGCCGGCATCGGCATGCCCGAAGTCGGGATCTTCGACTTCGCCCGACGTCAACGCCTTCGCCACCGGCATGAACAAGAACAACGCGCTGGTCGCGGTGTCGGCCGGCCTGTTGAACACCATGACACGGCAGGAGGCCGAAGCGGTGCATCGGCCACGAGATCGCCCACGTCGCCAACGGCGACATGGTGACGCTGGCGCTGATTCAGGGCGTGGTGAACACCTTCGTGATGTTCCTGTCGCGCGTGATCGGCCACACCGTCGACCGCGTCGTGTTCAAGAACGAGAACGGCCATGGCCCGGCGTTTTTCGTCACCATGATCATCGCCGAGCTGGTGCTGGGCATCCTCGCCTCGATCATCGTCATGTGGTTCTCGCGCCAGCGCGAATTCCGTGCCGACCGCGGCGGCGCGTCGCTCGCCGGCAAGGGCGCGATGATCGCCGCGCTGGAGCGCTTGAACAGCCTGCACCCGGCACCGTTGCCCGAAAAAATGGCGGCGTTCGGCATCGCCGGCGGCGGCGCCAGTCGGACTGAAGCGCCTGTTCATGACGCACCCGCCGCTGGAAGAGCGCATCGCCGCATTGCGCGCAGTGCAGTAAGCCTGAACTCAGCTTAAACCGGACCGGGACCAAACATGGACGCAGCGCTGCATATCGGTGAGCCCTGGATGTGGGGCGCATTCGTCGGCTTCGTGCTGGTGATGCTGGCCGTCGACCTGTTCCTGGTCGGCGGCAACAAGGCGCACAAGGTCAGCTTCAAGGAGGCGGCAGCCTGGTCGTTCATCTGGTTTTCGCTGGCCATGCTGTTCAACCTCGGGCTGTGGTGGCACCTCAAGGGCGCATACGGCGCCGAGATTGCCGACGTCAAGGCGATGGAGTTCTTGACCGGCTATCTGATCGAGAAATCGCTCGCGGTCGACAACATCTTCGTCTTCCTGATGATTTTCAGCTTCTTCGCCGTGCCTGCGGAATACCAGCGGCGGGTGCTGATTTACGGCGTCATCGGCGCCATCGTGATGCGGGCCGTGGTGATTGCGGCGGGCGCGTGGCTGGTGCAGGAATTCCACTGGATCCTGTATCTGTTCGGCGCGTTCCTGGTCATCACCGGCATCAAGATGCTGATATTGGCCGAAGCCGAGCCGGATCTGAACAAGAATCCGGTGCTCAGTTGGGTCAAGCGCCACATGCGCTTGACACCGGATTATCGCGGCGAGAAATTCTGGGTGAAGGAGAACGGTGTGCGCATGTTTACGCCGCTGTTCCTGGTGCTGATCATGATCGAGTTGTCCGACCTGATTTTTGCGGTTGATTCGATCCCGGCGATTTTCGCGATCACGACTGATCCCTTCATCGTGTTTACCTCGAACATCTTCGCCATCCTCGGCCTGCGCGCGATGTACTTCATGCTCGCCGGCATGGCCGAACGTTTCCATTTGCTGAAATACGGCCTGGCGATGGTGCTGGTGTTTGTCGGGTCCAAGATGCTGATTGTCGATTTCTACAAAATCCCGATTGGGTTGTCGCTCGGTATCGTCGGCCTCATCATTGCAACTTTCATGTTCGCCAGCCTGTGGGTCACGCGCAAACCGTCTGCGCCGCGCTGATGCGCGGTGCCCGCTGGCTGGCCTGACGAGGCGCCCATGCCGACCAACATCGACTCACCGCTCGCACGCCGCATCGCGGCCTTTGCGTTTCTGGTCTTCATTTTCGGCAGCACCTTCTGGGTGCTGTCGCCATTTTTCGCCTCGCTGGCATGGGCCGGCATCCTCGCCTACGTCACCTGGCCGTTGCATCAGCTTGTCAGTCGCCGCTTGCCGGGGCGTGAGAACGTCGTTGCCCTGCTGATGACGCTGGGCGTGGCGGCCACGTTGTTGCTGCCGCTGTTGTGGGTCATGTTCACCGTGGTGGGCGACGTGGCGACGGCGTCGGCCATTCTCAAACGCCTGGCCGCCGACGGTCTGCCGCCCTTGCCGGACGGCGTGCGCGACTGGCCCGCCGCCGACTGGTTGATTGCGCAGTACGGTCGCGTGCAGGGCGATGCCGAATGGGCGCGCGCGCAAATGACGGCGCTGGGTTTGCTGGATGCGACAGCGCTGAAGGCATTCGTAGGCGGAGTGGGACGCAATGCGGCCAAATTCGGCATTGCTGTGTTCGCCCTGTTTTTTCTGTATCGCCACGGCGACGAGGTGCTGACGCAGTTTCGCCGGGTGGCGACCCGCTGGCTGGGCGAATCGGCGCGCGGCTATATCCAGGCGGTGGGCGTCACCGTGCGCGCCGTGGTGTTCGGTATTGTGCTGACGGCGCTGGCGCAGGGCGTGCTCGCCGGGCTGGGCTACTGGGTGGCGGGCATCTACCGCACCGGCGCTGTGGGGAGTGATCACGGCGCTGGTGTCGCTGATTCCGTTTGTCGGTCCGGTGGTGTGGATCGGCCTGTCGCTCGGCCTGCTGGCGCAAGGTGACACCCAGGCCGCGTTGGGCCTGTTCCTGTGGGGCGCGCTGGTGGTGAGCTGGATCGACAATTTGATTCGCCCACTGGTCATCAGCGGGCCGACGCGGATCCCGTTTTTGCTGGTGTTTCTAGGGGTGCTGGGTGGCCTCAATGCCTTTGGCCTGATCGGCCTGTTTCTGGGGCCGGTGTTGCTTGCGGTATCCGTTGCCATCTGGCGCGAGTGGCTGGTGCACAAGCGTGTAGGCTAAGGTATCCTTGCGCCTCACTCGTCCGGGGGCGTCATGAATCCTGCCAAAGACCGCATATTCTCCCGTCTGGCCCTCAACACATTGAGCGTGTTCGAGTCCGTCGGCCTCCTCGTTATTGCTTTGGCGACCCTGGTGGCGGGCGTAATCGAAGTCAGGACCATGATCAGCGCCGGCACCGTCACGCTGGCCGATCTGTTGCTGCTGTTCCTGTATCTGGAAATTTTCGCCATGGTCGGCGTGTATTTCAAGTCTGGCCAGTTGCCGGTGCGCTTTCCCATCTACATCGCAATCGTCGCGCTGGCGCGTTATCTGGTTCTGGACATGAAAAGCCTCGATGTCTGGCGCATGCTGGGGGTAACCACCTCGATGCTGCTGCTGGCATTTGCCGTGCTGGTGATTCGCTACGGCCATGTGCGCTTCCCCTATAAAGATGCCCACAAGAATCAGGATTCGCTGCCGTGAATTCAAATGTGGCCTGCTGCTTGGGGCACTCGTACGAAAAGGCGTGCGGTCGCAAACCCGCCGCCGCATAATTTTTTACAGGGCATTTCCTGCTGCCTGCCAACCGGTCTTAACGCCCACTGATGGAACTTACTCTGCCCTTATTGCAACTCGCCACCCAGGCACTTGATCTGGTACTGGACTTCAAACGCCCTGCTGACGCGGAGTTGTCGGCCTTTTTCCGCGAGCACAAAAAGCTCGGTTCGCACGACCGTGCGTTTGTTGCGGAAGCGGTGTTTGGCGTGCTGCGGCGCTATCGTTATTTATCCGTGGTGGTGCCCGCCGCCAATCCGCGCACGCTGATCGTCGCCTGGCTGATCAAGGTGCGCGGCATGAGCGGCGCAACGCTGGAACAATTTGCCAAGCCCGAACTGATTGCGCACATCCGTAACGCCAAAACCGACGATTTGCCGCTGGCCACCGCTGCCGAACTGCCCGAGTGGGTGATTGAAAAGCTGCAGCCGTCGATGAGCGACGACGCCATCCTCGCGCTGGGTCGCGCCCTGCAACTGCCTGCGCCGCTCGACGTGCGGGTCAACGCGTTCAAAGCCGACCGCGACAGCGTGCTGGCGCGCTTGCAGGCGGAAGGCTTTGCGGTCGAGGCGACGCCGTATTCGCCGTGGGGCATCCGTTTCAAGGAGCATCCGGCGATCAACCGCCATCCGCTGTTTATCGACGGCAGCCTCGAAGTGCAGGACGACGGCAGCCAGTTGCTGGCCTTGCTGCTGGGGGCGCGGCGCGGCGAAATGGTGTGCGATTTTTGCGCCGGCGCGGGCGGCAAGACGCTCGCCATCGGCGCGATGATGGCGTCATCCGGACGGCTGTACGCCTTTGACGTGGCGGAAAAACGGCTTGTCAAACTGAAGCCGCGACTGGCGCGCTCGGGGCTGTCCAACGTGACGCCGCAGTTGATTGCGTCCGAAAATGACACGCGGGTGAAGCGGCTGGCGGGCAAGCTCGACCGTGTGCTGGTCGATGCGCCGTGCTCGGGTCTGGGCACGCTGCGCCGCAATCCCGATCTGAAATTTCGCCAGTCGCCCGAAAGCGTGGCGGAACTGACGCAGAAGCAGGGCGCGATCCTGCGCGCGGCAGCGAAACTGCTGAAACCCGGTGGTCGCTTGGTGTATGCCACCTGCAGCCTGTTGCCGGACGAGAACGAGGCGATAGTCGATGCGCTGCTGGCGGAGGGCGGCTTCACCCTGCTGCCGGTGAACGAATTGCTGGCGCAGAACAAGATCGACCTCGATACCGGCCCCCTGCTGAAACTATCGCCCGCATTGCACGGCACCGATGGCTTTTTTGCCGCCGTGATGGTCAAGTCAGCAACGGTCAAAACGGACGTTTGACCCATTCTGGCCTTGCCGTTATCAATGCGCGTGTTCATTGCCAGCGGATTTGATTTTCGATGACGACCGCATTTCCTCCTCCCGATACGTTAGCCACACTGTGCGGCCTGTTTCGCGCACGCGTGGCGGCGTCACCTGATCGGGTCGCCTATCGCCAGTTCGATGAGGCGGCGGGTTGCTGGGTTGCCTACACCTGGGCGCAGATCGCCGCCGAGGTGGTGCGCTGGCAGGCCGCGCTAGTCAAGGAAGGATTGGTACCCGGCGACCGCGTGGCGCTGATGCTGAAAAACTGTGTCGAGTGGGTGATTTTCGATCAGGCCGCGCTTGGCCTGGGTCTGGTTACAGTGCCGCTGTATCTGGATGATCGCCCGGACAACGCCGCCTACATCCTCAATCATGCCGATGCCAGGCTGCTGCTGGTCGAAGGCAAGTTCCAGCACAAGAACCTCACCGAGATCGCGGGTCCGGTGGCGAGCCTGCAACGCATCGTCTGTCTGGCGGCGCCGGAAAACGGAGCGGATAGGTCGAACCTGCACCCTGTCGTCGCCGCTGACTGGCTGGCGGCAGCCGCCAACACGCCCGTTCCCGCATGCCTGCTCGACGCCGATCAGCTGGCCAGCATCGTTTACACCTCCGGCACCACCGGACGCCCCAAGGGCGTGATGCTGACGCACGCGAACCTGCTGTGGAATGCCTATGCCGCCTCACAGTGCGCGGACTTTGGCGAGCATGCGGTGTTCTTGTCTTTCCTGCCTTTGTCGCACACGCTGGAGCGCACCGGAGGCTATTACCTGCCGATGCTGCTCGGTGCCGAAGTCGCCTATGCGCGTTCGATTGCGCAACTGGCCAAGGATCTGGAGGAGATCCGCCCGACGGCGCTGATCTCGGTTCCGCGCATTTACGAGCGGGTGTACGGGCGGATTCAGGACGGACTGGCGAAGAAGAGCCGGCTGGCCAGAATGCTGTTCGATCTCGCCGTGCGCGTCGGCTGGCGGCGTTTCGAGCGCGCGCAGGGCCGTGCTGGCTGGCATCCGGAATTGTTGCTGTGGCCGTTGCTCGACCGGCTGGTGGCGCGCACCGTCACCGACAAACTGGGCGGTCGGCTCACGGTGGCGGTGTCCGGCGGCGCCGCGCTGACCCCCGACATCGCGCGCGTGTTCATCGGGCTCGGGGTGCCGCTTTATCAGGGCTACGGGCTCACTGAAACCAGCCCGGTGGTGTGCGTCAATCGCCCGGAATCCAACGTGCCGGCCAGCATTGGCCAGCCCTTGCCCGGGGTTGAGGTGAAGATCGGCGACAACGACGAACTGCTCACGCGCAGCCGCTGTGTGATGCGCGGTTACTGGAAGGACGAGGCCGCCACCCGCGCCATGATCGACGCCGACGGCTGGCTGCACAGCGGCGACAAGGCGCGGGTGGATGGACAGGGGCATTTCACCATCATCGGCCGGATCAAGGACATCATCGTGCTGAGCAACGGCGAGAAAGTGCCGCCCACCGAGATGGAATCTGCCATTTTGCTCGACCCGCTGTTCGAGCAGGTGATGCTGGTCGGCGAAGGCAAGCCCTACCTCGCCGCGCTGACCGTGCTGAACGAGGCGCACTGGCAGACTTTTGCCGCCAGCCTCGACATCGATCCGCACCAGCCATGCGGCACTGACCCATCCCAAAGTGCTCAGAGCCCTCACGCGGCGTGTGGCAGAGCATCTCAAGCATTTTCCGGGCTACGCGCAGATTCGCCGCCTGCATCCCGAGCTTACGCCGTGGACGGTCGACAATGGCCTGCTAACGCCCACCCTCAAGATCAAGCGTAGCCTGATACTTGAGCGTTATCGCGCGGTGGTCGACGCAATGTATGCTGGTTTTGCATGAACCTGATTTCACAATACCAAGGGAGACTTCATGAAAATTCGATTTAACCGCCTGGCGCTCGGCCTGGCACTGGCAGGCTGCGCCACCCTCGCGCACGCGGCGGGATTCGCGCTGATCGAACAGAACGCCAGCGGCCTCGGCAATGCCTATGCCGGTCAGGCTGCCAGCGCACAGGATGCCAGCACGATTTTCTTCAACCCGGCGGGGATGACCCTGCTGCCCGATAGCCAGCTGGTGCTGGCGGGCAGCCTGATCAGGCCGCAGGCCGAATTCACCGGCACGGCAGTATTAATAACCCCGTCGACCTGTCGGCGGGGGTGACGGCGGCGACGCGGGCGATCTGGCGTTCGTGCCCAATGCCTACTTTGCGTATCGGGTGTCGCCGGATATTCATGTGGGCGTGGGCCTGAACGCACCGTTCGGCCTCAAAACCGAATACGACAGCACCTGGAAAGGCCGCACCCAGGCGATCAAGTCCGAGCTGAAAACGATCAACCTGAATCCTGCGATCGCCTGGAAAGCCAGCGAATCGCTCTCGCTCGGCGCGGGCCTGAGCATCCAGTACACCGAAGCCACGCTGTCCAATTCCGCCAATGGCGCGGGCATCGCCACAGTCAGCGGCGACGATTACGGCTGGGGCTTTAACCTCGGGCTGTTGTGGCAACTGAGCGACGCCACCCGGGTGGGTCTGGCTTACCGTTCCGAGGTCGACTACACCTTGAAAGGGGATGTTGAATTCAGCGTGGCGTCTGTCGCCAATGGCCCAATAACGGCAGACACCACCTTGCCGGATTCGGCCTCGCTCAGCCTGTTTCATGCATTGACCCCGAAATGGGACCTGCTTGCCGATGTAACCTGGACCGGCTGGAGTGATTTCAAGGAGTTGCGCATTGTGCGCAACGGCGGCGTGACGCTTGGGCTCACGCCGGAAAACTGGAGCGATAGCTATCGTTATTCGCTGGGAATGAATTACCACCTGGATGACAAGCTGACCCTGCGCGGCGGTGTGGCGTATGACGAAACGCCCGTATCGGACATGTACCGCACCGCGCGCATTCCGGATGAGGACCGCACCTGGCTGGCGTTTGGTGCGCAGTACCGCTTGTCCGACAAGAGCGTGCTTGATTTCGGTTACGCGCACCTGTTCATGAAGGACGCCCGTATCAACAAGACCGAATTCACCAACTTGCCCCCCGTTACGCCGGTGACCTTGTCCGGCACCTATGAGAGCGCGGTCGATATCCTGTCCGCGCAATTGACGCTGAATTTCTGACCATGCTGCAATCCCTGCCCTTTGACAACCTGATCACCCGGCTGATCGCCGACAGCCACGATTCGCGGATCTGGTGGCAGGTGGGCGTGCTGGTGCTGTGCGCGCTAGTGGCCTGGGTCGTGCGGCGGCAGGTAAGCTCATGGCTAAATATATCGGCGTATGCCCAATCCGCCGGGCGTGAGGGGCTGCAGCTCATCGGCTTCCCGCTGCTGATGCTGCTTGCCTTGCTGATCGGCCGCGAGGCAGCGGAGCTCGTTCTGCGTGCGACGCCATTGCTCGATATAGCGGTCCCCCTGCTGCTTTCACTGATACTGGTGCGTGGCGTAGCGTATGCGCTGCGCTTTGTATTTGAGCCGCGCGAATCCCTGAAAGCCTGGGAGCGCACAGCGGCCTGGCTGATCTGGGGCGCGTTTGCCTTGCACCTGACGGGTTTGCTGCCGCGCATCCATGCGGCAATGGAAGCGCTGTCGTTCCAGTCGGGCAGCCATCGCTTTTCCCTGTGGTTGCTGGGACAGGCGGCGGTGGTGATTGTGGTGGCCTTGATCCTGGCGCTCACGCTGGCGCGTCTGGCCGAGCGTCACCTGATGAATCTCACGGAGATGAATCTGTCGCTGCGGATGGCTCTGGCAAAAGCCGCACGCACGGTATTGCTGATTCTGGCTGTGCTGGTGGCGCTGCCAACGGTGGGGATCGATCTCACCGTGCTGTCGGTACTGGGCGGCGCGATCGGCGTGGGCATCGGTTTCGGTCTGCAAAAGGTCGCCAGTAACTATATTTCCGGCTTCATCATTTTGCTCGACCGCTCGGTACGCATCGGCGATCTGGTGACAGTGGACAATAAATACGGTGAAGTCAGCCAGATCAACACGCGCTACACCTTGCTGAAGGCGCTCGACGGCACCGAAACCATCGTGCCGAACGAGACCTTGATCACCCAGACCGTGATCAATCATTCGCTGTCCAAACCTAATGTACGCATTGGGATTCCGGTGCAGGTGTCGTATGACGCGGATCTGGAGCAGGCCCAAGAACTGATGCTGGCGGCTGCGCGCAGCCAGGATCGGGTGATTCAGGACGAGCCAGAGTATTTGCCCAAGGTGTTTCTGCGGGAATTTGCCGATAATGGGATTCAAATGGAACTGGGTGTGTGGATACGCGATGCCAGCGAAGGACAGGGTAACCTGCGCTCGGATATCAACTGGGCAATCTGGCGCGGATTCAAGACGGCCGGCATCGAAATTCCCTTCCCGCAGCGCGTGGTTCATCTGGCAGGAACGGTCGACCCCGCAACCAAGTAGCCATTGATTTTTATGGCATTTTCCTGTATAATTAGAAGATTAATTTGTCTTATTTTGGACCCCAAAACTATGCTCTCAAGCCTGTTGGCTTTACCGGGTTGGAACCTGCAGTGGTGGCAATACGTGCTGATTACCCTGGCACTGACCCATGTTTCCATCGCAGCCATCACCATTTTCCTGCATCGCTCACAGGCGCACCGCGCGGTTGATCTGCACCCCATCGTCAGCCACTTTTTCCGGCTCTGGCTGTGGCTCACCTCCGGTGTCGTGACCAAGGAGTGGGTTGCGATTCACCGCAAGCACCACGCCAAGTGTGAAACCGTCGAAGATCCGCACAGCCCGCAGACGCGCGGCATCATGAAGGTGCTGCTGGAAGGCGCAGAACTCTATCGCGCCGAGGCCAAGGTGGCCGCAACGCTGGAAAAATACGGCCACGGTACGCCCGATGACTGGATGGAGCGCAATGTCTACAGCCGCCATTCGGCCATGGGGGTTGCGCTGTTGATGATCATCAATATTGCCTTGTTCGGGCCGATTGGTCTGACCATCTGGGCGGTGCAGATGGCGTGGATGCCGATCATGGCGGCCGGCATCATCAATGGCGTGGGTCACTACTGGGGCTACCGCAACTTCGCCTGCGAAGATGCGAGCACCAACATCGTGCCGTGGGGCATCCTGATCGGCGGCGAAGAACTGCACAACAACCACCACGCGTATGGCACGTCGGCACGGTTGTCGAACAAATGGTACGAGTTCGACATCGGCTGGCTGTACATCAAACTGATGACTTATGTGGGGCTTGCCACGGTTCGCAAAGTGGCTCCGACCGTGAAATGGCTACCCGCCAAGCCGCTGTGTGATCTGGATACCCTGCAAGCCGTCATTACCCACCGCTACGATGTAATGACGCGCTTTGTGAAAAGCGTGCGCGACGACAGTGCAGCCGAAATCGCCAAGCTGAAAGCTGGTTCAAATCTGCCGCAAAACTGGAATCTCGATAGCTTCCGAGCCTGGCTGTACAAAGAGCCGAGTGAGCTTGCTGCAGCCGACAAGGCTGAACTGGACAAGTTGCTGGGCAAGAGTGAGCGCCTGCAAACGGTTTATCGCATGCGTCAGGAACTGTCCGCAATCTGGGGACGCTCGACCGCCAGCCGTGAGCAGTTGCTGGAGCAGTTGCAGGCTTGGTGTAAACGTGCCGAAGAGAGCGGCGTGGAGTCGCTGAAGGATTTCTCGGTGCGCCTGCGCCGTTATGCCTGATGCGAATGGGGCGGCCTTGAGGGTTGCCCCTGTTTGAGTCCAGAACCCAATAAAAAACCCGCAACTTTGCGGGTTTTTTATTGGGTGGAGCCAGGCTTATTTAAGCTTGGTTTCCTTGTACATCACATGCTTGCGGGCTTTGGGATCGAACTTGCTGATCTCCATTTTCTCCGGCATGGTTTTCTTGTTTTTGGTTGTGGTGTAGAAGTGACCGGTGCCCGCAGTGGACTCCAGCTTGATCTTTTCGCGTCCGCCTTTAGCCATGGTGGATCTCCTTAAACCGAGACGCCATTGGCGCGCAGGTCAGCCAGAACGGACTCGATGCCATTCTTGTCGATGGTGCGCAATGCAGCGGTAGACAAACGCAGGCGAACCCAGCGATTTTCGGCCTCGACCCAGAACCGGTGCTGTTGCAGGTTGGGCAGGAAACGACGCTTGGTTCTATTGTTGGCGTGGGAAACGTTGTTTCCAACCATGGGCTTCTTGCCCGTTACGACACATACGCGAGCCATGATGCTGCTCCAAAATTGAGGGTTAACTGGTTGGGGTCAGCCGATTGAGGCCAACCCGAGAACCGCGATTTATACCACAGCCTCCGAGAATGAGGCAAGTCCTGCGCAGGTTCAAAGTTGGCCGGACTCCATGAACGACAGTGAAGACGCGCCCGCGACGATAAAATGGTCAAGCACGCGGATATCGACCAGGGCCAGTGCTTCCGCCAGTTTTCGGGTGAGGACGCGGTCAGCCTGGCTGGGCTCGGCCACCCCGCTGGGGTGGTTGTGCGCCAGGATCAACGCTGCCGCGTTATGCGCCAGGGCGCGTTTGATGATCTCGCGTGGATAGACGCTGGTTTGCGTCAGGGTGCCGCGAAACAGCTCTTCCAACGCGATCACCCGGTTCTGCGCGTCGAGGAAGACGCAGCAAAACACCTCGTATTCCTTGCCGCGCAGAATCAGCCGCAGGTAGTCGCGCACGGCGTGGGGTGACTCCAGCGCGTCGCCCGCCTGCATCTCTTCGGCCAGCGTGCGCCGCGCCATTTCCATCACGGCCTGCAGCAAGGCGTACTTGGCTTCACCCACCCCGGGCGCAGCGCAGGCGGATGACTGGTCGGCGCGGCACAAACCGCCGAGGCCGCCAAAGCGCTCGATCAATTCACGGCCCAGATCAACCGCACTTTTGCCAACCACGCCAGTGCGCAGGAAAACCGCAACCAGTTCGGCGTCTGTGAGCGCCGCCGCGCCCTGTTTCAGCAGTTTTTCACGTGGACGCGTGTCTAAAGGCCAGTCGCAAATCGCCATATTTACCCCTGTTAGAATGTCAGCATTGTCATGTAAATGTGCGCCGGGAATCGGGATCGTGTCACTGACACATAAAAAAATCATTTTGGGCGTGACCGGCGGGATCGCTGCGTATAAAGCAGCCGAGTTATGCCGCCTGCTGATCAAGGCCGGGGCTGAGGTGCGGGTGGTGATGACCGCTGCGGCGCAGCAGTTTGTCACGCCGCTGACATTTCAGGCCCTATCCGGCCAGCCGGTGCTGACCTCGCTGTGGGATGCCGCCAGTGGCGACGGCATGGAACACATTCATCTGTCGCGTGCAGCCGATCTGTTGCTGGTTGCGCCGGCTTCCGCCGATTTTCTGGCCAAGCTCGCCCAGGGACGGGCGGACGATCTGCTGTCTACCCTGTGTCTGGCGCGTACCTGCCCGCTAGCGGTTGCCCCGGCGATGAACCGTGAAATGTGGGCGGCTGCAGCCACCCAGCGCAATCTGGAACAACTCCACGCGGACGATGTGAACGTGCTGGGCCCAGCCGCAGGCGAACAGGCGTGCGGCGAAACAGGGCTGGGACGCATGCTGGAAGCCAGCGAGATCGCGGCGGCCCTGCCGGGCTTGCTGAAAACCGGGCCGCTGGCGGGCAAACGGGTATTGATCACCGCTGGGCCGACGTTTGAAGCGATCGACCCGGTGCGCGGACTGACCAACCGCAGTTCCGGCAAGATGGGCTATGCCGTGGCACAGGCGGCGGCCGAAGCGGGCGCCGAGGTGTGCCTGGTGTCGGGGCCGACTTGTCTTGCGCAGCCGCGAGGGGTGCGTCGCATCGATGTGCAAAGCGCCGCCGAGATGCATGCAGCGGTGCGGGCCCAGCTGCCAAGCGATATATTTATTGCGGTGGCGGCGGTGGCCGATTACCGGGTGGATGCCGCCGCCACGCAAAAAATCAAGAAAAGCGCCGAACCCCTGAGCCTGCAATTGATTGCCAACCCCGATATTCTGGCGGAGGTGGCCGCTTTACCCGATGCGCCGTTTTGCGTGGGCTTTGCCGCCGAAACCGAGCGCCTGGCCGAATATGCCGAAGCCAAGCGCCTGCGCAAGAAACTGCCTCTGCTGGTCGGCAATCTGGCGCAGGACACGCTGGGGCAAGACGCCGCCGAGCTGGTGCTATTCGACCATCAGGGCCAGCACCCGCTGCCGCGTGCCGACAAACTGACCCAGGCGCGTGCCCTGATTCGCCACTTATTGACCCTGTTGAACTGATGAGAACCCGACGAATATGAAGATGGATGTGAAGATTCTCGACACCCGCCTGCGCGATCAGCTGCCGCATTACGCCACAACGGGCTCTGCCGGACTCGATTTGCGTGCCTGTATTGATAGTCCGATCGTACTAGCGCCGGGCGAAACCCGGCTGATTCCGACGGGCATGGCCATTCATCTGGCCGATCCCGGCTATGCCGCGCTGATCCTGCCGCGCTCGGGCCTCGGTCACAAACACGGCATCGTGCTGGGCAACCTGGTGGGGCTGATCGATTCGGACTATCAAGGCCAGCTCATGGTGTCGGCCTGGAACCGGAGCCAGCAAGCGTTTGAGCTGACACCGCTGGAACGCCTGGCGCAGCTGGTCATCGTGCCGGTGGTGCAGGCCGAGTTCAATGTGGTGGAAGATTTTGAAACGAGTCAGCGCGGCGAAGGTGGATTCGGCAGCACAGGTCGGCAATAAAGTCGGATTTTTTTACACTGGACAATCAACACACCCGACAGGCTGGCCTGTCGGGTGTGTTTGTATCGGGGCATGAGTTTTGCTGTACTCAGTGCTCACAGGCATCCTGAAACCCAATTGCCTGTTATTGCGAAAAATCATAACCATTAGCGTTTGGAGCTTGCTGGCTTTTTTCCTATGCCTTCTTCGTCGATATTGCGGTTTGGCCTGACCCTGGTTGCAGCCCTCGTGCTGTTGACCGGGCTGGTTACGGCCGCGATTTACCTGTCGCGGCCGCAGGCCCTGGAGGTAACGGAAAAGCTCGACAAGCCGGTCATGGCCACGCAGATAGAATTTCTGGCCACAGCGATGCAGCGCAGCGCTGCGCTGATCGCCACCCATCCGCAGACGCTGGAATGTTTTGCCACGGCCACCCCTGAAGTGTGTCAGGCGCAGGCCGCCAATCTGCATGCGCTGAATCAGGATGCGACCGTGCTGTTCGTCACCGCCGGGCAAAACCAGCTGCTGCCCGGCTTTTTGCCAGGCGACACGCGGCGGCTGATCGCCAATGCCGGGCGCGGCGGCGAGAGCGCATCCGCCAGTTTCAGCTTGTCCATCTCGCATCCGGTGGTCAATGCTGAAGGCAAACGGCTGGGGGTCGTCATTGTCGAACAAAGCATGCCGCAATTACAGGCGCTGTTTGACACCCTGCCGCTGCCAGACGCCGCCGCCTATGCCGAGCTGCAACAAAAGCAGGGCGAGGGCGTGGCCAGCGTGCTGATGCGGCGCGGCAATCAGGCCCTCAAGTCGCGCAATTCACCCAACTGGATTGCGTTGGCAGGCACCCCGTGGACGATTGCAGTGTGGCGCAACGACATGCCGGTGATCGAACGCATCGCGCCGTACTTTTTGGGCTGGCTGCTGATCAGCCTGCTGATTGCCGTGCTGGTGATGGCGTTTACATTGACGGTGCGCAATCGCGTCGGCGACAGCCTGCGCATGCTGGTGCGTTTCACCAATGATTTGCGGCAACAGCGGCTGCGCGCGGATTATCCGGTGAGCCTGGCAGAGTTCACGCCCCCCCTCGAAACCATGCTGAAGATTGGCAAGATCATGCTCGGCAAGCAGCGTGAAGTGACCTCCCAGGCCCGGCTCGACCATCTGTCGCAAGTCCATAACCGACGGGGTTTCGATGAGAAACAGAAGGAATTGTTCGCCAGCCTGAAAGACGGCTGGTCGCACAGCCTGCTGATTATGGATATTGATAACTTCAAACAGGTCAACGACACCTTCGGCCACGAAGCGGGCGATCAGCTGATTATCAAATTTGGCGAGGCGCTTAAAACCACGCTGCGCAACAGTGATTTCATTGCACGCCTGGGGGGCGATGAATTTTGCGTGTTGTTCCCCTTTACGCCGCTGGATCGCGCACAGGAACTGGCGGAACGGCTGCGCGCCAACATGCCGGAAAGCGTGGAGCTCATCAAGGGCGTGACGCAGCGGCTGTCGTGGAGCGGCGGCTTGTCGGAATACAGCCGCGACGACAAGGAAGAAAACGAGGCGCTGGCGCGGGCGGATGCCGCCTTGCTGGAAGCCAAGCGCGGTGGCCGCAACGCAACGCGGATCAGAGCCGCCGCTTGAAGCGACTTAGCAGCAACCCCGCTGCAAGCAATCCCCACAACGCCAGCACGGCTGCATTGCCCCAGCGCACATAGGGCGTGCTGCCGGCATAACCCTGAATCGACCCACTCAGGCTGCCGCTGGTAAAGGGCGGCAGGCTGGCCAGCAACCGGCCCTGCGGGTCGATGATGGCGGTGAGCCCGGTGTTGGTGGCGCGCAGCACCATGCGGCCAGTTTCCAGCGCGCGCATTTGCGACATCTGCGCATGCTGCCAGGGCGCGAACGAATCGCCGAACCAGGCCAGATTGCTGACATTCACCAGCACCGTCGCCGCGGGCAACTGGCGGATGATTTCCTCACCGAATGCATCCTCGTAACAGATGTTGACCGCAACCTGCTGGCCGCCGATGGCGAGTGGGCGCTGGTCAATCGCGCCGCGCGCAAAGTCGGACAGCGGGATATGCAGAACCGTGATCACCCAGCCCCATACCGATTTCAACGGAATATATTCGCCGAACGGCACCAGGTGAATCTTGTGATAACGCTGGCTGGCGGCGCTGCCCAGACTGATGACGCTGTTGTAGTAAGCGCGATCCAGCGACCCGGTCGGCAGGCCAGCGAGGATATCGCCGCCATTTTTTTGGCCGATGGCCGCCAGCCGGGCGCGATACGCATCGGGTAGCTCGGCCTCAAACAACGGCAAGGCGGTTTCTGGCAAGACGATGAGTTGCGCGGGGGCGGCGGCCGCCATGCGCGCATAACTGTCAAGCGTGGCGCGGGTTTTGTCGGGCTGCCATTTCATGTCTTGCGCGATATTGCCTTGCAGCAGCGCAACTGAAGTGGGCTCACCAATGGGCATGGTCCAGACCACGCCGCGCAAAAGCTGGCCGCCAACACCCAGCGCTAAAGCGGCAGTGAGCGCCCACACACGCAGGGCAGGCCGGCGCTGCGGCGTAAAACTCCACGCCAGCAAGGCGGCAATAAGCGCCATCACAAACGACACGCCATACACCCCAAGCACCGGTGCATAGCCCGCCAGCGGGCTGGCTGGTACTTGCGAATAGCCGAGGCTGAGCCAGGGAAAACCGGTGAGCACCCAGCCGCGCACCCACTCCGACATCCCCCACAACAGCGGGAGTCCCAGCAGCAGTTTGAGCGCGGGTGAAATAGACCAGCGTTTATACCCCCATGGGGGCCAAGTGCCCTCCAGGGTATGCCTGCAGCGCCCCCACCAGCGCTGGAAACAGCGCCAATACGCTACAGAACAAAAGCGTGGCCAGCCCCGACAGCCCCATCGACATGCCGCCATATACCGACAGGCTGACATAGATCCAGCTCACCCCGGTCAGGAAACACCCCAGTCCCCAGGCGAAACCGATCAGGAATCCAGTGCGCCGCGACGACGCGCGTGCCAGCAGGCCGAACAGCAATGCCAGACTCAACAGCGGCAGCGGCCACAGATTGAGCGGGGCAAAGCCGCCGACGGCGAGGGCACCGGCAAGCAGGCTGGCGAGGGGCAACAGGCAGGACACGCAACGCATGGCGGAGAATTTATCCGCCATGGCTGATGCCGAATCGATCAGTGCGCCGACTCAAAATCGAGATGGCCGTCGATCAGGGTGTAGCGCACCCTGCCTTGCATCGGAAGATTGAGGAAGGGCGTGTTGTGGCTCTGGCTGATCAGCGATTTGGGGGTAACCACCCAGTCGGCATGTTCGTCGAACACGCAAATATCGGCACAACTGCCGACCGCCAGGTTGCCGCCCGGTACGCCCAGAATTTGCGCGGGCTTCCACGAAATCAGATCGATCGCCTGCATTAAAGGCACGCCCATTTCACGCGCCCATTTCAGCGTCAGTGGCAGCAGCAATTCGACGCCGGATGCGCCGGGTGCGGATTCACCGAAGGGTACCTGTTTTTCGTTTTCGTCGACCGGCGTGTGATCGGAACATAGCGCATCGATGGAACCGTCGCGCAGTGCTTCACGGATGGCATCGCGGTCGCGCAGGCCACGCAAAGGCGGGCATAAATGCAGATTCGAATCGAAGCTGACGAGATCGTTTTCCGAGAGGTGAACATGGGTAGCGGCCACATCGCAGCTGATCGCCAGTCCCTGCGCCTTGGCGGCGCGCACCATTGCAATGCCTTCACGCGTGGACAGGCGCATCAGGTGGACGCGGGCGCCCGTTTCGCGCGCCAGCTGCAAAATGGTGGCCAGCGCCACCGTTTCGGCCAGCGCGGGTATGGCGGGCAAGCCGAGGCGCGAAGCCACGGCGCCGTCGTGTGCCACGCCACCGTGCGCCAGTGACATATCCTGCGGCCGCAACCACAGGCTGAAACCAAAGGTGGCCGCGTATTCCATCGCACGCAGCAGCACATTGGTGTCTGCGATTGGCGCGTCGGCCTGGGTGAAGGCGCGGCAGCCCGCTTCCGTCAGCTCGGCCATTTCGGTGATCATTTTGCCGTCGAGCTTTTGCGTCAGTGCACCAAGCGGATAGACGCGCGGACCGGGCAGGTTCCTGGCGCGGAACTTCAGCATTTCGACCAGGCCGGGCTCGTCCAGTGGCGGATCGGTGTCGGGCGGGCAGGCGAGCGACGTGATGCCCCCCGCAGCGGCAGCGAGCATTTCCGACTCGAGCGTGGCCTTGTATTCGTAGCCCGGTTCGCGCAGCCGCACCGACAGATCGATCAGCCCGGGGCAGACAATGAGGCCGCTGGCATCAAGGGTGCGATTGGCGTGAAAGTCGGCGGGTGGCTGGCCAATGGCGACAATTTTGCCTGCAGCGATAAAAAGGTCGGTGACTTCGTCGCGCGCATTCATCGGGTCGATCACGCGCCCGTTCTGGATATGAATCTTCATGCGGCACCTCCGGTCAGCAGCGCCATCACCGCCATCCGCACGGCAATACCGTAGGTCACCTGCGGCAGAATCACCGACTGCGGGCCGTCGGCCACCGCGGAGTCGATTTCGACGCCGCGATTCATCGGGCCGGGGTGCATCACGATGGCATCGGGTTTGGCGAGGGCAAGTTTTTCCGGGGTCAGGCCGAAGAACTTGAAATATTCCTGCGAGGACGGCAGCCGTGCACTCTTCATCCGTTCGTTTTGCAGGCGCAGCATGATGATGACATCGCACCCTTTCAGGCCGGTTTCCATGTTGTGGAAAACCTTGACCCCCATTTGCTCGATGCCGGTCGGCAGCAGGGTTTTCGGGCCGATCACGCGCACCTCGGGCACGCCCAGCGTGGTCAGCGCGTGGATCTGCGAGCGGGCGACGCGCGAATGCAGGACGTCGCCGACGATGGCCACGGTCAAATTGTGGAACGCGCCCTTGTAGCGGCGGATGGTGAACATGTCGAGCAGGCCCTGCGTCGGGTGCGCATGGCGGCCGTCGCCGGCGTTGACCACCGAAATGTGCGGCGCCACGTGGCGCGCGATGAAGTGCGCCGCGCCGGACTGGCTGTGGCGCACGATGAACATGTCGGCGTGCATCGCGGACAGGTTGTCGACGGTGTCGAGGATCGCTTCGCCCTTGCTCTGGCTGGAGGTGGAAATGTTGAGGTTGACCACATCGGCGGACAGGCGTTTGGCGGCGATTTCAAAGGTGGTGCGGGTGCGCGTCGACGGCTCGAAGAACAGGTTGAAGATGCTCTTGCCGCGCAGCAGCGGGACTTTTTTCACTTCGCGCTCGCCCACATCCATGAAGGATTCGGCGGTGTCGAGAATTTGCGTCAGGATGGCGCGGGGCAGGCCATCGAGGGTGAGGAGATGATGCAGTTTGCCGTCTTCTGTGAGTTGTGTGTTCATGCAAGTGAGAGCGTGAGATGACCGTCGTCGAGGCGGGACAGGTTGATGTTCTGGTGTTTCGGCACGTTGAGCGTGTGGCCGACGAAGTCCGGGCGGATCGGCAGTTCATGGTCGCCGCGGTCGATCAGCACCGCCAGCCGGATCGTCGCCGGGCGGCCATAGTCGAACAGTTCGTTCATCGCCGCACGCACCGTGCGCCCGCTGTGCAGCACGTCGTCCACCAGCAGAATGTCGCGGCCTTCCAGATCGAACGGCAGGTTGGACGGCTTGACCTGCGGATGCAGGCCGATGCGTGAAAAGTCATCGCGGTAGAACGAGATATCGAGCGTGCCGAGTGGCTGGGTGCACTTCAACAGCGCATGCAGGCGCTCGGCCACCCACACGCCGCCAGTGTGGATGCCGACGATGAAGGTATCCGGGGTGAGCGTCGGCGCGATGGCGTCGGCGAGCCGGGTAATGAGCGCGTTGGCGTCAGGCAATGAGGCGGGCATCGAAAAAACCTTGCAGAATGAGTTGGGCGGCGACAGCGTCAACCAGCGCCTTGTTTTTCTTGCCGTGGATGCCGCGCGCATGCAGTTCGGATTCGGCTGCCGTGCTGGTGTGGCGCTCGTCCACCCAGAATACCGGCAGCTTGAAGCTTGATTCCAGTTTGCGCGCGAAGTTTTTCGCTACCCGCGTCATCTCATGTTCGCTGCCATCGACATGGGTCGGCAGTCCCAGCACCAGCAACACAGGCTGCCATTCAGCAATGAGTTTGCCGATGGCGGCCAGCCGCGCATCGGTGGATTCGGCCTGAATCACGGTGAGCGGATGCGCCACGCCAATCGCCAGATCACCCGAGGCCACGCCGGTGCGCTTCAAGCCCAGGTCGAAGGCCAGCACCGTGCCGTGGGTGTCTGCGTAATCCACTTCTGTATTCAAGCGTGCCCGGCTTCGTCAGACAGGCTGGCGAAATCGATGCCCAGGAGTTTCATCGCGGCAGACAGGCGGGCTTCGGGCGGCAGATCGAAAATCACCTGCGGGTCGGCAGCGACCGACAGCCAGGCGTTTTGCTTGAGTTCTTCTTCCAGCTGGCCCGGCGACCAGCCTGCGTAGCCCAGCGACACCATGAATTTTTCCGGCCCCGCGCCCTGGCTGACGGCTTCGAGCACATCCTTCGAGGTGGTCAGACTGATGGCATTGCCGACCGTCAGCGTGGAGCTGAAGGTCAGCGGAGGGGTATGCAGGACAAACCCGCGCTCGGTTTGCACCGGACCGCCGAAATACACGATGTCGCTGTGCAGGCGCTCGGGCAGCGACAGGCCGATCTGTTCGAACAGGGTCGACAAATCCAGCTCGATCGGTCGATTGACGACGACACCCAGGGCGCCCTGATCGTTGTGCTCGCAAATGTAAGTCAGCGAGCCATGGAAATTCGGATCGACCATGTTGGGCATGGCGATCAGAAAATGGTGGGTGAGATTAACGGTTTCCATCATGACGCCTCCATTGTAATCTGCCTCAAATCCGGCAAGCACCACTTTTTGCACACTGTTCCCCCACTATAGCGACCAGCACAAGCCATGCCTGAATACGCCCGCGCCCTCGTCTGGTTTCGCCGCGACCTGCGCGACTACGACCACGCCGCGCTTTACCATGCGCTGAAACAGGCGCGCGAAGTCGTCTGCGCCTTTGTTTTCGACCGCGAGATACTGGATGCGCTCCCCGACCCGGCCGACCGCCGCGTCGAATTCATCCATGCCAGCGTCGGCGAACTGCAGCGCGTCCTGCAGGCCCGGGGCGGCGGCCTCGTGGTCAAATATGGGGCGGCGCGCGACACAATCGTGCAACTGGCAACCGAGTTTCAGGCCGAGGCGGTGTTTTTCAACCACGACGACGACCCCGCCGCGCTGGCGCGCGACGCTGCGGTCGAGGCCGCGCTGCAGCGCCGCAATATCGCTGTTCATCACTACAAGGATGCCGTGGTTTTTGAACGTGAGGAAGTGCTCACAATCGGCAAGACGCCCTTCAGCGTGTTCACGCCGTACAAGAATGCCTGGCTCAAGACCCTGACACCGTATTACCTGCGGGCCTATCCGGTCGATGCCTATGTCGACCGCTTGGTGCCTGCATCCACGCCGATTCCGACCCTGCACGACATGGGGTTTGCCCCCACCAACCTGCGCGACTTGAAGCTGCCCACCGGCATGTCGGGCGGCGCGTGGCTGTTCGAGGACTTTCTGCAACGGATCGAGCGTTATCAGGAAGCGCGCGACTTCCCGGCGGTGAAGGGGGTGTCGTATCTGTCGGTCCACCTGCGCTTCGGCACCGTTTCCATCCGCCAGTTGGCCGCTGCGGCCTACCAGCACGGCGGGCGCGGCGCGCAGACCTGGCTGTCGGAACTGATCTGGCGGGATTTTTACCACCAGATCCTGTGGCATCGCCCCGACGTGGCCGCAGGTCACACCTACAAACCGCAATTCGACGCCCTGCCGTGGCCCAATCCGGCCGGCCATTTTGAAGCGTGGTGCGCAGCGCGCACCGGCTACCCGCTGGTCGACGCTGCCATGCGCCAGCTCAACCAGACCGGCTACATGCACAACCGGCTGCGCATGGTGGTCGCAAGTTTTTTGACCAAGGATCTGCTGGTCGACTGGCGGCTGGGCGAACGCTATTTCGCCGACAGGCTGATCGATTTCGACCTCGCCGCCAATAGCGGCGGCTGGCAGTGGGCGGCGTCGGTCGGCTGCGACGCGCAGCCGTGGTTCCGCATCTTCAACCCGGTGACGCAGTCGGAAAGGTTCGACCCGCAGGGCACGTTCATCCGCCGCTATCTGCCCGAGCTGGCCGCGCTGCCGGACAAGTTCATCCACGCGCCGTGGACGCTGGCTGCCGCTGAGCAAAAACGACTCGGCGTGGTCGTCGGCGTCGACTACCCCGCGCCCATCGTTGACCACGCGACCCAGCGCCTGCAAGCACTGGCGTTATTCAAGTCGACTTAAAACGCTACCTTGCCGCCAGCCGGTTGCCGATTCAAATCCGCTGCCGTGCCCGCGCAATCGCCGCCCTCACCTGCCGGGGCGCGGTGCCGCCAACATGATCGCGGGCGGCAAGCGAGCCTTCCAGCGTCAGCACGGCGTAAACCTCGTCGCCGATCATCGGGCTGAACGCCTGCAGTTCGGCCAGCGAGAGATCGGCCAGATCGCGCCCGCTGGTGTCGGCCGCACGTACGGCACGCGCAACGACTTCATGCGCATCGCGGAACGGCAGGCCTTTTTTCACCAGGTAATCGGCCAGATCGGTGGCGGTGGCGAAGCCCTGCATCACCGCGGCGCGCATCGCTTCGGGTTTGACGGTGACGCCGGTGAGCATGTCGGCGTAGATCGCCAGGGTGTCGGTCAGCGTGTCGACGGTGTCGAACAGCGGTTCCTTGTCTTCCTGGTTGTCCTTGTTGTAGGCCAGCGGCTGCCCTTTCATCAGGGTGAGCAAGGCCACCAGATGGCCGTTCACCCGCCCGGTCTTGCCGCGCACCAGTTCGGGCACGTCGGGGTTCTTCTTCTGCGGCATGATGCTGGAACCGGTGCAGAAGCGGTCGGCGAGGTCGATGAAGCCGAAGCGCGGGCTCATCCACAGGATCAGTTCTTCCGACAGGCGCGACAGGTGGGTCATCACCAGCGCGGCGGCAGCGGTAAATTCGATGGCGAAATCACGGTCGGAGACGGCGTCGAGCGAGTTTTCGCACACGGCTTCGAAGCCGAGTTGCTCAGCGACAAACGGGCGATCGATCGGGTAGCTGGTGCCGGCCAGCGCGGCAGCGCCCAGCGGCAAGCGGTTGACGCGACGACGGCAATCGACCATGCGTTCGACATCGCGTGCCAGCATTTCAAAATACGCCAGCAGGTGGTGGCCAAAGGTGACCGGCTGCGCGACCTGCAGGTGGGTGAAGCCGGGCATCACGGTGTCGGCGTGCTGTTCGGCCAGGTCGACCAGCGAGGTCTGGCAGGCTTTGAGCCCGGCCACGATGCGGTCGATGGCGTCGCGCAAATAGAGGCGGATGTCGGTTGCAACCTGATCGTTGCGCGAGCGCCCGGTATGTAGGCGCTTACCTGCATCGCCGATTTTGGCGGTGAGCGCGGCCTCGATGTTGAGGTGGACGTCTTCCTTGTCGAGCGACCAGGCAAAACCGCCCGCGCGAATCTCGCTCAGCAACTCTGCCATGCCACGCTGAATCGCGGCCAGATCGTCCTTGGACAGCACGCCAACGTGGTGCAACATGGCGGCGTGCGCGAGCGAGCCCTGAATATCGAACTCGGCCAGCCGATAATCGAAGGAGATCGACGCGGTGTAGCGTTTGACGATTTCGGAAACGGGCTCTGAAAAGCGGCCGGACCAGGCGGCAGGCGGCGTCGATGGCGTGCTCATGGGGAAAGTGCGGGGATGAAAAGAAAGAATCATAACAACCGGCAGGTTGAATTGCCGAACTTCTGCCATTTGGGGGTGAACCTGCGCATCGCGCTGACGGTGGAAGCGGCTTTGGTCGCTGGTGCGGTGGCGCGCGCGTCGAACGCAACGACATTCTGGGCAGAGTTCATTGCGCTGTCGGCCTTGGCGCAGCCGGCCTTGTTGCTGAGCTTGCTGGCGCTGTGCGCGGCGGGGCGTTGGCTGCGCAGCCTGCCCTATCGCTGGGGTGCGGGTGCGGCGCTGGCAATCGGCATCAGCGTTCCCCTGCTGGTTTTTCTGTGGTTTAACCCCTTGCTGAGCGGGATGATCGATTTTTCGCCTGCCGGAGTGGCGATATTTTCGCTGACAGTCGGCGTGGGCTTGCTGTCGTATTTCAATCTGCGCGCACGCGCGCTGTCGCCCGCCATCACCGAGGCGCGCCTGCAGGCCTTGCAGGCGCGTATCCGCCCGCATTTTCTGTTTAACAGCCTGAACGCCGTCTTGTCGCTGGTACGCAGCGACCCGCGCCGCGCCGAGCACGCGCTGGAAAACATGGCCGACCTGTTCCGCGCGCTGATGAACGATGCCCGCCAATTGGCGCCGCTGGAGGATGAAGTGGCGCTGACCCGCGCTTATCTGGAACTGGAGCAGCTGCGCCTGGGCGACCGCCTGCAGGTCGTCTGGCACATCGGCAAAATGCCGGGCGACGCGCTAATTCCACCGCTGGTGATCCAGCCGCTGGTGGAAAACGCGGTGTATCACGGCATCGAGCCACAGCCCGCAGGCGGTGAAATCAGCCTCAACATCTATCGCAGCGGCGACAAGGTGCACATTGTGGTGCGCAACCCCATCGCCGCCGAAGCCAGCCACCACAAAGGCAACCGCATCGCACTCGATAACATTCGCGAGCGCCTGCTGCTGCATTTCGACCTTGACGCGCAACTCAAGTTGGAACCGCTGGGTACCGTTTACCAGGTGAGTATCGTTATTCCCTACACCCGTGAACACACCACCCAGCCCGCCGCTGCGCGTCCTCATCGTCGATGACGAGGCACCTGCACGCCATCGTCTGCGCGACGTGCTGGCCGATTGCGCGGACCAGCTCGCGGTCGATATCGTCGCTGAAGCCGACAACGGACTCAATGCGCTGACGCTGATCCAGCAGCAGCCGGTTGACGTGGTGCTGCTCGACATCCGCATGCCCGGCATGGATGGGCTGGAATGTGCCGCCCACATCAACCGCCTGAGCGCCCCGCCCGCCATCATTTTCAGCACCGCCTACGATGCGTATGCCTGCCAGGCGTTTGACCTGAATGCGGTCGATTACCTGCTGAAACCGGTGCGCGCCGAGCGGCTGGTGCGCGCGCTGTCGCGGGCGCACCGCTTGAACCGCAATGTGCTCGAGCAGTTGCGCGACGCCCTCCCCAAAGCCCGCTCCCATTTGTCGCTCAACGAAAAAGGCCGCATCGTGCTGATTCCGGTGGATGACATTTTGTACCTCAAGGCGGAACTGAAATACGTCACCGTGCGCACCACCGCCCGCGAATTCCTGATCGAGGAATCGCTGACCCATCTGGAAAATGAGTTCGACCCGGTTTTTTTGCGCATTCACCGCAACTGCCTGGTCGCCCGTGAGCGCATCCGTGAAATCGGCAAGCTACCCGGCGATGAAGACGGCCATTTTTTGCGACTGGACGGGCTGGACGAGCGATTAATGGTGAGCCGGCGTCAGTATTCCGCGCTTCGTGAAAAAATTAAGTCTATATAATCAACATCTTAATTCACGCCTACAACTAAAGTTGTATATCCAAACTTTGCATGGCTTCGTAAGATGGCTTCGCTTGTGGTTTGCGCTGCAGGCAGAAGTTCTCCGCTGAGGAGCTAGCCTCCTCTATTTGCCGGGTTCGCAAGAGCCCGGCTCTTTTTTGTCCACGCTGGGTATCATGACGCGCATGAAAACGCCCGCCTCCCCCACGCTCCACCCGCAAGGGGTGGGCCGTGTTTGTAAAGACGCTGAAGCGTCAACAACCAC
>CAWHHA010000027.1:0-120182 GCA_963828945.1 uncultured beta proteobacterium
GATGACGCGGCGGCGGCCCAGCGCACCAGCAGCGCAGCGGCTGCGAATGCCACCACGGTGAACCGCACCCTGCGCGACTCAGCGGCAGTGAATGCACCCGCGACCAGCAGTGACGAGAAGGCAAGATTGCTTGCGAGTCGCCCTTTCGAATCTGGCGTCAGCAGCACGGGTAGCACAAAGATGATGATGACGAGCAGCGCGAGGGTAATGGACAGTCCGCGGTCAGCTTTCCAGAACCCTAGCATTCCGTTCCAGATTCGGTGCTTCATCGCGGGGGCTCCATTAAAAGCAGCGGGTGAAGGTTGTGGGTATGCATGGGGTGTTCTTCCGTTGCCGCATGAACGCCAGGTGCCTAGAACAAAATGCCCAGCAGTTTTTTCAGCAGATCTTCCCACGGCATCATGGTGAGCAGCAGCGGCACAATCGGCACCAGCACTGCGGCCGCGAGCCGGAGGATGGCTTCCTTTGAAACAGGCGCGGCCTTCATGGTCCGCACCACCTCGTAACTGTTGCCCATATCGGCGAGAGACTGAACGTCAGCACTGCCTACAAACGGCTCATCGGCAGGCGCGCCGCCGCGCAGCCATTTGACATCGAACTCGCGCACGTAACGCTGGGCCAGGGTGCCATATTCGCGCAGGCCCTTCCGCTTTGCCTCTGCAAGCCTGGGCGCGAACACCAGGAGTGGGCCAAGAACTATGAGTAGCAGCCAGGCGACCAGGAGGAGGATCTCGCCCTTGAACTCCGGCAGCGCTGACCCGAGGTAGAAAATGCGGTTGGCGAGGTTTCCGGCAACGATCGCGCCGTGCGCCATCAGCAGCGGGATGAATGCGTAAGACGTGGCAGCGAGAAATCCCAGGCCACCGGTCCGGTCCGGATGCGTGGGGACCAGATTCAAGTCAATGCGTGACACCTGCCAGAGAAAGCGTGCCCAGACAAACAGGCGGAAATACCAGCGCAGCAGCAGGAACTGGAAAATCGGCAGGCTCAGGTAGGCGTACCACATACCCGCGAGCGAGAGACTGGAGCCTTCCGCGGAAGGCGTTGCGAACCAGGTAGGCGCATCGAGTGCCATGTAATGGCGCCAGATGATCAGGATGCCGACGCCATACACCAGGGCGATCAGCAGCACCTCGGCGAACGCCGAGTTGCGCAGCCGGAATGCCGAATGGATGGCGGCATCAAAGCGCGGCATGGCACTCGCGGGAATCAGATTGCGGTCCAGGAACTGCTTCACCAGCAAGCGCATGCGCCGGTGCACCACCAGCTCGGCACCGACCATCAGAGGCAACGCCACTAGGAATTTGATGTGAACTTCCACGTCCAGCAGGAAGGGGACGGCCACACTGCCGCCTATCAGCTGTCCTTCCAGGGCCGAGAGCAGCAGCAGCGGCAGCCATGCCAACAGTGCGATGACGATGATGCGTTGGCGCGCCAGTTCCAGCGCATCGTCGGACAGACGCGCCCGCAGCAAGAGCTGGAAGAGCGGCCCCCCATGGACGAGCGAGAAGTCCGGCGGATTCCGCAGCAGGCTGTCACTTGGCCTGGATGCGGGGGCGTTCATTTTCTTGCCTCGAATGCGGCGACCGCCTGTTCCACGGTGAAGAACATCCGCTCGTGTCCCAGGCGTTCTGCCAGCGGTGTGCGCTGCACGAGTTCCAGTGCCTCGGGGTTGAGTGCGGCCAGCCAAAGCTCCTTGCCTTGTTCACGCTGTCTCTCTTCTCCCTCGACCAGCATCTTGAGCGCGGTGTATTCAAGACCCGGAATCGCGGAACAGTCGAGCAGAACCACCTTCGGGTCGGCGGTTTTGGCCAGAGCCTGTAGTTTTGCACTGACATTCGCGGCATTGCCGAAGTAAAGGCGGTCCTCGGGGCGCGCGATGAGCAGGCCGGGAATTGACTCGTCCTCCGGATGTTCAGGCGAGCGCGGGCGGTACACATTGGTGCCCGGCTTGCGGCGAAGCTCGTCGACCCGCGGGTCGTAGGCGAGGTACATGAGTCCCAACAGCGAGAGCACGATGGCGACCACGATGCCCTTGAGCGTGCCCAGCACCATCACGCCCAGGCAGGCGACCAGCGCCCAGCGAAACTCCATGGTGCGCACGCGGCGGATGGCCACCATCTCCTTCAGGACTGATCAGGCCGATCGAGTAGGCGATGACCACCGCTGCCAGCGTGGCGTGCGGCATCAGCGCCAGCACCGGTGCGAGGAACAGCAGCGTGGCGAAGGCCACCGCCGCGACCACCAGTGAGGCGGCCTGCGTGTGTGCGCCGGCCTTGAGGGCCACTGCCGTCTGCGAGGTGCCGCCGCCGGCGGGCATCGAGCCGATGAACGCGCCCGCGGCATTCGCGGCACCGAGGGCGAAGAGGTCGCGGTTCGCATCGAGTGGCGGATCGGTCGGCCGCACGAAGGCGCGCGCCGCCGCGATCGACTCGGTGAAAGAGATCAGCGCGATGCCGGCCGCCGCCGGCCACATTGCCTCGAACAGCGAAGGCTGCGGCATCTGCAGCACCGGAAAGCCGCCCTGGATCGCCCCCACCACGCTTACGCCTGCCGCTTCGAGCCCCATGACAGCGGAGGCGGCGATGCCCATGGCCACGGCGAGCAGCGGCGCCGGCGATTTGGGCAAAAAGCGCTTGGCGAAGAAAATGATAGCGAGCGTTCCCAGTGCGACCGCCAGGGTATTCCACGAGAGTTCCGGGGCGTGCGTGAAGATCGAAACCACGTCGCGGAAGAAGCCCTCTTTATGAAAATGGATGCCAAGCAGCTTGGGCACCTGGTCGACCACGATGACGAAGCCCACCCCGGCCTTGAACCCGGTCAGCACCGGCTCCGAGATGAAGTTGGCCAGGAAGCCCATCCGCAGGACGCGCGCGGCGATCAGCATCAGTCCGACCAGCACGGAAAGCGTCGCGGCAGCGGTGAGCGGGTCGAGCCCCGGGTCGTTGCGCAGCGCTTCGCCGATCGCTGTCGCGCACAGAATCGCGATCGGCGTGGTGGTGCTGACCGAGAGCAGACGCGAACTGCCCAAGACTGCGTACACAACCATAGGCACCAAGGCGGCGAACAGGCCCGCCTGCACCGGCAGCTGGGCGATGGTGGCGTAGGCGAGGGCCTTCGGCACCACCACGGCCGATGTCGTGAGGCCGGGTAAAAAATCCGCTGTGAAGCTTCTGCGCTGGGGGGGGCCTGCTTCCATCTTGAATTCTCCGTTCGTTTCAGCCTTGCACTTTACGTCAGGACGCAGCTTTCACCCGTGCATGGGCTTGCCTTGACGCCACTGTCACTTCGTTCCTTCGAAAGCACGGGTCAGAATGGCCTGGGCCTCCTCCTGAATCTGCTGCAGATGGGCGTCGCCGCGGAAGCTTTCAGCATACAGCTTGTAGACCTCCTCGGTGCCCGACGGCCGCGCCGCGAACCAGCCCTGTTCGGTGACCACCTTGAGGCCGCCGATGGCTGCGGCGTTGCCGGGCGCGGCGGTGAGCATGGACACGATGGGGTCGCCGGCCAGGGTGCTGGCGTCGATGGCTTGCGGTGACAGCATCAGCAGCACGGCTTTTTGCGCAGCCGTGGCGGGGGCGTCTATGCGCGCGTACACCGGCGCGCCGAGCTCGCGCGTGAGGTCGGCGTAATACTGGGCCGGGTCGCGGCCGGTTTTTGCCATGATTTCCGCTGCCAGCAGGTCCATGATGATGCCGTCCTTGTCGGTGGTCCACACGCTGCCGTCGCGCCGCAAAAACGACGCGCCGGCGCTCTCCTCGCCACCGAAACCCATCGAGCCGTCGTGCAGGCCGTCGACGAACCATTTGAAACCGACCGGTACTTCCACCAGCTTGCGGCCGATCTGCGCTGCCACGCGGTCGATCATGCTGCTGCTCACCACGGTCTTGCCGATGGCGGCATCCGCGCGCCAGTCCGGGCGGTGGGTGAACAGGTAATGGATAGCCGCCGCCAGGAAATGGTTGGGGTTCATCAGTCCGGCGCGGGTGACGATGCCATGGCGGTCGTAATCGGTATCGTTGCCGAAGGCGATGTCGAAGCGGTCCTTGAGCCCGATCAGCTTGGCCATGGCGTAGGGCGACGAGCAGTCCATGCGGATCTTGCCGTCCCAGTCCAGGCTCATGAAGCCGAAGGTCGGGTCCACCGTGGTATTCACGATGTCCAGTTCAATGCCGTAGCGCTCGGCGATCGGACGCCAGTAGGCTACGCCGGCGCCGCCGAGCGGATCGACGCCGATTTTGAGCCCGGCGCCGCGGATCGCCTCCATGTCGACCACCGAGGTCAGGTCGTCGACGTAGGTGCCGACATAGTCGTAGCCATGGGCCGCGCGGCGCGCCGCTTCATAAGCGATGCGCTTCACGGCCTTGAGGCCGTCGGCCAGCAGCGCGTTGGCGCGGTCTTCGACCCAGCGCGTGATGTCGGTGTCGGCCGGTCCGCCGTGCGGCGGGTTGTATTTGAAGCCGCCATCCTCCGGCGGGTTGTGCGAGGGCGTAATCACGATGCCATCGGCCAAGCCGCTGGTGCGTCCGCGGTTGTAGGTCAGGATGGCATGCGAGATCGCCGGGGTCGGGGTGTAGCCGTCGTCCCGGTCGACCATGACCGTGACGCCATTGGCTGCCAGCACTTCCAGCGCGGAAACGAAAGCCGGATCGGACAGCGCGTGGGTGTCCTTGCCGATGAAGAGCGGGCCGTCGATGCCGCGGCTCGCGCGGTATTCGCAGATCGCCTGCGAAATTGCCAGCACATGGTCTTCATTGAACGTGGTGCGCAGCGACGAGCCGCGGTGACCGCTGGTGCCGAAACTCACCCGTTGCGCCTTGTCGGCGACATCGGGTTTGCGTGCGCTGTAGGCATCGCGCAGCGCGCCGATGTCGGCGAGCATGTCCTGGGGAGCGGGTTTGCCTGCGAGGGGATGAAGAGCCATGGGGTCGCCTTGTCAATCAGTTGAAGTCGGTTCCGGGATTCGGGTTCCAGCGCCCGCATGGCATGCGCCAGCGATCGCGCCTGTCCCACATGATAATTCGGTTGCGCATCTGCCGCTTGCGCCTGACTGACCGCTAGCGGTGTAATAGGAATGGAAATGACCAACCGAGCCGAGATAAACCATGAGTGACCTTGCCCCATCACCGCAAAACCCGGAACCGGGCCGCATCCCGCGCCAGCAGAAAAGCGCCGATCAGCGTGGCTGGATCCGCTGGCTGCCGGGGCTGCAAACCTTGCGCAGCTACGAAGCGGCCTGGCTGCGCCACGACATCGTCGCCGGGCTGGTGCTGACGACGATGCTGGTGCCGGTCGGCATCGCCTATGCGGTGGCGTCGGGCGTGCCGGGCATTTATGGTCTCTACGCCACGATCATTCCGCTGCTGGCCTATGCGCTGTTCGGCCCCAGCCGCATCCTGGTGCTGGGGCCAGACTCCTCGCTGGCCGCGGTCATTCTCGCCGTCGTCCTGCCGCTGTCGGGCGGCGACCCGATGCGTGCCATTGCGCTGGCCGCCATGATGGCGATCGTGTCGGGGATCGTCTGCATCGTGGCCGGCCTGGCGCGCCTGGGCTTCATCACCGAGCTGCTGTCCAAGCCGATCCGCTACGGCTACATGAACGGTATTGCGCTGACGGTATTGATCAGCCAGTTGCCCAAGTTGTTCGGCTTCTCGATCGACAGCGTCGGACCGTTGAAAGATCTCTGGGCCATCGCCACCGCGGTGCTGGAGGGCATGGCCAACTGGACCACGTTCGCGGTCGGCGCGGCCACCCTGGCGGTGATCCTGCTGCTCAAGGGCCACAAGCGCATACCGGGCATCCTGGTCGCCGTGGTGGGCGCGACCATCGCCGTGGGCGTGCTGGAGCTTGGCGCGCGTGCGGACGTGTCGGTGCTCGGCTCGCTGCCGCAAGGCCTGCCCGCGTTCGCCATCCCGTGGATCACCTATGCCGATATCGGCCCGGTCCTGACCGGCGGGCTGGCTGTCGCACTGGTGTCGTTCGCCGACACCAGCGTGCTCTCGCGGGTCTATGCGGCGCGCACCCGCAGCTATGTCGACCCCAACCAGGAGATGGTGGGGCTGGGCGTCGCCAACCTGGCGGCCGGATTTTTTCAGGGCTTTCCGATCAGCAGCAGTTCATCGCGCACGCCCGTGGCCGAGGCCGCGGGCGTCTAAAACCCAGCTGACCGGCGTCGTCGGCGCGCTGGCGGTTGCGCTGCTGCTGCTGGTGGCGCCGGACCTGCTGCAGAATTTGCCCACCAGCGCACTGGCTGCGGTGGTGATCGCGTCGGCCATCGGCCTGTTCGAGTTCGCCGACCTGCGCCGCATCTATCGCATCCAGCGCTGGGAATTCTGGCTGTCGATCGTCTGTACCGTCGGCGTGGCGGTGCTGGGCGCGATTCCTGGCATCGGCCTGGCGATCCTGATTGCCGTGATCGAATTCCTGTGGGATGGCTGGCGCCCGTACTCTGCGGTGCTGGGACGCGCCGAGGGCGTCAAGGGCTACCACGACATCACGCGCTATCCCGATGCCCGGCTGATCCCCGGCCTGGTGCTGTTTCGTTGGGATGCGCCCCTGTTTTTTGCCAACGCCGAGCTGTTCCAGGATCGCGTGCTGGATGCAGTGGCGGCATCGCCCACGCCGGTGCGCTGGGTTGTCGTTGCGGCCGAGCCGGTCACCAGCGTGGACGTCACCTCTGCCGACATGCTGGCCGAACTGGACGAAACGCTGCAGGCGGCCGGCATCGAACTGTGCTTCGCCGAGCATGAAAGATCCGGTCAAGGACAAGCTCAAGCGCTTCGGCCTGTTCGCCCGGCTGGGCGAGGAACTCTTCTTTCCGACCGTGGGCTCGGCCGTCAGCGGCTATCTCAAGACCCACGCGGTGGAGTGGGACGACTGGGAGGACCGCACGCCCTGAAGGCGCGTCTATGCGCCAGTCGATGTCTGCCTGGCCATCGGTGTCATTCCCGTGAAATTCAGTCGGCCCCGTTCAGATTCGCCGCGCCCCATTCCTTGAACTGGCGCTCCATGTCCTTTTCTTCCGCCTCGATCGAGTCCGGCCCGGCATCGGGGCACTCGGTCTGCGCGGCGGCGCTGCGTGATGGCGCAGCGTCTTCCGGGTCGGCTTGCGGCGCGCGCTGGGGCGAGGAACCGTTCCACGCGAACGGATTCTGGAACGACGGCGGGTCCGGCAGGCAGTCGTTCTTGTAGATCGGCGGCCAGCCCGTCTCGAAGGGCAGGAAGGCGATGGTCTTCTCGAAAACCAGCGGCTTGCCCGTCGGCGTGGGCGGCAGCGGCGGCATGGATCGAATCGCCTGCAAGGCCAGCTTCTCGACGATCTCCGAGGTCGACCACAGCACGTCCGCCCTGGCGAGCGTGCCGTCGGGTGCGATCTCGATGCGGAATCGCACCAGGCCCTGCCGCTCGCCTTCCACCGCCGTCCCCATCATGCTGCGCACCTGCTGGCCCCAGTTGTAGCGGTAGCGCTTGCTGTTCTTGAGCGTGTAGGTCGAGGCGAGCTGCCATTCCTCCGCCGTGGGTGCGGGCGGCGCGGCCATCGTGGCCGGCGTTTTCTCGGGCGCGGGCGGCGAGGGCGCATCCGGCACGCGCACGCGTTGCTTTCTTTCCGCCTTGGGGCGGCGGAATGGCAGGAGGCGGTTTCACCTCCTGCACAGGCGCAAGCGTGAGGTTCACCCGCAAGGGCTCCGGGGCAGCCGGAGGCGGCGGCATCCGGGCCGCCCACAGCACCAGGCCCGCGTGAACCCCCAGCGACAGCGCAAGGGCCAGGGGCAAGCGGATACGGACTGCGGGCATGAAATCGTGAGGCGTGGCGTTGATCCGGGCCATCTTGGCACGCCGGGGGCGGGGCGGTCACTGGTAACTTAAGGTCGGAGCGCTGCCATTCGGCTTGATTCGACACCCAATAAGGACCAGAGTAAGGCACCTTTCATGCCTGCATCAGGTGCCCCATGGAACAGGTTCTCGCCTCACGCTCGGTCAGCATCACCGAACTCAAACGCAGCCCCAGCGCCGTGCTCGAACAGGCGGGCACCGAGCCCGTCGCGGTGCTCAACCACAACCGGCCTGCGGCCTATTTGCTCTCCCCAAGCGTTTACCAGGCCATGCTGAACGGCTGAATGCTGATCTGCGCACAGAGATTCAGCAAGGCATCGAGAGCGGCGACGCCCTGCCTGCCGAAGACGTGTTCGCCGAACTCAACGCACGCTACGCCGAGCCCGGTCGGCCCGCCAGCAAGGCAGGTTCCAAGCGCCACGCCTGATGAAAAATCGAGCTAGACCTCTTTAATGCACCTCAGAGAGACTAGAAATCTTGCATTTAGGGCAAGGCTTCCAAGGTTTGCAGCCAAGCATTGAAGTGTGGGCAGACTGCGCGCATTGCATCTAGTCCGATGTCGCAAGCAATCAGTGGGCCGTGCACCGTTTTCTGGTAGGCGGGCATAACAGAGAGGATGCGTTTCGATGGGGCTGTGAGTGGACTATCGTTGATATCTTCCGGCGTGGCGTGAGCTTGTGCGCAAGCATGCAAATGCTGAACTGCGTTAGTGTCATCTGTCCATTCTGCGAACTTGTCTGGCTGGGCGAATAGCAGAGCCTCAAACTCATGCACCATCAAATGGGGAATGAAGTTTGCTTGACTGATGTCTTGCGCCAGTTGCGCTTCAATAAAAGTGGCTTTTTGTTGGCCGGTCCCGTGGGTTGGATAACTTGCCGCTGTTTTCCCTGGGAAATCCTGCGGCAAGGCGTAAAGATCAAAAAGGGTGCTGACATAAGCGCCCGCATCCTGCTTGCATAGGCGTAGGAGTTGCGGTTTGACCTTGGCGTATCTCACGACTCCGCCTTTTTGACTAGGACTGGTACTCACGATGATAGGCGTGAGGTACTTACCGGTACGCGCGTAATGAGGCATGAGCAATTCACGTACGAAGGCTTCTTCCGTCTGCCCCTCGACCAGCAGGTACAAACGCGTCATCGCGTCGGCCTCCCGCCCAGAAGATTCTTCTTCCACAATTCCCCTAGGCTGTAGTCGGCCAACCACTCTGTTAGTTCAGCGCCGTTCGGGCGTTTGAATGTGGATGCCCCACCCATTTTGTCAACAACGATGAGATCGTCGATATCGAATTCGTTGACCAGCTCGACCGACTGAGTGGAAACAATCGATCTGATGACGGTCGGCAGCGGATTTCATCAACCCGCCCAAGACGGATATGGCAAATGGGTGCAAACCCAATTCCGGTTCGTCGATCAATATGGCTGCTGGCATGAAGGGTTCAGGTTGCAGCAATACTGTGGCGAGACAGATGAAACGCAAGGTTCCATCGGATAGGGCGCTTGCGGTGAAGGGGATGTCTTGACCAATTTCTGTCCATTCGAGTTGGATTTTTTCTTTGTTATCCACTGTGGGACGCAAGTGGAAATCGCCGAAGAATGGAGCAACCAATTGCACGGTTTTGACGATTCGCTTGTAGTGAGCCTCGTGATGATTCTTCAGTCGGTAAAGGAAGGCTGCGAGATTGCGGGCATCGTCGCGTAGATATTCATTGTCGTTGATGCCATGAACTTGCTTAACTAAAGCGCTATTACTAGTGTCATGGAGGTGATAGAGCCGCCAACTACGGATCGCAGGAACGACATGACCGTATATATAGGTTTTCCCCTTTTGTTCTTCAGCATAGGATTCAAAATGTCCTGATTGGGGTCGCCAGTCGCCATGAACGTTCCACCATAGCGCCTCATAGGAAAACATCATGCGGTTGTCTTGTGTCGGTTTGAGCTTGAATTTGTAGCCGTTATTGCCGAAGTAGAGTTCAGCTCTAAGCTCTTCGGTCTTTTTGCGCCCAAAGTGCAGTATGGCATCCGGGCCACCTGCAGTACCGACAGTTGCTTGCAATTGCTGGTCGAGAATGCGATTGATTAGTCGAAAGAATCCAATGAAATTGGATTTTCCTGCGCCGTTTGCGCCAATCAATACATTGAGTTTGCCCAACTCGATATCGCATTCTGAAATGGATTTATAGCCGCTTAGAACTAAGCGTGAGAGTTGGTTGGAATCGTAGACTTTTTTAATCATTGCAATCCTTGCACGGGCTAGCTGATTATTACTTTTCCACTTTCACCCACGAATCCTTCAACGTCACCGTCCGGTTGAACACCGGCGCACCCGGCTTCGTATCGACGCGATCCGCAACAAAGTAGCCGTGGCGCTCGAACTGGAAGGACTGCTCGGGCGCGGCGTCCTTCAGCGCCGGTTCCAATTGTGCGCGGATCACCTTCACCGATTCGGCGTTGAGGTCCAGCAGAAAATCGCCGCGTTCACCTCCCGGCTGCGCGGTGGAGAACAGGCGGTCGTACAGCCGCACTTCGGTCTCAACGGCGTGTGCGGCGCTCACCCAGTGAATGTTGCCCTTGACCTTGACCGAGTCGGCGCCGGGGGTGCCGGACTTGGTGTCGGGCAGGTAGTCGCAGTGGACGGCGGTGATGGTGCCGTCGGCATCCTTGTCGCAGCCGGTGCAGGTGATGATGTAGCCGTAGCGCAGGCGCACCGAGTTGCCGGGCTGCATAATGCCCGACGCGTCGAGACGCGGCGGGTATAGCCGGAAGTAGCCCTTGGGCGGGGTTTCCTCGAAGTCTTCGCGCTCGATCCACAGTTCGCGTGAAAACGGCACCACCCGCTTGCCCAGCTCGGGCTGTTGCGGATGGTTGGGCGCGAAGCAGTCTTCCGACTGGCCTTCCGGGTAGTTGTCGATGATGAGTTTGACCGGGTCGAGCACGGCGATGCGGCGCAGCGCGGAGTCGTTCAGCCCGTCGCGCTGGCAGGCTTCGAACACGCTATAGTCGATCCAGCCGTCGGATTTGGAGACGCCGATCTGGTCGGTGAAGCGCTTGAGGCCTTCTGCCGTGTAGCCACGACGGCGCGCACCGGCCAGTGTCGGCAGGCGCGGGTCGTCCCAGCCGCTGACGTGCTTGTCTTCCACCAGTTGAATCAGCTTGCGTTTAGACAGCACGACGTAGGTGAGGTTGAGCCGCGCGAATTCGATCTGCTGCGGCAGCGGGCGGGTGAAGAAGCCGCCGTCGGCCAGTTTGTCGAGCAACCAGTCGTAGAACGGCCGCTGGTCCTCGAATTCCAGGGTGCAAATCGAATGCGTGATGTGCTCGATCGCGTCCTCGATCGGGTGGGCGTAGGTGTACATCGGGTAGATGCACCAGGTGTCGCCGGTGTTGTGGTGCGTCGCACGCTTGATGCGGTAGATCGCCGGGTCGCGCAGGTTGATGTTGGGAGACGCCATGTCGATTTTGGCGCGCAGCACATGGGCGCCGTCGGCGTATTCGCCGGCGCGCATTGCGCGGAACATGGCGAGGTTTTCCTCGATGCTGCGGTTGCGGTGCGGACTGTCTTTGCCCGGCTCGGTTAGGGTGCCGCGATACGCGCGCATCTCGTCGGCGCTGAGCGAATCGACGTAAGCGTGGCCGGACTGAATCAGCGATTCGGCGCAGGCGTACATGGTGTCGAAATAGTTCGACGCGAAGTACAGATGCTGACCCCAGTCGAAGCCAAGCCATTTCACCGATTCGGTGATGGCATCGACGTATTCCTGGCTTTCCTTTTCCGGATTGGTGTCGTCGAAGCGCAGGTGGCAGACGCCGCCGTAATCGCGCGCCAAGCCAAAATTCAGAAAGATCGACTTGGCGTGGCCGAGGTGCAGATAGCCGTTGGGTTCGGGTGGAAAGCGCGTTTCGACGCGGCCGCCCCATTTGCCGGCGGCGTTCTGCTCGTCGATGATGTTGCGGATGAAATTGGCGGCGGGGGCGGGGATGGGGGGATTGCTCATATGCGATGCGTAGCGAGAAAGTCGGTCGAAAAGTCGTGTACTCAGTTCGGGCCGCCGAGCAGCCGCTGCGAGAGCAGGGTCTGCATGTGGCGCCGGCCATCGGCGATCAGGTACACGACAACCTCGGTGCGGATTATCCGGTAAATCAGCCGATAGGGCTTGAAAAACACCTGACGGTATTGGTGAATGCCAAGCGCCAGCAGTTCCCGGGGGTGCGAGCCGCGTTCGGGAAAGGTCGCCAGATCGCCGGCGGTTTTCAGCAGCTTGTCCAGCAAGCGGTCGGCGCTGGCTTTGGAGTCGTGATGCGCGATGTGATCGTGGAGCGCCTCCAGATCGCGCTCCGCGCCCGCGGTCAGCAGGACCTTGTAGGGCATGGGTTCAGGCTTGCCTGGTGCGCAGCCGTTTGACGACATCGGCCAGAGGGCGTGTTCTGCCAGCCTCGACGTCCTGATTGCCCAGCGCCAGCAGCTTCAGCATGGCCAGCGTTTCCTGGGTTTCCTCGTAGCTCGCCACGTCCTGGATCACCGCCTTGGCTTCGCCGTTCTGCGTGATGATCATGGCTTCGCGCTGATCGGTAAGCTGCTGCAGCACTTCGGCGGCATTGGCTTTCAGATAACTGATGGGTTTGACCTGAGTCGAGTAGCGCATGATGCCCTCCGTTTTTGATGAGACTGAATATAGTCTTTTATCGGTTCGATCGCAAAGGTCAGGTAATGATGCCGCCGCCGAGGCACACTTCGCCGTCATATAGAACCACAGACTGCCCGGGTGTGACGGCCCATTGCGGTTGCTCGAAGGCGAGTTCCAGCGTGTCACCCTCCAGCCGCGTGATGCGGCAAGGTGCATCGGTCTGGCGGTAGCGGGTCTTCGCGGTATAGGCGCGTTCGGGATCGGGCGCTTCGCCGCTGATCCAGTTGAGCTGGCCGGCACCAAGACTGCTGCGCTTGAGCAGCGGGTGCTCGTGGCCCTGCACCACGATCAGCGTGTTGCTGGCCATGTCCTTGGCGGCGACGAACCAGGGATCGTCGTTGCCGTCTTTCTGCCCGCCGATGCCCAGGCCCTGGCGCTGTCCCAGCGTGTAATACATCAGGCCCTGGTGCTGGCCGACGGACTTGCCTTCGGGGGTGCGCATGTCGCCGGGGTTGCGCGGCAGGTAGCGTTCGAGAAATTCGCGGAAGTTGCGCTCGCCGATGAAGCAGATGCCGGTGCTGTCCTTTTTGGCGGCGTTGGGCAGGCCGATTTTTTCAGCAATCTGGCGCACCTCGGGTTTGGGCAGGTGGGCGAGCGGAAACAGCGCGGGCTGCACCTGCGCCTGGCTCAAGCGGTAGAGAAAATAGCTTTGGTCCTTGTTGGCGTCTTCAGCGCGCAGCAGGGTAGCGCGGCCGGCCGCGTCCTCGCCCTTGCCGACGTAATGCCCGGTGGCGATGTACTCGGCGCCGCGCGCAATGGCGTCGTCGAGGAAGGCCTTGAACTTGATTTCGGCGTTGCACAGCACGTCGGGGTTGGGGGTGCGTCCGGCCTGGTACTCGGCCAGGAAATAGCTGAACACGCGCTCCTTGTATTCGGCGGCGAAGTTGACCGCCTCGACCTCGATGCCCAGCACGTCGGCCACCGCCAGCACGTCGAGAAAATCCTGGCGTGCGGTGCAATGCTCGGTGTTGTCGTCGTCGTCCCAGTTTTTCATGAACACGCCGAGCACGTCGTAGCCCTGTTGTTTCAGCAGGTACGCGGCAACGGCAGAATCGACCCCGCCCGACATACCAACGACGACGCGCGTGCTCATGCGTGGTTCACGAAATCGAGCGGGAAGCGCTGCCCGGACTGGTAATCCTGCAGGCAGCGCATGACCAGCGGACTGCGGTGCGGAATGGAACTGGTGGCAAGTTCGTCCGGTGTCAGCCACACCGCTCGCACGATGCCGTCGTCCAGGGTGCGATCGGCGTCGAAACCGACTGCTTCGCAAATGTAGGCAAAGCGCAGATAGGTGATATCGCGCCGCGCGTAGTGGGTGGTGTATGCGCCCAGCAGCGCCAGCGGTTCGACATGATGTGCGGTTTCTTCCAGCGCCTCGCGGCGCACCGCATCGGTCAGCGTTTCACCGCGTTCCCAGTGACCGGCGGGCTGGTTGAGGCGCAGGCCTTCGGCGGTGTGCTCCTCCACTAGCAAAAATTTGCCGTCGCGCTCGACGATGGCGGCGACGACGACGTGAGGCAGCCAGATGTCAGACATGCAATTCTTTCCATTCTCCGGGTTGCAGATCACCCAGTGTCCATTCGCCAACGGCGGCGCGAATCAGGCGCAGCGTGGGGTAGCCGATCTTGGCGGTCATCCGGCGCACCTGACGATTCTTGCCCTCATGGATCACGAGTTCGATCCAGCTGGTGGGGATGGCCGCGCGGAAGCGAATCGGTGGATTGCGCGGCCACAGACAGGTGGGTTCGTCGATCAACCGTGTACTGGCCGGGCGGGTGACGAAATCGCCGAGATCGACGCCGTGCCGAAGCGCATCCAGCGCGGTGTCATCGGGCGTGCCCTCAACTTGCGCCCAATAGGTTTTGGGCAGTTTGTGTTTGGGGTCGGCGATGCGGCTCTGCAGCGCGCCATCATCGGTTAAAATCAGCACGCCTTCGCTGTCCGCATCCAGGCGTCCGGCTGCGTACACGCCCGGCAGCGTGAGGTAATCCTGCAAACCCTGCCAGCGCCCTTCGGCGGTGAACTGGCTCAGAACACCGTAGGGTTTGTTGAACACAATAAGACGCGACACTTCGGTGGGGGACAAAGCCCCATTTTAACGTTTCGAGACCTTTATGAGCACACACATCCAGATTCCCGCCCACGGCCAGAAAATCACCGTCAACGCCGACAACAGCCTGAACGTGCCGGATACGCCCATCATCCCCTTCATCGAGGGCGACGGCACCGGCGTCGATATCACCCCGGCAATGCGCCGCGTGGTCGATGCGGCCGTGGCCAAAGCCTATGGCGGCAGCAAACAGATCGCCTGGATGGAGGTCTATGCAGGCGAAAAGGCGGTCAAGGTCTACGGCGCGGATCAGTGGCTGCCCGACGATACCGTGCAGGCAGTGAAGGACTACGTGATTTCGATCAAGGGCCCGCTGACCACGCCGACCTCGGGCGGCATCCGCTCGCTCAACGTCGCGCTGCGCCAGATGCTCGATCTGTATGTATGCCTGCGCCCGGTGCGCTACTTCACCGGCGTGCCCAGCCCGGTGAAAGCGCCGGAAAAGGTCGACATGGTGATTTTCCGCGAGAACACCGAAGACATTTACGCCGGCGTCGAGTGGGAAGCGGGCAGTGAAGCGGTGCAGAAAGTGATCGCATTTTTGCAGCAGGAAATGGGCGTGACGAAAATCCGTTTCCCGGAAACGTCGGCCATCGGCATCAAGCCAGTGTCGGTCGAAGGCTCCGAGCGACTGATCCGCAAGGCGATTCAATACGCCATCGACAATGATCGCCGCTCGGTGACCCTGGTGCACAAGGGCAACATCATGAAGTTCACCGAAGGCGGCTTCAAGAAGTGGGGCTACGATCTCGCCGCGCGTGAATTCGGCGCCAAGTACATCGGCGAAGGTCCCTGGATGGAGTTGCCCGGCGGCATTGTGATCAAGGACGTCATCGCCGACGCTTTCCTGCAGCAGATCCTGCTGCGCCCGGATGAATACGACGTCATCGCCACCCTCAATTTGAATGGCGACTATATTTCCGACGCGCTGGCGGCGGAAGTGGGCGGCATCGGCATCGCACCCGGTGCGAATCTCTCCGACACCGTGGCGATGTTCGAAGCCACCCACGGCACCGCGCCCAAATACGCGGGCAAGGACTACGTCAACCCGGGTTCGCTGATCCTGTCGGCCGAAATGATGCTGCGTCACCTGGGCTGGATCGAAGCCGCCGACCTGATCGTCGCCAGCATGGAAAAAGCCATCGCGTCAAAAAGCGTGACCTACGACTTCGCCCGCCTGATGGAGGGTGCGACCGAAGTGAAGTGCTCGGCGTTTGCCGAAGTGATGGTTGCGCAGATGTAGGCTGGCTTTTCTGCCAAGCGTCACGTTTCAAATCAAAAGGCTCCTGCGGGAGTCTTTTTCATTGCGGTACGATGCAGGCATGCGCACCTGGGATATTTTCTGCAGCGTCATCGACAACTTTGGCGACATCGGCGTGAGTTGGCGGCTGGCACGCAGCCTGGCGCACGAGCAGGGCGCGCAGGTGCATTTGTGGGTGGACAACCTGACGGTGTTTCAGCGTATTCGCCCGGAGATTCAGCCCGATCTTGCGCAGCAGACACACGACGGCGTAAGCATCTGCGCCTGGCGGCCGGACATGCCTGCGGTGTGCGCAGCCGACGTGGTGGTGGAAGCGTTTGGCTGTGTCCTGCCCGACGCGTATGTCGCGGCCATGGCCACGCGCTCGCCGCCGCCGGTTTGGATCAATCTGGAATACCTGAGCGCGGAATCATGGGTGACGGCGCACCACGGCCTGCCCTCGCCGCATCCCCGGCTGCCGCTGACCAAGTACTTTTTCTTTCCGGGTTATACGGACCAAACGGGCGGGCTTTTGCGCGAGCGCGATTTGTTGATGCGTCGTGCGCATTTTGTGCAGCACGAGCTCGATGCGTACTGGCAGTCGCTGGGTTTGGCCGCGCCGTTGCCGGATGAGTGGCGGATTTCGCTGTTTGCGTATGAAAACCCCGCGCTGCCTGAGCTGCTGGACGCCTGGCGAGCGGGCGCTGAGCCGGTCACACTGCTGGTGCCGGAAGGCCGCATTCTGCCGCAACTGGCGGACTGGCTGGGTGAGCCGGACGTGCGCGTGGGGGATGCTTTTCAGCGCGGTGCATTGCACGTGCGGATACTGCCGTTTGCCAGCCAGGACGATTACGACCAGCCTGCTGTGGGCGTGCGATCTCAATTTTGTGCGCGGCGAGGATTCCTGTGTGCGCGCGCAGTGGGCGGCGCGGCCGCTGGTGTGGCAGGCGTACCCGCAAGCCGATGCCGTGCACCACGACAAGCTCGACGCCTTGTTGGCTATGTATACCGAGACGCTGGCAGCTGACGCAGCACAGGTGCTGACGGACACCTGGCAGCGCTGGAATGGGGTGTCCGGCGCGCCGGATATGGCGGCGTGCTGGGCGGGCTGGCGGGCGCAGCGGGGTGAACTGGCGCGTCACGCGGCGATCTGGCAGGCGCGCTGGCCGCCAGCCATGACCGATGCGCTGGTGGAATTTGCCGAAAATAAGCTATTGAGCGGCGGATTTTAAGTCATGGATGAAGGCATTTGTCTCGCGCGAGGTCGTTGGGCGCCTTGGTGGAATGTTCGGCCGCGATCACAATGCAAGGTTATCCCGTTTGTTGCTGGACTTTGTTGTGCCGAATCAATAAAATATCGCGTTTTCTCAACCCCTTAGCGTCGTTGCACCTCCCGCAGCGCGCCCTTGCAGCAGGACACACACCCATGAAAACCGCCCAGGAACTCCGCGCCGGCAACGTCGTGATGATCGGCCAAGACCCGATGGTCGTGATCAAAGCCGAATTTTCGAAATCCGGCCGCAACTCTTCCGTCGTCAAGATGAAGCTGAAGAACCTGCTGAATGGTTCCGGTACTGAAACCGTTTACCGTGCCGATGACAAATTCGAAATGGTGTCGCTGGATCGCAAGGAATGCACCTATTCCTACTTCGCCGATCCGCTGTATGTGTTCATGGACAGCGATTACAACCAGTATGAAATCGAAGCCGAAAACCTGGGCGACGCACTGAACTATCTGGACGATGGCATGCCGCTGGAAGTCGTGTTCTATGACGGCAAGGCGATCTCGGTCGATATGCCGACCACCGTCATTCGCGAAGTCGAATACACCGAACCCGCCGTGCGCGGCGACACCTCGGGCAAGGTGTTGAAGCCCGCCCGCATCAAGCCCACCGGGTTTGAATTGCAGGTGGCGGCGTTTGTCGATATCGGCGACAAGATCGAGATCGACACCCGCACCAACGAATTCAAGCGCCGCGCCAATTGAGCGTGGTTGTTGCCGATTTATCGGCTTTACAACCACGGCCTGCCCTTCATGCCCTTTAGGGTGCTTGCGGGTGAAGTTCGGCACGGGTTTGAGAAAAAGGCAGCTTCGGCTGCCTTTTTTGTTTTTGGGCATCCTGTCCCGGCGTTAAAATGCGGGTCTGCTTTTCCGCTGTTTTCTTATGACCGACCCGCGCTTCATCCATCTCCGGCTGCATACCGAATACTCCGTCGCCGATGGCCTGGTGCGGATCGACGGGGCGGTCAAGCGCGCGCGCGACATCGCGATGCCCGCGCTGGGTTTGTCCGACTTGTCGAACACGTTTGGCTGGGTGAAGTTCTATCGCGCGGCGCGCGGCGCGGGGATCAAACCCATCTTTGGCTGCGACGTGTGGATCAGCAATGCCGCCGACCGCAATCGCCCCTCGCGTCTGCTGCTGCTGGTGCAGCATCGCGAAGGCTATCGCCGCCTGTGCGAACTGCTCTCCCGGGCCTATCAGCACAATATCCATCGCGGTCGCGCCGAGATCGATCCCGCCTGGCTGGCGGAAGGCAGCGACGGCCTGCTGGCCTTGTCGGGCGGCGACGGCGGCAACGTGGCGCAGGCGATTCTGGACGACAAACCCGATGCCGCGCGCGCCGCAGCCGAAGCGTGGGCGGCCTTGTTTCCCGGACGCTATTACCTGGAACTGCAGCGTTTCGGCCAGCCGCACACCGAACGCCTGATCGACGGCTTGCTCGATATCGGCGCGGCCCTGAATCTGCCGTCGGTCGCCACCCATCCGATCCAGTTCCTTGCGCCAGACGACTTCAAGGCGCACGAGGCGCGCGTGTGCATCGCCGAGGGCATGATGCTGGGCGATCCGCGCCGCCCGCGGCTGTTCACCACCGAGCAGTATTTCAAGACGCCGGACGAGATGGCGGAGCTGTTCGCCGACCTGCCGGAAGCGCTCGCAGAACAGCGTCGAAATCGCCAAGCGCTGCAACCTCACGCTGGAACTCGGCAAGAGCAAGCTGCCTGATTTCCCGACGCCCGATGGCATGAGTCTCGACGACTACATGCGGCAGCGCTCCGCCGAAGGCCTGCAGATTCGCCTGGCCAAGCTGTATCCCGACGAGGCCACGCGCGCAGCCAAACAGGCCGAATACATCGAGCGGCTGGAATTCGAGCTGGGAACGATCATCCAGATGGGCTTTCCGGGCTACTTCCTGATCGTGGCCGACTTCATCAACTGGGCCAAGAACAACGGCGTGCCGGTGGGGCCGGGGCGCGGTTCGGGCGCGGGTTCGCTGGTCGCCTACAGCCTGGGGATTACCGATCTCGACCCGCTCGCGTACGACCTGCTGTTCGAGCGCTTCCTCAATCCCGAGCGGGTGTCGATGCCCGACTTCGATATCGACTTTTGCCAGGATGGCCGCGACCGCGTGATCGACTACGTGAAGCAGCGCTACGGCGCCGACTCGGTGTCGCAGATCGCCACCTTTGGCACCATGGCGGCCAAGGCGGTGCTGCGCGACGTCGGCCGCGTGCTCGACCTGCCGTATCTGTTCGTCGATAAATTCGTCAAGCTGGTGCCCAACGAACTGGGGATTTCGCTCGCCGAAGCGCGCGAAAAAGAACCGCAGATCGACGAGCGCGCCGCCGCCGAAGAAGAGCTCGCCGAACTGCTGCCGCTGGCCGAAAAGCTCGAAGGCGTGACGCGCAACGTCGGCATGCACGCAGGCGGCGTGCTGATCGCGCCGGGCAAGCTGACCGATTTTTGCCCGCTGTATCAGGCCGAAGGTTCGGGTTCGGCGGTGTCGCAGTTCGACAAGGACGACGTTGAGGCGATCGGCCTGGTCAAGTTCGACTTTCTGGGCCTGCGCACGCTCACCATCCTGGCCGAGGCGGTGCGCTTCGTGCGGCGGCATGCCGACCGCGCCGACTTCAATCTCGAAGACCTGCCGCTCGACGATCGCGGGGTCTACAAGCTGTTTGCCGACGGCAACACCACCGCCGTGTTCCAGTCCGAATCGCGCTCGGCCAAGGACCTGGAGAAAAAGCTCCGGGGCGACACCTTCGAGGACATCATCGCCCTGATGGCGCTGAACCGGCCGGGTCCGCTCGGCTCCGGCATGGTGGATGACTTCATCGCGCGCAAGCAGGGCAAGCAGAAGCCCGAATACTTTCACCCCGACCTCGAACCGGTGCTGAAATCGACCTACGGCATCATCGTCTACCAGGAACAGGTGATGCTGGTGGCGCAGATTCTGGCGGGCTACAGCCTCGGCGGCGCCGACCTGCTGCGGCGCGCGATGGGCAAGAAAAAAGCCGAAGAAATGGCGCAGCAGCGCGCGATCTTTCTGGAAGGCGCCAAGCAGCGCGGGGTAGACGACAAGGTCTCGGGGCGGCTGTTCGACCTGATGGAGAAGTTTGCCGAATACGGCTTCAACAAATCCCACTCGGCCGCCTATGCGCTGATCGCGTATCACACCGCCTGGCTCAAGGCGTATTACCCGGCCGAGTTCATGGCGGCGACGATGTCGTCTGAAATGTCCGACACCGACAAGGTGCGGATTTTTTACGAAGACTGCCGCGCCAATGGCCTGGTGATGTTGCCGCCCGACATCAACCAGTCGATCTATCGCTTCGAGCCGGTGTCAAAAACCGACATCCGTTATGGCCTCGGCGCAATCAAGGGCAGCGGCGAAGCGGCCATCGGCGCGATCGTGGCCGAGCGCGAGGCGAATGGCCCGTACAAGGGCTTGTTCGACCTGACGCGGCGGGTGGACAAGCGTTACCTGAATCGCCGCGTGCTCGAAGCGCTGGTGAAAGCCGGCGCGTTCGACATGATCAACGATCATCGCGCCAGCCTGATGGCGTCGGTCAGCGCGGCGCTGGAAACCGCCGACCGTGCGGCGCGCAGCGGGGGCCAGGTGGGTTTGTTTGGTGAAGCGCTCGACGGCGGCGAGGATCTGGTCGAGGTGCCGCACTGGTCGGACCTGGACAAACTGATCCAGGAAAAATCCGCGCTCGGGTATTTCTTCAGCGGCCATCCGTTCACCTCGTACCTGGCCGAAGTGTCCGGCTTTGCCAAACGCCAGCTCAACAGCCTGGAGCCTTCACGCGACCCGGTGATGCTGGCCGGTATCGTCGTGTCGCTGCGCGTTCAGATGACGCGGCGCGGCAAGATGCTGATTCTGCTGCTGGATGATGCAACCGCACAGGTCGAGGTGGTGATTTTCAACGAACTGTACGAGCAGAACCGCCACCTGCTCAAGGACGATGCGCTGCTGGTGATCGAGGGCAAGGTCAATCGCGACGACTATTCCGGCGGCATTCGCGTCACGGCTGAAAAGATCTACGACCTGGCGGGGGCGCGTACCCGTTTTGCGCAAGGATTACGCTTGGCATGCAACGGGCAAGTCTCGACGCAACCCAACAGCGGCCGCAAGCTGGCTGATCTGCTCGAAGCCTACAAGGCGCACGAAGGCGGCTGCCCGGTATGGGTGGACTACCAGAACCCCAATGCCCGCTGCCGGGTGCGCCTGGGGGAGGGCTGGCGGGTGCGCCTGGATGACCGCTTGCTGGAGTCGCTCAGAGGCTGGCTCAAGCCCGAAGCGGTGAACGTGGTGTACTGAATGCGCCGGCTGGGCTGATATAAACGTACCAATTCATGGTTAAACCGCAAATAAGTGTTGACTTGAATACCATAATATTAGAGAATTCTAATAACGCTGATGACGCCGCAACGGCTCTCAGTGTTGTCTCCTCCAATCCTTCCTCATAAGATGGATTCTCTGCCCGGCTCTTAGGAGCTGGGCATTTTTTTGTCCGGCATTCGGTTAATCGGGATTCAGGCGCCGGATGGGCGAATCTCGAACGTCATCCATTCGCCGCTCGCCGCGTCCTGATCGATGCGCGTCACCTTGGCCAGCGGTGGCCCACGCTGCGCCCACTCGAGTAGTTTGCTTACGGAATCTGCGCTGCCCTGAATCACCGCCTCGACGGTGCCATCGGCCCGGTTTCGTGCCCAGCCGTTGACGTTAAGCTGCACCGCCTGCTAGCCGCATGGATTCACGGAAAAACACGCCCTGCACCCGGCCATGGATGACCAAATGCAGGGTGATTGGGCTCATTTCACTTTCATGCCGGCCTGCGCGCCGGAATCGGGTGACAGGATGAACAGGCCGGGGGCGTCGCCCGATGCGGCCAGCACCATGCCTTCGCTCATGCCGAATTTCATTTTGCGCGGGGCGAGGTTGGCGACCATCACGGTAAAGCGGCCGACCAGCGTTTCCGGCGCGTAGGCCGATTTGATGCCGGCGAATACCTGACGGGTGCCCAGATCACCCAGATCGAGTGTCAGCCGCAACAGCTTGTCCGCGCCTTCGACGTGTTCGGCGTTGGCGATGCGCGCGATGCGCAGGTCGATCTTGGCGAAGTCGTCGATGCTGATGGTTTCGGCAACCGGCGTAGCGGTTGCGGGTTGGGCGGCGTGCGCCTGCGCTTCGGCGTGGCGCACCGGTGCGGGGGCGGGCGTCGGTTCGAGGTTCTGCTTGTTGGCGTCAACCATGGCTTCAATGGATTTGGGGTCGATACGGGTCATCAGGTGGTTGTACTCGTTGATGGCATGGCGGATGAACAGGCTTTGCGCGTCATCCCAGGTGAGCGGTGCAATATTGAGAAAGGCTTCGACCTGCTCGGCCAGTTTCGGCAGCACCGGCTTCAGATACAGCGTCAGCAGGCGGAAGCAGTTCAGCGCCACGGTGCAGACTTCGTGCAGGCGATACACCGCTTCGGGTTTCTTGGCGAGCTCCCAGGGTTTTTCGTCGGCCACGTACTGGTTGGCGCGGTCGGCCAGCGCCATGATTTCGCGCAGTGCGCGGCCGTAGTCGCGTGCTTCGTAATGCGTGGCAATCGAGGCAGCGGCAGCCTGGAAATCACCGATCAGTTCGATATTCGCCACGCCGTCGGCGAGCTTGCCGTCGAAGTTCTTGTGGATGAAACCGGCGGTGCGGCTGGCGATGTTGATGAACTTGCCGACCAGATCGGAATTCACCCGCGCGGTGAAGTCGTCCAGATTGAGGTCGAGGTCTTCCATCGAACCGTTCAGTTTGGCCGCGTAGTAATAGCGCAGCCATTCGGGGTTGAGCTTCTGCGCCAGATAGCTTTCGGCGGTGATGAAGGTGCCGCGCGACTTCGACATCTTCTGCCCGTTCACCGTCAAAAAGCCGTGCGCGTACACCGCGGTCGGCAGGCGGTGGCCGGAGTATTTCAGCATCGCCGGCCAGAACAGGGCGTGGAAATACAGGATGTCCTTGCCGATGAAATGCACCAGCTCGGTTTTCGAGTCGGCGCCCCACCAGGCGTTGAAGTCGAGGCCGTTGTCCTTGGCATATTTGGCGAAGCTCGCCATGTAACCGACCGGCGCGTCGAGCCACACGTAGAAATACTTGCCCGGCGCGCCGGGGATTTCGAAGCCGAAGTAGGGCGAATCGCGGCTGATGTCCCAGTTGTTGAGGCCGGAGGCGAACCATTCCTGCATCTTGTTGGCGGCCTCGGCCTGCAGCGCGCCGGAGGTCGTCCACTCGCGCAGGAAGGCTTCGCACGCGCCGAGCTTGAAGAAGTAATGCTCGGAATCCTTGTGCACTGGCGTCGCGCCCGACACCGCCGACACCGGGTTTTTCAGTTCGGTCGGGCTGTAGGTTGCGCCGCACACTTCGCAGTTGTCGCCGTACTGGTCCAGCGCGCCGCACTTGGGGCATTCGCCCTTGATGAAGCGGTCCGGCAGGAACAGGTTTTTGACCGGGTCGAACAGCTGCGCGATGGTTTTGGTTTCGATCAGGCCGGCTTCCTTCAGCCGCAGGTAGATCGTCGAGGCCAGCTCGCGGTTTTCATCCGAATGCGTCGAATAATAATGATCGAAACCGATGTGAAAGCCCGCGAAGTCGCGCGTGTGTTCGTCCCACACCCGGCCGATCAGCGTTTCCGGCGTGATGCCTTCTTTTTCCGCGCGCAGCATGATGGCGGTGCCGTGGGTGTCATCGGCGCACATGTAGAGACAGTCGTGGCCGCGCATCTTTTGAAAACGCACCCAGATGTCGGTCTGGATGTATTCAACCAGATGGCCGAGGTGAATGCTGCCATTGGCGTAGGGCAGGGCGGAGGTAACGAGAATTTGGCGGGACATGGATAGTCTGACTATGAATCCGGCTGAGCGGCTACCCGAAGGGCAGAATCCGCCATTTTACCCAGCAGCCTGTCGGTCTTGAAGGATCGAAGTGAAAATCTTGCTGACGGCCACGGTTTTTAACGGTGTCGTCCATAAAAAAAGCGCCGACCAAGCGGCGCTTTTTTTGCGGAGCAGAGGGAATCAGCCCAACTTGCGGCGCGTGACAAAACCAACCAGACCCAGGCCCGCCAGCAGCATGGCGTAGGTATTGGCTTCAGGAATGGAGGCAATGGTGCCGCCGCCGCTTTCACGACCGAACACGATCATGTGTGAGAGCGCGGGGGTGTTGCCGCCGCTGTTGGTGAACACAATGCTGAAGGTTCCGCTGTCAGAACCATCGATCACGACGTCGTCGAACCCCCACAAGGCGTATTCATCGCCGCCCTTCAGACCCACCACGAAGTCAAACGCGGATGGCAGGTTCAACGGTGCGGGGCCGTTGATGTCCTTGCCCGTCAGCGTAAAGCTTCCCGAGCTGCCCGGGGTGGCGGTTACGGAAAACTCAATCCCCATGAAGCTTGCACTTGAGTCATCGGTGGCGTCGAGGTAGGTCCAGCCGGTTCCCCAGGTCATGTCATTCAGAATGGCCGCACCCGTGTTGCCGTTGATATTGCCAGCCCCCACACCGTAACAGTCATCGGCGCTGGCGCCTTCAAAGCTGACGTTGCCAGCCGCAATGCTTTCAGTCGCCATGCCTGCCGAGCAATATCCCGCAGCCAATGCCGGGGTCGCCAGCACGAGTCCGCCGGCAATCAGTCCGGCCCCCAGTAATTGATACATTATTTTTTGTTTCACGTTGATCCCTTGTAGGTAGTTTTATTCAATAAACAAACGTGCTCTCGCACACTGCCTGCCCGCGTGACCGCGGAAGCCAGGCCAAGCTGGCCTGGCTCCAGTTGCCCGCAATCACAGCCAGCTTGTGACGGCCTTGCAAGAACCCTTCCAGCCAACACCCGCTGCCATGAAATGGACATGCCCCTTGCCGGAGCATGTTCACTGAGGCGTTACGCTTGCCTGTACGACGGGGTGGGAAACGATCGCATCGCCCTGATGGGCTGCGCGACAAAGGGAATCAACCCCATGCACGCGCTTGGTCGCCCGGGCTGGTTGTCACACGTGGTGGTTGGCCGAGTTCCGGATCGAAAGGGATATTCCGCAGACCGCCCCGGACCCCCTGACCAGGTTGCCTGGTGCATCCGGAGAATCGGCTCGCTATCTCGGTAAATAGAACAGGCCCTTGCCGGTGTTGGAGTTTCATTATTTTTGTTGAAATGCTGAGGGAGGATGACTGCGCCCTGCGTTCAGTTAGGCGGGAGTGAGGCGTGTCGCGAGTGTGCAGAATCATGCCTGCCCATGAATCGGAACAGGCCGGAACAAAAAAGATCGATCCTGCGGTTTGATAAGCACCGGACAAGCGGCTTTGCAGCCAATTTCATTCAAGACTGGCAGGCAGCTGGCGGGTATAGATAACGGCTAGAAGCGTGAGCCGGGCAACTTGAGAAATTCGATTTCTTCGGCCGTGCTGGGACGTCCGAGTAATGCGTTGCGGTGCGGAAAGCGGCCGAAACGCGCCACGACGTCGCGGTGTTGCTGTGCGTAGTCGAGAAATCCCTTGAACAGGGGGCGCTCGGCGGCAGCTGGCGTCGGCTTCGAGCTGTGCGTAGAGCGCGACGGATTCATCCTGCATCGCCATCGATTCGGCGTGCTCCAGTGGCAGGTAAACAAATACCCGCTCGATCGGCGCGACGCGCTCAGCGTCGCCATTCTGGATCATGGCCTGCGCGAGTGCCAGCGACTGCGCATCGTAAGCAAACGACTGCCCATGATTGCGGTGGATGTGATGCGGAAATTGATCGAGCACCACGATGAGCGCAAGCTGACCCCGTGGGGTGATTGCCCAGTGATCGAGCTTGCCTGCACCCGCTGCGATGAGCGTGTCGGCAAAGCGTTCGGTCACCTGCTGGTCGTTGGCTGCCGATTTGCCGAACCAGAGCGCGCGTTGCCGTGCGGCGACCTCTGCCGCCGGTCCCGGCTGGCCGAACCAGAAATCGAGTACGTCTTCGGGCGCGGCGGGCTGGGTCATTTCACTGGCTCATTTCAGAATGCTTGTTTAGAAAATATCGTCGGGCAAATCGTTGTGGCTGCCGTCGCAGAACGGCTTGTCTTTGCTGTGTTTGCAGTTGCACAGCCACACCGTGGTTTTTTCCGTGATGACAAATGACATCGGTTCCATTGAGGTGCCTTCGTGCGAGCCATCGCAAAATGGCTGGGTCATCGAGCGGCCGCACGAACACCAAAAATATTCACCCGGTTCGAGTTCGAGTTCAGCGGGCGCACGGTCATACACAACGGGTTCGGACATGGGAAACACCTAATGAAAAAAACCGCCATTCTAGCCGTGTCCGACGCGACAAGACCGTAGACTTTGTGTGCCCATTCGGGCAGCGTGTTGTGTGGGGCAGGGCAAAGGCAGCCTATGCTAGAATCCTCGCCCCTCCCCGAGTTGCCATGCTGTTGTCATCAAGGGAGTCATCGGTTAAGTCGGTTGGCATCGGGGCGATCATCGCCCCTTATTTTTGCGCCGATGCTTTTTAATGATGGCCGTTTCCGGCCACGCCTGCCGCTTCTGGTGCATACCGGAAGGGGGCTGATTTTGTAGGGTGCGCCATGAGCGATCTCGCCGAATCCAGCGCCTTGTCGCTAACTTCGCCACAGTTGCCAGTTTCCTGGTATTTCGATCCAGCCATTTATCAGCTGGAACTTGAATATTTGTTCCAGCACGGTTCCGGCTACGTGGGGCATCAGTTGATGGTGCCCGAGCCGGGCGACTATCACGCGCTGGAATTGTTCGACGGCGCGAAGCTGCTGGTCAATAGCGGCGCCGAGACCGAATTGCTGTCCAACGTGTGTCGCCATCGCCAGGCGATCATGCTGGAAGGGCGCGGCAAGCTGCCGTCCGGCAACATCGTCTGCCCGATCCATCGCTGGACCTACGACAGCCAGGGCAAACTGATGGGCGCGCCGGAGTTTCCCGGCAATCCCTGCATGAATCTGAATCGCACCGGCCTGCAAACCTGGCAAGGCCTGTTGTTTGCCGGGGATCGTGACGTCAACGCCGATCTGGCCGGCATGCAGGCCGCGCGCGATCTTGATTTTTCCGGCTTCATGCTCGACTCGGTGCAGGTGACGGACTACGCCTGCAACTGGAAGACCTTCATCGAGGTGTATCTGGAGGATTACCACGTGGGCCCCGCCCATCCCGGCCTCGGCCATTTTGTCACCTGCGACGACCTGAAATGGGAATACGGCGACTGGTGGTCGGTGCAGACGGTAGGCGTCAACCGTGGACTGACCAAGGCCGGATCGCCGGTCTACCAGCGCTGGCATGAGCAGGTGATGGCCTACCAGCAGGGCAACGCGCCTGCACACGGCTCCATCTGGCTGACCTACTACCCCGGCCTGATGGTCGAGTGGTACCCGCACGTGCTGGTGGTGTCGTCGATCGTTCCGACCGGCGTTGAATCCTGTCGCAACGTCGTCGAATTTTATTACCCCGAAGACATTGTCCTGTTCGAGCGCGCTTTCGTCGAAGCCCAGCAGGCCGCGTACCAGGAAACCGCAGTGGAAGACGATGACATTTGCACACGCATGCAGCGTGGGCGCCGTGCGCTATATCAGCAGGGCGTCAGCGAAACCGGGCCGTACCAGTCACCGCTGGAAGACGGCATGATGCATTTTCATGCGTTCCTGCGGCGCGAACTTGCGCCGCATCTGGATTAGGCTTTAATTGCCCGACATGCTGGCCCGGGCTTGCACCAGCTTGCCCGCCCGGTAGTCGGCGACAGCCTGCTCGATTTCCTCGCGGCTGTTCATCACGAAGGGGCCGTACTGCACCACGGGTTCGCCGATTGGCCGGCCTGCAACCAGAATGAAACGCGCCCCGGCCGGGCCGGCCACGATTTCCACCGCGTCACCTTCTCCCAGTACCGCCAGGGTGTGTTTTGCCAGGGCAGCGCCGGCCAGCAGGGCGCTACCCTCGAAGACGTACACAAAGGCGTGATGCGATGTTTCGAGCGGGAGACTGAAACGGGCGCCGGCGTCCAGATTGACATCGAGGTAGCGGACATCCGTGGCCGGGTCGTTGATGACACCGCGGGTGCCATTGAATTCACCGGCCAGCACGCGCACACGGGCATCCGCCAGCGCCACTTCCGGAATGGCGGCAGACGAGAACTCCTGATAGGCCGGATCGGACATTTTCTCGCTGGCGGGCAGGTTGATCCACAACTGAAAGCCGCGCATCAGGCCGTTGGTCTGCTGCGGCATCTCGGAATGGATGACGCCGCTGGCTGCTTTCATCCACTGCACGCCGCCGGGCTTGAGATCGCCCTGATTGCCCATGCTGTCGCGGTGCTGCATGTGGCCGTCGAGCATGTAAGTGAAGGTGATGAAGCCGCGGTGCGGATGGTCCGGAAAACCGGCGATGTACTCGTCCGGGTTGTCGCTGCCGAAGTGATCCAGCAGCAGGAACGGGTCGAAATTGCGCAGCGCGGGCGTGCCGATGCTGCGGTGCACCGTGACGCCTGCGCCTTCGGTCACTTCGAGCGCGGGAACAAGCTGGCGGATGGATCGTATGCTCATGTGATTCCGTGTTCTGTTCTCGCTTGATTGGTTCGACTTCGGCACCCGAACCGGTTGCCCGGCGGATTCAGCCTTCGGCGTAACCTTCACCGGTGGGGTTGTCCGCCAGATGCAACGGATGATCGGCCGACATGTCGATGAATTCCTGCCGGGTGGCCTCGCTCTCGAAATACATCGTGACGTTGCCATTGACCAGATAAGGATGGCCGGTCAGATCGTCAATCTCACGCCCGGTGATCGGGTCGGTGCTGCTGAGTATCTGCGCGGGCTCGTGCAGGCGACCACTTTGCGTCTGGTCGCGTGCCAGTGGATCAGTGGCGATATAGTTGGCGACATTGGAATTGTGAACGGTAGAAGCTTGGCTTGCGATGTCCATGATTGACTCCTTGGGGTGGGTAGTGTTGCTCCAGCCGGTGGGTGGAGCCTGGGTAGCGCAGCAAACAGCGCCACACATTTATTCATAGACCAAAAAATGACAGAAAATCCCTGATTGCGAATGGGGTAATATCCGAGGACTGTGCCGAAGAGCCAGTGCGTAGAAGGCATGGCGACCAGCAAAAAAACCAAGGTAGCCAAGCCTCATCGCCATCCTGGCCATCGACGACTTGTTCTACTTGCCGGGTCCGCTGTTGGCTGATGTCTCTCTCGTTCACGCCACCTCTGCATTTTCCGCCATGATGATGAGCGGACTGGCCGTGGTTGGACTGGTGCTCCGACCCGTTTCGCGCGTCTTCCGCACGGTGAGCTGGATCAGCCTGCTGCTGCTGGTCATTTATTTGTTGAACACCTGGTTTCTCTATCTCCATGGCTAAACCTGTCGCAAAACCGCAGACCGACTGGCACTGTCTGAGCAGCGAGGAGGCCGCAGCCCACCTGGACAGCGACCCGCAGCGGGGGCTGTCCATCGAGGCGGCTTCGGCCGGACTGGTTCAGCATGGCCCCAACATCCTGACGGAAACGAGCAGGCGTCACCCACTCGCCATGCTGGCCGCGCAGTTCACCGACTTCATGATTCTGGTGCTGATCGCTGCTGCCGTCATCGCCGGCGTGGTCGGCGAGCCGCAGGACAGCATCGCCATCGTGGTCATCGTGGTGCTCAACGGCCTGTTGGGCTTCGTGCAGGAGTACCGCGCCGAGCGCGCGATGGCCGCGCTCAAACAAATGGCCGCGCCGATGGCGAGCGTGATCCGCGATGGCAAGGTCCACCAGATTCCGGGGCCCGAGCTGGTGCCGGGCGATATCGTCAAGCTGGAAGCCGGCAACATCGTGCCGGCTGACCTGCGTCTGCTGGAGCTGGCTTCACTCCAGGTGAACGAGTCCGCGCTGACCGGCGAATCGCAGGCGGTCGAGAAACGGGTGGCGCAACTGCAGGAAGCCGATCTGCCGCTGGGCGACCGCTTCAACCTGGCCTTCAAGGGCACGGTGGTCACCTATGGCCGCGCGCGTGGCCTGGTGGTGGCCACCGGCATGCAGACCGAACTGGGGAAAATCGCCGCGTTGCTGTCCGGAGAATCCGGCAAGACGCCGCTGCAAAAACGCCTGGCACGTTTTGGCCAGAATCTGGCGCTGGTGGTGCTCGCGATTTGCGCCATCATTTTTGTGGCCGGCTGGCTGCGCGGTGAACCGCCGCTGGTGATGCTGCTGACCGCGATCAGCCTGGCCGTCGCCGCCATCCCCGAGGCCTTGCCCGCTGTGGTCACCATTTCGCTCGCGCTGGGGGCGGCGCGCATGGTCAAGCAAAACGCGTTGATCCGCCGCCTGCCTGCGGTGGAAACGCTGGGCTCGGTCACCTATATCTGCTCCGATAAAACCGGCACGCTCACGCTGAACCAGATGCAGGTCGACTGCGTGCTGGCCGATGGCGTCAACCGTCCTGCGCTGCAAGGTGCAAAAGACTCATCCAGCGCGCCCTGGCGCGAACTGGGCATGGCGATGGCGCTGTGCAACGATGCGGTGGCTGATGCGTCTGGAAATCTGGCCGGCGACCCGACTGAAACCGCGCTGCTCGTCGCCGCGCAGGCAGCCGGATTCAGCAAGGCTGCGCTGCAGGAGACTTTTCCGCGGGTGGCCGAAATCCCGTTCGATTCCGAGCGTGCGCGCATGAGCACGCTGCATCGGGAGGGCGATGCGGTTCTGGTGCTGGTGAAGGGTTCACCCGAGGGTGTGTTGCCGCTGTGTGTCGATCAGCTTTTCGCACAGGGGGCAGGACCAATCGATCATGCTGCGCTGCATGACGAAGCCGAAGCACTGGCCAAACAGGGCTTGCGCGTGCTGGCCTTCGCGCTGCGGCGGCTGCCGCAATTGCCGGATGCACCTGACGCGGCCACGGTGGAAGCCGGGCTGACCTTCATCGGCCTGGCCGGCCTCATCGATCCGCCCCGCCCCGAGGCGGCTGCGGCGGTGGCTGCCTGCAAGGCCGCCGGCATCATCCCCGTCATGATCACCGGCGACCATCCCGCCACCGCGCGCGCGATCGCGGCCCGCTTGGGCATCGTCGATGAGGGTGGCAAGGTGCTGACCGGCAGCGAGCTGGCACGGCTGTCGCTGGAAGCATTCGAGCGCGAGGTGGAATCGGTGCGGGTCTATGCCCGCATCAATCCGGAGCAGAAAATCAAGATCGTGCAGGCGCTGCAGGACAAAGGCGAGTTTGTTGCCATGACCGGCGATGGCGTCAACGACGCCCCGGCACTGAAAATGGCGGATATCGGCATCGCCATGGGCCGTGGCGGCACCGACGTGGCGCGGGAGGCGGCCCACATGACCTTGCTGGACGACAACTTCGCCACCATCGTCGCGACGGTGCGCGAAGGCCGCCGCATCTTCGACAACATCCGCAAGTTCGTCAAATACACCATGACGAGCAATTCCGGCGAGATCTGGACCATCTTCCTCGCGCCTTTCCTCGGCTTGCCGATTCCGCTGCTGCCGATTCACATCCTGTGGATCAACCTGGTCACCGACGGCTTGCCGGGACTCGCGCTTGCCAACGAGCGGGCCGAACGCAACGTCATGCAGCGGCCGCCGCGGCCGCCCCAGGAAAGCATCTTCGCGCATGGCATGTGGCAGCACATGTTGTGGGTCGGCTTGCTGATGGGCGCGGTCTCGCTGCTGACGCAGGCCTGGGCGATCCACATCGGCTCCGCGCACTGGCAGAGCATGGTGTTTACCGTGCTCACGCTGTCTCAGCTGGGCCATGTGCTGGCCATTCGTTTTGAGCGCGAATCACTGTTTACCCAGGGCGTGTTGTCCAACCCCGCGCTGATCGCCGCCCTGCTGCTTACTTTTGCGCTGCAAATGGCCGTGCTCTATGTGCCGTGGCTCAATCCCGTCTTCAAGACCGAGCCGCTCGGATTGGGGGAGATGGCCTTCTGCCTGGCCATGTCATCGATTGTGTTTATTGCGGTGGAAATCGAGAAATGGCTGGTGCGGCGTGGCTGGCTGTACAACAGCCCCTAGCGGCCGCGCCGCTGCGAATGCAGACTCAGCGCGGCGCCTGCCAGCAGTTGTTGTTGACCTGCCAGGTCATCGAGAGCTGTTCGCTGGTGGGGTAAAGCGCGTATTTGACGCCCATGTAATCCGAGCCCTTGCGCCAGAACATCGCCAGCAGATTTTTTTCGCCGTTGGCGACCACACTGGAATAGGGAATCACCTTGAGGGGATTGCCATACAGGTTGGAGTAGTTCGACGCGATGACAATAAAGGAGCGGAAAGCCGGTTCGACTTCCTGGTCGAATGCGACCAGTTTGTCGTTGCAAAACGTGAACAGGAAACGGCGACCGGCCGGGTTGTTGGGCAGGTCGTAGGCAAACAGGCCATCGTTTCCAACCGGCAGAGTCTTGTCGAAATTCCAGGTTTTGAGCGCCTGTTCGACCTCGCCGCGCGCCATGCCGTTTTTGAATTCACCAATTTCCCAGGCGTGGGCAGGCAGGGCGAGAAGCAATCCGGCAATCAGGCTGAGGGTTTTTGTCTGGAGGGTCATGGCTTTATCAAGCGGGCGAGAAGCAGCCCGAAGCATACCGCAGCCCGTGTTGAGCTGCGTGACCGGTGATTGCGGGTGTCCCGCATCTCCTTCGTGAGTCATCGAGCGCGGGGGCACAAGCCGCAATAAAAAAACGACCCGGTGAGGGTCGTTTTGCAATGCTGGCGGAAGCGGTGAGATTCGAACTCACGGAGGACTCACATCCTCGCCGGTTTTCAAGACCGGTGCCTTAAACCGCTCGGCCACGCTTCCGTTGATCCGCTCAAGTGGGATGCACTCAAGGCAGGCGCGCATTGTAGCGGGTTCGTCCGGGTTTGTGCTGCGCGCGCTGGGGGGAATTCGAGCCTGCAAATGAACTGATGTGGTTTCAACAGCGGCTGTCAACTTTTCGTTAGCGCGCCGGGGTGGGGGCGCCAGCTTGCCTTCGCAAACACGAATGAAACCAAGGCGTTGCAATCAAGCGGCTTCGGCGTGGTGGTGGCATAAATGGTGCTGGTTAATGAGCATCCAAACCAGGCTGACATCCGATATGAATGATCTTTTTGAAATGCTTGGCAACATCGCCCGCCGCAGGAAGGTGGAAGTGGGATCGCCCTTTGCCTCGTTGAAGACGGCCGAAAAGTGGCTGAAAACGCTGCCGTCTGATTCGGATTACGACGCGCACCATGCGCTGGTGGAAGGGATGGAGCGTTTCAATGCAGAGAACGAGGTGGCCACGCTGGGGCGGATGCAGGCTTTGATGAAGCTGGAATCGATTGGTTTGCCGCTGCAGCATCGCATCGTTGATCAATATGTACGGAATCAGGCGACGTTTCGTTTGGCGCGGCAGGCCTTGTGGCGCGAAACCTGGATGTTCTGGTCGCTGCAGGCGGATGCCTGGCTGGGGATGCTGAAACAGGCTTATCGTGGCCCGCATAGCGCGGCACTCAAACCGCATGTCGCCGAGATGGCGGTACGTGCGTTGCGCTACGCAGGACTGGTGATGCGCTGGGACTATCACCAGGCACGCAACCCGGCGTCGTCCGGCTGGTGTCGTTTGCACAAGATTTATCGTCTGGTCGAGCGCGATGGTCTGGACCGGCGTGAGGTGATGTTCAATTCGCGCGCCACCCATTGCGCACGCGAATATTCTTTGGCCATGTTGATGGGGCTGGTGCAGCCGGTGGGCTATCGCGCCCAGGAAATAGAATCCATCGCCCAGATTTTTGAAGGGTATGCGGGTTTGGCTTTGCCTGAGAAAGTGCCGCAGCAGGGTGTACATACGCACATGGTGGATTTGTCGCAGGACGAAGGGGCCTATGTGCTGGAGAACGGATGGGGACAAGGGCGCCGCCTGCGGTATTTTGCCTTGAGTCCCTTGATTGAATATTTGAAGACACTGGATTCAAGCCCGGATGCCGAGTCGGATCAATTCTTTACGCGTCAGGTCGCAAGCCTGATCGAGCGGGGCGGGATTCGCCGCAATCGCCAGCGTACGCACCGGTTTGGCCGGGTGTGGGTGGCGGCCGGGATGTCCAATATTCTGGCAGCGTTACTGGGCCCCACTGGGGCCAAAAGCCACCCGGTGCTCGAACCCTGGATGCTGCGCGATGAAAGTACGGATGGTTTGGGGTTTGCATTGCCCGAAGAGCAGGTATTGCCGCATGGCCGTTTGGTTGCGGTGAGCTGGGATCCTGCGGAAAACGTCTGGCAATTGCTGGCCACGCGCTGGAATCGGGAAGAAGACGGCCAGAATCTGGTGGGGACGCAACGGCTGTCGCGTCATCCCAAACGGGTGGAAATTTATTCTGATGAGCCGGGCGCTGACGCAGCCTTGGAAAAAGTGTGGGCGGTGTACTTGCCGATGACGCACACCGAGCAAAGCGTGAGCAATCTGCTGATTCCGCAGTCGCATTACAAACTGGGGGCGTCATTGATGCTGCGTGAGGATGATGTGGTGTATCGCCTGCGTCTGGGTGAAGTGCAGGAAAGCCATGAAGAATGGCTGCGCGTGAGCATGGATGTGGTGGGGCGTGAGCAGGAACTCGCTGTGGCGGCCTGAGTTGAATTGAGCGTGCTAGTGTCGTGCATCAGAAATATCGAAACATAAAACGGCGTCTTTTTCCGCATGGCGGCGTTGCTCGTCGTTGCCATAGTCCCAGCTATGTCGCCTCCTCGCGCCTTGCCCTGCGAAAAAATCCATCCGTTTTATCTTGTTCCGCTATTTCTGATGCACGACACTAGCGTGAACGTATGTCGCCGAAATGGAAGCTGAATGTTCCGTTGCGGCGGTCGTCGAAATATTGTTCCAGCGTGGCACGCACGGTGCGGAACGCGATTTCATCCCAGGGGATTTCGGCTTCACTGAACAGCCGGGTTTCCAGCGATTCGATGCCGGGTTTGAAATCCAGATCGAGCAGCCGGGCGCGAAACATGAGGTACACCTGATTGATATGCGGCAGGTTGTACAGGGTATACAAGCCGCTAATTTCAATGTTCGCACCGGCCTCTTCCCAGGTTTCGCGTGCGGCCCCTTCCAGCGTCGTTTCGCCGTTTTCCATGAAACCAGCGGGTAGCGTCCAGTAGCCGTGTTTCGGTTCGATGGCGCGGCGGCACAACAACACCTTGTCTTCCCATTCCGGAATGCAGCCGACGACCATTTTGGGGTTCTGATAATGGATCGTGCCGCAATCGGGGCACACATGACGTGGCAGATGATCACCCGCAGGCACGCGCAACATGACGGTGCTGCCGCATTCACTGCAAAAATTCATGTTGCGTCCAATCAGCCAGGGTGGGTGCAAGGTAACAAATCGCGCCCGTCTTGATCAAGTGCGGGCACAGCGAACGGCATTGCTCAAACCCCGATTCCGAATACCGCCAGGCGATCCCTGGCGGCGTCCGTTTGCCCGCGCCAGTTTTTTGCGCTGCGGGTTTGGATCCACTGGCTGGGCAGGCTGAGATCGGCACCCACGCTGATGAGTGTGGTGGGCGCCAGGGTTTGTGCCATGGCCTCCAGCAGGGCTGCACTGCGGTAGGGCGTTTCGATGAAAAGCTGGGTGGCGCGGTCGCGGCGCGCGGTCTGTTCGAGCGTGCGGATAGTCTGGCTGCGTTCGGGTTCCTTGGCGGGCAGGTAGCCGTGAAAGGCGAAGCGCTGGCCGCCCAGCCCCGAGGCCATCAGCGCCAGCAGGATCGACGAGGGACCGATCAGCGGAACCACCGGGATGCTTTCACGGTGCGCGGCCATGACCAGTGCCGCACCGGGGTCTGCCACAGCGGGGCAGCCGGCTTCGGACAGCAGGCCGACATCGTGCCCGGCCTTGAGCGGCGCCAGCAGCGAGGGAATCACGGCAGCGGGGGTGTGTTCGTTGAGTTCTTCGATATGCAAAGCCTGGATCGGCTGCGGGTGCCCCATGGCCTTGAGATGCGCGCGGGCGGTTTTGGCGCGTTCGACGACGAAGTATTCGAGGCGGCGGGCGACGGCGAGGGTGTCCGGCGGCAGGCAGCCGTGCGGGTCAACCGGACCCAGCGGAACCGGGATCAGGTAGAGGCTGGCCATGTCAGTACGTCCACGCCTTCGTTCAGCAGCAATCTCGGTCAGCGCCATCAGCGGCAGGCCGATCAGCGCAGTGGGATCGGGGCTGTCCATGCGGGTCATCAGCGCGATGCCGAGCGATTCGCTCTTGGCTGAGCCGGCACAGTCGTAGGGCGTTTCCTTTTCGAGATAGGCGGTGATCTGCGCGTCGGTGAGCGGGCGGATGTGCACCACGGTCGGCACATCGCGTGTCTGGGTGTGGCCTGTTCGGCTGTTGAGCAAGGTCAGCGCGGTGTGGAACACCATGGCGCGGCCCTGCATTTTTTTCAGCTGGGCGAAGGCGTTGTCGAAGTTGCCGGGCTTGCCGAGTTGTTCGGAATCGAGCATCAACACCTGGTCGGAGCCGATGATGAGTGCGTCGGGATGGTCTGCCGCGGCAGCCTGCGCCTTCAGCACCGACAGCCGCAGCGCGGTGGCCGATGGCGCTTCATCCACCAGCGGTGTTTCGTCGACGTTGGGTGACAGCACCTCGAATGGAATGCCCAGGCGCGACAGCAGCTCACGCCGGTAGCGCGAGGTGGAGGCCAGAACCAGTTTCATTCCGGCTGAATCTCGACCAGCGCCATGTCGGGCGTCACCGCATCGCCTTTTTTGGCGAAGATGCTGATGACGATGCCAGCGATGGGCGCCTGCACTTCGTTTTCCATTTTCATTGCCTCGATCACCAGCACGCCATCACCGGCTTTGACCGTCTGGCCGATGCTGACCAGAACGTCAACGATGGTGCCGGGCATGGCCGCGGTGACGTGGCCGGGGTGGCTGGGGCGGGGTTTCTGTCCGGGAGCGGGCGCCGCTGCGCTGGATTTGCGTGTGGCTTTGCCACCACCGCTGGAGACTGCGACTTCGTTCAGGGGTTCAACCAGCACCTCTTCGGTGACGCCATCGATCGCCACGAAATAGGGGCGCTGGGTAGCGTCGGAACGGCCACTGCCCGACAGCTTGATGTGGTAAGTCTCGCCGTGCAGGGTGATCTTGAATTCATCGGCAGCGTAGCGCGGCGCGCTGTCCAGCTTCGAAGCATCCTGCGGCGGCAGCAGCGGCTCGGGCTTGAGGCTGCCGGCCGCGCGTTCCTGCAACCAGGTCTTGCCGATTTCGGGGAACATGGCATAGGTCAGCACGTCCTCGTCCGACTTGGCCAGGCCTTCGATTTCGCCGCGCAGCTTGTCGAGCTCGTCGCCCAGCAAGTCGGCAGGTCGGCAGTTGGTGACGTCGAGGTCGCCGATGGCGATTTTCCGCACTTCCTCGTTGATGTGACCCGGTGCACGGCCGTAACGGCCTTGCAGGTAAAGCTTCACTTCGTTGGTGACCGACTTGTAGCGTGCGCCCGTCATCACGTTCAACGCAGCCTGGGTGCCGACAATTTGCGAGGTGGGGGTGACCAGCGGCGGATAGCCGAGGTCTTCGCGCACACGCGGAATTTCCTCGAGCACGGCATCCATCTTGTCGAGCGCGCCTTGTTCCTTGAGCTGGTTGGCCAGGTTGGAAATCATGCCGCCCGGCACCTGGTTGATCAGCACGCGGGTGTCGGTGCCGGTGAAGGCCGATTCGTATTGCCAGTATTTCTTGCGCGTTTCCTTGAAATAGGCCGAGATCTCCTCGATCAGGGGCAGGTCGAGAGCCCGGTGTCGTATTCGGTGCCGGCCAGCGCAGCGACCAGGCTCTGCGTGGTGGGATGGCTGGCGCCTTCGGCAAACGCGCCGACGCAGGTGTCGATGATGCTTGCGCCGGCCTCGATCGCTTTCAGATGCGTCATGTGGGCGAGGCCCGAGGTGGCATGGCTGTGGGTGTGAATGGGCAGATTGGTCGCGGCGCGAATCGCGCTCACCAGTTCGAACGCGGTGAAGGGCGTGAGCAGACCCGCCATGTCCTTGATCGCGATGGTGTCGCAGCCCATTTCGGCCAGCCCCTTGGCGAGCCGGACAAAGTGCGGGATGTCGTGCACCGGGCTGGTGGTGTAGCAGACGGTGCCTTCGGCGTGCTTGCCGGCGGCTTTGACCGCCTTGACCGACACTTGAAGGTTACGCAGGTCATTCATCGCATCAAAAATGCGGAACACGTCAACACCGTTGTCGGCCGACTTTTGCACGAAGGCGCGCACCACGTCGTCGGAGTAATTGCGGTAGCCGAGCAGGTTCTGCCCGCGCAGCAGCATCTGGATGCGCGTGTTGGGCAGCGCTTTCCTGAGAGTGCGCAGGCGCTCCCACGGATCCTCGCGCAGAAAGCGCACGCAGGCGTCAAAAGTGGCGCCGCCCCAGGCTTCCAGCGACCAGAAGCCGACCTGGTCGAGCTTGCCGCAGATCGGCAGCATGTCTTCGGTGCGCATGCGGGTGGCGATGAGCGACTGGTGGCCGTCGCGCAGGACGAGATCGGTAACGAATACTTTGGCCATGATTACAACCCTTGATGAGCGGCGATGGCGGCGGCGATGGCGGCTGCCATCACTTCCGGCGGTTTCTTTTCAGTGTATTGCGTGAGTTCCGGATGGTCGTCGACAAAACTGGTGTTGAAGCGGCCGCTGCGGAACTCGGGATTCTTGAGAATTTCCTGGTAATACGGGATCGTCGTTTTCACTCCATACACCAGCATGTCGGCGAGCGCGCGACTGCCGCGCGCGATGGTCGAATCCCAGGTCAGGTTCCAGACCGTGAGCTTGGCGCACATCGAATCGAAGTAGGGCGGAATCACATAATCGGTGTAAATCGCGGCGTCCACCCGTACCCCTGGGCCGCCCGGCGAGTAGTAACGCGTGATGCGGCCGAGGCTGGGCAGGAACTCGTTTTTCGGGTCTTCGGCGTTGATGCGGAACTCGATGGCGAAGCCGCGGTGGCTGATTTCTTCCTGCTTGTATTGCAGCGGCAGGCCGGAGGCGATGCGGATCTGCTCCTGCACGATGTCGACACCGGTGATGGTTTCGGTGATGGGATGCTCGACCTGCAGGCGGGTGTTCATTTCCATGAAATAGAACTGGTTGTCCTGGTCGAGCAGGAACTCCACCGTGCCGGCATTGACGTAGCCGACCGACTTGGCGGCGCGCACCGCCAGCTTGCCGATGTATTGCCGTTGCGCTTCGGTTAGCTGCGGACTCGGTGCGATTTCGATGAGTTTCTGGTTGCGGCGCTGGATCGAGCAATCGCGCTCGAACAGGTGGATGACGTTGCCCTGGTTGTCGCCGAGAATCTGTACTTCGATGTGCTTGGGGCGCAGCACGCATTTTTCGACAAACACTTCGGGTTTGCCGAAGGCCTTACTGGCTTCAGAGACTACGCGGTCATAGTTTTTCAGCAGTTCGGCTTCATTGTCACAGCGGCGGATGCCGCGCCCGCCGCCGCCGTTGGTGGCTTTCAGCATTACCGGATAGCCGATCTTGTTCGCCAGGGTGCGCGCTTCCTCGACGTTTTCCAGATTGTGGTCCGATCCGGGCGTAACCGGGATGCCCGCTGCGATCATCGCGTTGCGCGCCTGGATCTTGTCGCCCATCTGGCGAATCACGTCGGGCGAGGGGCCGATAAAGCGGATGCCCCGGCGCGCGCAAATGGTCGCCAGGTCGGGGTTCTCAGAGAGGAAACCGTAGCCCGGATGCAGCGCATCGCAGCCCGAAGCCGCCGCCAGGTTGACCAGCGTGTGCGCGTTCAGATAACCCAGAATCGGGTCTTTGCCGATGTGATAGGCCTCGTCTGCCTTTTTCACATGCAGTGCGTGGCGGTCGGCGTCGGTGTAGATCGCGACGGATTTGATCCCGAGTTCGGCACAGGCACGAACGATACGGACAGCGATCTCGCCCCGGTTGGCGACCAGTATTTTCTTGAGCATGGGCGGGGTTGGCGTGGTGGCTGGGGGTTTCTTTGACAAAAAGAACGCGAAATCATATCATTGCCGGCTAATGTTGCTGGCTATGTTTACCGGGTGCGCCATGAATGAATCCACCATGCTTCCGCCAGTCGAGGTCGATCCGTGGCGTTTTTGCAAGGATGGTCAGTCGTGGGAAACCCGGTCGGATGTGGCTGCGTTTCCGCGCCTTGCCCACGAATTTACGCAAGGCACCTTGTTCTGTCGAGTGCTTGGACGCGTCAATCAGCGGGGCAGTTTGTCCTTGCAGGTGGCGGTCAGCGGTGAAGTGGGGATGACGTGTCAGCGTTGCCTGAACAGCATGCCGTATCAGGTTGAGATCGAACGCACCTTGTATCTGGCGCGGAACGAAGCCGAAATGGAACGATTGGACGCGTTGCCCGATAGTGACGCGATTCAGGCGGGCGAGGTTTTGAGCCTGGTCGAGCTGGTTGAAGATGAAGTATTGCTGAGCCTGCCAGTGGCGGTGATGCACGCAGAAGGTGAATGCCCCGTTTGAGGGGCGCTCCTTTTTCTAAAATGAATTTTTTAAAGCACCAAATTCAGGTGCGACGATTTTTAAGGAGCAAGAAATGGCAGTTCAGCAGAATAAAAAATCCCCGTCCAAGCGCGGCATGCACCGCTCGCACGATTTCCTGACCGCTCCGGCGCTGGCTGTTGAAGCGACCACGGGCGAAGCTCACCTGCGTCACCATATCAGCCCCAACGGCTTTTATCGTGGCCGCAAAGTCGTCAAGACCAAGGGCGATTAATTTCATTCGCGCCGCGTTTGATCGCGCTGTGTTTAATCACACCGACGTTTGATCGCATCGACGTGGCGCGTTCTGCTCAGCCCATTTTTTCGGCTGCATGAGAAATATCACAGTTGCCATTGATGTCATGGGGGGCGATCACGGTCCTCATGTCACGGTTCCGGCAGCGATCCGTTGTCTTGCGCGTCATCCCGACCTGAATGTGATTCTGGTCGGGCCGCAGGATATTGTTGCGGCCGAGCTCAAGGCACGCCATGCCAAGCCCAGTCCGCGTCTGATCGTGCGCCACGCCAGCCAGGTGGTGGCGATGGACGAGGCGCCTGCGCTCGCCTTGCGCGGCAAAAAAGACTCTTCGATGCGGGTGGCGATTGATCTGGTCAAGTCCGGCGAAGCCGACGCCTGTGTGTCAGCCGGTAATACCGGTGCTCTGATGGCAACTGCACGTTTCGTCCTGAAAACCCTGCCCGGTATCGATCGTCCGGCGATTGCAGCCGTGATGCCAACGATTAGTGGCCACGCGCTGGTGCTGGACATGGGTGCCAACGTCGATTGCACCGCCGAACACCTGCTGCAGTTCGGCATCATGGGCGCAATGCTGGTGTCGGCGGTGGAGCACAAGCCGAGTCCAAGCGTGGGTCTGCTCAACATCGGCGAAGAGGACATCAAGGGCAACGAGATCGTGAAACAAGCCGGCGAACTGCTGCGCGATAGCCACCTGAATTTCTACGGCAACGTCGAAGGCAACGACATTTTTTTGGGCACGACTGACGTGGTGGTGTGCGATGGCTTTGTCGGCAACGTGACCCTGAAGGCATCCGAGGGCCTGGCCAAGATGATTGCGACTACGTTGCGAGCCGAGTTCAAACGCAACTGGCTGACCAGGCTCTCGGGCCTGATGGCCTTGCCGGTGCTCAATGCCTTCAAGCGACGACTCGACCCGCGCCGTTACAACGGTGCTACCTTGCTGGGGCTCAAAGGCGTGGTGGTGAAAAGCCATGGTTCGGCCGATTGCTTTGCATTCGAGCACGCGATCGATACCGCCAGCGATGAGGTCCGCAACAACGTGCTGAAACGCATCACCGATCAGATCCAACTTTTGCAACGGGTGCCCGCTTGACCTATTCCCGTATTCTCGGCACCGGCAGCTATCTGCCGGCGCACATTCTCACCAACGCTGATCTTGAGAAGCTGGTTGAGACGAACGATCAATGGATCGTTGAGCGAACCGGTATTCGTGAGCGCCACATTGCCGCCGAGGGTGAGTTCACCAGTGATCTTGCGACACAGGCAGCACGCGCGGCGCTCGACGCGGCAGGGCTTGTGCCAGACGATATTGATCTGCTGCTGGTTGCCACCACCACCCCCGATCTGGTGTTTCCCAGCACGGCCTGCATCGTGCAGTCCAAGCTCGGCATGACCAATGGCAAACCGGCGTTCGACCTGCAGGCTGTGTGCAGTGGTTTCGTCTATGCCATGAGCGTGGCCGACCAGTTCATCAAGACCGGCGCAGCCAAACACGTGCTGGTGATTGGCGCCGAAACCCTGTCGCGCATTACCGATTGGAACGACCGCGGCAACTGCATCCTGTGGGGGGATGGCGCCGGTGCGGTGGTGCTGGGTGCATCCAGCGAGCCCGGCATCATCGCCACCCACATTCATGCTGACGGCCGCCACAAGGAGTTGCTGCGTACCACCACCGGCGTGTCGAGTGGCATGGGCGAACCCGCACTGATGCGGATGGAAGGCAACGCCGTGTTCAAAATGGCAGTCAACACGCTCGACCGCATTGTTGACGAAACGCTCGAAGCCAACGGCCTGCAGAAATCCGATATCGACTGGCTGGTGCCTCACCAGGCCAATATCCGCATCATTACCGCTACCGCGAAAAAGCTCGGCATGAGCATGGACAACGTGGTCACCACGGTCGCGGGGCATGGCAACACATCAGCCGCGTCGGTGCCGCTGGCGTTCGACGTGGCGGTGCGCGATGGCCGCATCCAGCGCGGTCAGACTGTGCTGATGGAAGCCTTTGGCGGCGGCTTCACCTGGGGCTCCGCGCTCCTCAAGTATTAAGGTATTCCAAATGAAACTGGCTTTCGTTTTTCCCGGACAGGGTTCGCAATCGGTCGGCATGATGCAGGGCTGGGGCGAGCGCGCTGAAGTACGCGCGACTTTTACTGAAGCATCTGATGCGCTTGGCCAGGACTTGTGGGCGATGGTCGCCGATGGCCCCGTCGAACTGCTCAACCAGACAGTCAACACCCAGCCCGCGATGCTCGCGGCCGACGTCGCCGTCTGGCGCGTGTGGCAGGCGGCAGGCGGCGCGACACCGGCGCTGCTGGCAGGCCATAGCCTCGGCGAATACGCCGCGCTGGTTGCGGCAGGTGCGTTGAATTTCGCCGACGCGATCAAACTGGTGCGCTTTCGCGCCGAAGCGATGCAGGCTGCCGTTCCCGAAGGCGTTGGCGCGATGGCTGCGATTCTGGGCTTGGACGACGATGCCGTGCGCGCGGTGTGTAGCGAGGCGGCAGCGGGCGAAGTGGTTGAGGCAGTGAATCTCAATTCACCCGGTCAGGTCGTCATTGCTGGCAACAAGGCTGCAGTCGAGCGCGCGATGGCGCTGGCGAAAGAAAAGGGCGCCAAACGTGCACTGCCGCTACCCGTCAGCGTGCCGTCGCATTCCTCGTTGATGCTGCCAGCCGCTGAAAAACTGCTGGCGCATCTGCAAACCGTTGCGATCACCACGCCGACGATTCCGGTGTTGCACAACACCGATGTGCAAAGTCATATGGACGCGGAAGCGATTCGAGTTGCACTGGCCAGGCAGTTGCATACGCCGGTGCGCTGGGTCGAGACCGTGCAGGCTTTGAAAGCCGCCGGTATCGAACGCGTGGTCGAATGCGGCCCTGGCAAGGTGTTGGCGGGTCTCAACAAACGCATCGACGATAGTCTGCCGGCTGTGGCGCTGGTGGACGAAGCCAGCCTCGCTGCTGCACTCAATCATTAAGGGGACAACATGCTGCAAGGACACGTCGCGCTGGGCCATGATCTTGGAGGGCAGATCGCTCTCGTTACGGGCGCCAGCCGCGGAATTGGTCAGGCGATTGCGCTGGCGTTGGGTCAGGCAGGCGCCACCGTGATCGGCACCGCCACCAGTGACAAGGGCGCGCAGGCAATCAGTGATTACCTGGCTGCTGCCAATATCAAGGGCTGTGGCATGAATCTCAATGTCACCGATGCTGCTGCCGTGGATGCCGTCATGAGCGCGATCAACACGCAGTTCGGAGATGTTGGCATTCTGGTCAACAACGCAGGCATCACGCGCGACAACCTGCTGATGCGGATGAAGGACGATGAGTGGGACGACATCGTGGCGACCAATCTCACCTCCGTTTTCAGACTGTCGCGCGCGGTGCTGCGCGCGATGATGAAAGCGCGCACCGGGCGCATCATCAGCATTGCATCGGTTGTCGGCGCAATGGGCAATGCCGGACAGACCAACTACAGCGCGGCCAAGGCCGGCATCATGGGCTTCACCAAGTCACTGGCACGTGAAGTGGGCAGCCGCAATATCACCGTTAACTGCGTTGCGCCGGGTTTTATTGACACCGACATGACGCGCGCGCTGCCCGATGCGCAGCGTCAGGCTTTGCTGAATCACATTCCGCTGGGGCGTCTGGGTTCTGTAGAAGATATCGCGCAAGCCGTGTTGTTTCTGGCGTCGCCTGCTGCGGGCTACATTTCAGGGTACAACTTTGCACGTCAATGGCGGCATGTACATGGCATAGCACCGCCTAATTTTGGTAGTAAATTTGATAGAATCTAGGGCTACCATTTTCAGCAGTTTTAATTTTCATGGCTTCAGTTTGATTGAGGCCTCATTTTTTCAAAGAGGGGATCAGTAATGGAAAACGTGCAGCGTGTATTTAAAGTTGTCGCCGAGCAATTGGGCGTTAACGAAGCGGACATCAAGAACGAGTCTTCATTTGTTGGCGATCTGGGTGCAGATTCGCTCGATACAGTTGAACTGGTGATGGCGCTGGAAGAAGAATTCGGCTGCGAAATCCCCGATGAAGATGCAGAAAAAATCACCACCGTCCAGCAGGCGATTGACTACGTCAACAGCCATTCGAGCTGATTGATCGTTTATTAAGCTAGCACTGAGCTGGAAGGACTGACTTTTGTCCAAACGTCGCGTTGTCGTCACTGGCCTGGGAATCATCTCCCCGGTCGGTAATACCATTCCGGAGGCCTGGGATAACCTGGTCGCCGGTCGTACCGGAATCGCCCGGATTACCCGTTTTGATCCCACGCCATTTGCTTCGCAAATCGCCGGCGAGGTCAAAAACTTTGACGTTGATCAATATATCAACCCGAAAGAAGCACGCCGCATGGATACTTTCATCCAGTTTGGCATGGCTGCGGGAATACAGGCGATACGCGATTCCGGGCTGGAAGTCACCGAAGCCAATGCCGAGCGCATCGGCATCAATATCGGCTCAGGCATCGGCGGCTTGCCGCTGATCGAGGCGACGCATGATCTGCTGCTGGAATCAGGTCCAAGGAAGATTTCACCCTTCTTTATTCCAGGTTCGATCATCAATATGATTTCCGGCAACCTGTCCATCCAGTTCGGCATCAAGGGACCCAACCTCGCGGTTGTGACCGCCTGCACGACGGGTCTGCATGCGATTGGCTTGTCTGCTCGCATGATTGCGTATGGGGATGTGGATGTGATGGTTGCAGGCGGCTCCGAACAAGCAACCTCGCAACTGGGCGTAGGCGGGTTCGCGGCAGCACGGGCGTTATCTACCCGTAATGATGATCCTGCGACCGCCAGTCGCCCCTGGGACAAGGACCGCGATGGCTTCGTGCTGGGCGAAGGCGCCGGGGTAATGGTGCTTGAAGAGTATGAGCACGCCAAGGCTCGCGGCGCCAAAATCTACGCTGAAGTGGTGGGGTTCGGGATGAGTGGCGACGCTTATCACATGACCGCACCAAGCACCGACGGCCCGAGGCGTTCGATGGTGAATGCGATGCGGGATGCCGGCCTGAATCCCGACCAGATTCAATACGTTAACGCGCACGGCACCTCGACCCCGCTCGGCGACAAGAATGAAACCGATGCGATCAAGCTTGCCATGGGCGATGCAGCCTACAAAACGGTGGTCAACTCGACCAAGTCGATGACCGGCCATTTGCTGGGCGGGGCGGGTGGCGTTGAATCGGTGTTTACCGTCCTGGCCGTGCATCACCAAGTGTCTCCGCCGACCGTCAATATCTTTTCGCAAGACCCGGAGTGTGATCTTGATTACTGCGCCAACACCGCGCGTGACATGAAGATCGATGCGGCGCTTAAAAACAATTTCGGGTTTGGCGGCACCAACGGTTCGCTCATTTTCAAACGCGTTTGACGCCAGCGACAAACGGCCCAACTGCAAGCGACCCAGCAGCGATGGAAGTCCGGGAATGGCCAGACCATCCTGATCTGATCGGCCTGCAGGCTTCAAACCCACAGCGCTACCCAGGGCTGTTTCTGAGTAGTGGTGACACCGGCTGGGATGTGTTGTTTGCGTTTCCGCAGGACGTCATGCGCATCGATTCTGCCGCTGACCTGCGTCGCTTGCAGGCGCATCCGGCGATGCAACTTCATCCACTTTCAATTGATCACATCGAACATGGCTTGCCGTTTACGGGCGGTTGGCTATGCGCATTGGCGTATGAATTGGGTGGTGCGTTCGAACCCAGTGTCGGGCTGGCTGACGATGTGGATTTTCCTCTGGCCTGGCTGGTGCGCATCCCTGCTGCGATTCTGTTCGAAAGGAACAGCGGGCGCTGTGTGCTGGTGGCCGAATTCGCTCAGCGTGCGCTGATCGATGATCTGGTGCACGATCTTGCGCAGCCGCCATTCCCCCTTCCGGCTTTGCCCGAATTGAGTGCCTTGCATGAAGATGATCCCGCTGCCTTTTTGGCGGGCGTTGTGCATATTCAGGATTACATCCGTGCGGGAGACGTGTTTCAGGTGAATCTGTCGCGTGGCTGGCAGGCTGATTTTGTTGCGCCGGTTTCCCCGGCTGCCTTGCTCGCGCAACTCATGTTGCGCAATCCCGCGCCTTATTCTGCTTTGTTGCAGATGGACGACTGGGCAATCGTGAGTTCCTCGCCTGAACGACTGGTGCGTCTCGGCGCTGATGGCATGCTGGAAACCCGGCCGATTGCTGGCACCCACCCACGCAGCGAAGATGCCGTGGAAGACGCCGCGTTGCGTGTGCGCCTGCACGCGCATCCCAAGGAGCGTGCCGAACACATCATGCTGGTCGATCTGGAACGCAACGATCTGGGGCGGGTGTGCGATAGCCGGTACGGTGAAGGTGGATGCGCTGATGGAAATCGCCAGTTATCGACACGTGCATCACATCGAGTCGGGTGTGAGCGGAAAACTGCGCGCGGGGATGTGCGTGTTCGATGCCTTGCGTGCGGTGTTTCCTGGCGGCACCATCACCGGCTGCCCCAAGGTGCGCACGATGCAGATTATTCAGGAGCTGGAACAGACGCCGCGTCGCAGTTATACCGGCAGCGTCGGCTATATCAATCACGATGGCAGCTTCGATTTCAATATCCTGATCCGCAGTTTTCTGCTGCGTGGGTGCGAACTGAGTTTCCGTGCCGGTGCGGGCATCGTGGCCGACTCGGTTGCCGCGCGTGAACTCGACGAAACCCGTGCCAAGGCGCGCGGCCTGTTGCGCGCACTGGAGGCCGCATGATCCGCGTCAATGGCCTGACGACGGACCGGGTGAACGCGCGGGATCGCGGGCTGGCCTATGGCGATGGCGTGTTCCGCACGCTGCGCACCGAGGCCAGTCAGCCGGTGTGGTGGGCCGATCATTACGCCAAGCTGAAGGCCGATTGTTCGGCATTGATGCTGGATTGTCCGGACCAGGCTGAATTGCGTGCCGAGGTGTGTCAGGTGGCCGAAGCCGGGCAGGGCGTCGTCAAGATCGTGCTGACACGCGGTGCGGGTGCGCGCGGCTATGCGTTGCCGACCGAGCCCGCGACCACGTGCATCGTGCTGGCGTCTGCACTGCCGCACCACGCGCAGAACTTTGACGATGTTCATGCGCGCTGGTGCGAACTCAAGCTGGCACGGCAACCCCGGCTGGCGGGAGTCAAGCATCTTAACCGGCTGGAAAATGTGCTGGCGCGCGCCGAGTGGGACGACCCGACGATATTTGAAGGCCTGTTGTGCGACGATAGCGGCGCAGTCATCAGTGGCGTGATGAGCAATGTTTTCTGGGGGAAAGGCGGCGCGTTGTTTACCCCGGATTTGAGCCAGTGCGGCGTGGCGGGTGTCGCCAGGATGCGACTGCTGCGTGCCGCAGCGCGTCTGGGCATCGGCATCCATACCGGCCGTTTTTTACCGGCAGAACTACTCGCCGCTGACGAAGTGATGATCTGCAATAGCGTCATGGGCGTGCGCCGTCTGGCTCGCCTGGATGACACAACCTGGTCGCCTGCGGGCTGGACACTAACCTTGAATAACGCTTTGTATGAAGACGTGGATTAAGCGACTGCTGCTGCTGACGATTCTGGCTGCATTGACGGGGGCAGGCGGTCTGGCCTGGTATGCCAGGCAGCCTTTGCACATTGAGGCGCTGCCCAAATCCGTCAACGTGACGCCGGGAATGAATTTGCGGACGCTGAGCACGATGCTCAAGCGTGAAGGCGTGATTGGCAACGCACCCGTGTTCTGGTTGCTCGGGCGTGTGCTGGGCAAAGGCAGCATACTGAAATTCGGGGTGTATACGCTGGATCAGCCGCTCACGCCGCTGGCGCTGTACGCCAAGTTCGAGCGAGGCGATGTTTCGCAAGCGGTCATTCAATTTATCGAAGGTAAAAACTGGCGCGAAGTGCGCGCAGCGCTTGCCGCACAGCCCCTGTTAACGAAATGACAGTGCTGCCATGAGCGACGCCGAGCTCATGCGCGCAATTGGTGCAGAAGAAAGTCAACCCGAAGGGCTGTTGTTCCCTGACACGTATTTCTACGCGCCGCATACCTCCGATCTCGATGTGTTGCGCCGCAGCCTACCGCTTGCAGCGCGACAAACTCCAGGCCGCCTGGGATAAGCGTGCGCCGGGGCTGCCGTACCGCACGCCGTATGAGGCGCTGATCATGGCGTCCATCGTCGAAAAGGAAACGGGCGCAGCGTTTGAGCGGCCGCAGATTGCCGGGGTGTTCCTCAACCGGCTCAGGCTGGGCATGCGCCTGCAAACCGATCCCACCGTGATTTACGGGCTGGGGGAGCGATTTGATGGTAATTTGCGCCGGGTCGATCTGCAACGCTGACACGCCGTACAACACCTACACGCGTGCCGGTCTGCCGCCGACGCCGATTGCGATGCCGAGTGAAGCGGCCATTCAGGCTGCGCTCAACCCGGCCAAAACCAGCGCGCTGTATTTCGTCGCGCGGGGTAATGGCACCCATGTCTTTTCCAGCACCCTCGAAGCACACAACCGCGCGGTAAACCGCTACCAACGATGACCATGACCGGTAAATTCATCACCCTTGATGGCGTCGATGGCGCCGGTAAAAGCACCCATCTGGGTTTTGTCGCCGACTGGCTGCGCCAGCAGGGCAGGGAGGTGATCGTCACCCGTGAGCCCGGCGGCACACCGCTCGGCGAAACCCTGCGCGAACTGCTGCTGCATCGCGAGATGGATGCGGATACCGAGTTGCTGTTGATGTTCGCGGCGCGGCAGGAGCATTTGGCCCAGCTGATTCTGCCGGCGCTGGCGCGCGGTGCGTGGGTGCTGTCCGACCGCTTTACCGATGCCAGCTACGCCTACCAGTGCGGCGGCCGTGGTATTGCGGTGGAACGCATTGCCGCGCTGGAAGCCTGGGTGCAGCGTGGCTTTGCCCCCGATCTGACGTTGCTGTTCGATGTGCCGCCGGAGGTGGCCGAGGCGCGCCGTTCCGCCGCGCGCGCAGCCGACCGTTTCGAGCGCGAGGCCGACCCGTTCTTCAACCGGGTGCGTCAGGCTTATCTGGATCGGGCGCAAGCCGATCCCAAGCGCATCCGGGTGCTGGATGCGCGCCACAGCATTGCCGAACTGCAAGCCGAAATCAGTCAACTGCTGCAGGAATTGACGTGAACGCACCGTATCCCTGGCTGGATGCGTCATGGCAGCGTTTGCTGGCGACGCGGGGGCGCCCGGCGCAGGCCTTGTTGCTGGCGGGGCCGCGCGGCGTGGGCAAAGGCGCGCTGGCGCAGGCGTGGGCGCAAACCCTGCTGTGCGAAGCGCCCCAGCCCGATGGCGCGGCCTGCGGAAGCTGTCCGGCCTGTCACTGGTTCGACGGCCGGCACCCACCCGGATTTTCACGCCGTCACCCTGCAGGAAAAAACCACCAAGGATGGCGACATGCGGATGGCCACCGCCATCGAGGTCGATCAGGCGCGTGAAGCGGTCGATTTCGTCCGCTTGTCGACCTATCGGGCGGGTTATCGCGTCGTGCTGGTCAACCCGGCTGATGCGCTCAATGTCGCTTCTGCCAACGCCTTGTTAAAGGTACTGGAAGAGCCGCCGTTAAATACGGTGTTCGTGCTGGTGTCGGATCAGCCGCGCCGCTTGCTGCCAACCATCCGCAGTCGCTGTGCCCGGTTCGATATTGGCTTGCCGCCAGATGAGCTGGCGGCGCAATGGTTGACCAGCCAGGGCGTGGATGACGCGCCGAATCTGCTGGCGCTGGCAGGCGGGATCGCCGCTTGATGCGCAGGGCTGGGGCAGCGTTGAACTGGATGAGCGTCGTGGTGTGCTGGAAGGGCTGGCGCGCCCCGATCAGCTTGATCCCGGTGACCCTGGGTGATCGCTGGAAAACGGTCAGCCCGCAGACCTGGCATAAGGTGGTGTACAAGTGGCTGGGTGATTTGCTGGCCGTGAAATTGCAGGGCAAGGTGCGGTTTAACCGCGATTTTTCGGACGAATTGGGACAGTTGGGTAAACGGGCTGATCTGGCAGGTTTGCTGGCACTGGCCAAAATGCAGGCAGCAGAAGGCAGGACGCTGGCGCATCCGCTCAACCGGAGCTTGCAGTTGCAGGCCTGGCTGATTCAGTACCGACATGTGTTCGATTGAATAGAGATACGGCGAAGAGATACGATCATGAGTGCAATTCCAAACGATGTCACGGGACAAGTTCGGCCCGGCGTGCTGTCCCTTTCGATCAAGGAAAAATCAGCCTTGTTCGCCGCTTTCATGCCCTTTATCAAGGGCGGCGGATTGTTCATTCCGACCAATAAAACCTACAAGATGGGCGAAGATGTTTTCATGTTGCTGACGCTGATGGACGACCCTGCCAAGCTTCCGGTATCCGGCAAGGTGGTGTGGGTGACGCCCGCAGGTTCGCATGGTGGCCGCACGCAAGGCGTGGGCGTACAGTTCGCGGCGAACGAAAGCGGTCGGGCAGCAGAAAAGAAAATTGAAGGCTTTCTCGGTGGTTCGTTAAAATCCCTGCGACCCACCCACACGATGTAGCACCATCAGTGCGGCGTGGATGCGTTATTGACCCCACCACGCGCCCGTGCGCATGAGCTGCATCATGTATATCGACTCTCACTGCCACATCAATTTCCCCGATTTTTCTGACAAGCTGCCTGAGCTGTTCGCGCTGATGCAGGCCAACCAGGTGAGCCACGCCTTGTGCATCAGCGTGGAACTGGAAAAATTCCCCGACATTCGCCGCCTGGCCGAGACGTATCCGAATGTGTACGCCTCAGTGGGCGTGCATCCCGACCACGAAGACTGTACTGAGCCCACGGTGGATGAACTGGTTGCGTTGGCGGATCACCCCAAAGTGGTGGCGATCGGTGAAACCGGTCTGGATTATTTTCGGCTGACCGGTGATCTCGAATGGCAGCGCGAACGATTTCGCACCCATATTCGTGCCGCACGGTTCGCGCAAAAACCGCTGGTGATCCATACGCGTGCCGCCGCCGATGATACGCTGCGCATCATGCGCGAAGAGCAGGCGGGCGAGGCGGGCGGGGTGATGCATTGCTTCACCGAAAGCCTGGCGGTGGCTGAAGCGGCGATCGAATTGGGTTTTTATATCTCGTTTTCCGGCATCGTCACCTTCAAGAACGCAGCGGCGTTGCGCGAAGTGGCGGCGGCGATTCCGCTCGAACGCATGCTGATCGAGACCGATTCGCCTTATCTGGCACCGGTGCCGCATCGCGGGCAGACCAATCAGCCGGGTTATGTGATGCACGTGGCGGAAGAAATCGGACGGGTGCGCGGCATCACGCCCGACGCGGTGGGCGCGGCCACCAGCGAGAATTTCTTCCGTCTGTTTGCCGCAGCCCAGGCTTAAGTCGGATCGGCATATCAGTTTCACCAGGTCTTGCCACGGTTGGTGGTGATCCAGGCTGCGTGTTTCAGATACGCCTGTGACGAATAACCCGCACCGTAATCGTCGATCGACAGCCGCAGCCGATCACTTCCAGCCGGAGCAGGTTTTCCATCGCATGCTATTCAAGGGCCGGCCCTGTTGTCGGCCCGGTTGGTCGACCCTTTATCCGAAGAACGATTTCACCTTGTCCATGAACGACTGCGCGCGCGGGTTGTTGTTGCGTCCCGGGCTCAGGTCGTCAAATTCGCGCAACAGTTCGCGCTGACGCTCGGATAGATTCACCGGCGTTTCCACCTGCATGTGGCACATCAGGTCGCCTGGTGCCTGGCTGCGCACCCCCTTGATGCCTTTGCCGCGTAGACGGAACACCTTGCCGGTTTGCGTTTCTGGCGGAATCTTGATTTTGGCGTGACTGTCCAGGGTGGGGATTTCGACTTCGCCGCCCAAAGCCGCGGTGGCAAAGCTGATCGGCATTTCGCAATGCAAATCGTCGCCGTCGCGCTTGAAGACGGCATGCTCTTTCAGTTGGATGACGACGTACAAATCCCCGGCAGGTCCGCCGTTGACGCCGGCTTCGCCTTCGCCGCCCAAGCGAATGCGGTCGCCGTTGTCGACGCCGGCCGGAATCTTGACGGACAGGGTTTTGTGCTTTTTGACCCGGCCTTCGCCATGACAGGCGGTGCAGGGATCGCTCACCATTTTGCCGGTGCCACCGCAGCGCGGGCAGGTTTGCTGCACCGAGAAGAAGCCTTGCTGGATGCGCACCTGGCCGTGCCCGCCGCACGTGGTGCAGGTGGTGGGGGTGGTGCCGGGCTTGGCACCGCTGCCGTGGCAGACCCCGCATTCTTCGAGCGTGGGGATGCGGATTTTGGTTTCGGTGCCGCGCGCGGCTTCTTCCAGCCCGATTTCCAGGTTGTAACGGAGGTCGGCACCGCGATAGACGCGGTCGCGGCGGTTACCGCCACCGCCGCCGCCGAAGATGTCGCCGAAGATGTCGGAGAAGGCATCGGAAAATCCGCCTCCACCACCGCCCATGCCGGCCTGCTGGTCGACGCCGGCATGGCCGAACTGGTCGTACGCTGCGCGCTTGTCCGAGTCGGACAGCATTTCGTACGCCTGCTTGGCTTCCTTGAATTTTTCCTCCGCGCCCTTGTCGTCCGGGTTGCGGTCAGGATGGTGCTTCATGGCCAGCTTGCGGTAGGCCTTCTTGATTTCTTCGTCCGAGGCGTTTTTGGCGACGCCGAGGACTTCGTAGTAGTCGCGTTTTGACATGATGGTGAGCGGTAAACAGTGAGCAGTAAGCGGGAAAGCAAAAAGCGGTGAACGGTTGCCCGCTCACCGCTCACCGCTCACGGCTTACTTGTCTTTCACCTCTTCAAACTCGGCATCGACCACGTTGTCGTCAGCCGCATGGGAGCCGCCGCCTTCGGCTGCTGCCCCCGGCTGCTGCGCCTGCTCGTCCTTGTACATCTGCTCGGCGAGCTTGTGGCTGGCAGTGGCGAGTGCGTTGGTCTTGGCTTCGATGGTGTCCTTGTCGCCTTCGCGCACGGCCTCTTCGCACTCTTTCAGCGCGGCTTCGATCGCGGCTTTTTCGTCGGCCGAGACTTTGTCGCCGTACTCGGTCAGCGATTTCTTCACCGAATGGATCATGCCGTCGGCTGCGTTGCGTGCGGTCGCCAGTTCCACTGCCTTGTGGTCTTCGGCGGCGTTGATTTCGGCATCCTTCACCATGCGCTGGATTTCCTCTTCGGACAGTCCGGAACTCGCCTGGATCTTGATCTTGTTTTCCTTGCCGGTGGCCTTGTCCTTGGCCGACACGTGCAGGATGCCGTTGGCGTCGATGTCGAAGGTGACCTCGATCTGCGGCATGCCGCGCGGCGCGGGCGGGATGTCGCACAGGTTGAACTGGCCGAGGCTCTTGTTGCCCGAAGCGATTTCGCGCTCACCCTGCAGCACGTGCACCGTCACCGCGCTCTGGTTGTCGTCGGCAGTCGAAAACACCTGGCTCGCCTTGGTCGGGATGGTGGTGTTCTTCGGGATCAGCTTGGTCATCACGCCGCCCAGGGTTTCGATGCCCAGCGACAGCGGGGTCACGTCGAGCAGCAACACATCCTTGACTTCGCCCTGCAGCACGCCGCCCTGAATCGCAGCGCCGACGGCCACCGCTTCATCCGGGTTCACATCGCGGCGTGCTTCCTTGCCGAAGAAGTCCTTCACCGCGTCCATGACCTTGGGCATGCGGGTCTGGCCGCCGACCAGAATCACGTCGTCGATCTGCGCGGTGGTGAGGCCGGCATCCTTCAGCGCCATTTTGCACGGGTCGATGGTGCGCTTGATCAGGTCTTCGACCAGCGCTTCGAATTTGGCACGGGTGATCTTCACGGCCAGGTGCTTGGGACCCGAGGCGTCAGCGGTGATGTAGGGCAGGTTGACTTCGGTCTGCTGCGCGGACGACAGCTCGATCTTGGCCTTTTCTGCCGCTTCCTTCAGGCGCTGCAGCGCCAGCACGTCTTTCTTCAGATCGACGCCCTGTTCCTTCTTGAACTCTTCCGCGATGTAGTCGATCAGGCGCTGGTCGAAGTCTTCGCCGCCGAGGAAGGTGTCGCCGTTGGTCGACAGCACTTCGAACTGGTGCTCGCCGTCCATTTCGGCAATCTCGATGATGGAGATGTCGAAGGTGCCGCCGCCGAGGTCATACACGGCAATCTTGCGGTCGCCTTCCTTCTTGTCCATGCCGAACGCCAGCGCGGCCGCAGTCGGCTCGTTGATGATGCGCTTGACTTCCAGACCGGCGATGCGGCCGGCGTCCTTGGTGGCCTGGCGCTGGCTGTCGTTGAAGTAGGCCGGCACCGTGATGACGGCTTCGGTGACTTCTTCGCCCAGATAATCCTCGGCGGTCTTCTTCATCTTGCGCAGGGTTTCAGCAGACACCTGCTGCGCCGCCATTTTCTGGCCGCGCACTTCCACCCAGGCGTCGCCGTTGTCGGCCTTGACGATCTTGTAGGGCATCAGGCCGATGTCTTTCTGCACTTCTTTTTCATCGAAGCGGCGGCCGATCAGGCGCTTGACCGCGTACAGCGTGTTCTTCGGGTTGGTGACCGCCTGGCGCTTGGCGGGTGCGCCAACCAGGATTTCGCCGTCTTCGGTGTAGGCGACGATGGACGGCGTGGTGCGCGCGCCTTCGACGTTTTCGATCACCTTCGGCTTGCCGTTTTCCATCACTGCCACGCAGGAGTTAGTGGTGCCGAGGTCAATTCCAATAATGCGTCCCATGATGCGTTCCTTTTAAATGTATTTGAATGGTGTTGTATGTGGGGAGAGCTGCGCCAGTTTCAATAGCGTGAGCCAATCAGGCGGCTCAATCCGTGCCTTTTGCCACCATGACCAACGCCGGGCGCAGCGTGCGCTCATGCAGGCGATAGCCTTTTTGCAGCACGGTGACCACGGTGTTGGCGGGCTGATCGGATTCGATCATCTGGATGGCTTGATGCTGGTGCGGATCAAACTTTTCGCCCAGCGGGTTAATTTCGTTCAGATTGAATTTGGCAAACGCGGCAACCAGTTGCTTCAGCGTCAGCTCGACGCCGTCCTTCATGTTTTCCACGCTCGGCGACTCGACCGTTAGCGCGGCTTCCAGACTGTCCTTCACCGCCATCAATTCGCTGGCAAAGTGCTCGACTGCAAACTTGCGCGCCTTGTCGACGTCATCTGCCGCGCGGCGACGCATGTTCTCGGTTTCTGCCTTGGCACGCATCCAGGCGTCATGATGTTCGGCTGCGACAAGCTCTGACGCCTTCAGCATTTCTTCCAGGCTGGGCATGGTTTCTTTGGTGTGAGCAGTCGGAGCGTTAGCCGCGTCTGCATTGATTTCGTTGTCGTCCTGCATATGCACTCCCAATTGATCTCGCGAACAAATGGGGATGGTCGACGGAGATTCAAGTGGCGGACGTCAACTTTTTTATGCGGCGAGTAGTGTTAATCAGCGCAAGTTCAGTTTGCTGCAGGTGGGTGCTTCCGGTATGATGCCCGGCTCCCGGAGAGGTGGATGAGCGGTTTAAGTCGCACGCCTGGAAAGCGTGTTTAGGATAATATCCTAACGCGGGTTCGAATCCCGCCCTCTCCGCCAGTTATTCCTGAAAACCCGCATGGCTATTGGCTGTGCGGGTTTTTCAATTTTTATGGCATGCGCTTGATCTTGTGGTTCGCCTCGTCTCGGTGTCCGCTGTCCAAGCGTACCCAGTCGGTCGCCTTGCACTGTACAACGGTCGATTAGCTCATGGGGTGTGAGACGCCGTGTGCCTATGGCATCAGGCAGGTGGTGATTGGGTATGTTCGGGAATTGGCGCGCGGGGCGTGCGCAACCCGGGAAACCCATTTAGAGTGTTGACCTTCATGATTTAATTCCGGGTGTCGTGTGCCGTCTCAAAGTCCGGTTTTAAGGAAAAATTAGTCCCGGTTTTGTACCATTCACAGCGAGCTTGGTGTGAACCGGCTTGCCCGAATCCTTCGATCAAAGAACATCGCAATGCCTAAATATGCCTACCACGACAGGCTGTCCGTGGTTGTACCCGTCAAGAACGAACAGGACAACGTCGAGCCGCTGGTGCGCGAAATCGCAGCGGCGCTGTCTGGCAACACCCAGTTCGAAATCATCTATATCAACGATGGCAGCACCGACGCCACGCACGCGCGGCTGGTGGCACTGAAGACCGAGTTTCCGATGTTGCGGGTGATCCGGCATCGGGAGTCCTGCGGGCAAAGTCGCGCGGTGACGACGGGGGTAATGCGGCGCGATCGAATGGATCGCCACGCTCGATGGCGATGGTCAGGAAGACGATACCGACCGATATTCCGGCGCTACTGGCTGAATTGGCCAATCCCGCGCAGCCCGCCAACCTGGAGTTGCTGGCCGGATGGCGCGCCAAACGCAATGACACCTTCCTGCGCCGCCTGTCGTCCAAAATCGCCAACGGCGTGCGTTCACGCATGCTGAAAGACAACACGCCAGACACCGGTTGCGGCCTCAAGGTGTTTGCGCGCGAGACGTTTTTGCAGCTCCCCAACTTTGACCATTTACATCGATTTTTGCCCGCGCTGGTGATGCGCAACGGCGGTGCGGTGGTGTCGGTGCCGGTTCACCATCGTGCGCGCGAACGTGGCACTTCCAAATACGGTGTGCATAACCGCCTGTGGGTGGGGATCGTCGATCTGTTCGGCGTGGCCTGGCTGCAGCGGCGGGTCCGTTTGCCGCTGATCGAGCCGGATTCCGACCTGTAGTGAAAGCGCGCGTCATTCTTAAAGGCCTGGCGCTGATGTTGAGCCTGGCCTTGCTGGGCTACCTGTTCAAGACCAGCGACCTCGGCAACAGCGTCAACGAAGCCTGGATCGATGCGCGGGTGCGCGGCCACGGCATCAACGGCGCGCTGCTGTTCCTGCTGATGGGGGGGATATTCACGGCCATCGGCCTGCCGCGTCAGATCATCGCCTTTCTCGGCGGCTATGCGTTCAGCATTGGGCTGGGGACGGTGCTTGGCGCGCTGGCCGCGTTGCTGGGGTGCATGTTGAGTTTTTTCTATGCGCGCTTTTTCGGCAAGGGGCTGCTGCGTGCGCGGCTGGGGGAACGCGCCGGGCGTTTCGACAGTTTCATCCACGATCACCCGTTTTCCATGACGGTGCTGATTCGTCTGTTGCCAGTGGGAAGTAATCTCCTCACCAATCTGGCTGCGGGGATTTCCAGCATCCGTCCGGCGTATTTTTATTTCGGGCACCTTGCTGGGCTATCTACCGCAGAGCGCTGGTGTTTGCGCTGGTGGGCAGTGGGGTGCACATTGCGCCTGCCCTGAAGCTTGCGCTGGCTATCGGTCTGTTTTTGATATCCGGGCTGCTGGGTGCTTATCTCTATCGCCGTTTCCGGCATGGCCAGAGCCTTGACGCACAGGTTGATGCCGCGCTGGACGAACCCCTCATTTCACACCATGAATCATCAACTCCACGCTGAACCCCCGGCCGCAACCTGTTGTTGGTAAGCCTGTTATTGCTGGCGACGCTCACCGCGGTGGCGCTACTGGCCCGGCCGTTGACTCCAATCGATGAGACACGCTACGTCAGCGCCGCATGGGAGATGTGGCTGCGTGGCGACTTTCTGGTTCCCTACAAAAATGGCGAGCCCTACAGCCATAAGCCGCCGTTCATGTTCTGGATGTTTCATGCCGGCTGGGCAGTTTTTGGCGTGAATGATTGGTGGCCACGTCTGGTGATGCCGCTGTTCTCCGCCGCATCACTGGCCCTGACTTATCTGCTGGCACGCCGCTTGTGGCCTAGCCACGCCAGCCTTGGCGGGCAGGCCTCGCTAGTGCTGGTAAGCGCGCTGTTGTGGATATTTTTTTCCACCACGGTCATGTTCGACGTGATGCTGGCGTTCTGGGTACTGTTCGGCATGCACGGCGTATTGGCTGCCGCCGATGGCAAGCGACGCGGCTTTGTCATGCTGGGAATTGCAATTGGCATGGGAGTGCTGACCAAGGGGCCGGTCATTCTGCTGAATCTGCTGCCGATCACGGTGCTGGCGCCGTGGTGGAACCCAGGGCTTAAATGGGCGCGCTGGTTCGGTGGCGTGGGACTGGCGATCCTGCTGGGCGCGGCCATCGCGCTGGCGTGGGCTATCCCCGCTGGGATGGCCGGCGGCGAGGCTTATCGCAACGCGATTTTTTGGGGGCAGACCGCCGACCGCATGGTCGAGTTCTTTTGCCCATCGGCGTCCAGCTTTGGTGGTATTTGCCGTTGCTGCCGGTTATGTTGTTTCCCTGGTTCGTCTGGCCGGGTTGTGGCAGGCATTGGCGCAGTCATCGTCGGGATGGTTCGATCGCGGGTCGCGGTTTTGCCTCGCCTGGATGGTGCCGGTATTCGTTCGTTTTCCTTCATCAGTGGCAAGCAGCCGCACTACCTGAGTTCCATTGTTTCCGGCCTTTGCGCTTGCTGACCGCACGCGTTCTGGCTGGTCGGGCAGGGCCGGGGTCGGTTTACCTGCCTTGTTGGCAGCGGTGTTGGGGGGGGCGTTGATGTTCGCGGCCAGCGGGCAGATTGAGTCGATTCGTGATCAGGTCGTGCGTTGCCACCGCTGTGGCCGGGCGTGATTTGGTGTTGCTGGCACTGGGGGTCTGGGGGCTGGGCGCCGTGGGATCTCGCCGGTACTGAATCTTGCCGTGCTCGGGACGGGCATGCTGGTTTGGTGCAGTTTACTGCCATGCGCTCGATCGAGCCCTTGTATGACGTCAAACCCATGGCATTCGCGATCAAGCAGGTGCAGGACAGGGCGTGCCGGTGGTGAATGCCGCGAAATATCACGCGCAGTACCAGTTCGTGGGGCGATTGGACCGTGCCGCTGGTTGAATTGCACGGCGCGGAGCTGACGCGCTGGCTGACCGCCCATCCACACGCGTATGCGGTGGTTTATGTGAAAGATACGCATCGTCTGGCCGGGATAGACGCCCGTTCACAAGCAGAGGTACCGGGGGGGTGGGCGGTTCTGTGGACGCAAAAACGGCGGCCAGCTTACTGGCCGCTCGGCAGCTAAATAGCCGGGCTCAAGCCTCGGGGCGTCGCGCTGCGGCAACACCACTTCGCGTGAGGGCGAAATGGTGGAGATGGCGTGTTTGAAAATCATCTGGGCGGCCTGATCGTGGCCCTTCAGCAGCACCACGAACTGGTCGAATGATTCGATCCGGCCCATCAGCTTGATGCCGTTGACGAGAAACACCGAAACCGGAATGCGCTCTTTGCGCAGGGTGTTAAGAAAAACGTCTTGCAGGTGGTTATGTTCTTTGCTGGCCATGATGGCTCCCTGTCAGATGAATGCGGGGCGACGCCCCGCTTGATATTATTAGCGGATTATTCGATTTTTGCACTGGCACGCGCTGCCGTAATGGCTTCGACGGACACGCTGCTTGCTGCACTTGCTGGATGATTTCGCCACGTACGGCTTCCAGCGGCGGAACTGCGGCTTGGCGCGTATCGTCGAGTCGAATGATGTGACAACCGAATTGGGTCTTCACCGGCGTTTGGGTGATTTCGCCTTTTTTCAGGCCAGCCAGGGCGTCGGAGAATTCGGGAACGTACGCACGGCGATCGGACCAGTCGAGCGCACCGCCATTTTTGGCCGAACCCGGATCCTTGGAGTATTTCTTTCGCCAGATCGTCGAATTTGGCTTTTTTGGTGTTGAGGTCGGCGATCAGTTTCTTGGCTTCGGCTTCGGTGGGCACCAGAATGTGGTGCGCCAGGTATTCCGGCTCAACGGCTTCGGTCTTGGCTTTGTCGTACGTGGCCTGGATCTCGGCATCGGTGATCGGATGCGTTTTGACGTAGTCTTCCAGATAAGCCTTGGCCAGCTGATCCATGCGGCCGATGCTCAGCGTGGCGGCCACTCGCGGATCTTTGTCCAGCCCCTTGTCGGTGGCTTCCGTGACAGCAGCTCCAGGTTGATCAGCGAATCGCGCACGCGCGTGTCAAGTTGCGGCGATTTGGGCTGACCCTGCGCCATTTGCTTTTCGACCAGTTCGCCGTACAAGGCCGGGATGGGCTTGCCATTGACCACCGCCAGCGGTTTGTTGGCCGCAGCTGCTGTGGGTGCCGTTGCCGGCGCTGCAGCCGGGGCTTGTGCCTGCGCCAGCGGGGACAGGCTTAACAGGATTAAGGCGGTGAGGGGTGCAATACGCATTCGGATTCCTTTTTAAAGTTCTTCGGGGGTTAAAGCGGTGATCGACAGTGCGTGGATTTCACGCTGCATGAGCTCACCCATGGCCTCATACACGAGCCGGTGACGGGCAAGGGTGGAGAGATTACGAAACTTTGGTGACACTAATGTGAGACGGAAGTGACCACCGCCTGAGGCAGCACCCGCATGTCCCCGGTGTTGGGCGCTTTCGTCTTCCAGAGTGCAGGTTTCAGGTTCCAGTACGCTGAGGCGCTGGAGAATCAGATCGGATGTCGTCATGCAGGCAAGACCTTCTTGAATGGTTTGACGCTGACGCTGGCATACACACCCTCAGCCACGTAAGGATCGGCATCCGCCCAGGCTTGTGCCGTATCCAGCGTGTCGAATTCGGCGACGATCAGGCTGCCGGTGAATCCGGCAGGGCCGGGGTCGTTGCTGTCGAGAGCGGGGAAGGGCCCCGCCAGCAGCAAACGCCCGGCCTGCTGCAGTGCGTGCAGGCGTTCCAGATGGGCGGGGCGGGCGGCTAGCCGCTGGTCCAAGCTGTCGGGGATGTCCTGTCCGACGATGGCGTAAAGCATTATTTGTTTTCTTTCTTGTTCAATTTTTCTGGTCCAGGTCGGCTTTGTCCAGGTACTTGTTCAGCATCATGCTTTGGCCGATCACGAACACCAGCATCAAGCCCATGCTGCCAAACAGCTTGAAGTTGACCCAGTCGTCGGTCGAGAAATTGAAGGCGACAAACAGGTTTGCAAGCCCCATGAAGATAAAAAATCCGCCCCAACTGAGGTTCAGTCGACTCCATGCCGGCTCGGGAAGTTCCATTTGCGTGCCCATCAGGCCCTTGATGACGTTGCGGCCGAACAGCATCGAGCCCAGAATAATCCCGCCAAACAGCCAGTACAGCACGGTCGGCTTCCACTTGATGAAGCTTTCGTCGTGCAGCCACAGGGTGGCGCCGCCGAACACGACAATGATGCCGAGGCTGACCCACATCATGGTTTCGACCGGGTGGCCGCGCAGTTTGACCCAGCCAATCTGGCCGATGCTGGCGACGATGGCGACCAGCGTGGCGAGATAGATGCCGGGTTTTTCGGTTGCGCTCATGGCCAGACCGAGCGTGCCCATCAGGGCGCGTGATGCTTCGGCATTGGCATCGCCTATTTTATAGGCGACGAAAAAGATGATGACAGGGAACAGATCGAACAGAATTTTTTTCATTATGCGATTGCTGTCGGCAGGACGTCGGTCGGTTGATCCGCGTAGCTCAATTCGGGTAGGTGCTTATTTTGCTATGATTCGCCCTCTTGACCAAGCGCTTTTGACCTTGGTTCCCCGGATCTGATCATCGATGCTCAATATCGATCTGCATTGCCACTCTAATGTCTCCGATGGTGTGTTGGCGCCCGCCGAAGTGGTCGCGCGCGCGGCAGCCAACGGCGTGCATGCGCTCGCGCTGACCGATCACGATGATGTGTCGGGTCTGGTGGCAGCGCAGGCGGCGGCGGCCGAGGCCGGATTGACGCTGATCAATGGGGTGGAAATTTCGGTGACCTGGGGCGGCCAGACGGTCCATATCGTGGGTCTGCGAATCGATCCTGCCTACCCGGCGTTGGCCGAGGGCTTGCATACCATTCGTCTTGGTCGTATCGAACGTGCCCAGCGTATGGGTGACGATCTGGCGCGCGTGGGCATCGCGGGGGCTTATCAAGGCGCGTATGACTACGCCACCAACAAGCAGATGGTCGGACGCACGCATTTTGCGCGCTGGCTGGTGGCGCAGGGGCACGTACCCGACACCCGCACCGCGTTCAAACGTTTTCTCACCAGCGGCCATCCCGGTTATGTCGAACACGAATGGACCTCGCTGGAAAACGCCGTAGGCTGGATTCGCGCCAGTGGCGGCATGGCGGTGGTCGCCCACCCCGGACGCTACGCCTTCAATGCACGCCAGTTGCACCTGTTTCTGGATGCCTTTCGTGCGCTGGGCGGGGAGGGCATCGAGGTGATCACGGGCAGCCATCACCCGTCTGAATACGAGAAATTTGCCGAGCTGGCACGAGCGTTCGGCTTCAAAGCCTCGCGGGGCGCGGATTTTCACGCACCGGGCGAAAGCATCGACATCGGCCGTTTACCCGCGTTGCCGTATTACTGCCAGCCGGTGTGGCAGGACTGGCCAGAATTGGCTTCCCAATCCCTTTCATCATGAGCATTTATTATTAAATGGCGCAGTTTTTCAATATCAATGCCGACAACCCGCAGCCCCGGTTGATCCAGCAAGCGGTCGACATCCTCAAGCGCGGGGGGGTCATCGTCTACCCTACGGACTCCTGCTATGCGCTCGGTTGCCACATTGGCGACAAGGAAGCAGCGATGCGGCTGCTGTCGGTGCGCGGACTCGACACCGGCCACGATCTCACGCTGATTTGCCGCGACCTGACCGAAATCGGTCGTTATGCCCAGGTCGATAACACCCAGTTTCGCTACCTGAAATCGCACACTCCGGGTGCATACACCTTCATCCTGCGCGGCACCCGCGAAGTGCCCAAGCGGCTGTTGCACAAAAAGCACGACACCATTGGCCTGCGCGTGCCGGATCACCCCATTGTGCGAGCGCTACTGGCCGAGCTGGGTGAGCCGATCCTGTCGTCGACCCTGCTGTTGATGGGCGAAGACGTGCCGCTGACCGAGCCATGGGAAATCCGTGAGCGTCTCGAACACCAGATCGACCTGGTGATCGACGGCGGCGCCTGCGGCCTTACGCCCACCACCGTGATCGACCTCACCACCGACACCCCGGTCGTGTTGCGCTACGGCAAGGGTGAAGTAACGGATGCCGAGGACTGAACGGGACACATGATGGAGCTGACCCTGATCCAGAAAGTCGCCGTCTTTGCGTTGCCGGTGATTTTCGCCATCACCCTGCATGAGGCCGCTCACGGCTATGTCGCGCGTTTTTTCGGCGACATGACCGCCGCCATGCAGGGGCGCATCACCGCCAACCCGCTCAAGCACATCGACCCGGTCGGTACCATTCTGGTGCCGCTGTTGATCCTGCTGACCAGCAAGTTGCTTGGTGGCGGGGCGATCCTGTTCGGCTGGGCCAAGCCGGTGCCGGTCAATTTCGCCCAGCTGCGCCGCCCCAAGCAGGACATGCTGTGGGTCGCGGCTGCCGGACCCGGCATGAACTTCGTCATGGCGGTGTTCTGGGCCTTGATGATCCAGCTGGGTCATGCACTCGGCAACAGTTTCAGCACGCCGCTGATGCTGATGGGCGCTGCCGGCGTGTTCATCAACGTGATTCTGATGGCGCTCAATCTCATCCCGCTGCCGCCACTCGACGGCGGCCGCATCGCGGTCAGTCTGCTGCCGATGAAACAGGCGATCAGCTTCTCGAAAATCGAGCCCTACGGCTTTTTCATCCTGCTTGGTCTGTTGTTCAGCGGCATCCTGGGCATGCTGATGTGGCCGCTCATCAGCCTGTTCATTGGCCTCACCGCGCTGATCACCGGCCTCGACCCGGCACAACTGCTCGGCCTGATCCAGGTCGTGCTGTCCTGACCCTTTTCGCTCACCCCTCACTGCTTACCACTCACCGACATGTATTCCGACCGCGTACTTTCCGGCATGCGTCCCACCGGACGCCTGCATCTTGGCCACTACCACGGCGTGCTGAAAAACTGGCTGCATCTGCAGAACGAATACCAGTGCCTGTTTTTCGTCGCCGACTGGCACGCACTGACCACGCACTACGACAGCCCGCAGGGGATCGAGGACAACGTGCGCGACATGGTGGTCGACTGGCTGGCCGCCGGCGTTGACCCGGCGCAGGCCACGCTGTTCGTGCAGTCGCGCGTGATCGAACACGCCGAACTGCATCTGCTGCTGTCGATGATGACGCCGCTGGGCTGGCTGGAACGCGTGCCGACCTACAAGGACCAGCAGGAAAAACTCTCCGAGAAGGACCTCTCCACCTACGGCTTCCTCGGCTACCCGCTGCTGCAGACCGCCGACATCCTGATCTACCGCGCCAACCTGGTGCCGGTGGGCGAAGACCAGGTGCCGCACATCGAATTCACCCGCGAAATCTGCCGCCGCTTCAACCATTTGTACGGCCGCGAACCGGGATTCGAGGACAAGGCGCGCGCCGCAGTGAAAAAGCTCGGCTCGAAAAAAGCCCGGCTGTACGAAGAATGCCGCACGGCATATCAGGAAAAAGGCGACGACGAGGCGCTGGAATCCGCCCAGGCGCTGCTGAACGACGCGCAGAACCTGTCGATGAACGACCGCGAACGCCTGTTCGGCTATCTCGAAGGCTCCGGCAAAATGATTCTCGCCGAGCCCGAGTCGTTGCTGACCGCCGCCTCGAAAATGCCCGGACTCGACGGCCAGAAAATGTCCAAGTCGTACAACAACACCATCGCCCTGCGCGAAGACCCCGACATGGTGACGAAGAAAATCCGCACCATGCCGACCGACCCCGCGCGCGTGCGCCGCACCGATCCGGGCAATCCGGCCAACTGCCCGGTGTGGCAGTTTCATCTGGTGTATTCCGACGATGGCGTGCGGCAGTGGGCAACCGCAGGCTGCACCAGTGCCGGCATCGGCTGCCTCGAGTGCAAACAGCCGGTGATCGACGCCGTGCTGGCCGAACTCGCGCCGATCCGCGAGCGTGCGCAGTTCTACGAAGACAACCCCGATCAGGTGCGCAACATCCTTGCCGACGGCAGCGAAAAAGCGCAGGAACTGGCGCGCGACACGATGCGGGATGTGCGCGAGGCGATGGGGCTGACATTCGGCTGATTTCGCATCGTGATGGAGTCGGGCACGCTGGCGTGATGAATGCATCAATTCGTTGTGCCCTGGCTCCGGGGCAGGGTGTGCCCAGCATCCGCCTTGACCGCCGCGTGCAATGCGCCGCTTCTGCCGCAACCTGTAACCCTCCCCCCTCAATTTGAACGCACGAACCTTATGCGGCTGCAGCAGTCGTAGCGTTCTCGCCTATCCATCGTGTCTTAGCCATTTCCCCGGGAATCCAATATGCAAGAACTGAACGAAAGCTGGGTGGCATTGAAGTCAGGCGGATTCATCGTCCTGCCCTTGTCTGTGCTGGCCGTCATTGCGCTGGCCATCATGCTGGAGAAGACCGTTTTATTTTGGCGATATGCGCGGCTTTCCAGCGACGTGCTGAATCTGGTCGAAACCTATGGCTTCGCCTGGAATGACCTGGAAAAAATATTGTCTGGCTTGAGCAGCCGCCACTATTTCAAGCGTTTTTTTGATGTGGTGATTTCCAACCGGCATCATCCTTCATGGTGGACCGAATCACGCGCGGCTGACGAAGCCCAGTTGATCGAAGCCTCGCTTGCCCGCCGCCTATGGGTGCTGGAAACCATTGTCACCGCCGCGCCTTTGCTGGGACTGGTCGGTACCGTGCTCGGCATGATGGATGCCTTCCAGATCATCGGTGGCGAAGGCATCGTCAATCCCACCGGCGTGACCGGCGGCGTGGCGCAGGCGCTGGTTGCCACCGTGATCGGTCTGCTGATTGCGCTGATTTCCCTGTTCGGCTTCAATTATTTTTCGCGCCTGCAATCGCAAACGATGGACGAAATGGAGCGCCTCGGCACGCGTCTGATCGACCATATCCGCCTCGATCAGGAAGGCGGCACACATGAAGCGCCGTAAGCTGCGCACCTACCGCAAGGGGCGGATCGAGATCATTCCGATGATCGACGTCATGTTCTTTCTGCTCGCTACCTTCATGCTGGCTTCACTGGCGATGCAGAACCTGGATTCGCTGAAGGTCGATCTGCCGCAGGGACAAGCCGAAAAACTCAAGGTCGATCAGCCGCTGACGCTCACCCTCACCGGCGATAGCCGCATCCTCGTCAACCGCACCCCGGTCACGCTGGATACCCTCGCCGACACGCTCAGGCCGCTGATCCGCGACGCCGAACAAAATGTGGTCGTGTCGGCGGACAACGACGCGCCGCAAGGGCTGGTCGTGCAGGCCATGTTGCGCGCGCGCGCAGCGGGTGCGGTGCATTTCCTGATTGCGGTCAAACATCAATAACGCTTGTTCATGCCCGGGATGATGTCGAAAGAGCCATCATTTTGGTGGCCGATTCCATTGGCGCTCGTGCTGTGGCTGGCGCTGCTATGGGGCTTCGGGTTTATCCTGAAGCCGCCTCGCATGGAACCCCCGCCCAGTGCTGCTATCGATGCGCGGCTGGTGGAACTGGTCGAAGCCCAACCCGCGCAAAAATCCGCACAAGCGGCGGCTATGGCTCCCAAGTCTAGGGCGCCGGCCAAGCCGAAGTTGCAAGTGCCCAGGCTGACGCCACCGCCCCGGAATCCGGTCCCTCCCGAGCCGGGCAAAACGGTGCCCCAACCCGTGCCGCCGTTGAATCTTGAGCGCCCGGCCGAGGCGGCCCCCACCGACATGATGTCCTATGTCAATGCGGCACGCGCCCGCCGCCAGGCTGAGGAAGGCAACGCTGGAGGCAGCGCCCAGCAAGCCAGCGCAGACGACATCCGCATGGCCAACATCCGCCGCAACCTGCAGCCTGCCGGAACCAACGGCATCTTCCAGATCCTCGACATTCAGACGCGCACCGCGCGGTTTTCATTCCGCTCCTGGACGACGAATGCCAGCAACCCGCAACGCGAAACCATTGTTGTCAATTCCGGGCCGGGTGGGGATATCGAACTGGCGATTGTTCGCCGGATGATTGATCTGATCCGCGCCTACTACAAAGGCGATTTCAACTGGGAATCGCAACGGCTTGGACAAGTGGTGGTGTTGTCGGCTCGCGAAGAAGATACGGCTGAGCTCGAGGACTTTATGAAGCGGGAGTTTTTTGGCGTGGGGGTCAAAAACCAGGCGCATTGAGAAGGGCGGGCAACTGCACTTTTTTGGAGGGGCTGACTGAGTGCCTTCGACCCGTTTCGGCCAGTCAGGCTGATCCCATCGAACGTCCGGTTGAACTGGCAGGCGAAAACAGACGTCGGACCCTGTTCGCGGGCTGGCTGGAAAGTATGGCAAAAGGCGAGGCCCACCCCCGTGTTTCCCCGGGGGCGAATGGGTGCTTAAAGTGATCGGCTCAGCGCGTCTGGCCTAACTGCTCACGCAGGCTATTCAAGGTCTCCTGCTCGCCGCGCACGCGGAAGAACGCACCCTCATCGTCGGCGCGCTCCTCCAGCACCTCGCAGCGCGCGAATATGTCCCCGCGCAGTTGCTGGGCCGACCAGGGCAGAAAAAGCTCGGCCTCGACAAGATCCTGCTGGAAAAACGCAACGATCGCCTGGTGCAACTTCGCGACGTCGTCAGGACGGCGCGCGCTCATCACGATGCAATCGGGGTACGTGGCGCGTAGCGCGGCTTCGCGTTCAGCTTGCGCTGCCGCGTCGCCGACGTGGTCGATCTTGTTGAAGATGCGGAAGCGCGGCACGTCCTGCGCATCGATCTCTTTAAGGACTTCGTCGGTGGTTTCGATCTGCCGTTCAAAGCCGGGATCGCTTGCGTCGATGACATGGAGCAGCAGCGACGCATCAAGCGCCTCTTCGAGCGTCGACTTGAACGACGCGACCAGCCCGTGCGGCAGGTTTTTAATAAAACCCACCGTGTCGCTGACCAGCACGCGCGGGATGCTCTCGGGGTAAAGGGTGCGCACCGTGGTGTCGAGCGTCGCGAAGAGTTTGTTGGCGACCAGCACCTCGCTTCCCGTGAGTGCGCGCATCAGGGTGGACTTGCCCGCGTTGGTGTAGCCGACAAGCGCCACGCTGGCGAGCCCCTGGTGCGCTTGCCGCCGGGCGCGCTGCGTCTTGCGATCCGCGTCCATCGCAGCGATCTCTTTCTGCAGTTCGGCGATGCGGTCGCGGATCTTGCGCTTGTCCAGTTCGGTGTGCGACTCGCCGGCGCCGCGCCCGCCGACACCGCTGCGCTGCCGTCCTTGCGGCCCCGCGAGCTTCGCCGCCTCGCGCAGGCGCGGCGCCAGGTAGCCCAGGCGCGCGATCTCCACCTGCGCGCGCGCAGCGGGCGAGCGCGCGTTGCGGTGAAAAATCTCGAGAATGACCATGGTGCGATCCATCACCTGGCAGCCAACTTCGTTTTCGAGGTGGCGCGCCTGCGACGGCGATATCTCGTGGTCGACGAAGATGACGTCGATCGGGTCGGGCGAGACCAGGTCGGCCTCGTCTTTCATCCCCTCAACGACCGTGGAGAGGCGATATAAGGGGTTCATCGGCTCGTGGTCGGGCTCGGATTCGTCATCCGATTTTCCACTCACAAAGCGACGAATCTCCTGCCGCTTGCCCACGCCCAGATACGCCGTCGAATCAAAGCCGGAGCGTTTCTGCGTGAAGGTGCGGGTAACCGTGAACCCCAGGGTCTTTGCCAACTCGCGCAGTTCGGTCAGCGACGCCTCGAACTCAACGTCGCTCACCCCCGGAAGCTGGACCGCCGCCACGACGGCGTACTGGGGCTTTTCTTTGACTTCATTTTGCATGCGGCGTGTGTTTCTGTTGGGTGGGCGAAGCCGAGCATTATCCGCCAATGTAATCGGCGCCGGTATTGAGACTGCACAGGCATCCAGGCCAAAATCTGCGGCGCGCCTCGTGACATTGTTCGGCTTTCAATAGTGAACATTTGATCACGATGCCGATTTGATTTCCCGAGCGGCCGCTTTGGCCTGCGGATTAAGCGACGGTGAATTAACTAGCCTTGACCGGCAGGCCATCGGCCTTTCCGGTCATTGAAAAATACACAAATTCTCGAACACCTTTTCTTCAACAGCGTGCCCACAGGCGAGAGCCGAGACCGTGCCTTCACGCAGGAAGCTCCGGTTCCCACGTTTGCGTCACCTATGGTCAAATGGTTGCTGTGGGGCGTGCTGAATATTCCGTTCGGCTGACTAGTCCGGCCATGCTGCAAAGGCACTGCAGGCGACTTGTCGGCAGGGGGCTCCGTCTATTGAGCGAAAACCTGTATGGACAGTGTAAGAGACTCGGTTCGAGCCTATGCGACGACGGATGGACGACCACCGTCGGAATCTTTTTACGGAACGGCGATCCTCATGCTGCGCTCTCTGCTCGTCGCCTTGATGGTGGCGCTGGCGGGATGCGCCACGCCAGAACGCCCCCCAGACCAGGCTCCTCTGCCGGTTCATGTCCCGGAGAGCACCTGGTGGCAGGTCGATAGCGACATCGGCGACGCGTCGTTAGCCGCGACAGAATCGGCCAGGGACTCCGCACGCGTCGCCATGGATAACTGGATGAGCCTCGTCCAAAAGCGCACCGAGGCCGACTTCATTCCGTGGTTCACCAGCTACTGGACCCAGCAATGGCTGGCTATAAAGGTGGCTTGGTACAAGCTAAGCGCCGAAGAAGGGACAGATCCGACTGTAATACGACTGGCCGCCTATTTGCGGGAGCAATATCACGATCGCGTGCTGGAACCCGTCGCCAAGGAAATCGATCCTGACGTGGTCAGGGAACAAGCGACGAAGCTCTACATCCAATTCCTCAGCAAGCAACTTCAGGAAATCCCGCGGCGCTACGGTGTGCCTTCCGATCAATTCGACCGGCGGATCAAGGACATTCCCGCGATTGCGCTGGCGCCTCATCCAGCCCACAGCGCTTCGCTCTTCCAGATTGTCCACGCCGATCCGATCGACAAGCTGCCCGCCTATGTGGCCCTCATCGCTCAGATCCGCAAGGATGCTGGCGGCGCGGGAACCGGACCATCGGACGCCAGGATATCGCCAGTGGCGAAACAGGCCAGCGAAAAACTGGTAGCCCAGCTCGTCACCAGCGGTGGCGCAAGCGCTGCTGCCGCAGTGGTCGGCGGCATACCAGGCGTGATGATTTCCCTTGGTGCAGCCGGTTTTGGCGCGATGGAGCATGAGAACGAGCGTCCGAAAATGGAAACGCTGCTCCGGGAAAATCTGGACCCTGTGCTGGATGACATGTGGCTTGATCTGGTGGTAAACCCTGCCACCGGGGTGATGGCCGGGGTCGATCACATATCCAAACAGATCGAAGGAAGTCTCGACAAAACCGTTACACAACCGGTCACATTCGAACCGGTACCGCAAGGAATCCCACTGCCAGGTGAGCAACCCTTTAAGGACGAAAAAAGCGACGATGAATCCCTGCCCGACGATGGGTACGCTGATGAATAACCTGATACGGCTGCTGGCAGAAATTTTTCCCCGCACCAGGAGCGGGATGGGATTCACCCCGACTTCAATCGACAGTCTTGGTCGAGTATCGCCTTTGGCCGAGGAACGGCCATTCCGAGAGTCGGCCTTGACTGTCTTTTCCTGCCCCGGGCTGCGTAAAAACGTCGCGGCAAATCAATTTTGAGCGTTTTCTGTAGGGTCGCCTGTCCCTTCCCGGGTGGCGATCGTCGAATATGGTGCGTTTTGAAAGGCTTGTTTTTTCCACTCCAGAATTTCGATACGTTTTACACAGCCTGGTCCGATTAGCGACCTATCGTCGACGGATCAATGATCCAGGCTGAATAGCCCTTCACTGGATTACAGCGCGAAACGCGCCAGTTCCGCTTCAAACGCTTCAGCACTCAGCCCCTCGAATGTTTCCCGGCTAAACAGGGTGACGACGCCTGCCATTTCACTCCAGCCATAGCCGCTGCTTTGGGCGCTCAGCTTGCGGCTGTCTTGCGGGACGCGCGGGATGAGGTGCAGGCAATCCTGGCTGTAGATGAGGTTGTAGGGGGTGTTGTGCTGGTGCAGTTGGTCGAGTTGAAACCAGGCGGCTTCCGGGTCGGTGAAGCGCTGGCAGGGCAGGGGATAGGCTTGCGTGCCGCCGTTGTGGACGAAGCGGGCGTCCTGCACCGGTAGCGGGCTGCGCTGTACGAAGCTCTGAAAGTGCAGGTGGTTGACCGATGCGCCAGCGCCGTAGCTGTTGTAGCCGAGACAGAGGCCGGGCACGCCGGTTTGAGCGCAGAGTGCCCACGCCCAGCCATGCAGTTCGGGGCTGAGGTATTGCGGCAGTTGGCGCATGGGTTCCGGCACCAGCAGGCCATGCAGGCGGGCGAAGGGAAATTTGTTGTAGAGAATGCGCGCGGAAAAGCCTGCCAGTTCGCCTTCCCAGAAGATTTCCTTGGCCAGAAAGGGCCGGTTGAAGTGGAATCCGTCCAGGTCAAACGGGCATAACAGGCTGGAAAATTGAAGCCCGCTGATGCGTGGCGGGCGCAGGGCGCGGATGGGGTTGAACAAGATGTCCCACGCGCCGGCGCGGCGGCTTTGCAGGGTTTGCAGATGTTCAAACCCGATGGCGTGCAGCTTGAGAAAAACCAGGATGTCGTCGTCTGGCTCGTTCAGCTTGCGGCCTTGGCGCAAGGCTTCGGTAAGGGTGCTGGTGAGTGCCGCGTGGCGTGCCGCCAGCGCGGGAGCGAGTTGTGTCCACAGGCTTGCGTCGTAGGCGGCGTTGGCCAGAACGAGAATATAGACGCCGAGGCCGCGATGATTTTCCAGCATCGCGGTGAGGCGGTCGGCGAAGGCTGATTCGAGTGTCGATGCGGAGGCGAAGGGCTGGGAGATTGCCGTCATGTGGTGGGGGGCTTGCGCGGCGGCTCAGAGTTCGCCGTTGGCACCTGCACGCATCACGCTGTCGAGCTTGTCACGAATGGCGAGTGCGCCCTGGCGCAGTTCCGGCGTGATGTTCAGGAGTTTGCCGGCCATGTCGATTCCGGTCACATCCCAGTCCAGCGTCAGAATCCAGATGTTCTTGTCGGCGTCTTCCATCACGGCGATGCGGCAGGGCATGAACACCACCATTTCGGGGATGAGCCGCAGCAGTTCGCGGCCGACGGCGACATCGCAGAAGCTGAATACTTCGATGCGGGGGGCGTGATCGTCACCCAGCACGGCTTTGAAGTCTTTCGACATCAGGTTTTTGCCGACGAGTTTCAGGTTGATCTGGTTGGCGCGCAGCAACATGGAATCGACCACTGCATCAAACGACACGCCGGGTCTGGCTTTGTATTTGACGGCGAAATGGTTCACGGTTTCGCGCGCGTCCATTTGCGCCATGTGGGTCGTCATGGGCATGGCCAGTTGCTGCCATTGCTTCTTTTCCTCGGGGGTGAGGATGCGATTCATCTGGTAATCGCGGTAGGGCGGAGGTGACGCTTGCTGCATGATGACGGGCCCGTATGGCGTCGGGGTGGCGTCGATCCAGCCGGATGCCGGCGTGGCTGCCTGATCAGGCTTGACGGCTGGTGCGGGCAGGTCGGCGGCAACGGCCGACAGGCTGCACATCCAGGCGAATGCGAACGAAACAAGGCGCTTCATGATGGGACTCCTGCGAAAGGTGGTTCTATCCTACGCGCCATAAGGTGTGCGTCAACGGGGATCAGAACAGGGGTCATGTACGTGCGCGAAAAGTGGTTTCAAGCGCGTTGAGTTCAAGGGAGGCGCAAGCGAAGTCGCCGTCCCGCAGACAGGTTTCAATCCGGGTGGCCGCCGCCTGAATGGCATGGGCGGTCACGCTGGCGGCGGCGCCTTTCAGCGCGTGCGCTTCCTTGCGGCAAGCCGCGGCGTCACCTTGTTCAATCCCGCGTTTGAGCGCGGCCAGACTGGCTTCGGTGGTGCTGATAAACAGCTTGACCAGATCGTTCACCAGATCGGGATTGCCGGGATAGCGCGCGTGCAGGGCGGGCAGATCAAGGAGTGGTGTGCGTGGCGTGGTGGCTTCAATTGAGTCTGCTGCAATTAAACCGGTGTCGATCTGCGGCAGCCACTGCGCCAGCAGTGCGCCCAGCGCAGCTTCGCTATACGGCTTGGCGAGGTAGTCGTTTGCACCCGCAGCCAGGCAGGCATCACGGAAATCCGCGCTGGCATTGGCGGTGAGTGCGACGATGGGGATATGGCGGGCGTCGCCTGGCAACTGGCGTATCCGCCGGGTGGCTTCCAGGCCATCCATTTCCGGCATTTGCCAGTCCATCAACACCAGATCGAATGGCTCGTTCGCCAGGCGCTCAAGCACCTGGGTTCCGCTGGAAACGATGACATGCTGCAAGCCCATTGCATCGAGCTGGTGTGCCAGGACCTTCTGGTTGACCGGGTGATCCTCCGCAACCAGGATGCGCCCCTGTAATTGGATCACAGCGGGCGAGGGCAGTTCGACCAGGGGCAGGTCGGTGGGTGCAAGGGTGAGGTTCAGGGTAAAGCAGCTGCCCTGGTCAGGCGTGCTCTCGACGCTGAGTTGGCCGTCCATCAAGTTCGCCAGCTGGCTGCTCACCGCAAGCCCGAGTCCGGTGCCGCCAAAGCGCCGCGTGGTCGATGAATCGGCCTGCGAAAAAGCCTGGAACAGGCGTCCCTGGGTTTCGGTGTTCATCCCGATGCCGTGATCCCGCACGCTGAACTGGCATTTGATGGCGTCGTTCACGGCCTCGAAATGAACCGCCAGCTCGATTTCACCTCGTTGGGTGAACTTGATGGCGTTGTCGACCAGGTTGAGCAAAATCTGCCGGATGCGGGTGGGGTCGCCGAGCAGGGCAGCGGGCGCTGCATCGGGGAGGATGAGCTTTAGCTGCAGGTTTTTTTCCAGCGCGCGCGCCTGAAACAGGGCGACCACGCCCTGCGCCAGGGCCACCGGTGAGAAGGCAACGCGTTCGATGACCAGTTTGCCAGCTTCGATTTTGGAGAAGTCGAGAATGTCGTTAATGATGGTGAGCAGGCTTTCTGCCGAGCTTTTCAGGGTCGCGGTGTATTCGCGCTGCTGGCCATCGAGCGGCGTTTTAAGCAGCAGGCTGCTCATGCCCAGAATGCCGTGCATCGGGGTGCGGATTTCGTGGCTGACGTTGGCGACGAATTCGGATTTGGATTGCGCCATTTTCAGGGCGGCCTCACGCGTGGCTTCCTTGGCCGCTTCGGCCGCGCGGCGTTCCGACACATCGCGCATGATGGCCTGAATCACCGGCTGGCCTTCCAGCTGCATCGCGTGCAGGGCGATTTCGGCCGAAAAAACCGAGCCGTCCTGGCGCCGTCCCTGCCAATCCATGACCGCATGTCCCTGCTCATGTGCCAGCGCAATGTAGCGCATGGCATGGTCTTTCGCGGTGGTGCCGTTGGCCTGCATCGTGGTGCCGAGTTGCTGGATCGGCATCTGCAAAAATTCGTCCACTGAATTCATCCCGAACAGGGCGAGGGTGGCCGGGTTGCAGTCGGTAAACGTCTTGTCGTTCAGGATGACGACCGCATCGGAGTTGGTTTCAAACAGGGTCTGGTATTTCAGCCTTTCGGTTTCGAGTTGCCGCGTCTGCTTCAGCAGGTGGCGGCCAACCAGCACGGCGACCAGTGTGGCCAGCAGCGTGGCCAGAACGCCCAGCCCCAGCATCAGCTTGCGGGTGGCCTGGTAGGCATCATAGGTTTGCGCCAGCGCGGCCTCGTTTTCCTCGCGCTGTAGGCTGGTCATGTTGTCGAGCGCTTCGACCAGCTGGTTTTGCAGCGGAATGACTTCCTGCTGCAACTGCCGCAACGCCTCGTAATTGTTATCGGCCAGCGCGGCTTCGATGACGTTGAACACCGCAGGCTGGTTGTTGGAGGTGTTGATGTCCAGCTCTTCCATCACGCGGATTTCTTCCGGCGAACGGAGGATGGCGGCCAGCTGGTTGCGGTCTTTGATGTAGCGTTCGCCGTACTGGATGAATTGCTCGAACAGTTCGTTTTTTTCCCAGGGGTCGGTCGAGGCGACGATGGTGTGCATCAACACGCTGCGGTCGCGCAGGGTGTCGCGCATCCGCGAGGCGAGCCGGGTCTTGAGGTTGTTGACGGTGACCACATTGGCCAGTTCGCTGTTGAGTTGCGCCATCTGGGTGACACCCAGCCCGATCACCACCAGCATCAGCAACAGGGCGACGGTGAAACCGAGCCCGACATTGAACAGCAGGCCGCGCAGGTGGGTTCGGGCCATGGCCGTGGGCGCTCAGTCGCGACGGAACGCCACGACGTGGTCGACCGCCAGCTTGATGCCGATCCGTTCGCCAATGGCGTGGTTGTGGTGCGAGGGCACCAGCGACAGCGCGCGCTGGCCGCTCGGCAGCTTCAGCGTGTAGAGGAATTCGGCGCCGCGGAAAGCCTTGTTCTCGACTTCGGCCAGCAGCAGGCTGTCATCGTCGTGAATGATGTCGTCGGGCCGCAGCAGCACGTCGACGTGGCAGCTGCGCACGCATTCCTCGCAGCCGCTGGCGTCGCACTCCACCGGAATATGGCCGCTCAGCACGCCGAGTTCGATTTCAACCTGATGGTCGTTGATGACCTCGCCGGTGACCATCGCGCCCTGGCCGACGAAGTCGGCGACGAAGCGGTTGGCCGGTTCGTGATACAGGTTGTAGGGCGTGTCCCACTGCTGGATGCGGCCGTCAGACATGACGCCGACCCAGTCGGCGAGCGCGAAGGCCTCGTTCTGGTCGTGGGTGACGATCAGCGCGGTGGTGGCTTCGCGCTTGAGGATGTCGCGCACCTCGATCGACAGGCGCTCGCGCAGTTCGACGTCGAGGTTGGAAAACGGCTCGTCCATCAGGATCAGGCGCGGGCGCGGTGCCAGCGCACGGGCGAGTGCCACGCGCTGCTGCTGGCCACCGGAGAGCTGGTGCGGAAACTGGTTGGCGTGGCCGGCGAGGCCGACCAGTGCCAGCAGTTCGGCGATGCGCGCCTGCCGTGCTGCCTTGGATTCGCCGTGCAGGCCGAAGCCGACGTTGTTCGCCACGGTCAGATGTGGAAACAGTGCGTAATCCTGAAACACCATGCCAACGTGGCGCTTTTCCGCCGCCAGCATCCAGCCCGGGCGGCTGACGGTTTCGCCGCCGATGCGGATTTCACCGCTCTGAATCGGCTCGAAGCCGGAGATGCAGCGCAGCGCAGTGGTTTTGCCACAGCCCGAGGGCCCGAGCAGGCAGCCGATTGCGCCTTCGGGCAGGGTGAAGGAGAGGTCGGCAATGATTTGCCGATTGCCATACGACTGCGAAACCGAATCGAGGACCAGCTCAGCCATGGGGTCGCGCTCCGCGCCAGGTCAGAAGAATGATGGGAATGATACCGGCGATGACAATCGCGAGCGCAGGCAGCGCAGCGCGTTCCCATTCGCCTTCCGAGGTCATCTCGAACACGCGCACCGCCAGCGTGTCCCAGCCGAACGGGCGGGTCATCAGGGTGATCGGCATTTCTTTCATGATGTCGACGAAGGTGAGCGTGGCGGCGGTGAGCAGGCTCGCGCGCAGCATCGGCAGATGCACCCGCGTCAACAGGCCAGCTGCACCGGTGCCGAGATTTTTCGCCGCTTCGTCGATGTTGCGGCTGATGCGGTGCAGGCCGCTGTCGATGGGGCCGAAGCCCACCGCGAGAAAGCGCACCAGGTAGGCCAGCAGCATCACCAGCAGCGTGCCCTTGAGCACTTCGGTGCCGTCGAAGCCGAACCACGCGCGGCCGCTGTCGATCAGCCAGTTGTCCAGCGCCGCCACCGGGATGAACAGCCCCACCGCCAGCACTGCGCCGGGAAAGGCGTAGCCGAGGGTGGCGAGGCGCTGCGTCCACATCATCGCGCTGCCGGGGCGCTGGCGGCCGGCGTAGGCGAGCAGCAGCGCTACTGTCACCACCATCAATGCGCCGATGCCGGCCAGCAGCACCGAATGCCAGGCAAACGCCCAGTAGCGGCTGTCGAGGTCGACAGCGATGACGTCGCGCGTCCACAGCGCCAGTTGCGTCACCGGAATAATGAAGGCCAGCGCCAGCACGGCAGCCGCGTAAAGGAATGCAAGTGTGGCGAGTCCGGGTGGCAGTTTGATGCGGCGCGAGGCAGCGCTGCGACCCACCGCACCGTAGCGCATCTGCGTGCGCGAGCGCTGCTCGAATACCACCGCGACCAGCACGAACAGGATCAGGATCGAGGCGAGCTGGGCAGCTGCGGCCAGCGAAAACAGGCTGTACCACGCCTTGTAGATGGCGGTGGTGAAGGTGTCGTAATTGAAGATCGCCATGGTGCCGAAATCAGCCAGCGTCTCCATCAGCGCCAGCATCAGGCCGGCGGCGATCCATGGCCGCGCCATCGGCAGCGCCACCCGGAAGAAGCCCTGCCAGCGCGAGAGCCCGAGCGACTGCGCGGCTTCCAGTGCGATCGCGCCTTGCGTCGCGAAAGCGTTTTTGGCGATCAGGTACACGTAGGGATAGAGCGCCAGCGACATCACCAGGATGACGCCGCCGCGTGAGCGGATTTCCGGCAGCCCGGTGATGCCCCAGCCGTCGCGCAGCCAGGTTTGCAGCGGCCCGGTGAAGTCCAGCAGGCCAATCGCGACGAACGCGGTGACGTAGGCGGGCAGCGCCAGCGGCAGCAGCAATGCCCAGCCGAACAGACGGCGGCCGGGAAATTCGCACATCGCCGTCAGCCACGCCAGCGAGACGCCCAGCACGCTGACGCCTGTCCCGACACCCAGCACCAGCCACAGCGTGTTGCCCACCAGTTCGGGCAGCACGAATTCGGTCAGGTGGGCGAGGATGTCGCCCTCGACCTGGGCGAAGGACGAAAAGGTGACGACAACCGGCACCAGCACCAGCGCAGCCACCGCAAGGGCGAACAGCATCCAGCCGCTGGGGCGCGGCCAAACAAAAACGCCCGCTGAGGGCGTTTTTGCTGAAACGGCTGGTTGGGCCAGCACAACTGCGTTATCAGACAAGAATGATCGCTTTGAATGAATGGTCAGCGCTTTATTTATAACCAGCGCGATCCGTTAATTTTACGGCCTTGGCCTGCAGGCTGCCAGCTTCTTTCACGTTGATGAGGTTCTGCTTGAAGCTGCCCCATGCCGCCACCGTTTTGTCGGGCGCCACTTTCGGGTTGACCGGGTATTCCAGATTGACGTCGGCGAACAGGTTCTGCGCCTTGTCGGATGACAGCCACTCGATCAGCTTCTGCGCACCGGCCGGGTTCTTGGCGTACTTCGTCACACCGGCACCGGAGACGTTGACGTGCACACCCGCAGCCTTGTTTTTCAGGTTCTGGTTGGGCCAGAAAATCGCCAGCGGCAGATTGGGGGATTTCTCCATCAGGCGGCCAAAGTAATAGGTGTTGACCAGGGTGACGTCGCACTGCCCGGCAGCCACGGCTTCCATCGCCTTAGTGTCGTCCGGGAAGGGTGAGGTGGCGAGGTTATTGACCCAGCCGCGGACGATATCCTCGGTTTTGCCTTCGCCGTATTCGGTAATCATCATCGCCACCAGGCTTTGGTTGTAGACCTTCTTCGAGGTGCGCAGGCAGAGACGGCTTTTCCATTTCGGATTGGCCAGGTCTTCGTAGGTCGACAGCTCGGCGGGTTTGACCTTGACGGTGTTGTAAACGATGGTGCGGGCGCGTACCGACAGGCCGAACCATTCGTTGTCCGGGTCGCGCAGGTGGGCCGGCACATTGGTCTGCAGCGTCTTCGACTGGGTCGGGCGCAGCAGGCCTTCTTCCGACGCCTGCCACAGGTTGCCCGCATCCACCGTCAGCAACATGTCGGCCGGCGTGTTTTTGCCTTCAGCCTTGAGGCGCGCCATCAGCGGACCTTCCTTGTCGGTGATGAATTTCACCGTCACGCCGGTGTCCTTGGTGTAGGCGTCGAACAGCGGTTTGATGAGCTGTTCGTTGCGTGCGGAATACACCACGACTTCTTCAGCCAGGGCGGGGAGGGCGGTTACGGCCAGCGTCATTGCGGCCAAAAGACGGGTCAGTTTCATGTTGAAGCATTCCTGTGTTGAACGGGTCAAAACATCGTACTGCAAATGATAACAGTTATCAATACATTCGCAGCCTGGATAAAAGCTCACGCAGCCACGTTGCCCGGCTACACCAATTTTGCGCAAGCAACTCAGTAGAATGACCACCATGACCCGTCTGCTTGGCTTGTTCTTGATTGCGATTGGCGTGTGGGCGCAGCCACTCCACGCCCAGATCGCGGCGCATATCCTGCTGCAGGATTCGCCCTTGGCGGGGTTTCAGTACCACGAAGGTAAAAAACTGTGGCCGCAGATGCAGGTTGGCGATGCGCTGACCCTGATCCGCGAACCGGACAACGCCTACGATGCAAACGCGGTACGAGTCGAATGGCAGGGGCACAAGATTGGCTACGTGCCGCGTCGCGACAACGCCGATGCGACGCGTTTCATGGACAGCGGCCAAGTGCTGGTGGCGCGCATCAGCCGCCTGGCCGAGGGACGCGATCCGTGGTTGCGGGTACGTTTTGAAATCCTGATTCCGGTGCAGCCCAGCGCAACAAAACCGTGAAGTGCATGAATCCCTTTTTTGATTCCGATGAAATCTAGCTGGATGCTCGTTGCTGCTGCCTTGTTCGCCCTGATGGGCGTGCTGGTGAAACACGCCTCGGCGCACTTTTCGAGTGCGGAGCTGGTTTTTTACCGCTCGGTTTTTGGCTTGCTGGCGATCGGGGGCGTGATCGCAGTGCAGCATGGCGGCTTGCTGACGCCACTGGCCACGCCGTATCTCAAGGCGCATTTCTGGCGTGGCCTGTCGGGCTTTGCTGCCCTGGTGCTGTTCTTCTACGCCATTGCCCGTTTGCCGCTGGCTACAGCGGTGACGCTCAATTACACCGCGCCGCTGTTTCTGGCCGTGCTGTCGGCCTGGTGGTTACACGAGCACCACGGGCGCGGGCTGCTCGGCGCGGTGGCGCTGGGCTTTGTCGGCATTGTGCTGTTGTTGCGTCCGCAAGTGCAGGATCAGGCCTGGTTGCCCGCGCTGGCCGGACTGGTGTCGGGCATGCTGGCCGCGGTGGCGTATGTCAATGTCAAGCAACTGGGCAAGCTTGGCGAACCCGAGTGGCGGGTGGTGTTTTATTTCACGCTGCTGGCGACGGTGGGCGGTGGGGTGTGGATGCTGCTGGCTGGCTTTCATCGTCCGCACGCGGCTGACTGGCCGTGGCTGATCGGGATCGGGGTGACCGCCACATTGGCGCAACTGGCGCTGACGCGCGCCTACCACCGTGGCCGCACGCTGATCGTGGGTGCGCTGGCCTACACCACGGTGGGATTTTCGGCGGTGTACGGGGTGATCCTGTTTGGCGAGCAGTTGCCGCTGTCGGCGTGGATGGGCATGGCGGTGGTGGCGCTGGCCGGTATTTGGGCGGTGCGGGCATCCGCACCTGTGCCCGCCGATTCGCTATAGTTAGGCCAATCACCTTCAGGAGCGATACATGATCAGCCTCGACATCAAAAACAATCAGATTGCGGTTTCCGTAATGGGTCAGTTCACCCTCGACGACTACCGTGAATTCGAACAGGCGGTGTGTTATGGCATCCAGTTTCAGGGCACGATCAATCTGCTGTTTGATCTGCGCGACATGCTGTCGTATAGCCTCGATGTGGCGTGGGAGGAGTTGAAATTTTCACGTGAGCACAAAAACGATTTCGGCCGCATCGCCATTCTGACCGACGATCAATGGATGGCGTGGAGCATGTGGCTCAACCGCTCGTTCATGTCGGCGGAGATTCGCTTGTTTGATGACCTGGAGATGGCGCAGGCGTGGGTGGCCGGGGGCGATTTGCCGCTGACGGCGGGTTGATGCGCAGCGGCCGGAAAACAGTCTGGTTGGCGTAATACGCCGCCGCCGCGTTGGCGGCATCCCATCCCGGCACGCCCTGCACCGGAAGAGGCGCAAGCTGACGCGGAGAATCGATTGCGTTGAGCGCAGCGACGGCTCGCGGCTCCAGTGAGCCGGGGTCTGACGAGTCGGCATTCAGCATCAGGCATTTGCCGGTGACCGCCGGGTAGGGCGCAAGCAGTTTTTCCAGCAGCGCGTGCCCGACCACCACAAACTGCATTGCCGTTTCGACGGCATGCCGTTGCTCCCAAAACAAAGTCTGCCAGGCGTGTTCAGCCAGCAAGGCAAGCCAAGCAGGGTCACGGCTGATGACCCACACCCCCGATTCATCCAGCACGGTCAGCGCATCGCGCCGCCGGCCACGGATGGAGTCTGTTTCCAGTCCGATCGCTTCGCCGTGTGCCGCGTTCAGCGCCGCCTTGAAGCGCGGAAAACGCAGCCATACCAGTGCGTTCATCACATCGTGCCAGGTGTCGGCACGGGTTGGCACCTGGCCGGTTTGCAGGATATGGGTTTCGTAATCGCGAGCAGACAGGCGGCCATCGGCGGCGACAAAGCGCAGCGGCAGGCCGTTTGCCTGAGTCGTGCCGCATGTGCTGGCCAGTGTGTTGAACCTGGCCAGGGTGGCTGGGGCGTGCGCCAGATCGAGTGTGTCGATCAGCTGCCGATAGGGGGCGAAGGCAGGATGGTCGAAGATCAATGCAGTGACTCGGACAATGCCTGGCGGAATTGCCGCGTGAGCGGATGCGCGCTGCCGAGCAGATCAAACAAGGCAAGCAGGCTGATGCGGCCGATGTCGTGGCGGAAGCTGCGGTCCGTGCGGGCGATGAAAAGCAGCTCGGTCATCGCCGCCTCAAAGTCGTCGTGTGCCAGCAAAACGGCGGCGCGCTGGTAGTGCGCAGCGAGGTCGTCAGCATGCTGTGCAAGCTGGGTGTTGATTGCTTCCAGCGCGGGTGCGTGGCGTGCGGTTTCGGCCAGGTTCAGGTGCGCGTGCAGGCGCGCAATTTCGGGTTCCATCCGCGCTTCGGGTGGCAGGCTGTCGAGCAGTTTCAGCGCTTGCTCGCCATCACCCTCGGACCACAACAGCTTGGCGAGGTCGCGCGGAATCGCCAGATTGTCGGGTTCGGCCATTGCCGCGTTGGCGAGCAGCATGCGCGCCTGATCGACCTTGCCCGACTGCCATGCCGCCACCCCGAGCGCGTGGGCGCGGTTGGCGTCGCCGGCGATGAAGCGGTCGAGCACTTCGCGGAAGCTGCTGTCGGGGTCGGCGCCGTGGATGGTGTGGGCGACTTCGCCGCGCCAGAAAAATTTCACCGTCGGCACCGAGTTCACGCTGAAGCGTCGCGCCAGTTCCGGCAGCTCGTCTGCGTTCAGCATCACCAGCAGGAACTTGCCGCCATATTCGGCCGCGAGCTTGACCAGGCGCGGCATCAAAATGAAACAGGGGGCAGCCTTGGGGGTCCAGAAATGCACCAGCACCGGGCCTTTGTGCGAGTTTTCCAGAACCAGCCGGTTGAAGTTGTCGGCGCTGGCATCGAAGACGTGGGGCGAGAGCGACATCAGATGAATGTTCCCGTTTGGGCGAAGCGGTCGCAGGCAGCGATGAGTTGACGCGCGATTCCTGGTTCGAACGCCGAATGTCCGGCGTCCGCAACGACCACATAGCGGGCTTCGGGCCAGGCGCGTGCCAGCTCGTCGGCGCTGACGATGGGGCAGACTGCGTCGTAGCGTCCCTGCACGATGATCGCGGGTATCGTGCGGATGCGGTCAAGCTGGGTGAGCAGACTGTTGTCGGGCAGGAAGATGTTGTTGACGAAGTAATGTGCCTCGATGCGCGACAGCGACAACGCGGTTTTGTCGCTGCAGAACGCGGACACCAGCTCGGGGTTGGGCAGCAGGGTCGAGCACGACGCCTCGAAGGTGGCCCACTGATGGGCGGCGGGCTGATGGATGGCCGGGTCGGGATTCAGCAGCCGCTGGTGATAGGCGGTGAGCAGGTCGCCGCGTTCAGCTTCGGGGATGAATTCGGCCAGTTGCCGCTGCGCCTCGGGAAAAATAGCGCGGATGCCATCGAGAAACCAGTCGATTTCGCTTTTGCGGCAAAGAAAAATGCCGCGCAGCACAAGTCCGCGACAGCGCCCAGGATGCGCTTCGGCATAAGCCAGCGTCAGCGTCGAGCCCCACGAGCCACCGAACACCAGCCAGCGATCGATGCCCAGCTCGCGCCGCAGCGATTCCATGTCGGCAATCAGGTGCGGTGTGGTGTTGTCGGTGAGCTCGCCGTGCGGCGTTGAGCGACCGCTGCCGCGCTGGTCGAATAGGATGATGCGGTAGCGCGCCGGGTCGAAAAATTGCCGCTGCTTGGGCGAGGTGCCGGAGCCGGGGCCGCCGTGGACAAACAGCACCGGGATGCCGTCCGGGTTGCCGGAGGTTTCCCAGTAAATGCGGTGGAGACTGGCGGTATCCATCATGCCGCTGGCGTAAGGAGTGATGGGTGGGTAGAGCATGGTCATAGCGGGCATGAACGGAGTCTTGGATCGTCAGGCCGAATCATATCGCCTGCTGTGGTGGACATGAAGAAACCCATCGGTCGTGAAATGGATGTATCGACAGACCGGGGCAGGATACGTATTCTCTTCAAGTACATCGTTAAATATGCCGATGAAGCAGTTTGGCATTGCAATTTCCAGCCAATACATATCGATGAGGAGTACTACCATGAGTCAGGTTGTCAAGGTCGCCCTGCTGGGGCTGGGTGAAGTCGGCGAAACCTTTGCAGAACATTTTCTGGAAAAAATTCAGGAAGAACACGTCAATGTGGAGATTGTCGCTGCTGCGCATCGCAATCTGGAGTCACCCGTTGCGCTGGGGTTTATTCAGAACGGGGTGCCGGTATTCGAGAACGCGCTGGACGTGGTGTCGATGGGCGCAAAAATCGACATTATTTTTGACCTGACCGGTGATCCCGATTTGCGTAAGAAACTTCGTGCAGCGATGCAGGAAAGCCATAACCAGCACACCGTGATTGCCCCCGAAGTGGTGGCGCACTTGCTATGGAATTTCTTTGGTGAAGGCGAATTGCCGCATAGCGCCCAAACGGGCTATTAATGGCGCCGTTCAAAGCAGCTCACGCTGCAGGCGCTGATTGGACTCAGGCTGCACAGGCCTGCATGAGCCAGTTGGGTTCCATTCCGGCAGCGGCGACGCTGGGATTCTTGTATGTGTCGGATGCTTTCGTAGGTGAGCTCGACGCGATTCTGGATTTTTTCAAAAGCGCGACCGGCGTGCCGCACTGGACCGGCAGCGCGGGCGTGGGAATCTGCGCGACCGGCGTGGAATACCTGGAAGAACCTGCGATGGCGGTGATGCTGGGTGAATTTGCGCTCGCTGATTTCAGCATGCTGCCGGTGTTGCGCACGCCGCAGGATATCGAGGCGCAATCGTCCGCTGCCTACTTTGCACTGGTACACGGCGACCCGGCGAACAATCGCATGCAGGATCTGATCGACGGTCTTTCCGCGCATGTCACCAGCGGTTTTGTCGTCGGTGGGCTGTCGAGTTCACGCGGCGAAACAGCGCAGATCAGCGATGGCGTCGTCAGCGGCGGGCTGTCAGGCGTGTTATTCAGTGAGCGAGTGAAGCTGGCGACGCGGCTGACGCAAGGCATTTCTCCGCTAGGCCCGCGCCATCGCATCACCACCGCCAACAAGAATATTGTGGGCAGCCTCGATCACCGCCCGGCGCTGGAGGTGATGAAAGACGAAATCGGCGAGGTACTGGCGCGCGACCTGCAACGCGCGGCGGGCTATATATTTGTTGGTTTGCCGGTGCGCGGCTCGGATACCGGCGATTATCTGGTGCGCAATATTCTCGGCGTCGACCCGCAAAACCATCTGGTCGCGATTGGCGAATATGTACAGCCGGGTGACGAGTTATTGTTTTGCCGCCGCGATCAGCAAACTGCCGAAGAGGATTTGTTGCGCATGCTGACAGCGATTGGGGCGCAATTGAACGCGCCGATCCGGGGCGGCGTGTATTATTCCTGCCTCGGGCGCGGCCAGCATATGTTTGGCGCACCGAACCGGGAACTGGGGCTGATCCGCGATGCCTTGGGGGATTTCCCGCTGGTGGGTTTTTTTGCCAATGGCGAAATTTCACACAACCGCTTATATGGCTACACCGGGGTGTTAACCCTGTTTGGTTGATCAGAAAAAGGAATGACGCATGACCCTGAACGCGATGAAAAAAGATGATGTCAGCTTGTTGCGCGATGAAATTGAAATGTTGATGAACGAACGCCGCCAACTCCTGCAAGTGACAGGCGCGGCGGCAGTGTTCGTTGCCAACCTCGACACCGACAGCCTGCCAGACGAAGCCGACACCATTGACGCGGCGGAAATGCTGGCCGAGCAACTTAACAGCTTGTCCGAAGAGACACTCAAGGATGCATTAGAGTCGGTCCGCGCCGTACTTGATCCGACGGCATAAATCGGGCTTACGTGTTACCCCGTCTGGTATTGCCTGCCCTTGCTGATGCCAGGCGTTTTGCACTGATTGTTGCGCTGACGGCGCTGGTTTACGCGCTGGCCGGGTGGGTGAGTTTAAAAGTTGCCACTTATGTGGCAGGTGTGATTGCTGCGGTCTGGCTGGCTGCGGGCGTCGGCGCAATGGCGAGCCTGCGTTTTGGACTGGCCGGCGTGACCGGTGTGCTGCTGGGATCATTTGCAATCATCAGCCAGGTTTTGCCCGTGGAAGCTGCCTGGCGTCTCGCCATCGGCGCGGCTGCGAGTGCGGCGATCATGGGTTATCTGCCGCGCTATCTTCAGCCCTTCAGTCCCACCCTGGAATCGGTTCCCAGTGTCGCCAAGTTTGCGTTGGTGGCTGCGCCGCTGGGCTGCGGGGTGAGTGCCCTGCTCGGGGTGTATAGTCTTGCTTCTGCCGGAATATTGCCTGACGACCTGATGTTTCAGGGTTTGTGGGTTTGGTGGTTGGGGGATTTGCTGGGGGTGTATCTCATTGCGCCGGTTTTGTTGACGGCTTCGCGTTGGGATTTGCTGCCCACCAGCAAGCCGGCACGCGTGGAAGGCCTGGTGCTGATATTCAGCATGCTGCTGCTGACGTATGCGCTGCTGTCGAACATCCAGCCCTTGCGTCCGAGTGAGGTGGTGTTGTTCGTACTGATGCCTGGCGTGTTGTGGGCGGCGTTACGGTTTTCGGTAACCGGGGCGAGCCTGGCCATTTTTTTGTCGGCACTCATCGTGCTGGGGGTGGCGGTTGTCTCCTCAGGTGGCGCCATCAGCAGTACCGACCCGCGCGAATTGTTTGCGTTACAGGTCAGCATGTTCGCCATGGCGCTCGCGGGTTTGTTTGTCTCTGCCGCGCTGGCTGAACGCCGCCATTCCGAAATGCGGCTCGACATGCTGGCCAATCATGACCCGCTGACGGGTCTGCCGAATCGTTCGTATTTCCAGGATTTTCTGGGCCAGGCGCTGGCGCGTGCACAACACGAGAAAAGCCAGGTCTCGTTGCTGTTCATCGATCTTGACCGCTTCAAGCATATCAACGATTCGCAGGGTCACGAAGTGGGCGACCAGGTGTTGTGTGTCGTGGGCAAGCGACTGGACGAACAGCTGCGTGCGGATGATTTCGTTGCCCGTTTGGGGGGGGATGAATTTGCCATCATCCTGACGCATCCCCCGGCTTCGCGCGCCGCGAGTCGATTGGTGCGCAAGTTGCTCAAGTCATTGGCCGAACCGTTCAAACTCGACAAGCGGCGTTATGCCGTAGGTGCCAGTATCGGCATCAGCGTATTTCCGGATGATGGCCTCGACGCCAACACCTTGCTGCGCCAAGCCGACCTTGCGATGTATCAGGCCAAGAAGCGCCGCAGCGGGTTTGAGTATTTCAGTGACGAATTGAATACTGTTGCGCAGCAACAATTGAGCCTGGAAAACGGTTTACGCCAGGCACTCGATCACGGCGAACTGGCCTTGGCCTACCAGCCCAAGCTTGATCTTGCCAGCGGCCGGGTGGTGGGACTGGAGGCGCTGGTTCGCTGGCTACCAAGATCGGGTGGCATGATCAGCCCCGACCGCTTTATTCCGGTAGCCGAGGAAACCGGTTTGATCATGCCGCTGGGGCGCTGGGTGGCCCGGGCGTCGTGTGAACAATGGATCGCCTGGCGCAATGCTGGCCTCAATCCGCCGCCGGTGGCGATCAATCTATCGCCGCGCCAGTTTAATGATGCGCATCTGATCGATGACATCGATGCCATTCTGGCAGAAACGGGTATGGATGCCGCGCACCTGCAACTGGAAGTGACCGAGAGCGCGGCGATGGAAGACCCGCAGCGCACCTTTGAAATGCTCGGCGCGCTGCGCCAGCGTGGGCTGCATGTCTATATCGATGATTTCGGCACCGGGCATTCCAATCTGGGGCAGTTGAAACGGATGCCGATTGACGCACTGAAAATTGACAAGAGTTTTGTCGACGATGTGCTGACTGACAGTGACAGCGCAGAGATCGTTTACGCCATTATTCGCCTGTCACACGCACTGAATATGCGGGTGGTGGCCGAAGGGGTGGAGTCAGTGGAGCAGCTTGCGTTTCTGAAAAAGCAGGGTTGCGATGAAATTCAGGGCTTTGTGGTCGCCAAGCCGTTACCACCTGACAAGATTGAAGCGTTTTTTAACCAGCAGTTTGATTTTTGAGGCAGGCTGGATTGCCGCATGGAGCGGAGTGGCTGTCCGCCGAGTAGGCGTATCAGCCAACACCCGCTCCGTGTGCTTGCTTACAGTGGGCGCTTGACGACGACTGCGCCACGCAATTCACCCACACTGTATCCGGTGGCCTTGTCCATCGGATACTCGACCTGCAAGCGCGCTTTTACCCCTTCTGGAATCGACTCGGCCGAGCCGTGGCAGGTGAGGCACACAGACTGCACGGCGATGGCTTTGGCGTAGCGCAAATGTTTGCCGGAAGCGTCCGTGACCACTTCAGCCAGTTCCATCGTGTCGGGTTGCTCGCCTTGCTTCATTCTTTCTGCAAACGATGCAAGCGCTTTGGATTCCCATGCGTCGGGTGTGCCTGTCTCAGCGTTGCGCGTGCGGGTACCCACGCGGCCCACTTCCCATCCGGTCTGCCTGGACAAGTCGGCTGCAATTTGCGGGGCAATGACCTTGCATACCCCGACAGCGGATGCGGGGCCGTTTGCGCTTATTTCTGCCTTGAGCTTGCCACCCAACTGGGTGACCAGGGTTTTGGCAACGGCACGACTGGCTTCGATTTGCTCGGGTTGCGCGGCTTCGATTTTGGCTTCGTTCGTCGCGCAAGCTGTCAGTAAAAGGGAAAGAATAAGAGGGGTTTTCATGAGGGACTCCTGTTTAGTCAGCAGTTAATCTTAATGTGTTGAGTATGGTGCTTGTGTGCTTGGGCCAGGCACCCAGACCCAGAACTCAATGCTCGGGCACACCCTGCCACAGCATGCTGAAACCGATTTCGGTGCTGTCGCTGCACATCTCGCCTACAGCCTTAAATTTTTCATTGAAGGTGGTATCGGCGTGGGATTTTTCGTGCTGCTCGAATGACGCCCAGTAGGTGACGATTGCCACATCATAGTCCGGTTCCTTGAGCGAACTGATCGAGCCTTCCTGGCTGACGAATCCATCGTATTTGAAGACCTGCCCGGCTATAAAGCCACCGGCTTCATTGCCATAGGTTTCTTTCACGACATGGCACATTTCGCCCAGAGCGAGTTCGACGTCGTTCATGGTGATGCCGGGTTTGAGCTTGACGGCGTTGAATAGCATCTTGCAGCCGAAGGGAATGCTGACGGGATCGAACATGGTTTCTCCTTGAAGATGAACTTGGATTCAGTCGCTTTTACCATCCCATTCACAGGGGTTGAGACAAGCTTACCGTGATTCGTTACAGGAGTCGTAATCGTCATGGCTTACTGGCGGCCGTGTGAGCCAGCAAGCTTGATTACAGCGGCATCGGCTTGCCGTCGTTGAGATTGAGCCAGCCCTTGGCGATGCGGTAGATGAACCAGACAAACGCCACGCCCAGGATCACCCAGCCGATCAGGATGATCCAGGTGATCGCTCCGAGCACACACCACAGCACACCCCACCAGAAGGTGCGGATTTGCCAGGTGAAGTGGCTTTCCAGCCAGGTACCCTGGGCGTCTTCGCGCTTGATGTAGTTCAGCACGATCGCCACGATGGCCGTGATCCCGGCGAACAGCGACAGCGCGTAAAGCGCGTAAATCACCGTGGTCATGGTTTTCAGGCTGGCGAGCTTGTCGTCGGTACCGGGTGTGAGGTTCGTGTCCATTAACGTGCTTTCTCGTAGAGCGGCATCATTTTCGGCACCAGGGCGTTGAGCGCCTGGATGCGGTTGTCGGGCGCGGGGTGGGTGCTGAGGAATACAGGCGGGCCATCGCCGCTGGCGGCGCCCATTTTTTCCCACAGGCGCACGGCGGCACGTGGATCGTAGCCCGCGCGGGCGGCGAGTTCGATGCCGTAACGGTCGGCCTCGCTTTCGCCCTCGCGGCTGTTGGGCAGGGTCAGGGCGATGTCGGCCACCGGCGCCAGGATGCTGAGGTCGCGGCCGGCGACGATGGAGCCGAGGGTCATGCCGCCCTGCATGGCGATGGCGCGCGACATGCGCTCGCGGCCGTGCCCCAGCAGGGCGTGGGAGATTTCGTGGCCCATGATCTGGGCGATCTCGTCATCGGTGAGCCTCAGCTTGCTGATGATGCCGGTGTAGATCGCCATCTTGCCGCCGGGCATGCACCAGGCGTTGAGCTCAGGCTCGTCGATCACCGCGACCGACCACTTCCAACTGCGGCTGGGCGGGTACATGTTGCCCGCCTGCGTTATCAGCCGGTCGGTGATGCGCTTGACGCGGGCATTCAGCGCGGCGTCGGTGCTGAGCTTGCCCTGCTTCTGCGCTTCGCTCAGCGTCTGCGTGTAGGCCTGAGCAGACGAGGCCTGCGCCTGTTCTTCCGATACCAGCACCAGTTGCGAGCGGCCGGAGATAGGGTTGGACTGGCATGCCACCAGGCCGGCGGCGAACAGGGCAGTCAGCAGCAGTTTGGTTTTCATCGCAACTCCTTTATGACAAACAACGAATTGGGTTCAGATCCCGCGCAGCAGTTCGTTGATGCCAACCTTGGACAGCGTCTTCGCGTCGACTTTCTTCACGATCACTGCGCAATACAGACTATAGCTGCCATCCTTGGACGGCAGGTTGCCGGACACCACCACCGAGCCGGCGGGGATGCGGCCATAGGTGACTTCGCCGGTTTCGCGGTCGTAAATCTTGGTCGACTGGCCGATGTAGACGCCCATCGAGATCACGCTGTTGTCTTCGACAATCACGCCTTCGACCACCTCGGAGCGCGCGCCGATGAAGCAGTTGTCACCGATGATGGTGGGATTGGCCTGCACCGGTTCCAGCACGCCGCCGATGCCGACCCCGCCGCTCAAGTGTACGTTCTTGCCGATCTGCGCGCAGGAGCCGACGGTGGCCCAGGTGTCGACCATGGTGCCTTCACCGACGTAGGCGCCGATGTTCACGTAGCTCGGCATCAGCACCACATTCTTGCCGATGTAGGAACCCTTGCGCACCGCTGCTGGCGGCACCACGCGGAAGCCGCCTTCGCGGAAGTCTTTCGAGTTGAAGTCAGCGAACTTGCTCGGCACCTTATCGTAGTAGTTGGTGTAGCCGCCCTTGATGAAGGCGTTGTCCTCCAGCCGGAACGACAGCAGCACGGCTTTCTTCAACCACTGGTGGGTGATCCAGTTCTGGCCTTCAGTGCGCTCGGCGACGCGCAGTTCGCCCATGTCGAGCAGGTCGATCACGGCCATGACCGCATCCTTGAGCTGCGGCTCGGCATTGCGCGGGGTGATGTCGGCGCGGCGTTCAAAGGCTTCTTCGATGATGGCTTGCAGGTCTTGCATGGGGGTTTCCTTTTTAAGAGATGAGTAATGAATTTTTGGAATTCAGGCTGCTTCGCCCATAAAACTGAGCATGCGTTTGGCTGCTTCGACGCAGGCTGGCAGGCTGTCGACCAGCGCGATGCGCACAAAGCCCTGGCCAGGGTTGACGTTGGCAGCGTCGCGCGCGAGATAACTGCCGGGCAACACGGTGACGTGCTGGGTACGATACAACTCGCGCGCAAACGCGGCATCGTCGCCGCCCGGTACGCGCGCCCACAAATAAAAGGCGGCGTCCGGCGCATCGAACTGCAGCTCGCCTTTTAGCAGCGGCATCACTGCAGCGAATTTTTCGGCGTACTGGCGACGGTTCTCGATCACGTGCGCCTCGTCGTTCCATGCGGCTATGCTTGCGGCCTGCACTGCCGGGCTCATCGCGCTGCCATGATAGGTTCGGTAGAGCAGGAACGACTTCATGATGCCGGCGTCACCTGCCACCATGCCGGAACGCAGGCCGGGCACGTTGGAGCGCTTCGACAGCGAGTTGAACACGATCAGATTTTTGAGGCCGCGGCCGAGTTGTTGCGCGGCGGTCAATGCGCCCAGTGGCGGCTGGCCTTCCTCAAAATAAATCTCTGAATAGCACTCGTCGGCCGCGATCACAAAGCCATGCCGGTCCGACAAGTCGAACAACTGCTTCCAGTCGTCCAGCGACATCACCTTGCCGGTGGGATTGCCGGGCGAGCAGACATAAATCAGGTTGACCTGTTCCCACAGGTCTTCCGGCACCCGCGACCAGTCCATCTTGAAGTCGTTTTCCGGCAGCGTGTTGAGGAAGAAGGGGCGGGCGCCGGCCAACAAAGCGGCGCCTTCATAGATCTGGTAGAACGGGTTGGGCGAGATGACCACGCGGCGGCCGTGGCGGCTGGAGTCGACACTGGCCTGGGCGAAGGCAAATAGCGCTTCGCGTGAACCATTCACCGGCAGCACCTCGGTTGCCGGATCGAGCTTCACGCCGTAACGGCGCTCGGCCCAGGCAGCAATTGCGCCGCGCAACGCATCCGAGCCCTGAGTGATGGGATAATTCGAGAGCCCCGCAAGCCCGGCAACCAGCGCGTCCTTGATGAACTGCGGCGTCGGGTGCTTGGGCTCGCCGATCGACAGGTTGATCGGTGTGAGTTCCGGATTCGGCGTCACCCCAACGAACAGTTCGCGCAGTTTCTGGAACGGGTAGGGGTGGAGTTGTTCGAGACGCGGATTCATTGCAGTGCCAAGTTTGAAATTTTGAAATGTCGGCTCGAATAAGCCATGGTTTGACCAAGCCTCACATTATAAAGCCCCATGCCGTCGATTCCTCTGCAACGCACCCTGGCCATCACCAGCCTCGTTTATGCCGCAACCCTGTGGGGGCTGGTCTGGTATCCCTACCGCCTGCTGAACGATGCGGGCGTGGGCGGCATTGCGTCGGGATTTTTCTCCTACGTCATTCCGTTGCTGCTGCTGGGCTGGCTGCATGGCCGCGCCTTGCACCAGGCGCGCGGACACTGGGTATGGTTGTCTGCACTGGGCCTGGCGGCAGGCTGGACCAATCTGGCTTATGTGCTGGCGGTGCTGGAAGGTGAGGTGGTGCGGGTGCTGCTGCTGTTCTATCTGTCGCCCCTGTGGACCGTCTTGTTTTCACGGTTTCTGCTGCACGAGAAACTCAACCGCGCCGGCTGGGCAGTGATGGCACTGGCGGCAGGCGGCGCGCTGGCGATGCTGTGGCAGCCCGGCGATTGGCCGTTGCCGGCCAATCGTGCTGAGTGGCTGGGGCTGTCGGCGGGGGTGGCGTTCGCGGCGAGCAATGTGATCAGCCGCCATCTCGATGGCGTGACCCAGGGTGCCAAAGCAGTCACGGTGTGGGCGGGGGTGGTGGTGCTGACGCTGATCGGCCTGTTGTTCAAACCCGCTGAACTGGATTTCATGGCAGCGGTTGAAACCCACATCTGGCTGCTGCTGATCGGGGTGGCGCTGGCAATCGGCAGCATGACCTACGCCGTGCAATACGGCCTTGCGCGCGTGCCCGCCAACCAGGCCATCGTGATTTTTCTGTCCGAACTCGTCGTGGCCAGCATTGCGGCGTATTTTCTGTCTGCCGAGCGCATGGACCTGCAGGAATGGATCGGCGCCGCCATGATCATCACCGCCAGCCTGTTCTCCGGCCATATGGAAGACGATCAATCGAAAGCGAAACGCAATGTCTGATATCACTGCTCTGCTGCACGCCGGCCTGCTGGTTTCCGACCTGGCGCGCGCCAAAGTCTTTTATGAATCGGTGCTGGGAATGAAGCGAGTTCCGAACCGTCCCGAGCTGCCTTATCCCGGCGAATGGTACGAACTGGGCGGGGGCCAGCAACTGCATCTGATGAACTTGCCCAACCCCGATGCCGCATCCGTGCGTCCCGAACATGGCGGCCGCGATCATCACATCGCACTGGCGGTGAAAAATATGGATGCGCTGAAAAGCAGGCTCGATGCGGCGGGGGTGACCTACACCGCCAGCAAGTCGGGACGCGCGGCCATGTTCTGTCGCGATCCGGACGCCAACACTTTGGAGTTCGTCGAAGTCGGCTGACGCATCACCCCCGTCTCGGGAAGGCCGTGAACAACCCGGTTTGCGCGCGGGCATCAGCTGCCTTGCCGAACTTTTCGCCGAGATCGAGCCCGACCACGTTGCCTTCGTAGAAATGAATGCCACCATATAAACGCGATTCGCCCGCTTCGCGTGCGGTCGCTGTGAAGGTCGGCCAGTGCAGCACCACGCTCGTCACCGGTTCGGCAGGATCGGCCTTAAGCGGCACATCCTGCGAATAGAAAAAGCTGAAGTGGTCGCTGCCAGTGAAGGTTTTCAATACCATGGCAACCGCCATCGAGAAACCGCTATGCCCCGAGGTGAATTCAGAGAAGGACGGTGTCGGGAACGACGGCACCTGGAAGGGCTTCCAGGCCTCACCGATAATTTCCTGTGTGCCCTTGCCTGCACCGCCTTAGCCAGGAATCCGCTTGCCGCGGAACAGATGTCGGATCGCCGTGATCGGGCGAACATAGTCGAAGTGGCGTTTGGCGTCCCAAGTGGCGATGCTGGCATCGAAAATGGCGTTGGCCAGAGCGAAATAAAGTTTCACGCTTGCATCCAGGTTGCGGCCATCTCGCTTCGCAACAAAGGATCAGAATTCAGTCCAATCGCCTGGCGGCAATTCGGATTTGGGGCCATCCGCCCCGTATTCGGCAATCACTTTTGTTCCGGGGTCAGGCGTGCCTGGATGTCGATGACATGCTTGGCCTGATCGAGAAAACCTTGGCTGAGCGGCGATTGCGGCGACGTGGCGGGACGGTTTTGGCGACGTTGTCGTAGGCCACCCAAGCATCGTAGATCGATGAATAAATGATGCCGAGCGAGCGCGCCACTTGTGGTGGGCCGCCGCGTTCGCGGTCGGGGCTGGCAAACGGGAGTTTTCCGATAGAGCGGATCGCTTCCAGCGCGATGGAATTCCATTCCAGGATTAGATTCATTCAAGACTTTTTATGGATTGAATGCGGCGGTTGCCGCGGGTTGGAGGTGCAACCGCATCTATCTCAAACAAGTGTGATATCGATATACAGCGGCGCATGGTCGGAGGCCTTGGGATCGTTCTCGCCGACGCCGTCGAGCCGCCCTTCCGTTACTTTTTTCGCGCGCCAGGGCAGGCCGCGTCGCATCACCACAGGCTTTCCGGGGTTGGCCTTGGTGAGGCCGGCCGACAGCAACAGGTAGTCAAGCTGGCGGTAGGCATTGCCGCCGGCGTAGTAATGGGTCCAGCGTTCGGCTTCGGGCAGGCGTGTCAGCACGTTGTCGAGTCCCTTGTGCCCGAGCAGGGCAGCAAGGCCGGTTTTGCCATCCGGGTAATCGTTGAGATCACCCAATACGATGAAATTGCCCTTGTAGGCTGACTTTTTCCAGCGCGCATCGATGATCGTCGCCACCCGCTCGGCCTGTTCCTGCCGACGCGCGCGGGTGGCCTCGCGGCCTTCCATCATGGATTTGAAATGGTTGAGATACAGGGTGAGCGTCTTGCCGCCGACCAGCACGTCGACCTCCAGGCAGTCGCGCGAAAACAGGAATGCGGTCCCCGCCTTGTTGCGCTCCTCGCGGTGCGAACGCAACGAGACGATGGGATAGCGTGACAGCACGGCAACGTCGATCTGGCGCGGATCGAAGCAGTCGATCACCGCGCGGTAGGCATATTTCAAACCGCCGAGATAATACGAATTGAAGCGGTCCAGCACCGGCAGGCTTTCCACTTCCTGCAGGCAGATCACGTCGGCGTTTACCGCGCGGATGGCCTTGGCGGTGATCTTTTTCGATTCCTCGTCGTAGATGCGGAATGCCAGATCGTTGATGGTGAAGCCGTCGTCCTCGGTGGGCTGGATGGTGTCCTTGAAGCGGTAGCGCGCGAACAGGTTTTCGACGTTGAAGGTGGCGATGCGCAGGGTGGCCATGGTAGGTTTTCCGGATCAGAGGGTTTTCAGGTATTCCAGCAAGGCGGCCTTGTCGGTGGCCGGCAAGGCAGTGCCGAAGTCGTGTCCCTGGCTGCTGTTGCCGCGCAGCCGCGTGTCGAGTTGGGTCCCCGCGCGTTCCGCCGCCGCCCCTTGCACGACAAAGCCGACACGCGCCGGGTCGTAGACGTCGTAGCCGCGCCAAAACAGTTGCGGGCGTTGCGCCGGCGGCGTCAGCAGGTCGGCGAGGGTCGGCACCGAGCCGTTGTGCAGGTAGGGCGCGCGCAGCCAGATGCCGTCGAGGAACTGCGCGACATACCCGGTCAGCGGGGCTTCGACCAGTCCTTTGCGCTGGATGCCCATGTCGTTGACCACCTTGTTGGCCTCGATCGCCGCCTGTTTGCCCCAGGTGTCGATGCGACCACGGTCGGTGCCGATTTCAGAAAGTGGAACAATGGTGCCGGTGCGGCTGCTGGCGTGGCAGGCGGCGCAGTTTGCGTCGAACACGGTCTTGCCCTGTGCCGCGCGCGTGGCGTCGATGGGGAAGGGATATTTCGGCGCCGGTTTGTTCTTCAGGTAATCGACCAGCCAGTCGATCTGGCCGAGGAAGTCTGCCTTGTCCTTCGGCTCCGCGCCCATCAGCCCCAGCGCCGAATCGATGACGACCGAATACGGGTCGTGCGAGTCGCCGGCGAAGTTCATGCGGTGGCCTTTTTCCGGCTGGTATTTCTTCAGGTTCCACACCGAGGGCATGTCGGTTGGGCCGAAGCTGTCGTCCATCGGCCAGCGGATCATGAAATATTTGGTCAGGTTCATCGCGTCGTCGCGCCCGCGTCCCCATTCGGGAAAGTCATGGCGGTAGATCCACTCGAACTGGCCTTCACGCTCGGTCAGGCGCTTTTTGGTGATCGGGATGATGAGATAGCGATACGCCATGCGGTCAATGAAATCGAGGTCGGCGGCGAGGTTGATCTCGGCCATCAGGGTGTCGGCGTTGAAGCGCGGGTCCTTGGCGCAGTCGACCAGAAAGCGGAAAAAGGCTTCGAGGTCGAGCGTGTGGTTGGGGCCGGTGACGACCAGCGTCGGCGTCTCGTCGGGCTGGCTGCGATAGCTCGCCACATGGCAGGACGCGCAGGTGTTGGCGACGCGGTCGAAACCGATGCGCCGCTTGGAAAATCCCACCGGCAGTTCCTGCCCCTGTTCCCACACCACGCCGAAGCTGGCGTAACCCACGCCGGGCTTCGGCAGTTTGTCGGGAAAGACGCGCGGCAGCACGTAAAAAATCCAGTAGGGAATACCGGCGTCGTTTTCCGCGCCGATGGAGCCGTATTTGAAGCGTTCGTCAGGGTTGTCGAACTGGGTGGCACCGTGGTCGCGCAGGAAACGGTCCCAGCCGATAAAGGCAAGCAGCGCGCCGAGTATCAGCAGAATGACGACGATGACCTTTTTCCAGCGGCAGCATGTGCAAGTCGTGTTCATTGCGTGTCCTCAGAAGCTCTTCAGGTATTCCAGCAGCGCCCATTTGTCACTGTTGGGCAGGGTCGTGCCATATACCGCGCCCTCGTGGCCGGCGTTACCGTTGCCGGAAATGCGGGTGTCGTAGGAGAACAGGGGTTTGCCCTGGCTGACGGGCTGGTCGCTGACGAAGCCGAGTAGCTTCGGGTCGTACAGGTCGTTGCCACGGTAGAAGGTTTTAGGGCGTTGTGCGGCAGGCTGCAGCAGGTCCCACAGCGTGGGCACCGAACCATTGTGCAGGTAGGGCGCGCGCAGCCAGATGCCGTCGAGCGGGGCGTTGGCGTAGCCCCAGGTCTTGCGGAAGTGGCGGAAGCGGCGATCCGGGTCGGCCGAATACAGCATGCCCTGGTTCTGCGCGAGTTGCAGGGTGTAGGAATCGAGGCGTCCGCGGTCGGTGCCGATCTCTTTGATGGGCGTGACCTTGCCTACGTATTCGCCGCTGAAGTTGGTGCCGTTCTTGCCGTGGCAGGCGGCGCAGTGCTGCGCGTAAATCCGCGCGCCGTGCGCGGCAAGTGCCGGGTCGATGAGGTAATACTTGCCGAACGCAGGGGGGGTGGCGGTGGCGATCCAAGCTTCGATGCGGGCAATGGCGGCGTGGTCGATCAGCTTCGGCGTGGCGCCGGTACCAAAGGCCGCCGACAGGTTGCGTTCCTCGACGCGGCTATTGTTGCCGTCCCAGTGCAGTTGCATGCCCTGTTTTTTGCTTTGGTTCCAGATGGCGGGGAAGTCCGATACGCCGACCAGTTCTTCCCTGGCCAAATGCTCGAACGGCACGCCGAAAATCGCCTTGGCCGAATTGAAGGTGTCCACTCGCCCTGGCCCCCACTCATCCTGTTGATGAATGAAACGCAGGCGACCGAGCAGCCCGGCGACACCGTCGCGCATGAGGTGGACGCCGAGCGGGTAGACCACCCACTTGTCGAGCAGTCCCAGGCCGCCGGCCTTTTCCTCAATGCGCGGCACCACCTGGGCCGGGGTGAAGCGGCGGTCGTTGACGCACTGCTGGACGAATTTCTGGAAGCCCATCAAATTCAGCTGGTTGGCGGGCATGCCTGCGACCAGCATGGGTTGGGCGTTGGGTGCGGTGCGCACGGTGGCGGTGTGGCACACCGCGCAGTTGAGAAATACGCGGTCGATGCCCATGTGCCGGCGCTTCGACATGCCCACCGGCAAGTCGCGCCCCTGCTCGTAAATGAAGCCGAGCGACGCGTAGCCCTTGCCCGGCAACAGATCGGGGCAGACCTCGGGGAACACCTGCCACAGCCAGTAGGGGAAACCCATGTTGCGCTCGCCGCCGGTGGAGCCGTATTTGAAATGCTCGACTGGGTCGGCGTAGGTAACCGGGCGGTCGGGCAGGAAACGGATCGCGGCACCCAGTGCGCCGAGCGCGAGCATGGCCAGCACCGCCCACAGGAAGAAGCGGCAGCCTGAGCAGCGAACTTCGGGCGAGCTCATGGTGCGTGCTCCGCATAGCTGGATACCGGCAGACAGGGCGGCAGTTGCGCGTAGGGTTGCCGCAGCAGGCTGGCCGGTTCCTGGCCGCGCAAACGGCTGGTGACGAGTCGTTTCAGCACGGCGAGTTCGGGCGAAGCGGCCCAGTGCGCGGGTTCGATACCGCGGCTGGCAAGCGCAGCAGCCGGCGGCATCGGCGGCTTGCTGCGCGCTGCTTCCGGAATACCGGCCATGCTCAGGCGCACGAACATGCGCGGCGCACAGTGATCAAGCTTGGCTTCGATTTCGGCCGGACTGCCGTGCAGAAAATTGGGTGGATGCGACAGCGTGGTGTCGTGGCAACTGGCGCAATTTGTATGGAAAGGTGCGACGAGCGGACCGGCATCACGGGCAGCGGTCGCCGGCTCCGTGCGCGCAGGCGGCAGGCTGGCAGGGCGGGGCCGGCGTGGTTTTCCAAGCTCGGCCAGCAACGCGTTGAGCAGATCGTGGCTGAACGGGCGCGCGGCAAAGGCACCGCGTGTGCGCAGGCGCTCAAGGGGGGTGGACAGGTCGGCCGGCTTCAACTGCTGAGTGACGTTGGCATCGAGCATTCCGGCCAGCCCGACGATGAAGGCGGTCTTGTCTGGCGTTTTCCAGGTTTCAAGCGGCGGCCGCAGCAGCAGGGGGTCGCTTGCCGGGTCGGCCAGCGCGGCCAGGGGATCACGGTTGGGCAGGTCGGGATTGGGAATGGGCAGGCCATGCGGCCAGCGGCTGGTCCAGTTGCGGTCCAGCGTCGTCAGGATGGCGGGCGCAGGCAGCGTGCGGTTGCGGGCGTAGTCCAGTGCAGCGGCGAAGGCTTCCATGCGGCAGCGGTCACCTGATTCCCCGGCGCCACAGCCTTGCTGCCACAGCGCCTGCCAGACCGAAAACAGATTGGCGCGATCCGCTGCGGTGTCAATGAAATAGGCAACGTCGGTGCCGCTCGGCTTGATGCCGTAAAAGTCGCGCCGCGCTTCGCGCAGGCGCCGCGCAATTTCTGGATTGGCTGGCGTCTCATCCCAAAGCGGGCGGGCGAACATCGGTGCGGCGTTCTGGTGGCAGGCGAGGCACAGGCTGCGTCGCGCGTAATACACCTGTGGGGTTTTGCCGGTCGCATAGTCGCGTACGACCTGGAATTCGAAGCGGCCAGCCGTATCGTTGTAACTGATGACTTCGATGACTTGCCCTTTTTCGTGAAAACCGAGAAACAGCCGGTCTTTCAATGGCTCAACGCCAGCGACGTTGTTGCCGTCGGCTGCTGCAACCACGCGCGGAAAGCGAAAGAAATCGGGGGCGCCGGCGTTGCGCTGCAGCGAGCGGCCCAAGGGAATCAGCGTGATCTTCAGCGGCGGCAGACCGCTCGCGTCGGTCTGCATCTGGCGGTTGATCGTGTTGACCAGGCGGGCGAACGGATAGGGCACCGGCGCGCTGCCGATCAGATGGTCGAATCGCGAACGGCCGACAGGCGGGAGATCCTCCTGCGCCTGATCCGACTGGCTGCGGAGGGGTGACGTCATCAGGCACATGGCGAGCGCAAGCTGGATGGGCAGGATGTGGCGTGCATGGGGCATCAGTCCGCCGGCCCGTAGACCGCACAGCCTGCGGCAGGCAAGGCAAGCCACACGGCGTGCCAGTCGGGGTGGGGCGACGCGACTTCCAGCTCGCTGCCGATCTGCGCCGGATCGGTGGAATATAGACAGACCAGGCGGTTGCCGGCCGGGCTGAGGTCGTGATCCAGTCCCACCCACGCGGCGCGTTCACCGGCGTCGTCGGTGTTGATCGCGCACAGCCATTCGCGGTCGTTGAACAGCCGCGACCACGCCACCACCGAGCGCAGCACATCGCCGACCATGTGCGGCTCGCCAAAATCCTGGCCGTTGCCGGAAATCGCCCGCAGGTACTGGCGACCGCGGCGCAGCGCCAGGTGCTGCGTGCGCACGGCGAGCAGGCGCGCAAGCTCGACATAGATCGGGTGGGTTTCATCGAAGCAGTGACGGCCGCGCGAACGGAAGGCGCCAAAGTCGCCGCCGAACATGGCCTCGCGGATGTAGCGGTCGTTGCCGCCCGCGCCGTCGAAGCCCTGCTCCGATCCATAGTAGATACACGGAATGCCGAGCGTCAGCGCGTTCAGCGCCAGCGCGTTGACTGCGAGTTGCGAGCCGCCGCCGGCGCAAAAGCGCGCCTTGTTGTTGCCTTTGCGCACCTGGTCGTGGTCGTCGTAGAGCGTGACGACCTTGTTGCGGAACCAGGTGTGCGAATCCTTGCCGATGTCGAACGAGTTGCGGAACAGGTCGAAGTATTCCGCAGGATTGCGTTGCCCCTTGACCAGGTATTCGAGCTTGTCCGGGATGTCGTCGATGCCGAGCGCGGCGTCGAGCCCGGTGGCTTCGCGCAGGGCGAAGGCGTTGCCGCGGCCGCCGGTGATTTCGCCGATCAGGGTGAACTGCTCCTTGCCGATCGATTGCGCGAACTCGTGGATGCAGGCTGTGAAATAGCGCGTCGCGCCGGGTTCCATGTGCTTGACCGTATCGACCCGGAAGCCGTCGAGGTCGGCATAGGCGATCCAGTACTGATAGGCGCGGGTGAGGGTCTTCAGTGCGGGCGAGATGCGGAAATGGTCGATAGCCCCGTCGCCGAGCCGGATGTCTTTCAGGTCGAGGAAATCGCCTTCGACGAATTCGGGATACCAGTCCCAGTTGTTGATGCGGCCAAGCCGGGAGAAATTGTCGGCGGCCTGCAGTTCGCGTGGCCACACGGCGGCGTTGGAGTCGCTCACCGGCTGGCCGTACGGCAGGCTGGGCTGCCCGCTGGCGTCGTTCCAGCCCGCGACCGGATAGGCGCGGCCGTCCCAGCGCGGGTCCATGCCGTGCTCGGTCGGGTAGCGGTCGGCGGCGTAGCTGAACACCGGGCCGGCATGGTTGAGGATCACGTCGAGGATCACATGGATGCCATGCGCATGGGCGGTGGCAACCAGGTCGCGCAGGTCTTCGCGACTGCCGAAACGCGGGTCGATGGCCAGAAAATCCTGCACCCCGTAGCCGTGGTAGGCGTCGCTCCACGGCGGCTGCTTGAATACCGGGCTGACCCAGATTGCGCTGACACCGAGCCGTTTCAGGTAGCCGATCTTGCTGGCCGCGCCGCGCAGCGTACCGCCGACGAAGCGCGCCCCCGCCTCGCGCCAGTGTGCGGCGTCGGCATCGGAGCCGACCGCGTTGCCATGGTCTGCGGTCTGCAGCAATGGCGTGGTACCGCCCGCCGCCAGGTTGCCTGTGTTGTCGAGGCAATCTGCCTCGTTGCCGTCGGAAAAGCGGTCCAGCAGAAAGAAATAGAACACCTGGTCTTCCCATGCCGCTGGCGAGGGATGGAATGGCCGCTGGGTGAGCGCAGTAAAGTCGATGTCGGCAAGCGTTTGCATGGGCGGTCCCTAGCGGCTGGCTAAAACGCGCTTCTGTGTGCCGCTCCAGCAATCGTCCTTGACCTGACCGATCTCGAATTCGGCGCGGCCGGCTTGATCGAGGTCCTTGTTGTAAAGGACGAAGTTGAGGATGAAGGCGTGATCCATGTAGGCCCGGCCGAGATAGAGGCCGGGCCGCACCATGCGGATTTCGTCGCGCACCTTGAGGCCGCGCCGCCCTGCCAGGAAATCGGGCTTTTCGCGGTAGCCGGGGATTTCGTCGGTGAAGGCGTAGTCGATGATGATGGACTCGCGGCGTGAGTCGACCAGGCTTTGCCCGCAGTAGAGCTTGGCGGGAAACAGCAGCCAGGCGTCGCGGCCGTCGACGCCGATCTTGGGGATGTCGCCGGGGCCGATAACCGGGCGCAGCACTGCGAGGTCTTCGATGCGGTTGCGCAGCACTTTTTCGTTGCGGTAGAACACCTTGCCTTTCCACAGGGTTTCGCCTGCGGTTTCCAGCATCTTGCCCTTGAAGTTCACGCCGAGGCCCTTGAGGCCACCGATGATTTCGGCGGCGCGCAGCTTGCCCGAACTGCCGCGTGGAAAGACAATTTCGCCATTGAACGGCCCATTGGGAATCGGCCCGGAGCCTAGACGCGCATAGAGCTGATCCAGTTGTTCCTGGTCCAGCCCTGCCAGGTATTTGGGCGTGACCTTGACCAGTTCCTTCAGCGGAATCGGATGATCGTATTCGACCTGGGCGAAGTCGGGCTTGCTGGCGTAGTCGGCGCTGTAGGGCGCAAACGCGATGTCAGGCTTGCCGGCGAACCAGCTTTTGACCATGTCGCAGCCGCTGAGCGTTGCGGTCAGGATCAGCAGAATGGAAATGGAAGTGGTGCGTGACATGGAAGTCCTCCCCGGGGCAGGTAAAGCGGCAGGCAAACGTAATGGGGTCAGTCTCATGATTTGTCCTTTTGCCGCACATAAAATGCGCCGAGCGCCGTGGTGGCGAGCGCCTGGAGAAAGGACAGGGCGAAGCGGGAATTCTTCAGGTCGTCATCCATCGCCGCTTCGGTGAAAGGCGAGAGCAGCGGGGTGGCCAATAGCACCAGCAAATAGACGACGGACAGCCACAGCGCCACCCGGTAATAGAAACTGTCTACCTGGTCGCTGCGGGCGGATTTGTATTTGATGTCATTGAACATCACCCCCACGATCAGTGAAAGGTTGGGGGTGACTGCAGGCAGATACCAATCCCACAGGCTTGTGACGTGCTCGCTCTCGCCGAAGGTGGTGATGAGGTAAAGCGCCAAAAAACTGACCCCGGCACCGACGAACCAGACCAGGGCCAGCGTTTTGCGGGAGGTGCTCATCGATTTGAGCATCTCAGCCCCCCAGCGCCTGAAGAATCCGCGCAGCGCGCAGATGCTCTTGCCCGTTGTGCTCGGACGGTTTGCGCTGGCGTCCGGGGGCGCCGTGCGTCGGAATCTCGAATTCGTAGATGAGGGCAGTGCATACCATGTCGGCGCTGAAAGGCTGTGCGGCATAGGAGCCCGGCAAGGCTTTGCCGCCTTGTTCCACCCAGTTTTTGGCTTCGTCGATGACCGGCTTGACGTTGTCGCTGACGATGGGTTCGGCGGTGAAGACGAAAGCGATCACGCGAAACACGCCCGCGTCTTTTCCCAGCAAGGCTTTCAGGTAGGCGGACAAATTGAAGCTCGACAGGCTGGCGGGATCGACCTTGATTTTCCAACGCTGGTCCGGCGGAAACGGGGTGGCGTCCGGGTGGATGCGTTCAAGTTGGGTGAGCATGGCGAAGCCGCCGGGAACAGCGTAGTAACCCGGGCTGGAATAGCCGGTACGGTTCAGGGCTTTTTCCATTTTTGCCGCCAGCGCCGCCAGCGTTGTGGGCCTGGCCGATCCATCGACCAGCAATTCGCGTGGGATGACCTGATGGGTCGAGGTGTCCGGCGGCGGCCAGAACGTCGGCAGCGGCGCAGCGGCCATCGGCTCTTTGCCTTTTGCCAGTTTAGACGTCCAGGCGGCAGCACGCTTCGTGTCCAGGGCTTCCGCCTTGGTGCATTTTTTGCCCTGAACCGCGTAGCTCACAGTGGAAGGCTTGATCGGGCAGGTGCCGAACGCGGTGCCAAACGGCACCACGCCATCGATGACGCTCAACATGCTGTTGCCGTCGTCGAGCGTCGCGATCATGAACTCGATCTTGCCGCCCGATTCGATAATGGGCGCAGCGCTGGCGACCGGCGTTTCCACTTCCAGCGGTCTGGCGTTGCTGCCTGTTTTGATCCACAGGGTGCCGATCTCGAGGCGCAGGATGCGGGTGTCGCCCTTATCCTTTTCCCAGCGCGAGAGGAGGCGCGCGCGGGTTGCAACATCGAAGCCGACCTGGGTGCCGTCACGCAACTCGATCAGTGCCCGGCTGTCGGCGCTGGTGCTCAATACATCGCCTTCGTACAACACCAGTGTGCCCTGGCCGCGCAGGCGTTCCTCAATGCCGTCACTGTGGATGACGAGCAGCGTGCCGATGGCGTTTTTGGCGGTGCCGACGGCGGGGGCGGTGGTGGCCGACTCTGCCAGCGGCAGCCAGGCCAGCAGCACGGCCAGCAGCACGCATGGGACGATGCCGACCCAGCGTCTGTGAGCGTCAAACCGGGTGCTTGCCATGATCGAACTCCTTTGTATTCAGTTTGCTGCGTACTCAGCGCGACACCAGCACCCGGATCGGCTTTTTCCCCACCGGCACGGTGCTCAACAGCGCATTGGTGCCGCTGTCGTACACGCGAATTTCATTGCCGGCTTCATGCCCGACATAAATGCGCGTGCCCTCGGGATTGGCCCAGATTCCGTTCGGCTTTGCGCCAGCCGGGATACGCTCCAGCACGCGCAGGGTGCCGGGTTCGCCACTGACCACGGCGATTTGATCAGCGCCGGAAAGCGTGACGTAAGCGTTCGGGCCCACCATGCCCTTGTAGGCAAAGGCGATCTGCTGCGGGTTGGCGCCGACTTCCAGGGTGGCGACCTTGGTCTGGGTGGCGGGGTCGATGACGTAAATATCCTTGCCGCCCGAGTTGCCCCCCCAGATGCGCCCATCGGGGCCCAAGGTCAGAAAGTGCGGGTTATCGCCCACCGGGATGGTTTTGATGACCTTGAGGCTGGCCGTGTCGACCACGGCGACGGCCTTGTCGCCCTGATTGCTGACGTAGGCAAAACTGCCATCCCGCGAAAAAGCCAGGCCGGTTGGCCCCTTGCCGGTTGCGATGGTGCCGACCACGCGATAGGTGGCGGTGTCGACGATGGACACGGTGTTGTCGCCGATATTAGCCACCCAGGCGTGGTGATTGTCATGGGTGAGCGCAACCACATGGCAGCGCTTGCCTGTATAGATGGAGGCGATGGTCTCCAACCCCCGGGTGTCGATGACTGAGAGCCGGCCCGAGCCCATATTGGTCGCATACAGGCGGCTGCCATCGCGCGACAGCGCGAGATCATGGGTAGAGACATTTTTTGTATCGATTGTGGCGATCGGTTTGTAAGTCTGCTCATCGATTACCGAAACGGTATTTGAACTCTCGTTGGCGGTGTAGATGCGTGGTGCCAAAGGCTGCTGCTGGCCTTTCAAGCCCAAGCCATCCGTAAACTGTGCCAGCTCGGCACAGCCAGCCAGGATCAACAAGGGGACAAGAAGACGGAGGGGCAGGGTACGCATGAATGTCTTCTTACAGCGTGGCCAGAAAAGCGATCAGCGCGCTCTTGTCGGCATCGCTCAAGTCTTCGCCGAAGCGGTGGCCGTCGTTTTCGATTTCAGCGCTGCACGACGAATAGACCTGCCACAGCGCGGGGGTGCGGGCGCGTGCCTCCTTGACCACCTCGACCAGGCGATCCGGATCGGAGACGATGGCCTTGCCGATATTCTGCATCTCGGCCGTGAGTTGTTTGGCCTCGGCGGCGGGAAGCACCTTGGCCAGCCGCGTTTCGAGCTCGCCGGGCTTGAGCTTGGCGCGCACCAGATCGACGATGAAGTCCTTGTGGCGGAAGTTGCCGACGTTGCCCGCCGTGGCGCCAGCCGGCACCTTCACGGTGAAGCCAACGAGGCGCTTTTCCGCCTTGCCGTCGAAGATGCGCGGGCCGATGTCGAGCACGATGTCCTCGTCGACCTTGGTCGCCTTGGGAATGCGTTTGGCCGGATTGAGCAGGTCCTGCATCGACGCGACATACAGCTTGAAGCGACCGTCGACCGAGGGGTCGTATTGCCAGCATGCTGGCTGTTTGTCTTTCGCCAGTGGCGGGTTACCGGGCTTCGTCGCATCCACGTAACTGGAGCGGTACAGCTCATAGGCATTGGCCTTGTCGCCGCCCCAGCCGCACAGTTCGGGTCCGACCGAGTTGTTATGCAGGAAGGGCGCGTGCGCCCACAGGTTGACCAGCGACACGTTGCGGTAATAGCCGCGCCCGCCATCGTGCGGTTCGAGGATGCCGGAAACGGTCTTGCGCGCGTGGTAGTCCTCGTTGGCGAACTGCTCCCAGACGTGGCCGCGCATGTGATTGGAGTGCAGCGAGCGGCAGCGGTAGGTGCCGATCTCGGTGACCGGCGTCGGCACGTCGTTGCCCAGCCAGTCGGCGCGCAGGCCGCTCTTGCTGTCGATGGCGCGGAAGTCCACTGTCTCGAACGGTGGCTTGCCACTGGAGTGGCAGCGTGCGCAGTTGGCGACGAACACCTGCTGGCCACGTGAAACCGCACCCTTGCCGAAGCTGCCTTCCAGATCGCGTTCCAGATCGGCCTCGGCGTAAGCGGCCTGGTGTTGATTCGCGCGCGCTTCGCGCAAATCCTTGGCATGGCCTTCGGGCGCGGTCAGGAAGAAATCGAGAATGTTGTGGACGCGGTCCTCAATGGCACGGAAGTTGGGGCAGTCGCGCCGGCACTGGCCGATGTCGAACGGCGTCTGGCCGAAGTTGCGCGCCTCCGGGTCGAGTTGGCGCAGGTCGGTGAAATGGTTGACCCAGCACTGCTCGGCGCACGAGCCGATGTTGAAGTACACACGCTGGATCGCGCCAAGCGCGCCGATCGAGTCGCCCCCGCCTTTGAGGATGTGGTGGACGGTTTCGGTTTTCACACTTTTTTCCCAGCATTTGCCGGGCTTGCCGGGTTCGCACCAGCAGGTGGATTCCTTGGCGCCGGCCGGGCACGCGGCAGCTTTGCGCCAGCGGTTGACCTTTTCGCCGGTGAAGGTCGGGCGCTGCGCGGTATTGATCAGCGCGTTGATGGTGCCCGCATTGTTCACCTGGTCGTTGGGGATCGCCGACGTGTCGGAGGTGCCGGGACGCGCATGGGCAAAGATCTGCCATAGCAGGTCGTTGTGCGGCATGCCTGAAATCAGCACTTCGGACACGCGGATGTACTGGTTGCCGACCAGTCCCGAGAGGTTTTCCCACTTCGGATGCTCGGGATCCGCCGGCGGCCTGGCGGGGTTGAAAGCGACGTGGCACGAGGCGCAGGCGGTGCCGATCAGGAACGGGGGCTCGATCGAGGCGTCGGCCAGCTTGCGCACCTTGAAATCGGAACGGGCAGGATCATTCGACAACTTGCGGTTGTAGCCTTCCCAGGTGCCGAGGCGGCCGTTGACCTGTTTCCACGCCACTGGATCGAAGCGCGGATTGGGAAACTTGCGGAAACCGAGCGCGCCGGTGGAGGTGCCGAAAGCCAGGTTACAGCTGTCCTCGCGGCCTTTTTGATGGCCTTCGGGGTCGCTGGCGGCGGCACTGGCATCCTTGAAGTCGCAGGCGGGGTCGCGATAACCGGGTTTGCCGACGAACTTCAGCAGGGTTTCGTCGCCCGGGCACCAGTCGAAACCGAAAGTTTCCTCGTAGCTTTTGGCCGGACAGCCGTCGGCCCCCGGTTTGCAGCAGCCGGGGTCATTGATCAGCCCCCAGGTCTTGAAACGGGTGTCGCGCGCGTCGCCACGCAGCACGCCGTACCAGTCGATCAGCGCGGTGACGCGCTGCTGGAAGGTGTAGGTGTGGAAGCGCGCGTTGCCCGCAGTGGCCTTGAACCAGATTTCACGTCCGGAACGGGCGGACGGCGACAGGCCGGCTTCGGCTTCGTGGAAACCGGCGTCGCTATACGGCGACGCCGCATCAGGTATGGCGGGTGAGAGCGGGTCAAGTTCGGTGGCGGCAGGCGTGCTTTGCATCATGCCGGATGCGGGCGGCAGGATGGCGCGTGCGGTTTCGGGCTGGTGGGTGAGCCAGGCCAACAGGGCAAGGGTGGAAACGCTGAAAATTCCAAGCCAGGTGGATGTTTTCATGTTGCTCTCCTGTGTGCAGCAAGCTGCCCTCAAACATAGTCAACGATGGCGCGCATTCAAGTCGCCCCGTCGCGCCGCTCGCGCAGAATCTCGCAAATCCAGGGCAGGATTGGCGAGCGGTCGCCGGCCATGTCCTGACGCTGGATTGCCTCGATCAGCGCCGCGTCGAATACCGCCTTGCCGATGTGGTGTCCCAGCTTGCGATAGCTTTCGAACTGTGATTCGTCGAACCATTGGTCGGCAGTTGATTCGTGTGGAAAGCCGGGATGGGTGCACTTGTAGTTCAGCAGGTCGGCGGGTTCGGTGCCGGTGAGGCTCGGCTTGATGTAGATCAAACACCCTTCGGGCGGCTGTTCTGAAGCCCCATCACGGGAGGGATAGATCACACGGCCGACGGCGGAGTAGCCGTTTTTCAGATCTTCGGCGTGGATGTCGATGACCACGCCGAAGTCCGAATAGCACTTGCGGATGGCGTTGCCGAGATCACCGAACTGGTTTTTGCTGTCTTCTCCCACGTCGAAGGCGACGATGCAGGCGCAGCGCCGCCGCACCAGTTCGTAGATGCCAAGGTTTTCGAAATGGCCGCCGTCGGACAGGTAGACAAAGGACGAGGTGTGCTGGGTGTGGCCGAACAGTTCCTTCAACAGATAGGTGCCGCCAAACGGTGGGTCCTGTTGTGTCCAGACTTTTTCGTTCGCCGGGTTGGGACTCCAGTGGCCGAGACGGACGTTGAACACGGTCATCAGAAAGGTCAGCGCGGGCGAACTGTGGTAGCCCATGTTGGGTGAGGCGGCGGCGCCCGAAATCGCCATCGCCGAGCCCATCCACACGCCTTCCATGTATTGCGCGGTGGGGCGGTAATGACTGAGCAGCTGGCCTTTTTCGTCGGGCAGGGTGAAGCTGTAGCCGGAGGCCAGCGGGGTGAAAGCAAATGCGGCGGCGCGGCGCTCCTGCCAGGCGAGCTGCTTGCCGGCGACCAGGTTCATCGCGGTGTTGTGGATGGGGTAGGGGCGCTGGCACTGCGGCTTGCCCAGCGGCATGCTGCAGAGATCGGCCAGCTTGAGGTCGTCGCGCGGGTCGAAGCCGGTGAAGGGATGCGGTATGCGCAGCTTGCAGCGCGAGGCGCCGAGATAGCAGCGCACCAGGCGCTGGCGATAGAAGTGATAAATCGAGAACAGGTTGACGTCGATGCGCCAGGCCAGCGCGGCAGCGGCGGCCAGGCTACCGAAGCACAATACCGCCACCCAGGCGATGTTGGCACGCTGGAAGTTGGGGGCTTCCTGATACAGCACCTGCATGAAAGTGACTTTGGCGGTGACGGCAGACTGCACGCATCCGCTGCAAAATACCGGCAGCATCAGCAACTGGTGAAGTCCAAACGACAGCAGGCCCAGCAAGCCGATGATGAATACATAGGGCATTACCTGGGCAGCGAGGTCGCGCCAGGTTTCGTGGGTGTCGCCCGCGGTTTTTGCGCCACGCCCCATAAGCACACCGGCTGCGGTCGACAGCAGCCAGGTTGCACCGCCGGCGGCGATGAATGCCTGGGGGGCCCACCGGAAGAAGGCGGGTGCGATGTAGACGATGGTAAACAGCGCTGCCCACACAATCGAGGCCAGCAGCACCCAGCCGCCAAGACGCGCCCACCATTCGCGTGAGTCGTGCGAAAAATAGCGCCCCATCAGGCCGATATGGCCCACCACGGTGAGCGAATAAAACTTCAGCAGCAGGGCGGTGGCCAGCGCCGATGCGATCCACGAGCCACTGTAGCCCTTGCCCACTTGCTTGATGAAACTTGCAACCTCGGCAAAAGCGGCGAACAACAGTCCCCCCAGCGCGCCTGCCAGCAGGGCGTAGCCGACCATTTCGACGATGCGGCCCGAGCGTGAACTGCGGCTGGTCGTGATTGTGCCGGCCAAGAAAGCGGCCCAGCACCCAGCCTAACAGCCAGGGCGGCACATAAATCAGCATGCCCCACAGCACCCAGCCGCCGAGCGAAATCCGGTCGAGCTGTGCTGCGCCGGCATAGAAACCATAGGCGATGAGCCAGGCTGACAACAGCGCGGGCAGTACCACCAGCGACAGCACGCCGGTCTGGCGGGTGTAGAACGGCCGCGTCTTGAATGCGCCGCGGCTGCCCAGGTTGAGGCCGATGAATACCATGGCGATGGAAATGCAGGCAATGCCGCCGCCGAACAGCGGCAGCAAGTTGGCATTTACCTGGGGATGGGCGCCTTCCCAGCCGGTGAGCCAGCGCGCGAACCACACCAGCAGGCGTGGCAGCAACAGTAGTCCGCCCAGCCACAGCAGCAGCAGGGTGAGATTGAGGTAGAGATTGCGCAGATAGGTGGCCACCGCGGTGAGGGTGTCGGCGGAAAAGAAACTGGCCTTGGGGGTGAGGTAATTGCTGTAGCTGCGCAGGAAGCGGATTGCGGAGTTTTCCTCGCCGCCGGTATGGAGTTGTGGTTCGGCATCCTCGACCCGGCCGTTGCACTTGAGATGGATGAAGGCTGACAGCCAGCCGCCGATATACCCGCCGCCCGACACGCACGACAGGTAATCGAATTGCCGCAGCAGGCGGAGTTCGGCCAGTGCCTGGGTGACGCCAAGATTGAAGGTGGCACTGCGAATGCCGCCGCCGGAAAAGGCCAGCCCCGTCAAAGGCCGGTCGGGACCGTCGTTGCGGCCGTCGGGCTCGCGGATGGTCGCGCGTTCCCGCGCGTGGACGCTATCCCAGTCGAGCGAGGGTATGGCGCGTCAGCCATGTGGGCTTCACCAAACCATGATCGAGGTTTCGGCTGCCGCTTCCGCGTAATAGAGGCGAATGCCGATTTGATAACGTCGTCCGTTGATCAGGCGCATGTCGATGCGGGCGTTCAAGTCGGTGCCGCTGTCGTCGTTGCCCGCAATTTGCACGTTGCCGGTGGGCGTGACTTCGAACAGCACCATCACCGTGTCAGATGTGCCGAAGGTGCCGATCCGGTAGGTGCGGGTGCGTTTGGGGGAAAAGCTGAACACGCGGGTTTGGCCGGCCTTGATGGCCAGCTTCTGCGACAGGCCGACTTCCAGCGCGGGAATGTTTATTTTGGGTTTGGCGCCCGGATAGGATTCAACGATCCAGGATTTATCCGCCGACGAGAGCCCGCCCTTGGGGCGCAAGCCACTGCGATAGGCCGTGGGTTCGATGATCAGGCCGGGGCCGAACGTATATTCCATCACCGAGTCGGGATCCCAGTTGGTGCCTTTTACTTCTGAAGGCGAGATTTTCCGCAGGATGTTCCACTCGATTTGCTGCGCCCCCCAGTTGTTGGGCGGGCCTTTGAAATAGGCCTTGACCGCATCGGTGTCCCAGGTGATGCCGGCGTAGGGGTTCTGGTGCTCGTGCTCCAGGCCGACTGCATGGCCGATTTCATGCAGGGCGGTGTCGCGTCCGTAAGGGGTGTCGAGCGCCCAGCCAAAGTTCATGGTGCGGGCAAGCGGGTCGCGAATATTCAGCGTATCGCGTCCAACGTAAGACCATGAGCCGTCCTGCGCGTCGAAGCCGATGCGGATGGTGGCATCCTCGGGATGGCTCACTTCCTTGAAACTGATGCCGATGCCCAGCTTGAACCAGGCCTGAAAGGCAAGGCCGACTTCCCGGATGTCCGTCGCGTTGCCTCGCCATGCGGCGGGCACGGCATCGCCAGCCTTGTAGCAGTAGTAGGTTAACTGCGTGCCGTTCACCCATTTTTTGCCGCCATTGATAATGGCACGGACGCGCAGCGCATCCACGGCGGGATCGAATTGTCTGGGATGCTGGATCGGCTGCGAGCAGTAGCGTATCGCAGCAGCGTCGGTTTTTTTCGATGAAGGCTTGGCGGATTTTGGGCGGGCTGTCATGGTCATTCTCCTGTTTGAATGGGCAAGCAAGCGGAAGCGAATTCAAGTGCTGACAGGGGCGAGATGTTGACTGTGGGGCCAGCCTGATGGCGCTGTGCCGGGCGGGTCGTTTTTGTGGGGGCGCCGGTGACTTCGCTGTCGGGATAGCTGCGGCGGGTAGGCGGTGAGACCCATTTGCCACCGCGCTTGACCTGGCAGCCGGCAGGGTCGAGTTCGATGCCGTTGCTGTAGCGGTTGAGGCCGGACAGGCTGCCCCAGCTTGAGCGGCCATCATCCCGGGCCAATAGGTGATTGCGGATTTTCATGACGCTGCCCCCCCTTGTACTTACCGCAGGGCGGGACAGGCTTTATTGGAATTTAGTTATGGTGTCTGCAGCGCGGTGAATGAAACAACCATAGGTCAAAGACAGGCCGATTGATATACAACTTTAGTTGTAGGTGCGGGGTCAGGGGCGGGGTTTACTCAAAGCGCCGTGAGCCATCGCGCGCCAGCAATGCCGACCCGTATGCGGCTTCAGTGTGGGCGGCGCGACTCACGGACACGCCCAGCAGACGCTGGCGAATGCGCGTCCATACAGGGTTTTGTGCGCCGCCACCGGCGGTTTCGACCCGACGCAAGGCGGATGCGCCTAGCTCGGCCAACAGCCCGTAGCCTTGTGCCTCGATGCGGCCGAGGCTTTCCAGCAGGCCATGCAGGAATTCGGCATCGTCGGCCGGGCGCGGCGACAGACGTGGCGCCAGCGCAGGATCGTTGACCGGGAAGCGTTCGCCTGGTTTCGGCAGCGGCAGGTAATGGTGCGGGCTGGCGATCATGGGGTCGATTTGTTCGCTCAGCGCAGCCAGCGTGCGGTCGTCGAAAAACTGCCGCAGCACCGCGCCGCCCGCGTTGGAGGCGCCGCCCGCCAGCCAGCGCGCGCCGAACCAGTGCGAGTAAACGCCGTGCGCAGTCGATTCCACCCGGGTGTCGGACAGCAGTTTCAGCACCAGCGTGCTGCCGAGCGAGGTGACGGCGTCGCCGCTTTGGCTGACGCCGGCCGCCAGAAACGCAGCGATGGAATCGGTGGTGCCTGCATGCACCATGCAACCGGGGTTGACGCCGAGATAGCGTGCCCGCGGGCGCGACACCGTGGCGAGCCGGGAACCGGGTGCGACCGGTACCGGCAGATAGTCGACGTCGGCCAGATATTCGACCCAGAGCGGCCATTTCAGCTCGTCGAGGTCGAGTCCCATTTTCAGGGCGTTGTGATAGTCGGTCATGCCGACGCGGCCGGTCAGCAGGCCGGAGAGCCAGTCGGCCTGGTTCAGATACAGCCGCGCGCCGGTGAGGCCGAGCCGCTTTTTCAGCCACAGCACCTTGGCCAGCCCCGAGGTGACGGCAGCGGCCGGGTGGCCGGGGGTGGCGGTTTTGGCGATCAGCGCGGCTTCGTCGACCGCGCGGTCGTCGTTGTACAGCAGCGGCGGCGCGCGCGGGTCGAGCGCCTCGTCGCAGGCGATCACCGTGCCCGAGGTGCCGTCCAGCGCAATGTCCGACAACTGGGTGCGGATGGCGGGCGGCAGAGAGGCGACCAGATCCCACAGCGCTTCGCGCCAGATGCCGGCGCGCTCGTATTCCTGCAGCGTGCCGAAGTCGCGGCTGTCTTCGGCAATGATTGTGCCTTCGGTGTCGATCACGCAGCTGCGCGCGCCCGATGTGCCGAAGTCAATTCCTAAAAAATACAATGGATTAACCGCGTGTGTTCGAGTTTTGATCGAACTGTGTGAGGTCGACGCGCGACGCCGGTTGCCAGCCTTTCTTGCGATGTTCGGCCACCACATTGGTGAAGATGCCGCCGCGCACGTAGAACTTGGCGGTGAGCCGCATGAAGCGCGGCTTGGTCGCTTTCACCAGGTCGTCCAGCACCCGGTTGGTGACGTCTTCGTGGAAATGGCCTTCCTCGCGGAAGCTCCACATGTACAGCTTCAGGCTCTTGAGTTCGACGCAGGTCTTGTCGGGGATGTAGTCGAGGATCAGCGTGGCGAAATCCGGCTGCCCGGTCTTGGGGCAAAGACACGTAAATTCAGGGACTTCCATGTGAATGTGAAAGTCACGTTCAGGTTTGGGGTTGGGGAAGGTTTCCAGGGTCTTGGCGGGTGTGGAGGGCATAAAAGGGCTCGGTGTAGAATGGCTGTCACAAATCATGCCTGAACCCGGATGTTTCATAAATTGACACGTGTCCTTGCTGGTCTTTTGTTTCGTATGAAAATTTTGCTCAGTCGGGCGTATGAATAACTACGCCACTCCTTCTCAAAATTTCCCTACAAAACAAAATCCTGCGCAATCACCACGTGAATTCATGAAACGTCCGGGTTAAAACAGGCGCTAACTTATCCCATTATAAAACCCAAGGTTCCACTGTCTTGCGTTTAACCCACATCAAACTGGCTGGTTTCAAGAGTTTCGTCGATCCCACCGTGATTCCCGTGCCCGCCCAGCTCACCGGCGTGGTGGGGCCGAACGGCTGCGGCAAGTCGAACGTGATCGACGCGGTGCGCTGGGTGCTCGGCGAATCGTCGGCCAAGAATCTGCGCGGCGGCTCGATGCAGGACGTGATCTTCAACGGCTCGGCCACGCGCAAGCCTGCGTCGCGGGCGTCGGTCGAGCTGGCGTTCAACAACGAACTCGGGCGGGCCGCCGGGCAGTGGTCGCAGTACGCCGAAATTGCGGTCAAGCGCGTGCTCGACCGCAGCGGCGATTCCACTTTTTACATCAACAACCTGCGGGTGCGCCGCCGCGACGTGGCCGACCTGTTCCTCGGCACCGGCGTCGGCGCGCGCGCCTACGCCATCATCGAGCAGGGCATGATCTCGCGGCTGATCGAGGCCAAGCCGGAAGAATTGCGCGGCTATCTGGAAGAAGCGGCCGGCGTGTCCAAATACAAGGAACGCCGCAAGGAAACCGAATCCCGCCTGAAAGACGCGCGCGACAACATGAATCGCGTCGAAGACATCCAGCGCGAACTCAAATCCCAGGTCGAAAAACTCACCGCGCAGGCCGAAGTCGCCAAGCATTACAAACAGCTGCAGGCCGACCTGACGTTTTCCCAGCATCGCCTGTGGTACGCCAGAAAGCATGACGCCTCGCAGCAGCGCGCGCGCATCGACAAGGATCTGAGCGCAGCGGAAACCAGACTCGAAGCCGAAACCGCGCGCCTGCGCCACATCGAATCGGAACTGGAAACCGCGCGCCAGACCCAGTTCGCCGGACAGGACAGCCTCAACACCCAGCAGGCGGCGTATTACCAGGCGCAGGCTGAGGTCGCGCGGATCGAACAGAGCATGGCGCACCAGAACGCCACCCGTGATCGGCTGGTGCGTCAGGTACAGGAAGGCAGCGCCCGACTGGAGGCGCAGCAGGCGCGCCGCAGCTCGACCGCCGATGCACTGTACGAAGTCAACGCGCAACAGCCCGATTTGCAGGCCGCGCAAGTGGAAGCCGAAGCCGCCGCACGACTGGCCACTGACAGCACCCTGCCGCAAAAGGAAGCCGCCCTGCGCGAGGCGCAGCAGGCGGTGGGCGAGGCGCAACGCGCGGTGTCACAGTCTGAACAGGCGCGTCAGGTCGACGAAAACAGCCTCGGCCACACCAAGCGCCAGCTTGAACAACTGGATACGCGCCAGCGCCGACTGGCGCAGGAACAGGCGCAGCTGCCGCGCGCGGATGCCGCCGGGCTGGCACACAAGCAGGTCGAGCTGGAGGCGCTGGCGCAAACCCTGGCCACCGCGCAGGACGGGCTCAAGGCCGCTGAAACCGCGCTGCCCGAACTCGACGCCGCGCGCGCCCAGTACCTGCGCGAGCTCGAAGCGGCTCGCAAAGCGCTGCACCAGACCGAGGCCGAGCTCGCCGCGTTGAAAAAACTGCAGGAAAGCCTGAAGGCCGACGAAAAGCTCGCTGCCTGGTTGCGGAGCCGCGGCCTCGATCGCGCCCCGCGCCTGTGGGAAAGCCTGCGCGTCACCCCCGGCTGGGAGGCGGCGGTGGAAGCAGTACTGCGCGAACGCCTGCAGGCGGTGGCCGCCGACACGCAGCCCGACTGGTTCAGCGATGCGCCGCCGGCGCGCTTGACGGTGTGGGCAGAGAGAAATGGGACAGCGCAGGGCGGGGCAGCGCCTGCCGCGCCGGACTGCTTATCCAGCAAAATCGCCAGCGACGATGCCGCTGCCCATGCCGCGCTGGTGGACTGGCTGGCCGGCGTCTACTGGGCCGACGACGTCGAGGCCGCGCGCGTTCGCAGCGCCAGCCTGCAGGCGGGCGAATGCGTGGTCACCCCGCAAGGCCATTTGTTCACCCGCCACAGCGTCACCTTCCACGGCCCGCATACGGCGGTCGAAGGCATCCTGGCGCGCGGCCGCGAGCTCGAACGACTGACCACCGATGCGGCGCAGTTGCACGAAACGGTGAGCGGGCTGGACGCCGCCTATACCGAGGCGCAACACAGCTACGCCGACCGCCAGCGCGAGGTTCAGGCCTTGCGCGCGCAAACCGCCCAGACGCAAAGCCGCCATCACACTGCGCAAATGGAACTGCTGCGCCTGCAGCAGGCGGTCGAGCGGGTGCAAAGCCGGGCGACGCAAATCGCCCAGGAACTGGAAGAAGTCGCCCACCTGCAGACCAGCGAGCACGCCACGCTCGACATGCTGGACACCCGCCTCAAGGATTACCGGGCGCAAGGCGATGCCGCGCGCGATGCGCTCAACGCCGCGCGCCAGAAGCGCGACCAGGCCGACCGCGCCGTGTACGAAGCGCGCGAGCTGCAACGCGCAGCCGAGCGGCGGCATCAGGAAGCCGGTTTTGCGCTCACCACCTGCACCAACAAAATCGCCGAACTCGCCGCCACGCTCGCCCGCATCGAACAGGAAATCGCGGCCGACGAAACCCGGCTGGCGCACACCCGCGACGAGCTGGCCAACATGCCGGCCGACGCGCTCGATCTCGAGTTGCAAGCGGCGCTGACCACGCGCAGCGCACGCGAAGCCGAACTTGCCGCCGCGCGCGATGCGCTCGAAGGCCTCACCGCGCAGCTGCGCAGCCACGACGAAGCGCGCATGAGCTGCGAGCAGGGGCTCGATCCGCTGCGTCGCAGCATCGAGCAGCTCAAGCTGAAAGACCAGGAAGCCATGCTGATGCAGTCGCAGTTCGAGCTGCAATTGCGCGAAGCATCGGCCGACGAAGCCCAGCTGGAATCAAACCTGGCCGACAGTCCCAAGCCGGCGCAGCTACAGATCGAAATCAATCGCCTGCAGAACGAAGTCGCGGCGCTGGGCGCGGTCAACCTCGCCGCGCTGGACGAACTGACCCAGGCGCAGGAGCGTGCCGACTATCTCGCCGCGCAATGTGCCGACCTGCTCGAGGCCGTCACCACGCTGGAAGACGCGATCCACCGCATCGACCAGGAATCGCGCGCCAAGCTCAAGGAAACCTTCGACACCGTCAACCGGCACATGGGCGAACTGTTCCCGCAGCTGTTCGGCGGCGGGCAGGCGCGCCTGATCCTCACCGGCGACGAATTGCTCGATTCCGGCGTGCAGGTGTTCGCCCAGCCGCCCGGCAAGAAAAACGCCTCGATCCAGATGCTGTCCGGCGGCGAAAAGACGCTCACCGCGCTCTCGCTGGTGTTCGCCATGTTCAAGCTCAATCCGGCGCCGTTCTGCCTGCTCGACGAAGTCGACGCCCCGCTCGACGACGCCAATACCGACCGCTACTGCAAGCTGGTCAAGGCGATGTCCGACCATACCCAGTTCCTCTTCATCACCCACAACCGCGTCACCATGGAAATGGCGCAGCACCTGGCCGGCGTCACCATGCAGGAACCGGGCGTGTCGCGGATTGTGGCGGTGGATGTGGAGCAGGCGGTGGGGATGGTCGAGGCGGCCTGATACCGCTGCGGCAAGTGCCCGCATTCGGCCATGGCGAACCTTTTCATGACGAACAGGCTCCTGGCGCGAACATGCACAAGCGCGTTGACGAGCACGAATAGCGCAAATATCCCGGTTATGGCAATGTGACTCAACAGCGCGCATGCAAGGCGATTCCGTGTCATCATCGCGAAGGCCGGCGAACCGCTGATGCGTTATGCGGACTGGACACGCCAGCGGCTGCGCAGACCAGGCGATCGAACTTCATCGCGGGGTGCGATGGCCGTGACCCTGACGATTTCGTCGCACCGCATGGGCGGCAGCGTGGAACAGCTTTTCGGCGTTCACGGTCATGACAGGATTAAACTTCCCGTGCTGACTCATCCGCCCCTGAACCCGCGCCGACTCCGCCCGATTAAACATTAAGCACCTCCGGCGCACGCAATCTGCGCTGATTTCCCGTCCGCAAAACCCCATCCCGCGCATTCACTGGCATTGCCCGCTGTTTTGCCTCGCCAGCCCTGATTCTCTCGTTGCCTGTTCATGTTTTAAGCAGCCAGTTGGCCAAAACCTTGATTTGGTTTGAGTTTTTTTGGCATGCTTTTTGGCGGCCAATAATTGCCTGCAAGTTGGTTGACAAGCTCAGCGCGGACACTAGAATTTGTATCCGCATTCCCACCGCACCACTATATGTTGTGAATAATCCTGTGTGTGGGAGCTGGGCAAGCTGTGGATAAGTTGGTTGAACCCGCGTCATCTCTATTAACCGGCTTTATTCATAAAGCGTTGCCCATTCATTTTTATTGCGCCACCCAAGGAGAGTTAGATGTTGTCTGTCGCCACCGAATCCACCCCGATCCAGCCCATTCCGCCGATTGAATCCAGCGAAAACATGGTGATCGACACGCGTTACGTCGATTACAAGATCATTCGCCGCAATGGCGCGGTGGTGGGGTTTGCGCCGAACAAGATCGCGGTCGCGGTGACCAAGGCGTTCATCGCGGTGCAGGGCGGACAGGCGGCAGCGTCGGCGCGGATTCGCGAGCTGGTCGAGGCGATCACCAGCCAGGTGACGGCAGCGCTGCTGCGCCGCGCGCCCAACGGCGGCACCTTCCACATCGAAGACATCCAGGACCAGGTCGAACTGGCGCTGATGCGCTCGGGCGAGCACGAAGTCGCGCGTTCCTACGTGCTGTACCGTGAAAAGCGCACCCAGGAGCGCGCCGCGCAAAAAGCCGCCGGCGTGCCCGAAATCACCCTGCACGTGATCGAGGACGGCGTGAAAAAGCCGCTCGACACCGCGCGCCTGAACACCCTGCTGGCCGATGCCTGCTCCGGCCTGGGCGACGGCGTGCGCGCCGAGCCGATCATGCACACCGTGCTGCGCGACCTCTACGACGGCGTGCCGATGGCCGAAGTCGAAAAGGCGCTGGTGCTGGCCGCGCGTTCGCTGATCGAACAGGACCCGGCGTATTCGTTCGTCACCGCGCGCCTGCTGCTGAACTCGATCCGCCACGAAGTGCTGGGCGAAGCCGTGCTGCAGGCCGACATGGCCACCCGCTACGCCGAGTATTTCCCTGCCTACATCAAGAAGGGCATCGCCGCCGAACTGCTGGACGAAAAGCTCGGCCAGTTCGACATCGCGCGTCTGGCGCGTGAGCTCGATTCCGGGC
>CAWHHA010000028.1:0-246527 GCA_963828945.1 uncultured beta proteobacterium
GCCCATATAATTCAGAAAAAAATGTCCTTTTGTTGATGGCGGGTGCTTAAGTCGCCTACGCCAGTTACAGCCCTACCAAGGTGGCAGCTGGATCTTGTCGCCTCACCGCCTCAAGTATCTGCTTGTCTTGAACCGCGTCTGGGTTGTACAGGACGGTCAGGGCATGCGGACTCTTGTGTTTGTCGAAGTCCGCGGCAATCACGCCTGCACAGGTCATTACTTCCTGCTCTACCTTGACCCGGGCTTCTTGCGACAATTCGGGGTGCACGTGAATCAGAACGTCAACGGTATCCATAACAAATCCTCTCAATAATTGCTGGTTTGTATTAATTAAGGCGCATCACCCCGCCTTCCCAAGTAGTTGCGTTTCCCTGCGTGTCTGGCGCGGCCTAGGAAGAAAGCAACTCTAATTATTGTTATAGGCGACGACGCGGCCGGGAGGGCATATCAGGTGAAATGCTTATCTAATTGGTAAGGACGTAACCCCCGCGTAACCCTGATCAATCTCACAATCCAGCCCCCCGTCTTTGTCAGCTTAGGCCGAACAAGAGACGTTTCGCCCCATCAACCTGAACACGCTCCCTCCCCATACTGTCACCAGCACGGTAGGAAGTATCGACAGCGACGATCTCAACACGGTAGACTCCGCACCGTTACAACCGTCTTGCGGGCGTCGTATAGTGGCATTACCTGAGCTTCCCAAGCTCATGAGGAGGGTTCGATTCCCTTCGCCCGCTCCAAAGCATTGCGTCAAAATGTCCCGCCAGCCCAACTCCGTTCAATTGTCCGCTCGATTGGGCCGTTAAAAACGGGTTATGCCTACCGCGCCCGACCCTCCTTCTGCCGCAACGCTGCTCCACGAAACGGAAACCCGCATGGTGCAGGCGCTTCCCGCTCGACTTTACGCAACTCGCAGAAGAATTTCGCGACGGGCATGCGCGAATTTCTGAGCAGTCGCTTACACGCAGGGCCATGCTGCGCCTCAATTCGAAGTTATTGACTCGCGCCAGCCAAGATTTTCACCTAAATTATTCAAGTTTCCAAAACGGCAGCCGATAGATCAGCTATGCGATGGTGCGTCTTGTTTACAGGCGTATCCGCTGACCACCGAACAGGGCAAACCCGCCGCGAGACGGGCACGCAAAGTTACCGGTCTCGATCAAACAAGCAACAAGATCGAGACAGCGGGACTGCCGGTAGCATCCCGGTTTTGCACCTCCCCTCGTTCACCGGTTGGCTCGTCGCTCATCTTGCGAGGTGACCCCATGGAGCGTGAAATGCCTGACAACTCAGTCGTAGTTAACCTCAATCAATTTGACCGTTCGCGTCGCACGGGGGCGGGTGTGCAGGCCTCTGCAGAGACTCTGACCATGCTGCATGATTGCCGCGACCAGTTGATTGAAGGTGCGACCCGCACCCTGACCCACCAAGCCGAAGCCATGGAAAGCACGCTGCTGGCCATGGCCGACCGCTCACCCTTGATCGATACACGCAATAGCTATTACGGCGCCCAAGGCATCCTCAACAAACAGGCCAACGAATTGCTGAGCGCCTGCAAAGATGCATATTGCCAGGGCTTCAGCAAATTCACCCTTGGCCGCGACAAACCCGTCGCGCTCGAACTGTCCGAGCTCTCCCTGGTTGGCGATCAGGATTTTGAAATCACGCTGGCAGTCGACAAGGCCACCTCGCGTTTACGCTTTAACTGCGCCGAAGAACTGGTTGCCCTGGATGCGCGAATTGCCCATCTGATGGCGCGCCCAAGCCTGAGCGAAAACGACAACCCCTTGGGGCCGCGCGCATTATGTGAAGCACTGCTGGACGGCATCGACCGCATGAAGGTATCGCAAGATATCAAGATTGTGCTGCTGAACCAGTTCAATCTGGTGCTCACCACCGAGCTCGCTGGGATTTATCAATCCATCAACCGCTATCTGGTTAACCACGCCGTCCTGCCCGATCTTAAAGCCGGTACAAAAAATCGCGCGCAGAATCAAGCTTCCGCCGCGCCTGCATCGGGTGCTGCCACCGCGCAGTCATCGGCAGGGGGCGACATGTTCAATCTATTTGAGCAGTTGGCAGGGGGCTCTGGTGGTTCAGGGATCGGGGGCACAGGTGGGCATGCGGGCGGCACATCTGCGGGCAGAGGCGGCTTCAATCTACTCGACTCACTCAGCCAGTTGCAGCTTGGTGCCATGAGGCTACCCGGCGGCGGCAGCTTCGAACTGCCACTGCTGGAAGCTGCCTCGATCCAGAACGTGCTGCGCGCCTTGCAGCAGAGCCCTGTCATGCAATCGGCCAGCCCGCTCGACGCAGTACTGGTGGATGCGGTCGCGATGTTGTTCGATGTCGTGTTCGAAGAGGCCGCCATCCCCGACCGCCTCAAGGCACAAATCGCGCGTTTGCAAATACCGGTTCTGAAGGCAGCCATGCTGGACCGGAATTTTTTCTCGGAACAAAACCATCCCGTGCGCCGCATGCTGGATGCCATCGCCACGCTTTCCGTCCACCTGCCTGAAAACGATGCAGGCAATGCCCGTCTGGATGCCATTTCACAAATAGTGAGCCGGGTACTCGAAAACTTCGAGCAAGACATCGCCGTGTTCGATTCTGCCGCCGCCGAACTGGAGGCGATGGGCTCCACGCTGGAAGAAACCCTGGAGGAAACGGTCGACGTTGGCCTGCAGCAGGACATCGCCCAGATCAAGCAGGCCGAACGCGCCGAACTGGCGCCGGTCATCGTGCACGATTTCATCAATCGCGCACTCAATGACCAGCCGGTTGCGGAGGCGGTGCGTGAATTCTTGCGTCGTGACTGGGCGCGGCTACTGACCATGGATTACATCGAAGAAGGCGAGCAGGGCGCGCACTTCAGCAGCAGCATCGAAACCATGCGCGAGCTGGTTTGGAGCATTTTGCCCAAGGCAGATATGGACGCGCGGCTGATGCTGGTGCGCATCCTGCCCGGGCTGTTGAAACGCCTGCGCGAAGGCACAGCCAAGATGAATTTTCCGGCCAAACTGGCCGACCGCTTCTTCGCAACCCTGGTTATCCTGCATGCTAATGCCGTGCGTCCCAATACGCAGCCGGTCCCCCTGCCCGAAATCACGCCTGCAGAAGTGATCGCAGAAGTGGCAGCCGTGCAGCAATTCGAAGCGGCGGCCGCCACCGCCGCCCCCACCGAAGTAGACGCTCAGCCCGAGCCTGCTGCACCCGATTTTGATGACCTCTACAGCCTGCGCGCCCGCTCACTTAACAAGGGCGATTGGGTGGAGTTTCATTATGAAGACGGCACTATCCGCTGGGCGCGGCTGGGCTGGGTCAGCGGCGTCAAGAACACCTACCTGTTCTCGGATCAGGACGGGTTGAACAGTTTCTCCATTGGTCTGCAGCGACTGGCCGACAAGCTGCGTAAAGGCGAGGCCGTGCTGGTCGAGCGCAAATCCATCACCGAATCAGCATTCGGCAAACTCATGAATCTGTTCCGCCAAAAACTCAGCAGCGTCTGAGCCATTCCACGATGTGCTGAGCATGTAGTGGAGTGTTACCCTGCCGGGGTGAAATCTTTTGCTTCCCGCGTTATCCACTGGCAACAATGCCACGGCCGTCATGTGTTGCCCTGGCAGAGTGCGGTTGTTGACGCTTCAGCGGCTTTACAACCGCGGCCTACCCCCTGCGGGCGACCCAGTCGCGACCCTTACCGCATCTGGCTGTCTGAAATCATGTTGCAGCAAACCCAGGTTGCCACCGTCATTCCCTATTTCGAGCGTTTTATCGCGCGCTTTCCCACCCTGCCCCAACTGGCAGCGGCACACGAAGACGACGTGCTCGCGCTATGGAGCGGGCTGGGGTATTACAGCCGCGCCCGCAATCTGCACGCCGCCGCACGCGCAATCATCGAGCATCACGCCGGGGCGTTTCCGGATGCGGCTGAGCAGATCGCCCAACTGCCGGGCGTCGGCCGCTCTACCGCAGCTGCAGTGGCCGCTCTGGCATTCGGTCAGCACTGCGCCATCCTCGACGGCAATGTCAAACGCGTGCTGGCACGCCACGGCGGAGTAGTCGGCTGGCCGGGGGATAAAAAGGTAGAGGCTGAGTTGTGGCAGCTGGCGGAATCCCGTTTACCGTCCTGCTCGCTCAAGGGAACGGGCGCCATCGAGATCTACACCCAGGGCATGATGGATCTGGGTGCACTCGTCTGTACCCGCAGGCAACCCGCCTGCACGGCCTGCCCGCTCAGTGCCGACTGCATTGCCTACATCCAGAACCGCACCGCCGAACTGCCCACGCCGCGCCCCAAGAAAGCGCTGCCCGAGCGGCAGGTGCAAATGCTGTTATTGCTCGACCGGGGTGAGCTGCTGCTGGAAAAACGCCCGGCACGGGGTATCTGGGGCGGGATGTGGAGTTTGCCCGAACTCCCTATCGACAACGACCCGGCCCAGCACTGCCTAGAGCGCTTCGGCTTGACCGCCCAATCACAACACGCTTTGCCGAGACTCAGCCACAGTTTCACGCACTTCAAACTGCATATCCAGCCTGTGCAACTTCGCCTCGCACCTCGCCGGTCGACCCCCGCCGGTCAAATCTGGCTACCTCCATCTGACGCGCTGGATGCCGCCCTGCCCACACCTATACGCACACTCGTGACCCAACTGATGGGGAACTGACTACCACGTGCTGCACGTTTCTCTGTCTCCATGCTATAAATCGCCAAGCCAACCACACGCCCAGCCTCTTCTTGTGACCTTTGTACGATTTGCATACTGCTGGCTGTTCGGATTGGCCTTGCTGGCCTGCCCGATGGCGGCTGTGGCCGAAATCATCGTTCACCCCAGCGTCAACGCGCGCACCATCAGCGCATCCAGCCTGCGCAACATCTACACCCTGCGCCAGACCACCTGGCCGGGTGGTCAGACCATTGTGGTATTTGTCTTGCCAGACGATAACCCCGCGCACGAAGCTTTCACCAAGGAAAAACTCGGCCTCTATCCCTACCGGCTGCGCCAGATTTGGGATCGCCTCAGCTACAGCGGCATGGCCAGCGCGCCGATAGAAGTCAAAGATGAAAATGAACTGCGCGCGCGCGTGCGTGCAACCCCCGGTGCAATCGGATATACAAGCAAGGACACACGCCATGACGGCTTCAAGACGCTCACGCTGGAATAGCCTGCTGCTGGCCTGCTCGCTGACGACTACAGCCTTTGGAGCAGATGGCCCTGTAGACACGCGTTACCGCATTCAGGGCTTTGCCGCAGAGACGCTGATCAGCAGCACCAACAACAATTTCTTTGGTGAAAGCCGCAATTCCATCAGCCCGGAATTCACCGAAATCGGACTTCATGGCTTCTGGCTACCGCTCGACACCTTGCAACTATCCGGCCAGATTTTGTATCGTCGGGCCGGCGAAAGCGATCAGGATGGCCTGCGACTGGATTACGCCCAGGCCGACTGGCGGTTTTTCCAAAACGATTCCACCCAGCTTGGGCTCAAGCTCGGCAAAGTCAAGATTCCTTACGGCTTATATAACGAAACGCGTGACGTTCCCTTTACCCGTCCCAGCATCCTGCTGCCGCAAGCGATTTATTTAGATAACAGTCGCAGTGTGCTGATCGCCGCACCCGGCGCAATTTTTCACGGCAGCAATGTCGGCGAATACGGCACGTTCGATTTCACCCTGGGCTGGGTGCAACCCGACTTTGACAGTGAAGCGGTGGAATACGTTTTTCTGGGCAATAACCGGCCTGGCAAACTGCAAGGAAAATCGGCCTACAACACCAGCCTGCGCTGGGATGCCCCGACCGACACCACGCTCATGCTGACCTACATTGATGCCGATGCCGACTATAAACCTGGCAGCACGGATTATCTGGCAGCGGGATCGATAAACGTCCGCACTGTGCTCGCATCCTTCCAGCAACGACTCGACACCCTGACGCTCACGGCCGAATACAACGACGCGCGTAACAGCCGCTCCGGCTTTGGCGCATTAATGCCAGATGGCACTCGCGACTCAAAGGTTTATTACCTGCAAGGCGAATGGCGCTTTCATCCCAAGTGGGAACTGGTTCTGCGCAATGAAGTGCACTATCGCGACAAACACGATAAATCCGGCCAGAAATTTCATGCCGCCACTGGCAGGCCAGCGCATATCCTGTTCACCGACGACTGGGTCGTGGGTCTGCGCTGGGATGCCACACCCAACCTGATGTTTCGTGCGGAATACCACCACGTCAACGGCACCGGCTGGCTGCCGGGGCTCGACAACCCGGACGTTTTTGCTACCGAGCAGCGCTGGAACATGGGCTTGCTGCAAGCGGCCTACCGCTTTTAACACCATGTTCGCCCCTGACTTTATCAGCCTGAAGTGGAAGCTGCTGCTGCCTCTCACGCTCGCCATGGCAGCCGGCACGATCGCGCTTACCTGGGTGAACGACACCAATCTGCGACACACCGTTGAACAGACCCGGCGTGACGATGCCATGCGTAACGAAGCGCTGCTGCGTTTCCTGATTCAGCAAAATAAACGACAGCTGCTGGATGCAGGCACGGCGCTGGCCGACTTTCTGGTGGTCGGCAGCACCGGCTCGCTCGAGCTGGATTCCGCTGCCTTCCTGCAACCTTACTGGGACCAGCTCAGCTTGAACCAGGGATTTGAAAGCCTGCGTCTATACGATGTCACTCAGCGGCTGATCATCGGCTTTGGCAACATGCCCCCCACTGACGGCGAGGTTCGCGCCAAACTGGCCGAAGTCCTGACCCATGAACGCCCCGTCAGTGTCCTGCATTGCGCAAAAACCTGCCTGTTCATCGGCATCGTGCCGGTGTTGCGGCAGGGCGTCACCGCCGGCGCGGTGGTGGTCACCATGGATCTGTCCGGTTTGCTGAGCGCATTCGCACAGAGTAGCGGGCGCGATCTCGCAGTCGCGACCGATCATGCGGCAGCGGCTCGTCTGCTCACGGCCACCACGCCGACACTCGGAGCAGAGCTCAATTCGATTCATTTCACCCCCTATCCGCAGCTCCCCAGCATCGAGTCCGCACTCAGTCACAGCGGCAACAAGGCCTATGAATGGCAAAAACTGCGGCCGCTTAAAGCCACACCCAATGCGCCATTTTTCATTACGCGCAAGGACGTCACGGCAGATGAGCAGGCGATCAAGCGCGTATTCCTGAGCAATCTGATCACTGGCATCGGCGTCTTCGTGCTGGCCGAGGTCGCGCTATTCCTGGCGCTGATCTGGTTCATGCGACGGATGAACCGGGTCAGCGCCTGCCTGCCCTTGCTCGGTCAGGGCAAATGGCAACAGGTGCGCCAGTACCTCCGCATCCCGGACAAAAATCCACGCGATGAAATATCCGTTCTGAAAGATGCCGCGCTGGCGCTGGCCGGCCAGCTCGAAACACTGGATACCGCCACACGTAACCAACAAAACGACCTCGGCAAACTGGTGGACACCCTGTCACACGAGCGAGATTTCATCTCCGGCCTGCTCGACACCGCCCAAGCGTTGATCCTGACCCAGGATCAGCGCGGCGTGATCCGCATGGCCAACCATTACTCGGAAAGCCTCACCGGTCTCACTGAAAACCAGCTCATCGGGCAAGATTATTTCGACCTGATGATTGCCCAGCAGGAGCGGCAGGAATGGCGCGCCCGCCTGCTGACACACTTCAGCCGCGACCTGACGCCGCTACGATTTGAAGCGCCGCTGGTCACAGCGGATGGCCTGCGCAACATTACCTGGGTGCATTCCATGATCGGCCCGACCAGCGGCACTGACCCGCTCATCCTGTCAGTCGGGCTGGACCTGACCGAACTCAAAAGCGCGCAGGCGCGTGCCAGCTATTTGTCGGATTACGACACCCTGACCGGCCTTTACAACCGTCAGGGTTTTCAGCGGCGTCTGACCCAGATCCTGCTCGGCGCGCAGGGCGGCGCACTCTTGCTGATCGACCTCGACGACTTCAAGGCGATTAACGATCTGGCCGGCCACAGCGCGGGAGATGCGGTTATCCAGCGCATGGCCGAACGGCTGCGCGAACTCAAACCCGAACCCCGTCTGGCGGCGCGCCTCGGTGGCGATGAGTTCGCCCTGTTTTTTGATCCGATGCCGGACGCCTCCCTGCTGCAAACGGCTCGCCTGCTGTGCAAGGGCGAACAAAAACAACACATCGCCACGGCCTGTATCGGCATTGCCACGCTGCAAGCAAATGGCACAGATGCGGACACCGAAACCCTGATGGGGCAAGCCGACCTGGCCCTGTCGCAAGCGCGCACCAAAGGCCGCAGCAACTGGCACCTGTACAACCCCAAGGATGGCATACGGGAAAACCTGCTCGACCGCACCCAACAGCTCGCAATCATCACCGACGCACTGCAGAACGACCGGCTGGAACTGTATTTGCAGCCCATCATTGAAGTGCAAACGGGTCAGCCTGCACACTTCGAAGCGCTGTTGCGCGTCCACACGGCAGATGGCCGGACGCTTCCCCCCGCCCCGCTGATTGCCGCAGCCGAAGCCTCTGGCCTGATCCGTGAGATTGACCTGTGGGTGCTGCATCGCGTCATCGAATTGATCGGCCGCTGGCCAGGATTGCATCTTGCGGCCAACCTGTCCGCACGCAGTCTCGACAACCCCGAGTTCCCCACCCTGCTGCACAATCTGCTGCAGAAACACCACGTCGACCCGCAGCAATTAACGCTGGAAATAACCGAAACGGCTGCGCTCGACCAGCTCGCCCACGCAGAAGCCTTGCTCAGCGGCATCAAAGCGCTCGGCTGCAAGCTGGCTCTCGATGATTTCGGCGTCGGATTTTCGACCTTCCAGTACCTGAAGCATCTGCCGGTGGATTTCGTCAAAATCGACGGCTCGTTTATCCGCAACCTGGATCAAAGCGAGGACGACATGCTGTTTGTCAAAGCCCTGGTCGAAGCGATCCACGGCTATGGCAAGTTGGCGGTTGCGGAATACGTCGAAAACGAGGCCATTCTCAAACGGGTCACCGCGCTGGGCATCGATTTCGCCCAGGGCTATCACTTTGGCCGTCCCCAGCCGGTCGACAAAGTCCTCGGAGACAACCCTGATTCATGAATCATCCGGGCTAGCTGATTAACCGGGCAATGCTATATATAGGGTTGTAGCCTCTGAATAAGGAGTTGCCATGACCGCCTCCCCGAACATCTCCAGTCCGGCCATCTTCGATTCCAGCGGATTTTTGATTGATCCGAGTGTATGGAGCGTCACCCTGGCTGACCGCATCGCCCAGGCCGACGGTCTGGGCGAACTGAACGACCTGCAGATCGGCCTGCTGCATGCCCTGCGCGACGAGTTTGCCAAACACGGCTGCGTCACCGCACTCAGCCACGTCTGCCACCTCACCGGGCAAAGCGCGGATTGCATGCAGCACCTGTTTCCCAATCCGCGCATCGCGTGGCGCGTGGCGGGTCTGCCCGACCCCGGCGAGGAAGCCCGGGCTTATCTGTAAGCGGTTTCACGCCTCCCGCTTCGCGTCGCAAAGATTCCGGTAAAATCCGGGTTTCCCCTTTGTTACGAGAACCCCACCATGTCCATGGCCGACCGCGACGGCGTCATTTGGTACGACGGCAAGCTTGTCCCCTGGCGCGAAGCCACCACCCACGTCCTCACCCACACCCTGCACTACGGCATGGGCGTTTTCGAAGGCGTGCGCGCATACAAAGCCGAACAGGGCACCGCGATTTTCCGCCTGCAGGAGCACACCGACCGGCTGTTCCGCTCTGCTCACATCCTCGGCATGAAACTGCCCTACGACAAGGACACGATTTCCGAAGCACAGCGCACCGTTGTGCGCGAAAACGGACTCGAATCCGGCTACCTGCGCCCGATGGCATTTTTCGGCTCGGAAGCCATGGGCATTTCGGCGAAGAACCTGTCGGTGCACGTCATCGTCGCCGCCTGGCCGTGGGGAACGTATCTGGGGCAAGAGGCGCTGGATAAAGGCATCCGCGTCAAGACCAGCTCGTTCTCGCGCCATCACGTCAACATCACCATGTGCAAGGCCAAGGCCAACGGCAACTACATCAACTCCATCCTCGCGCACAAGGAGGCCGAGACAGACGGCTACGACGAAGCATTGCTGCTGGACGTCGACGGCTTCGTTGCTGAAGGTTCGGGCGAAAACTTTTTCATGATCCGCAACGGCAAGCTCTACACACCTGATCTCACAGCCGCACTGGAAGGCATCACCCGCGACACCATCATTCAGCTCGCCGCCGAAATCGGCCTGCCGCTGGTGGAAAAACGCATCACGCGTGATGAAGTCTATTCCGCGGACGAAGCCTTCTTCACCGGCACCGCCGCTGAAGTCACGCCGATCCGCGAGCTCGACAATCGTTCGATTGGCGAAGGCATCCGCGGCCCGCTCACGGCGAAATTGCAGGCGATGTATTTCGACTGTGTGCATGGCCGCGCAGCTGCCCATACGGGCTGGCTGAGCCCCGTCAAATAAGCGAGGCCAGCATGAGCGAGCTGCATGACAATACCCAGCGTGTCATCGAGGTTACCGAGGACGATTTGCCCCTGCACTGCCCGATGCCGCAACACGCGGACTGGAACGCCCATCCGCGCGTCTATCTGCCAGTCGAAACGCGCGGCGACGCGTTGTGTCCGTATTGCGGCACGCTTTATCGCCTGAAAGGCAAACCCAGCGGCGGCTCGCACTAAAACGCCTGCGGTAAAACGCCCCTCCGTGCCGATGGCACGGAGGGGCGTTTTACATTCTTACCGCTCACCAATCTAAACGCCTGGCACAAGTATTGCTAATAAATCGTCAGCAGCCCTTTAACCATAACGAGAAAACACCATGAAGATGCTCACACCCACCCCGTATTTGTTGTTCACCGCATTGATGCTCAATGCCACTGCGTCTCACGCGGTGGTCGTCTATGCAAACGACTTTCAGTCGGCAGCAGGGAGCGAGTGGTCGCATACCACGCTGCAAAACACGCCCACGCCCTACCCCTTTGGGCCGCGCAGATTTTTGGGCGAGTTTGGCAATGACACCGTCTCGCTCAGTTTGTCCGGCCTCGCGCCGCACAACGCGCTGACGCTGTCATTCGATCTGTATCTGATCCGCACCTGGGACGGCAGTTCAAGCGGCACTGCATTCGATTTTGGCAACGACAGCTTCAAGGTCGCCGTGGGGAACGGCCCGGTTTTGCTGGACAAAACCTTCAGCAACGGCAATCCGGCTGGCCAGAGCTTCGGCCCCGCCGCCATCAACCCCCAGTTCACCGGTGCGGCGGAAACCTACTCGCTGGGCTATGTGGTTCCAGATAGCATCCTTGCCAAGCCGCAAGTCATGGATTCGGTCTACAAGTTGAGCTACTCGTTCGCCCACACCACCGACCAGCTCACGCTCGATTTCAGCGGCTACGGGCTGCAGGCGATGGGTGACGAAAGCTGGGGGCTGGACAACGTGCAGGTTTCGATGGTGCCGGAAGCCGACGTTGCACCGATGCTCGCTTTGGGCATGCTGGCACTGGCCTGGCGTGTTCGCCGGCGCGTGACCACAGCTTAATATATAAGCTGCCAGGCGATAAAAGGGCGGCCATTGGCCGCCCTTTTATTTGTCTGTACACGCCGATTATTGTTGGCGAAAGTGCTGATATCCCAACACCCGGCACCCAACCCAACTCAAAACGGAATGTAAAACTCGGCGCCCAGATACAGGGATGCGCTCTCATTTATGGTCTGGTTCACTCCGCCTTTGAGCGTGAGCGCGCTTGTTTGTCCCACCTGGATATTGCCCACAAACACGCCCAGCTTATAAGCGTCGTAATACGAATCGCCCTGTACGACCAGTTCAGGCCCGATATGCAACTGGTTTTTCAGCGTGGTCTGCAGCCGCAGGCGCGCCCAGTAGTTAAAGTCCTTCACCACATAACTCACGATGCCATTGCCGCGCCATCCTTCTGCCACGTCGGTTTCGCCTTCGAATTGCAGCCTTGCGTGCAATTGCCTGCCCTGGCTGTCGTTGTCCGGATCATTGGGGCTTAAGCGCGTGTCGGCGTAGTGCGCACCCAGGTAGCCCGCCCACCAGCTGTTTGCATTACTTTGCTGATAGCCCAGCGCTGCGTCGACCGCAGTCACCGCCGAATCAATGGTCTTAAACGGCAGTTTTTCATAACTGTAGCCCGTGTAATCAAGCCAGTAGCGCTGCACAAACCCTTGCCCCAAATGCTGGCCAGACAGCGGCATCACCACGCCCAGATAGGCGTATTGGTTATCGCGACTGGCTTCCACGCCGGTCAGAACGACGCCTTCCTGCGCCCACACGGGCATGCCCCACAGCACGGCCAGCGCTGCGCTCACCAGACTGAGCGACTGAAATCTCGGCTTCATCTATTCATCCGCTTCAAAAATAGGGGAGGGAGCGATACCCACCATCATGCGGCCATCGCCGTGGATGTCTCAGGCGCATCTGCCGCCACACAAGAAAGATTGGGCGCAGCGGACATACTCAGCAGGGTCATCCGATACAGGTACAGACTTCCCAGCCCCGTCAAAATCGTTTCGTATTCACCAGAAATGACCAGCAGCGTACGCAGACCCGCCCGGCTGTGTACCTCGAGACTACAGCGTCTACCCGCGTTGAGCGTTTGATAAACCAGAAGCCGGATCTCACCGTTTTCCGGCAGGGAATCTACCAGGCCAACCTGGTTACTGGCCGGCCTGCCCGATTCATCCACCACCTCGCAGCCTGCCCAATGACTGACCTGTGCCGGAAGCGGCAGCGGTTTGTCGATCACCCCCAGGCGCTGCAGAGGCGTCAGGCTGTCTTCGTGATACCGGTTAACCCGCCATTGCGCATTCGAACCGTACAGAAACTGCTCGATGCGCTGGATCGATGCTTGCGGCAGATTCTGCAGCCCCCCGCCGATCGAGCGGGTATAGGTTTCTTCACCTGATTGTGCCTGCTCCAGCATGCGAATTTCCAGCTTTGCGTGGAGCATGCCGTCAGGCAAATACAGGGTGATCGGCATGACGTCATGTACCGCGACCGGCCCCAACAAGCCATAAAATTTGAGCCCGTTGGGCGACAAGTCATCCACCGTCCCCAACACCCCATTGAGGCGCGCAGCCAGCGGCATGGCAAAGCGGTATTCGTTGCGCCGGTTGATCCCGCGCGCCAGCGTGAAGCTCACTACCATCACTGCAAGCCAGGTGTTGATCACCGCCCACACCACATTCGCCCACATGCCATCTTCGGGCAAATGGCCATAGAGATAGAACAGCGCAATCCCGACCGGAATGGCCAGCGCATTGAGACCCACCACGGCGAGTTGGGGCAGCAGAAAACCCAGGCTGGAGCTATGCGCCTCGGTATTCTTGTCTGTCACGCCAAAGCGCTTGCGCATTTTGAACACGCCCAGCGTCGACCAGGCAAAGCTGGCGAAGCGCGCCATGTTGTATTGCTCGATCAGCACGCTGCGGCCATAGCCACGTGAAATCTCCTCGAACGCCAAAAAGTTGAGCAGGTAATACGGCACAAAATGCAGCAGGAACACCCAGCCATCTGCGGCGACCGGCATGGCGCCCGCCATCAGCACGTACACCGGCGCGAAATAGAAAAAGGCTTTTTGCCAGCCGTCGAAATAGGCCAGGACGGTGGCCAGATAATTCAGGCGCTGCGCCAGCGTCAGCCCACGCGCAAACAGGATGCCCTCCTTGCGCCAGACGTTCATCGCACCGACTCCCCAGCGCACGCGCTGCTTGAGAAAAGGCTCGATCTTGGCCGGCGCCACGCCATACGCCAGCGCTTCGTCGTGATACACAGAACGCAATCCTTTTTTGTGCAGCAGCAGACTGGTGTGGATGTCTTCAGTCACCGTGCCGGTCGCAAAGCCACCTATCGAATCGAGCGACTGGCGGCGGATCACCGCGCAACTGCCGCAATAAAATGCGGCGTTCCAGTAATCCTTGCCACGCTGAATCACCCGGAAGAACAGGGACTGCTCGGACCAGGCCACATGGCTGCTGGCGTCCGTCCGGTTCTGGTAGGAGTCCAGGTTGTAGAAATCCTGTGGCGTCTGCACAAACGCCACCAGCGGGTCAGCAAAATACCCCAGGGTTTTGGTCAGGAAATCCCGGCGCGGCGCATGATCGGCATCAAACGTTGCGATCAAATCGGCCGTGCTGTGCGGCAGCGCATGGTTGAGATTGCCCGCCTTGGCATGTGCATTGTCGGTTCGTGCGAGGTAGCGCAGCCCCAGCGATTGCGCCATGTTGCGCATGGCTTCACGGTTGCCATCGTCGAGAATCCATGTTTCGTGTGGATAGTCCATCGCCTGCGCAGCCATGGCCGTCCGCCGCACCAGATCGATATCCTCGTTGTAGGTCGGGATGAATACATCTACCTTCAGTCCGGCTGCTGGCAGCGGCGCAACACGAACCGACAGCCGCCAGGTCATGAACACATTCAGGCAGGCCGTCATGAAGCCAAACAACTCGGCGCTGTAAAGCAGGACGGAGAAAATCGGGTGTGCAGCATTGAAACTGCCCAGCCGCCAGTTCAGGTACCACACGCCGCACGCCAGAAACAGCAGGATGACCGCTTGCCGGGCACGATGGAGTGAGCGATATTCGGGCTTCATAACAAATGCATTGGATCCAGAGACGTATCAAGCCTCATTCAGCAAAATTCAAGCCAACTGACACATCACTCGTCAGGCACCGGATAATCAACCCTTGATCCCCCTTTTGAATTCACCCATGTTTGCCACCCCCGAGTCCGCCGAATCCGCTTTCTATATGGCTTTTGAAGCACGCAACCTGGACGCCATGATGGCGGCCTGGTCCAGCCACGACAGCATCGTCTGCATTCATCCGCTGGTTGCGCCGCTGAATGGCCGGGCTGCGGTGGCGGCAGGCTGGCGCAGCATCTTTGAAGCAGCCGGACAGTTCCGCGTGCAGGTGGAACTCGCGCATGAAATTCGTGAAGCCGACCAGGTCATCCGCGTCGTTCGCGAATACCTCGTCATCGGTCAGGAAACCGAGCCACGCTCGCCGATCCTGGCGACCAACGTGTTCCGCAAGGAAGCCGACGGCTGGCACATGGTGCTGCATCACGCCTCGCCGCTGCAGGTGGGCGGAACATCGCCCGATCGCACGGCTCCACCCGTGCTGCACTGACACGCCCTGGCTCATTAAACCCGTGCTTTAGTGCGACACGCTTGCGCCGCCGCCGGATTGACACTCATCATGGCGACCATGCCTGCCTTCGCTGCCGAACCTTACGTCGCACCCGCCTGGCTGCCCGGCGGCCACCTGCAAACCATCTACACCAGTCTGTTCATTACGGCACCGCAAGTCGGCTATCGGCGTGAACGACTGGAGCTGGCCGACGGCGACTTTCTCGATTTCGACTGGGTTGACGCTACGCCAGGACAGCCCGTCGTGGTGCTGTTCCATGGCCTCGAAGGCAGCTCTGCCAGCCACTATGCGCACGGCCTGATGTACACCGCCAGACTGCGCGGCTGGAACGGCGTGGTAGCCCATTTCCGTGGCTGCTCGGGCGAAGACAACCGCCTGCCGCGCGCCTACTTCGCAGGTGACAGCGCGGAAATCGAGCGGATCCTGCGTCACGTCAAAAGCCATTTTCCCGACGCGCCGCTGTACGCCGTCGGCGTTTCACTCGGCGGCAACGCGCTGTTGCGATGGCTGGGCGAATCAGGGGCGGCGGCACACGCGCTGGTCGCGCGCGCCGCCGCCGTCTCGGCACCGCTCGACCTCACCGCCGCTGGCAACGCGCTCGACCAGGGTTTCAACCGCCAGGTCTACACCGCGCGCTTTCTCGCCACGCTCAAGCAAAAAGCGCTGAAAAAGGCGCAGCAATTCCCCGGCACACTCGACGCCGGGGCGATCGCGGCCGCCACCCGCTTTCGCGAATTCGACACCCTGGTAACGGCGCACCTGCATGGCTACCGCGACGCCGACGACTACTGGCTGCGGGCATCGTCCAAGCCGGTGCTGCCATTCATCAACGTCCCCACGCTGATCATCAACGCCAAAAACGACCCCTTCCTGCCGGCCTGGGCGTTGCCGACGCCCGCCGGGGTGTCGCCCGGGGTGACGCTCGAACAGCCTGAAACAGGCGGCCATGTCGCCTTTCCGTCCGGCCCCTTCCCCGGCAACATCGACTGGCTGCCGCAGCGTTTGATGCAGCATTTCGACACCCGGCGCAGGTAGAATCGACCGAATATCAATCAGGGAGTGCGCTGTGGAATACCCCAAGGAAATTTTCAAGGCCTACGACATTCGCGGCATCGTCGGCAAGACCCTCACCCCGGAAATCGTCGAGGCCATCGGCCACGCCATCGGCTCCGAAGCCGTCGCCCGCAAGCAAACCGAAATCTGCATCGGCCGCGATGGCCGTTTGTCCGGCCCCGACCTCGCTGCCGCCCTCGCGCGCGGCATCCGCAAAGCCGGCATCGGCGTGGTGGACCTCGGCATGGTCGCCACCCCGATGACCTATTTCGCGGCCTATCAATTGAACACGCAACAGCGCGGTGATGGTCACCGGCAGCCACAACCCGCCCGACTACAACGGCCTGAAAATGGTGCTCGGCGGCGAAACCCTGTCGGGCGACACGATCCAGAAACTGCGCGAGCGGCTGGTCAACAACGATCTGGTGCAGGGCAACGGCGGCTATCGCGAATATGACATCGCCAGTGAATACCTCACCCGCATCGTGTCCGACGTCAAACTGGCGCGCCCGATGAAAATCATCGTTGACTGCGGCAACGGCGTCCCAGGCGCGTTCGCTCCCAAGCTCTACCGCGACATGGGCTGCCAGGTGGAAGAACTGTTCTGCGACGTCGACGGCACCTTCCCCAACCATCACCCCGACCCCTCGCAGCCGAAAAACCTGCAGGACCTGATCGCCGCGCTGAAAACCAGCGACGCTGAAATCGGCCTGGCCTTCGACGGCGATGGCGACCGCCTCGGCGTGGTGACCAAGGACGGCAGCATCATTTTCCCCGACCGCCAGCTGATGCTGTTCGCCGACGATGTGTTGAGCCGCAACCCCGGCGCCGAAATCATTTTCGACGTCAAATCGACGCGCAAGCTGTTCAACTGGATCCGCGAACGCGGCGGCCGTCCGCTGCTGTGGAAAACCGGCCACAGCTTCATCAAGGCCAAGATGAAAGAAACCGGCGCGCTGCTGGCGGGCGAAATGTCCGGCCACGTGTTCTTCAAGGAGCGCTGGTTCGGCTTTGACGACGGCATGTACGCCGGCGCCCGCCTGCTCGAATACCTGAGCAAGCAGGCCGACATCAACGCCACCCTGCACAGCCTGCCCGACACCATCAATACGCCCGAACTGAACATCCAGATGGCCGAGGGTGCGCATTACACGCTGATGGACAAACTGCAGAAATCCGCGACCTTCCCCGATGCGCAGGAGATCATCACTCTCGACGGTTTGCGCGTCGAATACGCCGACGGCTTCGGTCTCGCCCGCCCCTCCAACACCACGCCGGTGATCGTGCTGCGCTTCGAGGCTGACACGGCCGAGGCGCTGGAAAAAATCCAGGCCGACTTCCGCCGCGTGATCCTGCAGGCTGCGCCCGAACTCACGCTGCCGTTCTAATCGGCCGTTAAACAGGCTGGGCTCAATAAAAAGCCGCCGCATTGATGCGGCGGCTTTTTTAACGCTCAAACAATGCCCTAATCCATTTGCAGGAGTTCGGGGCGATGCAGTAAATAGCCCTGCACGAAATCCACACCCAGCTGTTTAAGGCAGGTCAGTTCCGCCTGGGTTTCCACCTGTTCGGCTATCGTCAGCTTGCCCAGTTCATGTGCCAGCGTATGCATGGCTTTGACGATGGCGAGGTTTTCACGGTTGTGATCCAGGCCGCGAACAAAATCCCCGTCAAGCTTGAGGTAGGCGACAGGCAGGCGTTTGAGATAACCGAACGAAGACTGGCCCTTGCCAAAATCGTCGAGCGCAAACTGGATGCCGCGTGATTTCAGCGTCAGGATCAAGCGTTCACACGCATCCAGATTATCGATCGCGGCGGTTTCGGTGACTTCAAAGCTGATCCGTGCAGGGTCAAACTGGTAGCGATCCATTTCTTCCATAATGAAGTCGGCTGTGCCCTGGTCACTGAGGCTGCGCCCCGACAGGTTCAGCGCATAACAGGCGTCATCTTCCGGGTGGGTATCGAGATAAGCGAAGAGGTTACGCACCACCCAGCGGTCAAAACTCGGCGCCAGGCCATAGCGCTCGGCGGCAGGCAAAAACTCACCCGGCGAAATGATCGCGCCATCCTCGCCCCGCAGACGCAGCAGAATTTCGTAATGCTGCTGCTCGATCCCTGGCGCCAGCGCGACCTTCTGCTGGCGATACAAAACAAACCGGTGTGCCTCGAATGCCTTGGTAATCGCGCTCACCCACTGCATTTCGTCACTGATTTTTTGCAGCGCCGGGTGGGTTTTTTCGTACACCTGAATCATGCTGCCGCCGAGCGATTTGGCGTGGTAACACGCGGTATCCGCCTGCGCCAGAATTTCTCCGACGTCGGTCATGCCACGGTGCAGCTCGGTCACGCCGATACTCACCCCCAGACGGAACACCTTCTCGTCCCATTCAAAGCGAAACCGGCCAATTTCGTCCCGCATGCCCTGAATGTATTCCAGCGCCACCGGCAAGGTTGTATCCACAAACAGCAGGCCAAACTCGTCGCCGCCCAGACGTGCCAGAAAATGATTTTCGCTTTCGGCACGGCGCGCCAGCAGCGCAGTCAGGCGCTGCAACAAGGCGTCGCCCGCGCGATGGCCACAAGTGTCGTTCACCAGCTTGAAGCGATCCAGATCGATGTAGCAAAAAATATAGCGCTGTGCGTTCTGTTGCACGTCCTGCAAGGCGGTCGCCAGCCGGTTCTCCATGGCACGGCGGTTCCACAGGCCGGTGAGATGATCGCGCTCGGCCTGCCGAGCCAATCGCTGCATCAGGCTGCGCATCTCGCTGTCATCGTGAAACACCAGCACGCCACCCTGCACTTTTCCCTCCCGCGAGAGGATCGGCGCGGCGGTGTCGCTGATCGCAAGCGTCGCCCCACTCGGGCGAAGTATCACGGAATGGCTGGCCAGCTCAACCACCTGATTACTCCGCAATGCCAGTTCAAGTGGATTGGTCACCGGTGCGCCGCTCTCTTCGTTGAACAACGGCAACACCTCGGACACCGGTCTGCCATGCGCATCGATGCTGCTGTAACCGGTCAATTCCTCTGCTTTGGGGTTGATGAACTCGATCAGGCCTCTCGCGTCGGTGACGATGACGGCGTCACCAATCGACTCGATCGTCACCCGCAAACGCTCTTTTTCGACCAGCAGATCAGCATGTTCGCTTTCCAGCGCGTTCACCAGCTGGCTCACGTGATCGGCCATGTGATTGAATGCCAGTTTGGTTTCTCGCACCTCGGGTGACGAACCATGAGCCAGGCTCACGCGCGCGCCGAGATTGCCGCCTTCGATTGCGCGTGCGGCCTCACGCAAGGCAAACAAACCCCGCCGATTGCGCCCCAATAACCAGTTCAGCATCGCCATGCTGATCGCCAGGCCAATGATCATCTGCCAGGTGAAACGCACAGCCATCACCCATAAACCATTAATGGTTGCGGCAGGGTCAAGCCCGACCGACACCGTGCCGTAGGGACTGCCACCCAGCATCAATTCGGATTCCACATGCGGTGCGGGAAGTTCCAGCAACCGGGCGAACCAGCCCGGATAATGCTGCAAGGTCGGCGGAGTGCGCGCTTCAAACGTAAACGACGGCGAGGTGAAACGCGCCCGCAGGATATGTTCATGGTTGACCCGCGCCGCAATCAGCTGCTCGATGGCGGGGTAGTCGCGCAGCAGCACCTGATCCTGAATCACGGTCATGATTGCGCTGAGCTCACGTTCGGCCGCCAGCTCGAGATTCTGCTGCGCGCGCTCCCTCAGCGAAAAACCCAACCCGGTCAGCGTCACCAGATACATCAGCAGGATCAGGCCAAACACCGCACCCAGAACATTGGCCGTCAGGCTATAACGGGTGGCGCGGACATGCGGTGAATCACTCATTCAGCGGCACCAGGGTGCGTTTGAGAAAATCCCGGTAGTTGTTGTAATCGCGATCATCTGCCAGGACAAAACCGCGCCCTTCGGACAAGCCGATCGATTGCGCCGCAGCCTGCAATACACGCTGTCCTTCCGGGTCACGCGCCATGCTGACAAAGGCCTGGCGCACTTTCTCACCATCGGCCGCACTGACGCGTGGCGAAGCCATGACCGCCAGATCGAAATAAGGCTCGGATTCGCTGAGGACGCGATATTTCAGTCCGCGACGCGTGGCGAAATCAGCCATCACCTGATTGTTTACCCCGGCGGCGGCCACCTCGCCCGACATCAACTGCCCCATCGCCGCTTCCTGGTTGCCGGCAAACACCGGCACCACCTTGACCCCGGCACTCAGCAACGCATCCATCGGCACGTAATAACCGGTAAACCCATACGGATTGGCAAATGCCACCGGCTTGTCGGCCAGCGCCTGCAGCGTTTTCACCGGCGAGCGATCAAGCACCACCACCTGGCCCCGAATGCCGCTTGAGTCCTGACGCGCCAGCACCTGCCAACCCAGCTGATCCCGCTTGGGGGTAAACAGATGGTTGGTATAAGCAAAATCCAGTTTGCCCGCCGCCACCCGGTCGGTGGTTTCGTTGGCGGTGCGACCGATGTGCAACTCCAGCGGCACCCCGGAGCGGGCCGTCACATAATTTAAAATGGGGTTCCAGTAGGCCGCCGTTGCCTGCAGACTGCGATGATTAAGCACGCCAAATGCATAGGGGGCGGTGGGCGCAGCCTGACATACCGTACCGAGCATCAAGATCAGGCAGGTCCAGAGTTTCTTCATGTTGTTTCTTGCTCATCGTTGTTGTTGGACTGCCAGGATTTTTGCACGACGGGCGCATTATGCCGCCCCGGCATGACTTGAATGAACAGGGAAGCTTTTAATCCGTACCGCTATGTCGGACAAAAGCGTGCTGAAATTGAATTCGCGTGTGTTTGGCATGAACACACCCTAAAATTACTGCACTTTCCGCATCGCCTCCGGAGCTCATCATCGACTGCCTGCTCTTCCACGATTCAACAACCCAGGTCATCGCCTTTGACAGCATCAGTGACCATGTCGGCCGGGATGATCGTTTCATCTGGATTGAACTGAAATCACCTGATAGCAAGCTCATCACCCGTCTGGGCGAGGAACTCGGCCTGCATGCACTGGCGCTGGAAGACGCCATTTCCACCCACCAGCGTGCCAAACTTGAAGAATACGACGGACACCTGTTCATCGCCACGCGCACCGCGCAGCTGTGGGAAGCACGCGTGGAATTTGGCGAAACCCATTTGTTCGTCGGCAGCAACTGGCTGGTCGCCATCCGCCACGATAACGGTAGCGGCTATCAGCGGGTAAGCGAGCGTCTGCAACGTCTGCCCAGCGGCATCAAGCCGGGCACGTCCTATGCGCTATATCTGGTGCTCGACCTGATTGTTGACCAATACCGTCCGGTGATCGAAGGCATGCAGGATCGTTTCCTGTCACTGGAAAGCCAGTTGATGAGCGGCTCCAAGCCGGGGCGCGACATGCTGTCCCAGCTTTACGCGATCAAGCGTGACCTGACCGCATTGCGCGACGCAGCCGAACCGATGCAGGAGATCACCAAAAACCTGCTGCGCCTGCATCCGGAATACGCGTCCAAGGCGCTCAAGGCGTATTACCGCGACATCGACGACCATGCCATGCGGGTATCTGCCGCGATCGAGCGCCTGCGTACCTCCACTTCGGACGCAATGCAATTTCATCTCGCTTCGCTGTCAGTCAAGCAAAACGAATCGGTGCAAAAACTGGCTGGCTGGGGCGCGGTGCTGGCGGTCCCGACGGTGATTTTCAGCCTGTACGGGATGAACTTCGAATTCATGCCGGAACTGAAATGGTGGGGCGCCTATCCCCTGGTGCTGTTGATTACCGGCATCGGCATGCTGTACCTGATCCGGCGGCTGCGTAAACGCGGCTGGATCTAGGAACCACAGTCACTTCCGCTTGGCGCGCGCATAACGGATGCGCGTGCCGGCTGCCTCGTCGCGATCCAGCCACACCACATGCAGCGAGCCGGCAGCATCGAGCGTCGCCACCGGATCGGATTGCTGACCTGGCCCTGCCGCCCCCGGTACCGCCACGTTGTCGCCGAAGGCTTCGCCCTCCCAGTCGGACAGCCACACATCCGGCGACCCGTCGCGGGCATCGTCCCACAGCGCCACCAGGCTGCCGTCGGCCGCGCCGACGATCAGCGCATGCCACTGTGCCATGTTGTCGCCGAAGCTGTCCTGCACGCCGACGTTCTTGCCGAAGCGGCGGGTTCCTGTATCGAACGCGGCATAGACGTCATAGCCCGAGAGGAAGTCGCGCTTGTCCAGCCACACGGCAGCGACGCCCTGTTCGCCCCAGGCCGCAAGCGCCGGACGCATTGCGCCGGTGCCCGCCCCCAGACCATCCACGCTGCCGCTCATGTGATCGGTCAAGCGCTCAGGGGCAGCAAAGCCGAGGCCATCGCGGCTGTGGCTCACCATCGGCACGGTGTGGCGATTGCGACGATCTTCCCACGCCACCGTCACGCTGCCGTCCCCTGGCCAGCGCCAGCGCCGGCCAGCCCTGTTCGTCGGACGGCATCGCCGCTTCGACCGGTTGCACCGTTTTCACGTCAAGCGCATCCGCTTTCAGCGCCAGCCGGGCGACGACGATACGGCGGAAGCGCCCCGCCTGCTCGGCCCATGCTGCATATATCGTGTCTCCATCTGCGGCCAGCGTGACCTGCGCTGCCTCGATATCGCTCAGCTTGAGGGTCGCGCCACCGGGCAGCACCCGCGCATGCACCTTGCCGGCTTCTTCCCACGCGGCCACAAAACGCCCTGCGCCGCAGGGCGATCACCACGGGCTCATAGCAGTCGGACTGGCTGAGCCGGATTTCCTGCTGGAAATTTGCCGCGGCCGCGGGCTTCGTCGCCAGGTAGCACTGCGGGCTGCCGCTGCGGTTGTCTTCCCACACCACGCCAACGGTGTCGCCCGACACCGCCACGCCCCGGCGATTGGCAGATTCCAGGTGCGGGAAAATCGCAGCGCCCTGAACCGAATTGACGGTCAGCGGCGCACTCCACTGCCATGCACCCTGCGCCGGCCATGCCAGCACCGCGAGCAAGAACGCCAGCGTCCTCACGATTTGCCGCCCAGGAACTCGAGCAGCGTCTGCTGCTTGTAATGACCGCCTCGCACGTAGCGGTCGTAGTCGCGGAAATCCTGCACGGCCTTGAATCCCGGAATCTGCACGATCTTTTTCGCCAGCAGGCGTCAGGTAAACAAACAGCGGCGTGGCGAAGGCGTTCAGCCGCACACCCAGCTCGGCCTCGGTGATACGTTCGCCGCTCGGCAGGGTGACGCGTCGTCCCGACTCGGAATCGACATACACCAGCACGTAATGGTCGCTGTAGAGCTTTTTCAGCGCGGGATCGGAGAAGGTCTTCTTGTTGGTGTGATCGCACCACGCGCAGCCGTAGCGGCCGAAGTACAGGAAGATGGGTTTGCCGCTTGCGCGCGCAGCCGCGAGGCCGGCGTTGTAATCGACGAAGGGATAGCCCGGGGGCGGATCGGCCGATGCCGTCGCGGCGGCGAAAAACAACGCAATCCACTAACAGGCACTTTTTCACAATCGGTCTCCTCGGGTATTTGGGATCATTCTGATAAATTGAACGATTCACGCAAGCTTACATTCCGACTATATGCCCCACGACTCCATTCGCATCGGCCTTGTTTCCATCAGCGACCGCGCCAGCAGCGGTGTTTATGAAGACAAGGGACTGCCCGCGCTCGAAGCCTGGTTTGCCGAAGTGCTGGCCAATCCGGTGCAGTTTGTCAGCCGGCTGATCCCCGACGAGCAGGCGCTGATCGAGGCCACCCTGATCGAACTGACCGACACCGAGCGCTGTGCGCTCATTCTCACCACCGGCGGCACCGGCCCGGCCGCGCGCGACGTCACCCCCGAAGCCACGCTGGCCGTCGCGCATAAAGTACTGCCGGGATTTGGCGAAGCGATGCGCGCGGTGTCGCTGAAATACGTGCCGACCGCGATCCTCTCGCGCCAGGTCGGCGTGACGCGCAATGCCAGCCTGATTCTCAACCTGCCGGGGCAACCCAAGGCGATCAAGGAAACGCTCGACGGCATCTTCGCCGCCGTGCCCTACTGCATCGACCTGATCGGCGGCCCCTACCTTGAAACACGCCCCGGCACGATCGATGTGTTTCGCCCAAAATCCGCGCAGCGGCCAGCAGCATGAACGCGATTCTCGATGCCATGGCGCGTGCCCTGCGCGACCTCTTCAATTTGCGCGTGCTGTGGGTGGTGCTGTGGCCGATGCTGGTCGCGGGTCTGTTGTGGATCGTGCTGGGCGGTGACGTTCTGGCGCACGTTCTCCGGCTGGATGGCACAGGGACTCGACGCCATCGGCGTGCAGGCCTGGTTGACCGGCCTCGAACCGCTGTGGCTGGCCAACGGCATTCAGGCCGTGCTGCACCTGCTGCTGTTCGTGCCGCTGGTGTATCTCACCGCGCTCATCATCACGGCGCTGTTCGGCATGCCTGCGCTGATCCGCGTGGTGGCCGAACGTGATTACCCCGAGCTCAAGCGCGCAAACGGCGGCAGCCTGGTCGGCAGCCTGTGGAATGCGGCCATCGCCATGCTGCTGTTCATTGCCTTGTGGGTGGTGACCCTGCCGCTGTGGCTGATCGGCGTCGGTGTGATCGTGCCCTTCATCGCTGCGGCGTATCTGAACCAGCGCCTGTTCCGTTACGACGCCATCGCCGAGCACGCCAGCGCGGATGAAATGACAACACTGTTCAAAAGCGAACAAAGCGGCTGGTGGGGACTGGGTTTGCTGACCGGGCTGCTGCAGTTCGTGCCGCTGCTGAATCTGCTGGGGCCGGTGTTCGCCGCGCTGGCGTTCATCCATTACGGCCTGGCACGCCTGCAGCAGCAGCGCGGCGCTTCAGTTCGATGACGCGTATTGCTGCCGGAACCCTGCATCCACATTGATCTCGTGCGCGGTCTGCGCGCCGATCACGCACTGTTCCAGACTGGGCGGCATCACGATATTCCCCGCAGCATTCACATAGCGCCCCGCCATGATTTCGGCCGCCTGGCGCGGCATGTTCTCGGGCCAGTCCGGTTCGGCAACCCCCTGCGGATAAAGCGGCCTGCCCCCGGCACCGTATTTGTCGGTCGCACCCAGCGCATGCAACAGCTCGTGCGCGATGACGATATTGTTTTGCTGCGCCTGCCGCGGATCGGCAAATGCATGCACCACGCCGATCAGGCCTTTTTGCAAGCCCAGCGAATGCTCCAGCGCGACGCCGTCCTGCGGCGCGTGATACAGCACAAACAGCTTGATCCGGCCGAGCTGCGGCAGCAGTTGTCCCGACTGCTGATACACCCACCAGCGCAGCTGCAGGCTCCACCCGATGGTTTTCAGCACGCTGCCGTCGTGCGGCGGCGCGGGGGGGATTTTCCCCAGTTCCGGCAGCAGCGTGATGTGCATGGCCTGCTGCTGCTTCACGCCGATAGCGCGCGGTTTCGCGTTGCAGAAAGGTATTGATGTCGTTGAAATCGCTCGCCTGCAGCGCACGAATCGTTTCAGCCGCCTGCTCCGAGCCATCGCCGTTGATTGGAATCACCGCCACGTCCAGCGGCGCTTTCCAGCCGCGCACCAGGGTCTGCTCCAGCCAGGTCATGCCTATCGCGGCCGCCAGCACGCCCAGCAGGATAAGAATTCGGAATCGGCGGAAGGTCATGGTGGCAAGCGCAAGTGAGGAGACCCGTCCATAACGGCCCGGCCAGCGTCCGCTTGAGCCGTCATGGCTTGATCGCAGCCGGTGCGGCTGTCGATGACGGGCTCACCACCCCGGCTGCACCCAGAACCATCTTGCTGCCCACCTGCTTGTCCTTGGCCGCCTGCTTGATGGGCGCAGCAACGCTGACGCGCCCCGCATCCAGCCCGTAGTTGACCAAGGTGTCGCGCATGGCCTGACCGCGCGCCTGCGCCAGCTGGGTCAATGCTGCGTCGTCGATGCCGACTTTTTGCGTGAGCTGCTCCAGCAGGTCGAGATGGAAAGGGGAAGCCGGGCCGCTATCGCGGGATTTGAACAGGCGGCCGAGCCGCTCGACCATTGCGCTATCCGTAATCAGGTTGCCGCCGCCTTGTGCCTTGTAGCTGGCGCGCAGCGTCTGGTATTCGCGCCTTGCCGACACGTTCGCTGTAGCGGTCTTCGAGCCAGGTCTGCACTGTGTAGTTGTTGACGTCCACCGGGCCGGGCGCCTCGTTCGGCGCCAGTTTGACGCCCATGACCGCCGCCGCTTCGCGGCGCAGCGTCTGCTCTTGCAGCGCACGCCGGTCCGCTTCCGGGTCAAAGCCGGGTTCGAGGCTGAGCGTCAGCGCCGGGCGTTTGGCCATGGCCTCGGCCAGCGTTTTGAGTTTTTCCTGTTCCGGCGGCAGCAGCGTGCTGATACCGGGCTCGAAGCTGACGCCGTCGAGCTTGTCGGCATTCACGCCCAGCAGTTTGCCCAGGGCACGGAAAGGCGCGGTCACCAGCTTGGTCAGCACATTGACGATCGCCTTCCAGATGATTTTGCCGTAGCTGAACTTCGGGTCGTCGAGGCTGCCGGATATGGGCAGGTCGAGGTCGATGATGCCGTTGCTGTCTTCCAGCAGGGCGATCGCCAGATCGAGCGGCAGATGCTTGACGTTGGGGCCCTCGACCCGCTCGCCCAGCTTGATCTTGTTGATGACGAACTTGTTTTCGCCCGCCAGCTGGCGCTGCTTGACCTTGTATTCGAGATCGACCGAGAGCGTGCCCGCTTCGATGCGGCGGCCGGCAAACTTGCCCGAATACGGCGTCAGGTTGGCCATTTGCAGATTGTGGAAGCTGAGCTTGATGTCGGTGAACTCGGTCGCCTTGAACGGTTGCACCGTGCCGCGGATGCGCGCCGAGCCGAACTCATCCACCTTGCCGTCGAGCTCCAGTTGCGCGACGGTGGCGGGGTCGTTGGAGACGCCATTGATCACGCCGGACAGGCTGTGCATCAGGGTGCCGAACTTGGGCGTGAGCGAGAGATCGGCAAAGTCCAGCTTGCCGTTTTCGATTCGCAATTGCGCGATGTCCAGCGGAAACGCCGGGGGGTCTGCTTTGACTGGGGCGGTTTGCGTCGAGGCCGGCGCAGGCGGCGGGCTGACCGGCGCGACATCCGCTTGCGCCGTATCGTCTGCCGCCGCAGCGGTCGCGTCATCCTCTTTTTCAGCCGCCGCGAACGGTGCAGGCTGGGCAGGCTGCTTGCGCATCAGCTTCTGGATATTGCGGGTGCCATCTTCGTGGATGAGGATCTTGGCGAACGGATCGGTCGCCCGCAGCATGGCCATGTGCACCCGGTTGGGCGCCAGCCCGACGTGCAGATCCTTGCTCGCCAAACGCTCCCAGCCGAGGAAGGACGCGCCGCTTTCTTCCTCGGTGATGTCGAGTTTGTCCACGCTGAAGCCGCCATCGAATGCGAGCGCCAGCGGTTTGCCCGCCCTGGACGCCAGCTTCAGCTTGCCGGACGTGTTCGCCGTGCCGCGGTTGAGGTTCAGCCGCACGATCGTGTTGATATAGGGCGCAAAGGGTTTCAGCGACAAGCCCGCGAGCTTGAGCTTCAGGTCGCCTTGCAAGGGCGCGGGCGCAAGGGTGCCGCTGGCGTCAAAGCGCCCGCCCTGCTTGACCGCAAAGCCTGCTTCAAGCGGCAGCGGGCGCGTCAGATCCAGCGTCAGGTCGCTCAGTTTGACGAAGCCATCGGTCAGCTCGAGCCTGACCGGGGTAATGGTGGTGTGGTCGGTGAAGCCGACATTGACGCCTTCGAGCGCAAAACGCGCCAGCGCGATTTGCATGGGCTGCGAAGCGCCAGTTTTCGGCGCATCCGCAGCCGCAGCCGGCACTTTCTGCAGAATGCGCGCCCAGTTCAGGGTGCTGTCTTTTTCCCGCGTCACCTGGGTGACCACGCCCGACAGTGTCAGCGCGTCGATATTGAGGCGCTTGTCGGCCAGCGCCAGACGCGCGTTGTCCAGCTCGGCGCGCGCCAGCGTCGCCACTGGCGTATCGCCCGAACGCAGCTCGACCGGGCCGAGCGACGCCTTGACCGGGCCGACCGTTAGCGCGGTCTTAGCCCCCACCTCGCCCGCAACGGCAGCGGTCAGATCAAACCGGCTCACGTGGGCGGTGAGCGGCCGCGCATACGCCCTGATCGGTGAAACGCGCTGTCCATTCAGACAGGGCGATTTCGCGCAACGCAATTTTCCAGGTTGCTGACGGGGCCGTCCGGGAGGCTGCGGACGGGGTGGGTGCAGCACTGGCTGGCGCGCTGGCAGGCGCAAACAGGGTTTGCCAATCCAGCACGCCCGCCGCGTTACGCGTCGCTGCAAGCTGCGCACCCGCCAGGCGCACGCTCGCCACATCGACCGTGTGGCGCAGCAAATCGACATTCGCATTGCCCACGCTGGCCTCGCGCAATTGCAGCACGGGTACGCCGCCGCCCCGGGGCGCAAGCGTCAGGTCACTCACCCGCAGGTTGGCGCCCTTCACCTGCAGCGAGGGCACGTCATTACCGTTTTGTCTGCGAACCATGGCGAACTGGTAGTTCAGCCCGGCAGCGAGCACACCCGAGGGCAATTCAAAATTGCGCGGGCTTTTGATCACCCGCAGCAGATTGCCCAGGCGCACGCCCTCCAGCCCGATCTGGCCGGCGGACGCCAGCGGATTCAAGCCGACGTCGCCCTTCCATTTGAGCGTGCCGCCCTGCTCCGGCAGCTTGGCCGCGATCAGGTAATCGCCGCGATCCTCGGGCAGGGTCGACAGGCCGTCGAGTTCGATGCCGAGCGGCGCGAGCGACACCTTGAACGGCTGGCCGGCGCGATTGGCGTCGGTGTAGTCGATGTCGCCGCCGGCCATGCGGAGATGGTCGACCAGCACGCGCGCAATCGTGTCCGAAGGCGGCTCCTTGTCCTCGTTCAGCTTGTCGATCAGGTCCTGCCAGTTGAGCCGTCCGCCCGAACGCACCAGCACCGTGGCGCGCGGCTTGTCGAGCTGGATGTCCTGGATGCGCCAGGCCCAGCGAAACAGTCCGGTGGTATCGAGGTTGACGTACAGACGGTCGAAACTGGCCAGCGGCGCGCCGGTCTTTTCGGCCAGCTTGAGGCCGGTCACGGTGGCTTCGAGGGTGAGCGGATTGAACTTGACCTGCTGCGCGGAGAGCTGGCTGGCGAGCCTGGCCTCACCCACCCAGGGCAGCAGTTGCTGCGCCAGCGGGTTGACCAGGAAGAATCCGACTATCAGGTAGGCGCCAAACACGCCCGCAACAATCAGGAACGGCAGGCTCAAGGCGATTTTGACAACACGTCCCCACATGCTGCGGCTCCCTGTCTGGCTGGGTTGCTAGCTGGCCTGCATGACCTCGCGGATCACCCGGAATATCTCGCGGAACGCTTTCGGCGGTTTGTTGTGCACCGCCTCGTCACGCGCATTGCGGATCAATTGCCGCAAATGCGTGGCATCGGCATCGGGATGCGCATTCAGGAACAGCGTCAGCGCCTCGTTGTCGGCAATGAGTTTGTCGCGCCATTTTTCGGCCTGGTGCAGCTTGGCGTTTTCTGCCGCCGACACGCCATTGAACACATCCAGCTGCGCCTGGATCGGTGCCGGGTCGATGCCGCGCATCAGCTTGCCGATGTATTGCTTTTGCCGCCGCAATGCCCCGTTCTGGGTGATCTTGCGACAGTCGGCCACGGCGATGCGCAGGTTTTCCGGCAGTTCGATGCGCTTGAATTGGGCGGCGGGGAGTTTGACGAGGGCTTCGCCCAGTTCCTGCAGGGCTTCGACATCACGTTTTTGCTGGCTTTTGCTGGGACCGTCGTATACATCGTCAGGGTCGAATTCCAGCTCGGCATCGGGGTCAATCAGGCGCACGGTAGGGCTTTCGGTTGCTGTTATGATCCTCATTGTAGTTTCCAGCCCAGAAAAACGCCCAAAAAACGTAGCCGCCTCCCTTCCCTTATCGCTCACACGCCATGTCCCGCTCCCATTTCAGCTATACCCGCGACCAGCTCATCAGCCTGTCCCAGACCGTCATCGAGCACGCGATGAAAAGCGGTGCGACCGCCGCCGACACCGAAATCTCCGAAGGCATCGGCCAGAACGTCTCGGTGCGCCAGGGCGAAATCGAAACCATCGAATACAACAAGGACAAGGGCGCGGGGGTGACGGTCTACGTCGGCCAGCGACGCGGCCATGCCTCGACCTCGGATCTGTCCGAAGCCGCCCTGAAAAGCGCGGTCGAAAAAGCGCTCACCATCGCCCGCTACACCGCCGAAGACGAAGCGGCCGGCCTGCCCGACGCCGACAAGCTGGCGAAAAACGCGCCCGACCTCGACCTCTACCACCCCTGGGCGCTGACGGTGGAAGAAGCCGCCGCGCGCGCGCAGGCCTGCGAAGCCGCCGCGCTGGCGGTCGACAAACGGCTGACCAACTCCGAAGGCGCGGGCGTCTCCACCCACACCTCGCACTTCATCTTTGCCAACAGCCTGGGGTTTTGCGACGGCTACGCCGGCTCGCGCCACGGCATCTCGGTCGCGGTGATCGGCGAAGACAAAAACGGCATGCAGCGCGACTACTGGTACAGCAGCGCACGCAACGGCAACGACCTCGACGCCCCCGAAATCGTGGGCCGCACCGCCGGCGAGCGCACCGTGCGGCGCCTCAACGGCCGCAAGCTCGACACCCGCACCTGCCCGGTCGTATTCGAAGCGCAGATCGCCACCGGCCTCATCGGCAACTACGTCGCCGCCGTGTCGGGCGGCAGCCTGTATCGCAAATCCTCGTTCCTGCTCGACAGCCTCGGCAAAACCGTCTTCGCGCCGCACATCAACATCCGCGAAATGCCGCTGGTGCACGGCGGCCTCGGCAGCGCGCCGTTCGACAGCGAAGGCGTCGCCTGCGTCGAACGCGACGTGGTGAAAAACGGCGTGGTCGAAGGCTATTTCCTCTCCACCTATTCGGCGAAGAAACTCGGCATGACCACCACCGGCAACGCAGGCGGCAGCCACAACCTCGATCGTCTCGCACGGCGACCTCGACCTCGCCGGCCTGCTGCGCAAAATGGGCACCGGCCTGTTCGTCACCGAACTGCTCGGCCACGGCGCCAACATGGTCACCGGCGACTACTCGCGCGGCGCGGCGGGCTTCTGGGTGGAAAACGGCGAGATTCAATACCCGGTCGAGGAAATCACCATCGCCGGCAACCTGGCCGAGATGTTCAAGGGCATTGTTGCGATCGGCAAGGATGTCGAACGGCGCGGCAGCAAGCAGGTGGGGTCGATTCTGATTGACCGGATGACGCTGGCGGGGAATTGAACCAGCAGGGTTAAAGGCGTTGAGTCAGGATGACGCTGACATGTCCAATAATCTTTTATTCCGTCAAGTGACGGCTATTTAACGTTAGGTAGCGAGGCAACTCCAATGCAGTGACTGGATGCAACTGCTAAGCGAATGCTTCGAACCCTACTAGTTAACGTACGCTGTTCTAGCTGCCATGATCTTGTGGCTGTATGCCAGCGTTAGCTCTCGCGAGCAAAGCCAAGTATTCGCTGTCCTGCACTTGGGCGAGCTTTCATTACGCCGCCCTTGGCGGTAGGCGCTTGTAAGACTATGGCTACGGATGATTTGGCCACAGTCATCGACCGGCATAGCGAAGCGATCGAACCTCTAGGTATGCGAATAGTCTTACTAATGGCCCACTAAGTGTCGCTCTCGCCGAGCCACAGACACTTACGCTGCTGGTGCATCAAGTGGGCATCAACATGATCGTACTATGTCTGCAGCAGATCGAACCTTCCATTCAAGAGGAACGCGCAGAGCTGCACCCTTAACTGCGTTAGGCCTTAGCAAACCATGCGTCCGATCGGACTCTCCATCCTCCTGCTTACACTCAGCAATGTCTTCATGACATTCGCCTGGTACGCCCATCTCAAGGAGCTGAACCAAAAGCCCTGGCTCGTCGCTGCGCTGATCAGCTGGGGCATCGCGTTCTTCGAGTACATGCTGCAGGTTCCGGGCAACCGCATCGGGTTCACGGTGCTGTCCGTTGCCCAGCTCAAAATCCTGCAGGAGGTCATCACGCTCAGCGTGTTCGTGCCGTTCGCCTACTTCTACTTGAAGGAACCGCTGAAGCTCGACTATCTGTGGGCCGCGCTGTGCATCCTCGGCGCGGTGTATTTCGTGTTTCGCAGCAAGGTGGGCGCTGCATGACGCGCACCGTTCAACGCGCCTTCTTCGCACTGTTCGCCCTGCTGCTGCTCGCCGCCTGCGAGCGCGCGCCGACGCTGCCCGGCTCGGCGCGAACGATGTCATCCTCGCCTTTGGCGACAGCCTGACTTACGGCACCGGCGCCGAACCCAGCGAAGCCTACCCGGCGAAGCTGGTCGGCCTGACGCAACGCGTGGTGGTCAACGCTGGCGTGCCGGGCGAGACGACGGCGGAAGGCTTGCAGCGTTTGCCCGCGCTGCTGGCCGAACACCAGCCCAAGCTGGTGTTGCTGTGCCTCGGCGGCAACGACATGTTGCGGCGCCTGCCCGCCAGCCAAACCGAAAACAATCTGCGCCTGATGCTGCAGACGCTGCGCGCGAGCGGCATCCAAGTGGTGCTGATCGGCGTGCCCGAACCCAAGCTGTTCGGCGGTGCGCCCGATTTCTACGCGCAACTGGCGGAGGAATTCCAGCTGCCCTACGAAGGCGATATCCTCAACGCCGTTTTGAAAGACAACGCACTCAAATCCGACCCGATCCACCCCAACGCCGCCGGCTATGAGGCGATTGCCCAGCAGCTTGCCCATTTGCTAAAGGAATCCGGCGCACTATGAACGCACTCCTTGCCCTGTCGCGCGCGATCGACGCGCTCACCGAACGCATCGGCCGCCTCGTCATCTGGCTGGTGCTGGTCGCCACGCTGGTTTCGGCGGGCAATGCGCTCGCCCGCTGGGCGCTCGGCGAAAGCTCGAACGCCTGGCTGGAAATCCAGTGGTATCTGTTCGGCGCGGTGTTCCTGCTGGCGGCGGGCTACACGCTGAAGCACAACGGCCATGTGCGGATCGATATTTTCTACGGGCGGCTGGGCGCCAAAGGCCAGGCGGTGATCGACCTGATCGGCGGGCTGTTTTTTCTGCTGCCGATGGCGGGACTGCTGGCGTGGCTGGCGTGGCCGATGTTCATGGACGCCTGGACGACGCATGAGATGTCGCCCGACTCGGGCGGCCTGCTGCGCTGGCCGGTGAAGCTGCTGCTGCCGGTCGGCTTTGGTCTGCTGGCGCTGCAGGGCGTGGCCGAAATCATCAAACGCATCGGCGTGCTGACGGGCGCGCTGGTGCTGCCATCCGAAGCGCCGGCGGAGGAGGTGTGATGGAGCGGTTAATGGAAAGCTCGCGCCCTTCATGTTCCTCGGCCTGGTGGTGTTTATGCTGCTGGGCTATCCGGTGGCGTTCGCGCTTGCCGCCAACGGCCTGCTGTTCGCCGGCATCGGCCTCGCCAGCGGCGCATTCGATTTCTCGCTGCTGTCGGCGCTGCCCGAACGCGTCTACGGCATCGTCGCCAACCCGACCTTGCTGGCCATCCCCTTCTTCGCGCTGATGGGGCTGATCCTCGAACGCTCGGGCATGGCCGAAGACCTGCTCGACACCATCGGCCAGCTGTTCGGCTCGATGAGGGGGGGCCTCGCCTACGCGGTGATTTTCGTCGGCGCGCTGCTCGCCGCCACCACCGGCGTGGTCGCCGCTTCGGTGATCGCGATGGGGCTGATTTCGCTGCCGGTGATGCTGCGCTACGGCTACGACAAGCGGCTGGCCTCCGGCGTCATCGCCGCGTCGGGCACGCTGGCGCAGATCATCCCGCCTTCGCTGGTGTTGATCATCCTGGCAGACCAGCTCGGCACCTCGGTCGGCGACATGTACAAGGGCGCGCTGCTGCCGGGCATGGCGCTGGTCAGCCTGTATCTGCTGTATGTGTTCGTGCTCACGTTGATCAAACCCGCCGCCGCGCCCGCGATGCCCGCGAGCGCGCGCACCCTGCACGGCACCGCTTTATTTGCCCGCGTGCTCACCACGCTGGTGCCGCCGCTGGTGCTGATTTTTCTGGTGCTCGGCACCATCTTTCTCGGCGTCGCCACCCCCACCGAAGGCGGCGCGATGGGCGCGGCGGGCGCGCTGCTGCTGGCGCTGGTGCGCGGTCGGCTGACGCCGGCTGCAACTGACGCAGGCGGTCGACAGCACCACCAAGCTCACCACCTTCGTCATTTTCATCCTCATCGGCTCGACGATTTTCACCCTGGTGTTCCGCGGCCTGAACGGCGACCTCTGGGTCGAGCACCTGTTCAACCAGCTGCCCGGCGGCGTGCTCGGCTTCCTCGTCGTGGTCAACCTGATGGTGTTCGTGCTGGCGTTCTTCCTCGACTTTTTCGAGATCGCCTTCATCGCCGTGCCGCTGTTGGCGCCGGTCGCCGCCAAGCTCGGCATCGACCCGGTCTGGTTCGGCGTGATGCTCGCGGTCAACATGCAGACCGCGTTCATGCACCCGCCGTTCGGCTTTGCGCTGTTTTACCTGAAGAGCGTGGCGCCCAAATCCATCCGCACCAGCGACATTTACTGGGGCGCGATTCCCTTTCTGGTCATCCAGCTCTTCATGGTCGCGATGGTGCTCGCCTTCCCCGCCATCGTGCTGGTCGACGCGCCGCCGGACGCCAGCAGCGTCACTGAAATCCCGATCGAGGTCGATCCGGCGGCCGGCTATCTGCCGGCCGAATGGCGGTAAATCAATCCGGCCGGTCAACTGTTAGAATGCAGCCCTCGTCCAACTTTCCTGTTTGAAATCATGTCCGAACTCATTATTGAAGACCTCGTCGTCGGCACCGGCGACACCGCAACCGCAGGCCAGACCGTGATCGTGCATTACACCGGCTGGCTCACCAACGGCACCAAGTTCGACTCCAGCGTCGACCGCAACGACCCCTTCGACTTCAAACTCGGCGCGGGTCGTGTCATCGCCGGCTGGGATCAGGGCGTGGCCGGGATGCAGGTCGGCGGCAAGCGCAAGCTCACCATCCCGCCGCACCTGGGCTACGGCGAACGCGGCGCGGGCGGCGTGATTCCGCCCAACGCGACGCTGGTGTTCGACGTGGAACTCCTGGCAGTACGCTGAGTCGAAACGCAGCCTCGACATTCCACAAGGCGGACAGGCGGCCAAGCGGGGAATAACCCTCTTGGCCGTCCTGTCTTTTTTGTTTCGCCTGACCGGTAAAATCGCTCCATGACACCCGCCCTGTTCTCCCACCGCAAACACTGGGCCGCCCGCTTCGGCACCGCGCCCTTCCTGCCGATGTCGCGCGCCGAAATGACCGCGCTCGGCTGGGATGCGTGCGACATCATTCTGGTGACGGGCGACGCCTACATCGACCACCCCAGCTTCGGCATGGCGCTGGTCGGACGGCTGCTGGAAGCGCAGGGCTATCGCGTCGGCATCATTGCGCAGCCGGACTGGCATTCGGCCGAGGCCTTCCGCGCGCTGGGCCAGCCGACGCTGTATTTCGGCGTGACGGCGGGCAACATGGATTCGATGGTCAACCGCTACACCTCCGACCGCAAAACCCGTTCCGACGACGCCTACACGCCGCATGGCGCGCCCAACAAGCGCCCCGACCGCGCGGTCACGGTGTATGCCCAGCGCTGCCGCGAAGCCTATCCCGGCACGCCGGTGATCATCGGCTCGATCGAGGCGTCCTTGCGCCGCATCGCGCACTACGACTACTGGTCGGACACGGTGCGCCGCTCGGTGCTGCCGGACTCCAAGGCCGACCTGCTGATTTTCGGCAACGCCGAACGCGCCTTGCTGGAGGTCACCCAGCGCCTGGCCAAGGGCGAAAAAATCGCCGACATCCGCGATGTGCGCGGCACCGGTTTCATGGTGGCGCGCGACTGGAAACCCGCCGACAACTGGCTGGAAGTGCTGTCTACCGAACTCGACACCCCGGGCGCCATCGATGCCCACGTCGACCCCTACGCGATGACACCGGACGGACCCGACGCGCAAAGTCGTCCGAAGGCGCTGCTTTAACTACAACGGCGCCGATTCGCATCGTGCCGAAGGCCGAGCGGCTCGCCGCCAGACAGGACGTGCGCGAACGCACCGTGATCCGCCTGCCCGATTACGACCAGGTCAAAAACAACCCGTCGTTTTACGCGCACGCGTCGCGCGTGCTGCACCTCGAATCGAATCCGGGCAACGCCCGCGCGCTGCGGCAGGCGCACGGCGAGCGCGACGTCTGGCTGAATCCGCCGCCGATTCCGCTGTCGACCCCCGACATGGACGGCGTCTACGACCTGCCCTACGCGCGCGCGCCGCACCCGAGCTATGGCGACGCCAAGATTCCGGCGTGGGAGATGATCCGCTTCTCGGTCAACATCATGCGCGGCTGCTTCGGCGGCTGCACCTTCTGCTCGATCACCGAGCACGAAGGCCGCATCATCCAGAGCCGTTCGGAAGATTCGGTGATCAAGGAAATCGAGGCGATCCGCGACAAGACGCCCGGCTTCACCGGCGTGATTTCCGACCTCGGCGGCCCCACCGCCAACATGTACCGCATGGCCTGCAAGTCGGAAACCATCGAGAAGGCCTGCCGCCGCCTGAGCTGCGTGTTCCCCGACATCTGCGACAACCTCAACACCGACCACACCCCGCTGATCCACATGTACCGCCGCGCCCGCACGCTGCCGGGAATCAAGAAGGTGCTGATCAGCTCGGGGCTGCGCTACGACCTCGCGGTGCGTTCGCCCGAATACATCAAGGAACTGGTGCAGCATCACGTCGGCGGCTACCTGAAAATCGCCCCCGAGCACACCGAAGCCGGCCCGCTGTCGAAAATGATGAAGCCCGGCATGGGCGCGTACGACCGCTTCAAAACCCTGTTCGAGGCCGCGTCCAAGTCCGTCGGCAAGAAGCAGTATCTGATCCCGTATTTCATCGCCGCCCACCCCGGCACCACGCTGGAGGACATGCTGAATCTCGCGCTGTGGCTGAAGAAGCACGATTTCCGCCTGGATCAGGTGCAGACCTTTTTGCCGACGCCGATGGCGCTGGCGACGACCATGTACCACACCGAAAAGAACCCGCTCAAAAAGGTGCTGGGCGGCAAGGGTGAATCGGTTGAAGTGGTGAAGCAGGGCCGCATGCGCCGGCTGCACAAAGCCTTTTTGCGCTACCACGACGCCGAAAACTGGCCGATGCTGCGCGAGGCGCTGAAGGAAATGGGGCGCGAGGATTTGATCGGCAACAGCAAGAAACACCTGATCCCGCTGTTCCAGCCCGCCGGTACCGGCAAGCGCCCCGAAGGCGCACGCATCCTGCGCGACGTGCCGGTCAAGGGCGAGCCGCGCGTCGCGCCGCCCGCCACACGCGGGCGCCCGCCGCAAGTGCCCAAGCATCCGCTGAGCCAGCGCCGCGGTGGCGGGAAAAGCCGGCCATGACTGCGCCTCCAACCGATCAAGGCGCGAGATTCTGCGCGCCAAGCTCAACCTCGAAACCGCCCAGCTCGCCTGGGCGGAACTCGAACGCCACTTCGCGCGCGGCGACGTCGTCAAGGTCGCCGCGGGCGTCGACCTGATCGATGCCGCGCTGCTGATGGCCGAAAACAACGCCGCCGAGGCGCAGGCCTGGCTGGCCGATGGCCGCATCGCCCGCGCTGAAATGTGCGACGCCGAGGACTGGCATGCGCGTCAGCCGCAGTTCTGGGCGGTGGTGGTCGCGCCGTGGGTGCTGGTGCAGGAAGTGCAGAAAAAACTGGATTCATAGCCCACAAAAAAGCCCGCAAACAGCGGGCTTTTTTGTGGGCGTCAATCGCTCAGGCCGACAGGCTGTCCTTCACCCGCAGCAAACGGGCGCGTGCCTCGGTCGCAACGCCATGTACGGCGGTGTTGCTCACCAGCTTGACCATGATGCCGGGATCGAGGAAGGACACCGTCACCTTGCCGTCGGCTTCCTCGCGCACCACCACGTTGCAGGGCAGCAGCATGCCGACATCGGGCTCGGCCGTGATGGCCTGGTGCGCCAGCGGCGGGTTGCAGGCGCCGAGGATGCGGTAGGGACGGAGATCGACGTCGAGCTTGGCCTTCATGGTGGCCTGCACGTCGATGTCGGTCAGCACGCCGAAGCCTTCGGTTTTGAGGGCGGCGGTGACCTTCTCGACGGCTGCGTCAAACGGGCCGCTGATCTGGGTATCGAATCCGTATTCGCTCATGGGTTAGACTCCTGCTTGGGATAAATTGAGGGCAATCAGTTTACCAGCCTCCTCCACAAACGAGACCACGCCAGACATGCGGAATCCGGACGGTTGACGCCAATCAGCACCGAACCTGCAGTCTGTTGCATGGTCGCCGCGCCCCACCCCACTTGCGATGCAGGACAACCGGGTTGACTCAGTCGCCTTCCGCGGCCGGATCGACAGGCAGCACTCCATCCAGCACCTTCCGCATGTTGCGCCAATGCGAGCCTTCCCAGAACACGCGCCCGCACCCATCGCAGAGACTAAAGCGCTCGTAGTGAGCCTGCACACTGGGCGGCAAACGATCCAGCACGCTGGCCTTGTCGACCGGGCGCAGCGGCGCGTTGCAATGCAGACAGAGCGTAAAGGGCCGCGCGCTGCGCGTGAGATCGAGCCGCTCGACCACCTCGCGCAACTGCGCCTCCGATTGCAGTGCATGCACATAACAGCCATGCGTCACTGCGCGCCGCTTGAGCAATTCACGGTCGCGCGTCAGCACAATGCGGCCGTCGCGCTCGGCAATCGTCACAATTTCATCGTCGTCAAAATGGTTGTCGTACAGCGTGTCGAATCCCAGCATGCGCAGCATGTGAGCCAGCCCGCCCAAATGCGCGTCGGCCACGAAGCGCGGCTCGCGCAAGGGCTGCTCGCGCACCCGCAGCAGCGGCGTCACGTCCATGGCCTCGAAGCGGGGATACACCGCCACGCGGTCGCCGTCCTGCAATAGATAGCTGAAATCCACCGATTCGCCATTCACCAGGATCAGCTCCACCTCGGTGTGCGGCACCCCCAGCGCCTCGATCATGTGCTTGGTGGTCGCCGCCTGCGCGCACGGCACGGTGAATTCCTGCTTGCGCCGTTTCGGCGCCAGGAAATCGTTCAGCTCTTCATAAAAGCGGAAAGTGGCGGTGACCATATGCTGGCTATTGTCGCCATTTGGAGGGTTCCGGAAAACCCGTCACAGTCCAGCCCGATTCGACAGGGGTCTCCGGATGTGAAAACGCCACCTTGACGGTGGCGTTTGCTCAATGCTCTTCAACAATCAGTGCTGGGTTTTGGCTGGCGTGCCAGCTTTGGGCGGGGTGATGAACGATCCCACCGGAACCACAACCTGCTTCGGTTTCTTGGGTTTCTTTGCTTCCTTGTTTCCACGTACCTGGCCTTTTGCCATGATGATTCTCCTTGCAGTGGCTTCAGAAGTGTCGGGCTGGGCTTGAATAAGCCCTGCGAACACAACACAGACTGATCATAGACGCTTACGCGAATATCGGTAGCTTTAAGTTCAAGTATCCGTGAATGAACAGCAGTCGCCCTAAATCCGGCTTGCCGTCTGCCGCATCACGTTGGCGGCGAAACGCATGGCCTGTTTCACCGGCAGCGGCAACGGCGCACCGCCGTGGTCAACCGCGGTCTGCGCATGCTGTGCTTCGTCGATCTTCATCTGTTCGACCACGGCACGGCTCTTGGCATCGGCTTCCGGCAGTTGCTGCAGGTGGCCGTCGAGATGCGCCTCGACCTGGCGTTCGGTTTCGGCGAGAAAGCCGAGGTTCCATTTGTCGCCGAGCAGGCCGGCAACGACGCCGATGCCGAACGCACCGCCAAACCACAGCGGATTGAGCAGGCTCTTGCGTCCGCCGAGTTCGTTGATGCGCGTTTCGCACCAGGCCAGGTGATCGGTTTCTTCGCGCGCAGCCTGTTCGAGTTCGCCACGCACCTGTTCGTTTTTGGTGGTGAGTGCCTGGCCGGCATACAGCGCCTGCGCGCAGACTTCGCCGACGTGGTTGACGCGCATCAGCGCGGCGGCGTGGGCGCGTTCGGCTTCGCTCAACTCCGCTTCCTGTCCACTGCCGGGATAGGGGCGTCCGGCGTGCGGGCTGGCGAAAACGGTACGCAAGCCAAGGTCAAAGGTGGTGATGAGCTGGTCGAGTCGGTTCATGGCTATTTCACGTAATAGTTGAAGTTGGCGTATGCCGCTTCGTTCACCTTGAACCACTGGAACTCGGTGTCACGAAACTTTTTCCACGGGCGGTAGATGGTGGCGAAGTCAGGATTGATTTTCGCTTCTTCCTCGTACAGTTCAAAGGTGGCGCGGCGCGCGGCCAGCATCACGTCCTTGGGATAGGGATGCAGCTTGACGCCCTGCCCCACCAGCCGCAGCAGCGCGGGCGGATTCTTGGCGTCGTATTGCGCCAGCATCAGCTGATTGGCCTCGGCGGTGGCCACTTCGAACGCCTGGCGATACTGCTCGGGCAAGGCGCGCCAGCTGACCTGATTGACGTAGAAACTCAGCTGCGGGCCGCCTTCCCACCAGCCGGGGTAGTAGTAGTGCTGGGCGATCTTGTGGAAGCCGAGTTTCTCGTCGTCGTACGGCCCCACCCATTCGGCAGCATCGAGCGCGCCGCGTTCGAGCGCCGGATAGATGTCGCCGCCGGGCAGCGTTTGCGGCACTGCGCCGAGCCGCGCCATGATCTTGCCGCCGACGCCGGGGATGCGCATTTTCAGGCCCTTCAGATCAGCCAGCGACTTGATTTCCTTGCGGAACCAGCCGCCCATCTGGGTGCCGGTGTTGCCGCCGGGAAACTGCAGCACGTTGTATTTGGCATAGAGCGTGCGCAACGCCTCGATGCCGCCGCCCGCGTACATCCAGGCGTTCTGCTGGCGCGCGGTGAGGCCGAATGGCACGGCGGTATCGAAGGCCAGCGCGAGGTTCTTGCCGACGTAGTAATAGCCTGCCGAATGGCCGCATTCGGCGGTGCCGTTGCCGACCGCGTCGAGCACCTGCAGGCCGGGCACCAGTTCGCCACCGGCGAACACGCGGATCTGGAATTTGCCGCCAGTGAGCGCGGCGACGCGCTTGGACAGGGTTTCGGCCGCGCCGTAGATGGTGTCCAGGCTCTTGGGGAAGCTCGACGCCAGCCGCCAATGGATCGTTGGCAGTTGATTCAATTCACCGGGCGCAGCCTGTGCGGCCAGCGGCAGCATGGCGGCGATACCTGCGCCTGCACCTCCCAGGAAATCTCGTCTTTGCATGGTTTTTCTCCGGTTTTGGCCGATTATACGAGCCGCAAGAGCAAACCGCTGCGTGTTAAAATCCCACCTTTTCCAGCCCTGCCCACTGCCATGTTCAACCGCCAAGACACCCTCGCCAAGACCGACCCCGACCTGTGGGCGGCCATCCAGCAAGAAGACCGCCGCCAGCAGGATCACATCGAGCTGATCGCGTCGGAAAATTACACCAGTCCGGCGGTAATGCAGGCGCAGGGCTCGCAGCTCACCAACAAGTACGCCGAGGGCTACCCCGGCAAGCGCTACTACGGCGGCTGCGAATGGGTAGACGTGGTCGAGCAGTTGGCCATTGACCGGGTGAAGGCGCTGTTCGGCGCCGAAGCCGCCAACGTGCAGCCCAACTCCGGCTCGCAGGCCAACCAGGCCGTGTTCATGGCCTTTCTCAAACCCGGCGACACCATCATGGGGATGAGCCTGGCCGAAGGCGGCCACCTTACCCACGGCATGGCGCTCAACATGTCGGGCAAGTGGTTCAACGTCGTCGCCTATGGCTTGAACGAAAAGCAGGAAATCGACTACGACAAGATGGAAGCCTTGGCGCGCGAGCACAAACCCAAGCTGATCATCGCCGGCGCATCGGCGTATTCGCTGCGCATTGATTTCGCGCGCTTCGCCAAAGTCGCCAAGGAAATCGGTGCGATTTTCATGGTCGACATGGCGCATTACGCCGGCCTGATCGCCGCGGGCGTCTACCCCAACCCGGTGCCGCACGCCGACGTGGTGACCTCGACCACCCACAAGACCCTGCGTGGTCCGCGCGGCGGCATCATCCTGATGAAGGCCGAGCACGAGAAGGCGATCAACTCGGCGATCTTTCCCGGCCTGCAGGGCGGCCCGCTGATGCATGTCATCGCGGGCAAGGCTGTGGCATTCAAGGAAGCCTCAACCAAGGAGTTCAAGCACTACCAGGAACAGGTCATCGACAACGCACTGGTGATGTGCAAAGTACTGGTCGAACGCGGCCTCGCCATCGTCTCCGGCCGCACCGAAAGCCATGTGTTCCTGGTCGATCTGCGCGCCAAGAATTTGACAGGCAAAGAAGCCGAAGCGCTGCTGGGCAGCGCCCACATCACGGTCAACAAAAACACGATCCCGAATGACCCGCAGAAACCCTTCGTTACCAGCGGCATCCGCATCGGCACGCCGGCGATGACTACACGCGGCTTCAAGGAACTCGAAGCCGAACAGCTCGCCCACCTGATCGCCGACGTACTCGACGCACCGAATGACGCAGCCGTGTTGACACGGGTGAAAGCCGAAGTGGCGAAGCTGACGGCGAAGTATCCGGTGTATGGCTGAGAGGAATCCGGGGTCGGGATGTTTAAGGGATTAGGGGTCAGGATTCAGTGGGCAGGGAATGAGCGGCTTGCGCCGCAAGTTTTTAGAACCACGCCCTCAACCCCCACCCCCTGATCCCTGGCCTCTGAATCCTGACCCCTAACCATGAAGTGTCCTTTCTGCGGTTCTCTTGATACCCAGGTCATCGACTCCCGCGTCAATGAGGCGGGTGACGCGATTCGCCGCCGCCGCCGCTGCGCCGCCTGCGACAAGCGCTTCACCACCTGGGAAACCGCCGAGTTGCGGCCCCCGCAGATCGTCAAGACCAACGGCACCCGTGAGGACTTTTCCGAAACCAAGCTGCGCGAGGGCTTTCGCCGCGCACTGCACAAGCGCCCGGTTTCCACCGAACTGGTCGACGCCGCGGTCGACCGCATTCGCCAGCGTCTGCTGACGTTGGGCGAACGCGAAGTACCCGCGCGTGAAGTCGGCGAACTGGTGATGAACGAGTTGAAGAAGCTCGACAAGATCGCCTACATCCGCTTCGCTTCGGTGTATCGAAGCTTCCAGGACGTGGACGATTTTCGCGATGTGATCCGCGACATCGACCAGCCCTGAATGTCCCACGCCGACCGCTACAGCGCCACCGACCACGCCCACATGGCGCGCGCGCTGCAGCTTGCAGCGCGTGGGCTTTTCACGACCAGCCCCAATCCACGCGTCGGCTGCGTCATCGTCCAGCACGGCCGGGTCGTTGGCGAAGGCTGGCACGAACGCGTCGGCACCCCGCACGCCGAAGTGCATGCGCTAAAAGCGGCAGGCGACGCCGCGCGTGGCGCGACGGTGTACGTCACACTCGAACCCTGTTCACATCACGGCCGCACCCCGCCCTGCGCCGAGGCGCTCATCAATGCGGGCGCAGGGCGTGTGGTGGCGGCCATGAGCGATCCCAACCCGCTGGTTGCGGGCGGTGGTATTTCCATGCTGACGCTGGCCGGTATTCAGGCCGAAGTGGGGTTGATGGAAGCCGAAGCACGTGCGCTCAACCCTGGCTTCGTCTCGCGCATGACGCGGCAGCGGCCGTGGGTGCGCCTCAAGACTGCCAGCACCCTGGACGGCAAGACCGCACTCGCCAATGGCCAGTCGCAGTGGATCACCGGCGAAGCGGCACGCGCCGATGTGCAAAAGCTGCGCGCACGTGCCTGCGCCATCCTCACCGGCAGCGGCACCGTGCTGGCCGACAATCCGCGCATGAACGTGCGCGATTTCGATATTGGACGCCAGCCCCTTCGGGTCATTGTCGATTCCGGATTGCGCACGCCGGCGGATGCGGCGATCCTGCCCGCGCTCGTCGCCTGCCATCATGCTGATCCAACAGCACGCGCTGCGCTCGAACAGGTCGGGTACGGAGGTGGTCGAGTTGCCTGGAGCTGACGGCCGCGTCGACTTGTTGGCTTTGCTCACACTGCTGTCACAACGCGGCGTCAACGAGCTACACGTCGAAGCAGGTGCTGCACTGAACGGCGCGCTACTTGCCGCAAGTCTGGTCGATGAGTGGGTGGCCTATATGGCGCCGATGGCGGTAGGCGACGATGCGCGCGGACTATTTACCCAGCCGCCGCTTACTACGCTGGCAGATGCAACGCGCTTCAAGTTAAGCGACGCACGTGTAATCGGAAATGACCTGCGCCTGACGCTGCTGACAACATTAGCACGCTCAGAGATCGCTTCCTGACGGAACCGTTTTATTCATACGGCGCGCTGCGTTTCGATGAAATGCCCCGCACGAACTATTCACTACGCCATCTGATTCGCCCGATCGCCGTAAAACGTGGATAGCAGATCAAGCCGCGTCACGATACCGACCAGGCGGCCATTCGCTTCTGTGACGGGAAGATGATTGATGCCGTGCTCCGAAAAAATCAGGAACGCATCGGTGAGCGGCATGTCCACTCGAGCCGAGATGACCGGAGTGCTCATGATGCGCTTGACGGTGGGGGGCGATTTGCGGCTGAAGAGGTGTTTCATCCGCTGGACGATGCTTTCGCAAATGCGCCAGTCGACAGCGTTGAGAAAATCCACGATGGTGACCATCCCTGCCACCTTTCCATCCTGATCCGTGATCGGCACGCCACGGATACCGTGTTTGTTCATCAGTGCCCACAGCGACCGGATGTCCGTATCCGCCGTCGCCGTCACGACCTCACGCGTCATGATGTCGCCCAGGCGCATTCCACCAAAGCCACGCTGGTGAGCGTGGAGCGTGGCAAGACCATAGATGCGGGTGAGGTCTTCGCCACTGATGTCAATGTAGCCGTCCATCTCACGCATCGCAGCGAGCAGGTCTTCCCTGTCAAAACTCAGCTTGACTGGGGACAAGCTGTTCCCGGGATGGGCATCCGCTTTGCCGTGAAGCGTGAGATTGGCGGGGTAGCGCCGGCCCGGAATGAGATTATTGATTATCAGCGCCACAGCAAGCAGTATCGCCACATTCGTCAGAACCGGCAGCAGCATGAAGTGGAAGCCGAGTGCGTGGATTTTCTGGTCGCCAATGACCGTCAGCAAGGCCGTTGCGCCACCCGGGGGATGCAGGCAGCGCAGGTAATACATGGCGCTGATGGACAGGCCGACCGACAAGCCCGCAGCCAGATACAGATTGGGAATGGTGGTGGCACACGTAATGCCGACAAACGCCGAAACCAGATGACCGCCGGCGAAGGCCCAGGGCTGAGATAAGGGGCTATGCGGCGCGCCCAGCAACAGCACCGTGGAAGCCCCCATAGAGGCCAGCATGAGAGGGGGCGTCACTCCACCGATGTAATGATGCGCAATCAGCGTGGTGAGAAGGATGGCAAAAATCCCTCCCAGACCCGAGAGCAGCCGTTCGCGATGCGTGACAGCAGCCTGCTGCGGAAACACTCTGGAGAGGAGGCTTTTCATGGCTGCAAGTTCAACTGCTTCACAAATGAGTGGCCCATGTACAAACTCGCAGCATCACGATCAGGATGCAGCCCCAAACCCGAATAACTCACCACGGTTTGGACCTACTCCACTCACGCCGTCCCGCCCACCGTCAACCCATCAATCCGCAGCGTCGGCTGCCCCACGCCGACCGGCACGCTCTGGCCTTCCTTGCCACAGGTACCCACACCGGAATCCATTTCCATGTCGTTGCCGATCATGGAGACGCGCGTCAGCGCTTCGGGGCCGTTGCCGATGAGGGTGGCGCCTTTCACCGGGTAGGTGATCTTGCCGTCTTCGATCATGTAGGCCTCGGCGGCGGAGAAGACGAATTTGCCGCTGGTGATGTCGACCTGGCCGCCGCCAAAGTTGACGGCGTAGAGACCGTTTTTCACCGAGGCGATGATTTCGTGCGGATCCTTGTCGCCACCGAGCATGAGGGTGTTGGTCATGCGCGGCATGGTCAGATGCGCATACGATTCGCGGCGGGCGTTGCCGGTGATCGGCATGCCCATCAGGCGCGCGTTCATCATGTCCTGCATGTAGCCGGTGAGGATGCCGTCCTCGATCAGCGTGGTGCGCTGGGTCGGGTTGCCTTCATCATCCACATTCAACGAACCGCGGCGCAGCGGGATGGTGCCATCGTCGATGACGGTCACGCCGGGCGCGGCGACACGCTCGCCGATGCGGCCGGAGAACGCCGAGCTGCCCTTGCGGTTGAAGTCGCCTTCGAGGCCATGGCCGATCGCTTCGTGCAGCAGGATGCCGGGCCAGCCGGAACCGAGCACGACGGTCATGCTGCCTGCGGGCGCGGGGCGCGCGTCGAGGTTGACGCTGGCCTGATGCACCGCCTGACGGGCATAGATATCGAGTATATCGTCGGTGAAGTAGCTGTAGTCGAAACGCCCGCCGCCACCGCCGCTGCCCTGCTCGCGGCGGCCGTCCTGTTCCGAAATGACCTGCAGCGACAAGCGCACCAGTGGGCGCACATCGGCCGCCAGATGGCCGTCGGAACGCGCGACGAAAATCACTTCGTACTCGGAGGCGAGACTCGCCATCACCTGGATCACGCGCGGATCCATGGCGCGGGCTTTCTTCTCCAGCCGCTCCAGCAGCGCAACCTTGTCGGCGTCGGCCAGCGAGACCAGCGGATCGACCGCGTTATACAGCAGGCGACTGTCGCCACGGCGCGCCACGGCAGTCTGGCGCTGTTGCCCGGCGCGCGCGATGGCGCGGGTGGCGTCTGCGGCGGCACCGAGCGCGTCGAGGCTGATGTCGTCGGAATAGGCAAACGCGGTTTTTTCGCCCGAGATCGCGCGCACGCCGACGCCCTGATCGATGTTGAAGCTGCCGGATTTGACCTGGCCTTCTTCCAGACTCCAGCCTTCTGAACGCGAGTATTGAAAATACAAATCGGCGTAATCGACGTCATGTGACATCAGGCGCGAAAACACCGGGGCGAGCTTGTCCGCGTCCAGCCCGTTGGGCGTCAGCAGCGTGGCTTCGGCAGCATGAAAAAGCTGCTCGGCGGTTTGGATGGGTACGAAGGCGTCGATGGGGTTCATCACTGTTTCCTGAAAATTCTGGATTACTTGGCAGGCTTTTCGCGCTTGATCGACACCCGTCGCTCGGCGATGTCGGTTTCGATCTGCTCACATTGAATAAAGCGGTGCTTGAGCGCAGGCAAACTATTGCGCAAGCTCGCCTGATAGGCCGGATTGATGTTGGCGATGACCACGCCGGAGCCGCGCGGCAGACGGTCCAGCACCACGCCCCAGGGGTCGACGATCATGCTGTCGCCGTGGGTTTCGCGGCCGGACAGATGGTAGCCGCCCTGCGCCGGGGCGATGACATAGGCCAGGTTTTCAATCGCGCGCGCGCGGATCAGGGTTTCGAAATGGGCGCGGCCGGTGGTGGCGGTGAACGCCGACGGCACCACGATGATGTCGACCCCAGGCATGGCGCGGTACAGCTCGGGGAAGCGCAGGTCGTAACAAATCGACAAGCCGATGCGGCCGAACGGGCTGTTGATCACCACCACGGTGTCGCCCGGCTCGATCAGTTTGGCTTCCTGATAATGCTCGTTGCCCAGATCAAGGCCAAACAGGTGAATCTTGTCGTAGCGCGCCACCTGCTTGCCGCGCTCGTCAAACACCAGGCAACTGTTGCGCACCTTGTTCGCCACGCTGGCCTCCAGCGGCACCGAGCCGCCAATCAGCCAGATGCGATGCTTTTTCGCCATGCGCGAGAGAAATGCCTGGATCGGCCCCTTGCCTTCCGCCTCGCGCGCCTTCACCACTTCGCTGTCTTTCAGCCCCATGATGCAGAAAAACTCGGGCAGCACGACCAGACGCGCACCCGACTCGACCGCCAGCTCGATGAGCTGCTCGGCTTCGGCCAGATTCGCCGACACGTTGGCGCCGGATGCCATCTGGATGGCAGCCACCCGCGCCGTCTCGGCCTGCGGTGCCGATTTTTTGACCTGGGCGCCTTTTGGACGCGCTACGCTTGATTTAGCCAGGCTTGGTTTGGCCGGGCTGGATTTGGCCGGGCTGAATTTAGCGGGGATGGGTTGCGTGATTTTTTTTGTCGTCATGATCAAATTCCACAATCAAGGTTCAGTCGCCTGGGCGTCCGTTCTGGTTTGGCTTTTGGCTATACGGGTGACTTCTGGAGCCAGCCACGGCCCCGTTACCATGAAACTCTGGCTGCTGACTTCTTCAATCGGGTCGCGCAGCAGTTTTTGTGCGGCCAGCACGCCCACGCCTGCCAGCGGCCCGCCGATCAGCGCGCTTGCCACCGCCACGCCTTCGGACAATTTCGGAACCACTTTCACGCGCAGTTGCACCGATTCCTGATTGAGATCGGCCATCCCTGACATATTGACTGTGGCGGCCGGTCCGCGCATCTTGAAATCATCGCTATAAACCACACCCCGCGCAATGCGCAGCGCCGCATGAATATCGTCAAAGGCAAAGCCTTTATTGAAGATATCACGGAAATCAAAGCTTAACCGGCGCGGCAAGGATTGCAGGCTCAACACGCCAAGCAGTTTGCCCACGCCGGGGCTGATATTCTGAAACTGTCCGTCCTTGGCCGTGAAATCAAGCTGCCCGGCCAGCGTGACAAGGCTGAAATCGGCAGGTGAGCCTGCCCAGCTGACATTGCCCACGACCCCGGCACTGCCCCGCTTGAGCGTATCGGGATAGCCAAAGCGGCTCAGGAATTTGCCCGCATCCAGCACCTGCAGGTTCAGTTCCGCACGCGTTTCGCTTATTCCCTGCTCGTGCCACAGGCCATTCATGCGAAACACACTGTCGGGGTGCGTCAGTTGCAGATTGTCGATCAACAAGCCTTGCGGGGTGCCATGCGCCAGCACTTCCAGCCGGCCCAATGCGCGCGCCTGCAAGCGGAAATCGTCCACCGTCACTTCCAGCTGCGGAAACTCGACAGCCGTCATTGTCATCGCGTCCGCCGCATTGCCAGGAGGAGTCACCGCATCCGGGATGGTCAATTGCTTGAATTGCGCCGACACCCTGGCAGACAGCGCACCCGCGGGGCGATAGTTCAGCACGCCATTAAGCTCGCGGCCATTCACCTGGGTGCGAAACAGGCCGTTGCGGTTGCTTCCCTGCAGGCGGACGTCCTGAAAGCGTCGTCCCAGCAGATCCAGCGTGTCAAACTTCAAATCCATCGTTGACAACGGAAGCGGCTCGCCACCTTCCGTATCAGGCAGCAAGGCCAGCCAGCCGCTGACATCCAGACCCCGCCCCGTGCCGGCCAAGCGCAAGCCGGGCGCAGTCGGCAGCACAGGCGTCCCGCCAAATCGAAGTTCACCCCGCGCCAGGCGACCATCAGCGGTACTGCGCCATACCGCGCCCACCGTTTGTCCCAGGCTCACCTCGATTTGTTTGTCCGTGCCCTGCGGCTGGATGTTCACCACAAGTGGCAGCGGCTGGGCGGCGGTTTTAGCCAGGGGAGCAGGCAAGCGGGAATCCAGCCCCAGCAAGTCGGACTCGATGCGGATGCGCTCGCCGTCTTCCAGCAGATCGATCTGCCCCCGCCAGGCCGTCTGCCCCGACAAGTGCCTGCCCATGTCCTTGCTGAGCCAGGCCGCAACCCCGTCGACGCTGGCTTGCCCCTGCGCCTGAATCTGTACCTGCGCCTGAGTCTTCCCCTGTCCTGGACGGGTTGTGGTATCGACGCGCAACGGGCCGCCTAAAAACTGCGCGGTAACGTTTTTTGCGCTCAGGCTGCTTTCGGTGAAATCAATATCGCCGCGCGCCTGCTCAATCGGCGGCAGACCGGACCACAACAAGCGGTTGTTTTGCAGGGACAACTTGCCCGACATCGTGGTGTTGTCACTGTTAAGCATGGGGATCTGCATTTTCAAGCCCAACTGCATCGTGCCTTTGGCATCCAGCGCGGTCATGAAGCCCCGCAGATGGCCACCCACCGGGCTGCTGTTGGCGTAGCGGACGAAGTCCTGCGCCGGGCCTTGTGCCCGGCCATCCACCAGCAGCATGGTCTCAAGCGGAATCAAGTCCGGGATAAACACCCGCACCGGAGCCAGGGCCACGTTATAAATCCGCGCCTGGCTGCTGGTGACCTCCATGGTCTTGCCCTGAAACAGCATGCGCGCCTGTATCCCCTCGACACGCGGCCAGCCCGGCACATAGTCGATCACGGCGTCGCGAATTTTCGAATCCACGCTGAACGCTCCCTCGCCATGCTCGAAGGGGAATTTCGCCAGGTCGCCTTTCAAAACCAGCCGCACATCGTCCGAGTACCCCGCCAACACGGCGTCTTTTACCCAGTTAACGGTTACGTCACCAATGCTTGTGGGCAAGTAGCGGTATACCGCACGGCCGTCGGCGCGGGTGAGATGCGCGCTCAGGTCGATCACGCCCGGCTGGCCGGCGATCAACTCATACTGACCCTTGGCCGTTCCCGCTGCGTCTGCATTGGCAAACGCCATCTCGTCCAGTATCAGCAGACGGCCACGCGCCGTTTTTTTCCAGCCGCCGCGCGCGTGGAACTGGTCGAAGCCGAACCGGGGTTCGCGAAACAGCATCGGCAGATCGATCACCAGCTTGGGCGAATCAATCTCGAACCTGCCCGCCTGCGCACTCCCGTCGATGCGTCCGCTCAGATTGACTACGCCCGGTTGCGGGCCGGATGCCGTCACGCCGATGCCGCTAAAGCGGGCAGTCAGATCGAAGTTGTCCAGTCCCGGCTGCGCGCCCTTCCAGCGCAGTCGCACATCATCAACCATCCCCTGAGCTTGCAAGGCTTGCAGGCGTTGGCGCAGCGCGGCATCCATCGGCAGGCTCGGCAACACCGGCTGCCAGCCGCTCAGCCGCAAGGTCTGCGCGGAGAATTCACGCGCGGCACCGCCCCACACCAATCCGGCGCTCAGCGGCGCGCCCAACTGGCCACCCGGCAAGGCCACCCGTACATTCTCGAAGCTCACCTGCTGGTCATCGGCACGGCGCTGCCACAGCGCCTGCCCGCGCACCTGCGCCAGCCGCAACGCAGGCAGCCCCTCGCCCAGCGTCATCTCGATTGCCCGCACATCGAGTCCGGCAGTCACAGCGGTCAATTCGCCCTGCGCCACCTCGAACCTCACCCGCAGCGCGCCCTGCCCCTGCTGCGGTTGCGCAGGCAACTCCAGCCAGTGGGTCAGTTGCGAAAACGACACGCCCGCCACATCTGCCTCGACCCGGCCATTCCAGGTTTTGGTGTCGTCGAGTTTGCGCGCGCGCATCTGCGCATCGATGGTGAGCGGCCGTGCCAGGCTGGCTGGTGGCGTGGCGTGCAAGCTCAGAAAATGGTTACGCAGGCGATTGGTCAGGGTGAAATCCACCGCCGACAATATCAGCGGCGGCGCAGCACGCACCTCGTCCTGCCAGGTCAGCGTGGCCCGACTGACATGCACTTGCCCCTGGCGCAGCAGCCAGTCGGTAAAGCCGCTGTCGGGCGCTGCTGGGTTGATGGGGATGCCGCCGACATAAAAATGGCCGTCGCGCGCGCGCCGCACGCCGAGCGTCAGGCCTTGCAATTCGATTGTGCTGAAGCGCGGCTCCAGAAACAGCAGCGAGCGCCAGGCAAACTGCGCGTCCAGGTCGGGCAGATACAGCGCTGGGCGATTCTGCTGGTCGTACAGACGTACGCCTCGCAGATGAAACTCCGGACGCATCTGCTGCCACTTGCCCGACACCGCTTCCAGCGTCACGCGCTGACCGAGCGCGCGCGACATCAGCTGCGCCACCGTATCGCGGTGATCGGCGATGTTGGGCAACACCCAGAAGAACATCAATGCGGCAGCGCTCGCAAAGCCCAGCGCGGCAAGTGCAGCCAAAGCTGCCAGCCAACGCGCGGCACGACGCAGGAATAGGGAAAGCACGGGGGAAACTGTCATGAAAGGGGCTTGAACCCCATCGATTTTATGCGTTTACGCCCACTTTGCGGGCAGAAATCCCAGCTAAATTCTCGCGCGTCATTCGTCGGTAAAACGATGAATCTGTCGCCGGTCGCGCTTGGTGGGACGCCCCTTGATTGCCGCCGCCGGGTTGTCCATCAGCTTTCGGTCGCTGATCTGCTGCTGGCGACGCGCGTGGCTGGTGGGGTCTTCTTCGTACAGCGCCTGCGCCACCGGTGCCGGGCCGCGCTGCATCGACAGACCGCGCACCGTGAGCTCCCAGTTGAAATCACCGATATGGAGTTCCAGACGGTTGCCCGGCTTGACTTCGTGCGCGGGTTTGACCCGCACGCCGTTGAGTTTGATCCGGCCGTTTTCGATCGCCTGGATGGCCAGGCTGCGCGTCTTGAAAAAGCGCGCCGCCCACAGCCATTTATCAAGCCGCATTTTATCGAACGGCGTTTTTTCAATTGGCATCAAATTCCCGCAAATAACCGCAAACATCATTCCAGGCAACCAAGCCCCGATACAATCACCTGATTTTCCACAAAAGGGGGCAGCATGCCAAAAATTCTCGCTTTTTCCGGCAGCATTCGCCGTGATTCCTGGAATCGCAAGCTCATCAAGACGGCTGTCGACGCCACCCGCGCCGCTGGCGGCGACGTCACCCTGATCGACCTGGCGGACTACCCGCTGCCGCTGTACAACGGCGATCTCGAAGACCGCGACGGCCTGCCCGACAATGCGCTGCGCCTGAAGGCGCTGTTCAAGGAACACGATGCTTTTCTGATTGCCAGCCCGGAATACAACAGCTCGATTCCACCGCTGCTGAAAAACACGATCGACTGGGTGTCGCGCGAATGGCAGGGCGAATCCGGGCTGGTGCCGTATCAGAACAAGGTCGCCGCCATCCTGGCGGCCTCGCCCGGCACATTGGGCGGCATGCGCATGCTGCCGCACCTGCGACAGATATTGAACACCCTGGGCGTGCTGGTGCTGCCTGGCCAGTTCTCGCTCCCCCTTGCCGACACGGCCTTTGACGAGGAAACCGGCGCGCTGATGTCACCGTCGCGGCTGCATGCGCTGGTACTGGAACTGGTGAACACCACAACAGCGCTCACCCCCACCAAGTAACTGAGCACAAAAAAAGCGCCCCGAAGGGCGCCTGGAGAGCCTGCAGAGGCTTGCCGCTTATTTGTAAACCGTCACTGTCTTGGTCGTCACGTTGCCCGAGTTGTCGGTGATACGCACGGTTACCGTGTGTGCGCCCTTAGCCAGCTTCCGTGTGTTCCAGCTGTAGCTGAGCGAGCCGCCGTAGACAACTGCCACTTCCTTGCCGTCGATCACCAGCGAGATTTTGGCGACACTCTGGTTGTCAGTGGCGCTCACACTGATCGTCTGCTTGCTGGGGGAAATCGTCATGCCATCGGTGAGGTTGAGGCTGCCGATCGTGGGGGCGGTGCTGTCGTTGCCGAGGGTGACCGCAACCGAGGGGGAGGTGCCGCGATTGCCTGCCGCGTCAATAGCCTGCACGCTGAGCGTGTAGCTGCCGTCCGCCCTGCCTGCGGTGTCCCAGGCGAAGGCAAACGGTGCCAGACTGTCGGAGGCAACCAACTGGCCGTTGACGTAGAAATCGGCGCGCGTCACGCCGACGTTGTCGGAAGAGTTGGTATCGACCGGAACCACGCCGGAAACGCGTCCACCGGTAGGCGAGGTAATGCTGACGGTAGGGGCCTGGGTGTCGGACACGACGGTCTGCTTGGCCGCCAGGACAGATGCCGCGGCATTGACCCGGCCGGAACCATAGTACTGGTCATAGCCTGACGTTCCCAGATCGACGCTATTGCTGATCAGCAGGCGATCGACATCGGCCGGCGTCAGCTTGCTGTTGGCAGACAACATCAGCGCCGCCGCACCCGCAACCACCGGGCTGGAAAACGAGGTGCCGGAGCCACTGGAATAGCCGCCGCCCACGGCAGTCGAATAGAGACTCACACCCGGTGCCGACAGATCGACATAGGCGCCATAGCTGGAAAAGCTGGCGCGCACATCATTCTGGTCGGTTGCTGCCACGGTCAGCAGCGAATCGTTGGCAGCAATACTTTCCAGCCCGCCGCTGTTGCCGGCGGCCACCACCACCACGCCGCCCTTGCTGCGCAGGTATTGCGCCGCCGACTGCACGGTTGAGCTGCCCGACACGCCGCTGTAGCTGATGTTCGCCACCTTGGCGCCGTGATCGGCTGCCCAGTTGATGCCCTGCGCAACCGTGCTCCAGTAGGCATATCCATTGGCATCGGCAATGCGTACCGGCATGATTTTCGAGCCCCAGGCCACACCCGCACTGCCCAAGGCATTGTTGGCCGCCATCGCCGCGACACCGGCAACCGAGGTGCCGTGGCCGTGGACATCGCTGGTGTTGGAATTGTTGTCGACCATGTTCCAGCCCGGCACCATGTTGGGCGCCAGATCCTGGTGGGTGCTGTCGACGCCGGTATCCAGAATGGCAATGGTGACACCGCCGCCGCTGGCGCTGTCCCATGCGGTGGGTGCCTGGATTTTGGGCAACGCCCAGCTGCTGCCGTAGGAAGGATCGGACACCGATGCGGCATGCCTCACCAGCATGTCGAGCTCGACATATTTCAGATTGCGGTTCTTGCGCAGTGCATTCATGGTCGCCACTTCATCGGCGCCGGCAGGCAGTTCGATGACGTGCGTATTGAGCTGCTTGATATACCCCTTGGAGCGGGCATTGTGCGGCTTCATCGCCTTGTCGAATTCGGCTGCGGACAGGCCAGCACGCGGGGCCACCAGCAAACGGCCTTTAGCCCAGCCCACATAGGCCTGGGATTTCTCGACCGTTGACGGGAGCTTGTTGCCCTGATTGGAGGCTGAGGCGGCATGACTGAGGCCGGCGTACCCGGACAAGGCTGCCACCAGGGCAAGACCGAGCGTAAAACCAGGCGCGCTACCCGTGCGGTAACCACGGCGGTTGTCGGAAGACTGGACGGGGAATGGGCATTGGTGCGACATGGCGGCTCCTAATAGATAGCGAAAAAACGCCTGAATCAGGGCTCACGGACACCACAACAATGCTGATTTCCATTGGCAGCCCCGCTGTCTTTTCCAAGACCGGAAGCTTTGCGTCCCCGCCTCGCGACGGGTTTGCCCTTTACAGGATATCAACAGTAACGACGATTTTTCGACGAACTTTAGGCGCGTCGGTGGAAACACGTTAATTTAATTTCCTTTTATTTCAATTGGTTAAGAAATACGGCCTCTTTTCAGGCGCTTTCCCCCATAAAAATCAATCAATCCAGTCTGGCAGCCGGCAACGACAGGGATGCATTGACAGGTGCCGGAGTAGTGTGGGCCGTGCGGGCTTGCAATGCCCATAAAAAAAGCGCCGACAATGCGGCGCTTTTTAGTTGGGAACGACGGTTGTTCAGGCCAGCTTGCCAAGCTTGCGGCGTGCGGCAAAGCCAACTAGACCCAGGCCAGCCAGCAGCATGGCGTAGGTGTCCGCTTCGGGAACCAACGAGCCGCCGCCATCGCTGGCGTTGTTCCAGATCGCGACGTTGGAAATCGCGCCCGGGCCAGGCCAGAAACCCGACAGGGTAATGGTATCCGTACCGTTCCAGCCGCTGATATCGAAAATATACTGGGGATACGGCGGGGGATTTTGGGAATGATTCCCGTCTTTCACGATCAGAAAGCAGTCGGGGCAGCTGATTTTCATGCCACCGTCCCAAGTGATCGTCGCGCCCGAGGCGTCACCGATTGATTCATAGGAAAATGTCGTGGTGTAGTAACCCATGGCGTTGCCCGATTCACTGCTGCCTTCATCCTGCTTATACACCAAGCCCAGCGGGGATACACCGACAATAGCTTCCACCGCGGCCTGACCGAGGTTGGACGTGGAAAGGCTGGTCCAAGTCTCCATCCCGGGGCTGAGGGTTAGCGCGTGCGCCTGCGAAGCAACACCCATCACACCGGATATCACCATTGCACCAATGAGCGTGCGGTTAAACTTTTGAAGCTTCATGCCCTTCTCCTTATAACAATCATTATCAAGTATCAGATACATGACATTTACAGCCTGTCATGTGAACATTAAGAGCAATAAATATGCCCAAAAAAATTAACAGTGATCGATAAAGTTTAAAAAATTGATTTAATTAAGAAAATAGTTAACTTATTTTTCGCTTGCGAAGTCTAAGCCATTCATCTGTGTAAAAAATTCCGACAAAAAAGCACCCCGAAGGGTGCCTGCAACGGCAGGGATGCATTGACAGGGCCGGCGTGCTGTGGGCCATGCAGCCTTGCAATGCCCATAAAAAAAGCGCCGACAATGCGGCGCTTTTCAGGAACGACTGAAGTTCAGGCCAGCTTGCGTCGTGCGGCAAAGCCAACCAGGCCCAGGCCGGCCAGCAGCATGGCGTAGGTGTCGGCTTCTGGGACCGAGGTTACCGAACCGCCACTGGCTTCCCGCCCAAAAATGATCAGGTGGGAAAGCGCAGGATTATTCCCGCCCTTATTTGTAAAAGTGATACTGAACGTGCCAGTGTCAGCGCCATCAACAGTCACATTATCGAAGCCCCACAAGGCATATTCAGTCCCACCTTTAAGGCTCACCACAAAGTCGAGGCCAGTCGGAAAATTCAGGGGCGCGCCCCCGTTCGTATCGGTGCCCGTGAGCGTCCAGCTTCCGGTTGAACCTGCGGTCGCGGTCACGGTGAAATTAATCCCCATGAATGTGCTACTCGACGCATCCGTTGAATCCAGATATGTCCAGCCAGTTCCCCAGGCCAGGGCGTTGATTTCAGCCGGGCCATCATCATTGCCATTGCCGGTACCTGAAATATTGCCCGCGACAACCCCGTAGCAATCGCTTGCAGCAATAGCATTAAATGTCATGTTCGCGGTACTGATACCTTCAGTTGCCGTGCCCAAATTGCAATAGCCTGCTGCGTGGGCCTGGGAAGCAATACCCATCGCACCGGATATCACCATCGCACCAATAAGCGTGCGATTAAGCTTTTGAAGCTTCATGTCCTTCTCTCTCTAATAATTAAAATTCGGATGTATGACTTATTTACAGCTTGTTATGCCGGCAACGATAAGCAACCAATATGCCAAAGAATTGAAAAGCCATTGATGCCTTTTAATAAATTGATTTAATTAAGGAAATTATTAACTTTTATTTTGGCTGGCAAGTCCCAGTCCTTCATTTTTGTAAAAAATCCCGACAAAAAAAGCACCCCGAAGGGTGCCTGGCAAGACACGCTGCCCCCTGCAATCGGGGGCGGCATGCAATCACTGCGTCAGCATTCTGTCCTTGGCTACAAAATACTTGCGGGCAAATGCGACGACCTGAGCATCGCTCGGGTGATCGACTGTTTCCACCCCGATCACCTTGTTGGAGACGGTATGGTCGTGGGAATGAATGTGCTTGATCAATTCGAGCTTGGCCTGGCCTGGGCCGACAATCAGAATTTCTGCGGCACCGCTCATGGCTTCCACGACCTCGTGGTAGAAATGCTGGTCTTCGGGTTGGCGACTGCCGCTGACGGAACCGCGTTTGCGCTGCAGATTGCGGTGCGGCTCAGCCGGTTTTACCACTGACTTTTCAACGTCATCCGGGCTGATGTGCATGATGTGGGCTTCGTTGTGGTCAAGCCAGACGACTGCGTGATAGTGCGACATAGGGTTCCTTTCGAGTTAAGAGGACTAACGTATCCTGATTATAAATGGGAGCAACTGGGAAAGTTCAATCCCGAAGAAGGTTCAGACCAGGCGCTGACAATTTTTTCCACGCCATTTTGTCGCGCCCGGCTGCTCCTTTACTTCACGGCTTCCTTCAACTGCTCAAGGATGGCAGGGTTTTCCAGCGTGGATATATCCTGCGTAATGGTTTCACCCCTGGCAATCGCGCGCAACAGCCGTCGCATGATCTTGCCGGAACGTGTTTTTGGCAGATTGTCGCCAAAGCGGATCTCATCGGGCTTGGCAATCGGCCCGATTTCCTTCGCCACCCAGTCGCGCAGGTCGGCAACGATTTTCTTCGCTGCGTCGCCACTGGCGCGTACGCCTTTCAGTACCACAAACGCCACCACCGCCTCGCCCTTGATGTCGTGCGGACGTCCCACCACGGCCGCCTCGGCAACCAGCGGATGCGACACCAGCGCGGATTCGATTTCCATCGTGCCCAAACGGTGGCCGGACACATTCAGCACGTCGTCGATGCGCCCCATGATCCAGAAATAGCCATCCTTGTCGCAGTGCGCCGAATCACCCGCGAGATAGGTGGTGCCGCCGAGTTCTTCGGGGAAATAGGTGTGTTTGAAGCGTTCGGGGTCATTCCACAAGGTGCGCAACTGGCTGGGGAAAGGCCGTTTGATCACCAGCAAGCCGCCGTGACCGGGCTCTACGGGATGGCCGGTTTCGTCGACGACCGCCGCCATGATGCCGGGCAGCGGCAAGGTGCATGAACCCGGCTTGGTTGGCACCGCGCCAGGCAACGGCGAAATCATGTTGCAGCCGGTTTCGGTCTGCCACCAGGTATCGACAATCGGGCAGCGGCCGCCGCCAATCACGCTGTGATACCACATCCAGGCTTCCGGGTTGATCGGCTCGCCCACCGTGCCGAGCAGGCGCAACGAACTTAAATCATGCTGCGCGGGCAAATCGGAACCCAGCTTGATCAGGCTGCGAATCGCGGTTGGTGCGGTGTAAAACGTGGTCACCTTGTGTTTGGCGATGACCTCCCAAAACCGTCCGGCGTGCGGGAAAGTCGGGATGCCCTCGAAGATGACTTCGGTCATCCCCAGCGCCAGCGGGCCGAAAGCGACATAGGTATGGCCGGTGATCCAGCCGACGTCGGCAGTACACCAGTACACATCGGAATCGGGCTTGGCATCGAATACCCACTGCATCGACAGCATCGCGCCCAGCAGATAGCCGCCGGTGGAATGCTGCACGCCCTTGGGCTTGCCGGTGGAGCCTGATGTGTAAAGGATGAACAACGGATGCTCGGCCGAAACCCACACCGGCACGCTGGTGTCAGCCTGGGTCTGGGTGAGCTCGTGCCACCACAGGTCGCGTGTGTTCCAGTTGACCGCGCCGCCGGTGCGGCGATACACGATTACGCGCTCGACACAACTCGTGTCACCCATTGCCAGCGCTTCGTCAACCGCACGCTTCAGCGCCACCGCCTTGCCGCCGCGCATGCCCTCGTCGGCAGTAATCACCACTTTGGCGCGGGCATCCTCGATGCGCTCGAACAGGCTCTTGGCGGAAAAACCGCCAAACACGACCGAATGGATCGCACCGATGCGCGCACATGCCTGCATCGCCACCACGGCTTCGATGCTCATCGGCATGTAGACAATCACGCGATCGCCTTTTTCCACCCCCAGCGATTGCAGGCCATTGGCGAGCTGGCACACACGCGCGTGCAATTCCTTGTAGGTGACTTTCGTCACGCGGCCATCGTCTGCCTCAAAGATCAGCGCAGTCTGGCCGCCCCGGGTAGCCAGGTGACGATCGAGGCAGTTGTACGACACATTCAGTTCGCCGTCGTCGAACCACGTGTAGAACGGCGCACGCGATTCATCGAGCGTGCGGGTGAAAGGCTTGTTCCAGTCGAGATGCTGGCGTGCCTGCTTTGCCCAGAAACCTGCGTAATCGGCTTCGGCCTCGCGGCTTAAAGCACGATACGCCTCCATGCCGGACACGTTGGCCTGCTTGACGAAAGCGTCCGCAGGCGGGAACACACGGGTTTCGGTCAGAATCGACTCGATGCTTGCCATACAGTTTCTCCAGATTATTCGGTTTGCTGATGAACTCGCATTCTAATCCGCCAAGCCAATCCGCCATAAAAAAAGCGCCGACTATGCGACACATTATTCAGTCAACAGATTGCATCCCCTCCCTCGATGCAGCTCGGATTAGGCATACTGCGCACAAACACGCGTTATGGGCTCACACACCATGCTCCACCCCGCTTTTGAACGCCTGATCGGTTGTTCCCGCTTCGGTAGCCGCCTGCTGGCGGCGCAGCCTGCACTGGCTGACAGTCTGTCGGTCCAGCTTGGCACACCTGTCACCCGCTCGGCCATGCAGGTGTTTCTGTCCGATCCGCCGTGCACAGACGAAACGGCGCTGCACCAGCGCTTGCGGCAGCTGCGGCAGCGCGTGTGGCTCATCACCACCGCACGCGATCTGGCCGGAACCGCCGATCTGGCCGAAGTGACCACGGCTTACAGCGCGCTGGCCGAGGTCTGCATCACGGCGGCACTCGGGTTCCATCACGCCGCGCTTGCCGCGCGCCACGGCGAACCGCGCGACGAGGCGGGGCAGCCACAGCAGATGGTCGTGGTCGGCATGGGCAAGCTCGGCGGCGGCGAGCTGAATGTATCGTCCGATATCGACCTGATTTATCTCTATCCCGAGGAAGGCGACACCGACGGCGCCAAGCCCGCCGCATCAATCAAGCCCATCACCAACCACGAATTTTTCATCCGTCTCGGCCGCAAGCTCACCGCCGCGCTGTCGGAAAACACCGCTGATGGCTACGTGTTTCGCGTCGATCTGCGGCTGCGGCCGTGGGGCGATTCGGGGCCGTTTGCAATGGGCTTTGCGATGCTGGAAGACTATCTGGTGGCGCAAGGGCGACCATGGGAACGTTACGCCTGGATCAAGGCGCGCCCGCTGACCGGAACGCGCCACGACGAACTGATGCAGATCGTGCGCCCCTTCGTCTTCCGCAAATACCTCGATTTCGACGCCTTTGCCTCCATCCGCGATCTGCATGTGCAAATCCGCCGTGAAGTCGCGCGCCGCGAGATGGCGCACAACGTCAAGCTGGGACCCGGCGGCATTCGGGAAATCGAATTTACCGCGCAAGTTTTTCAGCTGATACGCGGTGGCCAGATTGCCGCGCTGCGGCAGCAGCCTACGCTGACGATATTGGCCGAGCTGGCCAAAAGCGGTCTGATGACGACGGTCGCGCAACAGGAGCTCGCTGCCGCCTACGATTTTTTGCGGCGGCTGGAACATCGCCTGCAATATCTGGACGACGCGCAAACCCAACTGCTACCAGACGATGCCGAGTCGCAGGCGATGCTCGCCGAGGCGATGAATTTTCCCGACTACGCCGCACTGGTCGCCGTACTCGACCAGCATCGCCACAAGGTCACGCGCCATTTCGAGCAGGTGTTTGCCGCGCCACAAACCGACCAGAACAGCCATCCGCTCACCGCCGTGTGCTGTGGCACGGCGGATGCCGCCACCACCCACGCGTTGCTGGAAAACGCCGGTTACGCCGACCCGGAGAAAGTACTGGCCACGCTCGACACGCTGCGCCAGCACACGGCACGCCTCAGCGAGTCGACCCAGCAGCGGCTCAACATGCTGCTGCCGCCCGCGCTCGAAATCATCGGCAGCCAGCCCGACCCGTTGGCCACGCTGGAACGCCTTGCCGCGCTGCTGCAGGCGATTGCGCGGCGCAGCACCTATCTGGCCCTGCTCGGCGAATATCCGGCCGCGCTGCGGCAACTGGTGCGCCTGCTGGCGGCCAGCCCCTGGGCGGCACAGATGATCACGCGGCAACCGCAACTGCTCGACGAACTGATCGCACCACAGCACTTGATGCAGTTGCCCGATTGGGCACAGCTCAGCGCGCAACTCCACGCCGAACTCGACGCCCACCCCGGCGACACCGAAGCACAGATGGATGCGCTGCGCCGCTTCAAGCAGGTGCAGACGCTGCGCCTGCTGGCGCAGGACGTGGCGGGACGGCTGACGCTGGAAGCGCTGTCGGATCACCTCTCGTATCTGGCCGACACGCTGCTCGCCGAAACCCTCGCGCGCTGCTGGGACGGGTTGAAAACCCGCCACCGCGACATCCCGCGCTTTGCCATCATCGGCTACGGCAAACTCGGCGGCAAAGAGCTCGGCTACGCCTCCGACCTCGACCTCGTTTTCCTCTACGACGATGCCGACGAACGCGCGCAGGAAATCTACGCGCGCCTCGCCCAGCGCATCAACACCTGGCTGGGCACGCTCACTTCGGCCGGCATGCTGTACGAAACGGATTTGCGACTGCGCCCGGATGGCGCATCCGGGTTACTGGTCAGCTCGACTGCGGCCTTTCGCGACTACCAGTTGCATCACGCCTGGACCTGGGAACACCAGGCGCTGACGCGTGCACGTTTTGTCTGCGGCGATGCGGCCATCGGCGACACCTTCGAGGCCTTGCGCCGCGAACTGTTATGCGCCCCGCGCGACGCCGCCAAACTGCGCGATGAGGTGCTGGCCATGCGTGAAAAGATGCATGCAGGCCATCCCAATGACGGCACGCTATTCGACTTGAAACATGATTCCGGCGGCATCGTCGATGTCGAGTTCAGCGTGCAGTATCTGCTGCTGACGCACGCCCACGCCCACCCCGAACTCAGCGACAACGTCGGCAACATCACCCTGCTCAAACGCGTTGCCGCACTTGGCCTGCTGCCTGAATCCATCGCCCTGCCTGCCGCCGACGCCTACCGCGAACTGCGCCGCCTGCAGCACCAGATCAAGCTCGCGGGTGCGGAGCATGCGCGCGTCGAAGCGGAGAGTCTGGATGGATACCCTGCAGCGGTTCGCGCGCTATGGCAGGCGGTTTTTCACGCGCCCTAATTGGCAATCAGCCGAACACGCCCTTGAAAAACAGGCGGATGCCGTCCCAGACGCGGCGGAAGAAACCACCCTGTTCAACCGCTTCCAGCGCAACCAGATCGACTGATCTCACTGTTTTGTCACCGCGGCGGATGTCCACCTTGCCGATGACATCGCCCTGCTTCAAGGGCGCAATCAGGGTTGGGTTCAGCACAACTTGAGTGCTGAACTGGGCCGCATCACCGCGCGGCATGCTCATTGCCACATCGGTATTCACCCCTGCCTTGACCGTGCGAGCCGATCCTTTCCAGACGTCGGCCTGAGTCAGTACCGCGCCCTTTTTATAAAAGGTTTTGGTTTCAAAAAACAGGAAACCATAGCCCAGCAGCTTGGCGGTTTCGGTGGCACGTGCGGCTTCGCTTTCAGTGCCGAACACCGCAGCGATCAGACGCTGGTCGTTCTTTTTGGCAGACGCCACCAGGCAGTAGCCCGCCTCTTCGGTATGCCCTGTTTTCAAGCCGTCCACGCCGTCATTGCGCCACAGCAACAGATTTCTGTTGGGCTGCTGGATGCCGTTCCACAGGAAATATTTTTGCGCGTAAATCGCGTAGTGCGCCGGATCGGCGTTGATGATCGCGCGTGCCAGAATGGCCATGTCACGGGCAGTCGAATAATGGTCAGGCGCGGGCCAGCCGGTGGCGTTGGCAAAGTGGCTGTTGGTCATTCCCAGGCGCTTTGCTTCGCCATTCATCAGGGCCGCAAAGGCTTCTTCACTACCGGCAATGTGCTCGGCCAGTGCCACGCTGGCGTCGTTGCCGGACTGAATGATGATGCCGTGGAACAAGTCGCTGACCGATACCTGCTTGCCCACATCGATAAACATCTTGGAACCCGCCATACGCCAGGCTTTTTCGCTGATGGTGACCTGATCGCTTTCTTTCAGCTCACCGCGCTGGATTTTAAGCGTGGCGATATACGCTGTCATCAGCTTGGTCAGACTGGCGGGCGGCAACCGCTCATCGCCCAACTGATTGACCAGCACCGCGCCGCTGGCCGCGTCCATCAATACATACGATTTGGCAGCGAGTGGCGGCGGGGGTGGCGTGATCTGCGCGCTCCACGCAGTCGGCGCGATCAAAAAGCTGAAAAGCAATACCAGGCGTTGCAAGAAATACGGGGTCATCATGGATGTCGTCAAGCAGAAAAAGGAGATTCGGGAGGGCCAAACACGCTTCAGTTACGCGGGTTCGAGAATAACACCGACCCGCCACCTTGAAACAGCCTGGCCACACACCCCTGTTAAACTTGCGTCAGTCTTTATTCATGCTCTCCTCCATGCTTTATTCCTTATTGCGCCCCGCCCTGTTCAGCCTCGACCCCGAAGACGCGCATGGATTCACGCTTGCCAGCCTCGACTTCGCACAGCGGCTTGGCCTGCTCGGGCTGTTACCCAAAACGCCTGGCAAACCGGTGCGGGTGATGGGGCTGGATTTCCCCAACGCCGTGGGGCTGGCAGCAGGGCTCGACAAGGACGGCGCCCACATCCACGCGCTGGCGGAACTGGGCTTCGGCTTCATCGAGATCGGCACGGTGACGCCGCGCCCGCAGTCCGGCAACCCGAAGCCGCGCCTGTTCCGCCTGCCCGCGGCCGAGGCCATCATCAACCGCATGGGCTTCAACAACCTTGGTGTCGACAATCTGGTGAGAAATGTCGAGGCGAGCGGGTTCAAGGGCGTGCTCGGCATCAACATCGGCAAGAACAAGGACACGCCCAACGAACAGGCGGTGGACGATTATCTGGTCTGCCTCGACAAGGTGTATCCGCACGCCAGCTACGTCACGGTGAATATTTCATCACCCAACACGCAGAATCTGCGCGAACTGCAAAAGGACGAGGCACTGGATGCGCTGCTCTCCGCGATCAAGCTGCGGCAATCCGAACTCGCCCAGCGTCACGGCCGATACGTGCCGATCGCGCTGAAGATCGCGCCTGACCTCGACGACGCCCAGATCGCCGCGATTGCCGCGCTGCTGATGATGCACCGCATCGACGCGGTGATCGCCACCAACACCACGATTGCGCGCGATGCCGTCGCCGGCCTGCCGAATGCGGCGGAAACCGGCGGTCTCTCCGGTGCGCCGGTGCGTGCGGCGTCTACCCGCGTGGTGGCTGCGCTGGCGCATCACCTGAAAAATGAAGTGCCGATCATCGGCGTCGGCGGGATTCTGTCGGGCGACGACGCTGCCGGACAAAATCGCGGCGGGCGCCTCGCTGGTGCAGCTGTATACCGGGCTGATTTATCGTGGCCCCGATTTGATTCGCGACTGCGTAAGGGCACTCAGCCAATGATCATGCGATTGATTGCTCCCCTCATGCTTGGCCTGCTGCTGCAAGCCACTGCTCTCGCCCAGGCGCTGGAACAGGCCGTCATCACCAATTTTTCCCAGCCCGGCCTCAGCGCCGACCAGTTGGGCGTGATCGTCAACGATGACGACCCCGACAGCGTCGCCATCGCCGCGTATTACCTGGAGAAACGCAACATCCCTGCAGCCAATCTGATCCACGTCCGCTTCAAGCCGGGCAGCAGCAACATGCGCCGCGAGGAATTCATCAATCTCAAGCGCCGCGTCGACCGCGCCACCCCCAAGACCGTGCAGGCGTTTGCGCTGACCTGGGCGCAACCTTACCGGGTCGATTGCATGTCGATCACCGCCGCCTTCGCCTTTGGCTTCGATCCGGCGTATTGCGCCAACACCTGCAAGCCGACCCAGCCCAGTCCCTATTTCAACAGCAACGTGGCGCGCCCGTATGCCACCTACAAAATGCGCCCGACCATGAGCCTGGCCGCCGCCAGTGTGGCCGATGCCAAAAAACTGATCGACCGCGGCGTGGCATCGGACAACAGCAATCCGGCGGGCACCGCCTATTTGTTGAGCACGTCGGACAAAATGCGCAACGTGCGCGCGGCAGGATACGAGGCGCTGCGCATCCAGATGAACAGCATCATCCCGACCGAAATCGTGCAGGCAGACACGCTTGCCCGCAAAAAGGATGTGATGTTTTATTTCACCGGCCTCACGCATGTCCCTTCGCTGGACAGCAACACGTTTTTGCCCGGTGCCATCGGCGACCATCTCACCTCGGCTGGCGGGGACCTGTTTGGCACGGGGCAAATGAGCAGCCTCAAGTGGCTGGAGGCGGGGGCGACCGGCAGCTACGGCGCAGTGGTCGAACCGTGCAATTTCCAGAACAAGTTCCCCGTCCCCGGCGTGGTCATGGCGCACTACTTGATGGGCGAAACCCTGATCGAAGCGTACTGGAAAAGCGTGCAGATGCCGGGGCAGGGAATTTTCATCGGTGAACCGCTGGCTCGCCCGTTTGCGGGCGTGGCGCAACACGCCAGCGACGGCAGCATGACGCTGTCGGCGCGCCTGATTGCGCCCGGGCTGTACGACGTGCAAGCCGCGCCGTCGATGATGGGGCCGTATCGCACGGTCGCCCGTCTGCCGGTCGGCTGGGGCACCCGCGAGCTCAAGCTCGGCAAGGTGCCACCGGCGTATTACCGCTTCAACCGCCGCGCCGAAGCCGCGCCCACCCCCTGACGGACTGAGCCCATGCACATCGGCATCCCCAAAGAAATCAAGAACCACGAATACCGGGTCGCCCTCACCCCCGAAGGCGCGCGTGAACTTGTTCACGCTGGACATACGGTAAGCGTCGAAACCGGCGCAGGGACCGCAGCCGGATTTGGCGACGATGCCTACCGCGCGGCTGGCGCAGCCATCGTTGCCACCGTTGCCGAGGCCTACGCTGCCGAGCTGGTGGTCAAGGTGAAAGAACCCCAGCCGCTCGAAGTGGCCGCCCTGCGCAGCGGGCAACTGCTGTTCTGCTACCTGCATCTGGCTGCAGCACCCGAACTGGCGCGCGAGTTGATGGCGCGCGGGGTGACGGCGATCGCCTACGAAACGGTGAGCAAGCCCAGCGGCGTCCTGCCGCTGCTGCAGCCGATGTCCGACATCGCCGGACGGCTGGCGCCGCAGATGGGTGCGCTGGGCCTGCACAAGTCGCACGGCGGCAGCGGCAAGCTGATTTCCGGCATGCCTGGCGTGCCCCCTGCGCGGGTGCTGGTGATCGGCGCAGGCGTCGTGGGCATGAGCGCCGCGCGGGTTGCGGTGGGACTGGGCGCGCGCGTGACGCTCATCGACCGCCAGGCCGACAAACTGGCCCTCGCCGAAGCGCAGTTCGGGGCACGGGTGGAAACGCGTTTCTCCTCGCCCGAGACGATTGCCGACAGCCTCGGGTTCGCCGATATCGTGATCGGTGCGGCGCAGATTCCCGGCCGCCATGCACCGCGCCTGATCAGCCGCGCCGCGCTGGCGCGCATGCCGCAAGGCGCGGTGCTGGTGGACGTGGCGATCGACCAGGGCGGCATCGCCGAAACCTCGCGCCCCACCACCCACAGCGATCCCTTCTTTGTTGCCGACGGCATCGTTCACTACTGCGTCACCAACATGCCCGGCGCGGTCGCCCGCACCTCGACCAAAGCGCTCACCCACGCCACCCTGCCCTATGTCCAGGCATTGGCGGCACAGGGGCTGGCCGCGGTTGAAACCGATGCGGGACTGAAGCAGGGGCTGCACGTGCACGCCGGCCGGATCACCCACGCCGGGCTGGCGCAGGATCTGGCGTCGAGCTAACTCAAGGACCGGGGGTGGGCGCGGCCCGCTCCAGCCATTCGCGCCCGAGCACAGCGCCCGTTGCATCAAAACGGTAGATCAGCGGCACCCCGGACGGAATCTCCACCCGCTCCATCGCCTCGGCGCTCAAGCCATCCAGATGCATGACCAGCCCGCGCAGGGTGTTGCCGTGGCTGATCACCAGCAGACGGCGCCCCGCACGCAGTCGCGGCACCAGCACCTCGTGCCAGTACGGCAGGGTGCGCAGCTGACAGTCGCGCAGGCTTTCGCTGGCGGGTAACTCCTCTGGCGATCAGCGCCGCATACAAGGGATCGAAACGCGGATGGCGCGGATCGTCAATATCCAGTGCAGGCGGCGGCTCGTAATAGCCGCGCCACCAGCGGCGCGAAGCCTCCTCGCCCCAGGTCGCAAAAATCTCGCGCTTGTTCATGCCCTGCAACGCGCCGTAATGCCGCTCGTTCAGGCGCCAGCTGGCAAAAAACGGCACCGCTGGCGTGCCCATTGCAGTCAGCAGGACTTCGGCCGTCTGCCGGGTGCGTAGCAGCACCGAGCCATGCACTTCGTCGAAAACAAAGCCCGCCTGCGCCAGCCGCCGTCCCGCCGCGGCCGCCTCGGCCAGCCCGACTTCAGTCAGCGGGATATCGGTCCAGCCGGTGAAGCGATCGGAGAGGTTCCATTCGCTGTGACCATGGCGCAGCAGCACCAGCCAATTCGCCGGCGCACTCATTCCGGCGGCTCCATCAACACATCATGCAGATGATGCCGGTCTCCCCAGGCTTCCAGATGCCAGCCCAAGCCGTCGAAATGGAACCAGTTGAGTGCGCAGTTGGGGATCGTGAAATCGCGCGGGGTATGCAGGGGGCGGCCGGTGGCGCGGCGATACACCACGTCCAGCACCCCGCTGTGGCTCACCGCCGCGATCGTCTGCCCGCTGTGATGCCGCAGCAGCCAGTCGATGCCGTCTGTAACCCGATCGGAAAACCCACGTAACGACTCGCCTGTCTCAAAGTCGTATTCGAGGTCGCGTGCCACATAGTGCGCATACGCTGCGGGATACAGCCCGGCCCCCTGCGCGGCGGTGATGCCCTGAAACACCCCGAAATGCCGCTCACGCAACTGCGGCAGCAATTTCACTTCCAGCCCCTCGCGCTGCGCCAGCACCCGCGCCGTTTCCTGCGCCCGCGCCAGGTCGCTGCTGTAGATCGCCTGAAATCGCTGGTGCGCTGCATTGAACGCCATCGCCAGCGCCTGCGCCCGGCCATTCTCGTTGAGCGGAATATCGGTATGACCCTGAATACGCTTCTCCACATTCCAGTCGGTTTCGCCGTGGCGGATGATGCAGATGCGGGTCGCGATGGGTTTGGAAACATGTTTCATATCAATTACGTATGAACTGATCTATATAGAGTCTAAATCTGACACCCGACAAAAAGCAGGAATGGCGTCCGTATTCGCAATCAAACAACAACTGGTTCCACAAGCGTGCACACCAGGGTGCGGCAACTTGACACATTCCATATTAAATGGATATATTTATCTTTATATGCGAATCGCATCACCACATTCGCATGTACTAATCGAGTTATCAATCACGGGAGACGTGTATGGAAGCGACAACCTACAACTATAAGGTCGTCCGCCAGTTCGCCATCATGACGGTGGTGTGGGGGATAGTCGGGATGCTGGTCGGGGTCATCCTGGCAGCGATGCTGATCTGGCCGGAATTAACCTATGGGATCGAGTGGCTGTCGTATGGCCGTTTGCGTCCGCTGCATACCAACGCGGTGATCTTCGCCTTTGGGGGTTCGGGTCTGTTCGCGGTGTCGTATTACATCGTGCAGCGCACCTGCCAGGTTCGGCTGTGGGCCGAGAGGTCTGGCGACCTTCACGTTCTGGGGCTGGATGGCGGTCATCGTGCTGGCCGCCATTACGCTGCCGATGGGCTACACCAGTTCCAAGGAATACGCCGAACTGGAATGGCCGATCGACATTCTCATCACGCTGGTGTGGGTGTCCTACGCGCTGGTGTTCTTCGGCACCATCGCCAAACGTAAAACCAAGCACATCTACGTGTCCAACTGGTTTTTCGGCGCCTACATCCTGACCATCGCGATTCTGCACCTCGTCAACAATGCGGAAATCCCGATCGCCTTCTTCGGTGGCTCCTGGCTCAAGTCCTACTCCGCCTATGCCGGCGTGCAGGACGCGATGGTGCAGTGGTGGTACGGCCATAACGCAGTGGGTTTCTTCCTCACCACCGCCTTCCTCGGCATGATGTATTACTTCATTCCGAAGCAGGCCGGCCGCCCGATTTATTCCTATCGCCTGTCGGTCGTCCACTTCTGGTCGCTCAACTTCATCTACATGTGGGCGGGCCCACACCACCTGCAATACACCGCGCTGCCTGACTGGGCGCAAACGCTGGGCATGGTGTTCTCGCTGATGCTGCTGGCGCCGAGTTGGGGCGGCATGATGAACGGCATCATGACGCTGTCGGGCGCGTGGCACAAACTGCGCACCGACCCGATCCTCAAGTTCCTCGTCACCGCGCTGTCGTTCTACGGCATGTCCACCTTTGAAGGCCCGATGATGGCGATCAAGACGGTGAATGCGCTGTCGCACTACACCGAATGGACCATCGGCCACGTGCACTCCGGCGCGCTCGGCTGGGTGGCGATGATCACCATCGGATCGATGTACTACCTGATTCCGCGCCTGTTCGGCCGCGAGTCGATGTTCAGCACCAAGCTGATCGAATGGCATTTCTGGCTCTCCACCATCGGCGTGGTGCTGTATATCGCCTCGATGTGGATCGCCGGGGTGGCGCAGGGTCTGATGTGGCGCGCAGCCAATGTCGACGGCACGCTGACCTACAGCTTCGCCCAGGTGCTCAACACCATGTATCCGTTCTACGGCATTCGCCTGCTGGGCGGCACCCTGTTCTTCAGCGGCATGCTGATGATGGCCTACAACGTCTGGCAGACCGTGCGTATCGGCCGGGTCGTCAATGACGCCGCCATCCCGCAAGCTGTCCACGCCTAAGGAGACCGAACATGATTTCGCATGAAACAATTGAAAAGAACCTCGGCCTGCTGATCGTGCTGACCATCCTCGTGGTCAGCGTGGGGGGCTTGGTGCAGATCGTGCCGCTGTTCTTCCAGACCTCCACCACCAAGGCAGTGGCCGGTTTGAAGCCCTACACGCCGCTGCAATTGTCGGGACGCGACATCTACATCCGCGAAGGCTGCGTCGGCTGCCACTCGCAGATGATTCGCCCGTTCCGCGCCGAGACCGAGCGCTATGGCCATTACTCGGTGGCAGGCGAATATGTCTACGACCGCCCCTTCCTGTGGGGTTCCAAGCGGACCGGCCCGGATCTGCATCGTGTCGGTGGACGCTATTCCGACGCCTGGCACGTGGCGCACCTGACCAACCCGCGCGACGTGGTGCCGGAGTCCAACATGCCCGCCTACCCCTGGCTGGATCGTCCGCTGGATGGTTCGTCCATCCAGGCCAAGATGCACGCGCTGAATACGGTCGGCCACGGCTATACCGAGCAGGAAATCAGCGAGGCGCCGGCCGCGCTGGAAGGCAAGACCGAGCTCGAAGCGGTCATCGCCTACCTGCAGAGCCTGGGCATCCACGCCCCGAAGAGCTGAGGAGCGGCACATGGATAGCGGAACCCTGAGCGGCATCGTCACCGTTGTCTGCCTTGCAACTTTCATCGGCATCGTCTGGTGGGCGTACAGCAAAGGCAACAAACAGCGGTTTGAAGAAGACGGCAAGCTGCCCTTCGCAGACGACGACGCAACTGCCAAATAAGGAGACAAGCAATGAGCGACTTTACGAGCGGCTTCTGGCCGATTTACATCAGCTTGATCACAGCGGTGAGCATCATCGGTACCTGGATTTTTCTCAGATCGCACACCACCCGCAAGCTCGCGCCTGGTGAAAAGGCCGAGCTGATCCAGCACACCTGGGATGGCGACCTGCAGGACTTCGACAACCCGTTGCCGCGCTGGTGGCTGGGCCTGTTCTACGGCACCATGGTTTTCTCCGTGGCATACCTGATCCTGTGGCCGGGGATGGGTAACTTTGCGGGCGTGCTGGGCTGGACCTCCGCAGGGGAATACGAGGCTGAGGTGAAAGCCGCCGAAGCCAAGTTCCAGCCGGTGTATGCCGGATTCATGAAGCAGGACATCGCCACCGTTGCGGCCAATCCTGAGGCCCGCTCCATCGGCAAAAACCTGTTCCTGACCTACTGCTCGCAGTGCCACGGTTCGAACGCAGCAGGCGCCAAGGGCTTCCCCAACCTGACCGACCACGACTGGCTCTACGGCGGCGATCCCGCCACTATCCAGGCCACCCTCACCAATGGCCGCAACGGGGTCATGCCTGCGCTGGGTGCTGCCATCGGTCCGGAGAAAACCAGGGATGTCGCGAACTATGTGATGTCCCTGTCGGGCCGCAAACATGACGCTGCGCGCGCCGTTGCCGGTAAAACAGTATTCGCCGAGAACTGCGCCGCCTGCCACACGCCTGCCGGTACCGGCATGCAAGCCCTCGGTGCGCCCAACCTCACCGACAAGATCTGGCTGTATGGCGGCAGCGAAGCCACCATCATCGAGACCATCACCAAAGGTCGCAACGGGGTCATGCCAGCCTTGTCGCAAACGCTGGGTACCACGTCCAATAAGGACGCCAAGCTGCACCTGCTGGCGGCCTATGTGTATGGACTGGGAGGCGGCGTGGCCCCGGCTGCGGAAGCCGCACCCGCTGCTCCGGCAGAAGAAGCGGCTGCACCCGCCGCACCGCAGGCAGCCAGTCTGTACTTCGACACGGGTAAGGCGGCCCTGAGCGCGGAAGCCAGTGCGGCACTGCAATCCATCATCGACTATGCCAACGCAAACGCAGGTGCCCGCATCGCCATCTCCGGTTTCCATGACGCCACAGGCAGCGCAGCAGCCAACGCGGAACTGGCGAAGGATCGCGCCAAGGCAGTGAAAGCCGCCCTGAAAGCGGCCGGAATTGACGATGATCGGATCGAGTTGCGCAAACCCGAAATGACGCAAGGCGGCGGCGATCCTGCCGAGGCGCGTCGGGTGGAGGTCAGCATTATTTAAGCAGCACGCAGCGTTTGCCGGAGCGATCCGGCAAGCTGCTTGAGCGTATTGGCTGGCCGCCCATCCAGTATGCTCAAGCAGCTCAGACATCCCCTGGTTAACCTTCAAAGTGACCGACGAAAACAAACCCGCCTCCGCCGACGCACCGATCGAGCAGCAGCTCTACGCGATCCGGCAAACCATCCAGACGCGTGCGGTGCATGGTGTATTCGCCAGCTGGCGCGTCGCCCTGGTGCTGATTACGCAAGCTGTCTACTACGGCCTGCCCTGGCTGCAATGGGACAACCGCCAGGCGGTGCTGTTTGATCTCGCCGCGCGCAAGTTCTACATCTTCGGCCTGGTGTTCTGGCCGCAGGACTTCGTCTATCTCACCGGTCTGCTGATCCTGTCGGCGCTATCGCTGTTCCTGTTCACCGCGGTGGCCGGGCGACTCTGGTGCGGCTACGCCTGCCCGCAAACCGTGTACACCGAAATCTTCATGTGGGTGGAAAGCTGGCTGGAAGGCGACCACGTTGCGCGCAAGAAGCTCGACGCCTCGCCGTGGAACGCCAACAAGCTGAAAAAACGCGGGCTGAAACATGTCGTGTGGTTTGCGATTGCACTGTGGACCGGCTTCACCTTCGTCGGCTACTTCACGCCGATCAAGGAACTGGCAGCCGAGTTTGTCAGCTTCGGGCTAGGGCCTTGGGAATCTTTCTGGATTTTCTTCTACGCCTTCGCCACCTGGGGCAACGCTGGCTTCATGCGCGAGCAGGTGTGCAAATACATGTGCCCCTACGCGCGCTTCCAGAGCGTGATGTTCGACTCCGACACGCTGACCGTGACCTACGATAATTCGATCGGCGAGCCGCGCGGGTCGCGCAGCAAAAAGACCGACTACAAGGCCGCCGGACTCGGCACCTGCGTCGACTGCAACGTCTGCGTGCAGGTCTGCCCCACCGGCATCGACATCCGCAACGGCCTGCAATACGAATGCATCGGCTGTGCTGCCTGCATCGACGGCTGTGACCAGATCATGGACAAGATGGGCTACCCGCGCGGACTGATCCGCTACACCACCGAAAACGTGGTGAAGGGCAAATACCCCGACAGCGGCATCCTCAAGCACATCCTGCGTCCGCGCACGATCATCTACACCGTGCTGCTGACGCTGATCGCCGGCGCGTTTGTTTACAGCCTCGCCACCCGCGTGCCCTTGCGCGTCGACGTGGTGCGCGACCGTGTCGCGCTGTCGAAGGAAACCGACGACGGCATGATCGAAAACGTCTTCCGCCTGCAACTCATCAACAAGGACGACCAGGCGCATCGCTACACGATCCAGGCGCATGGCATCACCGGCCTGCAGGTGGTGACCGCCAGCCGCGAGGTCACCGCCGAACCGTTACAGACCATCGATATCCCGGTGAGCCTGGTTGCCGACCCGGTTGAGTTGAAAGGCCGTTCGATCGAGGTGACGTTCAGCATTCAATCCACCGACGATCCGCGTATCCAGACCGACGTCGATACCAAATTCTTCAACCGCTAATTGTTCCCGAGGAATGACGCCGTGATGAACACCGCCCTGCACCCCAAACCCTGGTATCGCGAATTCTGGCCGTGGTTTCTCATGAGCCTGCCCGCCACCGCCGTCATCGCCGGCGTGACCACCGTGGTCATCGCCATCCAGAGCGCCGATGGCATGGTGGTCGGCGATTACTACAAAGCCGGGCTGGCCATCAACCAGACGCTGGCACGCGACGACGCCGCCTATGCAATGGCGCTCACCGCCACGATCAAGAACGAAGACGGCGCGCTGCTGCTGACCCTGGCCGGACGGATGCCCAGCTATCCCGAACAGTTGGCCCTCACCCTGGCGCACCCTACCCGCTCCGGCATGGACCAGACCCTGGCCCTGCATCACGCGGGCAGCGGCCACTATCGCGCCGCACTGCCTGCCATGTCCACCGGGAAATGGCACGCCCAACTGGTCGATGGCGCCTCCACCTGGCGGATTTCCGGCGTCGTGCACCTGCCACTGGATCAGCCCGTCACGCTGGCCGCATCCACCGTTCAACCCCCACCACAAGGAGACTGACATGAACGTTGCACTCGACCTCTTGTTCACCAGCGGAATTGGCCTGTTGAGCCTGTTCACGATCATCTTCATCATCGGCATGGGCTTTTTCATGGTGAAGCTGGTCAAGCGCAAGATGAACGAACCGGAAGAATGAGCCGCTTGATCCGGCTCAAGCAATTAACCACCGTTCGGCCAAATTTTGTACAGGCCAGACCGATGAGGAGGAAGCACCCATGATGCAGCGCCTGATCCACATCCTGTGGCCATCCTTCCTTGTTGCGGGAGTGGCCGACATCATCTTCACCACCCTGTTCGACCCGCTGGAAATCCTCTATCGCGACGAGCCGCTGATCGAACATCGCATCGCCGCCTACACCGTGGGATTTTTCGTATTCTGGCTGCTCGGCATCGCCTCCAGCGCCATGACCTGCTACTTCCAGCGTAGTGCCAACGAAATCAACCGCTGCCCACTGCCCCCGCGCAAGCGCCCCGAAGGCTGTCCCAAGCGTGACGACGGCAGCGGTTGCTGCTGACACACCCTCCAGTACACGCTCAAACCGGCTGCACAGCTCAATCCGGCTGCAGCAGGTCGATTTTGAAATCGTCTTCATAGGGTGGCACATTGCATTCAATGATGTCGGACGGCGCCACATCGAGGCGCACGCCGACGATGTCGGTGCGCACCGGCAATTTGGCCGCACCACGGTCGACCAGCACCACGGTGCGAATTTCAGCAGGCTGCTTGCAGGCCAGGTATTCCACCGCACGCAGCATCGAATGGCCACGGTACATCACGTCATCCACCACCAGCACCGTGAGGCCTTCGAGGCTGAGCGTGGCGTGGGTCGGATTTTCGGTCAAGCGGGTTTCCGGATACAGCAGGGTCAGGTCATCTGCGTAACGCTTGATTTGCAGATCCAGCCGTGCGCAGTCGGTCAGGCCATACTCCTGTGCCAGACGGGCGTGCAGCCGGTCCGCCAGCGGCGCGCCGCGCCGCAGAATACCGACAATCGCAACCCGGGTCCGGCCGGTCAGCAAGCCGGCCGCCTGCCTGGCCATGTCAGCGACGATGTCATCGAGCTGCGCGGCGGTATAGAGACAGGTACGCCTGCCCTGCGGTTTATTCATACGGTCACCCATCAAGTCAGGAAAAACTGGACACCAGCCTGTGTAGCGATGGCCTTCCCCCTAGAGAAAGGCATCATTTTCGGAGTTTAGTGCGTGTCCTGAGGAAAATCCGCTTCAGAAATATCTATAAACGACGATATAGGTAGTACGGATCACTTTCCAACCGCTGGCGACTTTTACGAAAATATTACACCACACGTAACCGTGACTCAGCTTTCACACCCACCGTCCCAAGCCAGAATCAATGCGCTGGAAGATGAGCTTTACCTGCGCAACCAGCAGATTGCCTTGTTCAAGGAAGTCGTTACCGCTGTCCGCGAACGGCTTGACCTTGAAAGCATCTTTCAAATGGTGGCCACCTTTGCCCAGAACCTGATTCAGGCTGAGACAGTCCTCATTCCCGTCTTGGATGAAGACAGCACGCAGTACACGTATCGCGCAGGTTCCGGGGCCAATGCGGACGAGATCGTGGGAGAAAGCCTGGATATCAATTTAGGCATCTGCGGCTGGGTATGGAAGCATCGCCGCCCCTGGTGGCGCGGCGTTCTCGACGAGCTCAATGAAGACGAGCGCAACCAGTGGGAAAAAGAAGTGGGCAGCGTCATTCTTGTCCCGCTGGTTGGCCATAACAACTTTCTGGGTGGGATTGCCGGGGTCAACAAAATTGGCGGGGGCGACTTCGACCAGCATGACCTTGATTTGCTGACCTTGCTGGCCAGCCAGATTGCAACCGCAATCGACAACATCAACCTGATCGAACAGCTGGAAGAAGCCAACCAGAATCTTTACGCTGAAAAGGAAAAAGCCCAGGTCACCCTCTCCTCCATTGGCGACGCCGTTATCACGACCGATATTGAAGGCCGGGTTGACTACCTGAATCCCGTTGCCGAACGCCTTTTCGACACCACCTTGAGTCAGGCGAAGCACAAGCATCTATCCGGTTTGGGCACCCTGCTGATTGAAGAAAACCACCAGCCTGCGAAAGGGCTGGTGGAATATTGTCTGAGTGAAGGGCGTTTACCCAGTCAATTCAACACGCTCATCTTTACCAAACAGGATGGGCAAGATGTGTATATCGAACCCAACGCAGCCCCTATCCGTGACCATGACGGGCACACCACCGGCATCGTTTTCGTCTTCCACGATGTCAGCCAGACCCATGAGCTGACTCGACAGCTTTCCCATCAATCCACGCATGATGTGTTGACGGGCCTGTTCAACCGCCGTGATTTCGAAATCAAGGTGAAACAGGCCATTCGTGATGCCGACCTGACCGACAAAGAACACAGCCTGCTGTACATGGATCTCGATCAATTCAAGGTCATCAACGACACCTGCGGCCATATTGCCGGTGACGAACTGCTGAAACAATACACATCACGGCTCGCAGATCTGGTGCGCCACGGAGACACCCTGGCCCGGGTCGGTGGCGATGAGTTCGGACTGCTCCTGGAAAACTGTTCAAACCAGCAGGCCATGCTGGTCGCCAACAAGATTCAGGACATGACGCATCAATTCCGTTTTTCGTGGGAAGACAAAACCTTTGGCATCGGCATCAGCATTGGCATGATCGGCATCAACCACCAGAGCAATTCCGTCATCGATGTCATCAGCCGGGTGGATGCCGCCTGCTACATGGCCAAGGAGGCCGGGCGCGGCCGAATTTACGTGCATGACGAGAAAGACCAGGCCTTGCTGGCACGGCATGGTGAAATGGAATGGACGCCACGCATCACCAAAGCGCTGGAAGAGCAGCGCATGGTGCTCTACTACCAGCCCATCGTGCTTGGCACCCACCTTGCCGACATCAACAGCCATTACGAAATCCTGATCCGGATGATCGACGAGTCGGGCAACCTCATTCCGCCAGGCGCATTTTTGCCTGCTGCCGAACGCTACAACCTCATTGCCACCATCGATCGATGGGTGATCAGCGACATATTTCCGCTGGCTGGCGGAACATCCGGCCCAGCTGAACGCACTGGAACTCGGCTCGATCAATCTCTCCGGACACTCGCTGGGCGATGAAACCTGTCTGCGCCATATCGAAAACCAGCTCAAGGAATTTGCGATTCCGCCAGAAAAAATCTGCTTTGAAATCACCGAAACCGAGGCCATTTCCAATCTGGCCAAAGCGCAAAGCTTTATCCGGAAACTCAAAAATCATGGCTGCAATTTCGCGCTCGATGATTTTGGCAGCGGCTTTTCGTCCTATGCCTACCTCAAGAACCTCCCGGTTGATTTCCTGAAAATTGACGGGATGTTCGTCAAGGACATCCATTCGGATCCCGCGAACTACGCCATGGTTGAATCGATCAACCACATTGGACATGTCATGGGCAGAAAAACCATTGCGGAATTTGTAGAGAATCAGGAAACACTGCACACCCTGAACACAGCTGGGAATTGATTACATGCAAGGGTATGGCATTGCCAAACCCAGCGTTCTCACCAACCTGGAAACACAAAACGAATCGGCAACCCGGACCAAGTCCAGCCGTTAGAAACCAACACCTGCTTGCCCCCCTCCTGCTGCTTCAAAATCAGGGGGCCATAAGCTTGTCGCAAAACCGCCTCAGCGCTGCCTCGCCAACTTCGCCATCCAAGGTGAAGTCGACAAGCGGTCGGCCAAATGCCTTCGTGGAAATCCAGCGGAACAAGCTGCGCATTTCGTCAAAGAAGAAATAGGGATGGTAGTCGCTGGACAGGGCCAGGCGTTCACTCACCCTGGCCCCCCGTGAACGGAGACGTGCCTCCAAAGGGTCGAACAGCATCTCGATCTCGAACACCTTGAGCGGCGGCCCACAGAAGGTTGCGAAGGTCGCCACCCGCTTGCCATCCAGGCCGTTGACCAGACTCAACCAGCGCGCCACCGGGTAGGAAATATAGAGCCACTTGGGCGTACCGAGCAGCACCAGGTCAAAGCGGGACACATCCGGCATGGCCAGCGGCCATATCGCCTGCTCCTGCTGCCTGTAAATGCCGTGCCAAAACCGGCGAAACCGCTCGCTCACGAGATAAACCGGCAGCAAGGGCAGGAGTGGCAGCAGCGGGATCGGCAACAGCCATTTGTTCCAGTCCCGCTTCACCCGAATGGTTTCCGTCGCAACATCGTGACCGCGCTGGCGGATTTCGTTAACCAGGGCATCCGCGAGTCTGGCGGTGTGTCCGGTGCGGGAATAATAAACAACCAGAACGCGCATGCCTAAGGCCGGCTCACTTTCCGTGCGTTGCAGTCAGGCAGCCGTCACCAGCTGCTCGACCCAGGCCCGCATCTCAAGCGGGCGCTGGAAGTAGTAACCCTGGAATCGCTCACACCCCTGCTGGCGCAGGAAGGCAAGCTGGGCTTCATTTTCCACCCCTTCAGCCACCACCTCGAAATGCAGGTGGCGCGCCATCGACAGAATGGTTTCCACCAGGGCGACGTCGTTGGGGTCATGCGGAATGTCCTGCACGAAGCTCTTGTCGATCTTGAGTTCGGACAGCGGCAAACGCTTCAGATAAGCCAGCGACGAATAGCCGGTGCCGAAATCATCGATCGAGAAGTGCAATCCGAGCGCCACCAGTTCGGTCATCCGCGCCACCGACTCGGACGCATGCTCGACCAGCAGACTCTCGGTGATTTCCAGCGTGAGGTAGCCGGGGTCGGCGCCGGTGGCGGCCAGGATCTCCTTGACCCGCTGGACAAAATCGCTCTGGTGAAACTGGCGCGGACTGACATTGACCGCAATGCGCAAACCGCGGCCGGCGGCATCGAGGCGGGCAATCAGCAGGCAGGCTTCGCGCAGCACCCATTCGCCCAGCGGCACAATCAGGCCGGTTTCCTCCGCCAGCGGGATGAAGGTCATGGGCATCACCATGCCGCGCTGCGGATGCCGCCAGCGCACCAGGGCTTCGGCGCCGAGCACCCGGCCTTCCGCATTCACCTGCGATTGCAGGTGCAGTTCGAAACTGCGTTCGCGCACCGCCTCGCGCAATTCGCGTTCGAGGTCCAGGCGCTCGGCAATGGCCTCCTGCATGGCGGGCTCAAAATAAGCCAGGGTGTTGCGGCCACGCTCCTTGGCACGATACATGGCGGTGTCGGCCTCGCGCATCAGGTCATCCACCCCTTCCGTATCCTTGGGAAACAGGGTGATGCCGATGCTGGCACTGTTGGCATATTCCTGCCGCTCGATGACAACGGGCGCTTCCAGCGCCCCGCGGATTTTCTGCGCCACCGCCATGGCCAGGGTGCCGGCATCCTCGAGGCCGGCTGCCAGATCGGGGAGCAGGATCACGAATTCGTCCCCCCCCAGTCGCGCCACGGTATCGCCCTGACGCAGGTAATACTCCAGGCGCTTGGCCACTTCACGCAGCACCGCATCGCCCGTGGCATGGCCATGCACATCGTTGATGCGCTTGAACTGATCGAGATCAACGAACAGCACGGCGCCGCAACGGCGATTGCGATGGGCGGCAGTCAGTGTCTGGGTCAGGCGGTCAAGGAAAAGCGCGCGATTGGGCAAGCCCGTCAATGCGTCATGGTAGGCCAGGCGCTCGATTTCCTCCTCGGCCCGCTTGGCTTCGGTGATATCCATGCAATGCCCGATATACCCCAGAAACCGACCCTCGGCGTCAAATCGCGGGGAGCCCTGATCCATGAACCAGCGGTACTCGCCACTAAAATGACGCAGCCGGTATTCCATGGAAAAGGGCTCGTGGCGTGCAAACGCAGCGCGGTAGATTTCCAGGCAATGTGCGCGGTCGTCTGGATGCACGCTCTCGATCCAGCCCTCGCCCACCTCCTGCTCCAGCGAACGGCCGGTAAATCGCAGCCAGGGATCGTTGAAGTAATTACAGCCGCCGTCGAGGCCCGCAGTCCAGACCAGCGCCTGTCCGCTGTTGGCCAGGGCGCGGAAATGCAACTCACTGTTGGCCAGGGCGTCGCGCAGTTGGTATTCCTCCGAGACATCGCGAAACACCAGCACCACGCCCTGCAATTCGCCTTTGGCGTTGCGAATCGGCGCGGCGCTGTCGGAGATGTGGTAACGCGAGCCATCGCGCGCCAGCAGCACAGTGTGGTTGGCCAGCCCCACCACCTGCCCATCGCGGATGACACGTTCCACCGGAATCTCCGCCGGCGCGCCGGTGAGCGAGTTTTCGATCACGAACACGTCGGCCACATGGCGGCCCATCGCCTCGGCCTGAGACCAGCCGGTGAGGCTTTCCGCCACGGGATTCATGAGGGTGACGCGTTGTTCGGTGTCGGTGGCCAAGAGGGCATCGCCGATGGAATGCAGGGTGATGGCCAGCCGTTCCTCGCTGGTGACCAGATTGGCTTGTGCCTCCCGGACGGAGCGCACCATGGCATTGAAGTTCTCGGCCAGCGCCACGATTTCCTGCGCGCCTTGCTCCGGCACCGTCACATCCAGTTGCCCGCTGCGCAGGCTGTTGGCCGCTTGCGCCAGACGCCCCAGCGGCGATGCCACATGACGATGCAAAAACCAGCCCAGCAGGCCGATCATCAACAGGGTGGCGATCAGGTCGGGTGCGCGTGCCTTGAATACAAACGCACGCATCGTCTGTCGCTCGCGCGCGAGGTCGTATCCGATATACACCGCGCCCTGCCGCTGGCTGCGCAGCTGCTGCGCGTCGGCGGGCAACAGGAAAGGCTGCATGGCGGCAATACGCGCACCGTCCGGGCTGATGGAGAAAAACATCGGCAGCTTCCCTTGTCTCACCCGTTCGAAGCGCTGCCTGTCGAAATCCGGCAGCACGTCCGTCACGGGCTTGCCGCGCCAGGCGTAGCGGTGGGCCGCCATCACACGGCCGCTGTCGTCGAGCAACAGCACGGTCTCCACATAGGGGTTGGCCGCCACCACGGCCAGGTCCGCTTCTACCAGTCCGCGGCTGGTTTGCCAGCCCTGTTCGGCCATGCGCGCCAGGTGGGCGGTATCGGCCAGCAGGTCCACCCGCGCCTGCTGGTCAAGTTGACCCAGGCGCTTGTCCAGCGCATTAGCCACCGATACCCCCAGCACCACAAACAGCAACAATGCCAGCCCGAGACGGCAGGGTGACGCGGAAAGGCAAGCGCCGAACCGTCAGGTCCGATCCAGGCAGAAAGCGCGGATCGGCCAGCCCCTCCAGCGCGGGAACCTGTTTCAGCAAGCCGTTGGACAACCATGACCCGGGCCACGTTGTCGGCGGCGGACACCAAACCGGGTCGGGCGCCGCCCAGCCAGCCGCGATTGGCCGCAAGATCCATGACGCGAATGCCCTGCTGTGCCGCGCGCACGTCGTCCGGACTGACGCCCATGCGCGGGGCCATGCGGCGAAAGGCATCGTCGGGCGAAGCACGCAGATAATCCAGCGCCTGAAAATGCCCCGCCAGCAATTGCCGGAACGCATCGGGCGTACGCTCCAGTGCATCGGCGCGCGCCACCAGCACGTCAACGATCAGGCCACGGAAATTGGCTGCTGTCAAACAAGACGTCGGGCACCTTTGGCCTGCAGTTGGGTGGCATACGGTTCCCAACTGACCAGCACGTCCACCTCGCCCGCAAGATAGGCCTGCACATGACGATCGCCCGTGACCCGGACCCTCACCACATCGTCCGGCGTGAGCCGGGCCGTTTCGAGCAACTTGGCCAGCATGAGCGCCCCGACGGCGGTCTCCTCCACGCCGATGCGTTTGCCCCGGATATCCTCAAGCCGCTCGATGCCGGGGCGGCTCATGATGACATCAGCGCCAGCGGAATCGTCAAACACCAGGATGGCACGCAGGTCGAGGCCGCCCTCACGCGCATAGCAGGAATTCGTCGAGGGTAAGGGTGGCTGCTTCCAGTTCGCCGGTGGCCAGGGCCATGAGATTGGCCGTGTTGGACGGCATTTCCACCAGTCGCAGGGTGCCCGCGTCATACCGGCCCAGATCGCGCGCAAGAAACAGGGGTTCGTAACCAACCCAGAGAATGCCGCCCACCCGTGTCAGGGGAACAGGCATCACTGCACGCGCCAGCCAGCGCAAGCGGCGCCAGCGCACTGGCAACAAGAAAACGACGACGCCCCTTGTCCATCTCGCTCCCTTAAGCTGACGATTGGTTTCCTTCGAAACGGGATTTACCCGTTCAGGAACCATGGCTTAGAGTCAGTGTACTTTCATATGCCGTACACACACAGCGGCTGGAATGCCAGAAACATTTAGGCGTTTTTTTGATCTGCCGCCATTCAGATGGTGTCGCTCAATTACGCAGGAACGTCACCCGTCAATCAAATTCCGGCGCCCATAAGGTGGCAACGACTGTGCTAGGCGGTGCGGGAATAACGCGGCTGCTCACTGGCAGCCTGTTTCAGATAGCGGTCGAAGCACATGCCGATATTGCGCAGGAACAGGCGGCCGCTGGGGGTGACGCTGATTTTTCCAGCGGATATCTCCACCAGTCCGTCGTCGGCCAGCGGACGCAGGTCGGTCAGGGCATCGGCGAAGTAGTCGGTAAACGCGATGCCCCATTCGCGGCCAAACGCGGCGAAATCGAGTTCCAGATCGCACATCACGCGGGTGATGGCTTCGCGCTGGATCTGGTCGTCGCGGGTGAGCTTGAGGCCGCGCTCGACGGCAAAGCCGGTCGCGGCGACACGCTCCTGATAACGCTTGATGCTCTTCTCGTTCTGCATGTAGACGTCGGCGGTCTGGCTGATGCTGGACGCGCCGAAGGCGAGGATGTCGCAGTCCTTGCGCGTGGTGTAGCCCTGAAAATTGCGCCACAGGGTTTTAGTTCTGCTGGGCGCGCACCAGTTCGTCGTCGGGCAGCGCAAAGTGGTCGAGGCCGATGTTGACGTAACCCGCTGCGCCCAAGGCTTCGTTCACCGCCTGCTGCAGGCCCAGGCGAGTGGCAGGATCGGGCAGGTCGGACTGGATAATCAGGTTCTGGTGTTTTTTCAGCCACGGCACATGGGCGTAGCCAAACACCGCCAGGCGGTCGGGCGCCCATTCGGTAATGCGTTGCAGGGTGCGGCTGAAACTCGCGACCGTCTGCTTCGGCAAGCCCACGATCAGATCCAGATTGATGCTGGAAAAACCGAGTTCGCGTGACCAGTCGAGCACCTGTTGAATCAAGGCCTCGGACTGGATGCGGTTGACCGCCTGCTGCACGTCCGGATCCATGTCCTGCACGCCAAACGACAGCCGGTTGAAGCCGGATTCGCGCAGCGCCACCAGATGCGCGCGCGTCAGTTCGCGCGGATCGACTTCGCAGCTGACCTCGGCATCGTCAGCCAGGGTGAAATGCTTGCGCATCATCGCCATCAGGCGGCGGATGTCGTCGGGGTTCAGATAAGTCGGCGTGCCGCCGCCCCAGTGCAACTGGCGTACTAAACGCTTGGTGTCGACCAGTTGTGCGGTGCGGGTGATTTCCTGGTCGAGATAGGCCAGATAAGGCTGGGTTTTGCTGTAGTCGCGCGTCGCCACCATGTTGCAGCCGCAGTAATAGCAAAGCGAGTCGCAGAACGGGATGTGGGCGTACAGGGACAGCCCGCGATCCGGCGCAGGTGCGGTGAGCGCCTCAATCCAGTCCGCTTCGCTGAAATCCGTATGGAAATACGGTGCGGTGGGGTACGACGTATAACGCGGGCCGGCAACGCTGTATTTCTGTAGCAATTCCAGAGTGGTCGTCATCGCGGCATCCTTAAAAGACAATTCTATCTTCTTATTATATCGCTTCGCCCTCAAAACCGGGCAAGCCAGGGCCTCAGCACGCGCCGGTATTTGCGGTAAAGTTCGGCGCTGGAAAGCCGTTGTCCCCTCCACACACGCGCCCGGATACCTTATGTCCTATTCCTGTTCCCCGCTTCATCTGATTCGCACCCTGGTGCTGACAGTGCTGCTGGCCGCGTCGACTGCGCACGCCGATGACGCGTCGAGCCTCGCTCAAAAAGTCTATGACCGCCCCAACGGGCGCGATCTGGTCACCTCGGGGCGCATGGTGCTGACTGAAAAAAGCCGCGCGCCGCGCATCCGTGAACTCGTTACCTACCGGCTCGACAAATCGGGCGGTGAAACAGCCAACCTGATCCGTTTTCTCGATCCGGAAGACATTGCGGGTACCGGTCTTCTCAGCATAGACCAGGTCGACGGCAACACCGACCAGTGGTTGTATCTGCCCGCACTCGACAGGGTGCGGCGGATTTCCAGCGACCGCAAAGGCGGGCGCTTTGTCGGCTCTGACCTGTATTTTGAAGACCTGCAGGAACGCAAACCCACCGAAGATCGCCACCGCCTGCTCGGCAAGCAAACCGAGAACGGCATCCTGTGCGAGGTGCTCGAAAGCGTGCCGATCGACGCCGACGATTCGGTCTACCGCAAGCGCATTCTCTGGATCGATCCCGCTACCGCCATTGTTCAGCGCATCGATTATTTCGAAAAAGACCTCGACAGCCCCAGCAAACGCTGGCTGCTACGCGCCAAAAAACGCAATCAGGGCTACTGGACGCTCACCGACAGCCGCATGATTGATCTGGCCAGCGGCCATGAAACCCGCATGGTGATCGACTCCGCACTGTACGACCAGAAACTGCCCGCCAAACTTTTCACCACACAAGCCCTCTCCGACGAAAGCCTGGAATCCGAATATCCGCCCATGAAAAAACTATTGCTGACCTTGACGCTGTCACTTGCCACCCTGCCGGTACTTGTCCCATCCAGCGTGCTTGCCGCCGACGATTTGCCCCCACCCCGCGCGCCGTGCCGGACACCACAGACGACTTGCCTCCTCCGCGCACCTCCACGCGCAAGCCGCGTGCAGTACCGGCCGCAGTGGCCGCGGATGCCGCTGTTGCCGAGACAGCTGCACCACTTGACCCGGCAGCCGATCTGCCGCCCCCCACCGCTAAAAAAGCCAGCGCACGCGGATTTCAGCCCTCGCTCAAATACGGCGTCGACGACCTGCTGCTGGAAGTGGGCGCCCTGCCCGACGCCACTGAAGCCGACACCTATTCCACCCTGCGCGCCAAGGCCTACGTGCTGTGGCAACCGAGCCGCGACTGGGAGTTTCGCGCCGGGGCGCGAGTGGATGGCGCAATGCAGAACGGCGGCGTGGCCGACTTCAGCGACCTGTCGGCCGACTACACCGACACCTATGTGCGTTACCGCAGTGGCGATACGCGTTTGACATTGGGCGCGCAAACCATCGTCTGGGGTCGCGTCGACGAAATCCCGCTGGCCGACCGCGTCAGCCGCACCGATCTCACGCGCTTTGTGCTGGACGATCTGCCTGACCGCCGCCGCGCCGAACTGGCCGCGCGCTGGGAGCAAACCATCGGCGACTACAAACTGGATGCCGTATGGCTGCCGCTGTTCAAAGCAGCCGAACTGCCCGGACGCGTCCAGCGTCTGGAGCCCCATCAATCTCACTACCGGCGAGATTATCGGTATTGCTCCCAGCCCGGCAGTCGCCGCACTGGTGCAACACGCAACCATCAGCGAAGACGAACACGGCAGCGGCGGCGGTGGGGTGCGCCTGACCAAAACCGGCGAACCGTTTGATTTCGGCGTCACCCTGGCGCGTACCCGGCAGTCGCAACCGTATTACCTGATCGGCGGCACGCCTGCCGCACCGACCCTCACCGGCATCCATCCGTTCAATAACTTTGCCGGTGCCGACATGGAAATGGAGAGCGCCGGCATCACCTGGCGCATGGAACTGGGCTACACCGATGAAGTCCCGGTCACCCTGCCCACCGCTGCGACCATCACCGTGCCGTCGCTCGACTGGGTCGGCGGGATCGAGTTTTTCCCCGGCGGCAAAAACACCCGCATCAATCTGCAACTGGTCGCCCAGGCTCTGCAAACCGACGCAAGCATCCTGCAACTGACCGAGTATTACGGCGCCAACGGCGAAATCGAAACAAGTTTTGGGCAGGGTCGCTGGACCGCCGGATTGCGCTTCTTTGGCGGCTTCAACGTGCAGAACCTCTACCTCAACCCCGAGATAAGCTACACCGGCTGGGAACCCATCGCGGTCTATGCGGGCTACCATTATTTCAACGGCGAAGACCGCACCCTGGCGGGCTTCCAGGAAGACCACTCGATGGCTGTGCTAGGCATACGCGGCCAGTTCTAACCCCGTTGACTTGACCATGCTGAAATCCTGGCTCAATGGCAGCCGCATGCTGCCGCCCTGGCTGGCGCTGGCCATCCTGATCGGCATTCAGCTGGTATCGATCCCGTTCCTTCTTAATCTACATTTCAATAACGCGGGCGATATTTACTCGCCTCCCGACGCGCCCGTCATTCAATTGCGCGACTCCCTGTTCAAGGAGTTCCCCAACGACGAGGCGCTGATCGCCCTGTTCGAGGGCGATCAGCTCTACTCACCGAAATTTCTGGCCGCACTCCACCGCACTGCGCAGCGGATAGAAAAACACCCCGCCGTTGACCGGGTGCTCACGCTAACGACAACCGAACACATTGAGGCGACAGACGATGGGTTCGCGGTGTCGCTATTGGTTGACCCGGACAATCTGGACGAGCGCACCCCTGCGCAATGGAAAGCGCGCGTGCTGGGCGATGCCTTTGCGCCCGGCTTGCTCGCCTCGCGCGATGGTCGGGCTGTCGCACTGGTGGTACGCCCAAAATTCCTGAAGGAAAGCCTCACCCGCCGCGACATTCAGTTCGAGCTCGACGCGGCCATCGCCGCCGAACACCTTGAACAAGCACACACCGCTACCGCAGGCAGTCTCGCGCAAACCGTCGAAGAACTGCGCTCGATCTGGCGTGACAGCTCAACTTTCATCCCGCTCACTGTTGTCATCGGCATGGCGTTGATGTGGTGGGTGGTGGGTCGGGTGCGCCCCATGGTGGTCGGTGGAATCGCCATGGGCGCGGTGGTGTCGGCCAGCGTGGCAGGGCTGGTGGCAGCCGGGCAGCCTTATACCCCGATCACCGCCATGATCCCCACCCTGATGGCAGCGTACACCACCGCCACGCTATTGCATTTTTATGCCGCCATCCAACGCGCCCGCATCGCGCTGCTGGCACGACCGCAACGTATCAAACGTGCACTGAAGGAAACCCTGGTGCCGGGGCTGTTTAACGTGCTGACCACTGGAGCCGGGATGCTCAGTCTGCTGCTGGTGGACATTCCACCGGTGCAGGCATTTGGCTTGTCCGGCGCTATCGGCACGCTGCTTGTGTTTGTGGTGGTGTTTGTTCTGGTGCCGCCCATCATGCTCAAATGGGATACCCCGCGCTGGCCGCGTAGCAGTTCTGGCATGGCACATGCGCGCCACATCGCAGCAGCGGTATCGGTGTTCAGTTTGCGCCATGCAAAAGCAGTATTGATCACCACCGCCCTGGTGCTGGTGGCGATTATTCCGCTGGCCTTGCAGGTCAAGGTCGAATCCAATCTGCTGGCGTTTTTTGCGCCCGAGCACAGCATCAGCCGCAGCACCGAGCGCGTCGAAACCACCCTCTCGGGCGTCACCGGACTGGAAATTGTGCTGACTGGCAACACGCGCGACAGTCTGAAAGATCCCACCACGCTGGCGCAGATCAAAGCTCTGCAAACCTGGCTGGAACAACAACCCGAAATTGACCGCAGTTTGTCGCTGGTCGACGTACTGGAAGAAATGAACCGTGCCTTCAATGGCAGTGAAGCCGGTGCAGATGCCCTGCCCACCGAGCGCAATCTGGTCGAACAGCTATTGCTCATTTACGACGGCAAGGATTTATACGAACTGGTGAATCGCGAGTTTCAGCGTGGCCGCATCACCATGAGTCTTAACGTACACGGTGCCAATGAAATCAGCAGGGTGATCGAACAGATCCGCACCCATATCACGGCCCACCCCATCAAAGGAATGAACCTGGAGTTCGCGGGCTATGGCCGCTTATTCTCGGATCAGGAAGACCGCATCGTCGACGGCCAACTGAGGAGTTTCGGCGCGGCCTTCCTGCAGATTTTTCTGCTCATAGCCTTGCTGTTCCGTTCGTTACGGGGAGGAATGATTTGCATGGTGCCCAACCTGGCACCGCTGTTCTTCATTTTCGTGGTCATGGGAGTGACGGGCATTTCGCTCGATGTCGCCACGGTGTTGATCGCCAGCATCATCCTCGGCATCACGGTGGACGACACGATTCATCTCTATCACGGCTACCAGCATCGGCTCCGCCACGGCGTCAGCCCGGCGTTCGCCATCATCCGCAGCATGGAAAGCTCGGGGCGCGCCGTGATCGCGATTTCGATGGTGCTGATCGCCCAGTTCATCCTGCTGGGTTTGTCCGATTTCCGCCCCACCGCGCACTTCGGCATGCTCTGTGCAGTCGGGTTGTTTGCGGGTCAGGTGTTTGAATTACTGCTAATGCCTGCCCTGCTCGGCATGCAATTGCGCAAGCCGCAAATGGCCATCACGGCACCGTGAGCTTGAGTGCCCCGAACTCGTCGTTGAACAGTCCGACTTCGTCGCCCGATGCAAATTGCCACCCTTCCAGATGGCCAAAATCGGTGCTGGATTTCGGGTTCAGTTCAAGCGTGAAACGCTTGACGGTCGACAGAGTGGGATTGCGCACCACCAGCACCAGCGTCAGATAGCGATCGCTCGTGTTGTTGATCACGGCAACCAGCCCCTGCCCCAGCAGTGACGAACGAAAGTCAACGACAACCGGCAATGCCGGCTTGGCCGACACGGCTGCCTGATAATCGCTTTCCTTCCAGGCCAGTTGCGCCTTGAGTTGCTCGATTTCACGCAGGCTGTTGGTCAACAGGTTGCGCGTCTCGATCAGATAGCCTTCAACCTGCTGGCGGGTTTCGACTTCCTTGGACAGACGTCGCTTGCCTTCGTCCAGATCCACCTTGAGCAGGAAGGCATACAGCGCCAGGCCGCATACCAGCATAAACAACACACCGTTCAGAACGACCGAAACGATCAGCCCGCGCCGCCGGCGCAGCGCGGGATCATTCGCTTGAGAGTCTACTGTCATCCCGTGTTACGCATCCCTGCAGCGATGGCGTTGATTGAGCGCTTTAGCGGAGTGAGCCAGGTGTCCTGCTCGGATTCCCACACGCTGCCGCTGCGATAGCGTTTCAACATGCGCACCTGAATGTGGTTGATGGGGTCGATGTAGGGGCGACGGCGCGAGATCGAACGCGACAGCGATGGGTTTTCTTCCAGCAGCGCATCGATCTGTGCGACCTGTTTGACTCCAGCCACGGTGCTGATGAATTCATCAGCAATTACGCGGTAAACCGTCATCGTGTTGGGGTGCTCGCACAGGCGCGCATACTCCTCGGCGATTTCCATGTCGGCCTTGCTCAGAGCCATCTGCACATTCGACAACAGACTGCGGAAGAACGGCCACTCGCGGTACATCGCCTGCAGTTGCGCCAGTCCATCCGGCTGCATGGCGATGAAGCCGCTCAAGGCGCTGCCGATACCAAACCAGGCAGGCAAGGTGTGGCGCGATTGCGCCCAGCCGAACACCCAAGGGATCGCACGGATCGAGCCGAGCGAACGGTCGGCTTTCTTGCGGTGCGATGGCCGGCTGCCAATATTCAACAGGCCAATTTCGGTGACCGGCGTGCTTTCGTAAAAATAGTCGATGAAGCCTGGCGTGCCGATCAGCGCACGGTAAGCGTTTTCGCCCGCCGCTGCCATGTCGCGCATCCAGTCGAGATATTTTTGCGGATAGCGCACTTCGCTGTGCGCCAGCGCGGTGGCACTGGCTTTGAGCAGGCCGGTAACGCCCATCCCGATTTCGTAGTTGGCGGTTTCGGGGTTGCTGTATTTGTAGTACAGCATCTCGCCCTGTTCGGTGAACTTGATTTCGCCGTTCACGGTACCCGGGGGCTGCGACAGGATGGCGTCGTGAGTAGGGCCTCCGCCGCGTCCAACGGTGCCGCCCCGGCCGTGGAACAGCCGGCATTCGACGCCGTAATGCTGCGTCAGCGCAATGATGGAAAGCTGCGCCTGATAAAGATTCCAGTTCGACGCCAGCGTGCCGCCGTCCTTGCACGAGTCGGAATAACCGAGCATGACTTCCTGGCGGTTGCCGTTTGCGGTCACCAGTGCACGATAGGCCTTGTTCGTCAGCAACTGATCGAGGATCGCCTCGCTGTGCTGCAGGTCTTCCACCGTCTCGAACAGCGGCGCGACCAGAATGCGGCAGAACCAGTCGCGGCCGTTGTGGCCGCACAGGCCGACCAGACGCGCCAACAGCATCACTTCCATCACATGCGATGCGCTGTGCGTCATCGAAATGACATAGGCACCAAATAACTCATCACCCACTTCGGCCTGGAGTTTGGCCATGCGGCGGAACACCGCGAGGGCTTCGCGCGCCTCGTCGTCCAGCGCGGCATCGTCCACCGTGATCGGGTCGATAAACCCCACCCAGGCAGACAAACGCTCCAGACGCCCTGCTTCGTCAGCGGCCGCGTAATCGAATTCAGGATCAATCTGCTGCAACACAGCGGTGACGGTACGCGTATGCACGGTCGATTCCTGGCGGATGTCGAGTTGCAACAGGTGAAAGCCAAAACTTTCCACCAACCGGATCAACGCCTGCAAATCCTGCTGGGCGACGATGCGGTCGCCATGGCTGACCAGCGAGTCGCGCAACAAATACAGGTCATCGAGGAAAACCGTTACATTCTCATAAGCCAGATGCGAAGTGAAACTCGGCACATCGGCCAGGCACTGATGCACATAAGACAAATTGGCATCGAGCCGCGCCAGCATCATCGCCGCCATTCGGCGGTAGGGCTCGCGGCTGTAAATCTGAACCGCCGTGCCACGGAACACCTGCTCGCCGAACTCGGTTTCATACTCGCCCAGTCGCGCCATGAATTGCTCGGACGGCACGCACCAATCATTGCTGTGGGTGAGCGTCTGCCGCAGTTCCAGCACACGTGCGCGGTACTCGTCGAGTGCGGCCTGCATCTGCGTATGCACTGTCCACTCGGTGACATCTGCCGTCACAAAAGGATTGCCGTCGCGGTCGCCGCCGATCCACGAGCCAAAACGAATGAAGCTCGGCACGTTGATCGGCGCGACCCCCTCGGAGTTGACGCCGTAATGCTTGCGCAGCGCCTTTTCGAAAAACAGATAGGCTTTTGGCACCGCCTCGAACAGGCTTTCGCGCACGTAATACAGGCCATTGCGCACTTCGTCGCGCACTTCGAGCTTGGCGCTGCGCAGCTCGTCGGTACGCCACATCACCTGAATCTCGGCAGTCAACTGCGCTTCCAGTTCGCGCTGATCGTTCACCCCGAGAATAGGGCTGTACAGCTGGTCGCAAATCAGAAACACCCGGCGCATCCCTTCCATCACCGCGCGACGGCGCGCCTCAGTCGGATGCGCGGTGAACACCGGTGCGTAATGCAGGCGATTGACCATCTCCTGCAGCGCTTCCAGCGACAGCCCCTGAGACTTGAGATCCGCCAGGGTGCGGTCAAACGAGCCTTCCCACAGTGGCATGCCGTGCGACAGCATGCGGCGGCGGTTACGGTGGGCGAAGCTTTCTTCCGCCACGTTGACCAGCTTGAAATAGCTGGAAAAGGCGCGCACCACCAGTTCGACCTTGCTGGCTGGCATGGCGTCGATCATTTCCATCAACTCGGTGCGGCGCTGCTGGTTTTCCTGCTGCTGCAATTCGGCAAATCCACGCCGCAGGATTTCCACAGCGTTGAACACATCTTCACCGGCAAACTGCAACAACACCTGGCCGAGCAAGGTGCCCAGCAGTTTCACCTGCGCGCGCAGGTGGTCATCCGTCAGAAGGTTTTCGGGTGCGGTCATGGGCTTTGATTCAAGAGAAAGTGACGGAGTGGGCGGGCAGTCAAGTCCGGATTTTCGCATAGTCGACACGCATCACCCAACCGCGTGCCGGGCGTTGCGGAACATCCGCAGCCAGGGGCTGGCGTTCGTCATGCCAGCCGGCTTCCACGACAATTGCGCGGCGCGGAACACGCGCTCCGGATGCGGCATCAGGATGCTGAAGCGGCCATCCGCCGTGGTGAAGCCGGTCAGCCCCCCCGCCGAGCCGTTGGGGTTCAAAGGATAGGTCTCGGTCGGCAAGCCATGGTGATCGACATAGCGCACGCTGGCGAGCGCCTGCGCGGCGTGCGCGGCATCACGGAATACCACACGTCCTTCACCATGCGACACCGCGATCGGCATCATCGAACCCGCCATCCCGGCAAAGAAAAGTGACGGCGACGCCAGCACTTCAACCTGGGCAAAACGCGCCTCGAACTGCTCGGACAGGTTGCGCTCGAAACGCGGCCATGCATCAGCACCGGGAATCAGCTCGTGCAACTGGCTCATCATCTGGCAGCCATTGCAAACGCCCAGCGCAAAGCTGTCGGCACGCTGGAAAAACGCGGCGAACTGATCACGCGCACGCGAATTGAACAGGATGGATTTAGCCCAGCCGCCACCCGCGCCCAGCACGTCGCCGTAGCTGAAACCGCCGCACGCGGCCAAACCGGTGAAATCGCCCAGGCTCACGCGACCGGAAAGGATGTCGCTCATATGCACGTCGACCGCCGCAAACCCGGCAGCGTCGAACGCAGCAGCCATTTCGACCTGGCCATTGACGCCCTGCTCGCGCAGCACTGCCACGCGCGGGCGCTTGCCGCTCGCAATGAACGGCGCCGCAATGTCGGCCTCGGCATCGAAGCTCAAGTTAAAGCGCAAGCCCGGATCGGTTGCATCTGCCTGCGCTGCAAATTCCTGTTCCGCGCACGCCGGGTTGTCGCGCAGCTTTGCCATCTCGTAACTGGTACGTGCCCAGGCGCGTTGCAAATCGGTGCGCGCTTCGTCGAAAAAGGCTTGGCCGCCGCGCTGGATGCGCAGACGATCATCGGCATTGATCTGGCCAATGACATGAAACTCACCGCGCAAGTTGGCCGCCATGAATGCCTGCATCACCGCCTGCGTATCATTGCGCCGCACCTGCAACACCGCGCCCGCCTCTTCGTTGAATAACACATTGAAAATGCGCTGTGAAACATCGCTTTCGGTCAGCAACTCGGGTTCGGGCAAGCCCTCGTCTTCAACTTCATGACGAATCTGCTCCAGGCACAGCTCGTCCACATCCAGATCAAGCCCACAGTGGCCGGCGAAGGCCATTTCGGCCAGGGTGACGAACAGGCCGCCATCGCTGCGGTCGTGATAGGCCAGCAGTTTGCCGTCCGCGTTCAGTGCCTGTACCGTGTCAAAAAACGCACCCAGCGCCTTCGCATGCGGCGCATCGGGGCAGCGGTCGCCCACCTGTTTGTACGCTTGCGCAAAGCTCGATGCGCCGAGCCGGTTTTTACCCAGGCCAAGGTCAATCAGGATCAGATCGGTGTCGCCACAATCCGTGCGCAATTGCGGCGTCAGGTGCGCGGTCGCGTCGGGCGTGTTGGCGAAGGCCGAAATCACCAGCGAAATCGGCGAGGTCACGGCCTTCTTCGCGCCATCGGCATCCCACACCGTTTTCATGCTCATCGAATCCTTGCCGACCGGGATGGAGACGCCCAGCGCCTGGCAATACTTCGACACCGCAGCCACGGTATCGAACAGCGCTGCGTCTTCACCGGGGTGGCCCGCAGGCGCCATCCAGTTGGCCGACAGCTTCACCTGATTGAGACCATCGACACGCGCAGCGGCGAGGTTGGTGATCGCCTCGACAATCGCCATGCGCCCCGACGCGGGGGCATCGATCAGCGCCAGCGGCGCTTTCTCGCCGATGGAAAACACCTCACCCTGCGTGGTCTGATAGCCCGCCAGCGTGATCGCACAATCCGCAACCGGAACCTGCCACGGCCCCACGCACTGATCGCGCGCGGTGAGGCCGCCGACCGTGCGGTCGCCAATGGAAATAAGGAACATTTTCGACGCCACACCAGGCAGCGCCAGCACCCGATAGACCGCGTCTTTCAGTTCGATACCGTCGAGCACCAGGGGCGCGGGTATGGTGTGTTGATGCGCTACGTCGCGCGTCATTTTTGGCGGCTTGCCGAGGATCACATCGAGCGAAATATCCACCGGTGCATTCTGGAAATGGCCGTCGGTCACCAGCAGGTGATTGTCCTCAACCGCTACGCCCAGCACCGCAAACGGGCAACGTTCACGCTCGCACATCGCCTGGAATTCGCCGATGCGCGACGGCGGAATGGCCAGCACATAACGCTCCTGCGCCTCGTTGCACCAGATTTCACGCGGCGACATGCCGGACTCTTCCGACGGCACGGCGCGCAACTCGAAGCGACCGCCTTTGCCGCCGCCATGCACCAGCTCGGGCAGCGCGTTCGACAGGCCGCCAGCGCCGACATCGTGGATCGACAGGATGGGGTTGTTTTCGCCGAGCTGCCAGCAGCGGTCGATGACCTCCTGCGCGCGCCGCTCCATTTCGGGATTGCCGCGCTGCACCGAATCGAAATCCAGATTGGCCGCGTTGCTGCCGGTGTCCATGCTGGATGCCGCGCCACCACCGAGACCAATCAACATGCCGGGGCCGCCCAACTGGATCAGCAGCGTGCCGGTCGGCAGCATTTTCTTGTTCACATGGTCGTCGCGAATGCTGCCGACACCGCCTGCCAGCATGATGGGCTTGTGGTAGCCGCGCCGCTGCCCGGTAACGGTTTCTTCAAAGGTGCGAAAATAGCCCGCCAGATTGGGGCGGCCGAATTCGTTGTTGAACGCCGCCGCGCCGATGGGCCCTTCGAGCATGATCGCCAGCGGCGAAACGATGCGTTCGGGCTTGCCGTAGGCATCGCCCTCCCATGCCTGGATGTAGCCGGGAATGTTCAGGTTCGATACCGAAAACCCGCACAGGCCTGCCTTGGGCTTGGAGCCGGTGCCGGTCGCGCCCTCGTCGCGGATTTCACCTCCGCTGCCGGTGGCTGCCCCGGCAAATGGCGAAATCGCCGTCGGGTGGTTATGCGTTTCCACCTTCATCAACACATGGGTGAGCTCGCTGCTGTAGGCATAGCTGCCGTCGGCACGCGGATAAAAACGATCGAGTTGCACGCCCTCGATGACCGAGGAATTGTCCGAATACGCCACCACCGTGCCCGCCGGGTGGGCCGCATGGGTGTCGCGGATCATGCCGAACAGCGACTGGTCCTGCACCGCGCCGTCGATCACCCACGAAGCGTTGAAAATCTTGTGGCGACAGTGCTCGGAATTGGCCTGCGCGAACATCATCAACTCGACATCGGTGGGGTTGCGCCGCAGGCGGGTGAAGTTATCGACCAGATAATCCAGTTCGTCGTCCGATAGCGCCAGCCCCAGGCTGGCATTGGCGCTGGCCAGCGCGGCCCGCCCGCCGGCCATCACATCGACCGCCGTCAGTTCACGCGGCGACACGTGCTGAAACAAGGCCTGCGCCTCATCCAGCGTAGCCATCACGGTTTCCGTCATGCGGTCATGCAGCAGCGGCAACAGTGCTGTCAGCGCCTGCTCCGACAAGGCCGCGCCCTGCGTGTCGCACACGCGATACGCCACCCCGCGCTCAATGCGGCGCAAGGAAGCCAGCCCGCTGTTTTTAAGGATATCCGTCGCTTTCGACGACCAGGGTGAAATCGTGCCCGGACGCGGTGTCACCAGACAGTGCACTGCATGTGCAGCAGGCGTGTCGGTCGGCGTGCCGTAATCGAGCGCCTGATCGAGCAACCGCAACGCCACGGCGTCCAGTTCGCTATCGATCTCCAGAAAATGCCAGTAACGCGCCGTCAGTTCGCCCAGTGCAATCCCCATCCGGGCGGCTTCCTGGCGAATTTTGTCGAGTCGAAAAGTGGACAGCGCAGCACTGCCGGGGAGCGAAACGATAGAAGACATGAGCGTCTATGCAATTGGGCAAAGACGCTATTTTAGCTGATCGATGCGGCCTGTCAGGCGGGCTTGTTGGCGAGGGTGGCTTGCATTTGCCAGACTGCAAGGCAGTCCAGCCCACAAAAATGGTGTACATAATCCTGCACGTCGTGCAATTTGACCGAGTCTGCGGGTATTCCCTTCAAACAGACTTCACAACTGAACACCGTGCAAACCTCTTCGTCAGCACATTGCATCAGCAGACCACCTGCCGGGGTGCGATGGCGAGTATCCATTCGAGACTCCTTTCGACATCGAAACACTACTTATCAGTGTAGGTTCTCCCCCCGGGCTTGCAAGCCACACGAAAAACACCGAATTGCCTCACAAAGAATGTAACCGAATGAAGTAGACGGACAGGAACGTTGAGTCAAATTGAAGGTAACCGACGGAATGGAGGTTACCGATCATGGGCAAGCACGAGCGACAGGCCTATCTGAAAGCGATCAAGGAACGCTACCGCAAAGCGAATCGGACCGGCAAGGCGCGGATACTGGACGAGTTCTGCGCCGTCTGCGGTTACCACCGCAAGGACGCGGTGATCGTGCGTTCCACCATCGACCTCGCGCACAACCTGGGACTCAAGGGCACCGCCGAAGGGGTGGAAACCAGGCGGTCTGGAACGCGCTTGGTGTTCTCGGCTGCGACCAGTCGCAAGGCTATTGGATGGGCAGACCCATGCCGGCAGGCAAACGGCGACCTGGCTGCAGGAATCCGGCTGGTCGCAGAAATCTCGCACAATGCCGCAGCTTCAGCCTGCGATCTGATTCGCCCCGGCGAGTCAGATCAAGCGATTCAGCACATCCGTTTTTTCAGATACGCACCGAACTCTTCGCTGACTTCAGCGTGCTTCAGCGCATATTCCACGGTCGCCTGCAGATAGCCGAGCTTGCTGCCGCAGTCGTAGCGAATGCCATCGAACGCGTAGGCCAGCACCTGCTGCTCTTTCAGCAACCCGGCGATGGCGTCGGTGAGCTGCAGTTCACCGCCCGCACCGGGTTTGAGCTGCTGGATGTGGTGAAAAATACGCGGCGTGAGGATGTAGCGTCCGACTACGCCCAGGTTGGACGGCGCGTCTTCGGGTTTGGGTTTTTCGACAATGGCATTGACGCGCGACACGCGTTCGGCCATCGGCGTGGCATCCACGATGCCGTAAGACGCTGTTTCTTCGGGTGCCACTTGCTGTACGCCGAGCACCGAGCATTGGTAATAACCGTATTGATCGACCATCTGCTTCATCACCGGCGGCTTGCCGTCGATCAGGTCGTCAGCCAGGATGACCGCAAACGGCTCGTTTCCCACCACCGGCTGCGCACATAGCACGGCATGTCCCAAGCCCAGGGCTTCTGCCTGACGGATATAAATGAAATTGACACCCGCCGGGCGAATCGATTGCACCAGCTCAAGCACGCGCTTTTTGCCACGCGCTTCGAGTTCGGTTTCCAGTTCGTAGGCCTTGTCGAAATGATCTTCAACCGTGCGTTTGGTGCGGCTGCTGATGAAGATGATGTCGGTGATGCCCGCGTCCATGGCTTCTTCAACGGCATATTGAATCAGCGGCTTGTCGACGATGGGCAGCATTTCCTTGGGACTGGCCTTGGTGGCCGGCAAAAAACGCGTGCCCAAACCGGCAACGGGAAATACGGCTTTTCTAACTTTTTGCATGTCTCTTCCCTATTGGTTCTTGGTTCTAAAAATTCAGTGTGTGTTGCCCGGGGGCGTCATTCGGAGTGAGCAAGGCCAGCAACCCGGCCTCATCGAGGATGGCCACGCCCAACTCACGCGCCTTCTCCAGCTTGCTGCCCGCTTCTGCGCCTGCCACCACGTAATCCGTCTTTTTCGACACAGAGCCTGCCACTTTTCCACCTGCAGCCTCGATCCTGTCTTTCGCCGCATCGCGCGCCAGCGTCGGCAAGGTGCCCGTCAGCACCAGTGTCTTGCCTGCAAGAATACCGGCCGATTGTTGCAGACCGGTGGATTCGGGCCAATGCACTCCGGCGCCGCGCAGCGTGCCGATGACATCCCGGTTATGCGGCTCGGCAAAAAACTGCAGGATGGATTGCGCCACAATCGGCCCAACGTCACGCACGGCCAGCAAATCGGCTTCGCTGGCAGCCATCAATTTGTCCAGCGAACCGAAATGCCGCGCCAGATCCTTGGCCGTGGTCTCCCCAACGTTACGGATACCCAGGGCAAAAATAAAGCGCGCCAGCGTGGTGGTCTTGCTGATTTCGATGGCGGCAAGCAGATTGGCTGCCGATTTCTCGGCCATGCGGTCCAGCCCGGCGAGCGTGTCCAGGCTCAGGCCATACACATCGGCGGCGGTGTGCAGCAGGCCACGATCAACCAGTTGATCGACCAGTTTGTCGCCCAGCCCTTCGATATCCATCGCGCGGCGGCTGGCAAAGTGCAGCAGCGCCTGCTTGCGCTGCGCCGGACAATACAAGCCGCCAGTGCAGCGCGCCGCTGACTCGCCGTCCAGCCGCACCACGTGCGAGCCGCACACGGGACACACCGGATAGCTTTGCAGGATATTGAAACGCGGCGGCGCGGGCTGCGGACGACGCTCCAGCACCGCCGTCACGACTTCGGGAATCACGTCGCCCGCACGCCGCACGATCACCGTATCGCCGACGCGCACATCCTTGCGGTCGATCTCGTCCTGATTGTGCAGGGTGGCATTGGACACTGTCACGCCACCGACGAATACCGGTTTGAGCCTCGCCACGGGTGTTATCGCCCCCGTCCGTCCGACCTGAACCTCTATAGCTTCAGACGACTGTCAGCTCTTCCTGTGGCTGGAATTTGTGTGCCACCGCCCAGATTGGCTCGCGCGTACGAAATCCTAGCTCGCGCTTGTAGTTCAAGTGATTGACCTTGTAAACCACACCGTCAATGTCGAACGAGCAAATTGTCACGTTTGCGCTTTAATTTCACCATGAAATTTAATCAGGTCTGGGCATCCAATGCAGACACGACGTTCATTACAAACAGGAATACCAAATTTAGATAATTCATCGAGCAAAGCACTGTGAGTTGACAGGAAGCTTCCAGCCAACCACTCTCGCCCAACGCCGTATGCAAAAAAGGATAGTGGACGCTGAGCAGCAATTGGTGGATCAAGCTGGCGAATGCTACCGGCTGCACCGTTGCGCGGATTAACCAGCGAAGGCTCCTGCCGCTAGAACGCTGCTTTTCGTTGTAGCGATCGAAATTCGTCGCGCCCATGTACACCTCACCGCGCACTTCGAGTACGGCGGGTGGATTTCGAGTTTGCAGGCGCAGCGGAATGACCTGCACGGTGCGGATGTTCTGCGTCACGTCCTCGCCGGTTTCGCCGTCGCCGCGCGTTGCGGCCTGTACCAGCACGCCATGTTCGTAACGCAGGTTGATCGCCAGACCATCGAATTTCAGTTCGGCCGAGTATTCGACTGGCGGATCGGAATCGACTTTAGTCCAAGTTTGTTGCGAACTTTACGGTCAAAAGCCTTGCACCCTGCTTCGGTATCGTCTCGGCTCTGTCTCAATCGACAGCATCGGCACCGCATGGCGCACCGGTGCGAAACTTTCGAGCGGCCTGCCGCCGACACGCCGGGTCGGCGAGTCGGGCGTAACGAGTTCGGGGTGTTCAGCTTCGAGCGTCTGCAATTCGCGAAACAGCCGGTCGTATTCCGCGTCGGGAATCGTCGGCTGATCGAGTACGTAGTAAGCGTGGTTGTGACGTTCAATTTCCTGGCGCAACGTGGTCACGCGCGCCAGCACGTCGGGCGGTGCCATCAGGAAAACAGACGCAGCGCTCGCCGGGAACCGGATGGAACGCCGCGCGCTTCCATGCGTTCGTAGATTTGCGCAAGCTGCATGCGGATTTTTTCAATGCCGGTATCGGTCAGGGGACGCAGGTTGTCGTCCACCAGAATGCCGCCCACTTCATTGGCAAGCTTGCGGCCAAACGCAACCATGCCGTCAAACACTTTCAGGCCATCGGGTACGCGCGGCACGTCGAATTGCAAGGTCACGCCCTGCGACGTCTGCCCCTCGACCACTTCGTTGCTGAACGGTTCGGCATCGTGGTTGCACAAGGCATAGAGCTGTTCGCTGCGGCTGTCGAGCAGCTGGAATACGCCATCCATCCCCAGAACCATGCCACTGCCTTCAGCCTGGCGCACAATGCGCGTCAGGTTCACCGAGCCTTCGCCACGCGCCACCACATTCAAACCGATCAGCACATCGACATCGACGCAGAAACGGTCAATTGCCTGCGCACGCTCAAGTGCCTCGACCACATCATCACAGGCGACACGCAGGCCATGGGTTTGCGCGGTTGCTTGCATCAGTTCGCACAACGAGGTGAGTTGCTCTTCCAGCACCGCGCCATTACGGTCGGCGAGCTGCATGGTAATGACCAGCTGCTGATAATGCACATCGCGCCAGGGCTGAACTTCTTCCCATTGCGTCGCGCCCACCGGCACCCCGGCCCAGCGCACAGCTTTGCCCAGCGTGCGGGTATGAGTGAACGCATCGGCAAGCGCATTGGCCTGCACCCCATCACTGCCCAGGCGAATGCGATATTCAATCAGTTCATCATAGGGCGCGGCCGGAATCGCGGCGGGTGAAGTGGCCGGATGCATCGGAGCGCTTGTGGCGGGGCGCATGGCGCGCGCCGTGTCCTCAGCAGAAACAGGCGCTGCACCAGCCGGTGATGGATTCACGTCGATGTGCAAATGCGGCTCGTTGATTTCGGTGATGTCATTCACACCATCCGCATCGAATGCGGGTTCAACCCGATTGTGCGTGTCGCGCACGTCCGACGCCATGCCGGTCTGCATCAACACATCCGCTACCGGTGTCTCAAAAGCGGCATTCGCCTGGTTACGGAAGCGGCGTTCCTGAAACCAGTTAAACAACAGCACCACCACTACGATGGCCGCGCCGATGATCAACAAGCTGATTTGCAAATCACTCATGCTTATTTCCAGACTGAACGGGATGGGCTGGCACCAAGCGGATGAACCATTCGTCCGCAGCGATCATGCCCAATTCATTGCGCGCACGCTCTTCGATGGCGTCGCGCCCTTGTTTGAGGTCACCCAACTCCGCCAGCAACCCGTCATTGCGCGCTTGCAAACGCTGATTCAAAGCCTGCTGGGTGTCTATTTCCCGTGCACGCTCCCGCACGCTGAGCCAGCCACCCTCCCCCAGCCACAGCGGGTATTGCAACAACACGATTGCCGCAGCCAGCATCCAGGTCAGACCCTGGCTACGTATCCGCGCTGCGAATCCAGCCGCGCTGAAATTAGCCGCGCCGGACTTAATCGCGGTTGCGGAACGCATCACGCCCAGGGTAGCTCGCCGTGTCGCCGAGTTCTTCTTCGATGCGCAGCAGCTGGTTGTATTTGGCCATGCGGTCGGAACGCGACAGCGAGCCGGTCTTGATCTGGCGTGCGTTGGTGGCCACCGCCAGATCGGCAATCGTGGTGTCTTCGGTTTCGCCCGAACGGTGAGAAATCACCGAGGTGTAACCCGCCTGCTTGGCCATCTCGATGGCCTGGAAGGTTTCCGACAGCGTGCCGATCTGGTTGACCTTGATCAGGATCGAGTTGGCGATGCCCTTGTCGATGCCTTCTTTCAAGATCTTGGCGTTGGTGACGAACAGGTCATCGCCCACCAGTTGCACGCGCTTGCCGAGCTTTTCAGTGTGAACCTTCCAGCCGTCCCAGTCGCCTTCGGCCATGCCGTCTTCGATGCTGATGATCGGGTACTTGTCGCACCACGCAGCCAGGTAATCGGTGAACGCGGCAGAAGTCAGCTTCAGACCTTCGGATTCGAGATGGTAGAGACCATCCTTGTAGAACTCGGACGCGGCGCAATCGACGCCGATGGCGACATCGATGCCGGGCTGCAGGCCGGCTTTTTCGATCGCCTGCACGATCAGCTTGAGCGCCGCTTCGTGCGATTCCAGGTTGGGCGCAAAGCCGCCTTCGTCGCCCACGGTCGTTGCCATGCCGGCGTCGTCGAGCAGCTTTTTCAGCGCGTGGAACACTTCGGCACCATAGCGCAGCGCTTCGCGGAAGCTCGGCGCACCGACCGGAATGATCATGAATTCCTGCATGTCGATGTTGTTGTTGGCATGCGCGCCGCCGTTGATGATGTTCATCATCGGCACCGGCAAGGCCATCGGCGCGGCGCCGCCGAGATAGCGATAGAGCGGCAGGCCGGCCTGCTCGGCAGCAGCACGCGCACATGCCATCGACACCGCCAGCATGGCATTGGCGCCGAGGCGCGACTTGTTCTCGGTGCCGTCGAGGTCGATCATGGTCTGGTCGATGAAGGCCTGGTCTTCGACATCGAGGCCGATGATGGCTTCGCAAATTTCGGTGTTGACGTGCTCGACCGCCTTCAGCACGCCCTTGCCGAGATAGCGCGACTTGTCACCGTCGCGCAGTTCCATGGCTTCGCGGCTGCCGGTCGACGCGCCAGACGGCACAGCAGCACGCCCCAGCACGCCGGATTCCAGCAGCACATCGGCTTCAACGGTGGGATTGCCGCGAGAGTCGAGAATTTCCCGGGCGATGACATCAATAATTGCGCTCAATTTATTTCCTTAGATTCAGATACAAGAACGATGGCGGACAAGCATCCGCCCGTCCCTCCGTTCAGACGTTCATTATTTTGTGTTCAATAAACCCGCGCTGTTTCACCAGCACGTCGATTTCCTTCAGGGTCTCCAGCAACTCTTTCATCATGTCGAGCGGCCAGGCATTGGGGCCGTCGGACAGCGCGCAAGCGGGGTTCGGATGCGTCTCCGCAAACACCCCTGCCACGCCTACCGCCACCGCCGCGCGCGCCAGCACCGGAACGAATTCACGTTGACCGCCGCTGGTGGCGCCTTGTCCGCCTGGTTGCTGCACCGAGTGCGTGGCATCAAACACCACCGGACATTGCGTCGCGCGCATGATCGCCAGGCCGCGCATGTCGGACACCAGCGTGTTGTAGCCGAAGCTCACGCCGCGTTCGCACACCATGATCTGATCGTTGCCAACCTCACGCGCTTTATCGACGACATTCTGCATATCCCACGGCGCGAGGAACTGGCCTTTTTTGATGTTGACCGGCAGCCCGGTGCGCGCAACATTCTGGATAAAGTTGGTCTGGCGGCACAAAAACGCGGGCGTCTGCAGCACATCCACCACCGCCGCGACTTCATTCAGCGGCGTGTCTTCGTGCACGTCGGTCAGCACCGGCACGCCGATTTTTGCTTTCACTTCGGACAGGATACGCAGGCCTTCTTCAATCCCCGGGCCGCGAAACGACTGGGTAGACGAACGGTTGGCCTTGTCAAACGAAGACTTGTAAATGAAGGGGATGTTCAACGCTGCGCACATTTCCTTCAACGCACCGGCCGTATCCATCGCCAACTGCTCGGATTCGATGACGCAGGGGCCTGCGATCAGGAACAAGGGGTGATCGAGACCCGCTTCAAAATGACAGAGTTTCATGCGTGCTCCTGTTGCTGCGCTGTCGCAGCTTTAACCGTGGCCTGATACGCCAGCGCGGCCTCAACAAACGCGATGAACAACGGATGGCCGGTGCGCGGGTTACTGGTGAATTCGGGGTGGAACTGACAACCGACGAACCAGGGATGCACCGTCTGCGGCAACTCGACCATTTCGCACAGGTCGGTGCCCGGTGCGCGGCCCGCCACTACCAGGCCCTTTGCCTCAAGTTCGGCGAGCAGCGTGTTGTTGACTTCATAACGGTGGCGATGGCGTTCGGTAATGCTGGCCGCGCCATACACTTCGCGTGCCAGTGTGCCGTCCTTCAGCAGACAGGGCTGGCCGCCCAGGCGCATGGTGCCGCCCAGATCAGACTGTTCATTGCGCGTTTCGATCTGACCGCCGCGATCCAGCCACTCGGTGATGAGACCGATGACCGGATGCGTGGTGGCCGCATCGAATTCGGTGGAATGGGCGTCGGCCATGCCCGCGACATCGCGCGCATATTCGACCACCGCCAGCTGCATGCCCAGACAGATGCCGAGATATGGAACCTTGTTTTCACGTGCGTAGCGGATCGCGGCAATCTTGCCTTCGACACCGCGCTTGCCGAAGCCGCCCGGCACCAGAATCGCGTCCATCCCCTTCAGGCAGTCGCTGCCGGATTGTTCGATCTGCTCGGAATCGATGTAGTGAATTTTCACCTTGCTGAGGGTATGCATGCCGGCGTGAATCATCGACTTCAGACAGCGATTTGTAGGACTCGGTGAGATCGACATACTTGCCGACAAAAGCGATATTGACGGTGTGCTTGGGGTGCTCCAGCGCGTTAACCAGCTTTTTCCAGATGGTCAGATCAGCCGCACGCGCCAGGATTTTCAGCTTGTGGCAGACGATTTCGTCCAGCATCTGGTCGTGCAGCATCGCCGGAATCTTGTAGATCGAATCGGAATCCAGCATCTGGATCACCGCTTCTGGCCGCACATTGGTGAACAGCGCAATCTTGCGTCGCTCTTCGACCGGAACCTCACGGTCGGCACGGCACAGCAGGATGTCGGGCTGAATACCGATTTCGCGCAGCTCTTTTACGGAATGCTGGGTCGGTTTGGTTTTCAGTTCACCTGCGGTCGGGATATAGGGCAGCAGCGTGAGGTGGATGAAGCAGGTGTTTTCCGGGCCGTCTTCAAAGCCCATCTGACGGATCGCTTCGAGAAACGGCAGCGATTCGATGTCACCCACCGTGCCGCCGATTTCGACCATCGCCACATCAGCGCCTTCCGCGCCTGCCCGGATCGAAGCCTTGATCTCGTCGGTGATGTGCGGAATGACCTGCACGGTACCGCCGAGATAATCGCCGCGCCGTTCCTTGTCGATCACCGACTTGTAAATCTGGCCGGTCGTAAAGTTGTTGCGCTTGCCCATTTTCGCGCTGGAAAAGCGCTCGTAATGGCCCAGATCAAGGTCGGTTTCCGCGCCATCGTCGGTCACAAACACCTCGCCGTGCTGAAACGGACTCATGGTGCCGGGATCGACGTTGATGTACGGATCGAGCTTTAACAGGGTGACACGGATACCGCGCGATTCGAGCAGCGCAGCGAGTGAGGCGGAGGCGATCCCTTTCCCGAGGGAAGAAACCACTCCACCAGTGACAAACACATACTTCGTCATTTTACTAAGCAGGGGCGGGTGATGACGGATTCTACTCCATCGCCCATGATGGCTCAATGACGACGAGGACGAAGCGTCGTCATTTGCCAAGCCTATTGCGGATGTTGCAGCAGCGGCCTGACCGGATTGGTGCGCGTGCCGATGTCATCGATCTCGCGCACACTGCTGACAAAATGGTTGGTTTCACCATAACACGTGGTGGGAATGCCGCGATGCTCTTCGTAGTAAACGACAACCCGCTTGCCCGCCAGCGCATTCAGCTGGGTGGCCACCGCCTCGTCCTTCACCGTGAAATTCCACAGCACCGGCGCCACGCCCGGCACGGTCGTCATGGCCAGTTCGCCCTCGTAGGTTTTGCAGAGCCAGCCCTTGTGCGAAAACCGTTGCAGATAACCTGCACGCTCGCCATCGGAATACGACCAGTTCATCACAAAAGCCAGATAGAGCGCAAAAACCAGCAGCGGCAGCCCGGCCAGCCAGAGGATCCATTTCAGTCCACTTTTGCGTGGCGTTGCCATCGGTGTTTGCATGCTGCCTCCCTGAAGTGTCGACAAAATATCACGCCTGCGTCAGGCGTCGCCAGGTTGCCACCACCGTATCAGGATTGAGCGAGATCGACCCGATTCCGGCAGCCACCAGCCAGTCGGCAAGATCAGGATGATCGCTTGGTCCCTGGCCGCAGATACCAATATATTTACCGTGCCGCTTGCACGCGGCAATCGCTTCGGCGAGCAGCTTCTTCACTGCCGGATTGCGCTCGTCGAAACCACCGGCGACCAGGCCGGAGTCGCGGTCGATGCCGAGCGTGAGCTGGGTGAGGTCGTTGCTGCCGATAGAGAAGCCATCGACGTACTGCAGGAAATCGTCGGCCAGCAGCACGTTGGACGGAATCTCGCACATCATGATCAGGCGCAGCCCGTTGTCGCCGCGCGCGAGGCCATTGGCCGCCAGCAGGTCGACCACCGTTGCGCATTCCTCAACGGTGCGCACAAAAGGAATCATTACTTCAACATTGCTCAAACCCAGCGTCTCGCGCACTATTTTCAGCGCGCGGCATTCCAGCTCAAACGCCGGGCGGAACAGCGGCGACACGTAGCGCGCTGCGCCACGTAGCCCCAGCATGGGGTTTTCCTCCTTCGGCTCGTAACGGTCGCCGCCCAGCAGGTTGGCGTATTCGTTGGACTTGAAGTCCGACAGCCGCACGATCACCGGCTGCGGCCAGAACGCGGCGGCCAGGGTGGCGATGCCCTCGGCCAGCTTGTCCACGTAAAACGACACCGGATCGGCATAGCCTGCCGTGCGCGCATCGATCTCGGCGCGCAACGCAGGCGTCTGGCCGGCGTAGTCGAGCAGCGCCAGCGGATGGATGCCGATCATGCGCGCGATGATGAATTCCAGCCGCGCGAGGCCCACGCCGTGATTGGGAATCTGCGCGAACTCGAAGGCGCGCTCGGGATTGCCGACATTCATCATCAGCTTCACCGGCGGCGCGGCCAGGGTTTCGCTTGCCAGCGTTTCCACCGTGAAGGCCAGCCTGCCCGCATACACCATGCCGGTGTCGCCCTCGGCGCACGACACTGTCACCGTCTCGCCGTCCTTCAGCACCTTGGTGGCCTCGCCGGTGCCGACCACTGCGGGAATGCCCAATTCGCGCGCGACAATGGCTGCGTGGCAGGTGCGCCCGCCGCGGTTGGTGACGATCGCTGCAGCGCGTTTCATCACCGGCTCCCAGTCGGGGTCGGTCATGTCGGTGACCAGAATGTCGCCCGACTGCACCCGGTTCATTTCGGCCGGACTGGCGATCAGCCGCACCTCGCCCGCACCGATTTTCTGGCCGATGGCGCGGCCGCTGATGCGCACCTCACCGCTCGCTTCCAGCACGTAGCGCTCGCCGCCGCCATTCGCGCGCGCCTTCACCGTTTCCGGTCGCGCCTGCACGATGAAGAGTTCGCCGGTTTCGCCGTCCTTCGCCCACTCGACGTCCATCGGGCGGCCATAGTGCTTTTCGATCGCCATCGCCTGGCGCGCCAGCTCCAGCACCTCGGCGTCAGTCAGCGAATACTGCTGCCGCAACTCGGCCGGCGTGTCCTCGATCACGGTGGCGCCGTCGCGCCACACCATGCGGGTGGCCTTGCCGCCCAGTTCGCGCCGCACCACGGCGGGGAAGCCCTCGGCCAGCTTCGGCTTGTGCACGTAGAACTCGTCCGGATTGACCGAGCCCTGCACCACGGTCTCGCCGAGGCCATAGGCGGCAGTGATGAACACCACGTCGCGGAAACCGGATTCGGTGTCGAGCGTGAACAGCACGCCGGAACACGCGATGTCGGAGCGCACCATGCGCTGCACGCCGGCCGACAGCGCGACGTCGGCATGCGCAAAGCCGTGGTGCACGCGGTAGGCGATGGCGCGATCGTTGTAGAGCGAGGCGAAGACCTTCTTCACATACAGCAGCAAGTCGTCGGCGCCGCGCACGTGCAGATAGGTTTCCTGCTGGCCGGCGAACGAGGCGTCGGGCAGATCCTCGGCGGTGGCCGACGAGCGCACCGCCACCGACACGCTATCGCCCAATGCGGCATAGGCGGTGCGCAGGCCGCTTTCCAGCGCAGGCGGCAGACGTTGCCGCCTCCACCCAGGCGCGGATCTCGGCACCGGCGGCGGCCAGCGCCGTCACGTCCGCCACATTGAGCGCCGCCAGCCGGGCGTTGATGCGCGCGCGCAGGTCGTTGTGATCGAGAAACTCCCAGAACGCCTGCGCCGTGGTGGCGAATCCGCCCGGCACCTTGACGCCTGCACCGGACAAATTGCCGATCATCTCGCCCAGCGATGCATTCTTGCCGCCTACGCGCGGCACGTCCGCCATCGACAGGGCATCCAGCGGCACAATATAGTCAGCAGACATAGGTGAACTCCATGAATGATTACAGCGTATTTTGCGTATCCGACCACACCGGCGTCACGATCGAAGCTGTCGCCAAAAGTGTACTCGCGCAGTTTCCTCGTTTGAAGTGTAGTCTGATTGCGCTGCCGTTCATTGACAGCGCGGACAAGGCCGAGGCTGCCGCTGCACGCATCGTTGCCACACCCCGCGCCCTGGTGTTCTCCACCCTGACCGATCCTGCGCTGCGCGTTCCATTCCGCCATGCCGGCCTCCATCTGTTTGACGTGTTCGACCTGATTGCCCCGGCAGTCGAAGCGGCACTTGGGGAAGCCGCAACCCCCAGTGGCGGCCGCACCCATGGCATGGCGGCCAACTATGAAGCACGCATGGATGCGGTCAACTTTGCGCTCAACCTGGACGACGGCCTCAACCCCGAACGCCTCGGCCAGGCCGACCTGATCCTGATCGGCGTCTCGCGCGTCGGCAAAACGCCCAGCGCGCTCTATCTCGCCCTGCAGTATGGCCTGCGCGTCGCCAACTATCCGCTCACCCCGGACGATCTTGCTCTCCCCAGCCTGCCCGACATTCTGCTTGCCCACCTGCCCCGGGTGCGGGCCCTGACTCTGTCAGCCGAACGCCTCGCCGCCATCCGCCTGGCACGCTACCCCAACAGCCGCTACGCCAGCCTGAATCAATGCCGTGAGGAACTCGCCGCCGCTGAGCGGCTGTTCACGCGCCACGCAGTGCCGGTTCTCGACACCACCCGCATGTCGGTAGAAGAAATAGCCGCACACTTGCGCCACGTCTAACTGCACTGACGCACCGATTACGACCGGCCAATCCGGTCAGCCGCAGCCCCTCCACTTCGAGTAGACAGGGCTAATGTACGGGTCCTGGCATGCCACTACTGGAATGCCATGCTCGGCCCGAAATAGACATCCACCCTGCTGACGGCCGTGAATCTCGTTCACAAATATTCAGCCCACACTATATTTCGAAGAAAAAAACCCGTTAAGCGTTAATCCGGTCGTACGTTGGGCTGCGCCCCACCCCATCCTTAAATGTTCATCATTGCCCATAATTTCGACGCAAATATTGATCTGTCCTTCATTTCAATTCCGTGCCACTCACTTCGGCAACACGTCGGTCCTCGCCCTGATTAAGCGTCATGCCTGCTCAACCTGACACCCCGACTCGCCATTCACACACTACAGCCTGGGGAGCGGCTCTGCTTGCGGGATTCATCACCCAACTCCTGCTCATTTTATTTGTCACGCTGATTGGGCTCAGGCAGTTGGACGTCACTACAGACAACCTCAAGACGGTGGTCGACATTCACATGCGCAAACAAAACCTCACCAAAACCATGGTGACCGCCTCTCGTGAACGCACGTTGATCATGCTCATGCTCACCAAAATTGACGACCCATTCGAGCGTGACGAACTGTTGACCAAGTTCAACGAAAAAGGGGCGGAGTATGCCGTCACACGCCAGGCACTGCAGGACCTGCCGCTGACCACACAAGAGCGCAAGCTGATCCTTCGGCTTCAACAACTGATCAGAATCGCCCAGCCGACCCAGGAGCAGGTCATCGATCTGATTAGCGCCAATCACATTAGGGATGCTGAAGACGTCCTGATCAAACACTCCATTCCAGCGCAAAACAATGTGCTGGCCGTATTACGCCAACTTGATACCGAAACCCAGCAAGCCGTTCTGGCCGCGAGTCACAAGGCATATGACGCACAAAGGGTGGCGCGTTTCTGGATGTATCTACTAAGCGGTGCCGCGCTGCTGGTGGGCGTAATCGTTGCAGCCGTGGTGCTCCGATACACCATACGCATCAGCCACGAACGTGAGCATCTTGCTATCCACGATGCGCTAACCGGCCTGCCCAATCGCCGCCTGTTCATGGACCGCCTGGAGCAAGCGCTCATTCATGCCAGGCGGCACAAAACCCTGGTTGGCGTGCTGTTTATCGATCTGGATAACTTCAAACGCGTCAACGACACCCTGGGCCACGCCATTGGCGACCAACTCATTTGCAATGTAGCCAAACGCCTGCGTGCGGCTGTGCGCGAAGAAGACATCGTCGCGCGACTGGGTGGTGATGAATTTGTGGTAGTGGTCGGCAGAGTGAGTGATGTCGCGCAAATACTGTACATCGTAGACAAAATGCTCGCCGTCATGGGGGCGCCCTACCAAATCTCCGAGCGTGAACTTTTTAACAGTTGCAGCATCGGCATCGGCGTCTACCCGATTGACGGCGACAATTCCAGTGACTTGCTGAAAAACGCCGATACCGCGATGTACCATGCCAAGAGCAGTGGCAAGAACCGCTACCACCTCTATGACGCGGCAATGAATGCCATGGCAGAAGAAAGACTGCAACTGGACACCGACTTGCACTATGCGCTGGAGCGGAATGAGTTCGTCTTTTACTATCAGCCACAAATCAACCTGATCACCGGGCGCACCGATACCGTCGAAGCCCTGATCCGGTGGAACCATCCAGGCAGGGGTTTACTCAGTCCAGCCGTTTTTCTGGACATACTGGAAGACACGGGCGAAATCATCAATGTCGGGCGCAGGCTTCTGATAACAGCCTGCCATCAAACAGCACGCTGGCATGCCGCCGGATTCAACGATCTTTCCATCGCAATCAACGTTTCCAGCAAGGAATTCTGGCACGATGACATGATTAAAAATGTGAGCAGTGCGCTGCAGCAGTCTGGTTTGCCCCCGCAGTCGCTGCAACTGGAACTCACCGAAGGCATTCTGATGGGCGATATTGACTCCGCCGTCCACAAAATTCTGGAATTGAAAGCGCTGGGCATTACGATCGCCATCGACGATTTCGGTACTGGCTATTCATCACTGGCTCACTTGAAACGCTTCCCACTCGACGTCCTGAAAATCGACCGTTATTTCGTCAAGGACATTCAGCACGACCCGATCAATGAAGCGCTGGTCAACTCGATTCTCGCCCTGTGCAAGGGGCTCAATCTCGGCACCGTCGCCGAAGGTGTGGAAAACAAGGGCCAGCTCGAATCGTTACGCACACTCGGCTGCCCGGTCATGCAAGGCTATTACATCAGCCGCCCCGTTCCTGCCGAACAGATCCTCCCGTTGCTGGAACGCGACTGGTCGCAGACCTTCGGCGACACATCTGGCTAAGCGTTCGGTGCAAATCTTCTACTCAAGTTTGTCTTATGCTGACCGTTTCACCCTCCTCAAGAACGTCTCATTCCGTCTGTCTACAACAATTTCCGCCAACCAGGGGTTCCCTATGCTTCGTCCCAGCTTGCTTTCCCAAACACTAATCGCGGCAACACTCGTGTGTCTGCCTTTGCTCTCGCATGCTACCGATTACCGGCTTGGCGTGTTTGCCGGCAGTGCCAGCAAAGACAACCAGTCTGAGCTGCGCGAGGAATTCAAACCTCTGGCCGATTACCTCGCCAGGGAAAGCGGTTCCAGCATCAAAATGGAAATCAGCCAGAGCTTCAAGAACATGGAGCGCCGCCTGAATAATACGAGTCGCTACGCGATTCTGCTCGCCCCGCCCCAAGTCACCACCGATGCGATTGAAGATGGCTACAACCCGGTCGCCAAGTGGAACAAGCCCCTGTATGGAATGATTGTGATCGCGGCGGACAAACCGTATAGCAACATCGCCGCCCTCAAAGGCGCACGAGTCGGCATCGCCTCACGCGACACGGTCGTTGGCCCCTTGTGCATGGATACGCTCAACAAGGCCAACCTGCGTGCTGACCGCGATTTCGCCTCGGTTTACGAAGGCAAATTCATGGACGTATTGGCGAAGGAACTCAGGGCCAAGAATCTGGACGCCATCTGCGTCAGCCCCATCGCCTGGAAAACGCTGAATGCAGAAGCCCCCGGCGCATTCAAGGTGCTGGGCGAGACCACTCGCGTTCCCGGGTTTGCGCTTAGCCTCGACAACGCCCTGTCGGCCCAGGAGAAGAAAACGCTGAGTGCAGTGCTGACCAGCATCGGGGCCAAGCCCGAGGGCAAGGCGGCGCTGGCAGCGATCACCGGTTCGGCCAGTGGCGCCACCGAAACCCAGCTCGCCAGCAGCGCAGAATATACGAACGCCAATCGCCTGCTGGAACAGGGCAAACAGCTGTACGACCAGCAAATGCCCAAGTAAGCGACAGTCTTGCTAAAAACGGCCTCGATTCGAGGCCGTTTTTACATCTGGCCAAGCTAATTACTGACGCCGCTGCCGCGCCACCTCGAAAACCGCCACCGCCAGTGCAGCGGATGCATTCAACGACTCCACCCGGCCCGAGCATGGGGATCTGGGCGCATAAACTCGCCGCCTGAGCCGTGGCTCGAGACAAGCCACTGCCCTCATTGCCGACCAGCAGCGCGGTTGCCCCGCCGTAAGCCTGAGCATAGAAATCATTGGGTTCACCCAGCGCCAGCGCAATGCTCTGCCCGGAAAAGCCATGCAGCCACGCCGCCAGATCAACGCCCAGTTGCATCGGCAACACGAACTGCGCGCCCTGCCCGCCGCGCAACGCCTTGGGCGACCAGGGATCGTGGCAACCTTTGGACAGCACTGCCAGGGTAGCGCCCGCAGCCGCCCCGCTGCGCAGCATGGAACCGAGATTGCCGGGATCCTGAATGTCTTCCAGCGCAATGACGAGCGGCGTGGCGGCGACGGCGGGCGGGGCGAGCCAGGCAGCCTCAGCGAGCACGCCGGTCGGGGTGGCGACGGGTGAGAGTTCGGTGAACAGCGCATCGGGCAGGACAAGGATTTTGGCGTGCAGGCAACGCGCGCTCAGACGGGCCAGCTTGTCCGCATCGGACGAGGCCGCACGAACCAGGGTGTGCGGCTGCCCCCCCGCATCGAGATAGCTGGCCAGCAGGTGCTCGCCGTCGAGCAGGGTCATTTTCGCTTCGCGCCGCGCACGGGTGGATTCGGCCAGTTTTTTCAGGCGCTTGAAAATGGGGTTGTCGCGCGAGGAAATGGGGGTTTCGTTCATCCGCGAATTATCCGTGATTCACCCGGCCAAGCGTAAAATCACGCCATGCGCATCGCCCTCATCACGCCCTACGGCCGCGAACATCGAAATGGCAACTGGCACACCGCTGCGCGCTGGGCGCGCTTTCTGCGCGAGGCGGGCCACACGGTGCGGGTGCAGGTGGAGTGGGATGGCCGTGCCACCACCGACCTGATGCTGGCACTGCATGCGCGACGCAGCTTTGCATCAATCCGCGCCTTTGCCGAACGTTTTCCGACCCGCCCCCTGATCGTCACCCTCACCGGCACCGACCTGTATCGCGACATTCACGAGAACGCCGACGCCCAGCAAGCACTGGAGCTCGCGCACCGGATCATCGTGCTGCAGGATCGCGGGGTCGATGAACTGGCCGCGCATCTGGCCGCCAAGACGCGGGTGATTTACCAGTCGTCGCCCGATATCGCCCGCAAGCCCAAGCCGGCCGACACCTTCGAGGTTCTGGTGATCGGCCATCTGCGCGCCGAGAAAGATCCTTTCCGGGCGGCGCTGGCGACCGCCTACCTGCCCGAGCATTCACACATCCAGGTGATGCACCTGGGCAGCGCCCTCAGTGACGACATGGCCGAAACGGCGGCGATGGCGCAAGCCAAACTGCCACGCTGGCACTGGCTGGGCGAAGTGCCGCACAAGACGGTGCTGAAACACCTGTCGCGCGCGCACCTCATGGTCATCAGCTCGGTGATGGAAGGCGGCGCCAACGTGATCTGCGAGGCGCTGGCGGCCGACGTGCCGGTGCTGGCTTCGCACATGCCCGGCAACATCGGCATGCTGGGCGAGGATTACCCCGGCTATTTCCCGGTGGGCGACGAACGGCAGCTGGCCAAATTGATGTCGCGGGCCGAGACCGACCCCGATTTTTATGCCGAACTGCTCAGCCATGCCCGCATTCGGCGCGCCCTGATGCGGCCAGAGCAGGAAGCCAGCCGCCTGCGGCAAGCCGTGGCGGAATTCGAACAAACCCCGGGCTGACCGCACGGTCCGCAGCCGATCCCGCTGTCGCCCCCACCACGCACAGCTGATGCGGCACTTGACGCATCGCTTATCCTGTCAGCTATTCAAGAATGAGTTCCCCCATGCAAGCCACCGAACATTTCATCCCCGGCAAAGACGCCTCGCTCGAAGCGTCAATCGCCTCCCTGCAGTCCAAGCTGGAGGCGATCGGCTTCCACATCGAGGAACGCTCCTGGCTCAACCCGGTGGAAGGCGTATGGTCGGTGCATATCCGCGACCGCGACTGCCCCCTGCTGTTCACCAACGGCAAGGGCGCCTCGGAGCTGGCTGCGCGGGCAAGCGCGCTGGGCGAATATTTCGAGCGGCTGTCGACCAACTACTTCTGGACCCATTTCTACCTGGGCGACACGATCGCCAAGCGGAACTACGTTCACCATCCCGACGAGCGCTGGTTCGAAACGGACAGCGACGCCTGGCCGGAAGAACTGCTCACCCCCGAGCTGCACGCCCTGTACAACCCGGAAGATGGCGTGCGCGCCGACCAGCTGATCGACCTCAATTCCGGCAACGCCGCACGTGGCATCTGCGCCATTCCTTACCAGCGGCTGCGCGACGGCGAAACCGTGTACTTCCCGGTCAACCTCATCGGCAACCTCTACGTCAGCAATGGCATGTCGGCCGGCAACACGCTGAAGGAGGCGCGCACCCAGGCACTGGCCGAAATATTCGAGCGCCATATCAAGTTCCGCATCATCGAACAGGGCCTGTGCCTGCCCGACGTGCCCGAAGACGTCATCAACCGCTATCCACACATCGCCGCCGGCATCCGTGGCCTGCGCGAAGCGGGCTTCGGCATCCTGGTGAAGGACGCCTCGCTCGGCGGCCAGTATCCGGTGATGAACGTCACCCTGCTGCACCCCGATGACCAGGGATGCTTCGCCAGCTTCGGCGCGCACCCGCGTTTTGAAGTGGCGCTGGAACGCGCGCTGACCGAGTTGCTGCAAGGTCGCGCGCTGGATTCACTGGCAGGCTTCCCCGCTCCCGGCTTCGATCAAGCCGAAATCGCCGATCCGCAGAATCTGGAAATCCACTTCGTCGATTCCAGCGGCGTCATCAGCTGGCAGTTCCTGCGCGACACGCCCGACTATGAATTTGTCGACTGGAATTTCGGCACCACGACCGAAGAAGATTATGCGTGGTCGGTGAACGCGCTGCACGAAGCCGGGCACGATCTGTATATCGCCGATTTCACCCATCTCGGCGTCTACGCCTGCCGCATCCTGGTGCCGGGCGTCTCCGAGATTTATCCGGTCGAAGAACTCGAATTCGAAAACAACAGCGTCGGCAACCTCATTCGCCCGGCCCTGTCACGTCTGCCTGAGTTGACCGACGACGAATGCGCCGACCTGCTTGATCTGATTGATGAACTGGAACTGGCAGACGACCGTCTGGTGACCGTATTGATCGGTCTTGCTGCCGACCCCGATTCGCCTTGGACCGACATCCGCGTCGGTGAAATCAAGCTCCTGCTCGCGCTGGCAATCGGCGACGATGACGCCATTCTCGACGGCTGCGCCTGGATCGCGCAATACGGCCAGCGCAGCGAAGCGCGCTTGAAGGTCTATCGCTGTATCGCCGACCTCGCCCAGCTTGCCGAGCCCAGCCCATTCGAGCCGGCACTGGCGCTGTTATATGGCCGCGAAACCCTGCAGACAGCGTTCGCGCTATTTAATCAGGACCAACGGTTTTTCGGACTGACTGCGCTAGGCAGCAATTTTGAAGGCAGCGCGATCCATCAACGCTTGCTGGAGGCTTATCGTAAGGTGCGGGGTTGAGCAGAAAGAAGCCGGGGGTTTGGCGGGACGCGGCCTGAGCACGAAGTACTCGATCTGGGATGAACTTAATCTGGACGGCGCGTTAAACGGACGATGCCCGTTCAAAATTACATCATTTATATTTCCTGGGCATCGACGGCGGCATCTGAACGTGAGTGTCCTTATGGCGAAAGTTGATGCGACCCTTGGTGAGGTCGTAAGGTGACATTTCAATGGTGACTTTGTCGCCAGTCAGAATGCGGATGCGGTGCTTGCGCATTTTTCCGGAAGCGTAGGCAATAATTTCAACGCCGTTATCCAGGGTGACGCGGAAGCGCGTTTGCGGCAGCACTTCGTTGACAACCCCTTCAATTTCTACAAGTTCTTCTTTCGCCATAGTGTGTTCCTAAAATGATAAGCCGATAACGCGGCGAGCCATGCGCCAGCGCTGGGGGGATGCGTAAGATCGCAATGTGAACCGCAGCAACAGCGCCGAGTGGCGGATGTCAGTATAAATAGCCGGGAAAAAGGCAAACCAAAAGACCCGTCTGGTCGATTAGTATGAAGGGCAGAACAGGTCTTGGCAAGGAAAAGCCTCGTCCAGGCTAGCAGAAACGCCGAAAAGCCTGTCAATCCAAGCCATAAACGAGGATTGCCCCCATTCTCACGCTAGCTGCGCTGACGCACTGTTTCATACAGACACAAGGCTGCCGAAACCGAGACGTTGAGGCTTTCGACCGTGCCGCCAAGGGGAATACGCGCGACCTGATCACAGCTTTGTTTGACCAAACGCCGGATGCCCTCGCCTTCTGACCCCAGCACCCACGCGATGCCAGTTTTGGCATCGATGCCGGACAAGGTCTGGTCGCCGTCCATGTCGGCCGCAATGACCCAGATGTTCTGTTCCTTAAGCTCTTCGATGGTGCGCGCAAGGTTGGTGACCATGATGTAAGGGACAGTTTCGGCAGCACCCGAAGCGACTTTTTCAACCGTGGCATTGATGCCAACGGCATTGTCTTTCGGTGCAATCACCGCATGCACACCGAAGGCATCGGCGGAGCGCAAAATCGCGCCGAGATTATGCGGATCGGTGACACCATCCAGAATAAGCAGCAGCGGCGCGCCCTTGATGTTTTCCAGAATATCGTCAAGCGAATGACTGAGCGCAACCGGCTTCACGCGCGCAACCACGCCCTGATGTTTGATGTCCTTGCCCACCAGCCGCGCCAGACGAGCAGGTTCAACTTGCGCGAGGTTGACCTGGCAGGACTTGGCCTGCGCGACCAGATCACGCGCACGCGCATCGCGGCGGGTGAGGTCGAGATAGATCTCCAGCACGCCAGCCGGGTCGTGACGCAAGCGCGCCAACACGGCATGAAAACCGTAAATGAGTTTTTCTGCAGCGTGTTTTTCGGCGGGCTTCTCGCTCATTTCTTTTTGCTACCCGTTCTGGCTCTGCCTGACTTCTTTTTCGGCGCTGAATACTCCTCCGCAACGTCTTCCGCAGACTCGATAGTCTCGACCAGCGCAAAATCGATCTTGCTGGTTTCGATATCAGCGCGCATCACCTTGATCCGCACCCGGTCACCCAAACGATAACGCTTGCCAGTGCGTTCGCCGAGCATCCAGTGCTTGCTCTGGTCGTAGTGGAAATAATCCTGGCCGAGTTCGGAAACGTGAACCAGACCTTCGATGAAAATCTCGTCAAGCGCGACAAACATGCCAAAGTTGGTGACTGCGCTGACGGTTCCGTTGTATTCGTCGCCAATGCGGTCGCGCATGAAGTAGGTTTTGAGCCAGGCATCGACATCACGGGTGGCATCGTCGGCACGGCGCTCGGTCATTGAACAATGCACGCCGATTTCCGCCAGGCCCTTGACGGGCAGCTTCTCGCCGTTCAGCACCGCCTTGATGCCACGATGCACCAGCAAATCGGGATAGCGGCGGATCGGCGACGTAAAGTGGGTGTAAGCCTCGTACGCCAGGCCAAAATGCCCCTTGTTGTCCGGGCTGTAGACCGCCTGCTTGAGCGAACGCAGCATCACGGTTTGCAGCAAGCCGGCATCGGGACGCGGCTTGATCTGCTCCAGCAATGCGGCGTAATCCTTGGCGTGCGGCTTGTCACCGCCTGCCAAATCCAGTCCAAACTCGGCCATGAACCCGCGCAGCGCAGCGAGTTTCTCCGGGGTCGGGCCTTCGTGGACACGGAACAGCGCGGGTTGCTCATTGACGTGCAGATAATCCGATGCGCACACGTTGGCAGCCAGCATGCATTCCTCAATGATGCGGTGGGCGTCGTTGCGAATCACCGGCACGATGGCCTTGATCTTGCCCTCGTCGTCGAACAGCATCTGCGTTTCGGTCGACCCGAAATCAATCGCACCGCGTTTGGCGCGCGCTTTCAACAAGGTACGGAAGAGCTTATCCAGCGCCTGCAAATGCGGTATCAGCTCAGCCTGTTTCGCATCGGGTTGGGTTGCACCGGAAAGCCAGTCCCACACCTGATTGTAGGTCAGGCGCGCATGCGAAAAAATCACCGCCGGATAAAAACGGTATTCCTTGATGCTGCCGGTGCTGCTGATCTGCATGTCGCACACCATCGACAGGCGGTCGACTTCCGGGTTCAGCGAACACAGGCCGTTGGACAGCGCCTCGGGCAGCATGGGGATGACGCGGCGCGGGAAATACACCGAATTGCCGCGTTCATACCCTTCCGTGTCGAGCGCATCATTCGGCTTGACGTAATGGCTGACGTCGGCAATCGCGACGATCAGGCGGAAGCCGCTGCGGCCGAGCGGTTCGCAATACACCGCATCGTCGAAGTCGCGCGCAGTTTCACCGTCGATGGTCACCAGCGGCAAATGGCGAATGTCTTCGCGCCCGGCCATGTCCTTCTTCAGCACCTTGTTCGGCAATCCGTCCGCCTGCTTTTCTACCGCCGGCGGGAACACATACGGCAGATCGTGCTTGCGCAACGCAATCTCGATTTCCATCCCCGGGCCGGTGTAGCTGCCGAGAATTTCGCTGACGCGCCCAATGGCTTCATTGTGCGCGCCGGGCTGGGTGACGATTTCCACCGTCACCACCTGGCCGGATTGCGCTGCGCCCTCGTTACCTAGCGGGACGAGAATGTCCTGGTTGATGCGGCGGTTTTCCGCGATCAAAAACCCGATGCCATCCTCAAAATAATAGCGGCCGACGACAAACTGGTTAACGTGCTCCAGCACCTCGACGATCTTGGCTTCACGCCGTCCACGCCGGTCAAAGCCTGCCACCCGCACCAGCACCTTGTCGCCGTGCAGCACGCGATGCATTTCCTTGGGCGACAAGAACAGGTCGTCGCCGCCGTCTTCGGGTGAGACAAAACCAAACCCATCCGGATGGCCTTCGACCCGGCCTTTGATGAGATCCAGTTTGTCGGGCAAACACAGCATGCGCTTGCGGTTCAGCATCAGCTGACCATCGCGTTGCATCGCACCGAGGCGGCGCTGGAACAGTTCGCGCTCGTCGTCGGTGATTTTCAGCTGCTCGGCCAACGCATCTGCTTCAACCGGACAGCCTGCCTCGGTCAGCAATTGCAATATGTATTCGCGGCTGGGTAAGGGCGATTCGTAGCGTTCGATTTCACGTTCATAGAACGGATCGGCCAGGCGAATCGCCGGGATTTGGTGTTTAGCTGCGCGGCTGCGTGATTTGTTCGTTGACAATTTATTCTCTGCTCTCTAGAATGCGCGCCTTATTGCCCAGATGGCGGAATTGGTAGACGCGCACGGTTCAGGTCCGTGTGCCGCAAGGTGTGGAGGTTCGAGTCCTCTTCTGGGCACCAGTTGTAAGCAAAAAGCCGACCTCGTGTCGGCTTTTTGCTTGTGTAGGTTGAATGTCTGGCATTACGCCTCGTAGGGGTGACGACGAACAATTGTCTCCACCCGATCCGGTCCGGTCGACACCACGTCCACCGGCACTTCACATAAAGCTTCCATCCGCTTGAGATAGGTTTGCGCTTTTTGCGGCAGCTTGTCGAACTCCTGCACGCCCACCGTCGTATCGCTCCAGCCCGGCAAGTCTTCGTAAATCGGCTCGACGTGGGCGATCGATTCTGCGCCCACTGGCAGGATGTCACACACCTCGCCATCGATTTTATATCCGACACAAACCCGCACGGTTTCCAGTCCGTCGAGCACGTCGAGCTTGGTCACGCACAGACCCGACACACCGTTGATCTGGATCGAGCGCTTGAGCGCTGCGGCATCAAACCAGCCACAGCGGCGCGCGCGGCCGGTGGTGGCGCCGACCTCATGGCCCTTCTCGCCGAGATATTGGCCGACGTCATCGAACAACTCGGTGGGGAACGGGCCGGAACCGACGCGCGTGGTGTAGGCCTTGGTGATGCCCAGCACGTAATGCAGCGTATTCGGCCCAACGCCGGCGCCGGTGGCGGCACCGCCGGCGGTGCAGTTGGACGACGTCACAAACGGATAGGTGCCGTGGTCAATGTCGAGCAAGGTGCCCTGCGCGCCTTCAAACAGCAGGTTGCTGCCTGCCTTGTTGGCCTCGTACAGGCTGCGCGGCACGTCGGCGACCATCGGCTTCAGGCGATCGGCCATCGCCATCATGCTGTCGAGCGTCTGGTTGAAGCTCACCACGTCGGCCTTGTAGTAGTTCTTCAACATGAAGTTGTGGTGGTCGAGCACTTCGCCCAGCTTGGCGGCAAAACGTTCGCGGTGGAACAGGTCCTGCAGGCGCAGCGCACGGCGCGCCACCTTGTCTTCGTAGGCGGGGCCGATGCCGCGCCCGGTGGTGCCGATCTTGCCGGCGCCCTTGGCGATTTCGCGCGCCTGATCGAGCGCCACGTGGTGCGGCATGATGAGCGGGCAGGCTTCGCTGAGTTTGAGGCGGCCCGCCACGTCGACCCCGGCTGCCAGCAGCATGTCCATTTCTTCCAGCAGCGCCGTCGGCGACAGCACCACGCCGTTGCCGATATAGCAGGTGACGTTGTCACGCAGAATGCCTGACGGAATCAGGTGCAGCACGGTTTTCTTGCCCGCCACCACCAGGGTGTGGCCGGCATTGTGGCCACCCTGAAAACGCACCACGCCCTGCGCGCGGTCAGTCAGCCAGTCAACGATTTTGCCCTTGCCTTCATCGCCCCACTGAGTGCCGATGACGACGACGTTTTTTGCTGCCATGGTGAAGCCTCCCTTTATTATGTATCCGAACTGGCGAGGGCCAGTTCGCGTAAATCCAGACTGAAACCGGTGGCCGGACGCGCCCGGCCGAACACCCGCCCCACTTCGTCGTAACGCCCACCCTGCGCAATCGCATGGCTGCGGCCGCCCGTATAGGCAGCAAACACCACGCCGCTGTGATAGCCATAGCCACGCAACTCGGCCAGATCATAGGCAGCATTGACACCGACCAGACCACGGTCGAGCGCCTCCAGCGTGTCCAGCGCAGTCTGCACTGCGGCCAACTGCGGCAGACGCGCACGCGCTTCGGCCAGCACGCCGTGGTCGCCATACAACTGCGGCAACGCAGCAAAGGCATCCCGCAGCGCAACAGGCAATCCCGCCGTCAGCACAACCACCGCACTACTATCCTTGGCCTGCAAGGCACCAAACAACTGGTGCTCAAGCTCGCCGCTCAAACTCGCTTCATGCGCCAACGCACGGTAAACCCCAACATGGCCGATGTCGAGTTGCAGGGTGTTGACGCCACACGCTGACAAACCTTGCAGCATCAAGGTCAGGATTTCAAGATCAGCCTCAGCACCCGCTTCACCATACAACTCGGCGCCGATCTGAATCGGCTCACGCGAGCGATGAAACCCATCGGACTGGGTGTGCAGCACGCTGCCTGCGTAGCACAGACGGTTTACTGCATTGGCCGCCAGCAGATGCGCATCGATGCGCGCCACCTGCGGCGTGATGTCGGCACGCACGCCCATCAAACGTCCGGATAGCTGATCGACCAGTTTAAAGGTCTTGAGATCAAGATCTGCCCCCACCCCTGTCAGCAGCGAATCGACATATTCCATCAGCGGTGGAATCACCAACTGATAGCCACGGCTGCGGAACAGGTCAAGCAACGCGCGCCTCATGTCCTCCATGCGCCAGGCTTGTGGCGGCAGGACATCTTCTACATTTTCAGGGAGCAACCAGGCGGTCATCTCAGTTCAGCAATTCAATTCAACATCATCAACAAAAAAACGCCGCCCAACATCGAGGCAGCGCCGATGAAACGCAATTGGCCGTCGCTCAGTTCCAGCATCCGGCGAAAGCCATCACGCCACACAGCAGGCGCGGCAAACGGCAGCAGCCCTTCAATCACCAGCAACACGCCAATCGCAGCAAGCCAGTCTACGCCACTCATTTACCGCCAGCAGCGCGTGGGTTCTTCATGTATTTGAAGAAGTCTGCGCTGGGGTCAAGCACCATCATGTCGCTCTTGCTCTTGAAGCTTTCACGATAGGCCTGCATCGAGCGATAGAACGAGTAGAACTCGGGATTCTTGCCATACGCCGCCGCGTAAACCGCAGACGCTTTGGCGTCACCATTACCCTTGACGCCCTGCGCATCGCGATAGGCTTCGGCAACGATCACCTCTTTCTGCTTGTCGGCATCGGCCTTGATTTTTTCCGCCTCCGCCGCACCGGTCGAGCGCAGTTCATTGGCCACTTTTTTGCGCTCAGCGTCCATACGGCGATACACGTTCTCGGAGACAGACGCCGGCAGTTCGACCCGCTTGATGCGCACATCGACCACCTGCACGCCAAGCGTGCTCGCGAAGCGATCAGCCTGGGTCCGGATCGCGCGCATCACCTCATCGCGTTTTCCGGAAACCACATCGTTAATGGTGCGTTTACCAAACTCGGCACGCAAACCGTCGTTCACCGTTTGCTTCAAGCGAATCGCCGCGCGCGTTTCGTCGCCGCCAACCGAAACATAAAACTGCTTGGCATTGACGACGCGCCACTTAATGAACGAATCAACCAGCACGTTCTTCTTTTCCGAGGTGATGAAGCTCTCGGGGTCGGCGGCGTCGAGGGTCAGAATACGCGTATCGAAATAACGCACGTTCTGAACCAGCGGCAGCTTGAAATACAAACCCGGTGTCTTTTTCACCGAGACCACTTCGCCGAGCTGGAACACCAGCGCATTTTGCGTTTGGCTAACGGTAAACATGCTGCCGCTCAGAACGACGGCCAGCACGACGAGCCCGATCAAAACAGGTGCAAAATTAACCTTCATGGCCGATCCTCCCGATCGCGGCTGCGAAAGGCATCGCGTGAACGTGGGTCAACCGGTACAACAGGGACTGCAGCCGATGCCGCCTCGGAAGCCGGTTGCGACAGGGAATCTGCGGATGGCTGGCTGACCATCTGCTGAAGCTTGTCGAGTGGGAGATACAAAAGGCTGTTGCCCTTCTGATCGACGATCACTTTTGTGGTGCTGTTCATCACGGTTTGCATGGTATCGAGATACATCCGCTCGCGCGTCACCTGGGGCGCCTGCGCATACTGCGTGACAATCTGGGAAAACCGATTCGCCTCACCCTCGGCGTTCAAAATTACGGATTTTTGATAGCCTTCAGCTTCTTCCTTGAGGCGCGACGCAAAGCCACGTGCACGTGGCACCACATTGTTGGCGTAAGCCTCGGCCTCATTCTTCAGACGTTCACGATCCTGGCCGGCTTTCACCGCATCATCGAACGCGGACTGCACCTGATCAGGCGGCTGAATATTCTGCAAGGTCAGCTGACTGATCGTGATGCCGGTCTTGTAACGATCCAGAATCTGTTGCGTCAGCGCCCTGGCGCGCGCAGCGATATCGGCACGTCCTTCGTACAGCACGAAGTCCATTTTGCTTCTGCCGACGATCTCGCGCATGGCACTTTCGGCAACCTGCCGCACCGCTTCTTCAGGCGAGCGGTCGACAAACAGGAAGTCCTTGGGGTCTTTGATAAGGTACTGCACCGCGAATTGCAAATCGACGATGTTTTCGTCGTCGGTAAGCATCAAGGATTCCCGCAGCATTTCATTCTTGACGTTGGTGCGGTAACCGATTTCTACGGTGCGAACCTGGTCAACGTTGACCACTTCGCGCGACTCGATCGGCCACGGCAAATGCCAGTGCGGTCCATCCCCGGTGGTTTCAACGTACTTGCCAAAGCGCAAAACCACGCCGCGCTGGCCGGTATCAACGATGTAAAACCCGCTCGCCAGCCACACCAATACCAACAAGCCTGCCAGCAAGCCAATCAGATTGCCGCCGCCTGGCATCGCATCAGGGGCTCCACCTTCCGGGCCATTCCCCTTGCCGCCAAACATGCCATTCAGGCGCTCGTTGATACGCCGCCACATTTCATCCAGATCAGGCGGGCCGCTGTTTTTGTTGCCGCCACTTTTGTTGCCCCATTGCGGGTCGTTCCAGGCCATATTGATTACTTTATGCAGTGTGAACTATAGGGGAGAAAGCAGTTTCGTCGCGTGCTGCGGTCTCGTTCTGAACGCGGTTGGCAGTCAGGATTTCAGACAGCGCCTCGCGTAAAAGTTCAAGCCCCGCGCCGGTTTGCGCGGACACATAGACGCTTTGAAGTTTACCATATTCGTCGCGCCCCACTCCCGGCGCAACGCCCGTCAAATCAAGCTTGTTGTAGACGCGAAGCTGCGGAACCGAATCGGCTCCGATTTCCCCCAACACTTTCTCAACCGCCTCGATCTGCCGCTCGCGCCCCGGACTGGATGAGTCAATCACATGCAGCAGCAAATCGGCCTCGGCGGTCGCCTCCAGCGTCGCCCGGAATGCTGCCACCAGATCGTGCGGCAGCCGCGTAATGAAGCCGACCGTGTCAGACAGCACGATTTCGCCCAGTTGTGGCAGGTACATCTTGCGCGTGGTGGTATCCAGCGTGGCAAACAGCTGATCGGCGGCATAAGCACCCGCGCGTGTCAGCGCGTTAAACAGGGTGGATTTGCCGGCGTTGGTGTAGCCCACCAACGCCACCGACAATACCTGCTGACGGTCGCGCGAACGTCGCTGGGTTCGACGCTGCTTGCCCAGCTTGGCAAGCCGCTCGCGCAGCGCCTTGACCCGCACGCCGAGCAAGCGGCGGTCGGTTTCGAGTTGCTTCTCGCCGGGGCCACGCATGCCCACGCCGCCGCGCTGACGCTCCAGGTGAGTCCAGCCCCGCACCAGACGGGTGGACAGGTGCTGAAGCTGCGCCAGTTCGACCTGTAACTTGCCCTCTGCGCTCTTCGCCCGACTGGCAAAAATATCCAGAATCAGGCTGGTGCGATCGATCACCCGGCATTGCAGGCGGCGCTCCAGATTGCGTTCCTGCGCGGGCGACAGCTCATGATTGAACACCACCACATCGGTCTCGGTGGCAGCGACCAGGGCAGCGATTTCGTCTGCTTTGCCGCTTCCCACAAACAGCGCGGCATCCGGACGGCTGCGTTTGCCTTGTATTTCCCCCTGGATTTCAAGCCCGGCACCTGTCGCCAGCAGCCGCAATTCGGCCACACTTTCGACAAAATCCGGGGTGCCAAAATCAAGCGCCACGAGAATGACACGCTCGCCGCCCTGGTGCCGGTCAAACAACCGGGAATCCTTTTGTGCCCATCATCCAATCCATCATCACATCACCCTTTGCTCAAACCAGCTGAGGCCGGCCGAAATACCAGCCCTGACCGTAGTCCACCCCCATCTCAAGCAATATGCGGGCGGTTTCCGCATCTTCAACATGCTCGGCCACGGTCAGCACGCCTTCTTTGCGCGCGAAATTCGCCAGACTCTCGACGATACCGGCCACTTTGCGATCTTTCCGCATGTTTTGTACCAGCCAGCCTTCGATTTTAAGGAAGCTGACCGGCAGGTGCGCCAGATAAAGATAGGACGAATAGCCGCTGCCAAAATCATCCAGCGCCAGGCGAAAGCCAAAATCGATGAATGGCTGTAAGTCGGCACGCAACTTTTCCAGGCTGACAATGTGCTGGCGCTCGGTCAACTCCAGCACAATGGGCTTGACCGGCCCCATCGTCACGCTACAACTCTGGCAAAAACTCATGGCGTTGTTAAGCAGTTCCTCAACCAGATCATGCCGTGCCAAAAACTGCGGTGACACATTCACAAAATGCGAAAAGCCGGATGTGCCCTCGCCCTCCATCCGCACAACGCAGGCCCGCATCACCTCACGCGTCACCTGGCGGTCAACTTCAGCCATCAGGCCCAGACCTTCGGCCAACTCCACAAAATCCTTGGCCTCAATGATTTCGCCGGAGGGTGCCTCGATGCGTGCCAGCGCTTCGTCAGCAACCACCTGGCCGCTCTGCAAATCGACGATGACTTGCGAGGCGTATCTCACCCGTTTGTCTACCAGCGCCTGCCGTAACAGCGATCCGTTCCAGGGCACATTGAGCCCAATCTGTGCCGCCACCCGGATCTGGTCACGGCCGTTCGCCTTGGCCTGATACAAGGCGTGGTCAATTTTTTCCAGCAAGGGCTCGACATCGGTGTCGTGCACGCCAAAAGCGGCCACGCCAGCCGAAAAACTCAGCGAAAGATCTCCAATGCTGGTCTGCACCGGTTCCGCTCGGGCTTGATTGAGCAGCCGATCCATCGTACCGACAGCGTCTTCCGCCGTGCTACCGTGCAACACAAACAAAAACTCTTCCCCGCCCCAGCGCGCGACCCAGTCGCCTTCGCGCTGCCCCGCTTCAAAACGGCGCGCTATGACCTTCAGCACTTCATCCCCCACCGCGTGACCATAGCGGTCGTTAACCATTTTGAAGTGATCAACATCCAGCAGTGCCAGCGCAAAGCCATTGCTGTCCCGTGATACCCGTGCTTTCTCCAGCTTCAGGCGTTCTTCTGCGGCACGCCGATTGGGCAGGTTCGTCAGCGGATCGGTCAACGCAATCCGTGCAAGCAGGTTTTTTTGTGCAGCTTGATATAGCGTATTGCCCAGCCAGTCAGCGATCAAACCCATGTAGGCAATGTCGACCCCATCGGGTGGTGCGTCACAACGTTGGCGTAAAAAAGCCAGCACCCAGCGTGCATCTTCACCGACTGACACGGGGAGGCCGGAGTAAGTTCGCAACCCCAGCTGATTCACCAGCACATGATCGGCATAGACAGGATGCGCACGCAGGTCGGCAACATGACTGGGTTCGCGGGTGAGATGTACCGCATGGCACAGCACCGTTTCCACCCTCATCTGCGTGCCTTCCGGAAGCACCCCGAGACGGTCGCTGACGTAGCGCGCGGTGTAGTTCTCACCAAAATCGCCCAGCATCACCAGATCCATGTCCAGCACATCCGCCGCCATGTCCAGCATGGCGTGAATGCGTTCGGAGTCGCTGAGTCCGTGCTGCACGGATAGCTTCCACAGCGCATTCAGGCGATCGACATGCGTGTCGCCATGGCCCGCACGTGGCTTTTCAGGATCGGTTTCGTTGGCTGTCGGCATGGTGAGCCTTGTTGCAGGTGAGTAGCCTGCCATTCTAGCCTCACCCAGCTCGCTACAGCGTGACTGCGCGCAAGCGTTCTGCTGCCTGTTCCGGATTGATGGTGTTGACAAACAAGCCCGAGCCCAGCTCAAAGCCGGTGGGGATCGAGGTGCGGGGACAGATTTCCAGGTGCCAGTGATAACTGTGCGCGTGCGCGCCCTGTTGCCCGTCATGCGGCACGCTGTGCAAGAAGAAATTGTATTGCGCGCCGCCGATGACCGCATCCAGCCTTGCCATGGTGCGCTTCAGCACCCGTGCCAGATCGGGCAAATCCTCGGCTCGCAGATCAAGAAAATCCGCCTGATGGGCGAGCGGCAGAATATGCACCTCCCATTCGTAGCGGCTGGCGAACGGCTTGATGGCGATGAACTTTTCCCCGCGCTCAACCACGTATTGCCCGACATTGATCTTGCGCCGCACCGCGCCCGATGCGCGGTCGTAGATCGTCGCCTCGAAGGTCAGCGCCTCGTCGATCAGCGCGCAGAAAATGCAGTGATGATGCTTGTTGTAATGCGCCGCGCTGTTTTTAACCTCGGCATCGACGTTGACCGGCACCACAGGCATGGCGATCACCTGACTATGCGTATGCGGAATCGACGCCCCCGCTGCGGGACCGAAGTTCTTGAAAATCAGCACATATTTCAGGCGCTCGTCCGACTCGAACAACTGCCGCATCCGCATTTGATAAACGCCAAACAAGCCGGCCAGGTGCGATTCGGCCATCTCGTGAACAGCGATGCCGTGTTCGTGATGATCGATGATGACTTCGTGCCGGCCATAGCCATCGATGGTCTGCTGCAAGCCAAAATTGAAGCCGGCTTGCGCGCGGTCGTCGCCCAATACCGGATAGAGGTTTTCAACAATGCGGATATTCCAGTCGCTCTTATCAGGCGTATCCGGCCAGGCCATGATCTGCGGTGGCGTCTTGTGTTCGTTGCCGCGGCAAAACGGGCAGGTTTCGACATGCTTGCGGGTATCGCGCGGCGCCAGTTCCTCGGCCTTTTTCGGGCGCATGCTGCGCGCCGTGGCAACGAGCACCGATTCGCTCGGCACAATCGGGTTGATGCGGATTTCGCGGACATCGTTCGCGTCGGCTTGAGTCTCTGACATGGGTGTTTCCTCCACCTGCAAGCATAAAACAGCCGCATGACAGTGGTGGTTCATTCTGCTTATGCCCCCACTCGGGCGTTTTATCCCCCCGGCTAACAGGGGCTTGCGTTGACGTGGCCCGGGCCGGCGTCGACAATGTCACATCTTTGCCGCAACTCTGGAGCACTTCCCATGGACAATGAAAAAGCCCTGCATGACGAACAACGCATGATGCGCATGATGCGCAAGACGCTGACTTCCATCGTGCGCGACACCGCGCCGCGTAACGGCAAGCCCAGCCCGCTGTCCGAAGCCACCGTGCTCGGCATCAAGGATTGCCTGATGGTTATTTCCAGCCGCGAAACTGAACTGTCCCAACTGACCGGCCGCACGCTCGACGAACGCCCACGCTTCACCGATGACACGCCGAACACCCACGCCGTGAAAATCAGCAGCATTCCGAAAAAGTCGCACTGAGCCCAGCCGAACATGCCGCAAGCCACCAGCCTGTTCACCGATGTCGAATCAAAAGTCGTCGGCACCTCGGCGGTGGTGATTTATTCGCCATCGGGCAGAAAACGTAACCGTTTCCCCGAAGGCGTGGTCGAGGTGTATGCCAGCGAAGCTGACGCCCTGGCGCACGCCGATCCGGCAAAAAGCCGCCATGCCGCGCTTGCCAGCGGGCCGTCGCGCTCGTCCGAAGGCTTCAAGCTGTTTTATCTGGTGCGCTGGCTGGATTGAGCGTGGTTGTTGCCGATTCATCGGCTTTACAACCACGGCCTGCCCCTTGCGGGTGGAGCCGCGCTGGGTTGAATTGGCTTGAACTGAACTGAACTGGCTGGAGATTGATCCGGCACACTTGGCGTCTTCCGTGTGTCGATATGTGGGCAATACGCCCCTTGGTCCAAACCCCATCGTACCGGATCAATATTCTGCGTGAGCGCGCTTAAGCGCCGTACACCTTGCGCCGCACCCGCTTCTTGCGCCGCATCCGCGTCGCTTCACTTTCGGTCAAAGGCGCACGCGCCTTGCCTTCATACGGATTCTTGCTTTCGCCTTCCTTGACCTGGATGCGCAGCGGTGTGCCCTGCAGCTTGAACGCCTTGCGGAAGCTGCTTTCCAGATAGCGCTTGTAATCGTCGCGCAGACCTTCCAGCGCGTTGCCGTGCAGGATGATCACGGGTGGGTTTTTGCCGCCCTGGTGCGCGTAGCGCGGCTTCGGACGGAACAACCCGGACTTGGGTGGCGCATGTTGCTCGACTGCCATCTCCAGTACCCGCGTCAGCTTGGGCGTGGATAACTTGATAAAGGCGGCGGCATGCGCGGCTTCGACGTCCTTCAGCAGATTTTCCAGGCCTTTACCCTTCAAGGCCGAAATGTAGTTAAAGCGGGCAAAATCGAGGAATGCCAGCTTGCGCCCGATGTCGCGTTTCACATCCTCGCGCTGCTCGGGGCTGATGCCGTCCCATTTATTGATCGCAACGACCAATGCACGACCGGCTTCCAGGATGAAACCAGCCAGATGTGCATCCTGATCGGAAATATTCTCGTGCGCATCGAGCACCAGCACCACCACGTTGGCGTCTTCGATGGCTTGCAGGGTCTTGATGACAGAAAACTTTTCCACCGTCTCGAATACCTTGCCTTTACGCCGCACGCCGGCCGTGTCGATCAGGGTGTAGGGTTTGCCATCGCGTTCAAAGTCGACATAAATCGAATCGCGTGTGGTGCCGGGCTGGTCGAACGCAATCACGCGTTCTTCGCCGACCAGCGCGTTGACCAGGGTCGATTTTCCGACGTTGGGGCGCCCCACCAGCGCGATTTTGGGGATGCCAAAATCGTCGGACTTTTCTTCCTCGGCAGAAAACGGCGCCAGCGCCAGATCCACCAGATCGGCAATGCCGTCGCCATGCGCACCGGAAATCGCCAGCGGTTCACCCAGCGCCAGTTCGTGAAATTCTGCGGTGATCACCGCAGGGTTCATGCCTTCGGCCTTGTTGACCGCAAGCCACACCGGACACGACGCACGACGCAATCGATCCGCAATCACCTTGTCCTGCGATGTCATGCCACTTCGTGCATCGACCATGAAGATGACGGCGTCGGCTTCATCGATGGCCTGCAAGGTCTGGCGCGCCATTTCGGCCATGATGCCGTCCTTGGCGACTGGCTCAAGACCGCCGGTATCGACCACCAGATACGGCTTGCCGCCAATGCGCCCGCGCCCGTAATGGCGGTCGCGCGTCATCCCCGGCAAGTCGTGCACCAGGGCGTCGCGTGTGCCAGTGAGGCGGTTGAATAGAGTGGACTTGCCGACGTTAGGGCGTCCGACAAGTACCAGGGTGGGAAGCATGCTTATCCTTGCTGGCGTGCAGACTCAATCTGCACACCGGTATGGTTGAAATGATTAATTGAGCTTGAAAGCAACCACGCTGCCCTTGCTCGTCTGCACGGCGAAACCTGGCCCGATATCGACCGGCGCGGTGCGCACGCCGCTATCTGCCTGGGTGCGCGCAACAAAACTGCCGTCCTCGGCCGACAACACATGCACATAGCCTTCGCTGTCGGCCACCACCACCCAGGCACCCAGCGCCAACGGCGCAGTAATCTGGCGGCGCGCCAGTTTGTCCTGTTTCCAGCCTGCGCGGCCGCTGGATTTATCGTAAGCGGTCACGGTGTCCTTGTCGTCGCTGACATAAATGTTGCGCTCGTCCATCGCAAGGCCACTATTGCTGGACGTCTCACGTGTCCACAGCGGTGATCCGCTCTTGCGATCAAAACAGGCGACGCGCCCCTGGTAGGCCACTGCACACACCTGACGCTCATCGGCCACTGGGTTGCCCATCACATCGGCGACCCGTTCAAGTTCAGTCGCGCCACGCGGCAATGCCACCGTGGCTTCCCATAGTTGTGCGCCATTTGTAGCATTCAGCGCAACCAGCTTGCCGCCAGGAAAGCCCGCATAGAGCACCTCGTCGCGCACGATCATCCCGCCCGAGCCACGCAAGCTCAATACCGGCAGATTGCGGCTATACAACCACTTGCGACTGCCGTCGGCGACGGCAAGGCCCTGCACCCGGCCATCGCCTGTGCGAACGATCACCGTGTCGGCCTGAGCCAGCAACTGCCCGGTCACCTCGCTTGACAGCGTGACTTTCCAGCGCTGCTGGCCCGTTTTCTGATCGAGCGCCAGCAGTTCGCCCTTGCTTCCGCCTGCCAACACCAGGCCCTGACCCACACCCGTTCCGGCCGACAGTTTTGCTTCAGAATCAACTTTCCAGTTGGTGCGGCCGCTGGACAAGCCAATGCTCACCACCTGATTGCCACCCGCCGCGTAGACATTGTCCCCATCGGCCTGCGGTCTGAACTGATACCCTTTTGAATCACCCGCATCCGCTTTCCAGGCTTCGGTCAGCGTAGCGGACATGGTGAATTCAACCAGCGGCGCGGGCTTGGCTTTGGTTGGGCCGATCCCGACCCAGTCACCGACCGTGCTGGTCATCGAATCGACCGTGCTGCACCCCGATACCACCAGCGCCAGGCTGACTGCGAGCAGACGCGTCCTCACTTGGTCCGTCCTCCCAGCGCATCGAGCTTCAGCTCGACAATGCTGCGGTAAGCGTTGTCTTCAGCCATCTTGCTGAAAGCTGATTGGTAAGCAGCACGCGCTTCAGCCTGTTTGCCTTGCACCAGCAGCACATCGCCTTTCAAGTCGAGAAAACGAAACGCATACGCATCGCTATGCACCCCACTCAGGGTTTTCAAGGCGTCATCGTATTGCTTCTGGTCGAACTGCACCCCGGCCAGCCGTAGCCGTGCCAGATCCTTGACGAAAGGCTCCTTGCCGTTGCTCACGGCCCACTCCAGCTGGGTTTGCGCGCTCTTCAGGTCTTTGCTCGCCACATTTAGCTTGGCTAGCAGCAACGCCGCACGCGGGGCATAGGCCGTGTCCTGATATTTGTCGATCAGCATGGCCCCTGCCGCACGCGCGCCCTTGGCGTCATTGGCTGCCAGCGATTGGGTCAAATTCTGGTACACACTGGCCGCTTCCAGACTTTGCGTCAGCGTACGGTTCTGCCAGTAGCGCCAGCCTGCTCCGGCAGCGACAACGACCGCCAGCGTAAGCATCGCCAGGCTGCCCCAGCGTTTCCACCAGGCTTTCAGGGAATCGAGTTGTTCCTGCTCGTCCAGATCGTAAGTTGCCATCGTGCTATACCTTTCAAGTTGATGCTTTGTTCAGAAATTCAGCGCTTCAAATATTCAATTGCGAGCGCCAGTTCGACGCGGGTTTGCTCAGCGGCATCGCGCAGCGGTTTGAGGGTAACCTGCTGGGCTGCCGCCTCGTCGTCGCCAATAATCAGTGCGTAACGCGCGCGGCTGGCATCGGCTTTTTTCATTTGCGATTTGAAACTGCCGCCGCCGCAATGCAGCACGGTATCGAGCCCTGCCCCACGCAATGCTGATGCAGCCTTCCAGGCAAACGCCTGCGCCGCGTCACCGGCATGAACGATATACGCATCGGGCACCGACGTCGCCAGCGCGACACTGCCGGTTTCCATCAAGGACAGCAAACGCTCGATGCCCATCGCAAACCCGGCGGCGGGCGCAGGCTTGCCACCCAGCTGCTCGATCAGGCCATCGTAACGACCGCCCGCACAAACGGTACCCTGCGCACCGAGCTGGTCCGTCACCCACTCAAACACAGTGCGGTTGTAATAGTCCAGCCCACGCACCAGACGCGGGTTGATTTCGTAGGCAATGCCGTTGTCGCGCAACATGGCCTGCAAGGCCTCAAAATGCGCCAGCGCCGCCTCGTCGAGTTCGTCCATCAGCTTGGGGGCTGCATCGTTCAACGCCTGCATGGCCGGGTTTTTACTATCCAGAATACGCAGCGGATTGCTATGCAGACGCCGCCTGGAATCCTCGTCGAGCGTATCCTGATGCGCCTCGAAATAAGCGATCAGTTTGGCGCGATGGCGATGCCGCGATTCGACATCCCCCAGCGTGTTGATCTGCAAGCTGGGCGCGATACCCAGTGCGCGCCACAGATCAGCACACATCACGATCAACTCGGCATCGGTATCCGGCCCGGCAAACCCAAGCGCCTCGACACCAACCTGATGAAACTGCCGGTAGCGGCCCTTTTGCGGGCGCTCGTGGCGGAACATTGGGCCGGTGTACCACAGGCGCTTGCCGCCGTCGTACAAGAGATTGTGCTGGATCACCGCACGCACCGAGGATGCGGTGCCTTCCGGACGCAGCGCCAGCGATTCGCCGTTCAGCTCGTCAACGAAGGTGTACATCTCCTTCTCGACGATGTCGGTGACCTCGCCGATCGCGCGCTTGAATAGCCCCGTATGCTCAAGGATCGGCGTGCGCATCTCGCGATAGCCGTAGCGGCGCAGCCAGTCGCGCACGATCGCCTCGAACGCCTGCCAGGTATCGGTGACATCGGGCAGGCAGTCGTTCATGCCGCGAACGGATTGGATGTTATTGCTCATGTTTTAAAAATCAGTTTTTTTATCCGCGAAGCGCGCGGATAAATAGTTGTTCAATTTCCGTACCGCCGCTGCACGTAGTCTTCGACAATCGCCTGGAATTCCTGCGCGATCTTTTCGCCTTTCAGCGTGACGGTCTTTTCGCCATCAACGTAGACCGGCGCAACCGGCACTTCGCCGGTACCGGGCAGCGAAATTCCGATGTTGGCATGCTTGGATTCGCCGGGTCCGTTGACCACACAGCCCATCACCGCCACCTGCATCGATTCGACGCCGGCGTACTGACCGCGCCACACCGGCATCTGGGTACGCAAATAGGTTTCGATGTCCTGCGCCAGTTCCTGGAACACGGTCGAAGTGGTGCGGCCGCAGCCCGGGCATGCCGTGACTTGCGGAGTGAACGCACGCAAGCCCAGCGCTTGCAGGATTTCCTGACCGACCTGCACTTCCTTGGTTCGCTCGCCGCCCGGCTCGGGCGTCAGTGAAATCCGGATGGTGTCGCCGATGCCTTGCTGCAACAACACCGACAAGGCCGCGGTCGACGCCACGATGCCCTTGCTGCCCATCCCGGCCTCGGTCAAGCCCAGATGCAGCGGGTAGTCGCACGCAGCAGCCAGGTCCTGGTATACCGCAATCAGGTCCTGCACCCGACTCATCTTGCACGAGAGAATGATCTTGTCGCCACCCAGACCGAGTTCTTCCGCCTTGTTTGCCGACTCCAGCGCCGAGGCGACCATCGCGCGGCGCATCACCACGTCGGCGTCTTCCGGCTGCGGCAGACGCGCATTGTCGTCCATCATGCGCACGGCCAGCGCCTGGTCGAGGCTGCCCCAATTCACGCCGATGCGTACCGGCTTGTCATACCGGCAGGCCACCTCGATCAAGGTCGCAAACTGCTCGTCACGCTTGTTGCCGCGCCCGAGGTTGCCGGGATTGATGCGCAGCTTGGCCAAGGCCTCGGCGCACTCGGGCACCTGCGTCAACAACTTGTGGCCGTTGAAATGAAAGTCGCCAATCAACGGCACCCGGCAGCCCAGCGCGTCGAGACGATCGCGAATGCGCGGCACCGCAGCGGCGGCTTCCAGCGTGTTGACGGTGATCCGCACCAGCTCCGACCCTGCCTCGGCGAGTGCCTGAACCTGGCGTACGGTGGATGTGATATCGACGGTATCGGTGTTGGTCATCGACTGCACCACCACGGGCGCATCGCCGCCGACCAACACTTGACCAACCTGCACCTGGCGGGAAACACGACGCACGATCTGAGACATCATTCTTCCAGAGTGGCTATTCTTCAAGAGTGAATCGGGCAACTGTGACATCGACAAAAGGCTTCAAATCGATGGGGCGGCCGTTATACGTGAGTTTTGCCTGCGTCGCGTTGCCGATCACCAGATTAAACGGGGGCACACCGGAAACATCGACGCTGCTCCCCGCGACATTGAGCTTGCGCAATATCATTTTTCCGCTGGCGTCCTTGATTTCAGTCCAGGAATCGGCACCGAACTCAAGGTGCAGCGCACCCTTGGCAACCGTCGCGGATGCGCCAGTTACCCCGGCTGGTCCAGCGACAGGGGTATTGGGTGAAGCTGGAACAGGCTCGGAGGGGATAGCGCCAGGCAACGAAACAGCGGGCTCAACAACGGGCAATTCCGTTGCCGGAGCCGGCACAGGCACGGGCGCTAATATTGGCGCGGGCGCAGGTGCAGGTGCAGGCGTGGGCCGTGATTGCGCCACCGGCGCACGACCGGGATGATTCTCCTCCACGTCGCTGTTAAGCCACCAATACAAGGCGACCGGCACCGCCCCCACCAACAGCACGCCCAGCAATAGCAAAATCAGCCAGGGCGAGGTCAGCCAGGAACGCTGCGAAGGGGGCGGCAAAGGGCTCACCGTTGCGGCTTCAGCAGGGGCGCCCTCCATCCTTGCCAGCAAGGCCTCCGGCGCAAGTCCCAGCAGGCGTGCGTAATTGCGCACAAAGCCACGCGCAAACACGGGCTGTCCGAGGCCAGCAAAATCGTCCGCTTCCATGGCTTCGATCTGGCGCTGCATCAGGCGCAAGCGGATCGCGGCATTTTCCCGCGTGAGACCCTGCGCCTCACGCGCATCGTGCAAAATCTGCCCAACCGATGCTTGATTCTGCTCGCTCATTCGTACTTCCCTGCCAGCAACAGTTGCGCCTCTTTCGAGTCGGGGAAACGCTTGCGTAACTGCAATCCATACGCCGCTTCCTGCGCGCGGTCACCCAACTTGCGCTCCAGGCGCACACCCAGCCACAGACTTTCTGCCGACTGCGACGCCAACTCGTCATGGCGATCCAGCAAACGCCGCGCATCCATCAACCGGCCCTGGCGAAAATTCAGGTTGGCCAGCTTCAGGATGGTGTTGGGATTATCGGGTTGCAGTTTGAGCGCCTTCACCAGACTGTTTTCAGCCAGCAACAGGTCGCCCTTTTTTTCGGCACACAGCCCGGCATTGGTCATGGCCCGCTCAGGATTGGCGTACAAGGGATTGCTCAGCGCCTCGGTGAATTGAGCAAGACCTGCGTCGTACTGGCCACGGGTGCAGAGAAACCAGCCGAAATTGGTACGCGCATCCGAATTGTTGGGGTTCAACTCAATGGCGCGGCGGAAGTTTTCCTCGGCCAGTTTGTCTTCCGCCAGATCCATATAAACCAGGCCATAGACATTGTAGGCCGGACCATAACTGCTGTCGGCCGTAATCGCCTTGCGCAGCTCATCGAGCGCGATCTTGTATTGCGCGCGCGCGTAATAAGCTGCCGCCAGATCAGTAAAGGTGCGCGCGCGTTGGGCCTCGGTGTTGGCACCGCTCATGCTGGCGAACCCGCTGCTTTTCTCGACGGGTTGTTTCGAAGAAGTACAGCCTGCAAGCAAGGCCACAGCCACCACCATCCACTTTTTCACGCTGCCTCCCGATTCATTCGTTTCATCACGCGCCCGCTCTTGTCGGCCACCTTGCCTGCCAACTGGCCGCATGCCGCATCAATGTCATCTCCCCGCGTCTTGCGCGTGGTGACGACATGGCCCGCGTCCTGCAAAATTTCACGGAACACGCGCATCGTGTCGTTACGCGGTTTTTCATACCCCGAATCCGGGAACGGATTGAACGGAATGAGGTTGAATTTGCACGGCACCTCACGTGTCAGCTCGATCAACTGGCGCGCATGCTCGGGCTGGTCATTCACCCCGGCCAGCATCACATACTCGAACGTAATGAAGTCACGTGGCGCATGCACCAGATAGCGCTGGCACGCCGCCATCAATTCGCGCAGCGGATATTTCTTGTTGATCGGCACAATCTGGTCGCGCAGCGCATCGTTTGGCGCATGCAGCGAAACCGCCAGCGCCACCGGACAGCGCTCGGCGAGCCGATCCATCGCCGGAACCAGACCCGAGGTTGACACCGTCACCCGCCGCCGCGACAAGCCATAAGCATGGTCGTCAAGCATGATGCCGAGCGCGGTCACCACGTTATCAAGGTTCGCCAGCGGCTCACCCATGCCCATCATCACCACATTGGTCACCGGCCGCTCGGCGATTTCACCGCTGGTACGATTGACCTCGCCGCGCAGGCTGTTATTGGCCACCCACACCTGGCCGATGATTTCGGCCACGGAGAGGTTGCGGTTAAAGCCCTGCCGCCCGGTCGAGCAAAACGTGCATTCCAGCGCACACCCCACCTGCGACGACACGCACAGCGTGCCGCGATCGTCTTCCGGGATGAACACCGTCTCGATGCCATTGGCGACCCCGACATCGAACAACCACTTGCGCGTACCGTCGCTTGAGGTATGCGCGTAGTTGATTGCCGGCGCCTGCACCACCGCCAGCTGCTGCAATTTCTCGCGCAGGCTTTTGGCGATGTCGGTCATCTGCGCGAAATCGGCCACGCCCGACTGGTGTATCCAGTGGAACACTTGTTTGGCGCGAAAAGGCTTTTCACCAAGTTCAGTGAACCAGGCGGTCAGTCCTTCGAGATCGAAATCGAGCAGGTTTTGCGGCATCAAACCAACCGATCAGCGGCTATACACTTCGCTCGCGGGGAAAAAGTAAGCGATTTCCTGGGCGGCGGTTTCCGGTGCGTCCGAGCCATGCACGGCATTGGCATCGATGCTCTCGGCAAAATCAGCGCGAATGGTGCCGGCGTCAGCTTTCTTCGGGTCGGTCGCGCCCATCAGTTCGCGGTTCTTGGCAATCGCATCTTCGCCTTCCAGCACCTGCAACACCACCGGCCCCGAGATCATGAAGTCGACCAGATCCTTGAAGAAAGGACGCTCACGATGAACGCCGTAGAAACCTTCAGCTTCCTGACGCGACAGATGCTTCATTTTGGACGCCACCACCTTGAGGCCATTGCTCTCGAAGCGGCTGACAATCTTGCCGATCACGTTCTTGGCGACGGCATCAGGTTTGATAATGGAAAAAGTGCGTTGGACAGCCATGTGTTGCTCCAGAAAATAAGTAAAAACGTTCAAAAAACCATGTAAATCAGCCCGCTAGCATAGCACGAGGCACCCTTGCCTGCCCCATCTATTGTCGACAAAGCGGCCACGTGAGCGGTTCATTCCTTGCCACAACCCGCGGTTGCACCCCGGGCTCGCCGGGCGCAGCGAGCGCATCGGCATTCAGCCCAATGTTCGCCGCCCACAACAGCTGCCCGTTGCACCACAACAGGGGCACATGATCACGCTGCCAGGGCGGGATGGCGTGTTCCTGCAGCAGGTTTTTCAGGCTGCGATGCGGGCCGCCCAGGTGCAGACGCAGACGCTCGCCCCCCTGGCGCACGCCCAGCTCCACCACGCCCGCTTCCAGCAGGGAACGCTTCAAGCCCACACCCACACCCGCATCCAAGCCTACAGCCACGCCTGCCGCGGGGACATGCAGAACCGTCTCGCCCTGCCAGCGCACCGGCTCAGCGGACGCGGGCGCGCATGGCACAAGGAAAGCACCGCCGCGATAACGCCATAATTCGTCACGCCCCAGGCTCACGCACACGCGTGCATCCTTGCGGGCATCGCGCAACTGCTGCAACGCCTCGTTGAGTTGCCGCGCATTGGGCAGGGGATGGCCATGCTGCTCGATGAAATAACGCAGCAGATTGCGCGCGCGCGGCATCGATAACGCATTAAGGCATGCGCAATCCAGCCGTTCGCCCGAGATGGCGGCGGCTGCATCCAGACGCGCCAGATCATCGAGCAATTCAGCGGCTTCGGCCTGCAAACCGGCGGCACGCGCAAGGGTGGCGTCCGCGCCGGGGAAATGCGTGTTCAGCAAGGGCAGAACAGACTGACGCAAGGCATTACGGCGAAAGCGTGTGTCCTGATTGCTCTCGTCTTCCACCCACGCCAGTTGGTGCGCACGCGCATAGTTTAGCAAGTCGGCACGCGTCACGCCCAGCAACGGCCGCCAGTGCGCCGCCAGCCACCCCCGCCGCCGTTGCACCTCGGCCATGGCTGCCAGTCCCTTCGGCCCGGCGCCACGCAACAATTGCAGCATCAACGTTTCAGCTTGATCGTTTAGGTGGTGCGCGGTGAGCAAAAACTCGGTATCGAGCGCAGCAAAAATCCGCTGGCGTTCACGCCGCGCCGCCGCTTCAATACCCGCCGCGTCGTCACGCGCAATCTGCACCCGATGAACGGTCAATTCAACCGCATGGGATGCACACAAACGGCCACAGCAATCCGCCCAGGCGTCGGCGTGCGCCGACAGGCCGTGGTGAACATGAACAGCACTCAGATGAAAAGGGTGTTGAACGCGGAGTGCCAGCAGCGCGTGCAAGAGGACAACCGAATCCACTCCGCCCGACAGCGCCAGCGTCAACCGCCCGTGCGGGGTTACGTGGCGCGCCAGACCGGCCGTGACCACGCCGGTGACAGACTTATTTGACAGGCGCTTCCTTGAAACTGCCATATGCCCGCAAACGCTTGTAACGCGCGTCCAGCAAGGCATCCAACGGCTGTTTACGCAATTCGGCAAGGGTGTCGGTGAGCGCGCGCCGCATCGTCTGAAACAACGCATCCCAATCGCGTTGCGCGCCGCCCACCGGCTCTTCGACGATGCGGTCGACCAGGCCATTGGCTTTCAGACGGTCGGCCGTGATCGCCAGCGTTTCCGCGGCGAGCGAAGCCTTGTCGGCACTCTTCCACAAAATGGATGCGCAGCCTTCGGGCGAAATGACTGAATAGGTCGAATATTGCAGAATCAGCATGCGATCGCCGACACCGATCGCCAGCGCGCCGCCCGAGCCTCCTTCACCGACGATCGAGCAGATCACCGGCGTACGCAGTTCGGCCATCACGTACAGATTGCGCGCGATGGCCTCGGACTGGCCGCGTTCCTCCGCACCAATGCCGGGGTAGGCACCCGGCGTGTCGATAAAGGTGAAAACCGGCAGGCTGAATTTTTCCGCCAGCCGCATCAGCCGCAGCGCCTTGCGATAGCCCTCGGGGCGCGGCATGCCGAAATTGCGGTAGATTTTTTCCTTGGTGTCGCGGCCTTTCTGGTGGCCGATCACCATCACCGGTTCGCCATTAAAGCGTGCAATACCACCGACAATCGCAGCGTCGTCGGCAAACGCACGGTCGCCGTGCAACTCGGAAAAATCGGTAAACAGCCCCGCCACATAATCCAGCGTATACGGCCGTTGCGGGTGCCGCGCCACTTGGGACACCTGCCAGGCGTTGAGCTTGGCGTAGACATCCTTGGTCAGCGTCTGGCTTTTTTTCTGCAGGCGGCGGATTTCTTCCGAAATATCGAGCGCAGAATCATCCTGCACGAAGCGCAGCTCTTCGATCTTGGATTCAAGCTCGGAGATGGGCTGTTCAAAGTCGAGAAAGGTAGTTTTCATTGATAGTCTGGATCAAACCGTCACAGAGAACAGGTAGCCGGGCATTTTAACAGCCTGACCGCATTTACCCCACGCGTATCAATGATGATGGTGGCCGTGTGCGCCGTGCGCATGACGGTGCGCAATTTCGTCCGCCGTCGCTGCGCGCACGTCGGATACCACACACTGAAAATGCACCGCCTGCCCGGCATAGGGATGATTGCCATCAACCACCACTTTGTCTTCCGCGATATCGGTCACGGTGTAGAGCATCTCCTCGCCGCCGCCGTCGGGTGAACCGACAAACTGCATGCCGATTTCGATGTCATCAGGAAAGCCTTCGCGCGGTTCCATCCGCACCAGGTTTTCGTCAAATTCGCCAAATGCATCCGCCGGCTGCAATTTCATTTCCACTTTTTCGCCCGTGGCTTTGCCATCGAGCGCACGCTCTACCAGCGGGAAAATATTGTCATAGTCGCCGTGCAGATAGCTGACAGGCTCGTTGCTTTCTTCCAGCAAATTGCCGTCCGCATCCTTGACGATGTAGGTGAGGGTCACAACGGTGTCTTTAACAATCTTCACTTGAGTTCCTTTAGCGATTGATGCGTTCCGCCACAAGCCTGCGGCCAGAAACGCCTAACAGTGCGTAATGATTCACGCTCTGCTGGTTGAGTCGGTCGAGACACGCGCCCCAAGTTAGGGGGGCTGCCACGTAATTTCCGGCAGCATTCTAACAGGCTGCCCCTTACGACATCGTTATAATTATCGCCATGACCCAAACCCTGCTCGGCGGCTTAAGCCCAACCCGTTTCCTGCGTGACTACTGGCACAAGCGCCCGCTGTTGATCCGCAACGCCGTGCCGGGTTTCAGCGGGCTGCTGTCGCCCGCCGCCATGCAGCAACTGGCCACGCGCGAAGACATCGAATCGCGCCTGATTCAGGGCAGCGGCAACCACTGGCAGTTCGACCATGGCCCCTTCAAAAAAAGTGAATTCAAGCGCCTGCCCAAAACTGAGTGGACCCTGCTGGTGCAATCGCTCAACCATGTGCTGCCCGCAGCGGATGCCTTGCTGGCCCGTTTCAGTTTCATCCCGCACGCCCGGTTGGACGACCTGATGGTGAGCTACGCCGTTCCCGGTGGCAGCGTCGGGCCGCATTTCGACTCGTATGACGTTTTTCTGCTGCAAGGCCAGGGACATCGCCGCTGGCAGATCAGCGAACAAACCGACCTGACGATCCTGGACGACGCGCCGCTCAGAATCCTGCGCAATTTCAAGCCCGAAGAAGAGTGGCTGCTGGAGCCCGGCGACATGCTCTATCTGCCGCCGCATGTGGCGCATTACGGCGTGGCCGAAGATGCCTGCATGACGTATTCAATCGGATTCCGCGCGCCCACCACCAACGAATTGGCGCAGGGATTCCTGATGCACCTGCAGGACAGCGTCACCCTGGAAGGCCGTTACGCCGACCCCGACCTGCGCCTGCAAGCCCACCCCGGCGAAATCAGCCGCGCCATGCTGGGCCAGATTGAAGGCATGATTGCCCGCATCAAATGGGGCAAGCGCGACATCGCGGAATTCACCGGATGCTACTTGTCCGAGCCCAAGCCGAATGTGTTTTTCGACCCGCCCGACGCGCCCATCAGCTACGCGGCCTTTAACAAACGCACCAGCAAAACCGGCGTCACCCTGCACCCCAAATCCCGCCTGCTGTTCATCGGCGGACGCTTCTTCATCAATGGCGAAGCCTTTGACAGCGCAGCGAATGAAACCGCCGCCCTGCAACAGCTCGCCGACCACCACCAGCTTGCCGTTTTTCCAGCCACGCTGCGCGAGCGCTTTTACGATTGGTACGAAGCCGGCTGGCTGGAGATCGCCCCACCATGATTCAATTTGAGACTCCCTCGGGACTGCACGCAGCATTCGATGCGCTGCTGGCACGCACCCTGCGCCAACTGCGCGTGTACGACCACGATCTGAGCCTGCTCGACCTCGACCACCTGCCACGTCACGCCGCTTTACGCGCCTTGTGTGTGGCCGGCGGCGGGCATCGCATCGAGCTGCTGCTCGACGACATTCACCACATCAGCCGCGATTGCCCGCGCCTGATGCAACTGGTGCGCGACTTCAGCCATGTCATCGAAATCCGCCAGGCCGATCCTGACGCGCCACGCCCCGACCAGGCGTTTGTCGTGGCCGATCATCACAGTGCGCTCATTCGTGCTGACAAGCTTGCATTGCGCGGCACACTTCACCTCGACGACGCCAGCAGCACCGTGAACCTGCACCACAGTTTTGAATCCATGTGGCAGCGTTCACAAACCCACGTCTCAGCAACCACGCTGGGGCTGTAACTAAAGCCGACTCAACCAATCCAGCTCGGGCTGGCTGAAGCCCGCCTTGCGGCGTGCTTCCAGATTAAACGGCGGCTTCAGCGGCGGTGCGTCGTAATCGACCAGCAACTGGCGAAACGTCGCCTCGGGTTCGAGTCCACGCGCACGACATAAAAAGCCGAACCAGTGACTGCCAATGGCGACATGGCCGATTTCGTCGCGCTCGATCACGCCCAGAATCTCCACCATGCGCAGGTCCTGCGCGGCCTTCAGCTTGCTGACGATAAGCGGCGTGGCGTCGAGACCGCGCGCTTCCAGCACGCGCGGCACCAAGGCCATGCGCACCAGCGGATCGTGTGCGGTTTTCAGCGCCATTTCCCATAATCCGTTGTGCGCGGGGAAGTCACCATAGTTGTGGCCGAGTGTGGTCAGATGCGCATTCAACAAATCGAAATGCAAGGCTTCCTCATCCGCCACCCGCAGCCAGTCGGCGTAATACGCAGGTGGCAGGCCGGCAAAGCGATGCGCAGCGTCGAGCGCCAGATTGATCGCGTTGAATTCGATATGCGCCAGCGCATGGATCAGCGCGGCGCGGCCAACTAGCGTATCGGCACGGCGGCGCGGTACCTGCTGCGGCGGAATCAGTTCGGGTTGGCCGGGTTGCCCGGGGTGGTCGATGGGCGCGCGCCCGATGTCAATATCAGCGGCAACGCGGCCGGCCAGCCAGTCTGCCTGCAGGGCATGCACACAGGCTACCTTGTCTGCTGGCAGGCGTTCGCGCAGGCAATCAGCCAGCCGTTGCGGCAGGCTCATTAGCGCCGATCCACCCAGCGGATGCCGAGCAGGGCGATTGCCAGAAAGATCAGCAGCGGCACTGTCGCCACCGCCACGGCAGGCCAGTCATTCAACAAACCAAGATGGCCAAACAGGCGGCTCAACAAATGAAAGCCGAGCCCGGCCAGAATGCCCATGAATATCTTGCCACTGGTGCCGCCCGAACGCGGCCCCTGGATGGCAAATGGCATCACGATCAACATCATGATCGGGATCACAAATGGACTGATGAACTTTGTCCACAGCGCGAGCTCGTAGCGCGTCGCCTTCTGGCCGTTTTCCTTGAGATGCGACACATAGCGCCAAAGGGTGCGTGCCGACATTTTTTCCGGCGCAATCAACAACACGCTGAGGATGTCGGGCGTGAGTACCGACTGCCATTCCTGGTGTGGGCGACGGCTGGCCTGAATACCATCGGCACTGAAACGCGTCTCCACCACCTGTTGCAGATCCCAGGTCTGGTTGCCGCGCCAGTTCGCCTGGTCGGCGACGCGGGTCCAGCCGAGGCGGCCATCGGCCTCAAAGCCGTAAATCTCGATCCCTTTCAAGGTGCTGTCAGGCATCACTTCGCGCACGTTGATAAAGCGCGAGCCATCCTTCACCCACAAACCTGAATGAAACTGCTGCGCCACTACCGAATGCGTCGCCAATAATTTGTAGCGCTGCGCTGCCTGTTCCGACCATGGCGCAATGTATTCACCCAACAGCAGCACCAACAACGACAACATCACCCCGATCACGCTGAAAAAACCTGCCACCCGCCAGGTGGACAAACCCGACACGCGCATCACTGCGTATTCGGAGTTACCGACCAGCCGTGACAACGCCAGCAAGGTGCCGATCAAGACTGCCACCGGCATGATTTCGTACAGATGCCCGGGGACGTTCAACAGCACCACCACGGCCGCCTGCCCCAAACCGTAGTTATTGCGACCCACGCTCCCGATCTCTTCAATCACGTCGAAAAACGTAAATAGCACGAGCAAGCCCAATAACACCAATGCCGACGCAGCCAGCACCTGGCTCGCCAGGTAACGCGCAAGCAACTTCATGACGGCAGCCCGCGAGGTTGGTGCTGCCGCGCTCGCAGGTAAAACAGCACGGCCGCAATGAACACCATCAGCGCATGTGAAGCCAGCATGCCCACCCAGGGATTGAGTTTGTCCTGCGCCACCCAGGCTTGCGAGAGCGACAATAAATTGTTGTAAACAAAGTAAAGCAGCAGCGCGATCACCAATCCATATGAACGACGCGAACGAATATTGACGTAACTGATCGGGATGGCCATGACCGCGAGAACCAGCGCTGAAAACGGCACACCCAGCCGCCACAGCAACTCGGCGCGGGCGGGCGGAGAGGCATCATTAATCAGTGTGGGGATCGGTGCCTGACGAATGCCGGGTTCAACCGCACTCACATCCACCGGATCGAGCCGCATCCAGTAGCGATCAAACTGCACAATGCGGTAATCGAGTTGCCCGGGTATCCCTTCGTAACGCCGTCCGCTCTTGAACACCAGATAGCGTGAGCCATCGAACAGCTCGGTGTGATAACCCTCACGCGCAACCACCAGGCCCAACTGGCCATCGATGCGCGACTGCATGAACACATTGCGCACGATACCGGTCAAGGGATTGAGCGACTCAACGTAATACACGCGCTGACCTGCTTCGGATTCGGCAAACAGCCCGGGGGCAATCAAGCTGCTTTCGCTGCGGCTACGCAAATCCTGGCGATATTCGGCTTTTTTGATAAGCACCCAGGGATTCAACATCAGCGTTAATAACAGGATGACCAGTGTAAATGGAACCGCAAATGCGAGCACCGGCCGCATCCATTGCGTGAGCGACACACCGGCGCTGAACCAGACCACCATCTCGCTATCGCGCCACATGCGTGACAAGGGCAGCAGCACCCCGGCAAACAACGCAATCGACATCAAAACCGGCAGAAAATACAGCAGCGAAAAACCCAGAAAGGTGAACACAGCCTCATTGGCCAGCTCGCCACGCGCCACATCGCCCAACAGGCGAATAAACAGAATCACCAGGGCAATCGCCATCAGCACCGTGAGCACGGCACCCGTGGTTAGAGCCATCTCACGCGTCAGCGCACGGCGATATAGCATGGAAAGTTCCGGGAAGGGTTCGAGACACGAACAGGGTTTTGACATTCCGCCACGCCTGCGCCAATAATCGAACCAGAGTTAATCGCCGCTTGACCGGCAATCTGCAATTTATTGGGCACACACATGGAAAACAAGGAAATCGAACTTGAATTTAGCATAAAAAGCGGTGCGCCCGAAAAGCAGCGCAGCGCCTGCGTGGTGGTCGGCGTATTCGACAATCGCAAGCTGTCGGATCCAGCTGTCGACATCGACCGCGCCAGCGATGGCTACCTGTCGGAAATCCTGCGTGGCGGCGACATGGACGGCAAAGCCGGTAGCACCCTGCTGCTGCACAAAGTACCCAACGTCCTGGCCGAACGCATCCTGCTGGTCGGTCTGGGCAAAGAGCGGGATTTTCACGAAAAGGCCTATCGCGACGCCATCGCCTGCGCGGTCAAAACCCTGCGCGACACCGGCTCGATGGAAGCCGCCATCACGCTCTCCGAAATTCCGGTCAAAAAGCGCGACACCGCGTGGAACATCGAGCAGGCCGTCCTCTGTACCCACGACACGTTGTATCGTTTCGACCGCCTGAAAAGCAAACCGACCGAAGTGCGCCGCCCGCTCAAGCGCGTGATTTTTTCGGTGTCACGGCGTGGCGAACTGAAGCACGGCGATGCCGGGCTGATACGCGGCCTGGCGATTGCTCGCGGCATCAATCTGGCCAAGGATCTGGGCAACACGCCGTCCAATATCTGCACCCCCGAGTATCTGGCCGGCGAAGCGAAAAAAGTCGCCAAGGCCCACGGCTTCGGCTGCGAGATTCTGGACTACGCGGCCTGCGAAAAACTCGGCATGGGCTCCTTCCTGTCGGTTGGGAAAGGCAGCGACAAGCCACCGCGCTTCATCGTGCTGAAGCATGAAGGCGACGCCAAAAACGCCAAGCCGGTGGTGCTGGTCGGCAAAGCCGTCACCTTCGATGCTGGCGGCATTTCGCTCAAACCGCCGGCCGAAATGGACGAAATGAACTACGACATGAGCGGCGGCGGTGCCGTCATCGGGACGTTCCGCGCCATTGGCGAACTGGGGCTCAAGCTCAATGTCATCGGCCTGATTCCGGCATGTGAAAACATGCCCGACGCCAAGGCCAACAAGCCAGGCGACATCGTGACCTCGATGTCCGGCCAGACCATCGAAATCCTCAACACCGACGCCGAAGGCCGCCTGATCCTGTGTGATGCGCTGACCTACGCCGAACGCTTCGAACCCGAAGCGGTGATCGATCTGGCCACACTCACCGGTGCCTGCGTCATCGCGCTCGGCGCGCATCCCAGCGCGCTTTACAGCAACCACGACCCGCTGGCGCGCGAAATCGAACACGCGGCCGACCACGCCTGGGATCGTGTCTGGCGCATGCCCTTGTGGGACGACTACCAGGAGCAGTTGAAGAGCAGCCTCGCCGACATGGCCAACATCGGCGGCCGCCCTGCCGGCTCGATCACCGCCGCCTGCTTCCTGTGGAAATTTGCCAAGAAATACCATTGGGCGCATCTCGACATCGCTGGCACCGCCTGGAAAGGCGGGCGCGAAAAAGGCTCGACCGGTCGCCCGGTGTCACTGCTGGTGCACTGGCTGCTTAACCGCGCGGCAAAGTGACCGAAATCACGTTCTACACGTTTGCCGATGACCCGCTCGACGTGGCCCGCCGGGTCGCTGCCAAGGCGCACGGCCAAGGCAAGCAGGTGATGATTTACGTGCCGGATCCGGCAGTGGCCGACTCCATCGACAAGCTGTTGTGGACCACTCCTGCGCTTGGTTTCGTCCCGCATTGCCGCGACAGCGACACGCTGGCGAACGAAACACCGGTACTGATTGGTGCCAACGCCGATGCGCTGCGCACGGCTGACGTCATGATCAACCTGCATACCGAGCAGCCCGCCGCGTTTGCCCGCTTCGAACGCCTGGTCGAAATCATCGGCCTGGACGACACCGGGCGCGAACAGGGACGGGCTCGTTACCGCTTTTATCAGGCGCGCGGCTATGCCCTTAAAACGCACGACCTGCGCCAGGCGGGGTAAACAAGCCCATGAGTGATAGCCCGCTTTTAAGCAAAATGGATGCGCTGCTGAAAAAGCATCGCGGTGGCAGCGAGGACGACAGCAACAGCGATTCGCCTCTCGCGGCCCTCCCCGAGCCTGCCGACCCGCCCGGCGCGCCAGCCAGTGCACCACCCAACGCGTGGCTGCCGGTATTGACCGATCTGATCGAGCGCGGCACACCGCCTGTTGTAGCCCAGGCGGCTGCTGCGCCAGCCCCCCTGCCCATCGAAACGGATACCCCCCCCGTTGAAGCGCCCGCCCCCGACGCGATAAACGACACCCTGACCGAACAGCTGATGAGTGAACTGGCGCCCCGACTGTCCGAAGTGATGGAACAACAGGTTTCCGCTGAGCTCCGCAAAAGCCTCGACCAGACCGTCTCCAACCTGCTCAGCCAGTTTGATGTCAGTGTGCGCGAAATCGTGCGCGAAGCGATTGCCGAAAAACTCAAACCACCACGCGATCGGTCGAACTGAAGCCGCATCCTGCCGTGGCATTTTTTGGTATGCATCTCAGGTTTCTTTAAGACGTGTCCAAGCGTTTTTTGGGACTTGTGCCAGGATTTTTTGGGACGTGTCCTAGGCTTTTTTGGGATAATGGCGGTTTTGCGCGCACGCCATGGAACTCGCCAAATCGTTTGAACCAGCCGACATCGAAAAACGCTGGTATGCCCACTGGGAAAGCGCCGGCTATTTCAAGGCAGGCGATGCGCCCGCCGCCCCCGCCTACTGCATCATGCTGCCGCCGCCGAACGTCACCGGCACACTGCACATGGGCCACGCTTTCCAGCACACGCTGATGGACGCGCTCACCCGCTACCACCGCATGTCGGGCGACAACACGCTGTGGCAACCCGGCACCGACCACGCGGGCATCGCCACCCAGATCGTGGTGGAACGCCAGCTCGACGCCCAGGGCATCTCGCGCCACGAACTGGGGCGCGAAAAGTTCCTCGATAAAGTCTGGGACTGGAAAGACGAGTCCGGTTCCACCATCACCCGCCAGATGCGCCGGCTCGGCACCAGCCCCGACTGGAGCCGCGAGCGCTTCACCATGGACGCCGGGCTGTCGAAAGCCGTCACCGAAGTGTTCGTGCGCCTGTATCGCGAAGGCCTGATCTATCGCGGCAAGCGGCTGGTGAACTGGGACCCGGTATTGGGCACGGCAGTATCCGACCTCGAAGTCGTCAGCACCGAAGAAGATGGCTTTATCTGGGAAATCAACTACCCGCTGGAAGACGGCACAGGCTTTCTGACCGTCGCCACCACCCGCCCGGAAACCCTGCTCGGCGACACCGCGGTGGCGGTGCATCCGGAAGACGAACGTTACGCCCACCTGATCGGCAAGCACGTGCGCCTACCGATTGCCGAGCGCAGCATCCCCATCATTGCCGACGAGTATGTCGATCGCGAATTCGGCACCGGCGTGGTCAAGATCACCCCCGCGCACGACTTCAACGACTGGCAGATTGGCCAGCGCCACAATCTGGTAGCGATCAGCGTGCTCACGCTCGACGCCAAAATGAACGATCTTTGCCCGGCCGAATACCAGGGACTGGATCGCTACGTCGCGCGGCAACAACTGCTCGACGAACTGCAGGCGAAAGGTCTGCTGGTGTCGGCCAAGCCACACAAACTGATGATCCCGCGCGGCGACCGCACCCATGCGGTGATCGAACCGATGCTCACCGACCAGTGGTTCATGAGCATGGAAGGTCTGGCCAAACAGGGCCTGGAAGCGGTCGAGTCGGGCGAACTGAAATTCGTCCCGGAAAACTGGACCACGACTTACCGCCAGTGGCTGGAAAACATCCAGGACTGGTGCGTGTCGCGCCAGTTGTGGTGGGGCCATCGCATCCCCGCCTGGTATGACGAGGACGGCAACTTCTACGTCGCGCGCCAACGAAGCCGACGCCGTCAAGCAGGCCGGCGGCAAGCCGCTCACGCAGGACAACGACGTGCTCGACACCTGGTTCTCCAGCGCGCTGTGGCCGTTCTCCACGCTGGGCTGGCCCGAGCAGACACCCGAACTCGAACGCTATCTGCCGACCTCGGTACTGGTCACCGGCTTCGACATCATCTTCTTCTGGGTCGCGCGCATGGTGATGCTGTCCAAGCACCTCACCGGCAAAGTGCCGTTCCGCGAGGTCTACGTCACCGGCCTGGTGCGCGACTCCGAAGGCCACAAGATGAGCAAATCGAAAGGCAACGTGCTCGATCCGATCGACCTGATCGACGGCATCGCGGTCGACGAACTGGTCGCCAAGCGCACCACCGGGCTGATGGATCCCCGCAAAGCACCAAGCATCGAAAAACGCACCCGCAAGGAATTCCCGGAAGGCATCGCCGCCTACGGCACGGATGCCCTGCGTTTCACCTTCGCGAGTTTGGCCACGCACGGCCGCGACATCAAGTTCGACCTGCAGCGCGCCGAGGGCTACCGCAACTTCTGCAACAAGCTGTGGAACGCCACCCGCTTCGCGCTGATGAATCTGGAAGGCCACGACTGCGGGCAGGATCGCCAGCCTGCCGATGGACTTTTCGGACGCCGACCGCTGGATCACCGCACGCCTGCAGCAAGCCATCGCCGAAGTCCACGAAGCCTTTGCCGCCTACCGCTTCGACCAGGCCGCACGCGCGATCTACGAATTTGTCTGGGACGAATACTGCGACTGGTATCTCGAACTCGCCAAGGTGCAGCTCACCAATCGGCACGCCCGAACAGCAGCGCGCCACCCGCCGCACCCTGGCCAGCGTGCTCGAAGCCACGCTGCGCCTCGCTCACCCGATCATTCCCTTCATCACCGAAGAGTTGTGGCAGAAAGTCGCGCCGCTCGCCGGTGTGGCCAGCGACAGCATCATGCTCGCCGCCTATCCGCAGACCGATGCGGCGCAGACCTGGCCTGACAGCGTCGCCCGCATTCAATTACTGAAGGAACTGGTCAACGCCTGCCGCACGCTGCGCGGTGAAATGAGCCTGTCACCCGCGCTGCGGGTGCCGCTGGTGATCGAAGGCGATGCCGCCGTGATCAACGCGCTGGCGCCCTACATCAGCGCGCTCGGCAAGCTCAGCGAAGTCAGCGCCACGGCCACGCTTGCCGATGCCGACGCGCCGGTTCAACTGGTCGGCGCGATGCGGCTGATGCTGGTGGTGGAAATCAACAAGGATGAAGAACGCGCCCGACTGGCCAAGGAAATCGCCCGTATCCAGAATGAGATCACCAAGGCGCAAGGCAAGCTCGCCAACGCCAGCTTCGTCGACAAAGCGCCCTGCCGCCGTGGTGCAGCAGGAGCAGGCGCGACTGGCTGACTTTGTGGGCATGCTGCAAAAACTGGAGGCGCAACACGACCGCTTAGTCTGATTCCAATAGCAAGGCACATAAAAAGCCGGGGTCTGATCGACCCCGGCTTTTTTGTCAGCCTAACAAGCGCTGAAAATTACATTTTCCAGCTGTACTGGAAGCCCAGCGAGTTCTGATACATCTGGATGGTGTCAATACCCCTCGGAGCGCCCATAGGATCAAAGCCTTGTCCAGACACCTCGTTCTCGAAGCCATGCATGTAAGCCACGGTGATTTCGTCACCAGACGCCAGGGTGTACGTCATGCCCAGAGTGATATGGTCTTCAATCACGCCGGGAGCCAGGATGTTCAGCGTCACTTCGCCGCAGTTTTCCGATCCAGCCATGCATCCAGCCAAGTCAGCACCTTGAATGGGGCTGTCGGTATGGCTGTAACCCGCACGGAAGGTCATGTTCTGGCTGGACTTGAATTCCATGCCCAACTTCCAGACTTTCGCATCGTCCCAACCAAAACCACCATCAGTAGCCGACGCGCCAATTGAATCAACACCAGAGTAATTGATTTGCTGATAATCCAGCGCCAGTTTGAACGCAGGAGTTACCTGCCAAGCCACACCGAGGTTCCAGTTTTCGGCCAGATCCAGATCGCCCTGATCGAGGAAAAGCCAGTTGTAATCGTCGAATTCCTGGAAGTCAACTTTAGTGGCATAGGCTGCACCGATGGTCCAGTCCGGAGTGATCTTGCCCATGTAACCGACACGCACGCCAAAACCCCAAGCATCATCTGTATCTTCGGTCGGGCCACCCAAACCGTCAGCCGCAAATTGCTGGTAGCCAATCAGTGGGGAAATACCAATGGAATGATTCGGGGCCACTTTGAAGGCAAGCGTCGGGGCAATGACCAACTGCACCAAATTCACACCCAGACTTCCAGGGTTACCAAAAAAGTTCACCCCAGCGCCCGAAACTTCCGGATAGTCCGTGTTCATGCCGCCGTTGCCGTATACGGTCACACCCAGCGCCAGGCTGTCGCTAACCATCTGGTTGTAACCAAATTCAGGGATCAGGAAATAATTGGATTCACTGTCAACCGTGGCATCCATGCCGGGCCCAAAAAAACCACCCATTGTGGCTTCGCGACGCGGGCTGAACAAATCCACACCCAAATCAATACGGTTGCCGGCAAAAGCAGCGGAAGCTGGGTTGTTGGCGCCGCCAAAGGCGTCATCCGACATAGCGGTGGATGCACCTGCCATGCCCTTGGATTTCATGCCATAGCCATGCGAGAACATGCCGTTGGTAGCGAAAGCGCTGCCAGCCAGACCGGCCAGCGCCATGAATGCGAATACGCGTGTAAATTTCATTAATGTCTCCTGTGAATAAATTTTTCAGCCATGCTTTCGATGACCTGACGCGGATACTACGCCCACACCTGAGACCCATATCGGCAAGGAATGCTAATTGCTTGAGTAATTCTGGAGCGATGTTGCACAAATAACACATAAAAAAAGAGCCGAACGAATCGGCTCTTTTTCATCGGACTGCAATCAGCAGACGGATACTGGTCTTAGATGAACAGACAGATATCCGTGTCGCCAGCGAACTCGAAGAATGTGGCTGCGCCAACATACTCGATGCCGTCAATAAAGTCGGAATGCTCGAAACCAAACAATTCAACCGTCATTTGGCAGGCGAGGAATTTAACTTCAGCTTCCTGACACAGGCTGCGCAGATCAGAGACGGTGGCCACGCCGCAATTGGCGATCGTCATTTTCATCAGACCGGTGGCGACGCTTTCATAACCGGGAACCAGCGATTGAATCGCGTTGGGGATATTCCAGTTGATGCCTTTGAACCACTTGGGGCCAAACGGCATTTTCATCGGCATGCCGGGGTTACCCAGCGGGCTGACTTTAAGGCCGGACAAGTCCTTGCGAACCATTTGCAGACCATAGAACGTGAAGAAAATCTGAACTTCATAGCCCAGTGCGGCTGCAGTCGAAGCCAGAATGAACGGGGGATAAGCCCAATCCAACGTGCCTTTGGTTGCGATAATGGCCATTTTTTTGGTATCCATGCTCTGTCTCTCTCCTAAGTTCCAGTTAAAAAAACAGCGCCGTGTGTTCCAGGAACAGACGGCGCTTGTTTGACTTGCCTGCTTACTTTTTCTTCATGAAGAAGGTGAACTCGCCACCCGCTTCGGCCGTGGACAACAACTCGTTGCCGGTCTGCTTGGCGAAAGCCGCGAAGTCTTTGACCGAACCCGGGTCGGTGGACAGAATTTTCAGCACTTGGCCGCTTTCAACTTCAGCCAGGGATTTTTTTGCGCGCAGGATAGGCAACGGGCAGTTCAGGCCACGTGCGTCGAGTTCTTTATCAAAATTCAAAATATTCTCCTTACATTAAGTCGGTATGACTGATCTAAAAATGCTGCGAAACATTAAACCAGAAGTGCCCCTATTGCAACCTAAAGTTGCTTCGCTGCACGAAAAACCCAGTGTTTGCTGTCGTATCAGCGCACCTGGCTGATTGCGTTGCCTGAGCGCGCCCACGCCATAATCCCGCCGGACAGGTTATGCATGTTGCTATAGCCCTTGGAGGCCATAAACGAGCAGGCTTGCGCCGACCGTGCGCCGGAACGGCAATACATCACAACCGGCTTGTCCTGCGGAATATCCGCCGCGCGCAACGGCAGCAGATGCAAGGGGATATGAATTGCACCATCAATCACGCCCTGCGCCACTTCATCCGCCGTGCGAACGTCAATCAAATGCGCACCGCTGGCAGCGATTGCCTTCACAGCAAGCGGATCGATCTCTTTAAAACCATTCAGTCCAAACATGCGTACCTCATCCTGAATTGTCAAAATTAGAATTTGCTAATGTACCAAAAAAACGGGGACACGCCTATCGTGTCCCCGTTGATGACAGCGTCGCGGTTTAGCAGCGCTGGGCGCCGTGATACAGATTCACCACGTGACGCGCTTCTGCAAAAAACAACCAGCGCTCAACGGCTGCGCCAACAATACCGGCAACGACAGCGACGATAGCGGCAGCCTGCCCGCCCTGCTGGTTAAACACCCAGACCAGCATCAAACCGGGTAAAGCAAAACCCAGCACAAACACTACAATCTTGAGCAACCCGGCTTTCTGGCGTGCCATCTGGAAACCGAATTCCTGGGTCAGGAAGGTGCCGTGGGTGTGCCCCGTATCCAGCAGTTTGACCTTGGCGCGGGTCAGCCCGGTTGCCGTGTTGATGGTGGGGCCGAGGCCGGGGCTGCTGATCCAGAAGTAATAGATGGCCTTGAGCACCGCTGCAATCGACAGAATCAGCGCCGACATGGCAATGTAAGGCATGGTATCCAGTCCGGAAACAACTGCGCCCAGCAAGAGCAACAAGCTGCCACTGGCGTAACCCAGCGCCAGATAGTTGGCCGGAACCAGCGGGGTGTTCCACTGGCGGATCGTTTTCAGGCATGCATAAATCATGCCGGTTGAAAACACCGTGATCCAGGCCAGCACGGCGGTCAGGAAACCGAAGGTTTCACGCAGCCATAGCGGAGCGTCAAACCAGATGCTGGCCAGGTAGACCAGCGCCAGCGGCATGAACACGATGGCAAACACGCCCTCGCGCGACAACCACGAGGTGCGGAAGCGGTTAACCGCTCGCCAGGCATTTTTCGGGTTGGCGAGGTGAAACGTCGACGACAACAAGCCAAACACGATCAAGGTCATGGCCATCAGCCCGCCAATGATGAGTTGCTCACGGTTGAAGCCGCCACCGAGTTTGAACACGTCCGCGATGAACAGCAGCGAAAACAGGCCAAAGCCTGCCCCCGATGCAACGGTAAAGAAAATGACTGAAAATGCTGGATGCATGGTTACTCCTGCGGGGATCTATTGAGGTTCAACGTCGAACCAGCTTGTTGGCGAACTGCTTGATGCTTTCCTTGAGGCCGCCCTTGGGCTTGGCGTCAATCGGAATCACCGGCTTGCTGCGCGGCGGCAGATATTGGTTCGTCGGGTTGTAGTTGAGTTCGGGCATGAGGCCGTATCCGCCGCGCTCGCGCACGGTGCGCGATACCGCCGAATCGGGATCGTCGAAGTCGCCGAACATGCGGGCGTGCGCCGGGCAGGTCAGCACGCAGGAAGGCTGGCGCTCTTCGACCGGCAGATCCAGGTCGTAAATGCGGTCGACGCACAGCGTGCACTTTTTCATCGTGCCGCTGGAACGGTCGAGTTCACGTGCGCCATACGGGCACGCCCATGAGCAATAATTACAGCCCATGCATTTGTCCTGGTCAACCAGCACGATGCCGTCTTCGGCGCGTTTATAGGACGCACCGGTCGGACACACGGTGACGCATTCGGCATCCTCGCAGTGATTGCACGACATCGGAAAGTTGATGGTCTTGTTGTTCGGATACTCGTCCATTTCGTAATGGCGGATCCGGTTGAACCACACGCCAGACGGCTCTGCGCCGTAGGGCTGGTAGTCGGACAGCGGGCCGGTGGTGCCGGACGCATTCCATTCCTTGCAGGCGATGGCGCAGGCGTGACACCCCACACATACGTCCAGATCAATAACCAAACCTAATCTCATGTCTGTTCTCTCTTAGTTCTTCTCGTGGGTGCGCGCGTCGTAACGCAACACATCGGGGCGCTCGTAACGCTCATCGCCGGGGAATGCCTTCAGCGCATCGAACTGCGGCCACGATCCGGTCTCACCCGGCTCAGCCTTCCAGAGGCGCACACGCAGGTCGAACCACGCCGCCTGGCCAGTCACCGGATCGGAGTTGGTGACACGACGCTCGCCGGCTTTTTCCGGCAGCAGTTCGGAAATCAGGTGATTGAGCAGGAAGCCCTTGGTCGCTTCGGACGCATCCTCCTTGAGTCCCCACGCGCCTTTTTGCTTGCCGATGGCGTTCCAGGTCCAGATCGTGTCTTCCTGGGTGCCTTCCATGGTTTTCACCTGGCAGCGGATCTTGCCGTTGTGCGACTCGACCCAGATCCAGTCGAAGTCCTTGATGCCCATTTCGGCCGCCTTGCGCGCGTTCATGTACATGTAGTTCTGCGCCATGATCTGGCGCAGCCACACGTTCTGCGAATCCCACGAGTGGTACATGAACATCGGTCGCTGGGTCAGCGCGAAGAAGGGATACTTTTCCTTGTCGACACGCTGCTGTTCCAGCGGCTCATACCACATGGGCAGCGGGTCGAAGTATTTCACCAGCCGCTCGCGGTCGACCTGGTTGTTCGGCTGCGGGCCGTCATACAAGCCCTGCCCGGCGAGGCGGAACTTCTGCAGCGGCTCGGAATAGAACTGCATGATGATGGGCTCGACCTTGCCGACAAAACCGACATCGGCCGCCACTTCCAGATAGTCCTTGTTGGCGTAGCGCATGTACTTCTGGTTATCGGGCCAGTGGTGGGCGAAGAAGCTCTGGTTCTCGATGTACTTGTTCCACTGGTTGGGGTTCGGCTCGCCCTTCAGCGACTTGGTGCCGTCCTTGCCACGCCAGCCGGCGAGGAAGCCCACGCCCGGCGAGCGCTCGAAGTTGATGATGAAGTCTGGGTAGTCCTTGAACTTGCGCGTGCCATCAGGCTTGGTGAACGCCGGGAATTTAAGGCGCGAGGCCAGTTCGACCATGACTTCCTGCCACGGGCGCACGTCGCGGTCGAGCTTGACCAGCGGATAGCGGATAGCGTCAGCAGCGGAATCCGGCTCGGAAATTGGACGATCCAGCAGCGAGATGCAGTCGTGTCGCTCGAGATACGTCGTATCCGGCAAGATCAGATCGGCGAAGTTGGTCATCTCCGAATGGAACGCATCGATCACCACCAAGAACGGAATCTTGTATTCGCCGAAGTTTTCCTCGTCCTTGGCGCGCAGCATGTCCTGCACATTGGCCGTGTTCATGGTCGAGTTCCACGCCATGTTGGCCATGAACAGGATCAGCGTGTCGAGCGCGTAGGGATCATGGTTGGTCGCGTTGGTGATGACCATGTGCATCAGTCCGTGCGAGGCGATCGGCACTTCCCACGAATACGCCTTGTCGATGCGCAGCGGGTTGCCGAACTCGTCGATCACCAGGTCTTCCGGACGCGTCGGGAAACCGAGCGGCGGACGCGACAGCGGGGTGTTCGGCGCATTGATGATGTCGATATTGTTTTCCGGCAACTGGTGCGGCGGAATCGGTTTCGGGTACGGTGCACGCGCGCGGAAATTGCCCGGCGCATCGAGCGCGCCCAGCAGCATCTGGATCATGTGAATTGCGCGGCAGGCGTGGAAGCCGTTCGAATGCGCGGCAATGCCACGCATCGCGTACATCGCCACCGGGCGGCCCACCACCTTGTCGTGCTTGCGGCCCCACACGTCGGTCCATTCGATCGGCAACTCGACCGTTTCCTTGAACGCGATATGCGCCATTTCCAGCGCAATCCGCGTGATGGATTCAGCCGGCAGACCGCATTCCAGCGCGACATTCTCGGGCGCGTAGCGCTCGTCGAGATAGCGCTCGGCCATCATCGACATCACGGTTTTGACGCGGCGGCCATCGGGCGCGACGTATTCGCCGAACAGTGCGGGGGCGATGTCGCCGTCCATGCCGTTCTTGAACGCTTCCTTGTCGATGTCCCAGATAAGCGGCTGGTCGTTCTCGTCGCGCAGAAACAGGCCGTCGCCCACTTGCCCCGGTGTCTGCACCACCAGCCACGAGGCATTGGTGTAACGCACCAGGAATTCATAGTCGAACTGCTCATGTTTCAGCAGCACGTGAACCATCGACATGGCCAAGAGGCCGTCCATGCCGGGCTTGATCGGCAGCCATTCGTCGGCGATTGCCGAGTAACCGGTGCGCACCGGGTTGACGGTGACGAACTTGCCGCCACGGCGTTTAAGCTTTTCCAGGCCAATCTTGATCGGGTTGGACGAGTGATCCTCGGCCACGCCCCACATGATGAAATATTTGGCGTAATCCCAATCCGGCGCGCCGAATTCCCAGAACGAGAAACCGATCGAATACAGGCCTGCTGCTGCCATGTTGACCGAACAGAAGCCGCCGTGCGCCGACCAGTTCGGCGTACCAAACTGCTGCGCCCACAGACCGGTCAGCGCCTGCATCTGGTCGCGTCCGGTGAAGAAACCAAGCTTGGACGGATCGGTCGAACGAATCTCTTCCAGCCGGTCGGTCAGCACGTCGAGCGCCTGCTCCCATGAAATCGGCTCGTAGATGCCCTCGCCGCGCTCGGTGCCCGGCTTGCGCATCAAGGGCTGGGTCAGTTTGGCGGTCGAATACTGCTTCATGATCCCGGCCGAACCCTTGGCGCACAGCACGCCCTGATTGGTCGGGTGATTGCGGTTGCCCTGGATGAAACGGACCTTGTTGTCCTCCAGCGTGACCTTGATGCCGCAGCGGCAGGCGCACATATAACAAGTGGTGTACTTGATTTCCTGAGCGTCGTGATTTTCGAGTTTGATTTTGGCGTTCATACGGCCTCTAGGTTCAAAATTATCCCCGCCGGCTTCAATGAAGCCGCGCATGTCCTTGCGTGGTTATCCATACTAGGTGACTGCTTGAGGCAACACCAGCGCATCAGCACCGATGCAGCAGGGGGGATGTCAGTATATTAAACATTCCGAATATAGCGTTATTTTGCACGCCCACCGCCCGTCATGGCAAGTGATACGGCTGATAGGCCTATCAGGCCATCTAATTGAATTCCTTGTTATTTGTGCGGCTTTTCGAACAACAAACGCAGTCACCCGGACTTGCACCGATGCGCCGGCTTTGCCGTGCAAGCCTTACGGGCGTTGAGCTTCTCCTGCAGCAGCCAATTGCCAGTGACCGGAACGCCCCCCCTGTTTTTCCAACAACTTGATATCGTCCATGCGCATCCCGCGATCAACCGCCTTGCACATGTCATAGATCGTCAACAAGGCAACGCTGACTCCCGTTAACGCCTCCATTTCCACCCCGGTTTTGCCAACGGTTTCAGCGGTCACTGTGCAGGCAATCCACGAATCCGCCTCATCGTGACTGAACTCGACACCGACCTTGGTCAAGGCAATCGGATGACACAAGGGGATCAGCTCGGAAGTGCGCTTGGTCGCCTGAATCGCGGCAATTCGCGCAATCCCCAGCACATCGCCCTTGGCCGCCTGCCCGCCAAGAATGCGCGCCAGCGTATCGGGTAACATGCTGATCCTGCCGCTTGCCACTGCGACGCGACGCGTGTCGTCCTTGCCGGCCACGTCAACCATGACCGCGCGGCCACGCTCATCAAAATGTGTGAATTCACTCATATTCAGGAACCTTGTCGATAACATTCGCATCGTAATCGAAATGCTGTCCCTTCCCCGAACTCACCGGCCGCTGTTACGCAGCCTGCTCGCTCTCAGTCTCGCCATCCAGCCAGCCCTGGCTACTGATCTGCCCGATCTGGGTGAAGTGTCGCGGCAATACTTTTCAGATCAGGACGAGCAAGCGCTGGGGCGCGCCATCATGCGCGACGTCTACTCCGACCCGCGCTATCTGGACGACCCCGAAACCGAAAGCTATCTCAACCAGCTCGGCTACAAGCTGGTCTCGGTCAGCACGCGCAACCAGCGCGAATTCATCTTCTTCGTGGTCGATGATCCCTCTATCAACGCCTTTGCCCTGCCAGGCGGCAACATCGGCGTCCACACCGGTTTGCTTCTCACTGCTCAAAGCGAATCCGAACTGGCGAGCGTGGTCGGGCACGAAATCGCTCACGTCACCCAGGACCACATCGCCCGCATGGTCGCCGCGCAAAGCCAAAGCTACTGGCCGACCATGGCAGCACTCGCACTGGCGCTGCTGGCCGCGCGTTCCAACCCCAACGTGGCGAGCGCAGCGATCGCTTCCACCCAGGCCTATTCGGTCCAGAACCAGCTCAATTACAGTCGCGATTACGAGCGCGAGGCCGACCGCCTGGGCTTTGAGATGCTGACCAAGGCGCAATTCGATCCACGCGGCATGAGCACATTTTTCGGCCGCATGCAGCGCGCCAGCCGGTTTTACGACAGCAGCGCGCCTGCCTACCTGCGCACCCACCCGCTCACCAGCGAACGCATCTCCGACATGGAAGCACGCAGCGAAGCCGCGCCGTATCAGCAAGTACAGGACAGCCTCGACTTTCAACTGGTGCGCGCCCGCTTGCGGGCGAGGGAAAACAGCCCGGCAGATGCCGTTATCGCAGCACGCAGCGTCCTGCAAGACAAGCGCTACACCAACGAAATAGCCGCCCACTATGGGCTGGCCAGCGCATTGTTGCGTGCACGCCAGTTCAATGAAGCTGAAACCGAAGTACAAAAACTGCTGTCCGGCCCAAACATCAGGCCCATGGTTCAACAACTTGCCGCCCAAACTGCGCTGGTTGCAGGTAACGCAACGCTGGCCTTGCAGCGCTACCAGGCTGGCAGCCAGACATATCCCGACTACCGGCCGCTGCAATATGGCTACATCGCAGCATTACTGGCCGCCAATCGCGCTGGCGATGCACTGACGCGTGTCGATAAAGAACTAGCGCTCTATCCAGACGACCGTCGTTTATGGCTGCTGGCTGCCAATACCCACGCCCAACTGGGACACCGCCTGCGCAGCCATCTCGCCCAGGCTGAAGCATCGGCCTTGAGTGGCAATCTGATCGCCGCAGTTGAACAAGCCAGCCTTGGCATCAAGGCAGGCGATGGCAGCTTTCACGAAATGTCGGCCGCCGAAGCGCGGCGACGCGAGTGGCAGGCACTCGAAAAAGCGCAACGCAAGGAATAGCAAGCAGCAAGCAAAACCTATAGCCCATATGGCTGGTAGAAATTTACCCTGCGTTTTACGCATAAAAATAGCGATCTGACCTTGCATGGTAAAAACCAATTCAACTATCCTCTGTCACATCCGTTACTGGATAGCGTGAACTTATGGCAAACCCAAAGGGCAAGCGCTTTCAACACCACGTCAAATAACAGGAGGATGACCATGCGAAAGTTGCATCACGTAGCAGCGGCCTGCGCGATCAGCGCCATCATGCTGTCGGGCAATGTGCTGGCACAGGCACCAGCAACCCCAACTGCGGCTGCGACCCCGTCTGCAGCCCCCAAAAAGGAAGAAAGCGGCAAGGACATCGCGTTCAACCGTGCCAAAGGTAATTGCCTGGCCTGTCACGGCATGCCCACGGTGCCCGATGCGGAGTCCACAGGCACCTTCGGCCCGCCGCTCATCGCCATGAGCGCCCGTTTCCCTGACAAAGCCAAATTGCGCGCCCAGATCTGGGACGCGACCGTACTCAACCCTTCCAGTTCCATGATCCCGTTCGGCAAGCACGGCGTATTAACGGCGCAAGAGATCGATAAAGTGACCGACTTTATCTATGGTCTGTAACCCCCTGTTGTCACCATTCAAGCTAGGAGAATCACCCAAAATGAATGCACTTCGTAGAAACGTTCTCAAAGGCGCCGCTGGCGCCAGTACCGTAGCCATCGCTGTAGCGGCTGGCTTGTTGAAACCCACCCAGGCCATGGCTGCCTGGAACACAACCGCCTTTGAAGCCAAAAACGTCGGCGATGCGATGAAAGGCCTCGGCGTATCCAGCCCGGCCGACAGCAAGGACATCGTCATCAAGGCACCGGACATCGCTGAAAACGGCGCAGTCGTTCCGGTGGAAGTGACCAGCAACATTGCCGGCACGACCAGCATCGCCATCATTGCCGAGAAGAACGGCACTCCGCTGGTAGGCAATTTCACGCTGTCCGGTGGCGCCTTGGGCTTTATCTCCACCCGCATCAAAATGGGTCAGACCTCGCTCGTCCGCGCGGTCGTCAAAGCCGGCGGCAAGTCCTATACGGCGGCCAAGGAAGTCAAAGTCACCATCGGCGGCTGCGGCGGTTAATTCCCCCGCATCCTTGAATCATCAAGCCGAATTGAATCGTTAATTTAGGAAAGGAAAGCCAAATGGCTGAACCCATGCGTATCCGTGCCACGATGTCTGGCGATGTTGCCGACGTCAAAGTATTGATGAACCACCCGATGGAAACCGGTCAGCGTAAAGACGCCAAAACCGGTCAATTAGTACCCGCCCATTTCATTCAGGATGTCACCGCCACCATCAACGGCGCCGCCGTGCTATCCGCCGACCTGGGCAGCGGTGTTTCCAAAAACCCCTATCTGGGATTCAAGGTCAAAGGCCCGAAAACTGGCGACAAAGTGGTCGTCAACTGGACGGACAACAAAGGCGACAAAAACACCGCCGAAACCACTATTGGTTAATCCGGGCAGCAATCGAGCGGAGCCCCTGCTCCGCTCCCGCTTTAATTCATCAGGTATCTGGAGGACGGCATGAAAAAACAAATTATTATGAAGCTGCTGACAGGGATGGCTGGACTGGGTATCGTCCTGGGCGCCGCCACCGCTCACGCGACACCCGAAGGGGATCGGCAGGAACTCGCCAAGTACTACACCAGCAAATATCCCAACATCAAAATCGAAGACTACGTCTACGGCGCGCTGGCATTCGACGCCGACAGCAAGGCCCAGTACGAGGCGATCATGGAATTTCCGCCGTTTGAGTCCGATATTGAAAAGGGCCGCAAGATGTGGGAGACCCCGTTCAAGAACGGTAAAACCTATGCCAGCTGCCTTCCCAATGGTGGCAACCAGATCGCCGGGAATTATCCGATGTTTGACGAAGCCAAGGGCAAGGTCGTGACGCTGCATGATGTGATCAACGACTGCCGCACCGCCAATGGCGAGGAAGCCTACAAGGTCAGCGACATGAAGACCATGGGCGTGCTGACCGCCTATATGCGCACACTGTCGAATGGCATGATCATGAACATCAAGGTCGAGAGCCCCAAGGCAGTCGGTGCCTATGAGGCTGGCAAAAAGACCTTTTACAGCCGCAGTGGCCAGCTCAACTTCGCCTGCGCCAGTTGTCACGTGCAGAACGCCGGCAACCGCCTGCGCTCGGAGTTGCTTTCACCCGCAATCGGTCACGCGGTGCACTGGCCGGTATTCCGTGGCGGCGACAATCTGGTGACGCTTCAGCAGCGCTATGACGGTTGCTTCAAACAGGTACGTGCCGTGCCCCCACCGCAAGGCGGCAGCGTCATGAACAACCTGGAGTATTTCCACTCCTCGCTGTCCAACGGCCTGCCGATGAAAGCATCGGTGTTCCGTAAGTAATTTTTTGTATTGGATGAAAATGCCCGCGAAACCGGGCGCCCCATTTGATGAAAAGCCCGGGCAACCGGGCTTTTCCATTTTCACCGAAACAAATGAGTTGGGCCGTATGAGCTAGAGCTACTATTTACCGATCTGGCACACGCACCGAAAATACACCCCAGCACCCATTTCGAGGAAAACCTCATGCACATGAATCGCCGCGAGTTTATGCAACTGCTGGCCATCGCCGCCGCATCCGGCATGACACTGGACAGCAAGTCCGCACTGGCGGGCAATGCGCCCGCCAATTTCTACGACGTGCCACGCCACGGCAACGTTTCGTTCCTGCACTTCACGGATTGTCATGCGCAATTGCTGCCGATTTGGTTCCGCGAGCCCAATGTCAACCTGGGCGTGGGCAGCGCCTACGGTAAAGCCCCCCATCTGGTCGGTGAACATTTGCTCAAGCAATATGGCATCCAACCCGGAAGCCGCGAAGCGCATGCGTTCTCCTATCTGAGTTTTGAAGAGGCCGCCAAGGTCTACGGCAAGGTCGGCGGCTTCGCCCACCTTAAAACACTGGTCGACAAGATGCGCGCGCAGCGCCCCGGCGCACTGCTGCTCGACGGCGGCGACACCTGGCAGGGATCGGCCACCTCGTTGTGGACCAATGCGCAGGACATGGTTGACGCTGGCATCGCGCTTGGCGTCAACGTCATGACGCCGCACTGGGAAGCGACCTTTGGCGCCAACCGTGTCATGGAAATCGTCAACAAGGACTTCAAGAAAGCCGGGGTCGATTTCGTTGCGCAAAACGTGGTCACCAATGACTTCGGCGACCAGGTATTCAAGCCCTACGTGATGAAGGAAATGAACGGCGTGAAGGTCGCCATCGTCGGCCAGGCCTTCCCCTACACGCCGATCGCCAACCCGCGCCACCTGGTGCCGGACTGGAGCTTCGGCATCCGCGACGACAGCATGCAGAAATGGGTGGACGAGGCACGCGCCAAGGGCGCCAAGGTCGTCATTCTGCTATCGCATAACGGCATGGATGTCGATTTGAAGATGGCCAGCCGCGTCACCGGCATTGATGCCATTTTCGGCGGCCACACCCACGACGGTGTGCCACAACCGGTGCACGTCAAGAACGCCAAGGGCGTCACACTGGTGACCAATGCCGGCTCCAACGGCAAGTTTCTCGGCGTGATGGATTTTGACGTCCGTGGCGGCAAGGTGCAAAGCTATAAGTATCGCCTGCTGCCAGTGTTCTCCAACCTGCTGCCGGCCGACCCAGCGATGAGCGCGCTAATCAAAAAAGTGCGCGCGCCGTACGAAGCCAAGCTCAACGAAAAGCTCGCCGTCAGCGACGATTTCCTGTATCGACGTGGCAATTTCAACGGTACCTGGGATCAGCTGATTGTCGACGCGCTGATGGATGTCAAAGGGGCCGACGCCGCGTTCTCGCCCGGCTTCCGCTGGGGCACCACACTGCTGCCGGGCGAGACCATCACCATGGAGCGCTTGATGGACCAGACTGCGATTACCTACCCGCAGACCACGCTGACCAGCATGACCGGCGAAACCATCAAGACCATCATGGAAGACGTCGCCGACAACCTGTTTAATACCGACCCTTACTACCAGCAGGGGGGCGACATGGTGCGTGTGGGCGGCATCGAGTACACCATCGATCCAACCAGGAAGATCGGCCATCGCATCAGCAACATGAAGATGAAAGGCAAGCCTGTCGATGCCAGCAAAACCTACATCGTGGCGGGCTGGGCGCCCGTTGCGGAAGGCGCGACCGGTGAACCGATATGGGATGTTGTTGCCACCTACCTGCGCGACATAAAGGTCATCAAGGGCGTCAAGCTGAATACACCGAAAATCGTCGGGGTCGGCAAGGGCAATCCGGGCATCGCGGGCTACGACGGTTCGTATTCCTGAGTCTGTCGCCTGTCGATAAAAAAGGGGCGCAAGCCCCTTTTCCTTTTTGTACAGCCTGACAACGCCTTGCCGCGCCTGTCAGCCCCGGCGAGAACGCGATGCCGGCCGCACGCTCGACAAGGCACACTCCCAGGCCGCCCGTACATCTGCCTCGCCAGTCAACAACGCGTGTCCGTAGCATCGCGCTTCCAGCGCAGCCACCAGTTCGCCATCCACGCAACGCCCTGTTTCCTGCTGCATCCTCCGTTGCCATGCGCCCAGGCTGGGCGCTTCCGGCTCGCCGGTCAGCGAAAACCGGCGCACCGCGCGCGCCAGTTGCACGGCATTCGTTGCAGCACGAATCGCTCGCAGGCCGCGCCATCTGGCGAGTCGCCAGCGCACCATGCGGCGCAGCCACCAGACAACGGCAATCGCCAGCAGCACAGCAGCCACACCAACTGCCACCTGCCCCGCTACACGCCAGCGCGGATCGAACACGGTCAGTGTTCTGCCGGCAATCGAGGCCAGCCACTTGGCCGCGCCCCGCGTCGTACCACGGCAAGCGCAGTGTCGGAACGGTGACGCGACCGGCGGCGTGCGGCTGCAGATAGAGCGTCACCCGATAACGCGACAGCGGAGATTCGACCGCGTCCATCGCCAGCGTCTCGATCAGCGGCGGATAACCACGTCGCCTGGCGGCGGCAATGGTTGCCAAGACCTAATGAGTGAAGGTACAGATTTGAACTGGCAGCAAACGCCCATTGGCGCTGCGTGCTAGTCCAGGCAAATCGATTATGAGCAAGCACGCGCCTTTGTGTGTTCTTGTTTTGCAGCTGCCATTGACCAACGTCCAATATTTATGTAATTATTATTACATGATTGTAGATAGTGTTACATGGATATTGATCGTTCTCACCCTGCCCACGCAGAACGCCACTGCGCGCATGCGCATCTGGCGCGGCCTGAAGAGCCTGGGGTGCGCGGCGCTGCGCGACGGCGCCTGGCTGTTGCCGGAAACCGTTGCGACGCGGCAGGGGCTTGAGGCACTGGCAGATGAAACCCGCGCGGCAGGCGGCACCGCATGGCTGCTCCGGCTGGACGCCGAGGACGCTCAGTCAGCCGCATTCAGGGGGATGTTCGACCGTACTGCGGAATACGCCGAGCTGCTGGCGGATCTGACGCACTTCGATCCGCTGGCCGAGAATGTCGCGACCGCCAACAAAACCCTGAAGGGCTTGCGGCGCCGTTACGAAACCCTGGTCGAACAGGATTATTTTCCGGGCGCCGGCAAGCTCGAGGCTGAAGCGCGGCTGCTGACTCTGGAAGCCACGCTGGCGTCCCGCCTTTCTCCCAACGAACCGCATTTCCAGGACGGCCAGCCCGAGCGTCTCGCCCTCGCCGATTTTCAGAAGCAGACCTGGGCCACCCGGCAGGACTTGTGGGTGGACCGGCTGGCATCCGCCTGGCTGATTCGCCGCTTCATCGACCGCCGGGCGCGCTTCGTCTGGCTGCAGCGCGTCCAGGACTGTCCGGCGGATGCGCTGGGATTCGATTTCGACGGCGCGCGCTTCACCCACGTCGGGCATCGCGTCACCTTCGAAACCCTGCTGGCGAGTTTTGGACTGGAAAGCGACGCGGCCCTGATGCGGATCGGCGCCATCGTCCATGCGCTGGATGTGGGCGGCGAGGCGCCCGAGGCAGCGGGTTTCGAGATGCTGCTGAAAGGCCTGAAGGCGCGCATCCAGGATGACGACGCCTTGCTCAAGCAAGGCGGGCAGATGCTGGACGATTTATACGCAGTTTTTACCACACCCCTGAATTCGACAGGATGCCATCTTGACCACCCCGACCGAACGTCCCGCCCACCCCAGCTTCTGGGAGGCCTTCAAATACTGGCTGAAACTCGGCTTCATCAGCTTCGGCGGCCCCGCCGGGCAGATTTCCATCATGCACCAGGAACTGGTGGAAAAACGCCGCTGGATTTCCGAGCGCCGCTTCCTGCATGCGCTCAACTACTGCATGGTGCTGCCCGGCCCCGAGGCGCAGCAGCTCGCCATCTACATCGGCTGGATGCTGCATCGCACCTGGGGCGGCATCGTCGCCGGCACGCTGTTCGTGCTGCCGTCGCTGTTCATTCTGGCGGCGCTGACCTATGTCTATCTCGCCTTCGGCGATCTCACCTTCGTGCAGGGCGTGTTCAACGGCATCAAGCCGGCGGTGGTGGCCATCGTGGTGTTCGCCGCCTGGCGCATCGGCTCGCGCGCGCTGAAGAACAAGCTGCTGTGGGCATTGGCGGCCGCGTCCTTCATCGCCATCTTCGCCCTGAATATCCCCTTCCCCTACATCGTGCTGGCGGCAGGCGTGCTCGGCTTCATCGGCGGCAAGGTCTGGCCGGACAAGTTCAAGGTGGGCGGCGGCCATGGCGCCAGCAACAAGTCCTATGGCCCGGCGCTGATCGACGACGACACGCCGCCGCCGGCCCATACGAAGTTCCGGCTCGGTCGGCTGGTGATCCTGACCGGATTGTTCGTCGCGCTGTGGGGCGCGGCCATGCTGCTGCTGCCCGCCGGCACGCTGCACGACATGGGCGAGTTCTTCACCAAGGCCGCGCTGGTCACCTTCGGCGGCGCCTATGCGGTGCTGCCCTACGTCTATCAGGGCGGCGTCGAGCACTACCAGTGGCTGACCGGCACCCAGATGATCGACGGCCTGGCGCTGGGCGAAACCACGCCCGGGACCGCTGATCATGGTGGTGTCCTTCGTCGGCTTCGTCGGCGCCTGGACCAAGGAAATCTTCGGCCCGGACGCCCTGTTCCTGGCCGGTTTCGCCGGCGCCAGCGTGGCCACCTTCTTCACCTTCCTGCCGTCGTTCCTGTTCATCCTGGCCGGTGCGCCGCTGGTGGAAGCCACCCACGGCGACCTCAAGTTCACCGCGCCGCTGACCGGCATCACCGCCGCCGTGGTGGGCGTGATCCTCAACCTGGCGCTGTTCTTCGGCTGGCATGTGATCTGGCCGCGCGCCACCGAGGCGGCGCCGTTCTCCGGCGGCTTCGAGTGGTTCTACGCCCTGATCTCCGTGGCCGCCTTCATCGCCCTGTGGAAATACAAGCAGGACATCATGAAAGTGATCGGCGCCTGTGCGGCGGTCGGTCTGGTTTACACCTACCTTGCCTGAAGGCCGGTCGAGACCGCACCATGAAATGGATCACCGCGAACGCCCCAAGATCGACCGCATCGCCTGTCCCGTGGCTGATCGCCCGGTTCATCGACCCGGCAGCCGAGTTTCTTTACGTGCCGGCCGCCGACGTGCTGGCCATCGCGAAGGAAACCGGCGCCATTCCCTACGACATCCCGGGCGTGGAATACGGCCATCGCGGCGAACTGTGCAGCTTCGACGCCTTCCTGGACAAGCACGATCTCAATGACCCGGCGCTGCGGCAGCTCGCCGTCATCGTGCGCGGCGCGGACACCGACCGTCTCGACCTTGCCCCGCAGTGCGCCGGCCTGCTCGCGCTCTCGCTCGGCTTGTCGAAAAACTTCGCCGACGACCACGCGATGCTGCAGTCAAGGCATGGTGATGTACGACGCGCTGTACACATGGGTGAAAAATGCTCAGGGTGAGCGCCACAACCGGGTCCAGCCGGCCTGATATTTCCGCTCAACTCCGAGCGCCGTGGCACAACGCAAGCACGAACGGGATTTGACGGGGAGGGCAGTGAGCCGCTCGCCCCGCAGCGGCCTGGCTATTGTTCGTCCTGGAGCAAACTTAACAGCTCATCCTGATTCCGACTGATTACCTGTCAGATCAGGTTGAGCATTCCCCTTATCACAGCTTGCGCCACAAGGCCTGCCACCCTGCGTGTCCCAGCGCCTCCAGCGTCTCGATATTGCGCTGATAAATCGTTTCTGCCTCGGGGAACGCCGCCACCGCGCGTTCGATGCTCGCCTCGCGCAGCAGGTGCAAGGTCGGAAACGGCGCCCGGTTGGTGAAATTGCCAATGTCGTCGGGGGCGGTGCCCTCGAACTGGAACTGTGGATGAAAGCTGGCGATCTGGATCACGCCTTCCAGTTCGTGTTCGGCCACAGCTGCCTCGGCCAGCTGCATAAAATCGTTGAAATCGAGAAAGTCCGGCAGCAGCGTCGGGTGGATCAGCAAGGTCGTCTCGATGATCTCGGGATCGGCGGCAACCAGAAAATCCAGTTCGCGATCGAGATCCTCCAGCCAGCCGTCCAGATGTCTGGCTGTACTCACCACAAAACGCACCTGGTTCTTCACGTAAACCGCCTTGGCGAACGGGCACAGGTTCAGCCCGATTACCGCTTTTTCCAGCCATTCCCGCGTCGCCGCGATGACTTCGTCTTCGCCCATCTTCCCTACTCCCCGCGCCTGTAAGTGCAGAACTTTAGCGGATACAATGCCCCATTGTTCGCCGTTCACGCCGCCGCCCAACATTTAACCCAGCCCAACATCATGAAAAGCAGCGCCATCCGCCAGAGTTTTCTCGATTTCTTCGCTTCCAAAGGCCACACCATTGTGGCTTCCAGTCCGCTGGTTCCCGGCAACGATCCGACGCTGCTGTTCACCAATGCCGGCATGGTGCAGTTCAAGGATGTGTTCACCGGCCAGGACACCCGCGCCTACACCCGCGCAGTGTCGTCGCAGCGCTGCGTGCGCGCGGGCGGCAAGCACAACGACCTGGAAAACGTAGGCTACACCGCGCGTCACCACACCTTTTTCGAGATGCTGGGCAACTTCAGCTTCGGCGATTATTTCAAGCAGGACGCGATCAAGTACGCGTGGGAATATCTCACCACCGTATTGCAGCTGCCGACCGAAAAACTCTGGGTTACGGTTTACGCGGAAGACGACGAAGCCTTCGATATCTGGCACAACGACATCGGCGTGCCCAAAGAACGCATCGTCCGCATTGGCGACAACAAGGGTGCGCGCTATGCCTCGGACAACTTCTGGGCAATGGGCGATACCGGCCCCTGCGGCCCCTGTACCGAAATCTTCTACGACCACGGCGAGGGCATCTACGGCGGCCCGCCAGGCTCGCCCGAGGAAGACGGCGACCGCTACATCGAAATCTGGAACAACGTGTTCATGCAGTTCAACCGCGACGAATCCGGAACCATGCACCCGCTGCCCAAGCCCAGCGTTGACACCGGCATGGGGCTGGAGCGCATTTCGGCGGTGATGCAGCACGTGCATTCCAACTACGAAATCGACCTGTTCCAGGCGCTGATTGCCGCCGCCGCGCGCGAGACGCAGACGGCGGATCTGACCAACAACTCGCTCAAGGTCATCGCCGACCACATCCGCGCCTGCTCCTTCCTCATTGTCGACGGCGTCATCCCCGGCAATGAAGGCCGCGGCTACGTGCTGCGCCGCATCATCCGCCGTGCCATCCGCCATGGCTACAAACTCGGCGCCCGCACCGCCTTCTTCAACCGCATCGTGCCCGATCTGTCTGCGGTGATGGGCGAGGCCTACCCGGAACTCACCAAGGCGCAGCAGCGCGTGATGGACATCCTGCGGCAGGAAGAAGAACGCTTCTTCGAGACCATCGAGCATGGCATGGGCATCCTCGAAGCCGCGCTGAAAAAGCTGCCCGCCGGCGGCGTATTCGATGGCGAACTGGCCTTCAAGCTGCACGACACCTATGGCTTCCCGCTCGACCTCACCGCTGACATCTGCCGCGAAGCAAATGTCTCAGTCGACACCGATGCCTTCGACACGGCCATGGCGCAACAGAAAACACAGGCGCGCGCCGCAGGCAAATTCAAGCTTGGCGCAGGTCTGACGTTTAGCGGCGAAGCGACCACCTTCCACGGCTACGACACGCTGGCGCACGACGGCAAAATCCTCGCCCTATATCGCGACGGCAGCGCTGTCGATGAATTACGCGAAGGCGAACTCGGCGTGGTGGTGCTCGACCACACCCCCTTCTACGCCGAATCCGGCGGCCAGGCGGGTGACTGCGGCGTCTTGCAGGGCGCGGGCGGCGTGTTCGGCGTGGAAGACACGCTCAAAATTCAGGCACACGTATTTGGCCACCACGGTGTCGTCAAAACCGGCAGCCTGAAAATCGGCGATCCGGTGCAGGCCCGGGTGGATGAAACCAACCGCGCGCGCACCATGCGCAACCACTCGGTCACCCACATCATGCACAAGGCGCTGCGCGAAGTGCTCGGCGAACACGTGCAGCAAAAGGGCTCGCTGGTCGATGCCGACAAAACCCGTTTCGACTTTGTTCAGCCCTCGCCGATGAGCGACGCGCAAATCCGTGAAGTCGAAGCCAAGGTTAACGCTGAAATTCTGGCCAACACCGCCACCCAGGCGCGCGTCATGGCGATCGACGATGCGCAGAAAACCGGTGCGCTGATGCTGTTTGGCGAAAAATACGGCGACGAAGTGCGCGTGCTCGATATCGGCAGTTCGCGCGAATTGTGCGGTGGCACCCACGTGGCGCGTACCGGCGATATCGGCCTGTTCAAGATTATTGCCGAATCGGGCGTGGCTGCAGGCATCCGCCGCGTGGAAGCGACGACCGGCACCGGGGTGTTGAACTATCTGGGCGAAACCGAAAAAAATCTCGGCGCAGTTGCACACCTGGTCAAGACCACCCCGGCTGATGCCGCCGAGCGCGTGACGCAATTAATTGAACACACCCGCACGCTGGAAAAAGAGCTCGACCGGCTGAAATCCAGACTCGCCGCCAACCAGGGCGACGAACTGCTCCAGCAGGCAGTCGACATTGCAGGTGTCCGCGTGCTCGCCGCCCAGCTGGACGGCGCAGACGCCAAGAGCTTGCGCGAAACGGCGGACAAGCTGCGCGACAAGCTGAAATCCTGCGCGCTGGTGCTCGCCACGGTCGCCGACGGCAAGGTCAGCTTGATTGCGGCCGTCACCCCCGATGTCACCGGCAAAATCAAGGCAGGCGACCTGGTCAACTTCGTCGCTACCCAGGTAGGGGGCAAAGGCGGCGGCAAGCCCGATCTGGCGATGGCAGGTGGCAGCGACGCGAGCCAATTGCCTGCTGCGCTCGAATCGGTGGTCGCCTGGGTGCAAAGCAAGCTGGCGTAACGGATCTGGTACAGATTTTGCGAATCAACCCGTAAAGACCACACATACCATTTACCGGTAAGCAGACATCATGAATTCACTGGCCACCAAATTCGTATCCGGAATCGCCCACCTCACCCCTTTCGGCAAGGGTGAGGCAGACCCCATCAGCAGCGTCAAAGCGGCCACTCGCTGGATGGCCGCCCTGCCAATTGGCGACGCATTCAAGTGCCAGCAATCCATTCTCGGCGAGCTCAAACGGCTCAACGAAAACTCGACACAATTCACGAAAGATCGACTGGCCGTGTTGATGCTGCTGGACGAAAAAGCCCAGGATCTGCAAGACACCCTGGTACGCCAATATTTGCGCAATCCCCGCATGTCGCGTTCGCTTGAAAGCCAGCTATGGCACGCGGTTTACGGCCTGTATTGGGAAGTCGCGCGTGGCTATTACACCTTTGTGCAGCTGTTCTCGACCCGATCCGAAAAGAGCGCCTACGAAAACCAGATTCCCCTCATTACCCTGCGGGCAATCCGTGCCTTTGGCCATTTGCTGAAATGGCGCGCGATTCGCTACCTGCCAGCAGGCGAAAAACACTGGCTACGTCTGCATAATCTGTATCGCATCGCCGAAAGCGAAGGCTTCCAGCGGCAGTCCTTGCACGCTTATGCCGACGACAGCGCCGCGTGCAGCTGCGAATCCACCTATCTGCATATTTCAATGCTGAGTCTGGCCAATTCCGGGACGCTCTACCCCAAACAACTCGACCTGATCGATCTCTGGCTCAAAAGCTGGCATACACAACTCCAGTTGGACACGCCAATGAATCCGGATGTCCCCAGTTTTGTTGTCGATCTTTCAGCCGACCACGGCCCACGCCGCGTACGGAAACCCGACCTCGACAAGCCGTTGCGCTTCTGGACGTCGTCGGCTTTACTGCTCAAGCTGGACGAACTGGCCGCCGCCCTGCGCGAAGGCAAATCGCCCGAACAGCTGGGGTTGACCGAAAACGCCCGCACCACCGAAAGCCTTGAACTGCTGAAGCACCTGCAACACAGCTGGTCTTCATTGTCCTCCCGCGAACAGCGCCGCGCCCCTCGCGAATCCATGAAGCGCATGTTCGATGTCGCACACGGGCTCAGCGCCATCATCAACCGGATCAAGGTAGTTGAGGAACCCGCCAGCGTTTCGCCCTATGGCTCAGGACTGAACTACAACGAGGCCGATGACGTGCAGGTATACGGCTTCATCACGGATCGCACCCGCGAGCGGGTCTCGCACATGCAGGCACCCGTCGTCATCCAGAATTCGCCCGATGTCGAAAGCTGGGTGATGCATGACGAAAGCGAGTGTGGTTTTGGTGCCATTGTCGAATCCCGCGACAAGGACTGGCTGCGTGTAGGCGCGCTCATCTGCCTCAAGCCGCATGAAACGAACCTGTGGCAACTCGGCATTGTTCGCCGCCTGTCCCGCGTCAACGATGACAGCAGCTCGGTCGGGATTGAAACCCTGGCTGAAGCGCCCGCACTGGCTATGCTATATGACCTCCCTGCCCCGTCGAGCTATACCGTTAACGGCGTCGACCAAAACAGCGCCAGCGTGCCACGCGCCAGCCTGTGGCTGAACAACAGCGCAAAAACAGGGAGCATTATCATTGACCCGGCACATTTCATGCCCGGCAAGATATTCCAGATTAGCGGAATACCCGAGCTCGAAAAAATCGCACTGGGCAAACCGATGGAACGTAGCGAAGGCTGGATCCGCGTAACGGTCGAACCCTACGTCGAACCCAGCGCCCAAACTGTCAACGACTGACTCCCCCCTCACCCGCCCGCCATATCAGGCGGGTGGCTCAAGCGTACTTCACCTGCCCGGTTTAACTTTCACCCGCTCTCTGGCACAATCGGCGGAATTCCGACACGCGCACGATCCACTCCACCGCGAAAGGTGCAAGCGCGTTAGCGGCACCCACGATCTGGAGACCCAGTGGCTCAAACCAACAAACCCAGCCTGTTAATCGTCGATGACGATCCGCTCATTTCCGACACACTTACGTATGTCCTGAGCAAAGACTTTGAAATCTCGGCAGCGGAATCGCGTGCGCAGGTGCGCAGCCTGTTGACGCAACTGGACGAACCGCCGCAACTGGCCCTGGTGGATCTCGGTTTGCCACCGCATCCCCATAAGCCTGACGAAGGCTTTGCCCTGATCGCCGACCTGCTGAGCATCTCGCCCAGTATCAAGATTCTGGTTTTGTCGGGTCAAAGCGATGAAGCCAATGCACGTCATGCGCGGGCGCTCGGTGCGATCGACTTCGTCGCCAAACCGTGCGAACCCGAGCGCCTGAAATCGCTGCTGTTCAATGCCCTGCTGGTGCAGGGTGCCGAACGCAGCGCCGACAAGGCGCCGATGCCGGTCAAGGATTCCGGAATCGTCGGCGAAAGTCCGGCGATGGACAAGCTGCGCCAGCAAATCAAGCAATACGCTGCCGCGCCCTTTCCGGTGCTGATCGAAGGTGAGTCCGGCAGCGGCAAGGAACGCGTTGCCTCCAGCCTGCATCAACTGTCACCGCGCGCGGCCAAACCCTATCTTGCGCTCAACTGCGCAGCGATTTCGCCGACGCTGGTCGAGCCCACCTTGTTCGGCTATGCCAAGGGCGCGTTTACCGGCGCCACCAGTGCGCGGGCAGGCTATTTTGAAGAAGCAGAGAACGGCACGCTGTTCCTCGATGAGATCGGTGAATTGCCGCTGGAGTTGCAGGCCAAACTGCTGCGCGTCCTGGAAAACGGCGAATACCAGCGTGTGGGTGAAACCCAGCCGCGTTTTTCCAACGCCCGCGTGGTCACCGCAACCAACCGCGACCTGCGCGCCGAGATCAAGGCCGGCCGCTTCCGCCCCGACCTTTATCACCGCCTGTCGGTGTTTTCCATCGCCGTCCCGCCGTTGCGCGAAATGGGGCAGGACAAACTCACCCTGCTCAACCACTTCCGCGACTTTTACGCACGCGAAGCCAAAAGCCAGGCATTTCAACTCGACCCGCGCGCGCAACAAATGTGGGAGGACTACCACTTCCCCGGCAACGTACGTGAGCTGCGCAATATTGCGATTCGCCTCACCACCAAATACCCCGGCATCGAGGTCAATGCCCAGCAACTGGAAGCCGAACTCGACACCGATCAGGCCTACCCGCTGGAAATCCCGCTCGCCAACGACGGCAAGGCCTTGATCGAACTGGCACGCAAGCAATTGCAGACCCAGGCCAACTTCAATCTCGATGTCACGCTGCGCCTGTGGGAAAAAGCCTACGTCGAGGCCGCCCTCAACATGACCCACGGCAATCTGTCGCAGGCCGCCAAGCTGCTCGGCATCAACCGCACCACGCTGTATAGCCGCATGCAGACCTACGGGACCGAGTAGGGCGTGTTAACACTCATTTCACGCCCTAAAACCCTGTGTACTTTGACTATTTCGGTCTAAAAGAAGCGCCCTTCCGCATCACGCCGAATACCGAGTACTGGTATGCCGGCGGACAGCGCGGAGAAATGCTCGCCGCGCTGCTGTACGCCATCGGCCAGGGCGAGGGCATCATCAAGGTGGTGGGCGAAGTCGGCAGCGGCAAGACCATGCTGTGCCGCAAGCTGGTCGGCCAACTCCCCGGCACCATCGACAGCATTTACCTCGGCAACCCCACCCTGCCGCCCGACGACATGCTGGCGGCCATTCTGGCCGACCTCGGCATCGATGCCCCCGAACATGGCCGCCAGGCGCGGCTCGCCCAGCTGAATGCCATCTTGCTGGCGCGCCACGAAGCCGGACGGCGCGTGGTGGTGTTTGTCGAGGAAGCGCAGGGCATCGCGCTCGACAACCTGGAATTCCTGCGCCTGCTGACCAATCTGGAAACCGCAACCGACAAGCTGCTGCAAATCGTGTTGTTTGGCCAGCCCGAACTGGACGTCCATCTGGCCGAGCCGAGCATCCGTCAGCTCAAGGATCGCATTACCCTGAGCCTCAACCTGTCGCCATTGAACGAATCCGAGGTGGCCGATTACCTGCGCGCCCGCCTCACTGTGGCGGGATATCGCGGCCCCGACCTGTTTGCGCCCGCGCTCATTTCGCGCATGACGCGGCTTTCGGGTGGCCTGTCGCGCCGCATCAACGTGCTGGCCGACAAAACCCTGCTGGCCGCCTATGCCGGGCAAACCCACACGCTGACCCCGGCACACCTGGATGCGGCAGCGGGCGATGCCGAGATACAGCCAAACCGGTTCACTAGCCGTCCGGGACGGCATCGCTGGGCATGGTTGAGCGCCGGGCTCGCAGCGGTACTCGGTCTGCTGGCATTTGTTGCCTGGCAGGCGCTGACGCCTCCCCCGCCACAGCAACCGGTACGTCCGGCTGTGCTCCCGGCTGCCACGCCTGCCGCCCGCGTGGCCGAACAAGCCCGGCAAACCCAGCACTGGCTTGCCACCGCAGCGCCCGGCACCCACGTCATCCAGCTTGCCGCAGTTAAAGAAGCCGCGCAGGCAGCCGTAGTAATGGGGAGCCTGAACGCTGCCACCCCACAACCGGTGCGCGTGTTGCATGCCCTGAGTCGCGGCACACCTGCCTGGATCATCCTGGCAGGCGAATTTCCTGACCGCAGCACAGCGCAAGCCGCGCTGAACAAGCTCCCTGCTGCGCCCGCCAGTTTGGATGTCCGTCAGGCAACACCGTTTCTGCGCACGGTTGGCAAATTGCGCAGCGTAGTCTTGCCAACAGGATGACTGATTTTGTGTTGAACCGTGCCGTGTTTAACCTTCCCGCGTTGAATTACACCGGATTGACGGCGCTCGCACTTTGCAGCCTGCTGCTGGCGAGCGCCTGCACCCCGCTGCCGGCCTACGGCCCGTCGCCCTACCATATCCAGCAACCGCCCCAATCCACGGCTTCGAGCGCCCCGCCGCCCGAGCCGGTCAAAGCTGCACCCACGCTCCCTCCGCCCAAGCTGAGCGCCCCGGTGCCAACCTACACGGTGGTGGTCAACGACGTGCCGGTGAAAGATCTGCTGTTTTCGATTGCGCGCGACACCCAATACAACATCGACCTGTTCCCCGGCATCAGCGGACGCGTCACGCTCAACGCAGTGAACGAGCCGCTACCCTCGATTCTTGACCGTATCGCACGCCAGGCCGACCTGCGTTATGAAACCCACGGCAAAACCATTTCGGTCATGCCGGATACGCCCTACCCCAAAACCTATCGCGTCAATTATGTGAACGTGTCGCGCAATACCACCTCAAGTGTTGGGGTGGCGGCGCAGATCTCCAGCACCGGCAGCACGACAGGACAAACTGGTGGTAGTACCAGTGGCAGCAGCAGTGGCGGCGGCAACTCCTCCTCCACTACCGTGTCCAGTCAGACCAACAACGATTTCTGGAACGTGCTGGCGGACAATCTGCGCTCGCTACTGGCAGGCACCCGCGCCATCAAGCAAAGCGGCGAGGAAAAAGCCGCCCGCCTGCAGGCCGAAAAAGACGCACGCGCCGAGCGGGTCACGCAAACCGAAGCCGCCAGCAAGGCCGGCGGCGGCGCGGCCACCCTGTTCACTGCAGCGTTTGGCAATCTGCCCACCGACAGCAAGAACGATGTCGCCGTCAACCCGATGACCGGCACCGTATCGGTCCTCGGCACCGCGCGTCAGCACGAAGTGGTGCAGCAGTATCTGGACAGCGTCTCGCAGACCTCTCAGCGCCAGGTGATGATCGAAGCGACCATCGTCGAAGTCCAGCTGAAGGATCAATTCCGCGCAGGCGTCAACTGGAATGAACTGGCGCAGGGCATGACCGGCTGGTCCATCAATACCGGTGGCGCCCTGACCAATCTCGCCAACACGCTGCGGCCTTTTTATTCCATTTCCTACACCAGCACGCCGCAATCGAACTTCAAGGCCACCATCGACCTGCTGGAATCCTATGGCAACACCAAGGTACTCTCCAGCCCCAAGCTGATGGCGCTAAACAACCAGACCGCGCTGCTCAAGGTGGTGGACAACCTGGTGTATTTCTCCGTCGAGGTGCAACAGGGCACCCTCAACCAGACCGGCGGTCTGCTCACGCTGCCGACCTACACCACCACACCCAACACCATCCCGGTGGGCATCGTCATGAGCGTCACGCCGCAAATCGGCGACAACGGGCTGGTCTCTCTCACCGTTCGGCCGACCATTTCGCGCGTGGTGGGTTACAAGGAAGACCCCAATCCGGCACTCAAGCAATTCAACAACAACATCCAGAATCTGGTGCCTGAAATCCAGGTGCGCGAAATGGAATCCCTGCTGCAGATCCGAAGCGGCCAGACCGTCATTCTCGGCGGCCTGATCCAGGACAACACCAGCAATGCCCGCGACGGCCTGCCGGTGCTGTCGCGCCCCGATGGATTCGGCGCGCTGTTCGGCCAGCAGGAACGCAAGAACAGTCAGTCCGAGCTGGTGATTTTCCTGCGTCCGGTGGTTGTCTCCGAACCCAGCCTGGAGACCAGCGAGCTGCGCCAGTTCCAGAACCTGCTTCCCAGTGCACGGAGTGCGCAGTGAGCCTTCTGCTCAAAGCGCTCAAACAGGCAGAATCCGCCAATACGAACAAGTCTGGCGCGGGCAAGCCTGAAGCACGCGGCCAGCGCGAAAGCGACCTCGAACTGGAACCCGTAGCCGCGCACCCCGACACGGCGCAAACCGACGCGGCGCAGGCGCGCGAATGGGTAGAACCACCCGACCTGCTGTTTGGCAGCAGCGGTCTCGCGCCCGCAGCGTCGCCTCGTCGTGCAAAGGCGTTCCGCTGGCCGCAACTCTCGCTGGTGCCGCTCACTGCCGCGCTGGCGGCGCTGGTCGCGCTGGGGTATGGCATTTATCTCTACTTTGCGCTGCAACCGCCAACAGCGGTTGAACTGCCACCTGCGACCATCGCCGCAGCACCCGCCACCGTCCCCCTTGAATCGACCCCGGTTGCCGCTACTCCAGTTGCAGCTGTTCCGCTTGCAGTACCCTCGCCTGTTCCACTCCCAGCGGAACCCGGTGCTGTCGAACACGCGCCTATCCTGCCGCCCGCGTCTCCCGAGCCACGCGTACAACCCGCTTCCGCCCTACACACAACGCTCACACGCAGCACGCCACGCCCGAGCCACGCTGCGAACACCCCCACTTTATCGTCAGCCGAATCGCCGATGTTCCGGCCCGATGCGCAAAACACCGTGCTGAGTCAGGCCTACGCCGCTTATCAGCGCGGCGCGCTAACCGAGGCGCAGCGGCTTTACACCCAGGCCAACGCAAACGGGAACAATGTCGACGCCTTGCTGGGCCTGGCCACCCTCGCCAGCGTGCAAAACCGCGAGGCCGACGCCCAACGCCTGTATCGCATGGTGCTCGACATCGATCCGCGCAATGCCACTGCGCAGGGCGCCCTGCTCGACCTGCTTGGCAACACCGACAGCCAGGCAACCGAGAGCCGCCTGAAAACGCTGATCGAGCGCGACCCCAGCCCGCAGCTCTATCAAACCCTGGGCAACCTCTACGCCAGCCAGGGACGCTGGAACGATGCCCAGGCCGCTTACTTCGACGCCTATCGCGGCGCACCCGACAATGCCGATTACGCCTTCAACCTCGCGGTCAGCCTCGACCAGTTGCACCAGACCCAGGCTGCCCTGTCTTATTACGAGAAAGCACTCGCGGCTGGCGGCACCCATCGGTTCGATCGCGCCCAGGCGACCGCGCGGGTGCAACAGTTGAAGTCGATTCAGTAGAGTCACCCAATGGAGCGCCGTAAAAAACTCCGCATGGGCGAAACCCTGGTCAGCCAGGGTCTCATCACGCTCGACCAGCTGCGCATCGGCCTGAAAGAGCAGAAAGTCTCCGGCCTGCCGATTGGCCGCCAATTGACCGCGCTGGGTTTCATGACCGAAGCGGTGCTGCGCGACCAGCTCGCCAACGCGCTCGGCAGCCAGGGCATCGATCTCACCCAGGTGGTGGCCGACCCCGAAGCGCTGAACCTGGTGCCGGAGGACTTCGCGCGCCGCCACCATCTGCTGCCGATTGCCCACGACGCCACGCGCAACGTGCTGACGCTGGCGACCACCGACATGTTCAACGTGGTCGCGCTCGACCAGTTGAAAGCCGCGCTCGGCGGCCAGCTCGAAATCGACACCCTGCTGGCGGGCGAAGCGCAGCTGCTCGAATGCATCGACAAGTTCTACGGCTTCGATCTGTCGCTCGACGGCATCCTGCGCGAAATCGAAACCGGCGAAGTCGATTACGCCAGCCTCAACCCCGACACCGAGGAATACACCCAGCCGGTGGTGCGGCTGGTCGGCGCGCTGCTCACCGACGCGGTGAAGCGCGAATCCTCCGACATCCACTTCGAGCCCGAGCATTCCTTCCTGCGCATCCGCTACCGCATCGACGGCGTGCTGGAGCAGATCCGCAGCCTGCACAAGGCCTACTGGCCGGGCATTCTGGTGCGGCTGAAAGTGCTGTCGGGGATGAACATCGCCGAGACCCGCGCGCCGCAGGACGGCCGCATGTCGCTCACGCTGAACGGCCGCCCGATCGATTTCCGGGTGTCGTCGCAACCCGGCATCCACGGCGAAAACCTGGTGCTGCGGATTCTCGACCGCGAAAAATCGATCATGCCGCTGGAATACATGGGCTTCACCGACGAGGCCCTGCGCGAACTGCAACTGATGATGGCGCGCCCCGAAGGCATCCTGGTCGTCACCGGCCCGACCGGCTCCGGCAAGACCACCACGCTGTATTCGATGCTGTCGCACCTGAACAACGAAACCGTCAACATCATGACGCTGGAAGACCCGGTCGAATATCCGGTCACGCTGATGCGCCAGAGCTCGGTCAACGAAACGCTGAAGCTCGACTTCGCCAACGGCATCCGCTCGATCATGCGGCAGGACCCCGACATCATCCTGGTCGGCGAGGTGCGCGACAGGGACACCGCCGAAATGGCGTTCCGCGCCGCCATGACCGGCCACCAGGTGTTCACCACCCTGCATACCAACTCCGCGCTCGGCGTATTCCCGCGCCTGATGGACATCGGCATCCTGCCCGGCATCCTGTCCGGCAACATCATCGGCGTCATCGCCCAGCGGCTGGTACGCAAGCTGTGCCCACGCTGCAAGGAAGCCTATACGCCGGACGAACACGAAACCCGCATCCTCGGCGCCGACCCGGCCAACCCGCCGCAAATCTATCGCCCTGCCGGTTGCACCGCGTGCAGCCACAAAGGCTACAAAGGCCGGCTGGCGCTGATCGAAGTGCTGCGGATGGACCCGACGCTCGACGAACTGGTCGCCAATCACGCGCCCCTGCATGACATCCGCCGCGCCGCTTTCGAGCACGGCTATCGCCCGCTGGCGGAAGACGGCCTGCAGCGTGTGCGCGATGGCATCACCTCGCTGGATGAAGTGGCGCGGGTGGTGGATTTGACGGGGCGGGTGTGATGCAGGATTCAGGATTCAGGACTCAGGACTCAGGGAGCGTCGCTGCACGTTTTTGTAATCTGAAGCGCGGCGCAGCCGCTCCTTCCCTGACCCCTGATCCCTGGCTCCTGACCCCTGGTGCCTGATCCTCATGCCCTTCTTCGACTACCGCGCCATCGACCCAACCGGCCGCTCCGTCAAGGGCACGCTGTCGGCCGTCAACGACGTCGACCTCGAGCTGCGCCTCAAGCGCATGGGGCTCGACCTCGTCACGCTGTCCGAACTATCCCGGCAGTACGCCCCGCAAGGACGCGAGCGTGTCACCCGGCGCGACCTGGTCACGTTCTGCATCCACATGCGCTACATCACCCGCGCCGGCATTCCCCTGCTCGACGGCCTGCGCGATCTGCGCGACACCATGGAAAAACGCGGCTTCCGCGATGTGCTGACCGCGCTGCTGGAAGACCTGGAGGGCGGCAAGGTGTTGTCGCAGGCGCTCGCCGCACACCCGGCGGTGTTTGGTGCGGTGTTCGTCCACAGCATCAAGGCAGGCGAACAAACGGGTCTGCTGGATACGGTGTTCGAACGCCTGGGCGAATCGTTGAAATGGCAGGAAGAAGTCGCTTCCAAGGCCAAACGGCTGATGATTTATCCGGCGATGGTGCTGGTCGTCGTCGGTGCAGCCATCCTGTTTTTGATGATTTATCTGGTGCCGCAGGTGCTCTCGCTGGTGCAAACCATGGGCGTGGCACTGCCCTTGCCGACGCTGATTCTGATGGCGATATCGAATGCGATGCGGTCGTACTGGCTGATTGGTTTGGTTCTGATGCTGACAGTGGGCATCGGCTTGCCGTTGTGGATCAAAAAAAGCGAGGCCGGCCGCGAGTGGTGGGATCGCACCCAGTTGCGGCTGCCCGTGATTGGCCCCATCGTGCAAAAAATCGTGCTCTCGCGCTTCACCAACACGCTGTCGATGATGTACCGCTCCGGCGTCACGGTGCTCGACGCCCTGCGTGCCGGTGAAATGGTTGCCGGCAACCGCGTCATCGCAGGCGGCATCCGCCGCGCCGCGCAGCAGATCGCAGACGGGCGCGGCCTGTCCGAAAGTTTTCAATCGCTGGCACTGTTTCCACCGCTGGTGATCCGCATGTTGCGCGTGGGCGAGACCACCGGCGCGCTCGACGAGGCACTGGATAACGTGACGGTTTTTTATAACCAGGAAGTGCTCGACTCGATTGATAGCGGTCTCAAAGTGCTGGAGCCTGCACTGACCGCGATCCTCGGCCTGTTGCTCGGCGGTATCCTGGTATCGGTGCTGTTGCCGGTTTACGACCTGATTGGAAACCTGCCGCTATGAACCCAGCCGGCCTCTTCGATCACCAGCTGATTCTGCTTGCCACGCCACGCCAGATTGGCGTGCTCAACTGGCGTCCGGGCCAGATGCACTGGCTGGGTGAGTTTGCCGCCGATAAGGGCGGTCTGGCGGGCTTCCATCAAGTTATCCTCAAGTACGCAAAACTGCCGGCTCTGCTCGTGGTTGACACGGTTGATGAAGACTATCGCGGCGATATCCTGCCGCATGTGCGGGGACGCGCACGCGACGAGTTATTGGCGCGCAAACTCAAACAGGTGTTTCGCAATGCCCGCTTCATGGGTGCCTGGCGGCAGGCGCGCGAAGCGACCGGCCGCCGCGACGACCGTTACCTGTTCGCCGCGCTGACCGATGCCGACTGGCTGACACCGTGGCTCAGCATCCTGCATCGCGAAAAAGTGCCGCTGTCCGGCATCACCCCGCTGGCGCTGGCCTGCCAGCATCTGCTGCACAAGCTGCGCCTGTACGAACCACACACCCTGCTGGCGTGCCGCCTCAACAACAGTCTGCGATTGTCGTATTACCACGATGGCCTGCTGCGTTTTTCGCGCCTGATCGGGGGCGACACCCCCACCCAGCTCCCCAGCAATGCGGCCGACGAGATCACCAAAACGCAGCTTTACCTCACCGGCCAGCGCATTCTGCCGCGTGAAGCCCGCCTGCATGTGCTGCTGCTCGACCCCAGCGGCCAGCTTGATAACGCCCAGGCACCGCTCAACGCCGACCCCGCATTCAGCGCCCGCGTGATCGACATCGCCACGCTCGCGCGAGCGCTGCACATCCCGGACAGCTTCCTCGCAGCCACACCCGAAATCGCGCCACTGGCCGCCATTGCGGGTGAGGCGCTGCAGCTGAATCTGGCACCGCCCGAACTGCTGCAGCACCACACCGAATTCCGCTGGCGGCGCGGCCTGCACGCAGCCGCCGGATTCATCGCCCTGCTCGGGGTGGGGACCACGGCGGCCTACTGGCTGCACGCGCAAGACCTCGACAACCAGACCCGGCAACTGACCCAGCAACAGCTGCAGTTCGACGCCCGCTATCAGGCCATTGCGCGCAACTTTCCCATCCAGGCGGCCACGCCCGAAAAACTGGCGCAAACCGTTGTACTGGCACGCCAGCTCAATACCCCCGAGCCGGACGCCTACGCGTTAATGGCGGCCATCAGCCAGGCCGTGCAAGCCGCGCCGCTGATCCGGATCGACACGCTGAGCTGGACCAACGCGCTCGATTCGATGGGCCCGACGACCATCACACTCGATGCCGCCCTGACCCCATTCGACGGCAACTACCGCGCCGCCATGCAACACATCGGGAACTTCATCCAGACCCTGCAGGCGATCCCCGCCTTGCACAACGTGAGCCTGAAAAGCAGCCCGGTCAACGCGGACTCCAGCCAGACCCTGTCGGGCAAAACCTTTGATGCCAACCTGGCTGATGCCCCAGCTGCGCGCTTCAGCCTCAATCTGGAATATCGCCCGGAACCGGGTGAGGCCCAGCCATGACACGCCCGCCCTTTCCTGCCCTCAAACTGCCGCTGCTGCTCCTGCTGGCCACCCTGCTGCTGGCGATTGGCGGGATCTGGTGGAGCCAGGGTCTGGCCCACCAGGCTGAAGCAGCCCTGCAACAACAGCACAGCGCGCTCAATGGTTCGCGCCAGCAACTCGAACACAGCCGCCAGCAGCAAACACTCATCACCACCCATCTGGCCGCTTATCAGGCACTCGCTGCGCGCGGATTTTTGGGCGCAGAAGACCGTTTGGCCTGGATCGAAGCCGCGCAGCACGCCAACCGCGACGCCGGACTCTATGGCCTTGATTACCGGCTGACGCCGCGCACCGCATCGCCCCCCACGCTGGCGCAAGGTTTGCCGCTCGGCCAAACCGTCATGACATTGACCATGCCACTGCTGCTGGAAACCGATCTCAGTCGTTTCCTGGCCGCACTCAAGGCGCGCGCGCCCGGGGTGGTTCGCGTGCAGGGTTGCCGGCTGTCGCGTTTGAACGACGCGCTTTCAGATACCACCCGTTCGCCGCAACTCAGCGCCGAATGTGACCTGCTGTGGTTTACCGTGTCAGAAAAAGCTGCGCTAAAAACCGGGAGCCCCGCACCATGAGCGCACGTCCCCACACCCGGAAAACCACCCCAGCCCAGCATGCCTTGCGCATTCTCCTGGTCGTCTGCCTGATGCCGCTCCCGCTGGGCGCCGCAGACCCCCAGCCAGCCGAACTGCAACGCCTGTTTTTCACGCCGGCACAACGCGCCGAGATGCAAACCACCCGTGCCCGTCCGGCCACCGGCCGCACGCAGTCAAGCCTGCCGGGCGCAACGGATGCTGCCCCTGCGCCCGTCCAGTATGACGGCGTGCTGATCCGTTCCGACGGCAAAACCACGCGCTGGGTCGACGGCAAGGCACAAGTCGGTACCGCCGGAATATCGAACATGAAGCCGGGGCAAATACGCGCCAACGGCAAGCTGTATGAGCCGTATCAAGTGTTGCGCCCACAGCCCGCTGCAGCCAGCGACCAGGAACCCACGCCATGATCAAGACTTCGCGCGGCTTCACGCTGATCGAGATGGCCATCGTGCTGATCATCATCACCATCCTGATTGGCGGCCTGGCGGTCCCCTGTCGGCGCAAATTCAGGCACGGCGGATTGCGGAAACCAAAAAGACTTTGGAAGAAGCGCGCGAGGCGATCATCGGCTATGCCATGACCCACAACACAGGCGGGGCTACGCCCCGCCCTTACCTGCCCTGCCCCGACACCAACGCCATCCCCGACGGGCGCGAAAACCGAACCGTCACCGGTGCCTGTGACCAACCCGATGGCTGGTTTCCCTGGGTTGATCTCGGCACGGCCCCACAGGATGCCTGGGGCAATCGCCTGCATTACAGCGTCGAAAACCGGGAATATTCTGACAGCTCAAAAGGGATGCCCAACCTGACCCCACCCTTATACACGCCGCCATACGCCAACCTGGTCTTCAAGCAGATTTGCCGCGACAGCACATGCGCAACCCTTGAAGCCATTTATTTACCAGTGGTGCTGTTCTCGCATGGGCCGAACGGATGGGGGGCACACAATATCAATGGCAATACCCTGGCCGCCCCGACCAGCGCAGATGAACTGGAAAACACCAACGCCGACACCAATTTTGTCAGCCGCACCCCGAGCAAGGCCGGCGATGCCAGCGGTGAGTTCGACGATCTGGTGGTGTGGATTTCAGATGGCCTGCTTAGAAGCCGCGTGTGTCCTGCGGGTGGCTGCCCATAGCCTGCAAACAAAAACTCACGCGCCCTGCCTGATTGTCGGTCAGCGCCAGCCGATAGCCGACCCGCGCAGCCTGACGCGCAGCCTGATACAACCCCACCCCCAAACCAAAATCGGATGCCACCGGGCTCAGGAACAGATTGCGCGCCACGTGCTCGGGCGCGGCTGTGCCGCTGTCGGTTATGGTCAGGCTCACCAGCGGATGCAGCACCAGCCGCGCCTCCACCGCAACGCCCGGCTCGGTCTGGCGTTTGCGCAGCGCATTGGTCAGCAGGTTATCCACCACGCTATCGAACAAATCCTGTGGCAAGGGCGTGTCGTCGAGCGCATCGGCAAAAAACTGCACGTCGTCCTGTTCATAGCGCGCCTGCAGGGCCATCCACCAAGCTTGCGCAGGGATTTGCGCGACGTCCATTTCACTCGGCTGTTTGAGCTTGTCGACGGTTTGCGACAGCCGCGCGGCCAGTTGCGGCAACTGGCGTTTCATCAGCGCCAGCAGGCGCTCGCTGTCCTCGGGGGTCGACATGTCGGCGGCGGCCAGCAGGGTTTTCATCGACTGCAAAATGTTTTTCACATCGTGCGTCAGCCGCGCACCGGTATCGTGAATCGCCTGGCTGTAGGCCTGTTCGCGCAGGGTTTGTTCGCGCACCTTGGCGGCATAAAAATAGCCCAGCAACTGCGACAGCAGCCGCACATGCAAGGCCAGCGCGGGGGTGAGCGGGCGCGCCGACTGCCAGGTCAGGCTGAGGCCATGAAAAGCATGGTTCACGCTATGCCCGGCCGGCTCGCCAAACCGGCCTTCGCCACGTGCCGCCTGCCAGCTGCCGCCGCGGATCCAGGTCAGTTCATGCAGATCGGCCAGAGCATCGCGCACAAATGACTCGGGATCGCGCTCGCGCTCGGCGCGCGTCGCCAGTCGTTGCGCCCAGCCCTCGAATGGCAGCCCCACCGACAACAGATAACGTGAGGTCACCTGCCCCAGCCCGGCAAAGCCGGCGTGTGGATTCCACAGCCAGGACAAAATCAGCAGCAGCGACGCCATCCCCAACAAGGTCTGCACCAGCGCCCACGCATAACTGACCTTGGCTACCGCCACCACGGCGAACACCCCCAGCGCCATCACGATGATGAGCAGCGACAGCATCAAACCGTAAATGAAATCGAGCGTGGACGACGTGCTGCGCTGGCGGGTGGCAGGCAGAAACAGAATCACCAGCGGCACCAGCGGCAAGCCGTAGCGCACCGCAGCCTGCAAGCCATCCGGCAGCGCCGCGCCGCCCAGACTTTGCGGCAGCACCCAGGCCAGCAACAGCGCCAACAAGTAGCCCAGCGCCAGCAGATACGCCCAGCGTGGCCCACGCTCGTTTTGCGAGGTTGCCACCGCCCCCACCAGTCCCGCCAGAATCGCCAGCCACAAGGCCATTACCCAGGTGCTGTCCAGCAACACCAGCAACGCCGCCATGGCAAACACCGGCAACGCCAGGCGCGGCTCGATCCGCGTTTCGCTGCGCACCAGCGGCTGCCACAGCAAAAACAGCCCGTAGTGCGCCAGCAGAAAAGCGCGCGTCAGCGCCGCGTCAGCGTCGAACACCACCGCCGCGTGCAAGGCCAGCAACATCAACGCCAACCAGCGCCCCGACGCCACCTGCGTGAAACGGGTGGCCAGCGAGGTCAACCAGGCTCCGCGCGATGGGGATTCAATAGATTCAGTCATGAAAAGCGGGAAAAATAAGGCGGGCAGTAAAGGGCATCATGCAGCATCCCACACTATCGGCATTTCACAGGGGAAATGGAGTCGGCGAGCCCGCCAGGCCAGCCCGGATTTGACGGAAACCCGGCGGGGGTGTCGTGTTTTCGTCAAATCAACGCAGCCACCCGGCCATTTTCAGCAATTTATTCCTTTAAAAACAACACCAAAAACAGAGCCCCTGCTTGGCACGGGTTTTGCATTTTTATCAGCAAGACATAATAACTGGAGCGCTTCGCTATGCCTTATCCCCAAATCAAACGACGCCAGTCGGGCTTCACGCTGATCGAAATTGCCATTGTGCTGGTCATCATCGGCCTGTTGCTGGGCGGCATCTTGAAGGGGCAGGAACTCATCAATAGTGCCCGGGTGAAGAATCTCGCCGCACGACTTCCGCAATGTTCCGGTATTCATTTACGGTTATCAGGACAAGTTCAGGGCGCTACCCGGCGACGACTCAGCAGCTGTGGCGCATGTCGGGCGGAACGCTCGCCACAACGGGCGGCACGATGGCAACGGTATCATTGACGGCACTTGGAATAGTGCAACTGCCACCGATGAATCCTTCCTGTTCTGGCAGCATGTGCGGCTAGCGGGTCTGGCTCCCGGTTCCACCACCACAGCCGCTACTGATTATCAGCCATCGCAATGCAGTAGGCGGACGCGTCGGCATCCAAAGCGCAAAGCCTTTCACCACTATGAATAGCGGCACCTGGTTCATTTGCTCTAGTGGCATCACAGGGAAATTCGCCAAGCAATTCGACTCCCAACTGGATGACGGCAATACCGATGCAGGCGCGATGCAGGCAGGTACGGTTAACACCACCACCCCTGGCATTGCAGCCGCGACGCTGGATGATGCCGCTCAACTATACGGTTTGCATGGGCATTTAATTTCACACGTCTGACACAGCCCGCTTCGGCGGGCTTTTTATTGCCCATCACGCTTCCTGAATCAATGCATCACCCCTGCAACACCCTGAACTCCGCCGCCGCCAGTCCATCGGCGGCGCCGCGCAGCATCAGCACATCGCCGACCCGGATTTCGGTGTCGGGCTGGGGATCCACGCCCTTGATGCCCTGGCGGCGAATCGCCACCACTTCCACCAGCAACTCGTCCAGCATCAGTTCTTCCAGGCTGCGCCCCACCGCAGCCGCGCCCTGGGTGATCAGCACGGTATGCAGGCGCGGCTGGCTTTCCTGATCCAGCGTGCTGTCGGCATCCGAGGCACCACGAAAAAAGCCGCGCATCATGGCGTAGCGTGATTCGCGCACGTCGCGGATACGTTTCAACACCTGCGACAGCGGCACGCCCAACAGCATCAGGGCATGCGACGCCAGCATCAGCGAGCCTTCCATCACTTCGGACACCACTTCGGTGGCCCCCGCCGCCTTCAGCGCGTCAATGTGGGCATCGTCGATGGTGCGCACCACCACCGGCAGTTCCGGCCGCAGTTCGCGCACATGACGCAGGATGGCCATGCTGGAAGGCAGATCGGAATAGGTGACGACGATGGCCTGCGCGCGGCTCAACCCCGCCGCCACCAGCACTTCGCGGCGGCTGGCGTCGCCATACACCACGGATGCGCCCGAGGCGGCCACCGCGCGGATGCGCTCAAGGTCGGCGTCGAGTGCAACAAAGCTGATGTCTTCGGCCTCCAGCAGGCGCGCCAGATTCTGCCCGCTGCGGCCGTAGCCGCAGACGATGACATGCTGGGACTTGCCAAAGGTTTTGACCGCGATGTCATGCACTTCCTTGGCGCGGCCTGCCCATTCGCTTCCCGCAATCAGTCGCGTCAGGGTGTCCATGTGGTTGATCAGCAGCGGCGCAATCAGCATCGACAGCACCATGGCCGCCAGCACCGGCTGGGTAATGTCGGTGCCCAGCAGTTTCAGATCCGCTGCCTGCGCCAGCAACACGAAGCCGAATTCGCCTGCCTGCGCCAAGCCCAGCGCGGTGCGTACGGCGGTGGGGCGGGTGCTGCCGAACGCCACGCCCAGCCCGGCCACCAATACGGCCTTGCCGATCATGATCGCCGCCACCAGCAGCAACACGTCGCCCCAGTGCAACATCACCTGCATGAGGTCGAGCCGCATCCCGATGGTGACGAAGAACAGCCCCAGCAAGACATCGCGGAAAGGTTTGATGTCGTCTTCCACCTGATAGCGGTATTCGGTTTCGGAGATCAGCATGCCCGCCAGAAACGCGCCCAGCGCCAGTGACAGGCCAGCAGTCTCGGTCATGAACGCCAGCCCGAGAGTGAAAAACAATAGATTCAGGGTGAACAATTCGGGCGACTTGCGCCCGGCCACCCACTGAAACCACGGGCGCATGACGCGCTGGCCGACAAACAGCAAAAAACCGAGCACGAGGATCGCTTTCAGCATCGCCAGCCCCAAGATGGAAGCCATCCCGTCTGACTCGCGGGCAAACGCCGGGGTCAGAATCAACAGCGGCACCACCGCCAGATCCTGGAATAGCAGCGCGCCAAAAATCTGCCGGCCGTGCGGCGTCTGGATTTCCAGTCGCTCGGCCAGCATCTTCGACACAATCGCGGTGGACGACATCGACAGGATGCCGCCCAGCGCGACCGCGGCCAGCAGCGGCAGATCGAGCAGCCAGGCAATGAGCGCGGTCAATGCGATGGTCAAGCCGACTTGCGCGCCGCCAAATCCGAACACTGTCATGCGCATGGTCGTCAGGCGTGGCAGGCTGAATTCAAGACCGATGGAAAACATCAGGAACACCACGCCGAATTCGGCCAGGTAACGCGCCTCCTGGCTGTCCGGAATCCAGCCCAGCAAAAACGGGCCAATCGCAATCCCGGTCACCAGATACCCCAGCATGGTCGGCAAGCGCAAAGCGCGTGCGGCTGCCGTCACCAGAACGGCAACTGCAAGCAAAATCAGAACAAGCTGGAGGCTGGTGTGCATCGGGTGAATCCGGCCGAATACGGCCACAAGGTCGCGGTTGCAAGTGAGGCTTTAGTATACTTGCCGACCATGCGACCCCAAGCCACCTCTCCCGAACATTTGCTCACCCTTGCGCGTCAGGTCCTCGACATCGAGGCCGATGCGCTGCGTGTGCTGTCCACCCGACTCGATAGCGGTTTTGCCGATGCGGTGAATCTGATTCTGGCCTGCAGCGGCCGCGTCGTCGTGTCCGGCATGGGTAAATCGGGCCACATCGGCGGCAAGATCGCCGCCACCCTGGCGTCCACCGGCACCCCGGCGTTTTTCATGCACCCGGGCGAAGCCAGCCACGGCGACCTCGGCATGATCACGCCCAACGACGTGGTGCTGGCGCTGTCGAATTCGGGCGAAAGCAGCGAAATCGTCAGCATCGTGCCACTGATCAAACGGCGCGGCGCCAAGCTCATCGCGATGACCGGCAACCCTCACTCGACCATGGCACAGGAGGCCGATGTGCATCTCGACGCCAGCGTCGACAAGGAGGCCTGCCCGCTCAATCTCGCCCCCACCGCCAGCACCACCGCTGCGCTCGCGCTGGGCGATGCGCTGGCCGTCGCACTGCTCGACGCACGCGGCTTTTCCGCCGATGATTTCGCCCGCACCCATCCCGGTGGCAGCCTGGGGCGGCGCTTGCTGATTCATGTGCGCGACGTCATGCACACGGGCGATGCGCTGCCCAGAATTGACCGCGAGGCCTCGCTCAAAACCGCCCTGCTCGAAATGACCCAAAAGGGACTCGGCATGACCGCAGTGGTCGATGCCGCCGGCAAAGTCGCAGGCGTATTCACCGACGGTGATTTGCGGCGGGCGCTGGAACATGCGCTTGACCTGCAACAGGCACGCGTGATCGACCTGATGACCCCCAACCCCAAAACAATCCGCGCGGACGAACTCGCCGTGGCGGCGGTAGAAAAAATGGACACCCTGAAAATCAACGGCCTGCTGGTGATCGACGCCGACCACAAACTGGTAGGTGCGCTCAACATGCACGACCTGCTGAAAGCGGGGGTGGTGTAATGAATACCGATGTGATGAATTCGGCCCTGATCGCCCGCGCGCAAAAAATCAAACTGATCGCATTCGATGTCGATGGCGTGATGACCGACGGCACCCTGTTTCTGGCCGACGACGGACAGGAATACAAGGGCTTCAACTCACTCGACGGCCATGGCCTGAAAATGCTCAAAAGCAGCGGCGTACAACTCGCCATCATTACCGGCCGCAGCTCGCGGGTGGTGGAGCAGCGCGCGAAAAATCTCGGCATTGAAATCGTCCACCAGGGCGCGCATGACAAGCTGGTGGTATACGAAGCGCTCTGCCGCGAACTCAACCTCGCCTGCGACGCCACGGCCTATATGGGCGACGACGTGGTCGATCTGCCGGTGATGCGGCGCGCCGGTCTGGCGATCAGCGTGCCCGCTGCGCCCGAACTGGTGAAGGCACACAGCCATTACATCACCACACGCAACGCCGGGCATGGTGCCGTGCGCGAAGCCTGCGAATTCCTGATGCGGGCACAGGGCACGCTCGATGCCGCACTGGCACCCTATCTGAAGTGATGCGCAGCATCGGTACAAGCCATGTTGATCGCCTGGACGCCGAATGAGCGCGCGCGGGTCGCTGTGGCTGCCATTGGTCGTCCTGCTGCTGCTGGCGGGACTCAGCTTCTGGATCGAGCGCGTGGTGCAAGCCCCGGCCGATATCCGGCAAACCACCCAATCCAGCCCGGAAGGCATCATGGAAAACTTCGAGGCTTTGCGCACCGACCAGGCGGGCCATCCACAATATCGTTTGTCTGCCAAACGTCTCAAACACTACACAGGCACCAAGCGCACTGAAATGGAATCGCCCCATTTTGTCCAGTTAAGCGCCCAGACGGGCGAGATCGACACGACGGCCAGACAGGCCACCGTTTCACCCGATGGCGATGAAGTTGATTTTCAGGGCGACGTGGTCGTTGTACGTGCCGCGCGACCGGGTCAATCCGTCATGACCCTGCGCACAGCGCGCTTGCTGGCTTATCCAAACCGTGACCTGCTACGCGCGCCGGGTACCATCACCGTGCATGACGACACGCTGGACCTGCGCGCAGGCGCCATGGAATACCGCGCCAATCAACGCACCATCGAACTCACCGGGCGAGTGAACGCTCGCTATATATCCAGAAGGTCATAAGCACCATGAACATCATGAAAATGGGGATGTACGCCGCGCTGTGCGCCAGTCTGCTCGCCACAACGGCGCATGCCGAAAAGGCGGACCGCGACAAACCGGTCAACATCGAGGCCGACACCGTCACCCTCGATGACGTCAAGAAAATCAGCGTCTACTCCGGCAATGTCATCCTCACGCAAGGCACCCTGATGTTGCGTGCCGACCGCGTTCAGGCCACCCAAAACGCCACCGGCCTCGACAAAATCACCGCGTCCGGCCGCCCGGTGTCATTCCGCCAGAAGATGGATGGGAGCGATGACGTGATTGAAGGGGTGTCCGACCGCATCGAGTTTGACAGCGTCACCAACCAGATCGAACTGATCGGTCAGGCTCAACTTCAGCGCGGCGGCGACGAATTGCGCGGCGCGCAGATTTCCTACAACGCCAACACCGGGTTCTACAAGGTCGTGGGGCAGCCCAACGCCCAAGGCCCATCCGGCCGCGTGCGCGCCACCATCATGCCGAAACCCCGCGCTACGCAACCCGCCGCCAAACCATGAGCCAGATTTCCGCCCGCAACCTGAAGAAGACCTACGGCAAGCGCACCGTGGTGCATGACGTCTCGTTCGACGTCAACAGCGGCGAAGTCGTCGGCCTGCTGGGCCCCAACGGCGCGGGCAAAACCACCTGCTTCTACATGGTGATCGGACTGGTTGCTGTGGACGGTGGCAGCGTGCACATGGATACGCACGACCTGACCCACATGGCGATCCACCAGCGCGCGCGTATGGGACTGTCCTACCTGCCGCAAGAACCTTCCATCTTCCGCAAGCTGACAGTGGAAGAAAACATCCGCGCCATTCTCGAGCTCAAGCCCTACAGTAAAAGCGAGCGTGAAGAGCATCTCGACAACCTGCTCAATGATCTGCACATCGACCATCTGCGCGAAGCGACTGCCGTCAGCCTGTCTGGGGGCGAACGCCGCCGGGTGGAAATCGCCCGCGCACTGGCAATCAACCCGCGCTTCATCTTGCTCGACGAACCTTTCGCCGGTGTGGATCCCATCGCCGTGATCGACATCCAGAAGCTGGTGCATTTTCTGGTTGAGCGTGATATCGGTGTGCTCATTACCGACCACAATGTGCGCGAAACCCTGGGCATTTGTGATCGCGCCTACATCATTAACGAAGGCCGGGTGCTCATCGCCGGCACCCCCGACCTCATTATTCAGGACGACAGCGCGCGCAAAGTGTATCTGGGCGAAAACTTTCGCCTGTAGCCCCTTTAATTGTCAGACAATCGCCCCACGTTTCCCTCAAGACGGCACGGTTTTTGCCGTAGACCCATTCTATGAAGCACAGCCTCCAGCTCAAACTTGGCCAGCACCTCACCCTGACGCCCCAGCTGCAGCAGTCCATCCGGCTGTTGCAGTTGTCGACGCTGGAGCTGAACCAGGAACTGGAGCAGATGCTGCAGGACAACCCCCTGCTGGAACGCGAGGAAGAGGACGATTCCGGCATTGCCGCCACCGAGCCCCCGGCCCACACCGCCGAGGCGGAGGCACAAAGCACCGACACCCCTGCGGCAGAAAGTCCGGAAAGCGGCGATACCGAAACGGCGACCACGCTGGATGATTCCGACTGGAACGATTACAGCTCGGCTGGCGGGGATGACGACGATACCGACTCAGCGCAAGGCTCGGTTTCCGGTGCCAGCCTGCGCGAACACCTGCTGAATCAGTTGATCGTCAGTCCACTTACCCTGCGTGACCGCACCCTGGTCGCCGCGCTGATCGACGACCTCGACGATGCCGGTTTCCTCACCCAGCCGCTGGCCGACATCATCGCCAGCCTGCAAACCGAAATCGAAGAACTTGAACCGGAAGAAGTCGAAACCGCATTAAAGCACCTGCAAAACATGGACCCGACCGGGGTCGGTGCGCGCAATCTGGCCGAATGCCTGACCCTGCAATTGCGCGCACTGCCAGCTGACACCCCGGCCCGCGCAATCGCCATGCAGCTGACCGCGAATCATCTTGATCTGCTGGCTGCGCGCGACGTCGGCAAGCTCAAAAAAATGCTCGGCATCGATGATCCCACGCTGCGCGCCGTGCGCGCCCTGATCCTGTCGCTCAACCCGCGCCCGGGCGCAAGTTTTGGCGCGGACGATACGCACTACGTCATCCCGGACGTCTATGTCCGCCGCATCAAGGGCATGTGGATTGCCAGCCTCAACGCCGATGCCATGCCCAAGCTGCGCGTCAACCGGGTTTACGCTGACATCCTGTCGCGCCATCGCGAAAACGGCGGTAGCCAGCAACTGGCCAGCCAGCTGCAGGAAGCCCGCTGGCTGATCAAAAACGTACAGCAACGCTTCGACACCATATTGCGCGTGTCGCAAGCGATCGTTGACCGCCAGAAAAGCTTTCTCGAGCATGGCGAAGTCGCGATGCGGCCCTTGGTGCTGCGTGAAATTGCCGACGTAGTGGAACTGCATGAATCAACCATTTCGCGCGTCACCACGCAAAAATTCATGATGACGCCACGCGGCCTGTACGAACTGAAATACTTTTTTGGCAGTCACGTATCCACCGACAACGGCGGTGCCTGTTCTTCGACCGCCATCCGCGCCCTCATCAAGCAAATGATCGCCGCCGAAAGCCCCAAAAGGCCGCTTTCGGATGGCCAGCTTGCCGACGAATTGGGCCGTCAGGGCATCGTTGTCGCGCGCCGTACCGTGGCCAAATACCGCGAATCCCTGCAAATCCCGACCGCCAACATGCGGCGCGCACTTTGACCATTCAAGCGCTTACGTTTCATTCAGCTCAAATTTTTGCCCTGTGCTTGAATGTGCCCCACTTTCGTCCCACAATGAAAACGAGCGGGACGAATCGCTCCTGCAGTGGGTGTTTCACATCCCATTGCAGTTTTTCCCAGCAGACCTTGGAGGCTTTATGAATTTGACGATTTCCGGCCATCACCTGGAAGTAACCCCTTCCATTCGCAGCTACGTTTCCGAGAAACTCGACCGCGTCAAACGTCACTTCGACCACGTCATCAACATCAGTGTCATCATGCAAGTCGAAAAACTGGTGCACAAAGTTGAAGCTACCCTGCACGTTAAAGGCCATGACTTCCACGCCCATAGTGAAGATGCCAACATGTACGCCGCAATTGACCTTCTGGCCGACAAACTGGACCGCCAGATCGTCAAGCACAAGGAAAAATCCTCGGACGTCCATCAGGGCGACGGCGGCTTGAAACACCAATCAACAGAAAGTCCCGTCTGAACAAGCGCCTGGGGGTGGTTTAATGCCCCCAAGCGTATAATTTAACGGCACCGGACGCCCACAACCGGTCTAGCCATCAGCATGAACCTCATCGCCCCCCTCATTACCGCAGATACCGCCTTGCTGGACGTGAGCTTTACCAGCAAGAAAAAACTGTTCGAACACGCAGCCGATCTGTTCGCCCGGATTCATGGTCTTAAATCCACTGACATTTTCACCAGTCTGTTTGAACGCGAACGGCTGGGATCAACCGCGCTTGGTTGCGGGGTCGCGATTCCGCATGGCCGAATCAAGGGTTTAAAGCATGCCTGCGGCGCGTTTTATCGCCTGCAAACCCCGCTGGAGTTCGATGCACCCGACAACCAGCCGGTATCGATCTGCTTCGTTTTGCTGGTTCCGCAAGACGCCAACGAGCAGCATCTGCAAATCCTCGGTGAACTGGCGCAGCTTTTCGGTGACGACGCCATGCGCACCAAACTGCTGGCAATTGCCACCCCGAACGATCTGATCGCGCTAGTCAGCGCATGGTCCAGTTAGTCGCGCCGCACAGCGCATGAACGACCTCTCCCATGTTTCCGTCGAGACCCTGTTCCGCGACATGGCGGAGCAACTTGACCTGAACTGGGTCGCCGGACACAACGGCGGGCAGCGCAGTCTGTCCTCCGAAACCATCCAGAAACCCACGCTGGCGCTCATCGGCCACCTGAATTTCGTCCACCCCAACCGGGTGCAGGTGCTGGGCTGTGCCGAAATGGACTACCTGCGCGGCCTGACGCCCGCCGGCCTGCAATACGCAATCACTCACCTGTTTTCGACCGAACTTGCGGCCATCATTGTTTCCAATGGGGAAGATGTACCGACGATGTTGCGCGACAACGCGGAAAAAACCGAAACCCCGCTGTTCACCTCGAACCTGGCGAGCCCAGTGTTGATGTCCCACCTGGGACATTACCTGACACAACGTCTGGCAGAAGCCACCTCGATCCATGGGGTATTTCTTGAAGTGCTCGGCACCGGCGTGCTGATCAAGGGCGACGCAGGCGTCGGCAAGAGCGAACTGGCGCTGGAACTCATCACGCGCGGCCACCGGCTGGTTGCCGACGACGTCGTCGATCTGAAACATGTCGCTCCGGAAATACTGGAAGGCACCTGTCCGTCACTGATCCGCGACTTTCTCGAAGTACGCGGTCTCGGCATACTCAACATCCGTTATCTGTTCGGCGAAACAGCCGTGAAGCTGCAAAAAAACCTCAAGCTCATTGTCGAACTGGTGCATCCGCAGGAAATCGGCGAAGTCGGCCTCAACCGGCTCGACATGGTGGCTTCGGCCGAAACCATCCTTGGCGTGGCCATCCCCAAGGTGCGCATCCCGGTTGCGGCCGGCCGCAACCTCGCGGTGCTGGTCGAAGTCGCCGTACGCAACAACATCCTCAAGAGCCGGGGCATCAATCCGGTCGAACAATTCATCAAGCGCCAGCAGGCGGCCATCGACGAGGCAATCTGAGTGCAAATCGTTCTGGTCTCCGGCTTGTCCGGCTCGGGCAAAAGCATCGCCATCGCGGTGCTGGAAGACATCGGCTTTTACTGCGTCGACAACCTGCCGCTGGCAATGCTGCCCGCACTGGTCGAATATTTGACCCGCGAAGGCCACACCCGCATCGCCATCGCGATCGATGCGCGCAGCGGCGCGAGTTTTGCGCAGCTGCCGCAGATTGCCGACACCCTGCGCGCACAGGGCGCCGACCTGCGGGTCGTCTTTCTCGAAGCGAAAACCCTGTCGCTGGTCAAACGCTTTTCCGAAACCCGGCGCCGGCATCCGCTCTCCAGCGACACCGTTTCGTTGCAGGAAGCCATCCAGCTCGAACGTGAAACGCTGGCCGACATCGCGCCGCTGGCGCACCGCATCGATACCAGTGACCTGTCCGCCTCGGCGCTGCGTCTGTGGATCAAGGACCTGATCGGGCAGGATCGTTCGCGCATTACGCTGCTGTTCGAATCATTTGGCTTCAAGCACGGCATCCCGCTTGATGCAGACATGGTGTTCGACGTGCGCTGCCTGCCCAATCCACATTACGTGACCGAGCTACGCCCGCTGACCGGCCGCGACCAGCCGATCAAGGATTATCTCGAGGCCAGCCCCGACGCCATGGCGCTGTTGGCAGACATCCGCGCGTTTGTCGAGAACTGGCTGCCCTGCTTCATTCGCGATCACCGCGCCTATCTCACGGTGGCCATCGGCTGCACCGGTGGCCAGCACCGTAGCGTGTACTTTGCCGAAACCCTGGCCGCTGCCTTCCGCGAACGCGAGCAGGTGCTGGTGCGCCACCGCGAACTGGCCTGATGCTGTTGCGCCGGGGACTCAATTGAGCTTGCTGCGCACGGGCGATGTAGGGGTGTTGCTGGCGGGAAGCTGCCTCGTCGTCGCGCTGACGCTGTGGGCGTGGGGCGGTGATCGCGGCGACACGGCGGTCATTCGCTCTGCCGGTCAGATAATCGAAACCGTCGCCCTTAGCCGCGCGCAGACCTTTTCCGTCAACGGCCCGCTCGGCACTACGCAGGTCGAAATCCAGCCTGGCCGCGCCCGCATCGCGCGCGACCCGTCGCCGCGCCAGCTCTGCGTCAAACAGGGCTGGCTCACCCAGTCCGGCCAGGCCGCATTGTGCTTGCCGAACCAGGTCAGCCTCGAAATCCGCGGGCACCACGCCACCTATGACACGCTCGGTTATTGACCTGCCGGTCAACGCCGACGACCGCCGCATCGCCCGGCTGGCTGCTCTGGCAATCGGTCTGACGCTTGCCGAAGCAGCGATCCCCAGCCCCATTCCAGGCGTCAAGCCCGGACTCGCCAACATCGTCATCCTGCTGGTGCTGCTGCAACACGGCTGGCGCGCGGCGGCCTGGGTTTCCGCCCTGCGCGTGCTGGCCGGCGGTCTGCTGTTCGGCAGCCTGTTTGCGCCGGGCTTCTGGTTGTCGAGTGCTGGTGCACTCGCCAGCTTGCTGGTGCTGGCGCTGGCGCGTCATCTGCCCCGAGCGTATTTCGGCCCGGTCAGCCTGTCTGTGCTCGCCGCATTCGGCCACATCGGCGGGCAGCTCGCGCTGGCCGGATGGTGGCTGTTGCCGGGCGCAGCACTCATCAAGCTGCTGCCGGTCTTTGCTGCGGCCGCCCTGGTTTTTGGCGCAGTAAACGGCATCATCGTGTCGCGCGTGCTTGCCGCCCCCGCATCAGACAGGCGACAATCCGCGCCATGCACACTTCCCTGATTATCCAATGAACGCTGTCACGCTCGCCCTGTCCGGCGCATCCGGCATGGCCTATGGCCTGCGTTTACTCGAATGCCTGCTGGCGGCTGATATCGACGTCAATTTGCTGGTCTCGCAGGCCGCGCACCTCGTCGCCAAGCAGGAGCTCGGCGTGGCGCTGCCCGCACGCGCCGGCGATCTCGAAAACCAGCTGGCTGACAGCCTCAACACCCGCGACGGCCAGTTGCGCGTGTATGGCCGTGAGGACTGGAATGCGCCGGTCGCCTCCGGTTCCAACCCGGCCGACGCGATGGTGGTATGCCCGTGTTCGATGGGGACGCTCGCAGCGATTGCGAATGGCACCTCGGACAACCTGATCGAGCGCGCGGCCGACGTCATGCTCAAAGAACAAAAAAAGCTGGTCCTGGTGCCACGCGAAGCCCCGTTTTCCACCCTGCATCTGGAAAACATGCTGAAGCTGTCACGCATGGGTGCCGTGATCCTGCCTGCCAATCCCGGTTTTTATCATCGCCCGCAAAGCGTCGAGGACATCATCGATTTCATCGTCGCGCGCATTCTGGACCAGCTCGGCATCGAGCACGCGCTGATGGCACGCTGGGGTGAAGATCGATGATCACCCGTATTGAGCGGGACACGCTACCGCTATTCCCGCTTAATACCCTCGTCTTTCCCGGCGGCCGATTGCCGCTGCGCGTCTTCGAGCAGCGTTATCTCGACATGGTCAAGCAGGCCATCGCCGACAACACTCCGTTTGGCATCTGCGCCATTCGCGAAGGGGCCGAAGTTGGCGCGCCGGCCGTCCCGTACACAATCGGCACCCGCGTGCTCATCACCGACTGGGACATGCCGCAAACCGGCATCCTGCACATCGATACCCAGGCACAGGAACGGTTCGTCATCCGCAGCATCCATGCCGAACCAAACGGCCTGCTTATCGGCACGGTTGAATCGGTCAGTGTCGAGGCCGCCTCCGCCATCCCTGACGACCTTCTGCTTGCCGCTGAAATCCTGCGCCAAATCGTCAATGAATACGGTGACGCGCATTTCCCCGCGCCGCACGATTTCGACGATGCGGTGTGGGTCGGTTACCGCCTGTCCGAAGTCCTGCCGCTCAAGCTCAGCACCAAGCAAAACCTGCTGGAAATGAACGACAGCGTGGAACGCCTGCGCATCCTCAGCGAAATCCTCAAAAAGCAGATCAACTGATGGCGCGCTTTTACCCTGCGCTCGACGCCAAACACCGCGCCTTCATTGCCGAACAAAAACTTTTTTTCACCGCCAGCGGCACCGCTGACAGCCGGCTCAACCTGTCACCCAAGGGCATGGACAGCCTGCGTGTGATCGATGAGCAACACATCGCCTACCTCGATCTCACTGGCAGCGGCAACGAAACTGCCGCCCACCTGAAACACGATGGCCGCATGACGATGATGTGGTGCAGCTTCGACACCGATCCGCTGATTCTGCGGGTGTATGGGCGCGGCCGCGCCGTGCGGCGGCAAGATGCCGAATGGGGCGAGCTGCGCCGCCACTTTGCAGCACTCCCTGGTGAGCGCCAGCTCATCGTGCTCAACGTTGAGTCAGTGCAAACCTCGTGCGGCTACGCCGTGCCGATATACACCTACGCGGGCGAACGCGACACGCTGGCGCGCTGGGCTGAAAAGAAAGGTACAGTCGGTTTGCTGGATTACTGGCGCGAGAAAAACCAGATCAGCATCGACGGCCTGACGACCGGCTTACTGGAGAACACATGATGAAAAACATTCTGATCCCGCTGGTCTTGTGTCTGTGCGCCTGCGACGCCAGCCCGCCGCCACAGCCGCAAACCGAGCGCCAACCCAACCCGGCATTCGAGGCGCAGATTCAGGCAATGAAAAAAGCCCAGGCTGTCGAAGGGCAAGTGATGGATGCGGCTGAAGTCCAGCGCAAACAGGTGGAAGAAGCAGCCCAATGACAGGGGGCGTTCGGCTTGAGCACGACGGGTTCGCACAGAGAATGTCGGTTTTCTTTACACTCCAACCCTGGCAAGAAAATCAATACGCATAAAATACAACCACTTGCGATTCAGGAATAGTTATTGCTTGAGGTCTATCTGGTTGTTTGTAGTGACCCGTTTTAATCTAACAAGCTGTAAATTTTGAGAAGACAATAAATGAAATTACATACATTCGCTTTGGCCACTGGTCTGATGATGGCAGGTGGCGCAAACGCCGCAGTCAACAGTCTGAACCTTACCGACAACCTGTACCTGGGTGCATTTGGCGCGCCGACAAGCTACGTCGATGGCTTCCAAGTAACGACTGCCGGCACGATCGACCACTCCCTGACATTCGCCATCACGACCCCGCTCTATGCGGGTTCAGGTGTCTCGGATGTTCCGCTTTCTGTGAATTTCGGCTCGTTCACGCTCACAGTCGCTGATATCACAGGTCTAAGCGCCACGATTTACAAAGGCAGTAACTTTATTACCCCCTTTGCCACCTTTACATCAGCAGGCAACCCGGATTACCTGACCCTCCCTGCCAGTTCTTACTTCAGCGCCGGCAATTACACCCTCAAGATTGGCGGCACCACCGCTCCTGGCGCGAGTGGTGGTCTGTATACTGTCGCCGCCGTCACTGTTCCAGTTCCGGAACCCGAAACATGGGCGATGCTGCTGGTCGGCCTTAGCTTGGTCGGACTTCGTCTGCGCCAAAAGGCATAACTTCCAGGATTCCAGCGATCAGCAGATCGCGGAAGCCAATATAAAAACGCCGACTGAGTCGGCGTTTTTATATTGCGTGTTTCTCACCTTGTTTTCAGGGGCAGAAACACGGCCCAAGCAGGGTCATCTCAGGCAAACAGTTCGCCTTTCAATATGTCCAACTCCCTGTGGCAGAGGCAAGCGATCCCTTACGGTTCAACAAGCAACTGCTGAATCACTGCCCCCGCCAGCATCAGGCCGAACAGCGGCGGCATGTAGCTGATGGTGCCATTCACCGCGCGCGCGCGGCCGCGCCCTTCCACTGGCTGCGGCGGCAGCGGCGCGCGCCCGGGTTCGTCGGAAAACACAGTCAGCACGCCCTTGGGAATGCCGCGTTTACGCAGGCGTTTACGCATCACCGAAGCAAGCGGACACATGCTGGTTTTCGAAATATCGGCAAGCTGTATCCGGCCGGGATCGAGCTTGTTACCAGCACCCATGCTGGACGCCACGCGCAAACCCCGCTCAAAGCTGCTGGCCACCAGCGCGACTTTGCAGTTGAGCGAATCGATGCAGTCGATGACGTAATCGACATCGGCCGGCACGATGTCAGCCACGGTTTCGGGCACCAGAAACTCGCAGATCACCATAAGTTCGCACGCCGGGTTGATGTCACGGATACGCGCCGCCATCAGCTCGGCTTTGGATTGCCCCACGGTGGACAGCAAGGCGGGCAACTGGCGATTGATGTTCGAGATGGCGACTACATCGTGATCGATGAGGGTCAGCCGTCCCACCCCTGCACGCGCCAGCGCCTCGGCGCAATATGAGCCGACACCACCGAGCCCAGCCACCAGCACGTGTGCATTGGCGAGTCGCGCTTGCTCGCTGGAGTCGAGCAAAATTCGGGTGCGTTCAAATTGCGGCGGCTGCAGTGCGTCCATCGGCTAAAATTCCTTCATGGTGAAATGGCTGGTGACACTGGTTCTGGCGTTATTGATCTTGGGTCTGCTCACGCCCTGGCTCAATCGCCTGGGACTGGGCCGCTTGCCCGGCGATGTGCAGATCAAGCGCAAGCGCGGCGTATTTTACTTCCCCTTCACCAGCGTCATTCTCATGTCGCTGGTTCTTTCCTTACTTGCTTATCTGTTGGGCCGATGAACAAAGCCTTTGTTAAAGAATCCGACGCAGTGGAAGATGACGAGGACGAGCTCGCCGCGCCCGCCCTGCCTGCTGGTTCCAAGAATTACATGACACCCGCGGGCTACGCGCGGCTCGATGCGGAATTCAATCAGTTGTGGAAAGTCGAGCGCCCCAAACTGGTGGAGACGATTTACTGGGCGGCCAGCAATGGCGACCGTTCGGAAAACGGCGACTACATCTATGGCAAAAAACGCCTACGCGAAATCGACCGCCGCATCCGTTTCCTGTCCAAACGTCTGGAACACGCCGAAGTGGTCGACCCCGCAACCCGCGAAGACACCGACCAGGTGTTCTTCGGCGCCACCGTCACCGTCGCCGACCAGAACGGCAGCGAATCCACCTACGCCATCGTCGGCATCGACGAAGCCGACGCCGGGCGCGGCCACATTGCCTGGATTTCGCCGATGGCGCGCGCGCTGCTGAAAGCGCGCGAAGGCGACACCGTCAGCGTGCAGACGCCGGACGGTCGGCGCGAAGTGGAAATCATCGAAGTGCGTTATCAGGCTATTGCCTGATAATTATTAACCCAACCAGGCAATAGCCTGAACGTGCTTAATTCAACACGCTCGCCAGCAGCCGCCGATAGCGGCTTACCAGCTCACCGCCGCCCAGCAGATTGAAAACCGACAGCAGCGTCTTGCGGCCGACGTCATCCTGAAAGCCGCGATCGCGGCGAACGATTTCCAGCAACTGCTCCATGCCGTCTTCGTAACGCTGCCCGGCAATCGCCAGATTGGCCAGTGCAAGGCGGGCATCGAGGTCATTGCCATCGGCGGCGATGCGCGCCTGTAGCGCCACTTCGTCCGCCGCCGCCGCACCCAGAAACTGCAGCCGCGCCTTGAGTTGCGGCACGCGCGGATCGGCATCGTCCGGCACGCTGCTCAGCAAACGCTGTGCCTCGTCGGCCTCGCTCAGATCGAGCATGATTTCCGCCGCATCGAGCCGGATACCGATGTGCTGTGGGTCGAGCTTCGATGCGTCCGCCAGCAGCTGCAGCGCAGCACCATGATCGCCCGCTGCGCGCGCCGCCGCGGCCTGTGCACGCAGCTCGTCAGCCTGGCTGGGAAGTAGTCGATCCAGAAACGCACGCACTTCGGCTTCCGGCAGCGCGCCGGAAAACTCATCGACCATTTCCCCGTTGACGAACGCCTTGACCGCCGGAATTCCGCGCACGCCATACTGCTGCGACAGCGCCTGATTGTCGTCAGCGTTGACCTTGGCGAGACGGAACTTGCCACTGTATTCAGCGGCGAGTTTTTCCAGGATGGGCTTGAGCGATTTGCACGGCCCGCACCACGGCGCCCAGAAATCGACCACTACCGGGCGGGTGTGGGACTCGTCGAGGACAGCGGCCTGGAAATCAGAGAGGTTTACGTCGAGGTCATGATCGGTCATGGGTGATCCAAAACAACAATGGACGGAACGCGGGCTATCGGCCCTACACTTCAAATCTGCTTCGCCAGCGTGGCGGCGATTCCCGTATAGGTCGCTGGCGTCATCTGCTTTAATCGTGCCTTCTCCGCATCCGGAATCGCCAAACCGTCGATGAATACATGCAACGCATCACGCGTGATACCGCCCTTGCCGCGCGTGAGCGCTTTCAGCTGCTCGTAGGGGTTGGCGATGCCGTAACGCCGCATCACGGTCTGCACCGGCTCGGCGAGCACATCCCAACTGCTGTCGAGATCGGCGGCGAGGGCTGCCGGATTGGCTTCGAGTTTGCCGAGGCCACGCAGGCAGGATTCGTAGGCCAGGATGCTGTAGCCAAAGCCAACGCCCATATTGCGCAGCACGGTTGAATCGGTGAGGTCGCGCTGCCAGCGCGAGATCGGCAGCTTTTCGGCCAGATGCCGCAGCATGGCGTTGGCCAGGCCGAGGTTGCCTTCGCTGTTTTCAAAATCAATCGGGTTGACCTTGTGCGGCATGGTGCTGGAACCGACCTCGCCCGCCTTCACTTTCTGCTTGAAATAGCCCACCGAAATATAGCCCCAGACGTCGCGGTTCAAGTCGATGAGGATGGTATTGGCGCGCGCGATGGCATCGAACAGTTCGGCCATGGCGTCGTGCGGCTCGATCTGGATGGTGTAGGGGTTGAAGTTCAGCCCCAGATCGCTCACAAAATTGTGCGCAAAACTTTCCCAGTCAAAGTCGGGATAGGCCGCCAGATGCGCGTTGTAATTGCCAACTGCACCGTTTATTTTGCCCAGCAGTTCAATCGAGCCGAGGGCATCCCAAGCGCGGCGCAGGCGATACACCACATTGGCAAGCTCCTTGCCGACGGTGGTCGGCGATGCGGGCTGGCCGTGGGTGCGCGACAGCATCGGCAGGTCGGCAAACTCGTGTGCCAGATCGGTCAGGCGGGCAATGACCTTTTCCAGCGCAGGCATCAGCACGCCATCGCGCGCGCCCTTCAGCATCAGGCCATGCGACAGGTTATTGATGTCTTCCGAAGTGCAGGCGAAGTGAATGAACTCGGACACGGCCGCGACCTCGGCATCGTCTTTCGTCATTTCCTTGAGAAAATACTCGACGGCTTTGACGTCGTGATTGGTCGTCGCCTCGATGGCTTTTACGCGCTCGGCGTCCGCCACCGAAAAGGTGTCGGCGATGCCGTCGAGCAGGCCAATGGCAGCGTCTGAAAACGCGGGCACTTCGGCAATGGAGGCTTCTGCCGCCAGCGCTTTCAGCCATTCAATCTCGACGATGACGCGATATTTGATCAGCGCGTATTCACTGAAAAAGTCGCGCAGGCTGGCGGTCTTGCTGCCGTAGCGGCCATCAAGCGGCGACAGGGCGGTGAGTGCATTGAGTTCCATCGTGTTGTCCGGTATTGATTATTGGATTGGTTAAATAGTGCGCCTGTCACGCCATGCTAAATAGTTCGCCTATCGCGAACGGCCTGCGCCAGCGTGCCGCTGTCGACATATTCCAGTTCACCGCCGACCGGCACGCCACGCGCCAGCCGGCTGACCTTGATGCCGCGCGCTTTCAGCAGTTCGCCGATGGTGTGCGCGGTGGCCTCGCCTTCGGGGGTGAAGTTGGTGGCGAGCAGCACTTCCTCGACCACGCCGTCCAGCGCCCGGGTAATCAGCCGGTCGAGATGGATCTCGCGCGGGCCGATGCCATCGAGCGGACTCAAGCGCCCCATCAACACAAAATAGAGGCCGCTGTAGCTCTGCGTCGCTTCCATCATGTTGAAGTCGGCGGGCATTTCGACCACCGCCAGTTGCCGCTTGTCGCGGCGCGGGCTGGCGCAGACTTCGCACACTTCGGCTTCGGAAAAGTTGTTGCACAGGCGGCAATGATGCAGATGCGTCAGTGCGTGATTGAGCGCACCCGCCAGCGATTCAGCACCGCGGCGGTCGCGCTGCAGCAGGTGATATGCCATGCGCGCGGCCGACTTGGGGCCGACGCCGGGCAGCACGCGCAGCGCGCTAATCAGGTTTTCCAGCGCGGCCGGTTGCATCTCAGCGGGTGCTTAGAAAGGCAGTTTCATCCCGGGCGGAATCGGCAGGCCGGCGGTGACACTGCCCATTTTTTCCTGCACGGTGGACTCGACCTTGCGCACCGCGTCGTTCACCGCAGCGGCAATCAGGTCTTCCAGCATTTCCTTGTCATCGCCCATCAGGCTGGGATCGATGGTGACGCGGCGCACGTCGTATTTGCAGGTCATCGTGACCTTGACCATGCCCGCGCCGCTTTGACCTTCGATTTCGATTTCAGCCAGCTTGGCCTGCATTTTGGCCATGTTTTCCTGCACTTGCTGAACCTGCTTCATCATGTTGCCGATGCCGCCCTTCATCATGTTGATTCTCCTAAGGGTTGAATGGTTGAGGCGTCGATCTGGCCGCCAAACTGCTCGACCAGTTCACGCACAAATGGATCGGACTCGATGGCCGCCACGGCTTCTGCCTGACGTTCATCCTTGATACGGGTGCGCACCTGTTGCGGCGTTTTCTCAACCGCCGCGCCCAGTTCGATTGACACGGTAAGGGCTGCGCCAAACTTGTCGCGCAAGGCTGAGATCAGCTTGTCCTGATAGGTGCGGTCAAGCAGATGCTTATGCGCTTCGCCGACGCGCAGTGTCACTGCGTCGTCCGTCTGCGCCACCAGTTCGCAATGATCGGCCAGCATCTTGGCCATGCCGCCGAGACGTAATGAAGCGACGACGGCGAGCCAGTCCCAGGCTCCTTGCGGCGTCGATTCGCTGGCGATTAATGCGGGTGCGGGCGGAGCAGCAGTAACCCGCGCTGCAATAACAGGAGCGGCAGCGGGCGACACCGCGGGCGCAGCGGCGGGAGCGGCTGCAGGTATCGCCGCACGCGGCGGCGCGGATTCAACCCGGGGTGTTGCCGCCACCCGAACCGGTGCCGGGCGCTCCAGCGGCGCACGGTTTCCCGCGCCCGGCGCAAAAGCCAGCATCCGCAACAGCGTCATGCAAAATCCTGACAACTCGTCCGGTGCATACGGCAAATCACGGCGACCATTCAGCGCAATCTGGTAATACAGCTGCACGGTTTCGGCATTGATCTGGCTCGCCGCCACCTGCATCCGCTCATCCTCAAAGCCGCCTTCCACTGCGCCGCTTTTAATTGAATCGGGCGCATGCAGCATCAAGGCCAATTGCGTCAGCAGATTGCCCATGTCCTGCAGCGCCGCATCGAAAGCCATGCCGCCCTCGGCGAGGCGATGCGCCTGCTGCATCAAAGCATCGGCGTCGTTCGCCGCCAGCGCATCCAGCAGATCAAACAGATAATCGCGGCGCACCGTACCGAGCATCGCCTCGACACCTGCCGCTTCGATGGCGCCGCCACCGTAGGCGATCGCCTGATCGGTCAGCGAGAGCGCGTCGCGCATGCTGCCCGCTGCTGCGCGCGCCAGCAGCGTCAACGCCGCCGCCTCGGCGTGGACATTTTCGTCGGCCAGCACTTCGGCCAGATGCTGCGCCACCAGCGCGGGCGGCATCGGCTTCAGGTTGAACTGCAGACAGCGCGACAATACCGTCACCGGAATTTTCTGCGGGTCGGTGGTGGCGAGAATGAATTTGACGTGTGCGGGCGGCTCTTCCAGCGTTTTCAACATCGAGTTGAACGCCGGTTTCGACAGCATGTGCACTTCGTCGATGATGTAAACCTTGTAGCGACCGACCGTCGGCGCGTATTGCGCGTTGTCGAGCACTTCGCGCATGTTGTCGACGCCGGTGTTGGAGGCGGCGTCGAGCTCCAGCAAGTCGACAAAACGCCCGGCGTCGATCTGCGCTGCAGGCCGAACACACGCCGCACGGCGTGGCGGTGACGCCGGTTTCGCAATTGAGGCACTTGGCCAGAATCCGCGCCAGCGTGGTCTTGCCCACCCCGCGCGTGCCCGTCAGCAGATAGGCATGATGCAGCCGCCCCTGCGTCAGCGCATTCGACAGCGCCCGCACCACATGCTCCTGCCCCTTGAGATCGGCAAACACGCGCGGCCGCCACTTGCGCGCCAGCGCCAGTGCGGGAGAAGCAGATTCGCCGAAGAGATCAGTCATGGGTTATGTAAGAGGCGGGAACCATTCCAGGCTGCTTTCAAGCGAAGACAAGGCGGCGAGCCGCAGACAGTACTGCTAGTACGGCAAGGCTCAACAACGCAGTATTCGTTTGAAAGCAGCCTGGAATGGCGAGCCTTACCCCCGGCACTGGCATCAATCGCTGTGGCTGCTTCCTTCCGGACCTGACCCGATTCACGATATAGCCATGCGGGGAGACCCGCCGCGAGCATTTTAACGCAGATGCACGGCTCGCCCTATAGAAAAACCAGATAACGTGGCTGAAGCAGCGCGTTACGGTGCAACCGGGCGAAGCCGCTTTACACCGTACAGGCTTCCGTCTTATTCCTCGTCCGCCGGCACCGTCAACCGGCGCTTCTTCACCGCATCGGCCAGCATCCGCAGCAATGGCGCCGTATCGTCCCAGCCGATGCAGGCGTCGGTGATCGATTTGGCATATTCCAGCGGCTGGCCCGGGATGAGGTCCTGCCGCCCGGCGTTCAGATGGCTTTCGATCATCATGCCGATGATGCGGGTGTCGCCGCCCGCCACCTGCGCGGCGACATCGGCACCGACGTCGATCTGGCGCTGGTACTGCTTGCTGGAATTGGCGTGGGAGAAGTCGATCATCACCTGCTGGCGCAAGCCCGCCGCAGCCAGTTCGGCGCAGGCGGCGTTGACGCTGGCAGCGTCGTAGTTCGGCGTTTTGCCGCCGCGCAGGATGACATGAGTGTCTTCGTTGCCGGAAGTGCTGAACACGCCGACGTGGCCCGATTTGGTGATGGAGATGAAGTGGTGGCGCGCGCTAGCGGCCTTGATCGCGTCGACCGCGATCCGCAGGCTGCCATCGGTGCCGTTCTTGAAGCCCACCGGGCACGACAGGCCGGACGCCAGCTGGCGATGCGACTGCGATTCGGTGGTGCGCGCGCCGATGGCGCCCCAGCCCACCAGGTCGGCGATGTATTGCGGCGAGATCAGGTCGAGAAATTCAGTCGCGCAGGGCAGGCCGATTTCGTTGATTTCCAGCAACAGTTTGCGCGCCAGCCGCAGGCCTTCGTTGATGTCGTGGCTTTCGTCCAGATGCGGGTCGTTGATGAGGCCTTTCCAGCCCACGGTGGTGCGGGGTTTTTCGAAATACACGCGCATGACGATGATCAGATCGTGGGCGAGTTCATCGGCCAGCGGCTTCAGCTTTTTCGCATAATCGATCGCCGCGGCCGGGTCGTGGATCGAGCAGGGCCCGACGATGATGAACAGGCGATCATCCGCGCCGCGCAGCACGTCGTGAATGGCACTGCGCGCGTGCGCCACGTGCGCCAGCACGGTTTCGTTGGCGCGGAGTTCCCGTATGATCTGCATTGGGGCAAGCAGTTCACCGCTTTGTTCGATGCGGGTGTCGTCGGTGCGGGTGGTCGTCATGGTGTGGCTCCTGGTTTTCTACGGCGGCGGCTTAAACAAAAAACCGCCAGCGGGCTGGCGGTTTCGTTAAGGCGTTGCTGTTCGTCTCAGCGCCTCCCGACCGCCTGCGGCGTGGGATAAAAGCGGCTAAAAAAGAAGGTTTCGGCACGAATCATGCGTGCCAGTCTACCAAAACCAGCCGGATCCCGCCAAGCGCAATTAAGCGCGGGAGGGTTTACGCTTTATATATGGACATCACCGCCGCAACGCTTGCTGAATAAGCGGGGCAAATAAAAGGAAATAGTGTGGAAATTGTGTCTAACGCGTCAGACAATCAGCAAGCCGCTCAGGAAATGCGGCGCGACAAGCGTTTTCAGGTTTCTCAGGCGGCCATCATCACGCAGGCCGGGCATACCGAAATCGCCTGCGAAATTCGCGATTTTTGCGTAAGCGGGCTTTTCCTGAAGTTCACCAATCCAGAAGCGGCAATCGCGGCCTTGGCTCAACGCGCCAATGCGGAAGTGGAAATCGTTTTCACCTCGGCGTCGAGCAACGCCACCGCCAACTTCCAGGTACCTGCACGGCTCCAACGGCTGAGCCCACTCGGCGTTGGCGTCTCCTTCGTCCGCCAGCCTCACGATGCATTGCGCGCGTTGCAAAAACTGCGCATGGCCAGTCACCGCCAAAAACTCGCTGCGCTGCCGACCTCGGAGGCATTCCCCCAACTGCGCCAGGCCAGCACCACGCTATTGAACGAAACCCTGCTGCAAGCACACGACCAGATGATGCAACTGCTGGGCGACAAACTCAGCGCGGCTGCGCTGCAGGCGGCCGGCATTACCGAACACAGCGCATTGTTGAGCGCGATGCACGAATTCAGCCAGCACGCGGCAATGGTGCAAACCCGCTTTGTGCAGCACGTGATGGACGCGCTGAAGCAAACCCATGCCGTTCAGCCCCAGATCAAATCAGGCTCCAACGACGGTGGCCTGGCACTGGTTGACGAGCTGGATTTTGAAGACTGGCTCGCCACGTCTACCGACGCCAACAAGCTGGAAGAGCAGTTCCACGATCAACTGGCCGACATCGAACCGCGCATTGGCCAGCTCTTTGGCTTTGCCTGCGACCACAGCACCAACCCGTTCGGCCCCAGCGTCATCGGCCATGCTTTCCGCAGCGCGGTGCAGGATGTCCCGGTATCGGCGCGCGCACGGCAGGTGGCCTATGCCACCTTGCGCGATGTATTGTCCGACCAGTTGGCACCGTTATATGCAGAGTTGCTGGCGATGCTGCCGATTTCACAGGCCGAAACCCAGCCGCAGCAACCCAACCCAAACTCGCCACCCGCTGAAGCAAACAAGGCTGCACCCGAACACGCTGAAGCCAACAACCCGCCGTCCGAACACGCTGAAGCAGGCTCACCCGGCACACCGCCCCCCAAAGGGACGCTCAGCCGTTTGACCAGTTCCCTGATGGATTTCTTCCAGGGCAACCAAGGTAACCGAGGCGGCCAGGGCAACGCAGCACCTGCCGCCCCTGCACCAGCGGGGTCCCCCGCTCCGCAGACGGGTCAAGGTGGCTACGCGCAGCCTGCCGGGGCGGGCAATCAAGCGATGTCGTCAAACATCCCCGGCGTAGCGCATTCGCCGGTGTTACAGCGACTGGCGGCGGCGGGCGCATTGCCGCCCGCTGTCACGCAGGAAATGCAGCGCTCGGTCGACATGTTCGGCGCGCTGTTCGACACCATGCATGCTGAAAAGTCGGTCAGCGACGGCATGCGACCGTTTTTTCAGCAGCTCGAAACCAGCCTCATCAAGCTGGCGATGTCCGACCCGCAGTTCCTCAACTCGCCCAGCCATCCGGCGCACAAGGTGCTGAACACCCTTGACCGCATCAGCATGGTGGCGGGCGATGACGGCAAAATCAGCGATGCACGCCTGATGCGGCTGATGAGCCGCTGGACCGACCGCATCAACGCCGAAGCCGATAAAAACCCGGGCGTGTTCGAAGAAGCGCGCACCCAGCTCGAACGCGTCGTCAAGCCGCTGTTGAACGAGCGTGCCGCGCGCGTATTCCGCCTGCAGGAAATGTGCGAAGGCCGCCAGAACGCCGAGGTCGTCAAACAACGCATCCTGCGCGAGCTGCTGGCCCGGCTGGACACCCACCCGGTGCCCAACGCCGTAATCGAGTTATTGAACGGCGGCTGGCGCAACGTGTTGTTTGCCGCTGAAATGCGCCACGGCATCGATAGCGACGAAGCACGCGAGGCGTGGCAGGTGTTGCGTCAGTTGTGTGGCTGGCTGGATCCGGATCTCGCCGAGCCCCCGACGGCCAACGATATTCAGGCCTTGCTGCAGCGTATCGACCAGGAACTCACGCATGTGTGCGCCGATAAATTCGCACAGGATCGTATCGTCGATCAGCTCGCCACGGCGCTGTTCGAAACCGACAAATCGCAGCACCCGCGCACCGCGATTGCCGCCCGCCTGATCGACGCCGCCAGCGAGCCGCTCAGCGAAGTACAGGACAATCTGGCGGAGCGCCTGCGCGTCGGCGACTGGCTGCAGTTCAAGTCGCTGGACACCCCGCTCAATTTGATCTGGATCGGCGACCAGCCGCACGTGTACGTATTCGCCAACTATCGCGGCATCAAGAAGCTCGACCTCAAGCGACCGGAATTGCTGAAATCGCTGGAAGACGGCGACGCGCAATGGACCGAAGACCTCGAGTTGCCGCTGATGGATCGCTCCTACAGCGCGATGATCCAGAAAATGCAGCGCGACTTGCTGTGGCAGGCCTCGCACGATTCCGCCACGGGCCTTGCCAACCGCAAGAGCTTCTTCCGCGCGATCCGCCGCGCCTGGCTGCGCAGCCAGGCCACCGCAGGCGGCTATGCCGTCGGCGTCATCCAGTTCGACATCAACAATCCGGCCGGTGAGGCGGTGGCAAGTGAAGTCCGCGCCCCCATCCTGCGCGAGCTTTCCCAACTGCTGCCCACGCTGCTGCCTGCCAGCGCCCAGCTGGCGCGCGCGGGCGAATCCGGTCTCGCATTCTGGATCGAGGCCGCCGATGGCGACGCCGCCCAGGCGCAGGCCGAGACGCTGCTGAGCACACTGACCGCCCACCCGCAGGAAATCAATGGCATACGCTACCGCGTGCAGATGGCGGCCGGCCTGATGTGGGCAAGCGACTGCCTCAGCCCGGAAACCTATTTCGACAACGCCAACGCTGCCAGCGCCCGCGCGCGCGAATCCGGGCAGGCGGTGGTGCAATACAGCAGCGAAGTCAACGACAGCGGCGTGCTGGCGCTGGCGCAATGGGCGCACGAACTGACCGCCATCCTCGCCAACAATCAGCTCAGCCTCAACTGCCAGCCGGTGGTGGCCGCCACCGACGCCGCGCGCACCCCGCTGTATTACGAAGTGCTGCTGCACCCCACCGCGCATGACGAACGCGCCATCGCCACCGGCGACCTGATCGACGTCGCCGCACGCCTGCAACGCATCACCGAGATCGATCGCTGGGTGGTGAAAACCGTGCTGCACTGGATGCGTGAGCACGCTGACACCGTCGCCTCGATCGGCGGCCTGTCGATCAACCTGTCCGGCCAATCGGTCACCAATCCGCTGTTTCTGAAGTTTTTGCTGGCCGAACTGGCGCGCGGCGACCTCCCCGGCAACAAGCTCATTTTCGAAATCAGCGAAGCCGATGCCGTCGAAGGCCACGCCCAGACCCAGCTGTTCATGCGTCAACTCCAGCGCCATGGCTGCCGCTTCACCCTCGACGACTTCGGCATCGGCAGCAGCTCCTACACCAGCCTGAAGAGCATGAAGCTCGATTACCTGAAAATCGACCGCAACCTGGTACGCGAAATTGGCACCAGCATGATCGACGAAGCGCTGGTGCGCTCCATTCTGGAAACCGGCAGCTTCCTCGGCATCAAGACCGTGGCAGGCTTCATCGAAGATCCCGACTTTCTCAACACCCTGGTCGAAATGGGAGTTGATTGCGTGCAGGGCTATTTCATCGGTGCACCGCAACCGCTGGACAGTCTGGAATAGGCACAGGGGCCACCCGTGGCGTGCGCGACGGGTGACGGGTTCATGGACGAGGGGTTTTTGGGCTAGCCGGAAAGCTTGAACAGAAGGCCGAACGGCCAGATGCCATTGGCGGATTTCGACCCTCAGCGGTCGTTGGCCTGTCGAAGTCTCACGGATGGTCTCGCGTCAAAGCGGCCAGCCAGAGTGCTGACTCATAGACTGTTTTTGGCAGGTCACGAGCAGTTACAGCCGTAGTACTGTAACTACTGGATGGTGCTGCATCCAGCTTGCAGGTGGCGCCGCACCACCCACTACTTGTAATTGCTCACATCGTTGAACGAATCTGATTAGCTAAACAGCGTATGTATCACCCTGCTTCCAGGAGATCTCATGTCGTCCTGAGGGCTTCTGCCTGTATCCACAATCCGAACCAGTCCTTATCGAATGACTCCGTGCAAACGGCACAGGTAGCTGTGATTAGCCTCAATAGGATGCCGCATCGACCTTTCCGATTGCATCAGGTGCTGGCATGTCGCCGAAGTAGCTTGGAATTGTGACGCCTTATGTGCAAACCTAATGCTCCACGACATGCTGAACCCTGACTAATAGCTCGATCGTAGCGGGCCACCCAGGAGTAGTTTGTCATCAAATGAGAGGTCGCGCCTAATCTTGGGCGGAATTTCTCCGTTGCGACTGAACAAGCTCAGCGCCGTCCAGAGCTCTTGTAACTGTTGCTACTGTTTGCGTCATTCTCGAAATAGGTAATTATTCACGATGAGATACTGACGTGATCGCATAAAACTGCTCATTGAGCCGGGCCGTAGCACGATCAATCAACCCCAGCTGCAAACTGCGTATCGGCTCACGTGCTTACGGCAGCCGTATCGAAGCATGTGGCATCTAGTCGCAGTTCACTGTTATGAAAGAAAACTCACCAAAGGTTGTTCATGCAATGTCATTTGCTGGCACCATCTAGATATCGTCATGGAACTCACTAGTAGCGTGCCCGTTGTGGTCGTACACATTTTCGGTCCGCGCTGACTGACCAGCTACGTCGGTTCGATATTTAGGCAACCGAGGTCGCGATCTCTCGGAAGTCATGGCTGCTCATGGCCGACATCTGCCCCCACGCAGCCAACACCCGACCTCCTTACCCATACAACTGAACGGCGAACCCATCCAGCTCCCAGTCGCGAATCAGGTGCCAGTCGGCGCTTGCAGCGATGGCGCTGAATTCGTCGCAGCGGAATTTGTAGGAGTTTTCGGTGTGCAGCGCTTCACCCAGACTGAAATGAAAGCGCTGGCCAGCCACGTTGACGGTTTGCTCGACCAGGCTGACCAGGTGCATTTCGATGCGCCCGGCGGTCGGGTTGTAGAAGGCGTAGTGGCGGAACTGGCTGAGGTCGAAGTCGGCTTCGAGTTCGCGGTTCAAACGCGCCAGCAGGTTGAGGTTGAAAGCTGCGGTGACGCCAGCGGCATCGTTGTAGGCGTGGTGCAGTTGTACGGGGTCTTTTTTGAGATCGAAGCCGATGAGCAACTGGCCCGATTCGCCCGCCAATTGGCGAAAGCGCGCGAGCAGGGCGGCGGCGGCAGTCCGGCGCGAAGTTGCCGATGCTGGAGCCGGGGTAGTAGACCAGCCGTCGCGCTGCAGTGAGGTAAGGCGCGGCGGCTTCCAGGTTGTGAATGAAGTCCATGCCCAGCGCGGTCACGGCCACCCCGGGGAAGTCATCGGCGAGCTGCTCAGCGGCGGCGGCGAGCGGCGCACCGGCGATGTCCAGCACCACCAGTTGGCCAGGGTGCAACGCGTCGAGCAAGGCACGGACTTTGACGCAGTCGCCCGCGCCCGGCTCGATGACGCAATCGACCGCACCGATGGCGGCGGCGATCTCGGGCAGATGCGCTTCCATGAGCGCACGCTCGGTGCGGCAGAGGACGTATTCGGGCTGCGCGCAGATGGCCTCGAACAGGCGGCAACCGGCTTCGTCGTAGAAGTATTTGGGCGGAATAGCCTTGGGCTGCGCCGCCAATCCCGCGAGCACGTCGGCGCGCAGGTCACCGTCTACCGCTGGAAAATCAATAAACTGAAATGGCATTCAGGCGGCAACCGTCACGTTCGTCCCCGCATGCAACCCGCCGATTTCCACCGCGCCGGCAAAGCCGTGCTGGCGAAACACATCGAGCACAGCCTGACGCGATTCGGGGGCACAGCTCACCAGCAGGCCGCCGCTGGTTTGCGGGTCGCTCAGAATCGCCTGTTGCCAGTCGGTGATGCCCTCTGGCAGCGTCACTTCAGCGCCGTAGCCCGCCCAGTTGCGCTGGCTGGCGCCGGTGATGTGGCCTGCCTGCGCGAGCGCTGCGACGCCCGGCAGCAGCGGCAGGCGCGCGAGTTCTATGCGTGCAGCCAGCTTCGAGGCGCGGGTGATTTCGAGCAAATGGCCCAGCAGGCCAAAGCCGGTGATATCAGTGAGTGCGTGGACGCCATCGATCCCCGCAAGGTCAGCACCGGCGGTGTTGAGCTGGGTGGTGGCGGCGATCATGGCTGCGTATTGATCGGCGCTGAGCGCTTCTTTTTTCAGCGCCGCGCTGTAGATGCCGACCCCGAGCGGCTTGCCGAGAATGAGCACGTCACCCGCCTGGCCGCCCGAGTTTTTCTTGACGCGGCGCGGATCGACCACGCCAATGCCAACCAGGCCGTAGATCGGTTCCGGCGCATCGATGGAATGGCCACCCGCAATCGGAATGCCGGCCTGTTTGCACACCGCTTCGCCGCCCGCGAGAATTTGCCGGATGACGTCGTTGGACAGCTTGCCGATCGGCATGCCGACGATGGCGAGCGCGAACAGCGGCCGCCCGCCCATGGAGTACACATCGGACAGCGCATTGGTGGCAGCGATGCGGCCGAACTCGTAGGGGTCGTCCACAATCGGCATGAAAAAATCGGTGGTGGCGACAATGGCCTGCTCGTCGTTCAGCCGATACACGGCGGCGTCGTCGCCATGCTCGATGCCCACCAGCAAGTCGGGATAGGCCGCCGCCATATGCGACGTGAAGGGCGTGTCGGCGAGGATTTCGCGCAGCACAGTCGGGGAGATTTTGCAGCCGCAGCCACCGCCGTGCGAGAACTGGGTCAGGCGGACGGGTGGGGCAAGGGGGGCGGCATTAAGAATGGGCTCGCTCATGTTCTGAATTCACCTGTGGTTTAAAGTGGAAGCCTGGATTGAGAGTATCTATATAGCATGAACCTTGATCGACCCGTCAGCGGCTACACGCCGGACCAACTCATCGCCCATCTGGCGCAGGCGCGCGAGCAGTTGCGCGCGCTGGCCGCCAGCCTGCCCGCAGACGGCTGGCTGGGGCCGCGCGATCCGGCTGCTGAATCCGCCCCTGTGGGAACTCGGCCACATCGTCTGGTTTCAGGAACGCTGGTGCCTGCGGGCGCAGGCGGATGGGGGCTGCAGCGCCAGCCAGCTGCCGGGTGCCGATGCGCTTTACGATTCGTCTGCCGTGCCGCACGACACGCGCTGGGATCTGGCCTTGCCATCCCCCGCCGCGCTTGATCGCTACGCCGATCAGGTGAGCGCAGCCGTGACGGCCAGACTGCGCAGTGAATTCACCCCTGCGCTGGCCTACATGGCCGAACTGAGCCTGTATCACGAGCTGATGCATATCGAAGCCTGGTGGATGGCGTTTCAGTACCTGGGTTATGCACCGCCAGTTGAACCGCCGCTGCCAGGCGATCTGCCCCTGCTCGCCCAGCGGCTGGTGTTTGCCGAAGCCGAGGTGACGCTGGGCAGTGGAACCCATGAGGGCTTCATTTTCGACAATGAAAAATGGCAGCACTGCGTGCGCGTCCCGGCATTCGACATCGACGCGAGCCCGGTGACCGAAGCCGCCTTTGCGGCCTTCGTTGACGCGGGTGGCTACCAGCACCGCGCAGCGTGGTCGGAAGCAGGCTGGGCCTGGCGCACGGCCAGCGGCGCGAATCACCCGCTGTACTGGCGCAAGGCGAATGGCGGCTGGCAGGTGCGCCGCTTTACGCTATGGACACCGTTGCGCGCGGGCGCACCCATGCTGCATGTGAATTGTTTTGAAGCCGAAGCGTGTGCGGCCTGGCTGGGACGTCGCCTGCCCAGCGCCGCCGAATGGCAGCGCGCCACGGAGTCGGCCGGTTTTGACTGGGGTGCGGGCTGGGAATGGACGCGCGATGCCTTCGCGCCCTACCCCGGATTCGCGCCCGATCCGTACCGCGATTATTCGCAGCCCTGGTTCCACACCCATCAGGAACTGCGCGGCGGCGGGCCGGTGACCGATGCGCGGCTCAAACGACCGGGCTTTCGCAATTTTTATCTGCCGCATCGGCGCGATGCGTTCGCGGGCTTTCGCACGGCCAGCGCTTAAGGCAAAAACAATTCCAGCAGGTCATTCAAAAAACGCTGCCCCTGCAGGCTGGGTTGCAGCCGGGCAGCGTCGGGCAGCAATAAGCCCTGCGCACGTGCCTTCTCCAAAGCGCCTGTGCAAACGATCAGCGGCAGCCCGGTGCGTGTCTCGAACAAGGCGGCGGGCACGCCCTCATTCAAGCGCAGCGCGTTCATCATGAATTCAAACGGCAGGTCGTCGCGCGTCAGCGTGCGGGCGTCGGCGATGTGCGTGCCCAGCGCCACCGCATCCATGTATTGCTGTGGATGCTTGGTGCGCATCTGGCGAATGATGCGGTCGTGAAAGCTGAGTTTGGAATGCGCGCCCGCGCCGATGCCGAGGTAATCGCCGAACTGCCAGTAGTTGAGGTTATGACGGCTGGCATGGTTCGGCCGCGCATAGGCCGAGGTTTCGTAGTGCTGCATCCCCGCCTCACCCAAACGGGCTTCGATTGCCAGTTGCATGTCGGCGGCCACGTCGTCATCCGGCAGATTGGGCGGCGCGGTGTGGCCGAAGGGCGTATTGGGTTCGAGCGTGAGATGGTAGGCCGACAGGTGCGGCGGCTGGAAGCTGAGCGCGGTATCGATATCGGCCAGCGCCTCCGCCAGCGTTTGCCCCGGCAACGCATACATCAGATCAAGATTGAAAGTATCGAAATGGGTGGCGGCAAGCTCAGCCGCGCGGCGCGCTTCGACGTCATCGTGAATGCGCCCGAGCGCCTTGAGATGGCGCGGGTTGAAACTCTGGATGCCAAGCGACACGCGTGTGACGCCCGCCGCGCGAAAGCCCGCGAATTTGGCGGCTTCCACCGTTCCGGGATTGGCTTCCAGCGTGATCTCCGCGCCGGGCAGCAAGCTGCGTCAGCGTGCGCACGCCGGTGAGGATGCGGTCGATGCCTTCCGCCGAAAACAGGCTGGGGGTGCCGCCGCCGAAAAAAACGCTGTGGATTCTGCGCCCCCAGATATCCGGCAGCGCACGCTCCAGATCGGCGAGCAGCGCGTCGATGTAGGCGGCTTCGGGCAGGCGCTTGCGCCGCGTGCGAATTGAAATCGCAATACGGGCACTTCTTCACGCACCACGGCAGGTGGATGTAGAGCGACAGCGGCGGCGATACCGTCAAGCCGCCGCCGGCAAAGCGAATGACCGACTCAGCCAAACTGTTTTAATCTTACTCACCAGATCGCGCAGCGCCTGGCCGCGATGGCTGATGTCGTTCTTGGTGTCCTGATCCAGCTCGGCACCTGTTTTGCCGAATTGCGGAACGAGGAAATACGGGTCGTAGCCAAAACCATTTTCACCACGCGGGGTGTCGATGATTTCGCCATGCCAGCGGCCTTCGGAGATGATCGGCTCGGGGTCGTCGGGGTGGCGCACGTAGACCATGACGCAGGTGTAGTGCGCGCGGCGATTGGTCTCGTTGGCCAGCGCGGCGATGAGTTTCTCGTTGTTGCGCTGGTCGGACTTGGGCTCGCCCGCATAGCGCGCGGAATAGACGCCGGGCGCGCCGCCGAGCGCTTCGACGCAGATACCGGAATCGTCCGCCAGCGCGGGCAGGCCGCTGTGCGCGCTGGCGTGGCGCGCCTTGGCCAGGCAATTCTCGACGAAGGTGACGTGCGGCTCGGGGCAGTCGGGCACGTTGAATTCGGATTGCGGAACCGCCTGGATATCCAGCGGTGCGAGGATGCGGGCGATTTCACGCAGCTTGCCGGCGTTGCCGGAGGCGATGACGAGCTTGCTCATGCGTACAGCGCCGCAAGCTGGGCGGCGGTGATTTCCGTGATACCTGCGCTGGCCAGGTCGATCAGCGCATCCATGTCAGCGCGCGAAAACGGCGCGCCTTCGGCCGTGCCCTGCACTTCGACGATGCCGCCGCTGCCGGTGATCACCACGTTCATGTCGGTGTCGCAGCCAAAGTCTTCCAGATAATCGAGATCCAGCACGGCTGCACCTTGATAAATTCCGACCGAAACGGCGGCGATGCTGTCGTTCAAAGGGGATTCGGTGAGTTTGCCGTCACGCAGCAGGCCGGCGACCGCATCGGCAACCGCAACGTAGGCGCCGCAAATGCTCGCGCAACGCGTACCACCATCGGCCTGCAATACGTCGCAATCGATTTGCAGCGTACGTTCGCCGAGCTTTTTCAGGTCGACCACGGCGCGCAGGCTGCGTCCGATCAGGCGCTGGATTTCCTGGGTGCGGCCGGACTGCTTGCCGCGCGCGGCTTCGCGGTCGCTGCGGGTGTGGGTGGAGCGCGGCAACATGCCGTATTCGGCGGTGACCCAGCCTTCGCCACTGCCTTTTTTGTGCGGCGGAATTTTCTCGAGCACGCTGGCGGTGCACAGCACGCGGGTGTCGCCCATGCTGACCAGCACCGAGCCTTCGGCATGTTTGGTGTAACCACGGGTGAAGGTCAGGGTACGCAGCGCATCGGGCGCGCGGCCACTGGGGCGGGTGATGGCAGTCATGGCGGCAAACAAAAAGGAAAACGCGATTTTACCGCGCCTCCGGCGTCCCGCTCACGCGGCACGCCGAACTTGCCTATTTAACCGAAATGTTCTGGATCGCCTGCTGGATTTCGGCGATGGCGCGCTCGATCTCGTCGTCCGACACCGCAGCGGAACCGGGGATCGGGCGATGCGCATTGATCTGAGTGGTGATGCCGCCGTCTGGCAGCGCCAGGGTGGAGATGGAATCCTTGCTCGGCATCCGCGCCTCGCCCCAGGTCATGGCAATCAGGCTGAGATTGTCGCCGTGCTCGCCGCCGCGGAACTCGGCATGATCCATTAAATGGCGCACGGCGTCCTCCAGCGTATAGGCATGCAGCAAGCGCTGACAGCTCCTGGGCGTTGATCATGCCCCAGATGCCGTCGGTACAGAGCAGCATGGTGTCGCCGTCAGTCAGCGGGATCGGCGCATTGCATTCCACCTGCGGAATGGTATAGCCGCCCAGGCAGTTGGAGACCTTGTTGCGCTCCGGATGGTTGCCGGCTTCTTCTTCGCTGATGATGCCGTCGCGCACCAGTTGCGCCACGGCGGTGTGATCTTCGGTGCGCGCGATCAGGCTGCCATCGCTGAACAGATACAGGCGTGAATCGCCCACATGCGCCCAATACGCCGTGCTGTCCTGCACCACCGAGGCAACCAGGGTGGTGTGCGGGATCTCGAGCAGATCCTCCTCAACCGCATAGTCGTTGATCGCATTGTGCGCGAGCGAAGTTGCGTCGGCCAGAAAAGCCATCGGGTCAGCCAGGCGGGGCTTGGCCATTTTCTGGAACTGGTCGGCTAGTGTCTGCACCGCAATTTGCGCGGCAATCTCGCCGTACATGTGGCCACCCATGCCATCCGCCACCACCATTAGCAAGGCATCACGACTGTAGGAATAGGCCACCCGATCCTGGTTGTTTTTGCGGCCACCCTGACGTGACGCCTGATAAATGGTGAATTTCATGGCGATACTTTAGAACAAATCCCGGGTCAGTGAATGCTTGATGCTACTTAAAAACGAGGGGCGCGGCTGCGTCATCGCAGTGCGATCCATCAGCACTTTTTGCAAGCTAAACACACTTTGCGGGCGTTCCATATAGTTGAGCTTGAGACTTTGATCAATGGTTTCCAGCAATTGCTCGGAATACGTGCCGCGCCAGTTCACCATTGCCGGCACCATTTTGTCGTTGAGCAGGCGTGCATCGGCCGCTTGCGGAGGATAGCCTGCCAAACAGGCATACAAACTCGCGCCCACGCTATATATGTCGCTCCACGGCCCGAGCCGTTCACGGTTGTGATATTGCTCGGGTGCAGCGAAGCCCGGTGTGTACATGGGTTGCAGCTTGCTTTCTTCCTGGGTCAGCGTTTGCCGGGCCGCCCCAAAATCGATCAGCACGGGTGAGCCGTCCAGACGGATATAGATATTGGACGGCTTGATATCGAGATGCAGGAGTTTGTGCGTATGCACTTCGCGCAGGCCGTTCAGCAACTGGGCGAACACCCGGCGGATAAAGCTTTCACGGATGGTGCCGCGGTTGGCCTGGATGTGCTGCTGCAGGGTTTTGCCCCGCTCGAAGCGCATCACCATATACACCGTGTCGTTGGCGCGGAAAAAATTGACCACGCGGATGACGTTGGGGTGATTGATACACGCCAGCGCCCGCCCCTCCTCGAAGAAGCATTTCATGCCGTGACGGAAAATATTGTTGTTCTCGGTCGAGTTGGCCTGCACGATGAGCGAGCCTTCGGTGCGCAACACCAGCGCGCCCGGCAGGTATTCCTTGATGGCTACCGGCTGGTTGGCATCATCGCGCGCCAGATACACCAGACTGAAGCCACCGCCGCCAATTTTGCGGACAATGGTGTATTCGTTCAGCCGGTATCCGTTTGGAAGAGCCTGGTTGGGTTGAGTCGCCATAGTCGAACGTCTATTATCTTTGTCAATTTACTGGCTACGCCAGTTTTCAATACACCCTGGCTCTGCGCCAGCAACACATCTTTACTTGCACATACTTTATGACCACCAGCATGACCGGGTTCGCCGCCCACAGCATCAACCTCGAGCATGCCAGCGTCAATTTCGACCTGCGTAGCGTCAACCAGCGTTATCTCGAACTGCATTTCCGCCTCGCCGATGAAGTGCGCATCCTGGAACCGCAGTTGCGCGAGCTCATCCAGCAGCGTCTCACGCGGGGCAAGGTGGAATGCCGGGTCAGCCTGAACCCGAATCCCACCGCCACGCCCGATAACGGCTTGAATCCGGTGATTCTTGAGCGGCTGGTGCACTGGCAGACCGAGGTGCAGCAGCGCCTGCCGAACAGCGCGCCCCTGAGCGTCAACGAGATTCTGCGCTGGCCGGGTGCGGTACCGGCTGCCACGCAATCGCAGGATACGCTGAACGAGGCCACGCTGGCCGGCGTGCGTGCCACGCTGGACGAGATGGTAGCCTGCCGCCAGCGCGAAGGCGCCAAACTCCAGCAACACATACTCGACCGCCTCGCGGCCGCCGAAACCGAGGTGGAGACGCTGCGCCCCCTGCTGCCGACCCTGATCGCCGCCCAGCGCGACAAACTGACCGAACGCCTGCACGAGGCACTCGGCGAGGCCGGGCATGAACGCCTGGCGCAGGAAATCGTGCTGGCCGCGCAAAAAGCCGATATCGACGAGGAGCTTTCCCGGCTGTCCGCCCATTTTACCGAAGTCCGCCGGGTGCTGGCCCAGCCCGGCGCGGTCGGCAAACGGCTCGATTTTTTGATGCAGGAGCTGCATCGCGAGGCCAACACGCTGGGTGCAAAATCGGTGGCAGTGGAAACCTCGCGCGTCTCGCTTGAACTCAAGGTGCTGATCGAGCAAATGCGCGAACAAGTGCAAAATGTCGAGTAAGCATACCAACCCGAACCTGGAACAACCATGACCCCATCTTCCCCATCCGGCGTGCTTTACGTTGTCAGCGCCCCATCCGGCGCAGGCAAGACCAGCCTGGTCAAAGCCCTGCTCAAAACCGACCCGGCCATCCGCCTGTCGGTATCTCACACCACCCGCGCGCCGCGCCCAGGAGAAACCAACGGCCGCGACTACCATTTCGTCAGCCGCGAGCAGTTCCAGATCATGCTGGCTGATGGCGAGTTTCTGGAACATGCCGAGGTGTACGGCAATTTTTATGGCACGGCAAAAGGCAGCATCACCCACGATCTCAACGCGGGCCATGACGTCCTGCTGGAAATCGACTGGCAGGGCGCCGGGCAAATCAAGCTGCATTTCCCGCATTCCGCGTCGATTTTCATCCTGCCGCCGTCGTTCAATGCATTGCGCACGCGCCTGGCCGGACGCGGACAGGACAGCGACGAGGTGATCGAGCGCCGCCTGGCCGCCGCCGCCCACGACGTCGCTCACGCCAACGCGTTCGACTATATAATCGTCAATGATGATTTCGAGCACGCCTCACAGGATCTGCTCGCCATCACCCGCAGCATTCGCCTCGAAACGGCGCGCCAGCTGGTTCGGCACACCGCGCTTTTCGAGGAATTCCGGCGCATCTGATCGATCTGTATTGAATTTATCCGTATTTATTATTTAGTAACCAAGTCACCCCATGGCGCGCCCGCGCCAGCAGAGCAGGAGTATCCATATGGCTCGTATTACCGTTGATGATTGCATTCCCATGTTCCCGAACCGCTTCGAGCTGACACTGGCTGCGACCTATCGCGCCCGTCAACTGGTGCAAGGCTCACAACCCATGGTCGATTCAAGTGACAAAGCCGTGGTCACCGCGCTGCGCGAAATCGCAGCCGGCAAGGTCGGCCCGGAAATTCTCAATCGAGGCCGTGCCTGAGCATTTGTCCCCCCCGCAACCGGCGCACCCGCACCGTGCGCCGACGTTGACTCACGAATTCGACTCGCTGCGTCCGGCGCTGGCTTATCTCACGCCGGACGAAATCAGCACCCTGGAAGTCGCCTACGAATTCAGCCGTAGCGCCCACGAAGGCCAGTTCCGCAAGAGCGGCGAACCCTACATCTCCCATCCGCTGGCGGTTGCCGGCATCCTCGCCGAATGGCATCTTGACGCGCAAACCCTGATTGCCGCGCTGCTGCACGACGTGGTGGAAGACACCCCGGCCACGGCAGGCGAGATCGAGGTGCGGTTTGGCAAGGCGGTTGCCTTGCTGGTCGATGGCGTATCCAAGCTCGACAAGCTGGCGTTTGAATCCGAGCAACAGGCGCAGGCGGAAAACTTTCGCAAAATGCTGCTGGCGATGGCGCAGGATGTGCGGGTGATTCTGGTCAAACTGGCCGACCGCCTGCACAACATGCACACCATGGATTCGATGCCGGTTGAAAAACGCCGCCGCATTGCCACGGAAACCCTGGAAATTTATGCGCCCATCGCCAACCGCCTGGGCTTGCACGCGGTTTACCAGGAACTGGAAGACCTCGGCTTCCGCTACAGCCATCCCAATCGCTACCAGGTGCTGGCCAAGGCGGTCAAAGCCGGACGTGGCAATCGCCGTGAACTGGTCGAGCGCATCCGCATCGCCATGCAGGAAAAGCTCGAGCAGGTCGGCATCGAGGCCACCATCAGCGGGCGCGAAAAACACCTCTACAGCATCTACAGCAAGATGCAGGAAAAGAGCCTGGCGTTCTCCGAAGTGTTCGATATCTACGGCTTTCGCGTGGTCGTGCGCGACCAACCGACCTGTTACCTGGCGCTGGGCGCGCTGCATTCGCTGTACAAACCGATTCCCGGCAAGTTCAAGGACTACATCGCGATTCCCAAGGCCAACGGCTACCAGTCGCTGCATTCCATCCTGTTCGGCCCCAACGGCACGCCGATCGAGGTGCAGATCCGCACCACCGACATGAACCGGCTGGCCGAGTCGGGCGTGGCCTCGCACTGGATGTACAAATCAGCCGACACCGCGCTCTCCGACGTGCAGACGCGGACTCACCGCTGGCTGCAATCGCTGCTCGATATCCATGCCGACCATGGCGATTCACCCGAGTTTCTCGAACACATCAAGGTTGACCTGTTCCCCGACGAAGTCTACGTGTTCACCCCCAAGGGCAAGATCATGGCGATGCCGCGCGGCGCAACGGCGGTGGATTTCGCGTTTGCGGTGCACACCGATGTCGGCCGCCATTGCGTCGCGGTAAAAATCAATTACGAACTGATGCCATTGCGCACCCAGCTGCGCAATGGCGATCACGTCGAAATCCTCACCGCAGCCAACGCCAGCCCCAACGCAGCCTGGCTCAATTTCGTCGCCACCGGCAGAGCCCGTTCGCATATCCGTAACTACCTGCGCAATACGCGCGTCGAAGAAGCTGCCGCGCTGGGCGAACGCCTGCTCAACAACGCGCTGGCCGCACTCAGCCCCGAAGCGGGCACGCCCGACCCCGCAGTGTGGGATCGCGTGATAAAAGACTACGGCGTGCAAACCCGGCAAGAGCTGCTCGCCGGAATTGGGCTGGGGCGCAAATTGCCGTTGGTGGTGGCGCATCAACTGCTCCACGTGCAGGGTGAAAAATCGGGCGCGCCGGCCCATCCCCACGCCATCAGCATTCGCGGCTCGGAAGGCATTGCGGTCGAACTGGCGCAGTGTTGCCACCCGATTCCCGGCGACCCCATCCTCGGCTTCATCCACAAGGATCGCGGGCTCATCATCCACACCCACGACTGCCCTTCAATCCGCACCTTCCGCGCCGATCCCGACAAATGGCTGGACGTGGAATGGGAAGCCGAACCCGGACGCATGTTCGATGTGCAGATCAAGGTCGTGGTCGGCAACCAGCGCGGCGTGCTCGCCAAAGTCGCCGCGGCGATCGCCGAACACGGCTCCAACATCGGCAATGTGGCGATGGAAGAAGAGGACGGCAGCCCCTACACCATCCTGTTCTTCACCGTGCAAGTCGAAAACCGCATGCACCTTGCCCGCGTCATGCGCGGCCTGCGCATGCTGCCCGACGTCGTGCGGATTTTCCGCATCAAGGGCAAGAAGGACGGCCGCGCCGCGCCACCCCAATAATTCAACCGCAGCAGGATTCAGCATGAACAAGAGCATCATCCAGACCGCCGACGCACCCGCCGCCATCGGCACCTATTCGCAGGCGGTTCGCGTCGACCACACGGTTTACATGTCCGGGCAGATCGGCCTCGATCCCGCCTCCATGCAGATGGTGGACGGCATCGACGCGCAGATTCACCAGGTATTCAAAAATCTGGCCGCCGTGGCCAGTGCCGCCGGCGGCTCGCTGGCCGACGTGGTGAAACTGAACGTGTTCCTCATCGACCTCGCGCACTTCCCCAGGGTCAACGAAATCATGGCGCAGTATTTTGTCGCGCCGTATCCCGCGCGCGCAGCCGTCGGCGTTGCAGCGCTGCCCCGCGCAGCGCTGGTCGAGGCCGATGCTGTGATGGTTGTCGGATAAATTCCAAAGTTGAAAGCGGCCTCGCCGTTTTCCTTTCCCGTGAGCCCGGCGCTCACGGCCAAGCTCGCCAAGCTGGGCCTTTCCCGAGACGCCGATCTGGTATTGCACATCCCGCTGCGCTGGGAAGACGAAACCCGGCTGACGCCGATCGGGGATTTGCTGCCGGGGGACACCGTTCAAGTACAGGCCACGGTGACGGAGGCCGCCATCGCCTATCGGCCGCGCCGCATGTTGACCCTGTCTGTGCGCGACGCGGACGGCGGGATACTCGGCATCCGCTTCCTGCATTTTTATCCCAGTCACACCAAGCTGTTCCAGCCGGGCGAGACCTTCCGCTTCGTCGGCGAAGTGCGCGGCGGTTTTCTCGGGCTGGAGATGGTGCATCCGCGCTTTGTCAAAGCGGACGACGACACGCCGCTGCCAAGCGGCCTCACGCCGGTATATCCCACCACCGCCGGCCTCGGACAAGCCGCGCTGCGCAAGGTGGTTGCGCGCGCACTGGAGCCGCGCATCGAAGACACGCTGCCCCCGGACTGGCTGACCGAGCTTGCGCTACCCGAACTCGATGCCAGCATCCGCCTGCTGCATCAGCCGCCGCAACATGCCGCGCTGGCTGAACTCGAATCGCACCAGCATCCGGCCTGGCAGCGCCTCGCATTCGACGAACTGCTGGCGCAGCAATTGTCGCTGGCCGCTGCGCGGGCGCAACGTCGCCGCTTGACCACGCAGCCGCTGCCCGCGCAACAGCGCCTGACCGCGGCTCTCCTCGCCGCGCTGCCGTTTGCGCTCACCGCCGCGCAACAGCGCACCTGGACGGAAATCAGCGCCGACCTTGCACAAGCGCACCCGATGCGGCGCTTGCTGCAAGGCGATGTCGGCAGCGGCAAAACGGTGGTTGCCGCATTGGCGTGTTTACAGGCAGTGGAAAATGGCTTGCAGGCCGCGTTCATGGCACCCACCGAAATCCTCGCCGAACAGCACGCAAAAAAGCTCACACCGCTGTTCGAATCGCTCGGTCTGCGCTGCGCCTGGATTTCGGGCAGCCAGCGCAAATCGGCGCGCACCCAGGCCTGGCAGGCGGTAGCAGCAGGTGAGGCCGAAGTCGTGTTCGGCACCCACGCGCTGTTTCAGGAAGCCGGCAGTTTCAAAAACCTGGGCCTGGTGGTAGTCGACGAACAGCACCGCTTCGGCGTCGGCCAGCGGCTCGCGCTGATGCAAAAAGGCAGCGAGCCGCACCAGTTGATGATGAGCGCCACGCCGATCCCGCGCACGCTGGCGATGAGTTTTTTCGCCGACCTCGATGTCTCCACCATCGACGAACTGCCGCCCGGGCGCACCCCCATCGTCACCAAACTCGTCAGTTCAGCCCGGCGCGACGACGTGCTCGCGCGCGTGCGCGAAGCCTGCCTCGAAGGCGGCCAGACTTACTGGGTATGCCCGCTGATCGAGGAATCCGAAAAGCTGCAACTGCAAACCGCCGAAGACACCCACGCCGCGCTTACCGCACAACTGCCGGAACTCAACATCGGCCTGGTGCATGGCCGCCTCAAACCCGCCGACAAGCAGGCGGTGATGAACGCATTTCAGGCTGGCGACATCCATCTGCTGGTCGCCACCACCGTGATCGAAGTCGGTGTCGATGTGCCCAATGCCGCGCTGATGGTGATCGAACACGCCGAACGCATGGGGCTGGCGCAACTGCATCAGCTGCGTGGCCGCGTCGGGCGCGGCAGCCGCGAATCGGTGTGCGTGCTGCTGTACGAAACCCGGCTGTCGGAACTGGCGCGGGCGCGACTCAAAGTGATTTTCGAATCCACCGACGGATTCGAAATCGCGCGTCAGGATTTGCAGCTACGCGGGCCGGGAGAGTTGCTGGGACACCGCCAGAGTGGCCTGCCGATGCTGCGCTTCGCCGACCTGGAGCGCGACGTTGAGTTGCTCGAAGCGGCGCGTGATCTGGCCAAGCGCTGCCTTCAGCTGCATCCGGAGATTGCGGCGCGGCATGTGGAGCGGTGGTTGGGGAGTCGGCAGGCGTTGGCGGGGAGTTAGGCTGTCGGTTGGCCATGCCATCGACGATAGCTGGAGACGCTGCGCTTAACCGCCCCACGCGTAGCGCGGATAGAACTCCCAAAGCCCCGGCTGCGCCCGCTTACTAATGACTGGTTGTAGCTTGTTGCCTGGTGACAAGATAAACCCACCCATCCTTGTCTAGCTGTCTCACCAAAGTAGCTTGATCTCTTGTTAGACACAGTGGCATCACTTTCGAAAAATCACCTTTGTTTCTCGGGTGCTCCGTGTAAGCAACGACCTCTTTTCCCTTTACGAATACAAGGAGATCGATTCCATCGTTACTTTCAATCGAATTTTTGCCTGCTGCATCCCACTTAAATCCAAGGACTTTTTCGACATGCTCGTTCATGGCGTATGGGTGCACGACGCACACGCGTTCCCACGTTGGGGGACCTACAAGTGCCAAATTGATTGGCGCAGATCTGCTTGCGTTGAACTGTGCTTCTATTCGTTCACTAATTTCTTTGTTCTCGTCCGCGCATGCGGACAACAACAAGAAAAAGAACAGCGTAACTGTGAATTTTTTCATAGGGCTCAACTTTGACATGGTGAGCACGAAACGCCCAGCCATTCCCCAACCTGGTTTTGACTTTCAACCCCTCTCAGCCACGCCGGAAATTGAGCCTGTCGGGTGGATCAGCGGCAAAGGTGTTTGAGCCCCGCTCACAAAAATTAATCAGCATTACAAAAGCGGGGCGAGTTCTTTGACGCCCACCCGGCAGGCTCGATTTTCGGGAACTCGGGGATGAGCGGGGTCGCCTTTTCTTTGGTCACTTTCTTTTGGGGAAGCAAAAGAAAGTGACTTGCCGCCGGGCAACCCCCGGCCAACGGCCAACAGCACCGCGCAATCCTCAACTACTCCCCCGCCAGCCCCCACAAACTCAACCCCGGCCAATACGTCAGCAACAGCAACCACACCAGCAACACCACCAGAAACGGCAACGTAGCCCGAAACACCGCAAACACCGGCTTTTTAAACCGCTGGCTGGCGAGGAACAGGTTGATCCCGACCGGCGGAGTGAGATAGCCGATTTCCAGATTGGCGAGAATGACGATGCCCAGATGCACCGGGTGAATGCCGAAGTGCGTCGCCAGCGGCAGCAGCAGCGGGGTGACGATGACGATGGCAGAAAAGATGTCCATCATGCAGCCGACCGCCAGCAGGGCGAGGTTCATCCACATCAGGAACTCCAGCGGGCTGGTGACTTTGGCCTGCACCCAGTCGAGCAGGTGCATCGGCACCTGCGCGTCGATCAGCAGGTTGGTCAGCCCCAGGCTCAAACCCAGAATGATGAACAGGCTGCCCACCAGCACGGCGGCTTCGTGGATCACCCACACCAGTTGTTTCACGTTGATCTCGCGGTGGATCACGGTTTCCAGCAGCAAGGCATACAACGCGGTGCAGGCAGCAAGCTCGGCGACTGTGAGGTAGCCGCCGGCCAGTCCGCCGATGACGCCGACGGGCAGCAACAAATCCGCCCAACTGGCACGCGCGGCGAGGGTGAGTTCACGCAGGCGGAAGTGATGACGCGGCGCGCCGCGCGCACCGCGCAGCAGGGCATAGGCCCCCACCATCACGAACAGCAGCAAGGTCGGCAACAAACCGGCGACGAACAGGTCGCCGATGTTGACCTGCGCCACCACGCCATACAGCAGCACTGCCAGGCTGGGCGGCAACAGCAAGCCCATCGAGCCGCCCGCGGTGATGAGGCCGAGCGCGAATTTATCCGGGTAGTGCTCGTGTTTGAGCATCGGATACAGCAAGCCACCAAGCGCCAGAATGGTGACCCCGGAGGCGCCGGAAAAGGCAGTAAAGACCATGCATGTCAGCACCGCCACCCAGGCGATACCAGCAGGCATCCAGCCCAGCAGGGCGTTGAAAAAGCGCACCAGCCGCTTGGGTGCACCGCCCTGCCCCAATACCGCCCCAGCCAGCACAAAGAGAGGAATCGCCACCAGATTGGGCGATGAAGCCAACCGGGCAAACTCCACCATCAAAAGCGCCGGATCGAGCTGCGCTTCGCGCGTGGCGGTGAGCGCCGCCGCACCCAGCACGATAAACAGCGGCAGGCCGACCAGGGCCAGCACGATGAAGAGCAGGGTCGTCATGAAGCTTGATCCGGTGCGGCCAAATCGGGAATGGCCAACACGGCGCGCAACAAAAAATGCAGCGCCAGCAGCCCGAAGGCGACCGGCAGGATCAAGCCCAGCCAGGCCAGCCAGACCGCTTCTGCCGACTGGTATTGCCATTCATCCAGCCAGTACATCCACGCCGCATGCGTAAGCAGCGCGCAGATAATCGCTGAACCCAGGTTGAAGGGAATCGCGGTGAGCTTTTGCCAGGCTGGACGCGCGGCAAGGCTGGCGGGGTCGAGATGCAGGTGGCGCTGCGCTGCGACTGCGAGCGCGGCACCGGGCAAGGCCACCCACAGCACCAGCTGGCGCAGCACGAGGTCGCCGCCGGGCAGCGTGGCATGGAACAGGTTGCGTCCGACAATGTCGGCCACCGACAGCGCCAGCATGGCAGCGAAGGCAAGCAATGCCGCGCCGAGTTCAACCCGGGTCAGGGCGTGTTCCAGCCAGCGGCAGATGCGCAGGAAAATCACTTGGCCTGGCTGCGGCGATAGCGGGTGAGCGCAGCGTCCACTTGGCGATTCAGGTCGGCTGAAAGATAGGCCTTGGCTTCCAGCGCACTGACCGCTTTGCGGGAAAGCGCGGTCTGCTCTGCGAGGTTAATGTTGTTCTTTTGCATGCCCACCATCGGTTGGGTGGATTTTGCCAGTACCGCGAGCGAGGAACGGTCGTCGCGCCGAGTGTCGGCAATCAGCTTTTGCGATAGCGGCACGCCGCTGCTTTTCAGCAGCGCCTGCAGGTCGGCAGGCAGTCCAGCGTAGAACTTGCTGGATACCACGACCGCACCGATTCCGGTCGCCATCGACTGATCGCTCATGTATGGCGTCTTGCCCGCCCATTGCAGGGCGATGCTGGCGAGCGGCGTACTGACGACGGTATCGACCAGCCCGGTGGAAAGTCCGGTGTACACCTCGGTGATCGGCAGCGCCACCGGCGACCAGCCGTTGGCATTAAAGAAGGCGTCCATGAAACGGTCGCCCTGCCATTGCCAGATGCGGCGGCGCGCCAGTTCGTCCAGGCTCGCCAGGGGCTTGGTGGAAAAGAAGTGAATATTGCCCACTTCCATCCAGGCAAGCAGTTCGTATTGGTTGGCACGGAATCCCGCGTCGATGGCAGGCTGGATGGTGGCGCGCACGGCGTCGATCTCGCCGTGACTATCAAACAGAAATGGGGTTTCGAGAATACGCGCGGGCGGAAAAATTTCGCCGACGCCATGCCCCGACAAAGCGGCCCCCTGCAACTGGCCGAAGCGGATTTTACGCAGCATGTCGGGCTCGTCGCCCGAGATGCCGCCGGGATAAAACTTGACTGTGAGGCGTCCCTGGCTTTTTGCCGCCAGCTCTTTGCCCCAGGTATCGAAGGCCTTCATCCAGGTCGAGCCCTGCGGCGCGAGCGTGGCGAACTTGAGTACATAGGTGTCAGCCGCGTGAACGGCGGCCGCTCCCAGCAAAGCCATGGCACACACGGTTTGAAGCATGAGTCTGCGCATCAAAATAAATCCTTTTCCTGGGCTAGCAATGCAGCGGCTTCCTGTTTGGCCACGGTATTGGCGAGATTGAGTTCCGGGTCATTCACTGACGCTTCGACCACGCGGGTGAGCGTGGAATGGAACGCCCCGCGCTCACCCATTTGCCGCAGTAGGTAGCGTGCACGATAAACATCAACCAGCAGCAACTGATTGTGATTGATCGCTGCAGCGCGGTCGAAATGCTTGGCTGAACGTGCAAAATCGCCGCCGAACATCGGTGCACGACCGCCGTAATAGGCGCCGAAAAACAGGTGCGCGCCGCCGTAATAATAGGTTTCGTCCAGGTCCAGCACACGCTGCATCAGCGCTTCGACACGCGGCAGCTCGGCCAGCCGCACCGGATCGTCGAGCTGGAGCTCGATCCATTTCCCCCACGTCGAGGCGGTCCAGAACAGCGCGGGCACGGCCTCTGCGTTGAGCGTCGCCAGTGTCCGCTCAAACGTTGCGGTATCGCCCGCCAGCAAGGCCTCAGACATACCAGCGTGTTCGAGTGCGACCAATGCGTGCGTGCGCGCGCGTCGATACAGGCTGGCAGCGCGTTCAGGTTCGCCAGGCTCGACGAATGCCAGCGTGTAGCCATAAAACCCCATCGCCGCCTGCACCTGATACGCCGTGTTGCCGGGATCGGCGACCAACAGCGCCTCGAGCATTTTCAGATTGGCGGGCATGCTCGCGCGCGCAAGCCCGAGGTCGGTCTCGCGGTTCATCGCCGTCACCCCGTTGTTGATCAGGGGGGATGCGCCGCGCGCAACAAGCTGACCGGTCGAACACCCCGACAACAGCCATACCATCGCCAGACTCGTGAAAGCGCCTGTCCGTAAAAGCATTCGGTCTCCTTGTTTGATGTCACTGGAATGCGGTCGTCATGCTAGCACTGTCCGTATGTGGCCGCTGGCATAATGCGCGTTTCCCCCTGGACTCAGCAGTGACCGCTTTCCGGCACGAACCTCTCCAACACACTCCAATGCGGCACGGCTGGTTGGCACATGCTTTTCGCGCACCGCGCGCACTGCGCGGTTGGCTTTCGGATCGGGGTTCACTCACCCGGCGCCTGCAGGCGCAACATGCTGACTTCAGGGTAAAGCTGCTCGCACGCGGCATCGCCCGGCCATTTCGCGACGAAGCCGAGGCATTGCATTTGCATCCGGCGAACCGGGCTTACGTTCGCGATGTCCTGCTCATGGGTGACGGACAAGCCCGTGTGTTCGCCCACAGCGTGCTGCCCCGCCCCAGCCTGCGGGGTGGCTGGAACGGCATCACCCGATTGGGCAATCAGCCCCTGGGCGAAGCACTGTTTACCAACCCGCGCATCCGGCGACTCGGTTTGACGCTCTGCCGCATCAATGCGCGCCATCCGCTTTATCGCGCGGCGCGTCTCCACACCGGGATCACGGAACCTTATTTGTGGGCGCGCCGCTCGGTGTTTTGTCTCAACGGGCACCCGCTCTTGGTGACCGAGGTTTTTCTACCTGCCATCAACGCTTTATGAAACTGACCGAACGCCTGAATCACTACGAAAAACTGATGCGGCTCGACAAGCCGATCGGCATTCTGCTGCTGCTGTGGCCGACCCTGTGGGCGCAGTGGCTGGCCAGCCACGGCCGGCCGGACTGGCTGATCCTGTGGATATTCGTCATCGGCGTGTTGTTGATGCGCTCGGCCGGTTGCGTCATCAACGATTACGCCGACCGCAACTTTGATCCACATGTGGCACGCACCCGTGAGCGTCCACTCGCGGCAGGCAAGGTGTCGCCAAAAGAAGCGCTGCTCCTTGCAGCCGGGCTGGCGCTATTGGCTTTTTTACTGGTGTTGCCGCTCGGCAAACTGGTCATCGGGCTATCGTTTATCGCGCTTTTTCTCGCCGCGAGTTACCCGTTCACCAAGCGATTTTTTGCCATCCCCCAGGCCTATCTCGGCATCGCATTCGGCTTTGGCATCCCGATGAGCTATGCAGCGTTGTGGGGTGCGGTTCCGCAGGAAGCCTGGCTGTTGCTGGCCGCCAACGTTTTCTGGGCCGTAGCCTACGATACCGAGTACGCCATGGTCGACCGGGTGGACGACCTCAAAATCGGCATCAAAACATCGGCGATCACCTTCGGCCGCTATGACATTGCTGCAATTGCCGTGTGCTACGCCGCCACGCTGGCCATACTTGCCTGGATCGGCTGGCAACGGCAAATGGATTTGGTTTTCTATGGTGGGCTAGGCGTGGCAGCGGCGATTGCGCTTTACCACCTGAAACTGATACGCCAGCGCGACCCACAACAGTGCTTTCGGGCCTTTTTGCACAACAGCTGGCTGGGTGCAGCAGTGTTCGGCGGCATTGTGCTGAACTATGTACTCTGCGGCTTATGAGCGGCACGCCACCCGAGACTGTTGGCTATTGGGGTAGGCCTGCTTGATCGCATCCAGGTTTTTCAGCGCATCCGCATCTTCACTGCGGATCACAAAATAAAAATCGGTTCCCTTGCGTGGCAGCACCTCAATCCGCGTGCCGAGCACGCCTTTGCTCTCCACTTCGCGCACCCGTCGATCCGCTGCCTCTGCGTTAGCATACAAACCGAGGGAGATGGCGTTGCGCCAGGCTGCGTCCTTCACCACAAAGGCATCCAGCACGCCTGCCGCAGTCAATTCGTTCAGTTTCGCTGCAGCCGCCTGCGGGGTGGGCAGGGGCGGAAAAATCACCCAGGTTCGCGTATTCAAGGGTACTTCGGTAAACGACATCACCCGCTCACCCGCCATGGCCTTGAGCTGCTCACGCACCTGCGGAAACTCGTCCCGGTTTAAACCACGCCACTCAACGCATAAGGACTTTGTTTCTGCCTTGGCCACATGTGAGGGCGGCACCTTTTCCGCTGCAACGGACGCGCTTTGACTGCGCAAGCTCAAGCGCTCGACATTCAGCGGCATATTCTGATCCGGCTCAGCCAGTGACCAGTAGTCGCGTCCGACAAAAAATCCCGCCACGCCTAGGTTGGCCAGCAGCAAAGCCCACGTCACCCATTTCATCCTGCCAGATCCTCCCTGACCACTCGATCGATCCCTTCCAGTACCAGAAACGGCACATGCTCCGCCGTCAACGCCAGGTGGGGCAACAGCATGGCGGCATCGCCTCCGGTCAATAGACATCGCGGCTCACAGCCACATTGTTCAGCGAGTCGCGCATGCTGCAGCTGGATGGCACCACACATCGCCGCAACGATTCCGCTCTGCACCGCATCGGCAGTGGACTGCGGGAATGCCTGCCACCCCCCCGCCACCTCGCCAATATGCGCAGTTCCATGATGCAGCGAATGCTGCATCATGCCCCGCCCCGGCACAATCAAACCGCCTAAAAAAACGCCGTCCGCTGACAAGGCATCCACCGTCATCGCTGTCCCCAGCGACACGACCAGGGTTGCTGCCTGGGAACGTTGGCGCGCACCGATAAGCCCCGCCCAGCGATCCACCCCCAACAACTTCGGGTTCGCATAAGTGTTTATGACATCCAGAAACCGTGCTTCAGCCGTCAACCATCGAGGCTCGATATCAAATTCGGCCAACAAAGATTTAATCTGGTTTTCATGTTCGGTGCGCGCCACGCTGGCAATCGTGCATGTGAATCCAGCGGACAAAACTTGCGACAGCGTCGACAGATCGCTGTATGCCGAACTGCCGGGTGTTTGCCATTGACCGTCCACCACCGCGACCCATTTCAAGCGCGTGTTGCCCGCATCAATCAACAAGTGTTGTGCATTCATCGTCGCTGCCTCAACCGCAGGCTGATCTCACCCCCACTGTAGGCGGTCAGCACATTGCTTGAATCACGCAGCAAAAGTGCGCCGGTCTCATCAACCCCCGCCGCCACCCCATGAGCTGCTTGCGTATTGGGTAACAGCAAACTCACTTCTTTTCCCGCATAGGCATCCAGCGCCATCCAATCTGCGCGCAACGCTGCAAATCCATATTCCCTGAATTTGACCAATGCCGCGTGCAACTCCTGCAAGCAATCCGCCAGCAATTGATTCCGTCCGGTCGGTACGCCCATTTCAGCAAGATCAATTACTGCCTGATCGATGGTGTCACGCTGCGCATCGTTGAGTTTCACATTCAAACCAATGCCAACCACAGCGAAAGCTGCCCCATGCATATCACCCTGCACTTCAACCAATATTCCCGCCAGCTTGCGGTGTCCCACCAACACGTCATTTGGCCATTTCAACTGTGCAGGATGGCTACTATGCCGATTGATTGCACGTGCCAGCGCTAGACCCGCAACAAGGCTCAAGCCGGCTATCGACTGCAGGCCACGATCAAATCGCCACAAGACCGAGAATGTCAGACTGCCGCCCAATGCCGCATGCCATTGACGCCCACGCCGACCTTTGCCCGCATACTGATGCTCAACGCAAAGAACCCTGCCATCTGGTGCACCGTTCAAAGCGGCCGTCATTAATGCTGAATTAGTCGAATCTGCGCTGTCCTCGACGTGGATGCTGAAAACATGGGCAACTGCACCTAGATTTCTCACAACCACCCCGGCATCCAGCCATTCAACGCCCCCTGGTAATTTGTAGCCCTTTCCGCGGACAGCATGAATGACGACGCCCATTGTTTCGGCCTGGTTAATCGCATTGAACACGCTCGCGCGTGACAGTTCAAACTCGCGTGCCATTTCTTGGCCCGAGTGGAACGCGCCATCGGATAGACGTCGCAGGATGGGCAAGAGAGATCGATGAAGTTGCTTGGTCATCGTCCAATTTTACCTCTCCCGTCCCTTGAGGTTTCTTAGTTATGGTTTATTTGGTATACGTGGGCAAGGGTGTTACTACGCAGTTGACCCATTACCTTTGAGATCAGTTAGTTAGGCGTGGAAAAATGCCGAAAAGTGATTCTATTTAACGAGTTTGGCGGAGGTGTAACTTGAGTTACATCTTACAGCGAGTGGCGAGAAGCGGGCCGCGTTGCGCGGGGTCATTGGGGTAGCCGTAACGCCGAGGATCTGCAGCGGGTTGGGTAGGAGTTGGCTAGCGGATTAGCCGCCACATTCAGTAGCGCGGTTGGGACAAATGCGCCAAATTGCCCATAAAGACACAAGGAATAACCCCAAGAAAAACGTTAGCCAAAGCGAGCCCGCCGCATAACTACGTCGTGCCGTGGTTTGGCGCTCGGAGGTGTGCTCCACCACAAGATCGTCGCCCGCCTGCACCTGCCAGTAATGGAGGTATCCAAAGGGGTGCCCTGCGCTATAGGATTTTTGATACCAGACCGTGACTGGGCGTGTCACCGCGGCTTCTAGGCTAGTTTTCTTTTTCTTCGTAGCCAGGCCTCCATGGAGCACATACTCGTGGCCTTTTTCGGCACGGACGACCAGCGTCGACGAGCTTTTCCATCCAGCGCTAAACTCCCGTAGCTCGCCCGTCACCCGGTTCATTTCGGATAAGGGCAAGGGCACCGTCGCCTGGCTCGGCCCAAATCCGATCAGGCCCCACAATCCAATTCCTGCGAACATGAGCAGAACGCGAGTTAATTTCCGCTGCATGGCCCGCACGCCGTATACCTGCCATGCCCAGGTTTGCTCAATCTGCCTTATAACTTTGGTGGCCAAGCCATTCCTTGCGGCCGGGATGGCAGTATTCTCTTCGCCTTCGGCAGGAAACTTAAAATTTGCTGAGGAGCGGTCAACCACGGGTATACCTCCACGGGGGCAAGGGCCCGGAACATAGCTGGCCCACATCGGCCGTGTAGCGCATTAGGTCACCTGGGATAAACAGATAGGGTGTATAGATAAGGGCCGGCGCCGATTAGGGCCCAACCAACTCCGGGTAGAAACAAAGCCGCTCCCAATAAGTACCACGCAAGTGCCCTTCGCAGATGGGCATTTTTTTCCGCACGGAACATGCGCGTGACGTTGAGTAGCGATACACCCTTGAGGCGCGTCCCGTGCCGTTCTTCAATAGCATGGAACATGCCGAAAAATACGGCGGCACCCGTTGTGGCCAAGATGTGCGGCAGCCAGTAGAAGTAGCGGGCAGCGGTTCGCGGGGCTCCCCACCATCCGGCATGGATCATCAGGAACCCCGCCGGAATCAGGATCGCCGGCAACAGAAACCCCATGTATCCCCATGAGGTGACAACCTTGGCCCATGCGGGGTCGAGGGCTACCGGAGGAGGGGCGGCGCTGCGTTGCTCGGTGGGGGCGGTTGGTGTCGCGCCGCCATGGGCGTGAGCGTCACCGGCATTTACCAGAACCCAAAGCGGAATTACCGCGACAGCGGCTGTTACGCCGAGTACCGCCCAAGGCAGTTCGAGGAAGGCCGCGTACCCCGTGAGCAGAAGGCCACAGGCAGCCATGAACAGCAGGACCACTCGCAGAACACATTGCCCTCGGCGATCCAGGGGGGGGCGTCTGCGAGGGATTTGGCAGGTCGCGGTGGCACTGAGCTTGGCGCGGATAGCGGAACGGATTCAAGGATGTCTCCGGCAAAGTGGGTATGCCGGGTGTAGCGACAGGGGTTGGCGGCAGCTTGGCGGCCCGAAGGTGGTTGGGTTCAAACCAGGCGCCGCCGTTGTCGGGAAACCTAACACTTTTCCTCGGCACCTATCGCCATCGCGCTGTTCCGCCGCAAAACATCCTTTACAAACAGCCATGTACGCTTAATTCCGGGCCACGGCGCGAGTCTTGCTTATACGAACCCGCCACGTCCGGGATGGCCTCGGACGTAGGTTCAAATAATATATAAAAGGAGTTTTGTTATGCGCGTGAATCCCAACAGCCTGCTGGCCGTTCTGGTCGGCTTTACCTTAAACCTTGCACTTTCCAGCGTGGCCGAAGCCGCGCTTCCAAGCGCGATCGGATTTGCGCGCATTCAGGATACCGATCTCGGCGTCAATTCTGGGTACTTCGGCTCTGATTTGTTAATGGATACCACGTGGTCATGGTCAACACCCACACACGGTGTCAGTGTCACTGCTACGAGTGACCCACTTCCATCGCTTACTGTCACGGCCAGTTCTGGATTGCCGTCCGCCATCTATTGGCAAGGATCACAGATTCATGCAGAGGGCTCACTTCGGTATTTTTATTCCATTAACGGCCCAGCCAATGTTTTGGTTCCATTTAAAGTCTCAGGTATTTACAGCATGGAAGGCTATGGTTATTCTTCCAGCACCCTTGTGGCTAGCGCTACAGTCCTTAGTAGCTACTACACGGGTCTTTATAACTTTACCTGGACTTCCCCCGGTTTTGTAGACACCTGTTAAGGTCGAAACTGAACTGGAGAGTGAATCATGAAGAGAGTGAGATACACAGCCGAATTCAAATCTGAGGCTGTACGGCAAGTGACCGATCGGGGTCATGGGGTAGTGGACGTGGCCAAGCGTTTGGGCGTCTCGGACAAAAGCCTGTACCAGTGGGTGCGGCTCGCCCGGGCAGCAGGGATTGGGCAGCGGCGAAACAGCCAATTTGCGCAGCGAAGTGTCGCGACTCAAAGCCGAACTCAAGCGCACCAGTGAGGAGCGCGACATCCTAAAAAAGGCCGCAACGTACTTTGCCAAGCTGTCCGGGTGAAGTACGCATTCATGGCCGAGCATCATGGGCGATTTCGCTTGAGCAGCATGTGCCGGGTGCTACGGGTTCAACGCAGCGGCTATTACGCCTGGAAAGCGCGCCCCAAGTCAGCCCGCACCCTGGCCGATGAATCCCTGTTGAAGAGCATCAAGCAGTCCTTTGAGAACAGCCACGGTATCTACGGCAGCCCACGCGTACACCGTGATCTTCGAGAGGACGGGGTTCTGTGCGGGGAGAAGCGGGTTGCACGCCTGATGCAGCAAGCCAGGCTGCGCTCCGTACGTGGCTACAAACGTCCACGCTATAAAGCAGGCAAGCCCGCTGTCACGGCACCCAATCGATTGCAGCGTGAGTTCACGGTGGCCCTGCCAGATCAGGTCTGGGTCACCGACATCACGTACATCCGCACCTACGAGGGCTGGTTGTATCTGACCGTGGTGATTGACCTGTACTCACGCATGGTGGTCGGCTGGGCGATGGACGCCTCGATGGCAACCAAACTGGTACTGGATGCCCTGATGATGGCTGTATGGCGCAGGCAGCCTGAAACGCCCGTGATGATCCATTCGGATCAAGGCAGCCAGTTCGGCAGCGATGATTTTAATCGTTGGTGTGCAGACAACAGGCTGCTACCGAGCATGAGCCGCAGAGGAAACTGTTGGGACAATGCCGTCGCTGAGTCCTTCTTCAGCAGCCTCAAGAAGGAACGCATCAAACGCCGCATCTATGCCACCAGGCAGGAGGCCAAGTCAGATGTGTTTGAATACATCGAGGGGTTTTACAATCGAGTCCGCAGGCACAGTCACCTCGACCAACTGAGCCCGTGGGCATTCGAGCAGCTTCAAACTGGAAGTTGAAATATGTCTACAGAAGCGGGGGAAGTCCATCTTGAATTCCTGTTGCACCGCCCAGGCTATCTCCAACGTGGTCACGGCTTCCGGCCATGCATTTTCGAGCTGTTTAAGCATGAATCGCTTAAGCGCGCCGCGCGGGCCATAGCGGCCTTTCCAGGCTTGGATGGGCGTTATCACGTTCGGATCCAGCCTCTCGTCGTATTTACGGATCAGGCAGTCACAGGAATCCCGCTCCGTTTTGGCTTCCGTGAGCTTCTCGGCGATTTCGTCGTGGATTTTTTGGAGGCGCCGAACGTCGGCGTCGACACGCGCCCGGGTCTCGGCGAGACATTTGAGGTAGGTAGGTGTCTTACGAATTTGGATCTTCACGCCGGTCATCCATAGAGAATAACCAAGTGAAGCTACCGTGAACGTCAATAAAGACGGGGTTTTGGGCGTTTTCCGCAGTTTTGGGTCATCTGCGTAGTAACACCCGTGGGCAATAAAAAACCCCCTCAAGATATGAGGGGGTTAGTTTGCAACCGCTGAGCGGTTACGCATGCCCAGAAGGCATAAATAAGGAGTCTGACGATGACCTACTTTCACAGGCGTAGTGCCTACTATCATTGGCGCGGGAGCGTTTCACCGTCCTGTTCGGGATGGGAAGGGGTGGTTCCACTCTGCTATGGTCGTCAGACAAAGGGGTGAGGATCAAGGGCAGCCCTGTGAGGTTGCGTCTTGACCCAGCATTCTGATTGTCTGGGGTGCTGTTGATCTTGCGATCTTCAGCCGACTATTAATTACGCTGACCGGAGTCAGGCGTATCTGGAAGAAGGTTTGGGTTGTTACTGTACCGCGCACACACACGCTGCTCTGTATTGAATACAGTGCTTCTCAAAATTATAGGGTCAAGCCTCACGGGCAATTAGTACTGGTTAGCTTAACGCATTACTGCGCTTCCACACCCAGCCTATCAACGTTGTGGTCTTCAACGACCCTTTAGTGCACTCAAGGTGCAAGGGAAGACTTATCTTCAGGCAAGTTTCACGCTTAGATGCTTTCAGCGTTTATCTTTTCCGTGCTTAGCTACCCGGCGATACGACTGGCGTCATAACCGGTACACCAGAGGCACGTCCACTCCGGTCCTCTCGTACTAGGAGCAGCCCCCGTCAATCTTCCAGCGCCCACGGCAGATAGGGACCAAACTGTCTCACGACGTTTTAAACCCAGCTCACGTACCTCTTTAAATGGCGAACAGCCATACCCTTGGGACCGGCTACAGCCCCAGGATGAGATGAGCCGACATCGAGGTGCCAAACTCCCCCGTCGATATGAACTCTTGGGAGGAATCAGCCTGTTATCCCCAGAGTACCTTTTATCCGTTGAGCGATGGCCCTTCCATACAGAACCACCGGATCACTATGACCTGCTTTCGCACCTGCTCGACGTGTCAGTCTCGCAGTCAAGCCTTCTTTTGCCATTGCACTATCAGTACGATGTCCGACCGTACCTAGAAGACCTTCGTACTCCTCCGTTACAATTTGGGAGGAGACCGCCCCAGTCAAACTGCCCACCATGCACGGTCCCCGATCCAGATTATGGACCTAGGTTAGAACCGCAACGACACCAGGCTGGTATTTCAACGACGCCTCCACGAGAACTAGCGTCCTCGCTTCACAGGCTCCCAGCTATCCTACACAAGTCCCGTCACAGTCCAATGCAAAGCTACAGTAAAGGTTCATGGGGTCTTTCCGTCTAGCCGCGGGGAGATTGCATCTTCACAAACATTTCAACTTCGCTGAGTCTCGGGTGGAGACAGTGTGGCCATCGTTACGCCATTCGTGCGGGTCGGAACTTACCCGACAAGGAATTTCGCTACCTTAGGACCGTTATAGTTACGGCCGCCGTTTACCGGGGCTTCGATCAAGAGCTTGCACCCCATCAATTAACCTTCCGGCACCGGGCAGGCGTCACACCCTATACGTCCACTTTCGTGTTTGCAGAGTGCTGTGTTTTTATTAAACAGTCGCAGCCACCATTTCACTGCAACCCCATCGAGCTTCGAGAGCAAGTCTCTACACTCTACCGGGGCGCTCCTTCTCCCGAAGTTACGGAGCTAATTTGCCGAGTTCCTTCACCCGAGTTCTCTCAAGCGCCTTAGAATTCTCATCCTACCCACCTGTGTCGGTTTGCGGTACGGTTTTCATTTACCTGAAGCTTAGTGGCTTTTCTTGGAAGCTTGGTATCAGTGACTTCGGCTCCAATGGAGCACCGTCATCATGCCTCAGCATTAACCCCCCGGATTTGCCTAAGGGATCTGCCTACACACTTAAACCGGGACATCCAACACCCGGCCCACCTAACCTTCTCCGTCCCCACATCGCAGTAAACAAAAGTACGGGAATTTTAACCCGTTTCCCATCAGCTACGCATCTCTGCCTCACCTTAGGGGCCGACTCACCCTGCGCCGATGAACGTTGCGCAGGAAACCTTGGGTTTTCGGCGAGGGAGCTTTTCACTCCCTTTATCGCTACTCATGTCAGCATTCGCACTTCTGATATCTCCAGCATCCATTACCAGACACCTTCGCAGACTTACAGAACGCTCCTCTACCATATGTAATAAATTACATATCCGAAGCTTCGGTTACGTGCTTAGCCCCGTTACATCTTCCGCGCAGGACGACTCGACTAGTGAGCTATTACGCTTTCTTTAAAGGATGGCTGCTTCTAAGCCAACTTCCTAGCTGTCTATGCCTTCCCACATCGTTTTCCACTTAGCACGTCATTTGGGACCTTAGCTGTCGGTCTGGGTTGTTTCCCTCTTGACACCGGACGTTAGCACCCGATGTCTGTCTCCCATGCTCGCACTTCACGGTATTCGGAGTTTGCTATGCCGCAGTAAGCCGCAATGGCCCCCACTAACATTACAGTGCTCTACCCCCGTGAGTGATACATGAGGCGCTACCTAAATAGCTTTCGAGGAGAACCAGCTATCTCCGGATTTGTTTAGCCTTTCACCCCTATCCACAGCTCATCCCCTAATTTTTCAACATTAGTGGGTTCGGACCTCCAGTGCGTGTTACCGCACCTTCATCCTGGCCATGGATAGATCATCCGGTTTCGGGTCTACGCCCCGCTACTATGCGCCCTATTAAGACTCGCTTTCGCTTCGCCTCCCCTATTCGGTTAAGCTCGCAACGGAACGTAAGTCGCTGACCCATTATACAAAAGGTACGCAGTCACCCCTTGCGAGGCTCCCACTGTTTGTATGCATGCGGTTTCAGGATCTATTTCACTCCCCTCCCGGGGTTCTTTTCGCCTTTCCCTCACGGTACTGGTTCACTATCGGTCGACTAC
>CAWHHA010000029.1:0-102444 GCA_963828945.1 uncultured beta proteobacterium
AACCGGTGGATGCAACACACTAGAGACTGCGTAAGCAGAAGGAGTGTTGCATATGAAATACAGGACACGGATTTATTATTCTGAGAGCCAAAAAGCCTTGATGTGGGACCGCTGGCAGAAGGGGGACACCCTTCACCAGATTGCAAAGCTGTTTGACCGACACCACGCATCGATCCGGGGCATTCTTGCTGAGACAGGTGGGATTCGTCCGGCCCCACGCCGCCGTCCGAAATTGGCACTGACATTGGCGGAACGCGAAGAGATCTCGAGAGCTGTGGTCGCGGGACACTCGCTCCGTTCTATCGCAGCTTCACTCGGACGCGCACCCTCCACCATCAGCCGTGAACTCAACCGAAACGGTGGTGAGGAACGCTATCGGGCGAGCCAAGCCGACCAGGCTGCCTGGGATCGGGCGCGTCGCCCCAAGACCTGTAAACTCGCACAGAACCGAACCTTGGCACGCATCGTGGCTGGCAAGCTCCAGCTGGAGTGGTCACCGGAGCAGATTGCCGGGTGGCTCAAGCGCACGTATCCGGACGACGACAACGGTCCAGGTGTCACACGAGACCATCTACCGCAGCCTCTTTATTCAGGCCCGTGGGGCCCTGAGGAAAGAGTTGTTGCAGCACTTGAGGCGCACACGCGGGAATGCGCCGTTCGCGCCATCACACGCAGAAGACGAACAACCACGGCAGGATTACTGACACGGTATCGATCAGCGAGCGACCGCCCACGGTTGAGGACCGGGCCGTGCCGGGTCATTGGGAAGGCGACTTGCTGTTCGGCAGCAAGAATAGCCAGATCGCGACGCTCGTGGAACGTCAAACACGCTACGTAATGCTGGTGAAGGTCGATGGCAAGGATACCGAGACGGTCATCAATGCGCTGATCAAGCACGCCCACAAGCTACCCCAGGAACTCTACCAGTCCTTGACCTGGGATCGCGGCAAGGAGATGGCTGACCACAAGCGCTTCACACTGGCGACCGACATCAAGGTGTATTTCTGCGATCCTCAGAATCCTTGGCAGCGGGGATCCAATGAAAATACGAACGGGCTATTGAGACAGTATTTCCCAAAGGGAATCGACATTTCGTCCTATTCCCAAGCCAAGCTCAATGCGGTGGCCCGGCGATTGAATGAACGTCCGAGAAAAACACTAAACTATGAAACACCGGCTGAACGATTTGCCCAATCTGTTGCATCCACCGGTTGAATCCGCACCGAACAAGAGACGTTTCGCCCCATCAACCTGAACACGCTCCCTCCCCATACTGTCACCAGCACGGTAGGAAGTATCGACAGCGACGATCTCAACACGGTAGACTCCGCACCGTTACAACCGTCTTGCGGGCGTCGTATAGTGGCATTACCTGAGCTTCCCAAAAAGCTTGCATAGGTCACGACGAGGCGTTAAAAGCCCCTGATTCCGCTAAGTCATTGATGAAATGGCTCTTGTCCCCCACCGACTCCGGATAGAAGAAGTGTTTTGTGATTGAACTTCATATCAACGGCGAACCTCGCCGCTTTCCTGCGCCGCTTACCCTGAGTCAACTGATCGAGTCGCTGGACTTGGTGGGTAAACGCATCGCGATCGAAAAAAATGGCGAAATCGTCCCGCGTAGCCAGCATGCCAGCACGCCGCTTGCCAGCGGCGACCGCCTGGAAATCGTCGTCGCAGTCGGCGGCGGTTGATTGAGAAATTTCCCTAGTCTTTACTCCAGAAACTCATGAATCCTCTCGTTATCGCCGGAAAATCCTATGCTTCCCGCCTGCTGGTGGGCACCGGAAAATATCAGGACTTTGAACAGACCCGCCTTGCGGTTGAAGCCTCGGGGGCAGAAATCGTCACTGTCGCCATCCGCCGCACCAACATCGGTCAGGATGCCAGCCAGCCGAGCCTGCTCGATGCCTTGCCACCGTCGAAATACACCTATCTGCCGAATACTGCCGGCTGCTACACGGCCGATGACGCAATCCGCACCTTGCGGCTGGCGCGTGAACTGCTCGACGGTCATAGCCTGGTCAAGCTTGAAGTGCTGGGCGACCCCGCATCGCTGTACCCGAATGTGGCCGAAACCATCAAGGCCGCTGAGGTGCTGGTGAAGGACGGCTTTCAGGTGATGGTCTACACCTCGGACGATCCCATCGCCGCCAAACAACTGGAAGACATCGGCTGCGTTGCGGTGATGCCGCTGGCGAGCCTGATCGGTTCCGGCATGGGCATCCTCAATCCGTGGAACCTGCAGATCATCATCGACCGCCTCACGGTGCCGGTGATCGTCGATGCCGGTGTCGGCACGGCCAGTGACGCGACGATTGCGATGGAACTCGGCTGCGACGCGGTGCTGATGAATACCGCCATCGCCGGCGCAGGCAATCCGGTGCTGATGGCGTCGGCGATGAGGAAAGCCGTGGAAGCCGGACGCGAGGCGTTTCTGGCTGGCCGCATGCCGAAAAAGATCTATCAGGCCAGCCCGAGTTCGCCCACCAGCGGCCTGATTACGGGCACCAAATAAACATGAGTGACACTGGCGCGCATCCGCGTATCCGTTCCTATGTGCTGCGCGCCGGGCGCGTGGGCCCCGGGCAGGCGCGTGCGCTGGCCGAAATCGGGCCGCAGTGCATGCTGCCGTATCAGGCCGGCTTGCTTGACCTCGACGCGGCCTTTGGTCGGGCCGCCCCGCATATTCTGGAAATCGGTTTTGGCATGGGCGAGGGGCTGGCCGAAATTGCCGCGGCCCATCCTGAAAACGATTATCTCGGGGTTGAAGTGCACACGCCGGGCGTGGGCGCATTGCTGAAGCAGGTGGGCGAGCGTGGCCTGACCAATGTGCGGGTCATCCAGCACGACGCGGTCGAAGTGCTGACCAAAATGCTCGCGCCGGCCAGCCTCGCTGGCATCCATATTTTCTTCCCCGATCCCTGGCATAAGAAACGCCACCACAAGCGCCGCCTGATCCAGTCGCCGCTGGTCGCTTTGCTGGCCAGCCGCATTCAGCCGGGGGGCTACATTCATCTGGCGACCGACTGGCAGGATTACGCCGAACAGATGCTCGCAGTGCTCAAGGTCGAGCCGCTGTTGCGCAATACGGTGGCCGATTACGCGCCGCGCCCCGACACCCGCCCGCTGACCAAATTCGAGCAACGTGGTATCCGTCTCGGGCACGGGGTGTGGGATCTGGTGTTCACGCGAATTGAATAAGCATCCTGCCGTGCGGCTATGATGCGCGGCATGGATATCTCCGAACTCGTCAAGGCTGCACTCGCACTATTCGCCATCGTCGACCCGGTCGGCGTCATTCCGCTGTTTCTCGTGGCCACCCACGGCTACTCACTTGCACAAAGCCGCTCGGCGGCGCGCATTGCGGCGCTGACGGTGCTGGGCGTGCTGACCCTGTTCACTTTTCTGGGCGAACCCATGCTGGGTTTCTTCGGCATCCGCCTCGCGGCCTTTTCGGTCGCGGGCGGCTTGCTGCTGCTGTTGCTGGCGCTGTCGATGGTGCAGGCGCACGTCAGCCCGCAAAGGCAAACGCGCGACGAAGCGGTGGAAGCGGAGGAGCGTGACGCGGTCGGCGTGGTGCCCCTGGGAGTCCCGCTGCTTGCGGGTCCTGGCGCAATCACGCATGTGATCGTGGCGGCGGGTGCTGCGCATGGCAACGTGCTGCAGCAGACCGCCTTGCTGATTCCGGTGGCGCTGGTGGCTTTGTCGGTGTGGCTGTCGTTTCGCGCAGCGCCGATGATTGCAAAGCGGCTGGGCAAGACCGGAATTCACGTTGTCACGCGCTTGATGGGCTTGATCATCGCGGCCATTTCAATTGAAATGATTGCGTCCGGGCTGGGTAAGCTGTTCCCGGGTTTACTGGCCTGATCCGGTGCATCGTGCACCTGTCAGGGGCACGTTTTACTTTTGCCGCGCGTCAATCGCGCATCCCTTCACATATTTGCTGTTGGCACGAATTGTTGCGCCAGGCAGATTGCCATCTCAACTAGGAGTCAAGTATGGAATTCGGTATCGTCGGACTGGGTCGCATGGGTGGAAACATGGCGCGGCGACTGGCGCGCAAGGGCATCAAGATTGCTGTCAACAATCGCAGCCATGAGGTCAGCGAGGCCATCGCGGCAGAGACTGGGCACCTTGCGTGTGTCAGCCTGCCTGACCTGGTTGCCGCATTGCAGACCCCGCGCATCGTCTGGCTGATGCTGCCCGCAGGTGAGGCCACCGAGGCCGCGCTGACCACGCTGATGCCCTTGCTGAGCGCCGGCGATCTGGTGGTCGACGGTGCCAATGCCTATTACAAGGATGATCTGCGTCGCGCCGAGTTGATGGCGGCGGCAAAGATCGACTATGCCGATGCCGGTGTGTCGGGCGGGGTGTGGGGGCTGGAAAACGGCTACTGCATCATGTTTGGCGGCAGCGATGCAGCAGCGGTGCGGCTTAAACCCTACATGGAAGCCTTTGCACCAACACCGACCACCGGCTGGCTGCACACCGGGCCGGTCGGCTCCGGGCACTTTGTGAAGATGGTCCACAACGGCATCGAGTACGGCATGATGCAGGCGTTTGCCGAAGGCTTCGCGCTGATGAAAAACAAATCGGACTTTGATCTCGACATGAGCGACATCGCCGAGTTGTGGCGGCACGGCAGCGTGGTGCGCTCCTGGTTGCTCGACTTGTCGGCGGATTTTCTCGCCAAGGACCAGGCGCTCGACAATATCGAGCCGTTTGTATCGGATTCGGGTGAAGGACGCTGGACCGTGCTCGAATCGGTCGAGCAGGGCGTGCCGACGCCGGTGATGACGATGTCCCTGATGATGCGCTTCGCCACCCAGGGCAAAAACGACTACGCAGCCAAAATGCTCGCCAAGATGCGCCAGGGATTCGGCGGTCATGCCGTCAAGGAAGACAGCAAATGAGCGCTGATCCCGAGGCAATGTTGCCGTGTACGTTCGTGATTTTTGGCGCCACGGGCAACCTCGCCAGCAACAAGCTGTTGCCGGCGCTGTACCACCTGGAAGCGGCCGCGCGGCTGGCTGAGTCGCTCAGTATCGTGGCGTTTGCACGTCGTCCCTGGAGCGATGACGAATGGCGTGCGCACATGCGCGAAGTGCTGGCCAGCAAGATCAAGGGCAGTCTGGATACGCCGGTATTCGAGCGCTTTGTCGCGCGCTTCCGTTATCAGCAGGGAGACCTCAACGAAGTCGCTTCGTACCAGGCGCTGGCTGACCAATTGCCGCCTGAGTCGGCCTGCTCGAGCACGGTGTTCTATCTGGCGATCAAACCGGCCGAGTTTTCCGCTGTCATCCATAACCTCGAAGCCGTCGGTCTCAACAAGCCACGCGGGCTGAATCGTGTGGTGATCGAAAAGCCCTTTGGCGAAGACATCGAATCGGCGCGGGTGCTGAACCAGTTGCTGCACCAGAATTTTGGCGAGGAGCAGGTTTACCGTATCGATCACTTTCTCGGCAAGGAGACCGTGCAAAACCTGCTCGTTTTCCGTTTCGCCAACACCCTGATCGAGCCCTTGTGGAATCGCAACTTTATCGATCACGTGCAGATCACCGTGGCCGAATCCAACGGCATCGAAAAGCGCGCCGACTATTACGACCGCGCCGGTGCGCTGCGCGACATGCTGCAAAACCACTTGATGCAGCTGTTGACCGTGGTTGCGATGGAGCCGCCGCCTGCTCTCGAGGCCGATGCGCTGCGTGACGAAAAGGTGAAGGTGCTGCGCTCGATCCGTCCCATCGCCAAGCGCGCGGTGCATGCGCATGCCATTCGTGCGCAATACGCGCGCGGCAACGTCGAGGGCAAGCCGGTTGTGGGCTATCAGGAAGAAGATAACGTCGAGCCGAACTCGATCACCGAAACCTACGTTGCCGCCAAGTTTTACATCGATAACTGGCGCTGGCGCGGGGTGCCGTTTTATCTGCGCACGGGCAAGCGCATGAAGCACCAGACGTCGATGATCGCGATCCGTTTTCGCCATCCGCCGCAGCAGCTGTTTCGCGAAACCCCGCTCGAGTCGATCGAACCCAACTGGATTTTGCTGTCGATCCAGCCGGACGAATCGATGCGCATGGAAATCCACGTCAAGCAGCCGGGGCTCGATATGGACACCCGCATGATGCAGATGAATGCGAGCTTCCTGAAAACCGACGAACAGACACTCGACGCCTATGAAACCCTGTTGCTCGACGTGATCGAAGGCGACCGCTCGCTGTTTTTACGCTTCGACGAAGTCGAATGGGCGTGGCGCGTGGTCGATCCGATTCTCAAGCACTGGACGGTCGAGCGCGATTACATCCCGACCTATGCCGCAGGTAGTTGGGGCCCGGCGGATTCCAACCGCCTGTTCGACAGCGACGACCAGACCTGGCGCAACGAGCTGTGAGCTTGCCTGAATGGCGCGTGTTCGCCGATGCCGATGCGCTGGTGGCTGAACTGAGCGCTGCGCTGTGTGCCGAGGCCGCCGCCGCCATCGCAGCGCGTGGCGCGTTTCACCTGGTGCTGGCAGGCGGCACCACGCCGCTCGCGCTGTACCGCGCGCTGGCCAGGCAGCAGGCGGGCGATGCGCGCTGGCACGTCTGGTACGGCGATGAGCGTTGTTTGCCGGTCGATCACCCCGAGCGCAACAGCGTGGCGATCGAAGCGGCCTGGCTGGCTGCGTCGCGCATCCCGCCTGAAAATCGCCGGCCGATTCCGGCTGAACGCGGTTCGCAAGAGGCCGCGACCATGTACGCTGGGTGGCTGGCTGGCGTGGCGGATTTCGATGTAGTGATGCTGGGAATGGGTGAGGATGGCCACACCGCCAGCCTCTTTCCCGGTCACAGTTGGGATGGCGCAGACGTCCTGGCTGTTCACGATGCACCGAAGCTGCCATCCGAACGCGTCAGCCTGTCGCAAGCGCGCTTGAGTCGCAGCCAGCGCGTGTGGTTTGTGATCACGGGTGAGGGCAAATGTGAGGCGCTGATGCGCTGGAAAAACGGCGAAGCATTGCCCGTTTCGGCGATACAAGGCAAGCAGCAAACCGCAGCCTGGCTCGATCGGGCGGCGGCTGGCTGAAAGCCTGCCTGCCTCGTTTCTTCTGTCGGCCAAGCTGACGGTTAAACGCATCTGAAAAACCAGGGTGATTCAGATGTTGTCTTTCACCGTCCAGTTACTCCATTCGTTTTTACAGAAGCAGCGCCGGCATCGCGGGACCGATTCTTGGCTAAGCAGCAAAATCGCGTTGAAGACCTCCTCCCCTCGCCACGTTGGAAACGGCCGCGAAACTTGAATGGCGTTCGAGCTTGGGTCATTGCTGCCGGTTGCACCCCGTCAGGGCAGGCTGCAAAGTAATCTTTCGGATTGGGTTGATTGCGTCTCTTCAGTAGACTAATGTGGGGACGGATGAATTAGACAATCATTCCTTCGTTCCATTTTCTTCCATTCTGCAGGTGATTCTTTATGGGCAGGCTTCGATTTTTCGTAGGGATCCTGGCAGGGCTGGCGTTTGCCCTTCCACCATTGTCTGTGCATGCTGAAGCCCCTCCGGCAGTGGCAAAAATGGATACCGCATCTGCTGTGAATATTGCGGGGCGTGAGCGCATGCTCTCGCAGCGCATCGTGAAGGCGTACCTCATGCTAGGACAAGGAATCGCAAGCGATGACGCCCGGACCATCCTGCAGGGCTCGATCAACCAGTTCGAATCCCAGCTCGCGGCGCTGAAAACATTCCAGCCGACCCCGGCGGTGCGGAGTGCGGTCGCCAACCTGGAAGACGCGTGGAAGAAATGCAAGCCGCTGCTGGCGGCAGCACCAAGCAAGGCGGATGCCGTTGAGTTCTACGACGTCAACGAGGCACTGCAGCAAGCGGCGCACGGCGTGACAGTGGCCTACGAGGGTGTCACCCTTGCGCCAATCGATCACCTGATCGGTATCGCGGGGCGCCAGCGCATGCTGTCGCAGCGCATGGCCAAGTTTTATTTCTACCGCACCTGGGAACTCTATGACGCTCCGGCCGCGATGGAATTGCACCTCAGCCGTGCGCATTTCACCGCCGTGCTAAACCAGATTGAAAGCTCGCCACTCGCCTCTGCGCAGGTCAAGGCAGATGTGGCGCGAATCCGGCGCGAGTGGGAACCGTATCAGCAGATACTGTTCGCGAACCAAGAGCCCACTAAGATGCGCATGGATGCCCCGCGGGTCGCTGAGTTGAGCGAGCGAGTGCTCGCGGTCACGGAGGAACTGCTTAAGCAACTTGTGTCAGAGGCACAGGGGGCGCCACAGTAGAGCGGTTTGCCCGTTTTCTCCTTGCCGAGCAATTTAAGTTAACAGGGATGGCGTTGTATCTCTCGCAGCCTTACACCTGAATCGCTTTGTGTCGCCACACCTTGTTGATCGGCATGCGCAGGCAGTTACCGCTGTTATCTCTCCAGCCGTCAACTGCGCTGTTTTTATTATCGGAAACCCAACTCACGCTGTTGCACCCGCTACTTGATCTGGCCGCATTGGCCGATCAGTCCACGCTCAATGCACAGTGTCGTCCGCGCCGCAGCATTTTTTATACTTCTTGCCGCTGCCGCACGGGCAGAGGTCATTGCGGCCAGGTTCGGGCTCTTTGCGGATCGGGGCGTGCGGGACGAAGCCGCGGTCGAGCCAGAATTCGCGCAGGTCGTAGGCGCCCCAGATGGCGCTGGCAACGTGTTCGTCGCGGTTGAGCTTGCGCTCTTCGGACGTCCAGTCGGCCTCTGGCGTGATCAGCGCGTAGAACGGGTCGAGGCAGGCGTCGACGAAGGTTTCGTCCTTGCTGTCTTCCGGCAGCGACCAGTCGTCTTCCCAGTGTTCGACCACGATCAGAAAACCGGCCGCCCACAGCTGGCCGTAGGCGGGCATGTCCAGCCGGACCTCATCGGCTTCTTGCTTGGGTAGCTCGCTCAGCAAGCCTTCCCAGTCCATGATCAATGGCGCCAGCGCCTTGGGGTCGGCGAGGTTTTCCACCGGGGCGGCCAGCGCGCGCTTGATTTCATTCCAGCGGCGGTTGAAAAAATCCATGAAGCGGTTTGACTCGGCTTCATCCTTGAACACGCCCATGCCCTGTTCGCCCAATAGCACCGGGAAATATTCACTGGGCTCGACCAAGCGTGGCGCAACCAGCAGCGCGGTGACAAAGCCGTCGATGCCTTCGAGCGAGAGCGCAATGTCGGCCCGCTCGGCGATATCGTGAATGAGATCGCTGTAAGCGGCCAGTTCGTCATTGGACAGGGGCTTGTTTGAAATGGAGGTCATAAGCGCTTTCGTGGCGGCAGGGTAGGGGCAGCATCGCGTAAAATCCGGCCATGAATTTTACCGCGCCCGCTCTGGTTGCATCCGTGCTCCCGGAATCATTTCATCTGGTCGGCTGGCTGGGGCTGGCGTTTTTGGCCTGGCGCTGGCTGATGTCGGGCGACTGGCGGCAGCTGGCCGAGCCGCAGCGCCTGAATCTGTTTCTCGGTGCAACGGTGGTAGTGCTGGCCTTGTGGCAGATTCGAACCGGCGTAAAGCCGGGTTTGTCGTTTCATCTGTATGGGATGGCAGCGCTGACGCTGATGTTCGGTTTCTGGCGCGCCACCTTTGCCGGGGTGCTGATCCTGTTGGCGAACGCGGCATTCGGCCGTGGCAGCTGGGGCGCGCTGGGCATGGATGCGCTGTTGACGGCGGCGCTGCCCGCCGCGGTGAGCTGGAGCGTTTTCCGCCTGCTGGATCGCTACCTGCCGAATCACTTTTTCATTTATGTGCTGGGCAACGGATTTTTTGGTGCCGCGCTGTCGGTGGTGGCGGTTGGCCTCGCCACCACCGCGCTGATGACGCTGGGCGGCGCGTATACGCTCGATTATCTGCTTGCCCATTACACGCCGTATGCGATGCTGATCAGCTGGGGCGAGGCATTCACAACGGGCATGATGATCACCGTGATGGCGGTCTACCGCCCGGACTGGGTCGAAAGCTTTGACGACGCGCGGTATATCCAGAACAAGTAAACCCTTTTCATTCGCGACCTTCGCGGATGGTTTTTGAACGATTGAGTCCCGCCTTGCTTATCCATTATCCCGATCTGCCCGTTAGCGCCCGCCGCGACGACATCCTTGCCGCGCTGCAACAGCACCGGGTGCTGATCCTGTGCGGCGAAACCGGCTCGGGCAAGACCACGCAGATTCCCAAGATGTGCATGGAGGCTGGCGTGCGACCGGGCAAGCTGATCGGCTGCACCCAGCCGCGCCGCATCGCCGCGCGCGCGGTGGCGGCGCGGATCGCGCAGGAACTCGGCGGCGAGCTGGGCGGCGTGGTCGGCTACAAGGTGCGCTTCACCGACAAGGTGCGCCACGACACCGCGATCAAGGTGATGACCGACGGCATCCTGCTGGCCGAAAGCCAGGGCGATCCGCTCCTGAGTCGCTACGACACCATCATCATCGACGAGGCGCACGAGCGCAGCCTCAACATCGATTTCCTGCTGGGTTATCTGAAAACGCTGGTCGAGAAGCGCACCGACCTGCGCGTGGTGATCACGTCCGCCACCATCGACGCCGAGCGCTTCTCACAGCACTTTGGCGGCGCGCCGGTGATCGAAGTGTCGGGGCGCACCTATCCGGTGGAAGTCCGCTGGCGGCCGATCGAGCGCGAAGAGCCCGCCACGCCGGCCAAGGGCGAGCGCGAGAAGAAAGACAAGGATGCGCCCGACCAGATCGCCGCCATCCTCGACGCCACCGACGAACTGGCGCGCTTCGGCTCCGGCGACATTCTGGTATTCCTGCCGGGCGAGCGCGAGATCCGCGACACCGCCGAGGCGCTGCGCAAGCACCATCCGCCCGGCACCGAAATCCTGCCGCTGTTTTCACGTTTGTCGGTGGCCGAGCAGGACGCGATTTTCAAACCGTCCAACCAGTCGCGGCGCATCGTGCTGGCGACCAACGTGGCGGAAACCTCGCTCACGGTGCCGGGCATCCGTTACGTGATCGACCCCGGCACCGCGCGGGTCAAACGTTATTCGGCGCGCAACAAGGTCGAGCAACTACTGATCGAGAAGGTCTCGCAGGCGTCGGCCAACCAGCGCGCCGGACGCTGCGGACGGGTGGCGGACGGCGTCTGCATCCGCCTCTACGACGAAGCCGATTTCGGCAACCGGCCGCGCTTTACCGACCCTGAACTGCTGCGCTCCTCGCTGGCTGGCGTCATCCTGCGCATGAAGACATTGGGGCTGGGCGACGTGGTGGGCTTTCCCTTCATCGATCCGCCGAGCACGCGGCTGGTGAGCGACGGCTATCAGCTGCTGGCCGAACTGCACGCGCTGGACGAGCAGGGGCGGCTGACCGAGATCGGCAAGAAGCTCGGCAAGCTGCCGCTCGATCCGCGCATTGCCCGCATGCTGCTGGCGGCGGAACAGCAGCGTTGCGTCAACGAGGTGTTGATCATCGCCAGCGCGCTGTCGGTGCAGGACCCACGCGACCGCCCGATGGAGCGCGCGCAGGCGGCGGATGAAAAGCACAAGCTGTTCGCCGACGAACGTTCGGACTTCATGGGCTGGCTGAAGCTGTGGCGCTGGTACGAAGAACAGGTCAAGCACAAGAAAACCAACCGCCAGCTGCAGACGCTGCTGCAGGATCATTTTCTGTCGCCGCGACGGATGCGCGAATGGCGCGACATCCACGGCCAGTTGCATGCGCAGGTGAGCGAACTCGGGCTGCGCGAGAACGAAAAGGACGCGGGCTACGACACCATTCATCAGGCGCTGCTGACCGGCCTGCTTGGCAACATCGGCTTCAAGTCGGACGACGCCAAGGCCCGCACCAAGCCAAGTGAAGGCGCGGGCCGCGCCAGGCCGGGTGAAGGTAATTACCAGGGCGCGCGTGGCATCAAGCTGTCGATCCATCCAGCTTCGGCGCTGGCGAAAAAAGGCCCGAAGTGGGTGATGGCGGCCGAGTTGACCGACACCGGGCGGCTGCTGGCGCGCACCGTCGCCGAGGTGAGGCCGGAATGGATCGAGGCGGCTGGGCAGCATCTGCTGACGCGCATGTTCATCGAGCCGCATTGGGAAAAGGAGGGCGCGCGCGTGGTGGCGTTCGAGCGCGTCAGCCTCTACGGCATCACCCTGGCGCCGCGGCGCAAGATTCATTACGGCAGCATCGATCCCGAGCTGTCGCGCGAGCTGTTTATTCGCGGCGCGCTGGTGGCGGGCGAATACGACACCCAGGCGAAATGGCTGGCGCACAATCGGACACTGGTTCAGGAAATCGAAGACCTCGAACACAAGGCGCGCAAGTCGGGCGTGTGGCTGGACGAGGAGCGCATCTTCCGCGTGTTCGACGCGCGCATTCCGGCCGGCATCCACAACGGCGCGGCGTTCGAGAAGTGGCGGCAGGAAGCCGAGGCCGCGAACCCGAAAATCATGTACCTGCAGCGCGAGGACATCCTCGGCGAAGGCCTGGGCGCGGATCACAATCTGTTCCCCGAAATCATGCTGGTCGACGGCGTGGCGTGCAAGCTCAAATATCGCTTCGAACCCGGCCATGCGCTCGACGGCGTGACGCTGCAGCTGCCGCTGTACCTGCTCAACCGCATCGAGGCGGCGCAGGCGGACTGGCTGGTGCCCGGCCTCATCCGCGAAAAGCTCACCGCACTGCTGAAACTGTTGCCGAAAGACAAGCGCCGTCCGCTGATTCCGCTGCCCGATGCGGTGACGGCATTCTTGAGCGTGGCGCAGCCCGGCGAACAGATTCTGACCACCGCGCTGGCGGCCTATATCCGCAAGAAAACCGGCACCGACATTCACCCCGACGACTGGTCGGGCGAGTTGCCGCCGCACCTCAAAATGAACTTCAGCGTGATCGACGACAGCGGGCAGGAACTCGCCAGCGGGCGCGATCTCGCCGCCTTGCGCCAGCAGCTGGGTGGCGCGGCCCGCATCACCTATGGCGGCGGCGCGGAAGACAGCGAGTTCGAGCGCACGGGGCTGGTGGAATGGAGTTTTGGCGATCTGCCGGAGCAGGTGAAATTCAAGCGCGGCGGCCGCGAGCTGACAGGCTATCCCGCGCTGGTCGATGCGGGTGACAGCGTCGACCTGCGCCTGCTCGATACGGCCGATGCGGCCGCAAGCGAAACCCGGCGCGGGGTGGTGCGGCTGTTGCGCATCGCACTGGTCGCCCAGTTCAAGCAGCTCGATAAGGACCTGGCGCGCGAAACGGCGCTGGCGCTTAAATTCCGCAACTTTGGCAGCGCCGAGCAATTGCGCGAGGCCTTGATCAATGCGATCGCCACCCGCGCGCTGCTGGGCGACGACGACACGCCGCGCAAGCAGAAGGAATTCGACAAACAAAAGGAACGCGCCAAGCCCAAGGTCGCGGTCGTCAAGCAGGCGCTGCTGCGTGACGTGGCGGAGATTCTCGACCTGCACGCGCAGGTCACGGCGCGCCTGAATGCCAAGCCGCAGTTCACCGCTGCGATGCGCGATGAAACCTCGCATCTGGCCGCGCTGGTTCCGCCTGATTTCATCACCGCCACCGCGTGGGCGCACTTGCGCGACCTGCCGCGTTACCTGCGCGGCATTCTCAAACGGCTGGAAAAATTGCCCGCCTCCGAGGTGCGCGATTCGCGCGGCATGGCCAGTGTGCTGACGCTGCAAAACAAGTATCTGGCGCGGCGTGCGCAGGTGCGGGGCGAGCTGCCGGCGGCGCTGGACGACTTCCGCTGGCAACTGGAGGAATTGCGGATTTCGCTGTTTGCGCAGGAACTGAAAACGCCGTATCCCGTATCGGCCAAGCGTCTCGACAAACTGTGGGATGAGCTTGCCAGACAGCCCTTGAGTTGATTAGTGTGTCGCCATGCGAGAGCGTGTGTTCAATCTGCCGAATGTCATCACCCTGCTGCGGCTGGCTGCCGTGCCGATGGTGGCGTGGCTGATCCTGCAGCAGCGCTGGGAGGCTGCGTGCTGGCTGTTTCTGGCGGCGGCCGTATCGGACGGCATCGACGGCCTGCTGGCGCGCTGGCTCAACCAGATGACGCAGATTGGCGCCGCGCTCGACAGCGTCGCCGACAAGGCGCTGGGCGTGGTGACCCTGGTGTTGCTGACGCAGGCGGGGGCGATTCCGCTGTGGGTGACGCTGGCGATTCTGCTGCGCGACAGCATCATCGTGCTGGGCGCATTGAGCTATCGGGGAATGGCGGGGCATCTGGAAATCCACCCCACCTGGCTCGGCAAGACGCACATGTTTGCCGAGTTCGCCTTGCTGGCGCTGGTGCTCGCGGATCTGGCCCAGGTGCTGAAGCTGGATGAATGGCTGACCGCGTTGTTCGTGAGCGTGTTCGCCATCGCCGTGGTGTCCGGCGTGCAATACGTGTGGATCTGGGGCGCCAAGGCGCGTCGCGAGCGCGCGGCCGCGCGTTTAAAGCCTCACTGACTCGCCCGTTGCAGGCTTCGCAGGGTATGCGCCACTTCCTGTGCGTGACGCGCCGGATCGACCTTGTCAAAGCGCGCTGCGATGCGGCCGTCCGGCCCGATGATGAAGGTGTGGCGGCGGGCGAATTTCACCAGCCCAAGATTCAGCAGGCTGTCGTAGGCCGCAGCCGTGCGCCCATCCGGATCGGACAGCAGCGGAAACGGTAATTGATATTTGCGGGCAAACTCGGCGTGCGAGCGGGTGTCATCCACGCTCACCCCCAGCACCGACGCGCCAAGATCGCCCAGCACCCCGATGTCATCGCGAAAGCGGCACGCCTCCTGCGTGCAGCCCGGCGTGTCGTCCTTGGGATAGAAATACAGCACGACCCAGTGCCCGGTGTAATCGCTCAGACGATGCGTCTTGCCCTGTTGATCCGGCAGGCTGAAATCCGGTGCGATGCCGCCTTCCACCCGTTGCGTGCCCGGTCGCAGCATCCACAGCACCGCGCTCGCCAACACCAGCAATGCAGCCAGTCCGCCCAACATCAATTTGGTCATGTGTTCTCCCAAGACGCGCCAATTTAACCCATGGTGATCGTGGATTCAGCGTGGTTCGGTAATCCTCGCAGGATTCGGTAGAATGCGCGCCACGCCTCGGTAGCTCAGTGGATAGAGCGACCCCCTCCTAAGGGGTAGGTCGGACGTTCGATTCGTCTTCGGGGCACCAGTAAATACGGGGCATTGCGCTGAGTGATTGTTTTATGGCCGAGAGCCTCATAACGGTGAGATAAGTAGATCACTGCTCCGTTTCCTCTTTACGTGCCGAAAACCTTATGCGCGCGGTTCTGTAAAAGGTATTTCTCGAACTCGTAGCTGTGGGCGGGACGGTCTGCCTTCGTCGGCTTGATTGCTGGGTCCACGTACATGTAGAAGTGATGACGCCCGTTCGAGGTCTGTTGCGCCACCTCTCCAAGTTCTGCATGGGACAGCAGCCAGATGCGTTGCGTCGATAGGTCAACGAACGCGACATAGTCGGCCGGGCTATCTACCGGCACCCACCAGTCGAGCGCGTCCTTGCCCTTGCCGCCGCTCGGCTTGGGTTGCAAGTTCGTCTTAACCTGGATCGTCACCGGGCGTACTCCTTTCGGTGAGTACGCTACAAGGTCAAGACCGGCGTCCGTCGTGAGGGGGGCGGACTCGACCCCACGCATGAGAAGTTGAAACTGCATCAGCAATTCTCCGCACTTTCCGATTTGTGCCGTCTTCATTTCAACTCATGGAAGGACTGATGGGTGGGATGGTCAATCGTTACGTGCTAAATATCAAAATGTCTTTCTTTTAACTCTTCGCATGCGCCATCAAGACCCGGGAACAGTGAAGCCGCAGTAATACCCATGTAGTTCAATTCTTGAATCACTGCTCGCCGCTCAGACCACGGCAGATCGATAGCACGAAGATATGTTCCACCATCAATCTTTTCTAAGGATTTGATATAGCTTTCAATGTCGTCAACATTTGTAATCGTTGACGCGGCTTGTTGCGGGATCATCCTCTCATCCTCTCATTCTCGATAGCCAGGAACTCACCGATGCTTAGGTGTGGCGTGTAATGAAGCACTTGCCGTATTTGCGGCAAAACGTTCCACTTTGCCTGATCAAAGATATGAATCCTCACTTTTTTATCGACTGCCATTTCGCTAGCAGCTTCTTGGTTAGTGATCCCGCGATATGCAAAGAATGCCGCGACGTAAGGTGAATAGGTCCAGTCCAACAATGGTGTCGGGTATCCGTGGTGCTGGACTAGATTGAAAAATGCCCCGTTTTCGTTCCGGTTCTCTAAGTTAAATACGTGCCTTGTCCTTGCGCTCAGGTGCTTGAGCAAGATTTGGATATCCTCATTAAGGAACCGGAACAAATCTGCCCTCGAAGTGCGGTGGAATGACGTACGGAGCCGCCATGGTTTGTTCTGGCCTCTAAATAGGAGGCGATTCCCAACACCCAGAGTTGAAACATATTTTTTATAACTAGCCCAATCGGTTACATCCGGAATGGGGACAAGCTCTGAAACTTTCCCGGCATTGGAGGAAGGTAGTTCGCAAGAGCCGTACGATCCAATATTCGTCTTCCAGGACATGGTCAGATTTGTCTCGGTCCACTTGCACGCCACATCCGCATATTCCGGAATGGCAATGTCCTTGCCAAAGAACTGCTTCACATTGTCCCAATAATCTGTTGTTCCGGTATGTGGGTGGATTGGCAAAATCTGGCTAGTCCGGAAAGAAATATCTTGATGTTTATTCGGCGTTGTAAAGAAAGCGGCGAAATGGGGGAGGTGGTCACTCTTCTCATTAACGAATGCCATTCCTTCGAATGCCGCTTGCCGCTCATCAACATTGACAATGATCTGGCCTTCATTGGTACCGGCGTACTGTCCTATCCACTGGCCTTTCATGCTCGTGCCCTATCCCTTTCTTGGGTTTGTTCGCTTTACAAATCCTAACAGTAAGACGGCGAATGCATATAGGGACAAGCCTGTTGATAATCGTGGGCCACCTAGGTATAGGAGGGAAATGGGACTCTGTTATGCGAAAGCCGGGTCAGGTCTAGCTAAGTAGCATAACGACGATAATGGGCTAAGGCGCAAAGGGACAAACAGGGACAGGTTTTTGTGAGCGGCCACGGTCTTGCTGGACAGCGCGGCCTATGGGCGCAACAAAACACATTGGCAATGCATATTGCCGTGTGATTGCATTCTGTTTGTATGAATTTGTCACGATCCTGAAAGGATGGTGGCGTCCCCACGGGGATTCGAACCCCGGTACCTACCGTGAAAGGGTAGTGTCCTAGGCCTCTAGACGATGGGGACCTGGACGACGGTGTGAACCGTCTGATTTTACTGCTACGACTTGCGTCGTTACTGCTTGTTTGAAAGCTGCGTTAAGGTGACGCCAAGCAACAAACTGACGAAACCCAATGGTACCAGCCCGAGCCAGACTTCGGCCAGTTCGACACCATGCAGCATTTTCCAAAAGCCGACTATCAATCCGACGATACTCAGAATCAACCCCAGCAACGTGGTGATGACGCCTAGTTTGTGCATCGGACTTCCTGTTAGTTGGTGGAGGTAAGCGGGATCGAACCGCTGACCTCTTGCATGCCATGCAAGCGCTCTCCCAGCTGAGCTATACCCCCAACGAAGCCGCGCATTCTATAGAGGCTGCGCATGCTTGTAAAGCGTTCGAGCGAACTTAATCAGGAAAAAGTTTGCCGGGGTTGAGCAGGCCGAGCGGGTCGAACTGCTGTTTGATCGCGCGCATGATGCCGAGCGTGGCGGGATCGATTTCCTGGGGAATAAAACGGCGCTTTTCGGTACCGATGCCGTGCTCGCCCGAGAGGGTGCCACCCAGTTCCAGTACGCGCTGCACGATGGCGTCGAGCGCACGGTGGGCGCGCGCCATTTCGTCGCGGTTGTCCGGATGCACCATGAGGTTGATGTGCAGGTTGCCGTTGCCGGCGTGACCGAATGAGACGACTGCCAACTGATGCGTGCTGGCAGTGTGGTCGATGAAGTCAACAAAATCGGCCAGCCGCGATACTGGAACCACCACGTCTTCGTTCAGTTTGAGCGGGGCGATGCGCTTGACGGCATGCGACAGCGATTTGCGTGCGGCCCATAGCTGGGCGATCTCTTCGCGCTTGAAGCCGCTGCGCAGGTCGAGCAGGCCATCGCCAACGAGTGCCTTTTCCAGTGCGGCAATCTGGCGCGGCAAATCCTGCACGGTGCCGTCGGCTTCAACCATCAATAACGCACGGGTGTCTGGCGGTAGGTCGTCCGCTGTGCCGGTCGGGCGTATGGCGTCGATGGCGCGATGGTCCATGAATTCGAGCGCACACGGCATGACCGGCTGACGCATGATGCGGCCGACTGCGTCGAGTGCGGCGCGGGTGCTGGCATAGCACACGCGCAGGGTGGCAACCGATTCAGGTGCGGGCAGGAGTTTGAGGGTGGCTTCGGTGATGAGGGCAAGCGTGCCGCCCGAGCCGATCAGCAGTCGGGTGAGGTCGTAGCCGGTGACGCCTTTGGTGGTGCGGCAGCCGGTGCGGATGGTTTCTCCGCTGCCGGTGACGGCGCGCAACCCCAATACATGATCGCGGGTCACGCCGTATTTGACCGCACGCGGGCCGGCGGCATTCATGGCGAGGTTGCCGCCGATGCGGCAATAGGCGCTGCTGCCGGGGTCGGGCGCGTAAAACAGACCGGCGCTGCGGGCGATGCGATTGATTTCGTCGGTGACGACGCCGGCTTCGACGACGATGAGCCGGTTGTCGGGATCGAATTCGAGTACGCGCTGCATGCATTCGAAGCTGACCACAATGCTACCCGGTGCAGGCAATGCGCCGCCGACGTTGCCGGACCCTGCGCCGCGCGGGGTCAGGGCGATGCGATGCTTGAACGCGATGCGGGTCAGCGCGACGACATCGTCGTGCGAAGCCGGAAAAAGCACGGCCTCGGGCACAATCTGACGCGGCGTTTCGTCGTGGCTGTATATCGCGAGCGTGGCGGCATCGTCGAGGACGCGCTCTGCCCCCAGAACAGAACGGAATTCGGCTAGCGCGTGTTCGGGAAGCATGGCAGCGAGGCGGAGGTCAGGCTGAATGCTCGGGTGGGAGTTGGGCAACCAGCTGGCCGATCATGTCGGCGTCAAAGTCCATGCCGATGTCCCAGCCGGGGTTGAGTGCGATCGGCACGCCGCCGCCGATGCGGCGCAGCAGCCAGGAAAACTCGGTCAGGATGCCGCCCGCAAAGCCGGGGTAATGCTCGACAAACGGCTTGGCGCGCTCGGGGCTGGTGAACACCACCAGTACGCGCTCGCCGTCTTCATCTTCGATGACCAATAAATCGGCCTGAGTCGAACGCTGGAAGCCCTGAATGGGATTCTTCTCATCGCGCACCGGCATGAACAGTTGCTGGTCGATGAGGTGCAGTACGAAAGTCTCGGGGTCGAGCGTGCCCGCATGGACCGCTGCAAGCTGTTCTTCAAGTGCATTGTGGGGGATGAATTTCATGAATGGCGGGCCCTCGCGCGAGTATGCAGGCAGTGTAACCGAAGGCTGGTGTGCGATGCGCGCCGCTTAACGTGGGGCGATCAGGATTTCCAGCGCTCGGGGTGCGCCCAGTAGCGGGCGTTGAGCCAGTCCGGCACGGTTTTGTAAGTGTCGAGGTCGTAGTGAAAAATGCGGGCGGTATCGGTTTTGTCGGTTGCGGACTGCATGAAGCCGAGCGCGCGAAATGCAGCCTCGTCGAGGGCGCAATCAGGCCGCACGGCAAGCAGGATCCGCGGCGCGATATACAGGCGTGTCTGGTTGATCAGATGCAGGGCTTGCTGCGCGTTTAAGCCGCTCAGGATGTCGATTCCAAGTGCCAGTGCGCAGGGTGCATCCGGGGCGGTGTCGTGTCGATAAACCAGGGTGGCGGGCAGCACATTTTGAGTCAGCAGGTAAGCAGATTCATCCAGTGCGCACACGCTGTCGGGGGCGTGTTCCAGCAAGTGGCTCCGTATCCGGTCGCGCCAATGCATGGTCAGGATTTGCGTGGCACGCGTACCAGCCGGGTGCCGACGATGCGGTCGTGAAAAAACTGCCGGTCGCGGTCGAACAGTGCCCACCAGAAACCTGCGCCCGCCAGCAGCAAACCCAGCAGGGCGAGCGTAAATCGCAGCGCAGCCTGTTTGAGCGTTACGGGCTCGCCGTTTGGGTTAACCAGACGGATGCGCCAGGTTTTCATTGCCAGCGTTTGTCCGTTGCGCAACCAGAATGCGCTGAAGTAGGCGAACAGCACGCCCACCAGATAAAACTGAAAAACATGGCGCAGCCAGCCGGTCTGCGCATTGCCTACCATGTAGAGAAAAGGCAGTGCGGCGACAAATACGACTGCGGTAACCAGCAGCAATTCATAAACCATGACGGCGATTCGAATTGGCAATGGTGCGGAGGTGGGGGCTATTGCGTTGTCTTGCATGGTGGCTCTATATTGCGACTTGGTGTGACAAATTGCCACAACGTGCTGAACATGATCAAGCCGTAGATAAACATAACTTGGAGGAGGCTCGATGAATATCGTAAAGCAGCTCATGGCTATTCCTGGTGTGATTGCCGCGGGTGAATTTGCATTTCGCGGTGATCGTTTTTCGTATGAAGGTGCGCTTACCGACGAGTTTGCCCGGATGGCATCGATTTTGTGCCGCGCCAACACCCTGGCGATCAACATGCAAACCGAGATTGTCGACTCTTTCGCCGAAGGGTGTGGTTGCCGACCTGTGCAGGGCTGGATCGCTCACGGCAATCTGGTCACCATTTGTGTTGTCGGCAATTATTTTGCCTTTATTGAAAACCGTGGCGAATTACTGAACGATGTCATGACCATCATGCGCGCCAAGGTGGGTGATATACGGGATGACTTGCTGGCCAATCTGTATTCCAAAATTGGCGGCGACACCAAGGAAGCACTCTACTGATCTGTACTGAAATCGATACCAAAGGAGACGCGGGATGAATCTGGACAAAATGATGGATTTGCCGGGCGCGATGGCAGCGTTCACGTTTACTGACAAGGGTGATCTGCAAACGCACGTGTTGCGCGAGGGAACCGAGCTTACCCCGCAGGTGCTGGATTTGCTGGCGCATTCGTGTGTTGCCAACCTGGCGATTGCCAACATGGAGGCGCGTGGCTGGGAAGCGGTGACCGGGCAAGGCGGGTTTCAGCCGCTCAAGGGCTTCTCGGTCGTGGGGCTGGAGTGGTCGGTGGTGGTGAATGGCAATTGCGGTGTCGTTGTCCGCAATCGTGACGCCGACTATGAAGCCGCCTTCAATGCCTTGCAGGCTGCCTGAGGAGCGCATATGTCGCTGAGAAAAATCCTGGTTCTTGATGGCGTAACAGCCGTGTGTCGCTTTCGTGATGACGGCGTGGTCATGGAGGCCGATGGCATGCTGCCACCCGAGTTGATGGAACGCCTTGCGAAATTTGCCCAGTGGTATCGCCGCATGGTGTCGGGCAATACTGATGTCCTTTCATTATTTTCGCAGATGCGGGGGTGGTCGCCGTCACAGGGCTGGATTGTGCAAGGTAACTCCGTGACGGTGTGCAGTTCAGGCAATATGGTTTGCCTGTTCGATAATGCGCAAGGCTCGCTGAATGAAATCATGCAGGCGCTGACCGAGGCCGCACACGAATAATCAGATGTTTGTTGTGCCGGCGTAGTGGTAGCCGACAAAAAAATCAAGCCCTCCGTGCATGGAGGGCTTTTTATTGCGTGCTGGATAGGTTTTTAGAGTGTGAAGTGGTGGAAATATCGAGAAATTCTGCCAGTTGTCCTTGCGGGACAGGATTTCTTGACCAAAACAGGACAAAACGATTACCCTCACAGGTCCACCAACGAATTGATTATTTGCCAGTTTATGGAAGTTACGGGCGCTGAGATCGTCGTACGTTGTCTGGCCGAAGAGGGCGTCGAGTTTGTGTTCGGCTATCCTGGCGGAGCCGTACTCAATATTTACGACGCAATCTTCAAGCAGGACAAATTCAAGCATGTGCTGGTGCGCCATGAGCAGGCGGCAGTGCATGCTGCCGACGCCTATGCGCGCGCTACTGGCCGTGTCGGCGTGGCCTTGGTGACTTCGGGGCCGGGTGTCACCAACGCGGTAACCGGGATTGCCACCGCCTACATGGATTCGATTCCCATCGTCGTCGTCAGCGGCCAGGTGCCGACGCCGGCGATTGGCCTGGATGCGTTCCAGGAAGTCGATGCGGTTGGCATCACCCGTCCCTGCGTCAAACACAACTTCCTGGTCAAGGACGTCAAAGACCTGGCGGCGACGTTCAAAAAAGCCTTTCACATTGCAGCGTCCGGCCGTCCCGGCCCGGTGCTGATTGATGTGCCCAAGGATGTGACCGCACATCTGGCAGAGTTTGTGTATCCCGCCACGGTCGAGATGCGCTCCTACAACCCGGTGGTCAAGGGCCACAGCGGGCAGATGAAGCGTGCGGTGCAGATGCTGCTCGAAGCCAAGCGTCCGATGATCTACGCCGGTGGCGGCGTGGTGCTGGGCGACGCGGCAACGCAGTTGACCGAACTCACCCGCTTGCTGGGGTTTCCCTGCACCAACACGCTAATGGGCCTGGGTGGCTATCCCGCCACCGACAAGCAGAATCTCGGCATGCTGGGCATGCACGGTACCTACGAGGCCAACATGGCGATGCAGCACTGCGATGTGCTGCTCGCGGTCGGCGCACGCTTTGATGACCGGGTGATCGGTAATCCCGCCCACTTCGCGCGCGAGCAGCGCCGCATCATCCACATCGACGTCGATCCATCGTCGATTTCCAAGCGCGTCAAGGTCGATGTGCCCATCGTTGGCGACGTGAAAAATGTGCTCGACGATCTGCTGGCCATGTTGAAACAGTCCAAGGAAAAGAACGACGCAGCGGCGCTGAATGCCTGGTGGACGCAGATTGAATTGTGGCGTTCGAAGGATTGCCTCAAGTACAACCGCAACGGCAGCATCATCAAGCCGCAGTATGTGGTGGAAAAACTCTGGGAAGTGACCAAGGGCGATGCCTACGTCACTTCAGACGTCGGCCAGCACCAGATGTGGGCCGCGCAGTATTACAAGTTCGACAAGCCGCGCCGCTGGATCAATTCCGGCGGTCTCGGCACCATGGGGGTCGGCCTGCCGTATGCGATGGGCGTGCAGCTCGCGTTCCCCGATGCGCAGGTGGCCTGCATCACCGGCGAATCGAGCATCCAGATGTGCATCCAGGAGCTCTCAACCTGCAAGCAGTACCGTATTCCGGTCAAGGTCATTACGCTCAACAACCGCTACATGGGCATGGTGCGGCAGTGGCAGGAATTCTTCTACGGCAGCCGCTACGCCGAGTCCTACATGGAGTCACTGCCCGACTTCGTGAAACTCGCCGAGGCCTACGGCCACGTCGGCATGCGCATCGACAAGCCGGAAGACGTCGAGGCCGCGTTGAAGGAAGCCTTCTCGCCCGCGCTGAAGGAACGGCTGGTGTTCATGGACTTCCAGACCGACCAGACCGAAAACGTCTTCCCCATGGTGGAAGGCGGCAAGGGCCTGTCTGAAATGATTCTGGCGGAGGAACTGTGATGGTGCGCCGCCATATTATTTCGTTGTTGATGGAAAACGAGGCGGGTGCACTGTCGCGTGTGGCCGGGCTGTTTTCCGCGCGGGCGTACAACATTGAATCCCTGACGGTCGCGCCGACCGAAGATGCGACCCTGTCGCGCATGACCATCGTTACGGTGGGTTCGGAAGAAGTCATCGAACAGATCACCAAACAGCTGAACAAGCTGGTGGACGTGATCAAGGTGATGGACCTGACCGAAGGCAGTCACATCGAGCGTGAGCTGATGCTGGTCAAGGTCAAGGCGGTGGGACTGGGGCGCGAGGAAATGAAGCGCACCGCCGACATTTTCCGCGGCCGCATCATCGACGTCACTGATGCCACTTACACCATCGAGCTGACCGGCACCGGTTCCAAGCTGGATGCTTTCCTGGAGGCGATTGACCCCGTCTTCATCATCGAAACTGTGCGCACCGGCGCGTCTGGTATCGGACGTGGCGAGCGCAGTCTCAAAGCCTGATTTTCAATTCGCTGTTTTTATTTATTTTTGCCTGGGAATTCACCATGAAAGTTTTTTACGACAAGGACGCCGACCTCTCCCTCATCAAAAAGCGCAAGGTCGCGATTATCGGCTATGGCTCGCAGGGTCACGCCCACGCCAATAACCTGAAGGATTCTGGCGTCAAAGTGACCGTCGGTTTGCGCAAAGGCGGCGCGTCGTGGGACAAGGCCAAGAAAGCCGGTCTCGACGTCAAGGAAATCGCTGATGCAGTCAAAGTCGCAGATTTTGTGATGATTCTGGTGCCGGACGAACTGATGGCTGCTGTTTACCATGAGGAGATCGAGCCCAATCTGAAAAAAGGCGCGACGCTGGCTTTCGCTCACGGCTTTAACGTGCATTACAACCAGATCACCCCCCGTGCCGACCTCGACGTCGTGATGGTCGCCCCCAAGGGCCCCGGCCATTTGGTGCGTTCGACTTACACCCAGGGTGGCGGCGTGCCGTCTTTGATCGCGGTGTATCAGGACAAATCCGGCAAGGCGCGTGACCTCGCGCTGTCGTATTCCTGCGCCAACGGCGGTACCAAGGGTGGCGTGATCGAAACCATCGTTCCGCGAAGAAACCGAAACCGACCTGTTCGGTGAGCAGGCCGTGCTGTGCGGCGGTTGCGTCGACCTGGTGAAAGCCGGTTTCGAGACGCTGACCGAAGCGGGCTACGCGCCGGAAATGGCCTATTTCGAGTGCCTGCATGAACTGAAGCTGATCGTCGACCTGATGTACGAAGGTGGCATCGCCAACATGAACTACTCGATCTCCAACAATGCGGAATACGGCGAATACGTGACCGGCCCCAAGGTCATCAACGCGCAGTCCAAGGCCGCAATGAAGGAGTGCCTGGACAACATCCAGAACGGCAACTATGCCAAGCAGTTCATCCTCGAAGGCCGCACCAACTACCCCGAGATGACCGCCCGTCGCCGCCTCAACGCCGAGCATCCGATCGAAGTTGTCGGCGCCAAGCTGCGCGCGATGATGCCGTGGATCAGCAAGAACAAGCTGGTTGATCAATCGAAAAACTAATCTGTACAAAGGCTTGGGGGTGAGGCGTCGGGCTGACAGGCCTTGCGCCTCACCCCTTTGTTCTTTTGCCTGACGGACCGAATTTATGACACATCCTCTTATTGCCCGCGAGGGTTGGCTGGTTTTGCTGGCGGCGTTTGCTGCAGCGGTGCTGGCAACTGTTTTCCTTGGCGCGTGGTCGATTCCGTTCTGGATCTGGGCAGTCTTTGCGCTGCAGTTTTTCCGCGATCCGGCACGCGTGCCGCCAAGCGATGCAGATGCGGTCATTTCACCCGCCGATGGCCGCATTGTCGCGGTGGAAATAGTGCGTGATTCCTATCTTGATCGTGATGCGCTGAAAATCAGCGTGTTCATGAACGTGTTCAACGTGCATTCAAACAAAAGCCCGGTTGATGGCGAGATCAAGGGTCTTTGGTATACGCCAGGCAGCTTTGTGAATGCCGATCTCGATAAGGCATCCACCGAAAACGAGCGCAACGCATTGTGGATTCAGACCCCGCGCGGCGATGTCACCTCGGTGCAGATTGCCGGGCTGATTGCGCGGCGCATCCTGTGTTACGTGCGTGTCGGTGACAAACTGGCACGCGGCCAGCGTTACGGCTTTATCCGTTTTGGTTCACGGGTGGATGTCTACCTGCCGACGACAGCGCGTGCCGAGGTCTCGATTGGTCAGAAAGTGACCGGTGGGCGTACCATATTGGCACGCTGGTAACCGCTGCCTCACATGCCTGAATTCCAACACCGTAAAGCCGAATTGCCGCGCACACGCATGCGTGATCGCGGCATCTATCTGCTGCCCAACCTGTTCACCACCGGCGCGCTGTTTGCCGGGTTTTATGCGGTGGTGCAGGCGATGAATGGGCGCTTTGAGCATGCGGCCGTGGCCATTTTTATTGCCATGGTGCTCGACGGGCTGGATGGGCGGGTGGCCCGCATGACCCACACGCAAAGCGCGTTTGGCGCGGAATACGACAGCTTGTCGGACATGGTGTCATTCGGCGTTGCGCCGGCCCTGGTGATTTATGTCTTTGCCTTGCAAAGCCTCGGCAAGTTCGGCTGGATTGCAGCTTTTGTTTATTGTGCGGGGGCAGCTTTGCGCCTGGCGCGCTTTAACACCCAGCTTGAAACGGTGACAGACAAGCGCTTTTTCCAGGGGATGCCCAGCCCCTCGGCAGCGGCGCTGATCGCCGGTTTTGTCTGGGTCATGGTCGAGTACGGCGTGGATGGTCATGCCGTGCGCTGGCTGGCTGCCGCGATTGCGCTGTTTGGCGGCCTCACCATGGTCAGCAATTTCCGGTATTACAGCGGCAAGGAAATCAACCTGCGTAAAAGCGTGCCGTTCTTTGTCATTCTGTTGGTGGTGCTAGCCTTCATTCTGGTGTCGACCAGCCCGCCCGAAGTGCTGTTCGGGGTGTTTGCGCTGTATGGCCTGTCGGGCTATGGCGATGCGTTGCTGCGGTTCGTGCGTGGCAGAAAAACAGCGAAGACCACGACCCACTTGCCTGGCAACGAAAAATAGATACAATTTAGACCATGTCTAAACCGTTGCTTCACGTCTCCTTGTTCCCCTGCCTCGCGGACGTCCTGTTCGGCGGCCTGCTGCTGCGCTGCGCGCGCACACAATAATCCCCCCTCCCTGCAGTACCCCGTGCCGTCAGCTTCTCGCGGCAACCCCTTTATAATGCGTCGGCTCAAGTCACATTGACATCAGCGCCGACCCACCATGGAGCCAGCCATGAAAGACCGTTTGTTTGTTTTTGACACCACCTTGCGCGACGGCGAGCAAAGCCCGGGCGCGTCGATGACCAAGGATGAAAAATTGCGCATTGCGCGCCAGTTGGAAAAGCTTGGCGTCGATGTGATCGAGGCAGGATTTGCCGTTGCCAGCCCCGGTGACGCCGATGCCATCCACGCCATCGCTGAAGTGATCAGGGAGTCGACCGTGTGTTCGCTGGCACGTGCCAACGAGCGCGACATCCACGCGGCGGGTGGCGCGATCAAGCCCGCCAAATCCGGGCGCATCCACACTTTTATCGCAACTTCACCCATCCACATGGAAAAGAAGTTGCGCATGCATCCGGACCAGGTGGTCGAGGCGGCGGTGAAGGCGGTCAAGCTCGCGCTCGAATATACCGACGATGTGGAGTTTTCGGCTGAAGACGCAGTGCGCTCGGAGATGGATTTTCTGGTGCGCGTTTTTGACGAAGTGATCAAGGCCGGCGCCAAAACGCTCAATGTTCCCGACACCGTCGGCTACAGCATTCCCGCCTTGTGGGGCGAGCGCATGAAGCAGTTGATCGAGCGCGTGCCGAATTCTGACAAGGTCATCTGGTCGACTCACTGCCACAACGACCTCGGCATGGCCGTGGCCAACTCGCTGGCTGCGGTGATGAACGGCGCGCGCCAGGTCGAGTGCACCATCAACGGCTTGGGTGAGCGCGCAGGCAATGCCTCGCTGGAGGAAATCGTCATGGCAGTACGCACCCGCAAGGATGTGTTTCCCTGCGATACCCGCATCGACGCCACGCAAATCGTGCCCGCATCCAAGCTGGTTTCCACCATTACGGGTTATCCGGTGCAGCCGAACAAGGCCATCGTCGGGGCCAATGCTTTCGCGCATGAATCCGGCATCCACCAGGACGGCGTCCTCAAGCACCGCGAGACCTACGAAATCATGCGTGCCGAAGACGTCGGCTGGAACGCCAACCGCTTGACGCTGGGCAAGCTGTCCGGGCGCAACGCGTTCAAAACCAAGCTCGGCGAGTTGGGCATCGTGCTCGACAGCGAAGAAGCGCTTAACGCTGCTTTTGCCCGCTTCAAGGAGCTCGCCGATAAAAAGCGCGAAATCTTTGACGAAGACTTGCAGGCGCTGGTGAGCAGCGAGGGCTATGCAGCCGAACACGAACGCTACAAGCTGGTGTCACTGAAAGTCTGCTCCGAGACCGGTGAAATTCCGAACGCACGGCTTGTGTTTACCGATAATGGCATGGAAAAACAGGCTAATGGCGCAGGTTCCGGCCCGGTCGATGCCACTTTCAAGGCGCTGGAGTCAGTGGTGACCAGCGGTGCCGATTTGCTGCTGTATTCAGTCAACAACATCACCAGCGGAACCGATGCCCAGGGTGAAGTGACCGTGCGTCTGGCCAATGAGGGTCGCGTGGTGAATGGGCAGGGCGCCGATACCGATATCGTCGTGGCTTCGGCCAAGGCTTATTTGCATGCGCTGAACAAGCTGGATTCAAAAATGGAGCGGGCGCACCCGCAGGTGTAACTAAATCCGGGGCAGCGGGGAGGGCGACAGTAAAGCAATAAAGCAGTCTGACTATCCTCCCCGCCGGTCCCATAAATCCGTTAAAATCCACATAGTTATCTCATCCCTGACCGGGCACGGAAACGTGCCCGTTTTGCTGTGTCGCAGAACCTGATCCGCAATTTCTCCATCATCGCCCACATTGACCATGGCAAGTCCACGCTTGCCGACCGCCTGATCCAGTATTGCGGCGGGCTGTCGGAGCGGGAGATGGAGGCGCAGGTGCTCGATTCGATGGATCTGGAAAAAGAGCGCGGTATCACGATCAAGGCGCAAACCGCTGCCTTGAGCTACAAAGCGCAGGACGGCCTGACGTACAAGCTGAACCTGATCGACACACCGGGGCACGTCGACTTTTCCTATGAGGTGTCGCGCTCGCTGTCGGCGTGCGAAGGCGCGTTACTGGTGGTCGATGCCTCGCAGGGGGTGGAAGCGCAGACGGTGGCGAATTGCTATACGGCGATTGACCTCGGCGTCGAGGTCATCCCGGTGCTGAACAAGATCGACCTGCCTGCGGCCGACCCGGATCGGGTGGCGGAGGAGATCGAGGACATCGTGGGGCTGGATGCAAGCGAGGCGGTACGTGCGTCGGCCAAGACCGGGATTGGTATCGCCGAGATCCTTGAAGTGGTGGTCAAGCAGGTTCCCCCGCCGCGCGGCAAGGAAGACGCGCCCTTGAAGGCGCTGATTATTGACTCGTGGTTTGATAATTACGTTGGCGTGGTGATGCTGGTGCGGGTGGTGGATGGGGTGCTCAGGCCCAAGGACAAAATCCGTTTCATGGCAAGCGGCGCGCAGCACTTGACCGAGCACGTTGGCGTATTCACGCCGAAGTCGGTGGATCGCCCCCAACTGTCGGCGGGCGAAGTGGGCTTTGTCATCGCCGGGATCAAGGAACTCAAATCGGCGCAGGTGGGTGACACCATTACCCTGCTCGACAATCCAGCGAGCGAGCCGCTGGCTGGATTCAAAAAGGTGCAGTCGCAGGTGTTTGCCGGGCTGTATCCGATCGAGTCGCACGACTTTGAATCGCTGCGCGATGCGCTGACCAAGCTGCAACTGAACGACGCGGCCCTGCAATTCGAACCCGAGGTGAGCCAGGCGCTTGGATTTGGTTTTCGCTGCGGTTTTCTCGGCCTGCTGCACATGGATATCGTGCAGGAGCGGCTCGAACGCGAATACAACATGGATCTCATCACCACCGCGCCGACGGTGGTGTATGAAGTGCTGATGAAAGACGGCACGTTGATCAACGTCGAAAATCCGTTCAAGCTGCCCGAGTTGTCGAAGATCGAGGAGATCCGCGAACCCATCATCACCGCGACGATCTTCGTCCCGGAGGAGTTCGTCGGCAATGTCATCACCCTGTGCAACCAGAAGCGCGGCATGCAGGTGAACATGCAGTACCACGGCCGCCAGGTGATGCTGGTGTACGACCTGCCAATGAATGAAGTGGTGATGGACTTTTTCGACAAGCTGAAATCGACCAGCCGTGGTTATGCTTCGCTCGACTACGAATTCAAGGAATACCGCGCGGGCGATCTGGTCAAGCTCGACATTCTGGTCAACAATGAAAAAGTCGATGCGCTGTCGCTGATTGTTCATCGCGCCACCAGCGTCTATCGCGGACGTGAACTGGCGTCGAAAATGCGCGAGATGATTCCGCGCCAGATGTTTGACGTGGCGGTGCAGGCGGCGATCGGTGCCAATGTGATTGCACGTGAAAACGTCAAGGCGCTGCGCAAGAACGTGCTCGCCAAATGCTATGGCGGCGACATCAGCCGCAAGAAAAAGCTGCTTGAAAAACAAAAGGCCGGCAAACGCCGCATGAAGCAGGTCGGCAACGTAGAAATTCCGCAGGAAGCCTTTCTTGCGATTCTTCAGGTCTCGGACAAGTAATCCCCATGAACTTCGCCCTTATTCTTTTTAGCGCGCTGGTGATCACCGGCGGCATCTGGCTACTCGACGCGTTGTTGCTTAAACGCAGCCGCGCCCCTGGCGACAGGGAACCGATGCTGGTCGAATACGCCAAGAGCTTTTTCCCGGTCATCCTGGTCGTATTCGGATTGCGTTCCTTCCTGGTCGAGCCATTCAAGATCCCGTCCGGGTCGATGATGCCGACGCTGTTGATCGGCGATTTCATTCTGGTCAACAAATACACCTACGGTATCCGCCTGCCGGTGATCAATCAAAAGATCGTGCAGATGAACAATCCCGAGCGTGGCGACGTCATGGTGTTTCGTTATCCCGCCGACCCCAGCCTCGATTACATCAAGCGTGTGATCGGCGTGCCGGGCGATGTGGTCGAATACCGCGACAAAAAACTGACGATCAATGGCAAGCCCATACCGACAACCAGCAGCGGAGCCTACAGTTACGTGGGTAGCGGGCTTAACTATATCAGCGCGACGGTCTACAACGAGTCGTTGAAGGCCGAGCCCCATACCATGATGACCGAATCCGACAAGCCGTCGGTGTTTCCGCCGCAAGTGGTGGACTTCCCCTATCGCGAAAACTGCTCCTACAATGCCGAAGGTGATGGCTTTACCTGCAAGGTACCCGCAGGGCAGTACTTCATGATGGGTGATAACCGCGACGCCAGTAACGATAGCCGCTACTGGGGATTTGTCCCGGACAGGAACATTGTGGGCAAGGCATTTTTCATCTGGATGAGCTTTGACGATTTCAGCCGCATTGGCACCACCATTCAATAATCAAGGAGACCCCATGCAGAACCTGTCCCCCCTGGCGCATCAGCAACGTGGTTTGACCATGTTTGGCTTTTTGTTTGTCGCCATCGTGTTTATCGCGATCGCCATGCTGGCAATGAAGCTGGTACCGGCCTATATCGAGTTTTTCTCGGTGAAGAAAATTCTTGCCACCATGGGGCAGGAATCCGAGCTCAAATCGAAGAGCAATGCCGAGATCCGCGACGATTTTTCGAAACGTGCCAGCGTGGGCTATGTCACGGTGGTGAAGCCGGAAGATCTCAGCGTGGAGCGTCAGGGTGGGGTGCCGGTGATTACTGCTGCATACGAATTTCGCACCAAGCTGGTTGGCAACGTCAGCCTGGTGGTCGATTTCAGCGCCAGCTCAGATCCCAACGCGGCGCCTGTTGAGGTTGAATAACCCCATACTCATCCAGCGCCTGCAACAGGCGCTGGGGTATACCTTTATCCGCGCCGAACTGTTAACGCAGGCGCTGACGCATCGCAGTTATGGCTCCATTAACAACGAGCGGCTCGAATTTCTTGGCGACTCCGTCCTGAACTGCACGGTTGCCCGCGCGCTCTATGACACCTTTCCAAGCTTGCCTGAAGGCAGCTTGTCGCGCCTGCGAGCCAATCTGGTGCGACAGGAAACCTTGGCTGAAATCGCCATCGCCCTGCGCTTGGGCGACACCCTGCGACTCGGCGAGGGCGAACTCAAAAGCGGTGGCTTTCGGCGCCCATCGATTCTGGCTGATGCGCTTGAATCCTTGTTTGGCGCGGTTTTTCTGGAGGCGGGTTTCGACGAGGCGGCGCGTGTGGTGCGCCGTCTGTTCGATCCGCTGCTCGCACAAATCGATCCCAAAGCCTCGGGCAAGGACGCCAAGACCCAGTTGCAGGAATGGTTGCAATCGCACCGACAGCCGCTGCCGGAGTATCGTTTGATCGGCACCGAAGGCGAGGCGCACGATCAAAATTTCATCGTTGAGTGCGTGCTGGGCAAACCCGCACTCATCACCCGCGGCGTGGGTAAAAGCCGCCGCGCAGCCGAACAGGAGGCCGCACGCCAGGCGTGTGAGGCATTGCAAAAATGAGCCAGTCAACCGAAACCAGCCCGTTCAAATGTGGCCTTGTCGCCATTGTCGGGCGCCCCAACGTCGGTAAATCGACGCTGCTCAACCGTATCGTCGGGCAGAAAGTCAGCATCACCTCGAAGAAGGCGCAAACCACGCGCCACCGGGTGATGGGCATTCACACCACCGACGAAGCGCAGTTTGTGTTCGTCGATACCCCGGGTTTCCAGACCCGCTATGCGGGCACCATGAACCGCGCGATGAACAAACGTGTGCGCGAAACGCTGTCGGACACCGATGTGGTGCTGATGCTGGTGGAAGCCGGCCGCCTGAAAAAAGAAGACCGTCAGGTGATCGAGTTGCTGCCGACGGACCGTCCTGTCATCCTGGTGGTCAACAAGATCGACCACGTCAGTGATCGTGGTGAGTTGATGGCTTATTTGCAGGAAGCTGCTGCCGCGCATCCTTTCACCGAGATCGTCCCGGTGTCGGCCAAGCAGGCCAAAAACCTGGACGAACTGCTGAAAACCGTGCAAACCCACCTGCCGGAGAACATGCCGCTGTTCGGGGAGGATGACGTCACCGACCAAACCGAACGCCAACTGGCAGCCGAGTTGATCCGCGAAAAGGTCTTTCGCCTGTGCGGTGAGGAAATCCCCTATGCGGTGGCCGTACAGATCGACAAGTTCGAGGAAGAGGGCAACCTGCGCCGTATCTTCGCCACCATCCTGGTCGATCGCGACAGCCACAAGCCTATCCTCATCGGCAAGAATGGCGAAAAGCTCAAAACCATCTCCACCCAGGCGCGCCTCGACATGGAGCATGCCTTCGACAGCAAGGTCTATCTGGAAGTCTGGGTCAAGGTCAAAGGCGGCTGGGCCGACGATGTGCGGATGCTCAAATCACTCGGACTGGATTAACGATGTCGGGCGAGGCGCGCGTCAACAATGAGCCTGGCCTCATTCTTCACACCTACGCCTTCAAGGAAACCAGCGTGGTGGCGGAAGTGTTCACCCGCAGCCACGGCCGCGTCGCACTGATCGCACGCGGCGCGCGCCGCCCGACCTCCGCACTGCGCGGATTGATGCAACCCTTCACCCCGTTGCTGCTGTCATGGTTTGGCAAGTCCGACCTCAAAACCCTGCACGCCGCCGAATGGCATGGCGGGATTGCGCCGCCGCAGGGCCGCGCCTTGATGTGCGGGTTTTATCTCAACGAATTGCTGTTGCGCCTTTTGGCACGCGGCGACGCACACGAGGCGCTTTACGCACATTACGTCGGCACGCTTGATCAGTTGGCGGGGGAGGCCGCTGTTACCGATTACGAACGCATCCTGCGCCGCTTTGAAAAACGGCTGCTCGGTGAAATTGGCTACGGCGCCACCTTCGACATCGATGCTGATAGCGGTGCGCCGATCCACGCCGCAAGTCGCTATGTGTTCCAGCCTGAGCGAGGCGCGCTGCGTACCCAGGAGGGCATAAATGCGAGCGGACAACCGGGCTGTCCGGTGTCAGGTCAGACGCTGCTCGATCTGGCAGCGGACAGCTTCGAGCGGCCGACAACGCTGAGCGAATCCAAGTCCTTGATGCGCACCCTCATCAACCATACCCTCGGCACCAAGCCACTTTATACTCGCCAGCTATTGCGCGATCTCACCGAACTGAATCCATCGACCTGAATCCATCGACCCATCTGGCTGAATCCATGAGCATCTATCTCGGCGTCAACATCGACCACATTGCCACCCTGCGCCAGGCGCGCAAGACCCGTTACCCCAGCCCTGTCGAAGCCGCGCTCATGGCCGAAACCGCCGGTGCCGATTCCATCACCCTGCACCTGCGCGAAGACCGCCGCCACATCCAGGATGCCGACGTCGCCATCCTGCGCCAGGTGCTCAAGACCAAGATGAACCTGGAAATGGCCGTCACCGAAGAAATGCTCGACATTGCCATTGCCACCCGGCCGCAGGACGTTTGTCTGGTGCCCGAAAAACGCGAAGAACTCACCACCGAAGGCGGCCTCGACGTCAAAGGCCAGCAGCCCAAGATCGCCGACGCCTGCACGCGGCTGGCCGATGCCGGCATCCGCGTCTCGCTATTCATCGACCCCGACTTTTCCCAGATTGATGCTGCACACGCTGCGGGCGCGCCCGTGGTCGAAATCCACACCGGCGCTTATGCCGACGCCGAAACCGATGAAGCGCGTACTGCCGAATTCGAGCGTATCCGTACCGCCGTCGCCTATGGTCGCAGCATCGGCTTAACCGTCAATGCCGGCCACGGCCTCACCTACCACAATGTCCAGCCCATCGCCGCGCTCCCCGGCATCCACGAACTCAACATCGGCCACGCCATCGTCGCGCAGGCCTTGTTCGTGGGCTGGAAGGAAGCGGTAGCGGAGATGAAGCGCTTGATGGTGGCTGCCGCGTCAGGCTGAGGCGTGATCTCAGGGCATCATGAGGATTGATGCAGTTGACGGGTTTTTCTTCCGTACAGCTTTGGCTGTTTGTACTTGAATAAGTTGTGATCGATGCGCGACGTTTATTTACGCCGCTGCCACCACACATACCCGCCAATAATCAGCGCAACAAACGCAATCACGCCGACGGTGATGTGATGCTGATATTCCTGGATGAGCGCTTCGTTTCCGCCGAGGAAGTAGCCGAACAGGGTGAGGATGAGCGACCACAGCCCCGCGCCGAAGCAGGTGTAGAACGCGAACGCGCCGGGGTTCATGCGGGTGAGTCCGGCGGGAATGGAGATCAGGTGGCGGATGCCGGGGATGAGGCGACCGGTGAAGGTGGAGACTGCGCCGTGTTTCGCAAAGAACGCATCGGTTTTGTGCAGCAATTCGGGGCGCACGAAGAAGTAGCGACCCCAGCGTTCGAGGAAAGGCCGACCCAGCCACATCGACACGACGTAGTTGAACGACGCACCGACCAGGCTGCCGGCGGTGGACGCCAGCACGATCAGCCCGAAATTCATCTGTCCCTGGTGCGCAAGATAGCCGGCCGGGATCAGCACCAGTTCGCTTGGCACCGGCAGCACGGTGGATTCGAGCGCCATCAGGACGAAGATGCCGGTGTAGCCCCAGTCGTGAACGGTGGCGAGGATCCAGGTGATGAGGTCGTGGAGCATAGCGGTAAGCGGTAAGCGGTAAGTGGTAAGCGGTAAGCGGTAAGCGGTTTTACCGTCTCACCGCTTCCAGCTCACACGACGGCTTCTTCTTTCTTCTCGACCGGCTTGATGAAATGCTCGCGCTTGACGCCGAACATCAGCAGCAGCGGCGAGGCGACCAGCACCGACGAATAGATGCCGAACATGATGCCGATGGTGAGCGCGAGGGCGAAGTTGTGCAGTGCCTCGCCGCCGAAGAACAGCATCGCCAGCACCATGATCTGCGTTGAGCCGTGGGTGATGATGGTGCGGCTCATGGTGCGGGTGATGGCGTCGTCGATGATTTCCGGGATGGTGGCGCCGCGCATCTTGCGGATGTTTTCGCGAATCCGGTCGAATACCACCACCGATTCGTTGACCGAGTAACCCAGAACGGCCAGCACGCCCGCCAGCACGGTGAGCGTGAACTCCCACTGGAAGAAGGCGAACACGCCGAGGATGATGACGATGTCGTGCATGTTGGCGAGCATGCCCGCAACCGCAAAGCGCCATTCGAAGCGGATCGCCAGGTAGGCCATGATGCCGAAAGCGACCACCAGCAAGGCCAATGCGCCGTTGTCGTACAGTTCCTTGCCGACTTGCGGACCGACGAAATCGACACGTTTTAATTCAATGGTGGGATCGACGGTTTGCAGCGCAGCCATAACCGTGTTGCTGGTTGTTGCTGCGTTGGCACCATGCTTGGCAGGCAGGCGAACCAGCACGTCGCGGCTGGTGCCGAAGTTCTGCACCGAGACTTCCGGCAGGCCGGTTTTGTCCAGCGCGCCGCGAATCGCATGCAGGTTGGCAGTCTGGCTGGTGCGCACTTCCATCAGCGTGCCGCCGGTGAAATCGACGCCCAGATTGAGGCCGTTGTGCCACAGTGCCCAGATGGCGAACAAAAAGGTGAGCAACGAAATTGCCGTCGTCGCCTTGCCCCAACTCATGAAGGGGATGGTTTTCTTGAAGGGGAAAAATTCCAGCATGGCGGCGCCTTAAATGGAAACGTTGGTCAGCCGTGGCTGGCGACCGTATGTGAGGTTGACCATAGCGCGCGACACGGTGACGGCGCTGAACATGGAGGTAAGGATGCCCAGACACAGCACCACTGCAAAGCCGCGCACCGGGCCTGAGCCGAGCCAGAACAATGCAACGCCTGCGATCAGGGTGGTCAGGTTGGAGTCGAGAATGGTTGCCCAGGCACGGTCGTAGCCGGCGTGAATCGCGGCTTGTGGAGTGGCGCCGTTGCGCAGTTCTTCGCGGATGCGTTCGTTGATCAGCACGTTGGCGTCAATTGCCATGCCGAGCGTGAGCGCGATAGCCGCCATGCCGGGCAGGGTGAGCGTGGCCTGCATCATCGACAGCAGCGCGACCAGGAAAAAGCCGTTGATGGCGAGCGCAACCGCCGAGAACAGCCCGAAGATGCGGTAGTAGATGATCATGAACAGCGCAACCGCGGCAAAGCCCCAGAGGTTGGAGTGGAAGCCCTTGCTGATGTTTTCTGCGCCCATGCTGGGGCCGACGGTGCGCTCTTCGATGATCTGCATCGGCGCGGCAAGGGCACCGGCGCGCAGCAGCAGCGCGACATCGGATGCTTCCTGCGCGGTTTCCATACCGGTGATCTGCACCCGGCCGCCGCCGATTTCGTCGCGGATCACCGGCGAAGTAATGGATTCAGCGCGGCCTTTTTCAATCAGCAGGATGGCCATGCGCTTGCCGACGTTTTCACGCGTGACATCCTGAAAAATGCGCGCGCCCTTGCCGTCCAGATTGAGATGCACCGCAGCCTGGCCGCTGGTGCTGTCGAAGCCCGGCGAGGCGTCGGTGATCGAGTCGCCGGTCAGCACGACATCTTTTTTCACGGCGATGTTGCCACCTTCGCGGCTGGGGACGATTTCATCGCCAAATGGCGCTTGCCCCTGGCTGACCAGAATGGGGTCGGCCTGCTCGTCCACCATGCGAATTTCCAGCGTGGCGGTACGACCGAGAATGTCCTTGGCCTTGGCGGTGTCCTGCACGCCGGGCAATTGCACCACGATGCGGCTGGCGCCTTGTTGCTGGATCACCGGTTCGGCCACGCCGAGTTCGTTGACCCGGTTGCGCAGGGTGGTGATGTTTTGCTGCAAGGCGAATTCCTGCACCTTGGTTTCGGTTTGCGGTTTGAGGCGGGCGGAGAAGCTGAAACCTTCGGCCAGGTCTTCCGGGGTGAAGGCCAGTTCGGTAAACACGGTGCCCAGTTTGTTGATCGCGGCATCGCGCTGGTCACGCGTGTTGAAATGCACGCTGACGACATTGCCTTCGCGGGCGATGCGGCCGTAGCGGATTTTGTCGGCGCGCAGTTCGGTACGGAAATCGTTCTGGTAGCGAATGGCGGCTTTTTCCAGCGCGGCCTTCATGTCCACTTCGAGCAGGAAATGCACGCCACCGCGCAGGTCGAGGCCGAGGTACATCGGCAGTGCGCCGATGGAGGAAAGCCAGGCCGGGGAGGCTGACACCAGATTCAAGGCCACCGTGTAGCGGTCGCCCAGCCCAGCCTGCAGCGCGTCTTTCGCCTTGATCTGCGCGTCGGGATTGGCGAATCGCGCCTTGATGCTGTTGCCCGCCAGTTCGACTCCGCTGGTCGCCAACCCGGCCGTTTTCAGCGTGGATTCCACCCGACCCAGCAGCGCGTTATCGACTTTTTCGCTGCTGCGAACCGGCGACACCTGCACCGCAGGCACTTCACCGTAAAAATTGGGCAGGGTGTAGAGAAAGGCGACCACCAGCGTGAAGCCGATGAGCACATATTTCCAGAGCGGGAAGCGGTTCATTTTATAGGGGGAACGGTGAGCGGGGAGGGGTGAGCAGGGGGGCGGGGCATGCTGCTCACGTCGGGGTGCTTACAGACCTTTGATCGTGCCCTTGGGGAGCAGGGTTTGCACGGCGGATTTCTGCACATGGGTGATCACACCATCGGCGATTTCGAGCGATACGTACTGGTCGCCCATCTTGACGATTTTGCCCAGCTGGCCGCTGGCGGTGACCACTTCGTCGCCTTTGGCCAGTTCGGCCAGCATCTGTTTTTGTTCCTTGGCACGCTTCATCTGCGGGCGGATGAGCATGAAATAGAACAGGATGAAAATAATGACGAGCGGGAGAAACTGCTGAATCAGGTCGGCGGTTCCGGGTGTGGCGGCTGCAGTTTGCGCGTGAGCAAGAGAAATCATGGTGTCGGGCTTCCAGTCAAAAACCTTCGGATTTTAGCACGCCAAACATGACAGCCTCAGGTACAGCCACGGGCAGTAAGAAACGGCTGGATTCGCTCTCGTGTGCCAGGGTGGCTGTCGAGCAGATTCGTCTCCGACGTATTTTTGTCGATCCGGCTGAGTATCTCGGCGAAACGCCTGGAGGAAATGCAGGCGGTTTTCAGCCAGACCAGCGCGTAGGCATCTGCCTCGCGCTCCATGTCCCGCGAATAGCCGCTTCGCAGCAGCAGGCTGGGCAGGCCGGCGGCGAGGTCGGTGACGCTGCCGATGTCGCCGGTAACAGCGACCAGGATTACACCGGCGCCGATGCTTTGCAGAGCCAGCCGCAGGCTGTGGCGGTGCTGCACGTGGCCGAGTTCGTGGGCAATGACGGCGAGCACTTCGTCGTCGTGGCGCGACAGCTTGACCAGCGCATCGGTCACCACCACGGCGCCGCCGGGCAGCGCCATCGCGTTGGGGCCGAACATCTGGCTGTCGCGAAACAGCAGCAAGTGGGGAGGGCAGGCCTGTATGCGGCATTGTTCAGCCAGGCGTTGCGCAATCGCCTGCCGACGGGTGGCGGGTAGCTTGCTGGGATTGAGGCTGAATTTTTCCATCAATGCCAGCGATTCCACGCCAATCCGCGCATCCAGCCCGGCGGGCAGGGTGTGTGCGGCAAGTTTGGACGCGGTGGGCACCCCCCAGCGCAGCCCGGCAAATACGACAACGATCGAGACGAACAGTGCGGCTAGCGCGTAGCCAAATCGGCTTTCCAGCGTGCGCGCCCAGCGCTCCGGACTACGGGTCGGTCGCGCCTGGGTCAGTTGGGCGAGTGCTGCAAGATCGGTGCTATGCAGTTCGCGCCCTTCGGGCAGATGCACCACGCCGCGCGCCGCGCCGACGGGTGGTGCAACGTTGACGTCGCCAAGCGGGACGGCGAGCGCGATGCCGTCGCCTTCGATGTGCAGGGTTCCGTCACCGAGTGTGGCCGTGACCGGGTGCGCGCGCGAGGTGACGCCGTCGAACAGTTCGCCGCTAAAGCACGTCACGTCAGCCCGAGATTGAGATCGAACAGGTCGGCCATTTCGGCACCGGTAGCGGTACTGCCTTGTTGTTGCCCGGCGCTGAATTGTCCGAGGTCAGCGGGGCCGCTGACCGTGAGATGGTCTGCGCGGTAGCGCGCCAGCCGCACCTTGGCCCAGGGGATGAACATGCCGAGCGTGAGCGCGACCAGGATCAGATTCGACAGGTAAATCCAGATCAGGTCGCGGGCGCGCTGGCTGGACATGAAACCGACCGGACCCAGTGCGGTGGCGTTGTAGAACAGGTTGGCGGTGCGTGCCATGATCATGGCACTGACGACCGGAAGCATCAGATAGAAGAATATCAAGCCGCCCCCGATACTGGCGGCTGCTGCGGCACCGGCCATTTCCTTGGGCAGCCCGGCTGCCTGCAATTGATACGCCTGATAGAAACCATATCCGACCGCAACGAGCGGCAGCACCAATAGCGCGAATGCCAGCAGGTACACCCCCCAGAAAGGCTTGAGCGATCCCGCGTAACGCGCGGCAGTCTGGCCGTACACGGTGTTCCCAGCGACGAACCTGACCTGACGGTAAGCCATGTAAGGCAGGATCAACCCAAGCGTGGGCAGAATCAGCAGCGGCAGCAGGATATAGATGACTGCTGCCTCGCCCAGTGTGCCGGTGAAGTCGAAGCGCAGGCCACGATAGGCGCTCATCCGCGCGTGAAAGCGCAGGCCCGACACCACGATCCACGGCATGGCGATGAAAAAGGCGAGCAGCAGCAGAACCGCCAGCATCGGTGCGAAATAGGACGTGGCGTAATACGCCACCAGCGCGGCCAGTGCGATCAGCCGGCCCTTGAGAATCTGTATCGGCGAGGCAAGGTAGGAAAACGCCTGGTTATCGAGCAGGGTGTGTCCATAGAACCAGCGCAGGGTGCGTACCTTGGCCCAAGCCGAATAAATGCCGAGGGTAACGAGCGTGAGCGCAATATTGACGATCCAGATGACGAAATACTCGCCGCCGGCGCCAGTGAACTGCATCGGGTAATGCTTGCTGGTGGACATGGTCTCCCCTTTAATTTGGATGTGTTTTTATTATGTGGCTGAGACTCCGCGTCCCGGATTCTACACGGCGGTTGGTGCGGGTTTCATCTCACCAGCCCAGCGCCTGCATCGTGTGGAACGCGGCAGTGAAATCAGCAAAGCGCTTGGCCTCGATGGCGTCGCGCATCCCGGCCATCAGGCGGTGGTAGTAATGCAGGTTGTGGATGGTGGCGAGCCGCGCGCCGAGAATTTCATTCGCGCGGATCAGGTGATGCACATAGGCGCGGCTGAAATGGGTGCAGGTGTGGCAGGTGCATTCGTCGTCGATCGGCGCGGTGTCGGTTTTCCAGCGGGCGTTGCGGATGCGTATTTCGCCGCGCCGGGTGAACAGGATGCCGTGGCGTGCGTTGCGCGTCGGCAGCACGCAGTCGAACTGGTCGATGCCCTGCGCCACCGCAGCAACCAGATCGGACGGTGTGCCGACCCCCATTAAATAGCGGGGCTTGTCGGCCGGCAGTTGGGGCGCGGTGTGGGCGAGGATGCGCTTCATGTCTTCCTTGGGTTCGCCCACGCTCAAGCCGCCGATGGCGTAGCCGTCAAAATCCATGGTGATGAGTTCGCGGGTGGATTCGTCGCGCAGGGATTCAAACATGCCGCCCTGAACGATGCCATATAGCGCATTGGGATTGCCGGCGTGCGCCGCCTTGGAGCGCGCCGCCCAGCGCAGGCTCATCCGCATCGAGTCGGCGGCCTCGCGTTCGGTGGCAGGGTAGGGCGTGCATTCATCAAAAATCATCACGATGTCGGAGTTCAGCGTGCACTGAATCTGCATCGAGATTTCCGGCGTCAAAAACAGCTTGTCGCCGTTGATCGGCGAAGCGAACTTCACGCCTTCTTCGGTGATCTTGCGCAGTTTTCCCAGGCTGAACACCTGAAAACCGCCCGAATCGGTCAGGATGGGTTTGTCCCAGCCCATGAAGCGGTGCAGCCCGCCGAATTTTTCAATCACTTCCAGCCCGGGGCGCAGCCACAGGTGAAAGGTGTTCGACAACACCATCTCAAAACCGGTTTCGGTGAGTTCGGCCGGCGTCATGGCTTTCACCGTGCCGTAGGTGCCCACCGGCATGAATGCAGGCGTTTGCACGATGCCGTGCGCGAGGTGAAGCTGGCCGCGGCGAGCGCCGCCATCGGTGGTGATCAGGTCAAATTTCATTGGGGGTGCGTTCTAAGCTGTTTTTTTCTAAAAGCATCGCGTCGCCATAACTGAAGAAGCGGTAGCGTTGCGTAATGGCGTGGGCGTATGCCGCACGGATGTTGTCGAATCCGGCAAAGGCCGCGACCAGCATCAGCAGGGTGGATTTGGGCAAGTGAAAATTGGTGATGAGCGCATCGACTACTTTAAAGCGGTAGCCCGGGGTGATGAAAATGTCGGTTTCATTCGAGCCGGCGTGCAATTCGCCATGCTGCGCGGCTGCCTCCAGCGCGCGCAGACTGGTGGTACCCACCGCCACCACGCGGCCGCCACGTGAGCGGGTTTCGTGGATCGCGTCGACGGTCGCCTGCGGAATCGTGTAACGCTCGCTGTGCATTTTGTGGTCAGCCAGATGTGCCACCCGTACCGGCTGAAACGTCCCCGCGCCGACATGCAGTGTTACCTGCGCAGTACGTACGCCTTGTTCGCGCAGTGCAGCCAGCATTGAATCGTCGAAATGCAGTCCGGCCGTCGGCGCCGCCACCGCGCCGGGTTCGTTCGCATACACCGTTTGATAACGCGCTTCGTCGTCGGCGGTCGGCGTGTGGGTAATGTAAGGCGGCAACGGCAACTGGCCGAGTTGCTCCAGCACATCCAGCACCGGACGTTGAAAGCGCAGTTGCGTCAGGTCATCCTGTCGCGCCAGTACGTCCGCCCACACGTCGTCGGCCAGAATAATCCGCGTTCCCGGCTTGGGTGCGTGGCTCGCGCGGATGAACGCCAGCGCCTCGAATTCACCCGTCACGCGCTCCACCAGCAGTTCCACCTTGCCACCGGAATCCTTGTGCCCGAACAGCCGTGCCTTGATTACGCGGGTGTCGTTCATCACCAGCAAGTCATCCGGACGCAGCAGCATGGGCAGATCGCGGAACCAGCGGTCATGCAGCATTCCAGTCGTTTCCATATGCAGCAGCCGGCTGCCGCCACGCACCTCGGGCGGCAGCTGCGCGATCAACTCATCCGGTAAATCGAAATCAAAGTCAGAAACCTGCATGGGGCGCGATTATAGCCGCCACCTTGCAGCAGGCCACCCGCTTGGGCCATAATGCGCGGCTCTGTCGCCGGGCGCGTTCGCATCCGGCCCCTTTGCCGGGATGGCGGAATCGGTAGACGCAGCGGATTCAAAATCCGCCGCTGGTAACAGTGTGGGGGTTCGAGTCCCCCTCCCGGCACCAGTTTCAAACAACCTCAATGATCGCAGTCCGCTTGCCGGTGTGATTTAACGCTTGCTTGCTCTCGCTGCGCGCAAAACTCGCTGAATGCTGTCGTACGCTGGTTTCGAGCGGCCGTCCGCATTGAACAGCAGCGCTGCGCCGTGGCCGGGAAAATACTCCGGTATCCACGAATAGCGATCGGTCGTGCCCCAGGTGGAAAAACTGCGGCACTGCGGCTGGGCCAGGCAGAGCTTGAGCGTGTCGCGGTAGAGCACCGCTTGCTTGTTGAGGTTGGCGCGGCTTGCCGGCATGGGCAGCATTACGTCCATTTCGCTGATGTGGGTTGCCAGGCTGAGCGCGGCCAGCCGCTGCAGGTTGGCGCGCAGGTCCTTTGTCGGCGGGGCGTCATCCAGACTGACGTGCATCTGCAGGCCGACGCCGTGGATCGGGACGCCTTGCCCGTGCAGGGCGGCCACGAGACGGTAGATGCCGTCCGCCTTGGCGCCTGCGCCTTCGCCGCCGTAGTCGTTGTAGCGCAGATGGACTTGCGGGTCGGCTTCGTGCGCCCAGCGGAACGCCAGCGCCAGATAATCCGGGCCGATGCCGCGCGACCAGAAGGTGTCGCGCGGTTGGCCGTCCTCGCCTACCGCTTCGGCCGCGACGTCCCATGACGCCACCCGGCCGCGATAGCGTGTCACCAGGGTCTGGATATGCTCGCGCAGGATGGCTTTCAGTTCGTCCTGGCTGAACTGGCCCTGCGTCAGCCAGTCCGGCAACTGCTGGTGCCACACCAGCACATGGCCGTTCACCTGCATGGCGTGCGCTTCGGCAAAGGCGACCAGGGCGTCGGCCTGGGTGAAATCGTAGCGCTCACGTTCGGGGTGCACGACAGAAAACTTCATCGCGTTTTCCGGGGTGACGAGATTGAATTCGCGCGCCAGCAGCTGGGCGTAGGCCGCGTCTGCATTCAGGACCTCGACGTTCACCGCGGCGCCGAAACGGATGCCGGCCGCCTGGGCGAGGTTGCGCAAGGGTTCGGCTGCTGCGGCCGGCAAGGTGATGACCAGTGCGGCCAATATAACGATAGCGCGCACGCGCATCTCAGTAGCCCCGGTTCGCGGCGGGCCCCGCCCACTGCATGACGAAGCCGGGTATCGGCGGCTGTTGCGACGGCCGCAGGCCGGCCTGGCGTGACCAGAGTTCGAGCCAGGATTCGCCGTTGAATCCGCTGTAGCCGATGGAGGACGCATAGGCGCTGTCCTTGAGCGCGTCGGCCAGTGTCGATGAAGCGGTAGCCGCGCTGCCGCAGCATGGCGGCGAGCGTATCGAAGTAGTCCGCGTTGAGCGCGTTGGCGTGCAGCACCAGCACATGGGGAATGGGTCGGCCGAACAGGTCGAGCGCCTGTTGCTCGGCGCGCGCGAACACGGCGTCCATGTAGGGCGCATACGCTGCGCCGATGCGCTGCGCCGTGTCGGTATCGCCTTGCGCCTGCGCCCGGGCATAGGCGACGGCGAAGACCCATTCCGAGTTGTTCACGGTCACCGGCGCCACCGTGTAGCCGTGCGCGGCAAGAAAATCCTGGAACGCGTTGCGCACCTCGGGGGTGGTGCCCAGGTGCAGGAAGGGATGGCGAAACCAGCGCAGGGTGCGGCCTTCGCTTTGCATGAGTGGGCGCGTGACGGTTTCGCCCTGCAGCAGGTCGGCCTCGAAGGCGTCGAGCGGCACCCGGTTGAGCGAAGGATGGGAGGCGGTATGGTTGCCCAGTTCGAAGCCGGCCTGGAGCCAGCTGCGCAGCAGCTCGACGCGTGCCGGGTCGAGGCTGCCTTCGCGGTAGAGCTTGGCTTCGTTGACGAAGCCCACTGCGGGCACCTGCTCGGTTTGCAGGTGCTGCAGCAGTCGGCTGGTCATGCCGACGAGGCTGGCATTGTCTTCCGCTGGCACGGAGGCGAAGGGCAGGTCGTCGAAGGTGATGGCGACCGCGTGCTCGGCCGGCGGCTGCGCCATGGCCGCGAAAGGGACAAGCAGAAGCAGGACCAGCAGCCAGATTTTCATGCTTCCAGTGTATGCGGGCCCGGTGCGGCGTCAGAAGCGTCGGGTCAGGTTGATTTCGAACATGTTCGAGTCATAGCCTGAGGTGGCGCCGCCGCCGTAGTGGGACACTCCGCCCTTCACGTTGAGGTACCAGTCGCGGTAGATGCCGAAGAAACCTTCGACCACGACATCGCCGCCGGCACGGAAGCCGGACATGAAGTTGTCCTTGTAGGGACCGTAGCTGAACGCCACGCTCACGCCGTCGTCGTCGCTGATCTTCCAGTAGGTGAAGGCGGTCAGCGCGTAGCGCTGATAGAGCGAGGGTGCGTAGTAGCCGTGGCCCGGGTCTTCGTCGAAGCCGTACCAGCGCCCGCTTATGCCCAGATCCAGATTCAGCAGCTGGTTGCGCACGAAGGCGCGGCGCGGCGCGAGTTCCACTTCCCAGCGGTCGTTGCCGTCGGAGAACGTGTCGTAGCCCAGATCGCCGGCGACGGTGTAGCGCAGGTCGGGGGTCCAGGTCGCGTAGAGGGCGTTGGCGCGGCGTTCGATGCCGAGCTCGGCCGCCAGCGGCGACACGGCATACAGGTCCTGCCGGTGCGACAGGCGCATGGCCAGTTCGTCGGCCGGCTGCAGATCGGCGCCGACTTCGTAGATGAAGTTGCTGTCGCCTTCCGCATCGCCGCCGCCGATTTGCGCGTCGAGCGACAGCCTGGGCGAGATGCGATGCTGGATGCCGAGCCAGGCGCGGTTGTAGTCGATGGCGTTGCCGCCGTCCGTCATCTCGTAGCCGCTGCCGTCCTTGGTTGAAATCTGCTGCAGGTCGGTGCCGCCGAACAGGCGCGTCTCGGGGTTGATCACATAGACGCCGAGCAGGCCGGCCTGGCGGATGGTGACATCGTCGGAGCCGGTGGCGTAGCCGAAGCCGACCGTCGCACTGGAGCGCAGCGGGGTGCGGATGAAGCGCCCCAGATCGAGGGTTTCCGCGCTGTCCGGGCGCAGCCGGGTGACCTCGGCGAGGCTGTCCAGCGCTTCGCGCGGGCGGTGGGCGTAGTGCAGGGCAACGGTCTTGGTGTAGCCCAGGTCATAGTCGTCGGGCAGCGTCGGCTCGAGTTCGGCGACGAGGCCGAGCGCGGGCGTCGGTCGCTCTGCCCAGGCCAGCACGCGTGCCTTCTGCTTGCGGTAGGCGGTGTTGTCGCCAAATTTCGCACGATAGTCTTCCAGCAGTTCCATCGCGCGCGCGTAGTCGCCCAGCTCGGTGACGACCACGATGTATTCCATCCAGGGTGCGGCGACGTCGGGTTGCAGCGCCAGATACTCGCGGTAGGCGACTGCCGAATCGTCCAGCTCGCTGCGCCAGTAGTTGACGCGTGCGATCCCCAGACGCGCACCGGCATCGTCCGGTGCGATGGCGAGGATGCGCTGATGGCTGTCCAGCGCCATGGCGTAGTCGCCGCGCCAGGCGGCGAGGTCGGCGCGGGTGCGCAGGTATTCCAGGTTCTTCGGCTCCAGTTCCACCGCGCGCTCGATGGCCGCTGCTGCGGCCGCGGCTTCCTTCTCGCTCGGGTAGCTCTGTGCCAGCCGGTAGAGCAGGGCGGGGTCCTGCGGCGCGAGGCGGCTTGCTTCCTTGAGGGCGGCCGACGCGGCGGTGGGGTTGTTGCCCAGCGCGTAGATATCGGCCATGCGCAGCCAGTATTCCTTGCTCTCGCCGAAGCGCTGGCGGTAAAGCGCGTCGTATTCCTGCACCGCCTGCGTATTGCCGCGCTCGGCTTCCAGTTCCATATATTCCAGCATCACGTCCTTGTCCTGCGGATGCTGTTCGAGGTAGCTGCGGTAGCGGGTCACGGCGGCGTCCTTCTTGCCGCTGCGCGAGCTGGCGCGCGCCGCACCGAGCTGAGCGGCGCCGTCCTGCGGGGTGACTGCGAGCACGCGTTCGAAGCTGGCGAGCGCCAGGGCATAGTCACCGCTCCAGGTGGCGAGTTCACCGCGCGCGCGCAAATAGGTGGCATTGCCGGGTTCGAGTTCGACCGCGCGATTGATGGCGGTGAGGGCGGCCGGCCCTTGCTGCGCCGCCGCCAGCGCCTGCGACAGTTTGTGATGCAGCCGGGCATCGGCCGGTGCGTACTTCACCGCTTCGCGCATGGCCTCTGCTGCGCGCGCGGGATCCTTCAGCTGGGTGGCGCGGATGTCGGCGATGCGTTCCCACAGATGCGCCTGCGCCGGATTGGCCTGGAGAGACTGCTTGTAGATTTCCACGGCATCGGCCCACTGGCCCTGCATCTCGGCGCGCAGGCCGGCGTCCGGAATCGGTGGGGCCGCCGTCGCCACGGTCGAACACAATGCCAGTGCGAGTACCCAATGCAGCTTCATTTGCGCCACCGCCGGTTACGGAAGATCCACAGGTCGGCGGCAAAGCGGCCGATCGTGACGAGTTCGAACAACAGCACGGCATAGCGCAATGGCGTCACCAGCAGTCCCTTGAAAAAATATTCCAGTCGATGCCCCTTGGCCACCGTGACCAGGATGCCGGTGGCGACCGCCGTTTCTGCAATCAGCGTGATCGCCAGCGGCTCCCACAACTGCAGCAGGATCATGATCAGCAGCGTGGTCGGAAACGCCACTTTTTCGAATGCCGACATGAACAGCACCCAGCCGATGGGACGGCCATATTTGAAGGTGGTGTCGATGCCGAAGGTCTGGCGGTACTGCTCGTGATGGACGCGCTTGTCCGCGAGCCCGGACGCCAGTTCGGCCTGCTCTTTCTTCTTGCTGGCGATAGCGCTTGAAGTGCCTTGAACGGGCTGCGCATCAGTTCGTCGAAGTAATAGCAGCTTTGCAGGAAGGACGAGGACCACAGGTAGATCTGCCCCGGCACCCGCCCGACTTCCGGCTCCTGCGAGCGGGCATAGATGTCGGTCAGCTGGATGTTGCGGTAGCCGTTGTCGTTCATCGCGAAGCCGATGAAGATGTCTTCCGAGTTGGTGAGATCGTCGCCCAGGATCGGCTCGTAGCGGTCGAACACGATGGTCTTCAGCACGCTGCGCCGATAGGCGACGGCGCAGCCCACCGGGTTGAGGATGCTGCCGAAGAAGGTCATCTGGCCCACGTAGACGAATTTCTGCAGGAAGTAATACAGCACGTCGCGGTACATGTCGGTGATGCCGCGCTGCAGGTGGTGGAACCAGCCTACCTTGGGATAGATGGTGGCTTCGGGGTGCGAATTGAGGAACTTCTGCAGCACCTCGGTATCGAGCATGGCGCGGCGGTCGCGGTCGCGCAGCGGCAGCACCGTGCCGCAGGCGCTGGCGATGCCGGCGCCCTTGTAGAGTTCTTCCACCACGCGATCGATGTAGTTTTCCGACTCCAGCACCGTGTCGCCATCGAGGATGAACTCCACATCCGAATCCGACTCGCGCGATTGGCGTTTCAAGGTGGGCGTCTTGCCGATGGAGCGCTCACGATGAATCGTGGTCAGCTCCATGCCGTTCAGTTCGCAGAAGGTCCTGGCGTACTCGACGGTGCGATCCTGGCTGCCGTCGTCGATCAGGATGATGCGCGTGGGCTTGCGCGTCTGGCGCGCCAGCGCGGCCAGGCAGAGCGGAATGTTGCTTTCTTCGTTGAAGGCGGGGATGACCACGTCGACGGTGGCGTCGCGCCAGTCATCTGCCGGATTGGGAATGGTTTTGTCCGGCCCATGGATCAGGCCGATGATGCTCAGCACCGTGTTCGGGCTGAGGATGAAATAGGGTGTCGTTGCCATGGCGCGCTATTCTAGGCTGCACGCAGGTTTCGTGCGCACTCCCGTTGAATCAGGTCATCCAGCGTCTCGTTCGAGCGTCCATGCGGGCATGAAACAGGTCAGGGCACGCAGCTTGTTGAGCACCGGTCGCCGGTGCGTGACGTCCTCGAACTCCTCGCCGTAGGCATCCTTGTAGGAAATGTACTGCAACGGCGAGCAGCTGTTGGCACGTTGCACGATCAGTTCGGCCAGGTCGCGAATCGAGATTTCCTGGTCGTTGCCCACGTTCACTACTTCGCCCCACGCTTCCGGGCAACCGGCGAGGCGGTCCAGCGCCACCACCGTGTCGCGTACATCGCAGAAAGAGCGCGTCTGCTCGCCTTCGCCGTAGATGGTGAGCGGCTCGTTGCGCACCGCTTGCTTGACGAAGCTGGGCACCACCATGCCGTAATGGCCAATCTGGTTCGGACCGATGGTGTTGAACAGGCGCACGACCACGATGTTGAGACCGTATTTGCGCGCATAGGAAAAGGCGAGGAACTCGTCCGCCAGTTTGGTCACGGCATAGGTCCAGCGCAGGCGACCGGCGGACGGCAGCACGATGTTGTCAGTCTCGGCGAAGCTGCCATTCGAATTGAAGCCGTAAACCTCCGAGGTCGAGGCGATGATGACCTGCGGATTCCAGCCGCCGCTGTGGATGGCACGCAGGACCTTCTCGGTGCCGGTCATGTTGGTCGCCATCACGGCCACCGGGTCTTCCAGCACCTTCTTCACGCCGACGACAGCGGCCATGTGGTAGATGCGGTCGGCCCAGGCGACGGCCTTGTCGAGGCCGTTCCAATGCAGGATGTCGGCCTCGGCAAAGCGGAAATCCGGGATTGCCGCGGAACGGTTCGAGGTTCGCGAGCGAACCGGTGCTCAGGTTGTCCACCACATAGACCTGATCGCCGTTCGCCAGATGGTGTTCCGCCAGATGCGATCCGATGAAACCCGCGCCCCCTGTGATCAATACATGCATATCCGCGTCACCTTTCTGAATTTTCGCCAGCCGTTGTTGAACGATTAACATGCTGTCAGCAAGCCCGAATTAAAAAAACAATCAAAACAAAGCGTTGTTGCTTGCTTGCCGCGGGGTTTGCTGGCGATGCCGTGCATACCCGGGATGAGTGCAAATAACGTACCAAGCTGGGGGAAGTTTAGCCCGGCGACTGGAGGCACCATTTTGGTGCGTATAGTCCCTCTATGTAGAGGGCGGAGACGTTTTTTGGCGCATTCCTGATGCGGGATGCCAGGGCGTCATCTGGCTATCACCTATTTTTTCCTTTGGTTAGTTAGGGTTGCGCCACGTGTCGCATGCATGGCACAGCCATTGCTTGATCAAGGTCGAGTGGCATCGCATGTCGCATCAGCATTGATGATGTGCACTATCCGGTGAATCAGGAGGTAACGCTGCATGGCTTCGTTGGTTTTTTCGAAAGAACATCAGGATGAGTTGCCTGGCTCGATGCATCGCCCGGTATGCCGGCAGTTGAAATCGCATTGTGCGCAGATGGCGACGATGCATATGCGCGACCTGTTTGTGGCCGATCCGGGGCGCTTCGAGCGGTTTTCGCTGCAGGTGGGCGAATTGCTGCTGGATTATTCGAAGAACCGCATCACTGACGAATCCATGAGCCTGCTGGTGCGGCTGGCCGAAGAGGCGGACGTGACGGGCTGGCGTGAACGCATGTTCAGCGGCGACAAGATCAACCATACGGAAAACCGCGCAGTGCTGCATGTGGCCTTGCGCAATCGCAGCAATCGTCCGGTGATGGTCGATGGCGAGGATGTGATGCCCAAGGTGAATGCCGTCATCGACCGGATGGCCGCGTTTGCCGAGCGGGTGCGCAGCGGCGAGTGGCGCGGCTACACCGGCGAGCGCATTACCGATGTGGTCAACATCGGCATCGGCGGTTCAGATCTCGGGCCGCAGATGGTGGTGCAGGCGCTCAAGCCCTACCGCCATCCGCGCTTGAAGTTGCATTTCATTTCCAACGTCGATGGCGCGCATGTGAAGGAATCGCTGGAGGCGCTGAACCCGGAGACGACGCTGTTCATCGTGTCGTCGAAAACCTTCACCACGCAGGAAACCATGACCAACGCGCATTACGCGCGCGACTGGTTCCTGGCGCGATCGCAGGCGGACAAGCACATCGCGAAGCATTTCGTGGCGGTGTCCACCAACCGCGATGCGGTGACGGCGTTTGGCATTGATCCGGCCAACATGTTCGAATTCTGGGACTGGGTGGGCGGGCGCTATTCGCTGTGGTCGGCGATTGGCTTGTCGATTGTGCTGGCGGTGGGTGCCGAGCGGTTTATCGAGTTGCTGGAAGGCGCGCACGCGATGGACGAGCATTTCCGCCATGCGCCACTGGCGCAGAACATGCCGGTGATCCTGGCCATGCTGGGCGTCTGGTACAACAATTTTTTCAACGCCGAATCGCACGCGATTTTGCCCTACGACCACTATCTGCGCAGCCTGCCCGCGTATCTGGAACAGGCCGACATGGAATCGAACGGCAAGTCGGTTGATCGCGAGGGCAACGCGGTGGACTACGCCACTGGCGCGATCATTTGGGGCGCCACCGGCATCAACGGCCAGCATGCGTTCTACCAGTTGCTGCACCAGGGCACCAAGATGATCCCGGCCGATTTCATCGTGTCGGTCGAGCCGCCTACTGAACTGCAGGAGCATCACGACATTCTTGTTGCCAATTTTCTGGCGCAAACCGAGGCGCTGATGCGCGGCCGCACCAGCGAAGAGACGCGGGCGCAGACCGGGCAGTTCGTCTCGCACAAGGTGTTCGACGGCAACCATCCGAGCAATGCCTTGCTGCTGAAGAAGCTGACGCCGCACATGCTGGGCATGCTGATCGCGCTGTATGAGCACAAGATTTTTGTCCAGGGCGTGATCTGGAATCTGAACTCCTACGACCAATGGGGAGTGGAACTCGGCAAGCAACTCGCCAGCCGCATTCTGCCTGAGCTGCATGCGGATACGCCGGTGGGCAGCCACGATGCCTCGACCAATGCGCTCATTAATTATTACCGCAGCTTGAGCCATTCGCACTCTGGCTTATAGTTCGGGTATGGAGTGGATCGCGGGCGATATTGGTGGGACTAAAAGCTGTCTGGTGTGGCTGGGACAGGCGTCTGCGGGTGGGCATCAGGTGCGTTTTGAGCAGATTTACGCCAGCGCCGATTTCGATTCGGCGGACAGCCTGATAAGACGGTTTATCGCCGATGCCGGGGTGTCCAGTCCGCCCGACGCGCTGTTGCTTGCATTGCCGGGCGCGCTGGATGGCCAGCGTGCACGTCTGACCAATCTCGACTGGGTGCTCGACGCTGCTGCGATGAAGCTCTCGCTGGGTGTACGCGAGGTGCGCTTCATCAACGATTTTCAGGCAGCAGCGGCAGGCGTGGCGACGCTGACCGATGCCGACATGATCGCGCTCAACCCGCAGGCGGCGGTGTCCGGTGGCGTGCGTGCGATCACTGGCGCGGGTACCGGTCTGGGGCTGGCGTTCATGCTGGCGGATGCCGATGGGCACTACCAGAGTTTTTCGACCGAAGGCGGGCACGTCGACTTTGCCCCGGCCAATGCCTTGCAGGTGCGCTTGCTTGAGCGCCTGCGCGCTGACTATGGGCATGTGTCGTGGGAACGGGTGGTGTCGGGTTCGGCGCTGAACGATTTGTACCGGTTTTGTTGTGTCGAGCAGGGCGGTACCCCGCCGGACGAAACGATCGACGGAGCAGCGCTTGCCGTGCGCGCCGAGTCGGGCGATGCTGTTGCCGCAGCAGCGCTGGATCTGTTCATTGATCTGTACGGCGCGTGGGTAGGCAATGTCGCGCTGATGTATCAGCCGTTTGGCGGCTTGTATATCGCGGGCGGGGTGGCAACGCACATGTTGGCGCGCATGCAGTCGCCGCGTTTCATGGCGGCGGCCACCGACAAGGGGCGGATGCGCGGCGTGGTTGGGCGCACCCCGATTTTCCTGATTACCTGCAAGCGGCTGGGCGTGCAGGGTGCGATGGTTCAGACGCAGCTTGATTCTTTTGCAGTACCTTGAATACGAATACAGCGGTTAATTTCGTGACAGAAATTCATTCCAATATTGAGTAAGTACGGAGGGGAAATGACGATTTCGAAAGAAGAACAGGAACGGCTCTACCGCTATTACACCGAACCGAAAACGGCGACAGAGCTTGCACGCAAGACCCTGGCGCTGGTGTTGGCCGGAGGCGAGGGCTCACGCCTGAAGGACCTGACTGCGTGGCGCGCCAAGCCTGCGGTGCCGATTGGCGGCAAGTACCGCATTATTGATTTTCCACTCTCGAATTGCGTGAACTCGGGCATTCGCCGTATTGGCGTGCTGACGCAATACAAGTCGCATTCGCTGATTCGCCATCTGCAACGCGCCTGGGGTTTCATGCGTGCGGAGATTGGCGAGTTTGTGGAGATTCTCCCGGCGCAGCAACGCACCAACAAGAAGGAGTGGTACCAGGGCACCGCCGATGCGCTGTTCCAGAATCTCGACATCATGCAGCGGCATCACCCCGAATACGTACTGGTGCTGGGTGGCGATCACGTCTACACCATGGATTACTCGGACATGCTGCTGTATCACGCGCAAAGTGGCGCGGATTTCACCGTGGGCAGCATTGAAGTGCCGGCTGAGGAGGCGCGTGGATTTGGTGTGATGTCGGTGGACGAAGACATGCGCATCACGCATTTCACCGAAAAGCCCGACAACCCCGACTGCATTCCGGGCAAGCCCGGCATCGCGCTGGCGTCGATGGGGATTTATATTTTTTCCAAGGATTTCCTCTACAAGACGCTGATCGACGACGCGTGCAATGCCGCGGTCTTCGCATGACTTTGGCAAGGACATCATTCCAGCCAGCATTGCAGCCGCACGCGCGATGGCCTATCCCTTCCGCAACAAGGCCGGTGAACCGGATTACTGGCGCGATGTGGGTACCCTGTATTCCTACTGGCAGACCAATATGGAATTGTGCTCGGTGGCACCCGAGCTCAATCTGTACGACCGTAACTGGCCGATCTGGACCTACCAGCCGCAATATCCGCCCGCCAAGTTCATCTTCGACGACGATGGCCGGCGCGGTTCAGCGATTGATTCCCTGATTGCCGGGGGATGCATTCTGTCGGGTGCGCTGGTCAAGCGCTCGGTGCTGTTTTTTGCGACCACGGTGGAAAGCGGCAGCACCATCAAGGACAGCGTGATTCTGCCCAAGGTCACCATCGGCAGCCATTGCCGCATCACGCGCGCGATTATCGACAAGGGCGCAAGCATTCCTGATGGCACGATCATCGGCGAAGACCTGGTCGAGGATGCCAAGCGTTTTCATGTCACGCCCGAGGGAATCGTGCTGGTGACGTCGGCCATGCTGGGACAAAACCTCTATGCAAGACTGCAAAATGACTACGACAGCTAAGACCCTGAATGTGGTGCTGTGCTGGCATATGCACCAGCCGTACTACCGCGAAGGGCTCAAGGGCGCGTATCACCTGCCCTGGGTGTATTTGCACGGCATCAAGGATTACAGCGACATGGCGGCGCATCTGGAACGCTATCCGGCGATGCGGGCAGTGGTGAATTTTGCGCCGGTGCTGCTCGAACAGATCGACGATTACGCGCAGCAAATGGACGCGCTGTTAAAGCATGGCAAGCCGACCCAGGATCACATGATCAATCTGCTGGCCGGTGCCGAACGCATTCCGTCGGACGCGGGTGCGCGTCTGGCCATCATCCGCGACTGCCAGCGTTGCCATGCGCCGCGCATGATTCACCCCTATCCGGTTTTTCATCATCTGCTGGAAATGGTCGGCGCCTCGTACGAGGCAGGGCAGGGCGACAGTGCCTTGCATGCGCATCTGGGTTATTTGTCCGAGCAGTATTTTCTGGATTTGCTGACCTGGTATCACCTGGTCTGGCTGGGGAATTCGCTGCGGCACATGCCACTGGTGCGGCGGCTGCTGGCACAGGGACAGGAATTCTCTGCCGCCGATCGCCATGAATTGCTGTACGTGATGCAGCATTGCATGGCGGGCTTGATTCCGCGCTACCGTGCGCTGGCCGAGCGGGGGCAGGTCGAGTTGTCGATGACGCCTTACGGTCATCCGATTGTGCCGTTGCTGAACGACTTCGCCAATTTGCGCGATGCCTTGCCCGATGCGCCGGTCCCCGAAGCGCCGGCTTACCCGGGCGGAGCGGAACGCGCACGCTGGCATCTGCAACATGGGGTCGAGGTGTTCGAGCATTATTTTGGTCGCAAGCCCACGGGCGTATGGTTGTCCGAGGGCGGGGTGAGCGAGGATGCGCTGGCGCAACTCGATGACATGAAAATTGCCTGGACCGCCACCGGCGAAGGCGTGTGGCGCAACAGTTGCGCCAAGTCGGGTTGCCCGGTTGACGGCACGCAAACCAAACGCGACCTGTTTTCCCCTACGCTCGTTGACGGTTTCAAGACCCGCGTGTTTTTCCGCGACGACGGGCTGTCGGATTTGATTGGTTTCAAATACAGCGACTGGCATGCCGATGACGCAGTGGGTGACTTTATTCATCACCTGGAAACCATTGCGGTTTCTTTGGGCAAAACCGCAAACCAGCACGTGGTTTCGGTCATCCTCGACGGCGAAAATGCCTGGGAGTACTACCCCGAAAACGGCCACCATTTTCTGGACGCGCTCTATTCACGCTTGTCCAGCCATCCCACCCTCAATGTCAGCACCTTTGCCGAGCAGGCTGGGCACACGCCTGCCAAGCCCTTGAAGCGGCTGGCTGCGGGCAGCTGGGTGTATGGCAGCTTTTCGACCTGGATCGGTTCAACCGACAAGAATCGCGGCTGGGATTACCTGGTTGCGGCCAAGCTGGCGTATGACCGCACCCTGGCGGCAGGCAAGCTCGACGCGGATCATCGAGCCATGGCGATCCGCCAGCTGGCCGTGTGTGAAGGTTCGGACTGGTTCTGGTGGTTTGGCGATCACAACCCGGCGGGGAGCGTCAGCGATTTCGAGCAGCTCTACCGCACCCAGTTGCGCGAGCTGTATCGCCTGCTCGGGGTGGCACCGCCTGCCTTGCTGGATGTGCCGCTGTCACACGGCGGCGGCGCAGCAGAAAACGCCGGCACCATGCGCAGGAATACCTGATGAGCCTTGATAACCGACGTGCGGGTCTGTTGCTGCATCCGACTTCGTTGCCATCCGGCACCTTGGCGGATGCCGAGCGCTGGCTGGATTTTTTGCAGGCGGCGGGCGTGAGCGTGTGGCAGATGCTGCCGCTTGGCCTGCCGTTGAGCGGGCTGTCGCCTTATCAGTGCGCCTCGGCATTCGCGGTGAATCCGGCGCTGTTTCCTGCCGGGGGCAGGGTGGATATGCGGCGTTTTTCACCCTGGCACCGGACGCAGGCCCACTGGCTCGACGACTATGCCCGCTTCATCGTCATCAAGGCCGAACATGGCGATGCGCCCTGGACCGACTGGCCGCAGGCGCTGCGCGACCGCGACCCGGCCACGCTGGCCGCGTTCGACCGTGCGCATGGCGATCAATTGCGCGAGATCATGCACGCCCAGTTTCGTGCCGCCGTGTTCTGGCGCGGCATGCGTGCAGAGGCAGCACAACGTGGTATCCAGTTATTTGGCGATATGCCGATTTTTGTCGCACACGACAGCGCCGACGTGTGGGCGCAGCGTGAATTGTTCCTGCTGGACGCCGACGGTCACCCCACCGTCGTAGCCGGAGTGCCGCCGGATTATTTCTCCGAAACCGGGCAGCGCTGGGGCAATCCGCACTACAACTGGGCAGCGATGCAGGCCGATGGTTTTGCCTGGTGGCGGGCGCGGCTGAGAGCGCATTTCGAGTGGTTTGACTGGGTGCGCATCGATCACTTTCGTGGGTTGGCAGCGGCCTGGACGATCCCCGCGAGCGAACCCACGGCCATCCACGGCCAGTGGGTGGCTTCGCCCGGCGCCGCGCTGCTGCAGGCGGTTCTCGACGAAATGGGCGAATTGGATTTGGTGGCCGAAGACCTGGGCGTCATCACGCCGGATGTCACCGCGCTGCGCCATCAGTTTGGCTTGCCCGGCATGGCGGTTCTGCAGTTTGCGTTTGACGCCCATGCCGACAACCCGCACAAGCCCGAAAACGTGCTGCCCGACACCGTGTATTACACCGGCACGCACGACAACGATACGGTACTGGGCTGGTGGCGCACACTGCCCGAGCATGCGCGTCAGCACGTGTGCTGGCAGCTCGGGCTCGGTGAACCAGCCGCGGTGTCGGACGAGCGGATCGTCGACGCGATGATCACCACCGTGCTGCACAGCCGCGCCGCGCTGGCGGTGCTGCCGCTGCAGGATGTGCTGCATCTTGGCAGCGAAGCGCGCATGAACACGCCCGGGACGGACAATGGCAACTGGACCTGGCGGTTTGATTGGGATGATTTGCCTAGAGACCTGGCATCCCGATTGCTTGAACATATACACAGGTCTCATCGCTCTGGAACACTGGCCACCTCATGAAAGCTCCCCTGAAAGCCTCCCCTAAAGCTGATCTGCCCGCAATCAGCGAACCGATCCTGCGCGTGCAAAAAGGCACGCACCACGACCCCTTCGAGGTGCTGGGCGCGCACGTCGCGCCGGACGGAAGCACGTTGTTGCGAACCTTCCTGCCGGCGGCCGAAGTCGTCGAGGTGGCGGGCACGCGCATGACGCGTATTCCGGGAACCGACTGCTTCGAACTGACGCTGCCACCCGGTCGGACATTTGATCCGCATCCAGTGCTGCGCTGGCAGGACAAGGGCGCGGGCGCATGGCACACCATGCAAAGCCCCTACAGTTTTCCGCCGCAGCTCGGTGAGCTGGACTTATACCTGCTCGGCGAAGGGCGGCATTTCGAAGCCTGGAAAGTGCTCGGCGCACGCCTGAAGACGATAGACGGCGTGGCAGGTTGCCTGTTCGCCGTGTGGGCGCCCGCCGTGCAGCGCGTCAGCGTCATTGGCGACTTCAACGATTGGGATGGCCGCCGTCATCCGATGCGCTGCCGCGGCGCATCCGGCATCTGGGAATTGTTTATCCCCGGGCTCACCGCAGGGATGGCGTACAAATACGAAATCCTCGGCAGCCGCGGCCAGCTGGCGAAAAAAACCGACCCCTATGCGCGCCAGATGTTTGCGCGCCCCGAAACCTCCAGCTGCATTACTGACGACATACCCTATGGCTGGGCGGACAGCAGCTGGATCGCAGCACGTGCGCAGTTCGACTGGCAACATCGCCCGGTCAGCATTTACGAATTGCACCCGGGCTCCTGGCGGCGTCACGACGATGGCAGCTTTTATACCTGGGGCGAGCTCACCGCCGAATTGATCCCGTACGTGAAGGAACTCGGCTACACCCACATTGAGCTGCTGCCCGTGGCCGAGCATCCGCTCGACGCCTCGTGGGGCTACCAGGTGTCGGGTTACTACGCGCCGACCGCGCGGTTTGGCTCGCCCGACGATTTCCGCGCGTTTGTCGATGCCTGCCACCAGGCTGACCTTGGCGTATTGCTCGACTGGGTGCCGGCGCACTTTCCCAAGGACGACTGGGCATTGGCGCGCTTTACCGGCGAAGCCGTGTACGAACACGAAGACCCGCGTCGTGGCGAGCATCAGGAATGGGGCACGCTGGTTTTCAACTTTGGCCGCAACGAGGTGCGCAACTTTCTGGTCGCCAACGCGCTGTACTGGATCGACGAATTCCACATCGACGGCCTGCGCGTCGATGCGGTGGCATCGATGCTGTATCTCGATTATTCGCGCAAGGCCGGTGAGTGGCTGCCGAATCAATATGGCGGGCGTGAAAACATCGAGGCAATCCATTTCCTGCGCGAGATGAACACCGAAGTCCACGCCCGCTTCCCCGGTGTGCTGACCATCGCCGAAGAATCCACGGCCTGGCCGGCGGTGTCGCGGCCGGTTGAGCTGGGCGGGTTGGGATTTTCGATGAAGTGGAACATGGGCTGGATGAACGACAGTCTCGACTACATCGAGAAAGAGCCGGTCTATCGCAAATACCAGCACAACCAGTTGACCTTCAGCCAGATGTACGCGTGGACCGAAAACTTCGTGTTGCCGCTGTCACACGACGAAGTCGTACACATGAAGAAGAGCCTGCTCGACAAGATGCCGGGCGATGTCTGGCAGCGCTTTGCCAACCTGCGCCTGTTCTACGCATGGCAGTACGCGCATCCCGGCAAGAAACTGCTGTTCATGGGCAGCGAGTTCGGCCAGTGGAACGAATGGAAGGAGTCCGGCCAGCTCGACTGGGTGTTGCTCGATTTCCCGGCACACGATGGCCTGCGCGCCTTGTTGCGCGACCTCAATCATTTATATCGCAATGAAGCGGCGCTGCATGAATTTGACTTCGATCCGCGCGGGTTTCGCTGGATCGATTGCCATGACGCGGATCAATCGGTGCTGAGCCTGGTGCGGCAAGGGCGGCAAGACGCCGACAAGATTGTGGTGCTGCTGAATTTCACTCCGGTACCACGTCATGGCTACCGCATTGGCGTACCGGGAGACTTTGCCTGGCGCGAAGTGCTCAACACCGACTCGGAATTTTACGGCGGCGGGAATATGGGCAACGGTCGCCTGTTGCATCCGCAAAACCAGCCCTGGATGGGCTTCGATCACTCAATCGAGGTCAGCTTGCCGCCACTGGGCGCCATCTTCCTTAAACCTCATTCGTAAAGTACACCCCTCAAAAATAACCATAAAAATGTGACCATGCGGAGCAATAAAAAATAATGAAACGCGGTGCAACGAAAATTCTATTTGTGGCCAGCGAAGCCTATCCGCTGGTAAAAACCGGCGGCCTCGGCGATGTGCTCTACAGTCTGCCGCATGCCGTGCATGCGCGCGGAGCCGATGTGCGCTTGCTGCTGCCGGGCTATCGTGCGCTGCTGCGCCAACTTGAACAGGTGCGCATCCTCGGCTGGATCGATGTGCGCGGCGCGGAGGGAATCGTCAGCGCGCGCATCCTGGAAACACGTCATCCCGATTATGCGTTCCCGCTGTGGATCGTTGATTGCCCGCCCTTGTTCGACCGCCCCGGCAATCCTTACGTCAACGCCAACGGTCAGGACTGGCCGGACAACGCCGAGCGCTTCACGGTGTTTTCGCGCGTGGCCGCGCTGCTCGCGCTCGACTCGATGGATCTCGGCTGGAAGCCTGCCGTGGTGCATGCCAACGACTGGCAGACCGGGCTGGTGGCTGCGTTTCTGGCCGATCATCCCGCGCGCCCCAAAACCGTATTCACCATCCACAACCTGGCGTACAGCGGCTTTTTTCCGTATGGTGATTTCGTGCGGCTGCAATTGCCCAGCCACTGGTGGACACCCGAAGGGGTGGAGTTTCATGGTGGCCTGTCGATGTTGAAGGCGGGCATCGTGTACGCTGATTCCATCACCACAGTGAGCCCGACCTACGCTGCCGAAATCTGCACGCCGGAATTTGGTTTTGGCCTGGATGGGTTGCTGCTGTCGCGCAGTCATAAATTGCACGGCATTCTCAATGGCATCGATACCAGTTTGTGGGATCCGCATACCGACCCGCGCTTGCCCGCGCACTATACGATGAGCCGTATCCAGCCCGGCAAGCGCCGCAACAAGCAGGCCCTGCTCGAACGTTTTTTGCCCCAGGTCGACGACGCTGCGTTGAGCGCACCCTTGCTGGGGCTGGTGGGGCGCCTGGTCGAGCAAAAGGGAATCGACTGGGTGTTGGCGGCGATACCGGTGTTGCTGGACGAAACGGATGTGCTTTTCGTGTTGCTGGGCAGTGGCCAGGTGGCTTACGAGCAGAAACTCACGCGGCTGGCCAAACAGCACCCGGATCGGGTGTTTGTCGAGATTGGCTACGACGAGTCGTTGTCGCACCTGATTGAGGCCGGTGCGGACATGTTCCTGATGCCGTCGCGCTTCGAGCCGTGCGGATTGAACCAGATGTACAGCCTGCGCTACGGCACTCCGCCCATCGTTTACAAAACCGGCGGACTGGCCGACACCGTGGTGGATGCAAGCGAAGCCGCGCTCGCCGACGCCAGCGCCAACGGATTTGTGTTTGATACACCGGATATCACTGCGTTTCTTGACGCCATACGGCGTGCGCTTGACCTCTATCGTCAACCGCCCCAGTGGCGGCGACTGCAACAAACCGGCATGCAGCAGTCGTTCGATTGGGCGGACAGCGCCGCGCATTATCTAGCCTTGTATTCCATGTGAATTCAGAGAATCCAATTACGGGAACCATCATGCCAGAGCAAACCACTGCCCAGTTCAGTCAACCCATTCTGGAACCGATGCCGGTGACTGCAGACGCGATCAAGCAGGACATCAAGCAGTATCAGTTTTATCACCTGGGGCGCATTCTCAAGGGGTGCCCGCCGGTCTACACGTATCGGGCGCTGGCCTGGACGCTGCGCGACCGTCTGATGTCAGACTGGATGAACACCTATGCCCGGCGCGACCAGCCGGGCAAGCGACGTGCCTATTATTTGTCGCTGGAATTCCTGATTGGACGCGCCTTGTCCAATCATGTGCTGAATCTCGATCTGGACAAGACGACCCGGACGGCGCTGCAGGATTTTGGGCACTCGATGGAAACCCTCGTCGAAGAAGAGCCCGACGCCGGCCTCGGCAATGGCGGCCTGGGGCGGCTGGCTGCGTGTTTCATGGACAGTTGCGCCACGCTCGACCTGCCGGTGATTGGCTATGGCATCCACTACGAGTACGGCATGTTTCGCCAGCGCATCGAAAACGGCTACCAGAAGGAAGACGCCGACCATTGGCTGCGCGACGGCAATCCGTGGGAAGTCGAGCGGGTGGAATTCACCCAGTCCGTTCAGTTTGGCGGGCGCACCGAGCACTTTCATGACAAGGAAGGCGTGCCTCACGCGCGTTGGGTCGATACCAACGACGTGCTGGCGATTCCCTTCGACATGCCGATTTCGGGCTATCGCAATCACGTCGTGAATACGCTGCGCTTGTGGAAATCAACTGCCACCGACGCGTTCAATCTTGATGAATTCAATGCCGGCAGCTACACCGAGGCGGTGCAGGAAAAAAATCACGCCGAGCACATCTCCATGGTGCTGTATCCCAACGACAGCAGCGAAAACGGCAAGGAACTGCGCCTGCGCCAGCAATATTTCCTCGCCTCGGCCAGCCTGAAAGATGCGCTGCGCCAGTGGCTGGCGGCTGGCAATAGCGATTTGTCGAAATTTGCCGAACACAACGTGTTCCAGATGAACGACACGCATCCCACGATCGCGGTGGCCGAACTGATGCGGCTGCTGATGGATGAATACAGGCTGACCTGGGATCAGGCCTGGGCGATCACCACCCAGTGCATGGCCTACACCAATCACACGCTGCTGCCCGAAGCGCTGGAGCGCTGGTCGGTTGCGCTGTTCGAGCGTTTGTTGCCGCGCCCGCTGGAGATCATTTACGAGATCAATGCCCGTTTCCTGCGCGCCGTGTCCTTGAAATGGCCCGGCGACATCGAGCGCCAGCGCCGCATGTCGATCATCGAAGAAGGCGACGTGCGGCAGGTGCGGATGGCCTGGCTCGCCATTGTCGGCAGCTTCTCGGTCAACGGGGTGGCGGCCTTGCACTCGCAGTTATTGAAGGATGGTTTGTTCCGCGATTTTGTCGACCTGTGGCCTGGCAAGTTCAACAACAAAACCAATGGCGTGACGCCGCGCCGCTGGGTCGCGCATGCCAACCCCGGCATGAGCGCACTCATCACCCGTGAAATCGGCGACGGCTGGGTGGCGGATCTGTCGCAACTCGACAAACTCAAACCGCTCGCGGCATTGAGCAACAAGGCGTTTCACGCCGACTGGCATGCGGCCAAACGCGCCAACAAGCAACGCCTGGCCGCGCTGGTCAAGCTGGAGTGTGGGGTCGAGTTCAACCCCGATGCCCTGTTCGATGTGCAGGTCAAACGCATCCACGAATACAAGCGGCAATTGCTCAATGTCCTGCATGTGATTCATCTGTACAGCCGCATCAAGAAGGGCCATATGCAGGGCTGGGCGGATCGCTGCGTGTTGATTGGCGGCAAGGCCGCGCCGGGCTATGCGATGGCCAAACGCATCATCAAACTGGTCAACAGCGTGGCCGAGGTGGTGAACAACGACCCCGACGTCAATGGCCGCCTGAAAGTGGCCTTCCTGCCCAACTACCGGGTGTCGAGCATGGAAATCATCGCGCCCGCGACGGATTTGTCGGAGCAGATTTCCACTGCGGGCAAGGAAGCCTCGGGCACCGGCAACATGAAATTCATGATGAACGGGGCGCTCACCATCGGCACCTACGATGGCGCCAATATTGAAATCCTCGATGCAGTGGGCGAGGAGAACTTCTTCCTGTTCGGCCTGCGTGCCGACGAAGTGGATGCCTTGCGCGGGCAATACCAGCCGCATACTTATGTTGAGCAGGACCATGAACTGGCCGATGTGATCGAGTTGATCGCTTCGGGGCATTTCAATCCCTGTGAACCGGGCATTTTCGACATGATTCTGGGAGCCATCCTAAGCCCGCACGATCCCTGGATGACCCTGGCGGATTTCCGCAGCTATGTCGACGCCCAGAATCAGGTGTCGCTGGCCTGGCACGACGCGGCGAACTGGACGCGGATGAGCATTCTCAATACCGCCTCGTCCGGCTTTTTCTCGACCGACCGTACCATGGCCGAATACAACCGCGATATCTGGAAACTGCAGCCCGCGTAATCCGCCGGGGCGGCAGTGTACGCCCGCTGCAAACCTCCGGCTTGCCCTCACGGTTTGGATGAACAAACGGGCGAGCCGGTTGGCCTGCACCCTGCCAGAGTGGCTACACTTGCAGCGTTAATCTGCAAAGAACACACCATGCCATTCTCCGCTCTCGGGCTTGTCCCCGCCCTCGCTCACGCGGCCGCCGAACTCGGTTTTGCCGCGCCCACTCCCATCCAGAACGCAGCCATTCCTGCCGTGCTTGGCGGGCGGGACGTGCTGGCCACCGCGCAAACCGGCTCCGGCAAAACCGCCGCCTTTGCCTTGCCCGTGCTGCAAGGCTTGCTCGCAGACCCGGCTGCAACGCCTCGCCGCGTGCGTGCGCTCATTCTGGTGCCCACGCGCGAACTGGCGGCGCAGGTGGGCGACGTGCTGCATCGCCTGGCGCAGGCGCTCGCCCAGCCGGTCAAAGTGGCGGTGGTGTTCGGTGGTGTGTCGATCAACCCGCAAATGATGGCGCTGCGCGGCGGTGCCGACGTGGTGGTCGCCACGCCCGGGCGCTTGCTTGACCTGCTGCAGCACAAGGCCTTGACGCTTGCGGCGGTGAATTGTCTGGTGCTGGACGAAGCCGATCGCCTGCTCGATCTGGGCTTTGCCGATGAACTGGCAAGCGTGTTGGCGGCTTTGCCCGCGCAGCGGCAAAACCTGTTTTTCTCGGCCACTTTCCCGCCCGCCGTTCAGGCGCTGGCGCAGGGGCTGCTGCATGATCCCCTGCGGGTGGCGGTCGAGCCTGAGCCCAGCGCAGCACCCGTGATCATGCAGCGGGTGATCCAGGTCGATGCCCCGCGCCGCACGCAGTTGCTGCGCCATCTGATTTTGACGAATGGCTGGGAACGCGTGCTCGTGTTCGTGGCCACGCAGTACGCCGCCGAGCACGTGGCCGCCAAGCTGAACCGGGACGCTGATCTTTTTGCCACGTCATTTCACGGCGGGCTGAGCCAGGGCGCGCGCAAGCAGACGCTGGATGAATTCAAGGACAAACGCTGGGATGTGGTGGTGACGACCGATCTGGCCGCGCGCGGCATCGACATCGTGCAACTGCCGGTGGTGGTGAATTACGATTTGCCGCGCTCAGCCGAAGATTACGTTCACCGCATTGGCCGCACCGGCCGCGCGGGTGAAAGCGGTCTGGCGATCAGCTTTGTGAGCGCCGACACCGAGGCGCATTTCCGCTTGATCGAGAAACGCCAGCACCTGAGCCTGCCACGAGAGCGGATCGAGGGTTTTGAACCGACGCAGGAAGCCGCCATCGCCGTAGCCGGCAATGGCGGCATCAAGGGCAAACGGCCCAGTAAAAAAGACAAGTTGCGGGCGGCGGCGAAGGCCGCAGAGTCAGCCTGAAGGATTGACGCTTACGCAGCCTGAACCGGGATCGCGTGGCGCGTGTCCAGGATGCGATTGTCTGCGTCTACATACACCAGTTCCGGCTCGAAGCGGGCCATCTCCAGTTCGTTGTAAACCGCGTAGGTGGCGATGATGATGAGATCGCCTGGATTGGCCTTGTGCGCGGCGGCGCCATTGATCGAGATCACGCCCGAGCCACGCTGCGCGCGGATCGCATAGGTGGTGAAACGCTCACCATTGGTGATGTTGTAAATCTGGATCTGCTCGTATTCATGGATGTTCGCCGCGTCCAGCAGGGTTTCGTCGATCGCGCACGAACCTTCGTAATGCAGCTCGGCATGCGTGACGGTTGCCCGATGAATTTTGGACTTGAGCATCGTGCGTTGCATGACGGTGCCCTCAATAAATAAGGAAAGGCTTCTATTATACCTTTGGCCCAAGCGTAAACCTCAAGCTTGAGTCGGCAGGGCAAAATCCAGGTTGTCGATCAGCCGGGTCCTGCCCAGCCAGGCCGCACCCAGCACCACCAGTTGCTGGCTGGCGGGCGTGGCGGGCTGCAGGTTCCCGGCATCACGCAGTTCGACATAATCGACACGCCAGCCCGCCATTTTCAGGTGGCGGCAGGCCGTGGCCGACAGGCCTGCAAAATCACGCTCGCCCGACTGCGACGCTTGCCCGGATCGCAGCGAGTTCGCGCTGCAACAGCGTGGCCTGAATGCGCTCGGACGCATCGAGATAGCCGTTGCGCGAACTCATTGCCAGCCCGTCGGCTTCGCGCAGGGTGTCACCCGCGATGATCCCGATGGGCAGGTTGAACTGCCGCACCAGTTCGCGAATGACCAGCAATTGCTGAAAATCCTTTTTGCCGAATACCGCCACGCGCGGCTGCACCAGATTGAACAGCTTCAATACCACCGTTGCGACGCCGTTGAAATGGCCGGGGCGGAATGCGCCGTCCAGATCCTGGGTCAGGCTGGCGGATGGCTGCACGGTAAAGGTTTGCGGCACCGGATACAGTTCGCTGACCGCGGGTGCGAACACGATATCGCAGCCCGCCGTGGTCAGCTTGGCGCAGTCGGCGTCGAGGGTGCGCGGATAGCGCTCAAAATCCTCGCCGACGCCAAACTGCAAGGGGTTGACGAAAATGCTCGCCACCACCGGCTGGCCATGCTGGCGCGCGAGTTCCACGAGCGACACATGACCGGCGTGCAGATTGCCCATGGTGGGAACAAACGCGGTGCCGGTTTGCCCGGCCAGCGCGGCGCGCAGCTCGGCGACGGTGTGTAGAACCTGCATCAGAACGCGTGCGCAGCAGTAGGGAAGCTGCCGCCTTTGACGTCGGAGACGTAGGCGCGCACGGCCGATTCGATGCCGTCGGCGCCGGCGAGAAAGTTTTTCGAGAATTTGGGTGCGCGTGGATAAAGGCCCAGCAGGTCGTACAACACCAGCACCTGGCCGGAACAGTCGGCTCCGGCACCGATGCCGATGGTGGGGATGGTGAGCGCGTCGGTCACGGTTTTGGCCAAGGTGGCGGGCACCATCTCAAGCACGATCAAACCGGCACCGGCGGCTTCCAGTGCGCGCGCGTCGGCGATCAGTTGTGCGGCGTCGGCATCCTCGCGCCCCTGCACCCTGTAGCCGCCGAGCTGGTTGACCGACTGTGGCAACAGGCCCAGATGCGCGCACACCGGAATGCCGCGCTGGGTGAGGAAGGCTACCGTCTCGACCATCACCGCGCCGCCTTCGAGCTTGACCATGTGCGCACCCGCCGCCATCAGCCGGGCAGCGGCGGCAAACGCGCGCTCGGGTGACGGCTGGTAGCTGCCGAAGGGCAGGTCGGCGACGATCAATGCGCGTTCGGTTCCCGCCGCCACGCAGCGCGTGTGGTAGCTCATCTCGGCGAGCTTCACTGGCAGCGTCGAGGCGTGTCCCTGGATCACCATGCCGAGCGAGTCGCCGACCAGCAGCACGTCCACCCCTGCAGTGTCGAGCACGCGCGCAAAGCTGGCGTCGTAGCAGGTGAGCACGGCGATTTTTTCGCCGCGTTCGCGCATCGCGGTCAGCGTGGAAAGGGTGACGGCCTTGTTCATGCTGCCCGGCTGAAGAACTCGCGCGGACCGCGCATTTTGTTCATGCGCTCGAGCAGCAGCTCGAAGTCAGCTTCGCTCTGCGCAAAGTTGAGGTTTTCGCTGTTGACGATCAACAGTGGGGCGGTGTCGTAGCGATGGAAAAATTCGCTGTAGGTTTCTGCCAGGCGGCGCAGGTAGTCGGCTGACATGCCGCGTTCGAATTCCACGCCGCGTTGTCTGACGCGCGCCTGCAGGCTGTCGATCGGCGCTTGCAGATAAATTACCAGATCGGGCGTCGGCGCCTGCGGGGCAAGGTCGGCGTAGACCTTTTGATACAGCTCGAACTCGTCGTCATCCAGATTCAGTCGGGCGAACAGCATGTCCTTGTCGATGAGGAAATCCGACACGGTGCCGCCGCGAAACAGATCAGCTTGTGCAAGGTCGCGCAACTGGCGCGAGCGCTCGAACAGAAAATGCAGTTGCGCCGGCAGGGCGTAGCGCCTGGGTTCCTGATAAAAGCGCGGCAGGAAGGGATTGTCGGTCGCGTTTTCCAGCAGCGTGTCGGCGTTCAGGCGCTCGGCGAGCTTGCGCACGAGGCTGGTTTTGCCAACGCCAATGGGTCCTTCGACCACAATGTATTTGTAACGGGAAAGACTCATGCGTTGACGGCAGCGGCGGGTAAAGGAAGGGGAATCACCTGCTGACCAGAACAGCTGGCGAGCCAGTCGGCGGCACGGCCACGGCCGGGAATCACGGTTTCGGGGGCGATCTCCAGCAGCGGGAACAGCACGAATCCGCGCTCGGTCATGCGCGGATGCGGCAGCGTCAAGCCGTCTTCATGGAAGTGCGCGTTGCCGTACAGCAGCAGGTCGAGATCAAGGGTACGCGGCGCGTTGCGAAAGCTGCGCTCGCGGCCGTGGCGATGTTCGATGTCCAATAGCGCGGCAAGCAGGGGGCGCGGCGCAAGGGTGGTTTCGACCTGTGCCACGGCGTTGATGAAATCGGGTTGATCAACGTAGCCGACCGGCGCCGAAGCGTACAGGCTGGAACGCGCGATCACGCGGGTTCCGGGCAGGCGGTCGAGTTCGGCCAGCGCGTATTCCACTTGCGCCGCCGGGTCGTTGAGATTGGCGCCCAGTCCGACCGTGGCAATGACGTTCATTCGGGCGTCGTCTCGCTGGCGGCCTCACCCGGGCTCTTGCGTTTGCGGCGCCGCCGTGGCTTGGGCGCGGTGTCTGCGATCAACATGCGTTCGCGTTCGCTATCGCTGACATCCTGAAAGCGCGTCCACCATTCGCCGAGTTCAGCGGCCACTTCGCCCGACTCGGCGCGCAGCAGCAAAAAGTCGTAGGCGGCGCGAAAGCGCGGATGCTCCAGCAGGCGATACGGGCGTTGTCCGCCGCGCTGCTCAAAGCGCGGCTGCAGCGCCCAGACTTCTTTCATCATGCCGTCGTAGCGGCGCGGAATGGCGAGCTGTTCGCGTTGGGCGTCGAGTACTTCGTCCATGGCAAAGAACAGCGCGGGTTGCGATTTTTCGCCGGCGGCTTCCAGCGCCTTCCAGCGTTGCGCCACCTGCGGCCACAGCAGCGCGCCGAACAGGTAGGCAGGCGAAGCCGTTTTGTCCTGCACGATGCGCGCATCGGTGGCTTTCAGCGCGGCGGTGATGAAACGCCCGCCGGTCGGGTCGTCCAGAATCGTGTCGAGCAGCGGCAACATGCCGTGGTGCAGGCCTTCGGCGCGCAGCTGGTGAACGCCGCGCAGCGCGTGGCCGGACAGCAGCAGCTTCAAGGCTTCGTCAAAGATGCGCGCGCGCGGAATGTTGCCTAGCAGTGACGCCAGCGTGGCAACCGGTTTGCGCGTGTCGGGGTCGATATGAAAATCGAGCTTGGCGGCAAAGCGCGCGGCGCGCAGCATCCGCACCGGGTCTTCGCGGAAGCGCGTTTCGGGGTCGCCGATCATGCGGATCACGCGCTTTTTGCAGTCGGCGACGCCGCCGAAGTAATCGTGCACTTCGTCGCGCGCGGGGTCGTAGTACAGCGCGTTGATGGTGAAGTCACGGCGCGCGGCATCGTCCGCCATGTTGCCGAACACGTTGTCCGTCAACAGACGGCCGTGTGCGTCGGTCGACCGCTCGTCTTCTTCTTCGGTTTCTTTCTGGGTGTTGGAGCGGAAGGTGGTGACTTCGATGGTGACGCGCCCGCACATCACATGCACGATCTGAAAGCGCCGGCCGATGATGCGTGAGCGGCGAAACAGCTTGCGCACCTGTTCCGGCGTGGCATCGGTCGCCACGTCGAAATCCTTGGGCGTCAGACCCAGCAGCAGATCGCGCACCGCGCCGCCGACCACGTAGCCCTTGAATCCTGCCTGCGCCAGGGTTTCGCAGGTTTTCAGCGCGCACTCGTCGAGCTGGTCGCGGCGGATGCCGTGTTTGGCCAGCGGCAGAATCTGCGCGCTGGAGCCGGTGGCGCGCGACTTGCGGCCAAATACTTTATTGATGATGCGACGAATCATTGAATGCGCGGAGCGGGGTGAAAAATACTGAAGGCGCGATTATACAGGCAGGCATCAGGCCTGCCGCCGCCACAGTGCTGCCGTGCCTGCGCCATACAGCGCTTCCAGCGAATCCGGGGTGAGCAGATCGGCCGTGCTGCCCGATTGCCAGCGGCCGTCGCCGTGCAGAAACAGCAGGCGGTCGCACTGGCAGGCTGCCCAGTTGGGGTCGTGCAGCGTCAACACCACCGTATGGCCCGCATCGGCCTCGCTGCGCGCCCAGGCCAGCAGCCGTGCCTGATGCGCAGGGTCCAGATGCGTCAGCGGTTCGTCGAGCAACGCGATACGCGGCGCCTGCACCGCCAGCTGCGCCAGGCGTGCGCGCTGGCGCTCGCCGCCGGACAGGGTGTCGAGCGGGCGATCGGCAAGTTCGACGAGTTCCCAGGTTGCAAGCGGCGCTGCCAGGTCAGCGGGTGCCTTGCCAAAGGGATAGCGCCCCAGCGCGACGAAATCTTTCACGCGACCAAAAAATCCACCCTCGTCGCCCTGTGGCAGCAGGCCGATGTGTTGTGCGCGGGTGAGTGGTGGCAGCGTGTCGAGTGCCTGGCCGTCGAGGGTGACGCGACCTTGCGCAGGTTTCGCAAGGCCGGCCAGCACGTTCAGCAGCGTCGACTTGCCGGCGCCATTGGCGCCAAGGATACCGAGCACTTCGCCCGCCTCAAGCGTGAGGTCGAGCGCATCGACCAGCGTGCGGGTGCCCGCTTGCAGGCTGAGTTGATGGGCGGCGAGGCTCATGGTTTGCGCAACAGCCACAGCATCAGTCGGCACCCCCAGCAATGCAGTCAGCACGCCCACCGGCAATTCGCGCGGGGCAATCACCGTGCGCGCCAGCGCGTCGGCGAGCACCAGGAGGCTGCCGCCGGCCAGCGCGGCGGCGGGCAATAGCACGCGGTGGCCGGCAAGGCCGATGCGGCGCAGGGCGTGCGGCACCATCAGGCCGACGAAGCCGATGCTGCCAGCCTGGGCGACGACCAGTGAAGTGCAGAGCCCGGCGAGGGCGAACAGGGTCCAGCGGGTGGGGGCGACAGCGACGCCGAGCGACGCCGCTTTGAGCGGGGACAGTTGCAGCACGTCGAGCCGCTTCGACAACCCCAGCGCGGCGGCGACGGCGAGCAGCAGCGCCGCCCACAGCAGCGCGGGCTGGGCGGTCCACGCCAGATCACCCATCAGGAAAAACAGCATGCCCGGCAGGCGCTCGGCGGGGGTGACAGAGAGCACCAGCGCGATGAGCGCACCGAAGCCTGCGGCGAGCATCACGCCGGCCAATAACAGCGGCGTGTGGTCGCGCGCCAGCATGCGGCCACCGAGCGCGGCGGCCAGCGCCAGCGCCAGCAGGCTGCCGGCGAACGCCAGTGCCGAGATCCACGGCCACGCCAGCCCCGCCGCCATGCCGAGCAGCGCCAGCAACCCCGCGCCACCCGAGACACCGAGCAGATAGGGTTCGGCCAGCGGGTTGCGAAACAGGGTCTGCATCAGCGCGCCCGCCAGCGCCAGCAGGCCGCCGCAGGCGAAGGCGGCGGCGACGCGCGGCCCGCGCAGCTCGGTGAGGATCTGCAGCGCCAGTTCGCGGTCGTCGGGCAGCGCACCCGCGAAGAGGCCGAGTGCGAGCGAGGCGGGCGCTGCGAGAACGAGCAGCAGCAGTTTGGTGGCGGGCGACAGAGTGATTTACGGCTTGCTGGTTGCGGCAGGCTCAGGTCTTGCTGGGCTGTTGGGCAGCACGGTGACGCGCGTCATCACGACAGGATCGACCGGCACATCGCCATGCGGGCCGCGATTGCCGCGTGGCACGGCGACAATGGCGTCGACCACGTTCATGCCGTCGACCACCTGGCCGAACACGGCGTAGCCCCAGCCTTCGAAGCTTTTGCCGCGATGGTTGAGGAAGGCGTTGTCGGCGACGTTGATGAAGAATTGCGACGAGGCCGAGTGCGGTTCGCCCATGCGCGCCATCGCCAGCGTGCCGCGCAGGTTTTTCAGGCCGTTGTCGGCTTCGTTCTGGATCGGTGCACCCTTGGGTTTTTCTGCCATGTCCGGGGTCATGCCGCCGGTCTGGATCATGAAGCCGGGGATGACGCGATGAAAGGCCAGGCCGTCGTAAAACCCGCTTTTCACATAGCTGAGGAAATTCGCCGCCGATTTGGGCGCGTTGTTGGGGAACACTTCGACAATGATGTTGCCCTTGCTGGTTTCGATCAGTACGCGCGGGTTGGCCGGCTGTCCGGCAGCGGGCGCGGTGGAGACGGATTGCTTGCCGGGCTCGCTGGCACCGCAACCGCTCATGCCGAGCGTCAGGGCGAGCAGAAAGAGTGCGATCTTTGATGTGGGTGCGGCGCGTGACATGGTGGTCTCCGGGGCTGAATAAACGGGGGTGGAAAAGCTGGCGGCATTTTACGCTGCGTACCCGACGGCTTGTTAGCCTGGGCACAAGAGCAGGCGATCGAGTTCCGCACGCACCGAGTCCAGCGGCAGATAGCCGTCGGTGATGCGGTCGAGCTGTTCGCCGCGTTGCAGGATCAGGGTGGGGAAACCGCGCACGCCGGCTTTGCGCGACTGCGCGAAATGCGCCTGGGTTCTGGCGCGGGCGGCGTCGCTGTCAAACGCATGCAAGAACGCGGCATCGTCGATGCCGAGCCCGGCTGCCAGTTCGGCTAGCACGGCGGGCTGGGTGACGTCGCGGCCTGCGGCATAAAACGCGGACTGGATCGCCTTGAACATGGCGAATATTTTTGCCGGATCGAGCCCGCCAGCGGTCACCACGGCGCGGCTGGCGGGTTCGGTGTCGTAGATGAAGCCGTCCGGCAGTGCGTGTTCGAAACGAAAGGGCTGGCCAGTGCGTTCATGCACCTGGTGCCAGTGATGCAGGATGTCATCGCGCGCCGCTGCTGTCATCGGCGTGGCTGTGCCCGGTCGCAAGCCGCCCAGTACCAGCGCGATTTTCAAGCGCTCGTGATATTCGTTGCGCACGGCCTCAATCACCGGCGAAAAACCCCAGCACCACGAACACATGGGGTCGGCAAAATACCAGAGGAGGGGGGCACTCATGCGGGCATCACCTGGGCAGCAAACAGAGAAATCGCAGCATACGCGATGAGCGAACTCAGGGCAGCGGCGTGGGTTTGTCTTGAGACGAGTCCCGGGGTGGGTGCGGAGTGTCATCGTCCATGATGACGCTGTGCGCCGGGCCTTCGAGATCGTCGAACTGGCCGCTTTTGGTGGCCCACAACATGATCCAGGCGATGACGCCGACGATGGCGAGGCTCAGGGGGATCAGCAGGATGAGGATGTCCATAGCAGGAGTCGGGATTCAGGGGTCAGGATTCAGGGAGCAGAGGCGCGGCCTTTGGCCGCTCGTTCCCTGAATCCTGAATCCCGATCCCTGATCCCTTGTGAGCAGTGGGTTTGTAATCGGACAGGCGCAGCGCGTTCAATACCACCAGCAGCGAGCTGACCGACATGCCGATGCCCGCCAGCCACGGCGTGACATGACCGAACGCTGCGGCGGGGATGGCGATGAGGTTATAGCCGAGCGCCCAGCCCAGGTTCTGGCGAATGATGTGCTGGGTTTTGCGCGCCAGCGCCACGCCGTCGGCCAGCGTGCCGAGGCGCGAACCAAGCATCACCATGTCGGCGGCCGCCTGCGCCACGTCGGCGCCTTCGCCCATCGCGATCGACACCTGCGCGCCTGCCAGCACCGGTGCGTCGTTGATGCCGTCGCCCACCATGGCGACGATGCGGCCCTGCTGTTGCAGCGCTTTGACGTAGGTGAGCTTGTCTTCCGGCAACGCGCCGGCGTGCCAGTCGGTGATGCCGAGCTGCTGCGCGGTGGTTTTCACCGCACCCTCGGCGTCACCCGACAGCAGGTGCAGGCGCAGGCCTTGTGCCTTCAGCGCGGCCAGTGCGGCGGCGGCATCGGCGCGTGGCGTGTCGGCCAGCGCGAACCAGGCGATCAGTTCGCCGGACTCGGCCAGCGCCACCCAGCTCGCGCCGTCTGCCGCTTCGGGCGGCGTGTGATCGGGCGCGGCGAAACGCGGCGCGCCGAGGCGATAGACCTGTTCGCCTATCGTGCCTTCGACGCCACGCCCGGGTGTGTTGCGGATGCTACCTGCACGGATGGACGCGTCTGCGGCCTCGCGAAAAGCACGCGCGATGGGATGCTCGGACCCTGCCTCGAGCGCAGCAGCCAGCGCGCTGACTTCTTCTTCACTGCGTCCATTCAGCGTAATCACTCGGCGCACCGATAAGCGCCCCAGCGTCAGCGTGCCAGTCTTGTCGAACACCAGATCGGTGGCGCGCGCCAGGGTTTCCAGCGCGTGGCCGCGCGTGGTCAATAGCCCCAAGCGCGTGAGCCGCCCGGTGGCCGTGGTGAGCGCGGCGGGGGTGGCGAGGCCGAGCGCGCAGGGGCAGGTGACGACCAGAATCGACACCACGATCCACAGCACTTTCGATGGGTCGACGACATACCAGATAACGCCGACCAGCACCGTAATCAGCAGCAGCAGGCCGACGAACCAGGCCGCTGCGCGATCCGCCAGCTGGCCGATGCGCGGCTTCTCGCTTTGCGCGCGGTCGAGCAGGCGCACGATCGACGCCAGCCGCGTGTCGGCGCCGAGCTTGTCGACCCGCACCACCAGCGGGCTGGCCTGATTGAGGCTGCCGCCGACCACTTTTGAATGGATTGTTTTGGAGACCGGCAGCGATTCGCCGGTGAGCATCGCTTCACTCACCGCGCTGTCGCCGTCGATCACCATGCCGTCGGCGGGCAGGGTTTCGCCGGGGCGCACCAGCACGTGGTCGCCCACCGCCAGCCGCGCCACCGGCACCTGTTCTTCGTCGCGTGCCGGCCAGTTGGGCAGCCGGGTGGTGGCGGCAGGGATGAGTTTCACCAGTTCCTCCACCGCGGCGCCGGCGCGGCGGCGTGCGTTCATTTCGAGAAAGCGCCCGGTCAGCAGCAGAAAGATGAACATGGTGACCGAGTCGTAATACACCTCGCCGTGGCCAAAGAAGGTGGCGTACACGCTGGCGACGAAGGCGGTGCCCACACCCAGCGCCACCGGCACGTCCATGCCGAGGGTGCGGCGCTTGAGGTCGCGCCAGGCGCCGATGAAAAACGGCCACGCCGAATACAGCACCACCGGAATGGTCAGAATCAGGCTCGCCCAGCGCATCAGCAGGCGGATGTCGTCGGTCATGTCGGTGGCGGTGTAGCTTGGCAGCGCGTACATCATCACCTGCATCATGCCGAGCCCGGCGATGGCCAGCCGCTTGATCGCGGTGTTGCGCTCGCGCTTGTAGATATCGTCGGAACGGCCGGGGTCGAACGGGTGGGCGATGTAGCCGATGTCGGAGACCGCTTTCAAAATCGCCGACAGCTGGATGCGGCTGTTGTCCCAGCGCACTCGCGCGCGGCGGGTGGCGTAGTTGATTTCCACCGACAGCACGCCGGGCAGCGCGGCGATGTGGCGTTCGTTGAGCCAGATGCAGGCAGCGCAGACGATGTTTTCCAGGATCAGCGCGGCCTCGCGGATGTTTTCTGCTTCGACCCGCACGAAGCTTTCCTGGATTTCCGGCAGGTCGTACAAGCCCAGTTGCGCCAACTGGGCCTCGGCCTCGCGCGGGGTGGCGGGCAGCGCGGTGCGGTGGGTGTAATACGCGCCCTGGCCACTGTCGATGATGGTTTGCGCCACCGCCTGGCAGCCGCGGCAGCAGGCCTGTTTGGTCTGCTGTTCGAACTGGATCGGGTAATGTGCGCCGTCCGGGACGGGCAGGCCGCAGTGGAAGCAGTCCGAAAAAGAAGGGGCGTCCACGAGCTCGGGAGAGCTGCTCATGACACGCCCCACAGAATGACGCAAGCAAGCGGCAAGTTCGGGAGAGAGTTCGAACTCACCACCGGCGTCAGGTACCGCTGTACGGCAAAACCCGCAACCGCTATCCCGAGCCACCGGGTAGATGGCCGGGTCGGTATGCCTGACGCTGATGCTTGTGGCTTCAGCGTCGTTTCGGATTGTGTTGACGTCGTATGTGTAGCCATTCTTCCTTACCGCTCTGCCTTCCGGTGTGTCCTGTATCGCCAACGCTGGGTTGTGGCGTTTATTCCGGTTAATCGGCCATTATAAAAGCGTGAGCGGGTTGCACCTGCATCGCGTTTTTGATGAGCCAACAAGACAATAACGGTATTGAAGATGCGCATATCATAATATGACCGTATTCCTGAATGCAAGCCCATTTGAATCCGCTACCATGGGCGTATGACCGAACGCCTCCACCACGCTTCGTATTTCCCTCAGGTCGAGACTGCGCTTAAGGACCCCAATGGTCTGCTGGCGATGGGCGGAGACCTGTCGTTGGAATGGTTGCTGGATGCTTACCGCCACGGCATTTTCCCCTGGTTCAATCCCGGCGAGCCCATCCTGTGGTGGAGCCCCGATCCCCGCATGGTGCTGGTGCCGGGCGAAATTCGCGTCACCAGATCGCTTGCCAAACGCATGCGCAACGGTGGTTTCGAAGTGCGCGTCGATAGCGCATTCGTCGAGGTGATGCGCGCCTGTGGCGCACCGCGCGAGGATGGGGCTGGCACCTGGATTTCTGAAGCAATGGTGGCGGCCTACAGCCGCCTGTTCGACGCGGGCTATGCGCATTCGGTGGAAACCTGGCGCGACGGCGTGTTGGTGGGCGGGTTGTATGGCGTGGCCATCGGCCGCATGTTCTACGGCGAGTCGATGTTCAGCCGTGAACCGGATGCGTCAAAGATTGCGCTGGTGCGGCTGGCGCAGCAGTTGCAGCAATGGGAATTCGGGATGATCGATTGCCAGATGGAGACCGCGCATCTGTCCAGCATGGGCGCGCGCACCATGCCGCGCGCGGCATTCGTGACGCGGCTGGCGGAGTTGGTAAACTTGCCGCATCGACCCGGTCCATGGACGTTTGACCTGTAATGCACCCGACTGAACCCCCGTTCCAGCGCATCCAGTTTTACCTGACTGCGCCGTATGATTGCAGCTACCTGCCGGGACAGCGCGCGCGTTCGCAGGTCGCCACGCCCACCCACCTGATCGATCCCCAAGCCTATAGCGCACTGATCCGCGCCGGCTTTCGCCGCAGCGGCCAGTTCACCTACCGTCCGCATTGCGACGCCTGCCGCGCCTGCGTGCCCGCGCGGGTGCGGGTGGACGAATTCGTCCCCAACCGCAGCCAGCGCCGCTGCGAAAAACGCAACCGCCATCTCGCCGCACGGTTTTTGCCGCTGGATTACAAGGACGAACACTTCGAGCTGTACCGGCGTTATCAGGCCGAACGCCACATGGGTGGTGGCATGGATCGCGACGATGCCGACCAGTACCGGCAGTTTTTGCTGTCGTCGAATGTCGACAGCGTGCTGGTCGAGTTTCGCGAGGGCGACACGCTGGTGATGCTTTCGGTCATTGACCAGATCGACGACGGTCTGTCGGCGGTCTACACCTTCTTCGACCCCGCGCGCGAATCAGACAGCCTCGGCGTTTATGGCGTGCTGTGGCAGATCGAACTGGCGAAGCGGCTGGAGCTGCCGTATCTCTATCTCGGCTACTGGATCGAATCCAGCCGCAAGATGGCATACAAAAAGCAGTATCCGCCGCTGGAAGGTTTGAGCGATGGGCACTGGCAGCTCATCTCTGCCGTGCCTGATATCTGACGGTTGTAGCGAATAAAAAAACGGCTCGCAATTCGCGAACCGACGTGTCGCCACCCCGCTCAGTTGCGAATACCCGGTGCATTCACCTTCTCTCCCTGATTGAGCGCAGCCAGCGCGAGTTCAATATCACCGTATTCAGCAGCGTCCGGCGGCAGCTCATTGGCACGGATGGCGACATTGCACCACTGGATCCGTTTGCGGATATCCCAGATTGTGCTGTCACTGGTGCGATAAGTGGGGAAGTGGGCAATCCCCTTGTTGAAGACTGCTTGTCCCTTGGATTCAGCCAGCCACTGACCACGGACCCACTTGTTGGCCAGGCTGTGGCAGTCGATGCAGGCAAAGTTGAGCTGCCCGATTTTTCGCCGAATCAAGGCGCTGCCGCGCTTGATCGCTGCGACCGAGTCCGTCGACACAGTATCGACTTTGATCGGCGTGCCATTGGCGAGGTAGCGCAGATAGATGGACAGATCGATGTTGTCCATGCTTTGCATCAACAGGTTGTCGCCCGTGGTCTGCGGGCGTGGCGCGTGATGAATTCCTCGACCCCGATGACTTTGTTCAGGCGCGCTTCATAGCGGGGCATGCTGGCGGCCCAGGCCTTGAAGCTTGTTTCGGGGGTGGCATGGCACGTAGCGCAGGATTTGCCGCTGGCGCCGACACGCGAATAAATCAACCCGCCACGTTCCACCTCTGCCATGCCGTCGTTGACAAAGGGATCAAGGTTGTCACGGGTTTCGACTGGAACGGGACGTGTGGCGGGGTTGTCCATGTCATCCTTAAAGATATGGGGTTCCTTGAGGGTTTTCAGGAATGCCACGATGTCATGGACCTCTTGTACGCTGAAGAGCTTGTGGGCTCCCCAAGGCGGCATCATGGACTGTGGGTTGATGCTGCGCGGGTCGTACACATAATCGAACAGCCACTGACCAAGCCGTCCCGAGGCGCCGACAGTGGATAAATCGGGGCCGATATTGCCGGGGAGCGCGGGCGTGGTCTTGCCCATGACGTGACACGCCACGCAGCTGCCGCCGCGTGATCGATCGAATGCCAGTTTTTCGCCGTTCGTGGGGTCGCCTGCAACGGGACCAGCCAGCTTGGGCGGCGGCGCGTAGGCGGGCGATGCGGTTTTAACCAGTGTGTTGTAGTCTTTCCAGTCGGTGGCAGGCCATTCGGTGTAGCGTGACCAGGGCGTGGCGGATGCGGGTTGCGCCAGCTCCATCGGCACTGTTTTTGTTGACTCGGCTGTACCGTCAAGCGAAAAAGCCGCAAACATCCCGGCGCCGAGCAGGGTTAACAATGAAATGCGTGCGGCCTTGATGGCTGGATTTTTCATCTGTGTTTCTCCTTGCCCAGTTTTGGCGATGTAATGCGACTGGCATTTAGTCATGTGAGCATGGTTAATCACGCTAAATATAGTTAATTTCCCAAAGATGAACTGCCCGCGCTTCACGACAAGAAGGCCGTTGCAAGAATGGTTGCTGATAGCTGTCTGCATGCTGTTTGCCGGCTGCGCGCTGACCGTCAGCCAACCCAGGGCGCTGCTTTCAATTGAATCTTTCGTTCCCCTTGCATCCGATCCGCGCATTAAGGTTGAACCCGGTTTCGAGGCGTATGGCGAGCGTGCCGGCCAGGCTTTGCCGCAGGCCGTGGCACAGGCCGAGGCGCAGGTCGACGACGGTCTGTCGGTGGTTTACACCTTCTTCGACCCCACGCGCGAATCAGACAGCCTCGGCGTTTATGGCGTGCTGTGGCAGATCGAACTGGCGAAGCGGCTGGAGCTGCCGTATCTCTATCTCGGCTACTGGATCAAATCCAGCCGCAAGATGGCATACAAAAAGCAGTATCCGCCGCTGGAAGGTTTGAGCGATGGGCACTGGCAGCTTATAGCGCGGGAATAGGGTGTAGCGCCCGCCTTGTTTCAAAAGCGAGTCGCAGGACAACTAGTGCCGGATGCCCGGCGCATTCACCTTCTCTCCCTGATTGAGGGCAGCCAGCGCCAATTCAAGATCGCCGTATTCAGCGGCGTCCGGCGGCAACTCATTGGCGCGGATGGCGACATTGCACCACTGGAAGCGTTTGCGTATATCCCAGATTTCACCGCGACTGGTGCGATAGGTGGGGAAGTGGGCGAATTGCCCTTTGGTTTCGGTCAGGTACTGGCCGCGAATCCACTTGTTGGCGCCGAGACTGTGGCAGTCCATGCAGGCAAAATTGAGCTGGCCAATTTTGCGCGTCATCAAGGCGTTGCCGCGCTTGATCGCTGCAACCGAATCTTTCGACCGGGTATCCACCTTGATCGGCGTGCCGTTGGCAAGATGGCGCAGGTAAATTGACAGATCGATGTTGTCCGCGCTTTGCATCAGCAGATTGTCGCCGGTGGTGCTGCGGGCGTGGCGCGTGATGAATTCCTCGACCCCGATGACTTTTTTCAGGCGCGCTTCGTAGCGGGGCATGCCGGCGGCCCAGGTCCTGAAGTTTCTCTCCGGGGCGGCATGGCACGAAGCGCAGGACTTGCCGCTGGCGCCGGCACGCGAAAAAATCAATCCAGCGCGCTCCACCGCGGCCATGCTGTCGTTGACAAAGGGATCCAGGTTGTCGCGAGTTTCGACCGGAACCGGACGGGTGGCAGGGTTCTCCAGCGCATCCTTGAACGTGCTGGGTTCCTTGAGCGTTTTCAGGAAGGCCACGATGTCCTGAATTTCCTGCGTGCTGAAGAGATGGTGGGTGCCCCAGGGCGGCATCATGGATTGCGGGTTGACGCTGCGCGGGTCGTACACATAATCGAACAGCCACTGGTCAGACCGCCCCCAGATGCCGATGCTGGATAAATCGGGGCCGACGCTGCCGGGCAGCGCGGGCGTGGTCTTGCCCATGACGTGACACGCCACGCAGCTGCCGCCGCGCGTGCGGTCGAATGCCAGTTTCTCGCCGTTCGTGGGGTCGCCTGCAACGGGACCAGCCAGCTTGGGCGGCGGCGCGTAGGCGGGCGATGCGGTTTTAACCAGCGTGTTGTAGTCTTTCCAGTCGGTGGCCGTCCAGTTGCTGTAGCGTGACCAGGGCGTGGCGGATGCGGGTTGCGCCAGTTCCATCGGCACTGTTTTTGTTGACTCGGCTGCACCGTCAAGCGAAAAAGCCGCAAACATGCCGACACCGAGCAGGGTAAACAGTGACATGCGTGCGGCATGGCGGGCTGGATTATTCATATGGGGCTTCTCCTCGGCCAGTGATGGCGATGTAATGCGCCTGGTATTTGGTCATGAGTGCATGGCCAATCAGCTTAATATAGTTAATTCTCCGAAGATGAACCGCCCGAATTTCAAGACAAGATGGCCGTTGCAAGGATTGTTGCTGATAGCAGTCAGCATGCTTCTTGCCGGCTGCGCGCTGACCGTCAGCCATCCCAGGGCGCTGCTTTCGGTTGAATCTTTCGTTCCCCTTGCGTCCGATCCGCGTATCCGGGTCGAGCCCGGTTTCGAGGCGTATGGCGAGCGTGTCGCCCAGGCTTTGCCGCAGGCCATGGCGCAGGTCGAGGCGGCGCATTACCTGCCGTTTGCCAGCCCGCCGCGCGTGTATGTATGCGGCACCGATGCCTGTTTCAAGCGCTATGTGTTGACCCCGAAACTGTCCGCTGCGGTGGTGCCGGACAATCGTCTCTTCCTGTCGCCCAATCTCGATGGAAAGGAAAGCCAGCGCCTGTCTACGCTGCTGACGCACGAACTCGCGCACCTGCATCTGGGGCAGCGCATCGGCCACTATCACAGTTCGCTGCCGGTATGGTTCCACGAAGGCTGGGCGTCGCTGACCGCAAATGGCGGCGGGGCCGACTATGTCACCGACGCGCAGGCCTACGCGGCAATCCGCGCTGGGCGGCTGGTTAACCTGACCCTGCGTGATGCCCCCGACAAGCGTCACCGCGCCGCTGCGTCCAATCTCAGCATTTTCGAGTTTTACCGCCAGTCCATGCTGCTGGTCGGCTGGCTGAAGACGCAGGATGAAGCGCGCTTCCGCAAGCTGGCGCTGGCGTTGCAGAACAATGCCGACTTTGAAATCGCCTTCTGGGACGTCTATGGTCAGGCGCCCGCCACCCAGCTCGCGGGATTTTATGAGGGCGTTCTAGGCGATAATCCACCGATTCAAGCCGCACCTGCCCAGCCTTAAATTCGCCGAGCCTAACCCATTCTTCTGCCATGAAACCTTACCTCGATTTGATGCGCCACGTGCTCGAGCACGGCACCCAAAAAGACGACCGCACCGGCACCGGCACCCTGTCGGTATTCGGCTGGCAGATGCGCTACAACCTCGCCGAAGGTTTTCCGCTCGTCACCACCAAGAAATGCCACCTGCGCTCCATCCTCCACGAGCTGCTGTGGTTCCTGCAGGGCGACACCAACATCAAGTACCTGAAGGAAAACGGCGTCTCGATCTGGGACGAATGGGCGGACGAAAACGGCAACCTCGGCCCGGTCTACGGCCACCAGTGGCGCAACTGGCCGAAGCCCGACGGCGGCACCATCGACCAGATCAGCGAAGTGGTGAAGACGCTCAAGACCAATCCCGACTCGCGCCGCATCATCGTCTCGGCGTGGAACGTGGCTGATCTGGACAAGATGGCGCTGGCGCCGTGCCACGCCTTCTTCCAGTTCTACGTCGCCGACGGCAAGTTGAGCTGCCAGCTGTACCAGCGCAGCGCCGACATCTTCCTCGGCGTGCCTTTCAACATCGCGTCGTATGCGCTGCTCACGCTTGATGATGGCGCAGGTCACCGGACTTGAAGCCGGGCGACTTCGTCCACACCCTGGGCGACGCCCACCTGTATCTGAACCACCTCGACCAGACGCGCGAGCAGCTGAGCCGCGAGCCGCGCCCGCTGCCGACGATGACGCTGAATCCGGAAGTGAAAGACATCTTCGCGTTCCGCTTCGAGGACTTCACGCTGAGCGGCTACGACCCGCACCCGGCGATCAAGGCGCCGGTGGCGGTATGAGCAGCGGGTCGAGGCGGCAAGTCCGACGGGAATAGTGCTGCCCAGAACAAACCGCGCATCAGCGTCATCGCCGCGCTCGCCAAAAACCGCGTCATCGGCATCGAAAACCGCCTGCCCTGGCGGCTGCCGGAAGACCTCGCCCACTTCAAGGCGCTCACCCTCAACCACCCCATCCTGATGGGCCGCAAGACCTTCGAATCGCTCGGCCGCCCGCTGCCCGGACGCACCAACATCGTCATCACCCGCAACCCCGACTACTGCAAGGACGGCTGCCTGGTCGCCGCTTCCATCCCCGCCGCGCTCGCGCTGTGCGCGGACGCCGACGAAGTCTTCTTCATCGGCGGCGCCGACCTCTACGCCCAGGCCATCCCGCTCGCCGATCGGCTGTATCTGACCGAAGTGGACATCGAAGCCGAGGGCGACGCCTGGTTCCCCGACTACGACCGCAGCGCGTTCAGGGAAGTCTCGCGCGAGTCGCACAGGGGCGAGAAGGGCGATGCGCTGGGGTTTGATTTTGTGGTGTATGAGCGGGGATGGAAGCATTGTGCTGATCCTAATTTCTGTCGTCAGTGCCGTCTCGTATGATAGGGTCAGCATGCCATGCGGAAAGATTAAGATTTACCTTGTCCATGCATCCCAAGCATCTTCGTACGACGGAGCGTCAATTGGACATGGAAGGCGGTAGTTGGTTTCGGGAAGCCGATATTCGACTAGCGTTCTTGCGAGCAAAGACTCGCAGAATCGGGCAGCTTGTTCTGACGCGTGCTGACCAGAGTGTACGGACAATGCGCATGATGCGGGAAGCTGAATCGATCCGTGCAGACTTACAACAGCCAGCCGTGATAAGGACTTCTCGAGTCAATCGTATGTTGCTGACGCAGGATCGAGACACCTGACGAAAGGCGCACATCCGATATGTGGAAGGACGTTAATGACATACCGATAGGCTGACGTGCTCAGGTCAGAACAACCGAAGCAGCGGTGGCATCTGCCAAAGATGAGACTGCGAAGACATGGAGTCCATCCGAAGAGGCCATCAGCTTGATTGCCCATCCTCGAGCGAAGTGCTGATTCCGCGCTGCAAGGCAGGCTGCGCCGAACTCGAGTAGCTGTATGCGAACAAGTGTTCGAAGGCGACGGCAGAGCCAGGTATCGAGTGCTCGGCGGGCTCGCAGGCTAGCTGCAAAGACTGGCTTCCGTGCTGGAACTGTCCGAACGGCGCTCTAAACGGACCAACGCTGAGAGACGAGGTGAGTCCTGGCCATCGAAAGGCTGACATGTGCTGTCTGCGCAAGACATGGATATTGCAGCGCAGTGCTATGAGCCGCATTCATGGTGTAGTGCAAATGGACTGACGCTTGGAAAAATGGGATGGCAAGCACCTGAAAGAGTGAGGCGCATAAGTAATGCAGACAAGCAGTCACAGTTTCGCAGGCATTTGCGCAGTTAAAGGAAAACAGAATGGATGTGAAAGACAGCAACGCAACGCTGCAGGGGAGTGCAGCATGAGCGGTTTACCCAAATGCCCCCAGTGCGGTTCGGAATACGCCTACGAAGACGGCACCATGTTGTGTGTCCGGAATGCGCGCACGAATGGGCGAAGGATGCGGCAGCGGCGACGGATGACGCACGTGTCGTGCGCGATTCCAACGGCAATGTGCTGCAGGACGGCGACACGGTCACGGTGATCAAGGACCTGAAGGTCAAAGGTTCGTCATCGGTCGTCAAGGTCGGCACCAAGGTGAAGAATATCCGCATCGTCGAAGGCGATCATGACATCGACTGCAAGATCGATGGCATTGGCGCCATGCAGCTGAAATCGGAGTTTGTCAGGAAGGTGTAGGCGGCCGGATTCCACCGGAAACCGCCAATGAAAAACGGGGCCGCGGCCCCGTTTTTCATTGCTGCCATTGCAATTCCCCGATCCGTTCGTTACCTCGTCCTCGGTTGTTCTGCGACCAGGCATGACCGGGGGTCACGGACGATCAATACACGTCGTGCGCCGTGTTATAGCACGTTGAACTTGCCGGTCGGCGTCACCAGGTCGGTGATCCGGTGGATCTCGTTGAGGGTGGTGCCGTCGAGCACGATCACCGCGCCGTCGTTCGCCCAGTCGGACACCCACACTTCGGTGCCTGCCTGGTTGAACTCGAAGTGCGTCGCCTTGCCGTTGGTCGCGACCTGGAAGCAGCGGTCGAGGGTGGCGGTTTCCTTGTTGTAGGCGCACATCTGCTTGTCGCTGGTCGTGCTCAGGGTCATGTCGAACAGCACCCAGGGCGAGTTCGGATGGGTCTTGAGGAACAGCGAGCCGGCCGACGGCAGGGTGATTTCCCGCACCACCGTCCAGGCGACATCCGGACGGCCTGCCGGATCGGCGCCGTAGACCGACACCTTGGGCTCGCCGATGTGCGGCGTGGCATTCACCCAGCCGTAGACCGGATCGAACCAGTTGGCGCCACGGCCCGGATGCGGCGTGCCGCCGGTGGTGAAGCTCGCCGCCATGGTTTGCGACTGCGACATCGACCGCCACCATCTTGTTGCTGGCATTGGCCGCCAGCAGGAGGTAGCGTCCGCTGTGGTCCCAGCCGCCGTCGTGCAGGAAGCGCTCGGTGGCGATGGTCGAGACCAGCGGGAAGCCCGGCTGCGAGTAGTCGATCAGGCCGACATAGCCGCTTTCCTTGAGCGCCATCACCCACAGCGGATCGTGGTGCGAGGCGGCGATGGCGGCCACGCGCACCTCGGGCAGGGTCTCGCCGGTGATGCTCTGCATGGGCACGTCGTTGCGCGCCAGCGGTTCCAGCGTCAGGCCGTCATAGACCACGTACTGCGGCGGCCAGTAGCAGCCCTCGATGAGGTAGCGGTCCTCGAAGCCGGCGAACTTGCTGCCGTCCACGCTGCGCGCATCGTGGCAGCCCTTGACGGTGGCGACGATGGTCGGCGTGCTGGACCACAGGTCGATCAGGGTCACCAGGCCGTCGCGGCCGATGGCGTAGAAGTAACGCCCGGACGCCGAGGAGCGCAGGATGTGCACGGCGAAGCCGACGTCGAGCCGCGCGATCTTCTCGTGGCTGTCGCCGTCGAACAGCGAGATCTTGCCGGCATCGCGTTCCACCACGCCGAAGAAGTTCTCCCAGTTGCGGCTGTGCTGCGGCGCGGTCGGCCGATTGGCGACGGGAACGATCAGGTTCCAGCTTGCCTGGATCTCGGCCATCGGCAGGGGCGGCGCCTCCGGCGGCGGCAGTTGCAGGAAGGCGCTGAGCAGGGTGATCTCCTCTTCGGTGACCAGCCCGCTGGTGCCGAAATTCGGCATGCCGCGCGGGGTGCCGTGGCGCAGCAGCGCGCCCAGGCCCTCGGTGCCGATCCACTGCGAGCGGTCCTCGCCGATGTTCGGCCCGGTGGCGCCGGTGCGGTAGAGACCGTGGCAGCCGGCGCAGCGGTTGAAGTACAGGTCGCGCGACTGGTTGAACTGCGTCTCCGTCAGGGCGACGGGTGCGCTGGGCTGCAGCGGACCGAGGCTGTCCTGGAGGGTCAGGAAGGCCAGGATGTCGTTGATCTGCGCCGTGGTCAGATTGTAGTCCGGCATCACGTAGCCCCAGGTGGCGAGCAGGTTACGGCCCCGCGCGGAGCGGACGACCATGCCCGCCGGATCGGCGATGAACTGGCTGGTGAAGCCGTCGGCGCCGCGGTTCTTGAGGTCCGGCCCGAGATGGTCGCCGCGGCCGTGCGTGTGGCAGCCGCTGCACTTGCTCTGGAAGATGGCCTTGCCGTTGGCGGCACCGGTGGCGGTGTCGGCGACATTGATCAGGGACACGGTAACCGTTGCGGTATCGCTGAGCCCGCCCGGATCGGCGACCCGGACGGTCAGGCTGAACTGGGTGAGGGTTTCATAGTCCAGCACCGCCGAGTTGGCGACCGTCAGCGCGCCGGTGCTGGCGTTGATGGCGAAGGCGCCGCTGGTGTTGCCGGCGGTGATGGAATAGCTCAGGGTGTTGCCATCCGGATCGGAGGCGGCCACCGTGCCGACCGTGGTGCCGTTGGCGCTGTTCTCGTTGATGCTGAAGCCCTGGTTGTTGACAACCGGCGGCCGGTTCTGGTTTTCGGCGACATCGATCAGCGACACGGTGACGGTCGCGGTATCGCTGAGCCCGCCCGGATCGGCGACCCGGACGGTCAGGCTGAACTGGGGGGTGGTTTCATAGTCCAGCGCCGCCGAGTTGGCGACCGTCAAGCGCGCCGGTGCTGGCGTTGATGGCGAAGGCGCCGCTGGTGTTGCCGGCGGTGATGGAATAGCTCAGGGTGTTGCCGTCCGGATCGGAGGCGACCACCGTGCCGACCACCGTGCCGTCGGCGCTGTTCTCGTTGACGCTGAAGCTCTGGTTGTTGACGACGGGCGCCCGGTTCCTGCCCGGACCTTTGGCGGCAAAGGCATCGCTGGCCACCAGGGGAATGAGCAAGCATACGGCCAACAGCATGATGCTGGCGTACAAGCTGCGCGACATGCGGGATTTCGGGTTCATCGGTTCTCCTCCGTCGTTGTTAATTGCGTTTCACCCTTGAGCCTTCGTCCAGTCCTGGAGAGTCAAGGCGGATTCTTAAAAAGAATTAAGAATACTTAAAGCTAATTAACAGCGCGGGGAGCGGCGTGCCAATGGAATTTTCGTTAAAAATCGTACGGATATTCGGAAATTATTATCCTGAAATATCAATGGGATAAAGGCTGCGCAGACGCGTTTTGACGGGAATCGACGTTTTGGGCGATGCCGGGGGATGAAACACGAAAAATCCGACAAAAACATTTTGATTTAAGGGAGGCTTAAGATGATTCTGGTAGGCCTGCTTCGCCGAGACAGGTCTTTCGGGTGGAGCATGGAATGGGACGGTATTCGCGTGGCGTGCGGTTTCCGGCCATCGCGGCGGGGATGCGACCGCCACGGCTTCCTTTGGCGCATCCGGGCAGCCCTTCACTTGCCGCGTTGCGCGGCGATGTAATCCTCCAGGTTCTGCTGCGTCACCAGGCCGATTTCGCCGGCCACGATCTTTCCTGCTGGGTCGATGATGTAGGTGGTGGGCAGGGCGGGCACGGGGCCGAGCGGGGTCTTGCGCACCGGCACGCTGCGCAGCACCGGATAGGGGATGTCTTGCTCGGCGACGAAGTCTCTTCAGTTCCTGCAGGCCGATTTCCTCGAAATTGATGCCGACCACGACGATGTCGCCGGTCGCGGTGCTTCTCGTGCAGCGAGACCAGGTCGGGCAGTTCCTTGCGGCAGGTGCCGCACCAGGTTGCCCAGTAATTCACGATCACCCATTTGCCGCGGTATTGGTCGAGCGACTGCAGGCGGCCGTCGAGGTCGGGCAGGGTGTAGTCGATGGCGTGCGCCAGGGCGCAAACACCCCAGCAGGAGGGCGGAAAACAGTCCGCGCAGCCAGGTTTTCATGGTTGAAGTGTCTCATTTCAGGGATAAAAAAACGCCCCGGTCCTTTTCCGCAAGCGGGCGAGGAACGGGGCGGGTAAGAGGGCCAGGCCTCCTGACCTCAGGCCTGGCGCATGCGGCCGTCAGGGCAGCATGTTGTACTGGATGCGAACGCCGTCGTTCAGCGCAATGCCCGGAATTGACCTCCAGGGCCGCGTCGACGATCTTCTGCAGGTCGTCCATGATGTAGTCCGTGACGGGCGCGAAGGCGATCTTCTCTTCCTCGGTGATGTCGCCGAACATGGCGTTCATCATGAAGTGCGGGTCGAGGTAGCTGACCACCAGCGTTTCCGTGGATGCCGTTCTTGTCCTTGTCGATGATCTGCACGGTGATCTCGCAGGGCAGCGCGGTCACGTGGTGCACGCCGGTGCCCATGGCCATCTTGGCGTACTTGGGCGAGCAGGCCTCGATCACGTGGTTGTTGCCGGGCAGCGTCATCGGGGTGGCGCGTCGCCGAGCGCCAGCTGGAGCCGGGGCTGAGGATGCTGTCCAGGGTGACGCCGTCGATGACGGTCGGGTGCGTCCCTGCGGTCGGCGTGCCGTTGATGCTCATGGTGTTGATGATCGCCTGGGTCACCGCGGTGGAGTCGGTCGCGGTGAAGGCGCTGCCATCGGCCTTGGTGTAGCCGATGTGCAGGTACGGCGACTGGTAGGGCGAGTTGGCGACGACGTCGATCACCTGATCCATGTTCAGGAATTTCGATCCGAGCGCCTTGTCGACGGTCTTGGTCTTGGCGTCGAACTCGTTCATGGCGTGCAGCACCACGGCGCGGATCTCGGACTTGACCTGCGGCGGCAGGTCGCTGATCGCCTCGGCGAAGGCGGGATCGGCCATGTCGGCGCTGAACAGCACGTCGGTGAAGAACAGCGAGAAGATCGCGTTCGGGTCGAGCATGTCGACGTAGATGTGCTCGTCGTCGTTCCAGATCGACACCTCGCACGGCAGCGCCGGGGTGTGGCTGTAGCCGTTGACCACCTTCTTGTCGCCGACGATCGGCGACACGCCGAGCGCCATCTTGGCGAAGACTTCGTTGCAGAAGTCCAGCACGCTGGCTTTCTTGGTGTTGGCCTCGGTCACCGACGCCGGTCGAAAGATAGGTCGGCGTCGTAGGGGTTGATCGGCTGCGGCGTGGGGATCTCGATGATGGCCTTCTTGATTTCGTCGGCCGTGCAGGTCCGGGTCTTGCGGCAGGTCAGCAGAGGTGCCGCCCAGCACCCAGTCGTCGCCCTTGATGATGTTGTCGCCGAGCACGTCGACGTCCTTGTAGAGGGCGACGTAATTGGCCAGCGCCAGCGCGGCGGCCTTGACCTTGGCGTAGGTGGCGACGTGGTCGACCTGGTCGTTGGCGTCCTTCACCACCGGCAGCCTGGCGATCCGGTTATACGGCGTGACGGTGGCAAAGTCGTCGTTGCCGTTTCCCGCGATGGCCGACGGCACGCCCAGGGTCATGGCCAGGCCCAGGGCGGCCCCGCCGAACAGGGCCTTTCTGACCCAGCGGCCCGTGGCGGGTTTAGCCGTCTTGTTCTCGAATTTACGACGCATGTTGTATTCCTCCAATGATTGTTATCAATTCGGTCGGACGGCGCTGCGGCAACCCGCGCTTGCTGGGAGTCGTCAGCGTCCCGGCCGGGGATGGGCCAGACGGTGCTATTCACTTATCAAGGCGTTGGAACAGTTGCCGTCTGGGCCCGAGACTCGAAATTAAGCAGGTCGGTGCTGGAATGCCAGGCTTTTGTTCGTCGAATATTCGTATGAATGCGACGGGAATAATTTCCAATTCAATCAATTGGATACCGAAACGTGTCCGGTACGTTTTGACGGAATCTGACGGGCCCCGTGACAAAGCGGCAGGGCGGCGCGCCAGCATGGCGCGAACGGGATGCGGGCTCAGGTCGCCCGGTGGACTTGATGCCGGAGATCAGCTGCCGGAAATCGTTCAGCGCCTGCTGGAGCTTCTTGCGTTCCGCGGTCGACCTGCGGCCGAGCTGCTTGAGCACGAACTCGGCGGTGTCGATGACGCGCTGGGTGCGGGGGTTCTTGGGGCAGGTCTCGATGTTCAGGTATTTGTCCAGCGTCCGGGTCGTGGGCGTCGACTTGTCGATATACACCGGCCAGATCCGGCTCTCCTCCGCCAGATCCAGCTTGCTCTTGTCCAGGTCGTGTTCCCAGCAGGCCAGCGCGCAGAGCATGACATTGACCGCCTGCTCGCGGATGGCCGGGCGCTCGGCGCCGGATTCCGTCGCTCTCGCTGCCCGGCAGATCGATGCCGGACGCGGCCGACATGAAGCCCGGCGCGTTGCGGGCGATCTCCAGCAGGCTGTTGAGCGATTGCTCGACCGCGTTCATGCGCTGTTCGTTGCGCTGGAAACTGGTGACGACCGTCTCCGTGGACAGGTAGTCGTCGCTTCTCGGAATGGAATAGAGCACGATCGCAATCCCCTGGCCGCCCTGCACATCCAGCGAGCGGATCATGGCATCCCGCTCGAAGCGGGTTCCATCCTTGCGGATGCAGGTGAGGTGCGCCTGCATCTTGCCGCCCGGGGGCGCCGGGGGAGGCCGGCATCCCGCATCAGGCCGGCGATGTCTTCGCCAAACAGGTCGCCGAGATCCAGGTCGCCGATCTCGTTCGGCGCGTAGCCGAACAGGGTCGCGGCCCCGCGGTTGAAATACACGGCCTCCTGATCGTTGCCGAAACACAGAATCGCACTGTCATCCAGATCCAGCAGGCGTTCCAGATCGTTCGTCCGCCGCCGCACCTGGTGGGCCATGGCGTTGAAGGTCTCGGCGAGGATGGAGAAATCCCGCAAACCATTCTTGTCCACGGTCAGGTCGAGCTTGCCGGCGGCCATCTGCTTCATGTCCCGCACCATGCGCTGGACCGGCACGAACAGAAACCGGTTGAACAGCCACAAGGCGAACAGCAGGGTGCCGAAGGTCAGCAGCAGAAAGCCGCTGACGGTGACGATGCGGGTCTTTTCCATGGCCGCGTTGAGTTTCTCGACATCCTCGTAGCCGACGATCTTGAACGCGGGGGCGCCGTCCGAGGCGGGCAGGATGTACTCGACCGGCAGGTGGCTGTCTGCTGCCGTTGCGATCGCTGGCGATGATGGGCTTGCCCGCCGGCGAGAAAATGCTGATGGGGGTCTGGGTGATGGCGCCGATGTCCGGGAGATTGAACACCGGATTGATGATGATTTCCAGATAGCCGATCAGACGCAGCCCGCCAATGGGAACGAGGGTGGAATGCAGCGGGCCCTTCGGCGAGATCCAGAGCGCATCGACGGCTTTCAGGCGCTCGACGCCCGAACGCTGCGCCAAGGCTCTGCGCCAGGTGGCCGTCGAGCGTGCCTGTCCAGGCCGGCGATGCCTTTCGTGCTTTCGGCGACGAGACTTCAGGTTGAGATCGTAGACCCGGATTTTCTCCAGATTGATGTTGGCAAAGCCGACGAAGCCATTGATGAACGGATCATCCAGCAGGCTGACCAGATGATCGCGGCCGCCCGGGCGGTTCGCGTTGTGGATGGCCTGGATCATTTCGTCGCTGTGGGCCAGGCGCATGCCGAGATCGAAGGTATGGCCCCTGACCGACTTGAGCATTTCCTGGGAGGCCACTTCGATGACCCGGGACAGGCTGCCGATCTGGGCGTCGAGCGCGGCCTGCCTGAAATAGCTGCCGGCGAACAGGGACAGGATGCTGGCAACGATGCCGATCATCACGAAGATGATCACCGTGACGGCTCGTATGGACAGGGCTTCAATGCGCATGAAGTGGGCGTGGGAATGCCGTGGTGGATCGGGGGGCACGTTGCGTGGCGCGTGCCTAGTCCGTGATGACCGGCAGACGCTTGTCTGTCCACTCCTTCCAGCCGCCACGGAACCAGAAGACGTTCCTGTAGCCCCAGCCCATGGCCTTGCTGGATGGCGTCGGAACTCCGCAGGCAGCGGATGCCGTTGCAGTAGAAAACAATCGGCGCGGTCTTGTCCGGGACAGCGGGTCTCCATATCCTCGCGGCGCATGGACGGTATTCAGCAGATTGACGGCGCCTTCGATATGGCCCTTGGTGTATTCGGTCTTCTTGCGCGAATCGATGATGACGAGTTCCGGTCTGGACAGGGTCAGTTCAACCACCTCTTCGGCACTGACGATGACCACGCCGGGCAGGGTTTCGGGGGCATAGGGTTTTTCGGCAGCGAACAGGCTGGCGGAAAACAGCAGGAAGCAGGCTCAGGAGCAGGCTGTGGCCTGGCAGCCAGTGTGCAAACCGATTTTTGACCGAGTCCGGGCGGCATGGTGTTGCCCATTGACGGAGAGGGGAAGCAGCGACTGGCTGCCAATAATGCGGCAGCCCCGGTTTCCAGGCAACAAAAATCAGGGAAGGCGAAATCGTGTGCGCACCCCGTGCCGGCGAAACTGGCGGAGCAGCGGTCAACCGGACAGTGGAACTAGCTCGAATCGGGCTCCACCGACACTCGCCAAACAAACGGGGCCGAAGCCCCGTTTGTGTATTGGATGCAAAGATCCGATCAACCCAGCGTATTCGGCCCAGATGTTCTGCGCCCAGGATTCGGCGTAGGCGAAGTTGAGGTCGTCACCCTTGCCGGTGGCGCCGCCTTCGGGCTGGCTGACGTAGCCTTTGCCGGCCTCGAAGCGGTACACGTTGGCGACATAGCCGGCGGTGGTGTCGGAGGTGGCCGAGTAGCAGGTGTTGGCAATGACCGGGATGGGGTCGGGCTGACGACCGGCCAGCAGTTCGACGATGGCGGCGGCGCACACCTTGGCGTGGTTGGTCGCCATGTGGCCGGACTTCGGCAGGTTGGACAGCACCGAGTCGCCGATGATGTGGACGTTGGGCACGGTGGTGGACTCGAAGGTGGCGAGGTTGACCGTGCACCAGCTGCCCGTTGCTGTCGTTGCGTGCGCCGGCCAGGTCGCAGACTTCGCCTGCGCGCTGACGGGGCACGACGTTCATCACGTCGCCCTTGACGTCGTCGAACTCGGTGGAGACGATCATCTTGTTGCCATCCACCGCCAGCGGGGCGTTGTTGGGCCGGTAGTCGATCATGCCCGGCATAGAAGGTGTTCCAGGCATCCATGAACAGGGCCTTCTTGGAGGCGATGTCCGGGTTGCCGTCGAGCAGGATGATCTTGGACTTGGGCTTGGCCTGCTTGAAGTAGTTGGCCACCATGCAGGCGCGCTCGTAGGGGCCGGGCGGGCAGCGGTAGGGCGCAGTCGGCACCGACATGACGAAGGTGCCGCCATCGGGCATGGCTTCGAGCTGCTTCCTGAGGTGCGCGGTCTGCGGGCCGGCCTTCCAGGCGTGGACGACCTTGCCGGCGGCTTCGGCTTCCTGGTAGCCCTTGACGCTGTCGGTCAGCACTTCGACGCCGGGGGCGAGCACCAGGCGGTCGTAGCTGATGCTGGCGCCGCCCTTGGTGGTGACGCACGCTTCTTGGCGGCATCGATGGCGGTCGACATAGTCCTTGACCATCTTGATGCCGTGCCTGGGCAGGTTGTCGTAGCCGTGGGTGATGTCATCCATGCTGTGCATGCCGCCCAGCACCCAGTTGGAAATCGGGCAGGAGACGAACTTGTCGTTCGGCTCGATCAGGGTGACGTCGATGTTGGGGCCCCACGGTGCGCAGGTATTTGGCACAGGTGGCACCACCGAAGCCGGCACCGACCACGACGACGTGGGGGCGGGCTGCGGAGGTGGCCGTGGTGCCGGAGGTGGCACAGCCGGTCAGCGCTGACGGCTGCACCCGCGCCGGAAATTTTCAGAAAATCGCGACGATTCAGAGTCATGTATTGGGTCTCCTAGATTGGGTTACTTCAGGCTGGCGAAATACGCGCCCATGGCCTCGAATTCGGCGTCGGTGTAGCCGGCGGCGTGCTTCTTCATGATGGTGCCGGACGCGCTGCCAGACTTGAAGTCCTGCATGATCTTGACGAAGTAAGCCTTCTCCACGCCTGCCAGGCTGGGGATGGCGCCGACGGCTCTTGCCGTCGGGGCCGTGACAGGACATGCAGGTGGCTGCGATGACTCGGGTGTGGGTGTCCGCAGCGCCAGCAATGCCGGACAGGGCGAGGCCGACAAAGCCGGCAAGCGCCAGGGTGGTCTTCTTGTACATGGACTCCTCCAGTGAGATTGAAAAACAGGAACGTGATTCAGTCGGCGATCGTTACGGGTTCTTGGTTCCCGCCAGCACCGTCCTGAAGCCACTGATACGGGTCCCATGGATTTCCCGTTCACGGCATGATTCAGCAGCTAAAAGACTGCTGTCAACAAGCAGACGCTTATATAGCTGGGTTTGCGTGGATAGCGGAGTATTTTTGCGCTGGTGGGGAGGTTGCGCGGCCGCCCAGCTTGCAGGGCCACGTTCTTGCTGGCCGCCGTCGCCTGTTCGTCGGCGTCGCGATCCCAGCTTTCGCTCACCCAGCCACCCAGGTTTTCCAGGGCGATCTGGCCGAGCGCGTCGATCCATTGCGGATGTTCGTTGAGCGCGGGGATGTAGTGAAATTCCTTGCCGCCCGCCGCAAGAAAACTGGCGCGGCCTTCCATCGCCAGTTCTTCCAGCGTTTCCAGGCAGTCGGCGGTGAAGCCCGGGGCGACCACGTCGACGCGCCCCACGCCTTCGCGGCCGAGTGCTTCCAGCGTCTTGTCGGTGTAGGGCTGCAGCCATTCGGCGCGGCCGAAGCGCGACTGGAAGGTGAGGCGGAACTGTTTGGCTTCGAGTCCGAGCGCTTCGGCGCAGCAGGCGCCCGGTCTTCTGGCATTCGCAGTGGTAGGGGTCGCCCTTGTCCAGCGTGTAGCGCGGCACGCCGTGAAAGCTCATCAGCAGCACGTCGGGGCGGCCGTGCATCTGCCAGTAGTCGCGGATGTTGGCGGCCAGCGCGTGGATGTAGGCGGGGTGATCGTGGTAGTGCTTGAGCGTGCGCAGCGCCGGCTGGTTGCGGGTTTTCAGCAGCCAGGCGTAGGCGGCGTCGAAGGCGGTGGCGGTGCTGGAGGCGGCGTATTGCGGATAGGACGGCAGGATCAGGATGCGGTCGCAGCCGGCGGCCTTCATCCGTGCCAGCGTGTCGGGCACCGACGGCTTGCCGTAGCGCATGGCGTATTCGACCATGAAGGGCGCTGGCGATTTTTTCGCCCAGCCAGCCTTTCAGCAGCTTGGCCTGCTTTTCGGTGTGCACCTTCAGCGGCGAGCCGTCGGTGGTCCAGATCGCGGCGTATTTCTCGGCGGATTTTTTCGGCCGGGTGTTGAGGATGATGCCGTTGAGGATCAGCCACCACACGGCGCGCGGGATTTCCACCACGCGCGGGTCGGACAGGAATTCCTTCAGATAAGGCCGCAGCGCCTTGGCGGTGGGCGCCTCGGGGGTGCCGAGGTTGACCAGCAGGATGCCGGTGCTGGACTGCTGGCCGTGGGTGTAGTCGGGTTCTTTGAGATAGCTCATCAGTGGTGGTGGGACAGCGCGCTCGATAACAGCTTGGCGGTGATGTCGACGATCGGCACCACGCGCTCGTAGGCCATGCGGGTGGGGCCGACGACGCCGAGCGTGCCGACCACCTGGCCGTCGACCGAATAGGGCGCGGTGACCAGGCTGCATTCGTCGAGCGGCAGCAGCTCGGATTCGCCGCCGATGAAGATCTGCACGCCGGTGGCGCTGCGCGACTGGTCGAGCAGTTGCAGCAGGCCGGTTTTCTGTTCGAAGGCGTCGAACAGGCGGCGCAGGCTGCCCATGTTGCTGGAGAGTTCTTCCACGTCGAGCAGCTTGCGGCTGCCGGACACCACCACGTTGTCCTGGCTGGCGTCGTGCGCCTGGCTGCCGGCGTCCACCGCGGCAGACATCAGGCGGGTGATGTCGTCGCGCATGCGGCCGAGTTCGTCGCGCAGCTTCGCGCGCACCTGGTCGAAGCTGTGGCCGGCAAAATGCTGGTTGAAGTAGTTGGCGGCCTCGGTCAGCGCGGAGGCGCTGTAGGGCTGTTCGGTGAGGATGACGCGGTTCTCGACCTCGCCTTCCATGGTGACGATGATGAGCAGGATGCGCTTGTCCGACAGGCTGAGGAATTCGATCTGGCGGAACGCCGGACTGCGGCGCGGCGTCATCACCAGCCCGGCAAACTGGCTGAGATCGGACAGCAGGGTGGAGGCCGCGGTCATCAGCCGCTGCGGGTCGGACGACGTCAGGCTGTTTTCGAGCTGGCTGACTGCGATCTGCTCCAGCGGGCGCACCGTCAGCAGCGTGTCGACGAAGAAGCGGTAGCCGCGCGGCGTCGGCACGCGCCCGGCCGAGGTGTGCGGGCTGGCGACAAAGCCCATTTCCTCGAGGTCGGCCATGATGTTGCGGATGCTGGCCGGCGACAGATCCAGTCCGGCGTGCTTCGACAGGGTGCGCGATCCCACCGGCTCGCCTTCGGTGATGTAGCGTTCAACCAGGGTTTTCAGCAGGATGCGGGCGCGGTCGTTGAGCATGGGGGAATTATAGGGGCAAGGGGCAAGAGTCAGGATGCAAGCAAAGTGAGCGGCTTGACGGCTCGAGCCATGAATCGCTTGCGTTCCTGCCTCTTGACCCTGCATCCCGCCTATATAATCGCCCCTCATGCAAACCCCATTCCACACCGTCGGCCTCGTCGGCAAATACGATAATCAGGGCATGGAAGCCTCCGTGCGGGCGCTGGGGGAATTTCTGCGCGCGCGCGGGCATACGGTGCTGCTGGCCAGCCAGACCGCGGAGCATCTCGGGATCGTGGATTTCCCCAGGCGCAATCTGCACGATCTGGCGACCGAAAGCGATGCCGTCGTGGTGCTGGGCGGCGACGGCACCATGCTGTCGATCGCGCGCGAACTGGCGCCGCACGGTGCGCCGCTGATCGGCATCAACCAGGGGCGGCTGGGCTTTCTCACCGACATCACGGTCGATGACATGTTCGATGCCGTCGCCGAAATTCTCAGCGGCCAGTACGTGGCGGAAGAACGCATCCTGCTGAACGGGCAGGTCCGCCGCGACGGCGAGCGGGTGTTCGAAGCCACCGCGTTCAACGATGTGGTGGTGGGCAAGGGCGGATCGGGCCGCCTGATCGATCTGGAAATCGCCATCAACAGCGAGTTCGTCTACAGCCAGCGCGCCGACGGCCTGGTGGTCACCAGCCCGACCGGCACCACGGCCTATGCCCTGTCGGCGGGCGGCCCCATCGTGCATCCGACGCTGGAAGCCGTTGCGCTGGTGCCGATCTGCCCGCACACCCTGTCGGCACGCCCCATCGTGGTCAGCAGCCATTCGCGCATCGAACTGCACCTGACCTATGCCGACGATGCGCGCGTGCATTTCGACGGCCAGCATCATTTCGATCTGCTCAGCGGCGACCACGTGTGGATCACCCGCGCCAGCCGTCCGGTCACCCTGCTGCATCCGCATTCCTACAGCTACTACGACACCCTGCGGCAGAAGCTGCACTGGGGCAAGAAGCTTTAACCTAGCGCTTGCGAGCGCTGCTCGTCCATGCTCGCTCATTTCTCCATCCGCAACTACCTGCTGGTCGAATCGGTCGAGCTCGATTTCGCGCCGGGGCTCACCGTGCTCACCGGCGAGACCGGCGCCGGCAAGTCCATCCTGATCGATGCGCTGGCGCTGGCGCTGGGCGACCGTGCCGAGGGCGGCGTGGTGCGCAGGGCGCGCCGCGCGCCGAAATCACCGCCGAGTTCGTGATCGACGACCTGCCTGCGCTGACGGCCTGGCTCGATGAAGCGGGCTATGCGGCGGACGACGGCACGCTGATCCTGCGCCGCGTGATCGACGCCGGCGGCCGCTCGCGCGCCTTCATCAACGGCAGCGCCGCGACGCTGACGCAATTGAAGGACGCCGCCGAATTCCTGCTCGATATCCACGGCCAGCATGCGCATCACGCGCTGCTGCGCCCGCAAACCCAGCGCGAGGTGCTCGATGCCTACGCCGGCGCGCAGCAGCAGGCCGCCGCTGTCAGCGCCGCCTGGCACGCCTGGCAGGCCGCGCGGCAGCGGCGCCTGGACGCCGAGTCCCACGGCCAGGCGCGGCAGATCGAACGCGAGGGCCTGACGTCTGGCGGTGGAGGAATTGCGCGCGCTGGGCGACGACCTCGCGCGCTGGGACGAGATCCAGACCGAGCATGCACGGCTGGCGCATGTCACCACCCTGCTCGAAGGCAGCCATGCGCTGATCCAGGGGCTGGACGAGGGCGAGGCGGCGGTGGCCGGCCAGCTCGGCGAGATGAGCGCGCGGCTCGACGCCATGCAGGCGGTGGACGACAGTCTGCAGGACGTTGCTGCGCTGCTGAATTCGGCCAGCGCCGATCTGGCCGAAGCGGTACATGCACTGCGCCGCTATGCCGACAATCTCAACCTCGACCCCGAACGTCTTGCCGAGCTCGACCGGCGGCTCGGCGACATGCACCGGCTGGCGCGCAAGCATCGGGTGCAGCCGGACGCGCTGGCCGATCTGCTGGCAACAGTTCCAGGCGCGGCTGGCCGAACTGGCCGCCAGCGACGATCTCGACGCGCTGCAGGCGGCCGAGGACGCCGCCTGGGCGCACTACCAGGCGCGAGGCGAAGCAACTCAGCGCGCTGCGCCGCAAGGCCGCGACGGCGCTGTCGAAGCAGGTGACGGCGGCGATGCACGAACTGGCGCTGGCGGGCGGCCACCTCGATATCCAGCTGCAGCCCGTCAGCGAGCCGCGCGCGCACGGGTTGGAAGACGTCAGCTTTCTGGTCGCCAGCCACCCCGGCCTGGCGCCGGGGCCGCTCGCCAAGGTGGCGTCGGGCGGCGAGCTGTCGCGCATCAGCCTGGCGATCCAGACCGCGCTGTCCGGTGTGGCCGGGGTGCCGACGCTGATCTTCGACGAGGTCGATGTCGGCATCGGCGGCAGCGTGGCCGAGGCGGTCGGGCGGCGGCTGGCGAAGCTCGGCGAAAGCCGCCAGGTGCTGGTCATCACCCACCTGCCGCAGGTGGCGGCGCGCGGCACGCAGCACTTGCGGGTCGCCAAAGCAGGCGAATGGCGGATTTGTGTCGTCCAACATCGAGTTGCTCGATGCCGACGCGCGGGTGGAGGAAGTCGCGCGCATGCTGGGCGGGCTGAAGATCACCGCCACCACGCGGCAGCATGCCGCGGAGATGCTCGCCGGGTGAGCGCCCGATCCACGCTGTACCCGCATGGAGTACGCCGCCGAGACTGGCTCGCCCTTCGGGCGGTCTTGGCGCTGTCCCTGCTGTTCGCTTGCATGGGGCGCCACGCCTGCTGCAGCGGACACGATGGATGGCGTCGTCTTCGTGGTGATCGACGGCGACACCGTGCTGTTCAAGCCCGACCACTATCGCCCCTGCATCGCGCGCCTTCCTGAAAGTTCGCCTGGCCGATATCGACGCGCCGGAACATGATCAGGCGCATGGCGAGGCCGCCACGCAGGCGTTGAAGGCGCTGGCGCTTAAGCGGCGGGCGATGCTGGAAATCGTCGCCACCGATGTCTACGGCCGCAAAGTGGGGCGCATCAGCGTGGATTCACAGTCGGTCAACGCGGAAATGGTGCGGCGCGGGTTCGCCTGGGCGTCTGACACGCGGCGGGGATCGCAATGGCATGTCGGCGTTGCAGCACGAGGCGCGGCGCGAACGGGTCGGGTTGTGGCAGGAAGCCGTGCCGACGTCACCCTGGGTGTGGCGAAAGGCGCAGGCGGCGTCAGATCGATGTCGATCACCATCACGGCGAGCGGCTGGCCGGAGCGCGAAGCGGCGCTCCAGGCCTGATCGAGCTGATCCATCGCCGCGCGGCGGTTGGGCAGGCCGGTCAGCAGGTCGGTCAGCGCGGCGTTCGCCAGCCGCCGGTTGGCCACCGCCAGCTCGGCGGCAATCTGGCGCAGTTGCGCGCGGTCCTTTTCCCAGGCGTTTTGCAGTTGCACCAGGCGTTGCGCGGCGTGCAGCCGCGATGCGCAGTCCCTTTGCGCTGATCGTGCTGGGCGCATAGCCATCGGCGCCCGCCTCGTAGGCCCGGGTCAGCTGCTCTTCACCGTGTTCCTCGGCCATCAGCAGGATATGCATGCGGCGCCCTTCTTCGGTGGCGCGCAAGGCCTGGCACAACTCCGGGCCGTCGAGCAGCGGCAGGTCGTAATGCGCGATGATGACGTGCGGCAGCACCTCCATCGCCAGCGCCAGCGCGGTGTTGCCGTTGTCGGCCGGATAGACGACATGCCCGCTGTCCTCGACCAGCAGCGCCATGGTTTTGCGGCGGGTGAAGGCGTTGCCGTCTGCCACCACGATGCGCAGCGGCGACTTCGTTTCCGCCGTGGCTTCGGCTCACGTGGCCATGGCTGATTTCGGCAAACGAAGGCAGCGCCGTCGTCGGGATCTTCAGCAGTTCGCCCCACTCCTGCCAACTGGCGACCACTTCGTCGATGAAAGCGCCCGGCGGCGTCGGTCGGGATGTCGAGCTCGGCTGCCAGCGTCATCCATTCCTGCGCCAGTTGCGGGCGCGCATCGGCTTCGGCCAGCCCGAGATCGGCCAGGCGATGCGACAGCGCGCAGCATCAGCATCAGGCTGTTCGAGCGCGAATCATGGGGATAACTCGGGCTGGTCCGGATATTCATAGTGGGCGATCGGCGCGGTGAAGACCTTGGGCATGCCCCAGTCGGACATCATCACGATGCCCAGTTCGATATGGTCGGTTTCCAGGCGGGCGCGTTCCATGCGACGAGGTGGCTTGCGCGGGATTGGCGTGATGCGCCGGTCAGCAACCGACGTTGTACTCATCGGGGTACGCAGTTGCCAGCGCCAGCTGGCCCACCTGCGCCAGCAGGCCGCAGACAAACAGTTCGTCGGCAGCCGCCACGCGCACCCGCTTCCCCCAGGGCCTGCATGGCCGAGCGCCATCAGAAGCGAGTGCGACCAGTATCGCCTGATAGTCAAATGCCTTGCAGGCGCCGCTGCGGTACTGGTCAAGCCAGCGAAAACCCCAGTGCCAGCTGGCGCACCGTGTCCATGCCCTAGGCGCACGACGGCTTCCTGTACCGATACCACCGGGCGTGCGATATACGAAGCGGTGTTGGCCAGCTTGATCAGCCGTCCGGACAGCGGCGGGATCGGTCTGCACCACCCGTGCAATTTCACTCAGGGTGGCGTTCTCGCGCTGGGATAACTCGAGTATCGCCAGCGCGACCCCGCGAGGCTGGGCAGCTGACCGCTGACTAGTTTGAGTTGTTCAACCTGTGCCATCAATCAACCTGTTTCGATGAAGCGAATGCGCCTTTGTCATGGATGGGTGGCCCGAATGGCCCGATGAGCGCACGGCAAGATTGTGACTTCGGCAGAGTCCAAGAGTCGATCAAAGACCGTAGGGGCTGGCATACAGCGGGCGCTGCGAGGCGCCGATGTCATGCGTTCAACAGGGTTATCGGCAGGATTTCGACAAAATGAAGCCCGCTATGCGCCGATCGGGGGCGCCGATCGGCCGCTCAGAACTTGCCGAGTTTGAGGTCCAGACAGTGCAAGTAAGCCGCCGAATCGAATGCCGTCTGGTAGCGCTGCACCTGCCAGATCATCTCGGCCAGGCAATCCATCACTGCGTGCTGGGCTTCCATCGCATCGCCATGCTGTTTCAGCAGGCGCTGGTAGCGGTCGAGGATTCCCGGCGGCTGGTCGACCGACAGCTGCTCGCTGATGGCCAGGTGTATCGACAGGTGCAGAAAGGGGTTGGTTTCGCCGGATTCCGGCCGGTATTCCCGCTCTATATAACGATCAGGCTGATCGAGCAGGGCATGGTATTCCGGATGCGCCAGCACGACGTCGAGCGCTGGCCGCTCCGCGCCCGTCAGCGGTTGGCCTGCACGGTATTTCGCCCACACGTCGAAGAAGAATTGGCGAACCTGGTCGCGGCTGGGATTAAACATTAGCCGGTTTTGGCCTGGCGTTTGCGCCCGACCGCTTTGGAGGCCGGGGGCGGGGCGGGTAGCAGGGTTTTGTTCTTGTACTCGCACAGATCCGCGATGATGCACTCGCGGACATTTCGGCTTTCTGGCCTGGCACACGTAGCGCCCGTGCAGGATCAGCCAGTGATGCGCGTCGATGCGGAATTCGTCCGGGACGGTCTTGAGCAGCTTCTTTTCCACTTCGAGCACGGTCTTGCCGGGGGCGAGGCCTGTGCGGTTGGCGACGCGGAAGATGTGGGTGTCGACTGCCATGGTCGGCTGGCCGAATGCGGTATTCAAAATTACGTTGGCAGTTTTGCGCCCCACGCCAGGCAGCGCCTCGAGCGCGGCGCGGTCGGCGGGTACCTGGCCGCCATGCAGCTCGATCAGCATCCTGCAGGCGGCGATGAGGTGACGGGCCTTGCTCTTGTAGAGGCCGATCGTCTTGATGAAATCGGCAAGCCCCGCTTCGCCCAGCGCGCAGAGGGCCTCGGGCGTGTTGGCCACCGGAAACAGCCTGCGCGTCGCCAGGTTCACCCCCTTGTCGGTGGATTGCGCCGACAACACCACTGCGACCAGCAACTCGAACGGCGTGCGGTATTCGAGTTCGGTGGTGGGGTGGGGGTTGGCGGCGCGAAGGCGGGTGAAGATTTCGCGGCGTTTTGTGGCGTTCATCGTCGCGAGATCACTGTTCGGCGAGGCGCTTTTTCAATGCCTGT
>CAWHHA010000030.1:0-45290 GCA_963828945.1 uncultured beta proteobacterium
CGGATTCAACCGGTCGATGCAACAGATTGGGCAAATCGTTCAGCCGGTGTTTCGTAGTTTAGTGTTTTTCTTGGCCGTTCATTCAATCGTCGGGCCACCGCATTGAGCTTGGCTTGGGAGTAGGACGAAAGGTCGATTCCCTTTGGGAAGTACTGTCTCAATAGCCCGTTCGTATTTTCATTGGATCCACGCTGCCAAGGATTCTGAGGATCGCAGAAGTAGACCTTGATGTCGGTCGCCAGCGTGAAGCGCTTGTGATCGGCCATCTCCTTGCCGCGATCCCAGGTCAGGGACTTGTAGAGTTCCTGGGGTAGCTTGTGGGCGTGCTTGATCAGCGCGTTGATGACCGTCTCGGTATCTTTGCCGTCGACCTTGACCAGCATCACGTAGCGCGTTTGACGTTCAACGAGGGTCGCGATCTGGCTGTTCTTGCTGCCGAACAGCAGATCGCCTTCCCAGTGACCCGGTACGGCCCGATCTTCGACCGAGGCCGGTCGCTCGCTGATCGATACCGTGTCAGTGATTCTGCCGTGATTGTCTGTCTTCTGCGTGTGATGCCGCGAACGACGCATCCCCCGTGTGCGCCTCAAGTGCTGCAACAGCTCTTTCTTCAGGGCGCCACGGGCCTGAATGAAGAGGCTGCGGTAGATGGTCTCGTGTGACACCTGATAGTTCTCGTCGTCCGGATAAGTACGCTTGAGCCACCCGGCAATCTGCTCCGGCGACCACTCCAGCTGGAGCTTGTCGGCCACGATGCGCGCCAACGCTCGGTTCTCCGCCAGTTTACAGGTCTTGGGGCGACGGGCCCGATCCCAGGCGGCCTGGTCGGCTTGGCTCGCCCGATAGCGCTCCTGACCACCGTTGCGCTTGATCTCACGGCTGATGGTGGAGGGTGCGCGTCCGAGTGAAGCTGCGATCGAACGGATCGAGTGACCTGCTACCACAGCACGCGAGATCTCTTCGCGTTCGGCCAAGGTCAGCGCCAATCTCGAACGGCGCCGCGGTGCCGGACGTATCCCGCCAGTCTCAGCCAGAATGCCTCGGATCGACGTGTGGTGTCGATCAAACAGCTGGGCAATCTGGTGAAGGGAGTCCCCCTTCTGCCAGCGCTCCCACATCAAGGCCTTCTGGCTTTCCGTGTAGTAGATCCGTGTCCTGTACTTCATCTGCAACACTCCTTCTGCTTACGCAGTCTCTAGTGTGTTGCATCGACCGGTTGAATCCGCACCGAACATGAGACGTTCACCACACCCTAATCGAGCATCGTCGCCATCGACATACAGCCAGCGCCCATCGACATGCTCAAACCGGCTCGTTTCATGCAGCTTGAAAGCGCGGCCATTCAGCTTGTAGCGCGCAACGAATTCGACCGTGGCGTGATGGTCATCCAGCGGCGTGTGCGACTTGACGCTCAAACCCAGCCATTGCGGACGCGGCGTGGCATCGAGTTCCAGCGTCGCGGGGCGGGTGTCGGGATGCCAGGTCGCCTGTAGATAATCCTCCAGCCCCAGCACATAGGCGCTGTAGCGCGAGCGCATCAGGGTTTCGGCATCCGGGGCGGGTTCCCCGCTGTGAAACCGCCCGCAACACGCTTCGAGCGTGCGCCCCGAGCCACACGGACACGTCGCGCCGCTCATGGTTTCTTCACCGGGCAGCGCAGTTTCGGCTGGATATACGGCCACACCACATCGAGCATCTGCATCTGCGCCTGTTCGTTCGGGTGGATGCCGTCTGCCTGCATCAGGCTGGGGGTGACCCCGACGCCGCACGACAAAACATGGCACGCGCGTGACTTTTTCCTCGCGCGCCAGTTGTCCATACACTTTTGTTACCGCGTCGGCGTAAGGCTTGCCGTAATTCGGCAGCACGGGCACGTCGAGCAGCACCACCCAGGCACCCGCCGCCTTGGCCTGGCGGATCATCGTTTGCAGATTGCGTTTGATCTCTGCCGGCGGAATGCCGCGCAAGGCATCATTGCCGCCGAGTTCGATCAACACGCCTTGCGGATGCTGCCGTTCCAGCGCAGGCTGCAGCCGTTGCACGCCATTTTGCGTGGTGTCGCCGCTGACGCTGGCGTTGACCACGCGCCAGTCGGGCGCGGTTTTTTGCAGCCGCGCATCGAGCCTGGCCACCCAGCTGGTGCCTGTTGCCGAGACCATAGCCGGAACTCAAGCTGTCGCCGACGATCAACAACGAGCACGAACTGGCCCACGCCCATCCCGGCAATCCCAACAGAAACAGCAACCCCACGCGATAATTCATTCATTCACCTTAATCTGAAGCCAGCTTGATGACCCCACCAGACAGTGCCCAGTTCCCCGTCGTCGCGGCGCACGCCTTGTCACAGCGCGTGAACACCGCCGACGGCTCACTCGTCATCCTCAGCGAAGTCGAGCTTGCCGTCAAAGCCGGCGAGACGCTGGCCATCACCGGCGCGTCCGGCTCCGGCAAATCGACCCTGCTCGGCTTGCTGGCGGGACTCGATCAACCCAGCAGCGGCGAACTGTTTTTGCTCGGCCAGAACCTGAACGCGCTCGACGAAGATGCCCGCGCCCGCCTGCGCGCAGGGCGCATCGGCTTCGTGTTCCAGTCGTTTCAATTGCTGCCCGCGCTGACCGCGCTGGAAAACATCCTGCTGCCGCTGGAGCTCGCAGGCCGACCGGACGCGCACGAACGCGCCAGCCACTGGCTCGCCCGCGTCGGCCTCGCTGCGCGCGCCGGCCACACGCCGCGGCAGCTGTCCGGCGGCGAGCAGCAACGCATCGCGCTGGCGCGCGCCTTCGCCACCGATCCCGAAATCGTGTTTGCCGACGAACCGACCGGCAACCTCGACGCCGACACCGGCGCGCGCATCATCGAGCTGCTGTTCGAGCTCAACGCCTCCGCCCACACCACGCTCATCCTCGTCACCCACGACGAAGCGCTGGCGGCACGCTGCCAGCGGCGGATTCATCTGGTTGCTGGTCGCGTCGCATGAACTTCGTCCGGTTCGGACTCTGGTTGTTGCGGCGCGAACGCGCAAGCGGCGAATGGCGCGTGCTGTTGCTGGCGCTCGTCATCGGCGTCGGCAGCGTCGCCACCACCGGCTTTCTCGGCGACCGCCTGAAGCGTGCGATGAGCGAACAGGGGCGAGCTTTCTCGGTGCCGACCTGCTGGTCAGCAGCCCGCGCCCGATCACGCGCTGGCCGCACCACGCGCTCACCACCAGCAGCGCCATCGAATTCACCAGCATGCTCGCCAAGGGCGATGCCTTCCAGCTCGCCACCCTGCGCGCGGTTGACGCCGCCTACCCGCTGCGCGGCAGCGTGCGCATCGCGGCGCGTCCGTTTGAACCCGGCACACCGCGCCCGGCGCAACCGCCGCCCGGTGCGATTTATGTCGATGCTTCGCTGCTGCCGCTGCTGAATGCGCAGGTCGGCGACCGCGTGCAAATCGGCGAAACGCACTTCACCATCGCCGGCGTGGTGGCCGAAGAGCCCGGCCAGCTCGGCGGCGTGTTCGGCCTCGCCCCACGCGTGTTCATGCGGGCCGACGCCGTCGCACAAACCCGCGTATTGCAACCGGGCAGCCGCGTCAGCTACCTCTATCAATTTGCGGGCGATGCCCAACCCCTGGCCGCTTTCAGCGCCGCGCTCAAACCCACGCTCGACAGCACCCAGCGCCTGATCGGCTCACGCGAAGGCGTCGAAACGCTGCGCGGCGCCTTCGTCAACGCCGACCGCTACATCCAGCTCACCGCACTGATCAGCCTGCTGCTGTCGGTGGCCGCCATCGCCATCGCCGCGCATCGGCACGCGCTGCGCCATTACGACCAGGCCGCGCTGCTGCGTTGCATGGGCGCCACCACGGCGCAACTGCGCACGCTGTATGCCGTCCAGTTGCTGACGCTGGGGCTGCTCGGCAGCCTGCTCGGCGTAGCGATCGGCGCGGCCATGCAACACGCGCTGGCACTGATGATCCTGCCCGATGCCGCCACCCGCCTGCCGGCGCTGGGCGCGGCACCGGTGGGGGTCGCCATGGTCAGCGGCCTCTTGGCGCTGGCGGGTGCCAGCCTGCCCGCGCTGATGCGCCTGATCCGCGTGTCGCCGCTGCGGGTGTTGCGGCGCGAGTTGCCGCCGCTGCCGCTGGCCGCCTGGATCAGCATGGCGATCAGCGGCTCGGCGCTGCTGATGCTGATCGCGTGGTACGCGGGCGACGCCAGGCTGGTCGGCGTCTTCGTCGGCGCACTGGCTGGACTGGTGGGGGTGTTGATCCTGCTCGCCCGGCTGGCGCTGCTGGGCGGGCGGGTTGTGCAAAAAATGAGCCACGGCCCGCTGCGCTTTGGCCTCGCGCAATTGCTGCGCCACCGCTTCGACAGCACCGTGCAGCTCGGCGCATTCACCCTCGCGCTGTTTCTGGTCGCCCTGCTGGCGCTGGTGCGCAGCGATCTCATCGCCAGCTGGCGCGCCCAGCTGCCGCCGGATGCACCCAATTATTTTCTGGTGAATATCGCGCCGCAGCAGCAGACAGCCGTCGCCAGTTTTCTGAAGCAGCATCAGCTGCAGGCGTCCGCGCTGTATCCCATGGTGCGCGGTCGCCTGGTCAGCAAAAATGGCTCGCCCATCGCCGCCACCCTGCCACCCGAGGCGCGCGACAACGCCTCGCTGCGGCGCGAACTCAACCTGACCTGGACCGCCACCCTGCCCGCCAACAACACCGTGCTCGCCGGACGCTGGCATGGCGAACGCCGCGCCGCAGTATCCGTAAAGGGCACGCTGGCGGGTGCCCCGCTGCTGCGCAGCGACCCTTCCGCAGAAATCTCGGTCGAATCCGGCATGGCCGAGCAGCTGAATCTGGCCGTCGGCGACACGCTCGGCTTCCAGGTCGGCGACCAGACACTGACTGCGCGCATCAGCAGCATCCGCAGCGTGAAGTGGGATTCGATGCAGCCCAACTTCTTCGTCATCTTCGCCCCCGGCCAGCTCGACGCCCTGCCCGCGAGTTCCATCGCCAGCGTTCACGTACCCGCGGGAAAAGCCAGCGTCTTGCCCCGCTTCGTCAAAACCTTCCCCGGCATCACCGTGCTGGCGCTCGACAAGCTCATCGCCAACATCGAAGCCGTGTTCGCCCAGATCATCGGCGCGATTCAACTGCTGCTCGGGTTTTTGCTCGCCGCCGGCATGGCCGTCGTCATCGCCACCCTGCTCGCCAGCCTCGATGCCCGCCAGCAGGAAGCCGTCCTGCTGCGCACCCTGGGCGCCCAGCGCGCCTACCTGGCCAAAAGCCTGTGGAGCGAGTTCATTGCGCTGGGATTGCTGGCCGGCCTGCTCGCCAGCGCCTGCGCCGAAATCGCCATGGCGCTGATCGCCCATCGCCTGTTCGAGCTGCCGGTGCGCCTGCACCCCTGGCTGTGGCTTGCGCTGCCGACTCGCTGGCGCGCTGCTGGTGGGCACCAGCGGCTGGCTCACCACGCGGCACATCACCCGTGTGCCGCCGATGCAGTCGATTCGGGCGCTGAATTGAATTTGATCGCCCGAGGAAGGCTGAGACCGACACGATGCGGTCAAGACGACGCCGGGGATTCTCGCTCTTTCTCCAGGGAGGCATCCCCATGGCTTCGACAAAGCCACATGATTGCCTGCAGGTAATTGGCCTTTTGGGTGTGCGCGGCGGCATGATTTTTTCTTGGGCTAAGCTGAGTAGGGTCATTAAATCGCACGCAATCATGGAGACGACAGATGAACGAAGCGATTAGAAACAAGATCCTGACTCTGCTGGATCAACACCGGATCATGACGATTGCCACGTTAAGGCCGGATGGTTGGCCGCAGGCGACGACCGTCGGCTACGTGAACGACGGTCTCACCCTCTACTTCCTCTGCGGCCTGGACAGCCAGAAGGCAGCGAATCTGGCGCGAGATGATCGGGTGTCGCTGACCATCGATCACGACACGCCGGATCTGATGGCGATCACCGGCCTTTCCATGGCGGCACACGCGCAGGCGGTAGTCGATCCGGCCGAAGCGAATAAGGTCTTGAGTATGCTCCCGCTGAAGTATCCGGAACAGATCGCCGTGCCAATGCCGATGCCGACAGCGGAGGAAGTCCGAATATTCCGCGTGACGCCGACGGTCATCTCCGTGCTCGACTACGCCAAAGGCTTTGGACACACAGAACTCGTCACCTGCTGAGCGCGTTTGCCGAGACGATCGTTGTGCAGTCCGGCAGTCAGACGGGGCTGGGCAGGGGAATGAATGACCGCTTCTGGCCGTCCACACATGAATGCTTGTCCTACTAGGCTGACGGTTATACAAAACACATTAAAACCATGTAGATAACGGCCACCATCAACGATGAAAACCCATTTATGACTATCGAAGCGACACCCCCGCCTGAACCCGAGGTGACCTGTGAAAACTGCCGGGCCTGCTGCTGCCGGCTGGAAGTCATGCTCATTAGCGATACAGGCGTGCCCGACCGGTTCATTGAGACCGATGAGTGGGGCAGCTGGCACATGGCACGCCTGGAGGATGGCTGGTGCGCGGCCCTGGACCGGGACACCATGAAATGCACGATTTATGAAAATCGGCCATGGGTGTGCCGTGAGTTTGAGATGGGTGCGTACGAGTGTATTACCGAGCGCGTCGCCAATATGTAGACTTCATAATCAGGCAAACACACTCCGACAGGCTAGCGATGCAGCCTGCCCCCGGCCGGCTGCAAATCGGCGCTCACCGCTTCGCGCTCGTCGAACACGAAGCAGTCGCCGTGGTAGTGTGCGCCGCCGACTTCCTCAAAATATTTGAGAATGCCGCCTTCAAGCTGAAACACATGCTCGATGCCGATGGCCTTCATGTGAATGGCGGCTTTTTCGCAGCGGATGCCGCCGGTACAGAATGAGACGACGGTCTTCCCCGCGAAGTCGGCGCGATGCGCGGCAAGCTGCGGCGGAAATTCGCTGAAGACGCCGATGTGATAATCGACAGCGTCATCGAAGGTGCCAGCGGTGACTTCGTAGTCGTTGCGGGTGTCGAGCATCACCACCGGGCGGCCTGCGTCGTCGCAGCCACGATCCAGCCATTGCTTCAGCGTGGCAGCATCCACCGAGGGGGCGCGGCCTTCTTCGGGCCGGATTAGCGACATTTTCATGGTGATGATTTCCTTCTTCAGCCGCACCCGCATCCGGTGGAACGGCGGTTCGGCGGAAAGGCTTTCCTTGGGCGCAAGATCGGCGAAACGCGGGTCGGCGCGCAGATGGGCGACAATGGTATCGATCGCTTCGCGCGATCCCGCGAGGAAGACGTTGATCCCCTCGGGTGCAAGCAGGATGGTGCCCTTGAGGCCGAGATCCAGGCAGCGCGCGGTGAGGTCGGCACGCAAGGCCTCGCGGTCGGTCAGGGTGACGAATTTGTAGCAGGAAATATTGACGACGGACACGGTAAAACCCTTTCAACAAGGCGGCATTATCCCGGAAACCGGGCGCACAGGATCAATCCTCCAACGCAGTTGCGGGATCCGCGTTACGGGGCTGCTTGATTACCCCCCGGCCAACAGGCTTTGATACTCTTCGCGCATCCTCATTAACAGCCACCCCCATGAACGACGCAATTCCCTTCCCACAGCACGACGTGCGCCGGCTCGATCCGGCTCGAAAGCGTGCAGCATGAAAAACACCCGCCCGGCCTCACCCAAACCCGCCTTTACTGACCCGCTAGCTGATGTGTTGCGCCCCGGCCAGTCGATCGAGCTGCTGAAGGAGCTGCACATCCTGACGCGCGACGGCAAGCTCAACCAGGACAGCCGCCGCAAACTGAAGCAGGTGACCCATCTGTGCAATTTCATCGAGCCACTATTGAATGAAGTTCTGGGCCGACAGAACACGCTGACGCTGGCCGACCACGGGGCGGGCAAGTCCTACCTCGGTTTCATCCTGTACGACCTGTATCTGAAAGCCCGCCCCGGCAGCCACATCTACGGCATTGAGACGCGCGACGAGCTGGTGGAAAAATCGCGCGAGCTGGCGGCGAAGCTGGGCTTCCCGCGCATGAGCTTCATCAACACCACGGTGGCGGAATCGACGCAGTCGGCGCAACTACCCGCCACCATCGACATCGTCACCGCGCTGCACGCCTGCAACACGGCGACCGACGACGCGATCCAGTTTGCGCTGGCCAAGCAAGCACGCCATATCGTGCTGGTGCCGTGCTGCCAGGCTGAGGTCGCCTCGGTGCTGCGCAAACATAAAAACGAATCGTTTGGCAAAACGCCGCTGTCTGAAATATGGCGCCACCCGATTCACACCCGCGAATTCGGCAGCCAGCTCACCAACGTGCTGCGCTGCCTGCAACTGGAATCGCACGGTTACCAGCTCACCGTCACCGAGCTGGTCGGCTGGGAGCATTCGATGAAGAATGAACTCATCATCGCCACCCAGACGGGCGCGCCACGCGGCAATGCCCGCGAACGCCTGCAACAAATTTTGCAGGAATTGAACTTACAGGAACTGGAAGAGCGCTTTCTCGCGTCTGCTCAGGTTTAACGCGGCGCTTGCAGGCGCGTCAGCACCACCGGCACGCTCTCGGTTTCACTGTTGAGCCAGATTTCGCCGTCCTGCACCATGCATTGCAGACGCATGCTGCGCGCAGCCAATGCGGCCAGCGCCTGGCTGGTGGCGGCGGGCAATTGCAGCACAGTCAGATTGGTAAAGCGCGTGAGCTTGCTGGCGATCAGCTTCCACCACACGTCACAGCCGGTGCCGTAACACAGCACGACCACCTGATCGGCACGGCTGCAGGCACGGCGGATGCGCGCGTCGTCAGGCTGACCGAGGTCGATCCACAGCGTAATCTCGCCCACCAGATTCCTGACCCAGACTTCCGGTTCGTCGACATCGAACAAGCCCTTGGTGAAAGCGATGCCCTCTTCGGCGTACAGCGCATAGGCCAGCACGCGCGCCATCATGCGTTCGTCGGTTTCGGAGGGGTGGCGGGCGATGGTCAGCGGATAGTCGCCGTAGACATGGCGATCCATGTCGGCAATCTGCAGGTCTGCTTTGTAAATGGTGGCTTTGAGCGCCATGACGGTTCACTCACGAAAAAGGCGACGGATTGTAGTGTGAGGCACGCCCCAAGAGCGCAAATACTCAAATGGCATAAATACCCAGAGGGCACACGTAAAAAAACCCCGGCGAACCGGGGTTTTAATTACATCAGGTCGGAAGAATTACGACACAACCTGGATGTTCGATGCTTGCTTGCCCTTGGGGCCAGTCGTCACTTCAAAGCTGACTTTCTGGTTTTCCTGCAGGGATTTGAAGCCGTTGGAGTTGATTGCAGAGAAGTGTGCAAAAAGATCTTCACCGCCGTTGTCCGGGGTAATAAAGCCAAAACCTTTTGCATCGTTAAACCACTTAACAGTACCCGTTTCCATCTTGTTTCCTATCTATCTAAAAAAAATTGAGCGACATGCTCTATCGATCGAATTTCAAGGAAAACGCTTACCAGAGGTACCGCAATTTAAAGCTTGAATCCAATTGATGGCCGTATAAATATCACAAAAAACCAAGATGTCAAAACTCTTTTTTGTCACCCATCGGTCGCAACACCAGTGTATCGCCGCGCTGAGTGAATTCCATCTGCTTTAAAACGCTCATGCCCAGCAAAATCTGATCGTCCGTCATGCCGGGATTGAGGTTGGCACGCACGTCGCTCAGCCTGAACGGACCGAACGCCAACACGCCGATTTGCGTGGCACGCGTCGCCACCGTTCCGTTGGCGGTGACCGACTGCTGCGGCGCGCCCGCCACCAGCCCAAGCTCAACCGCCAGGTGCGCGGGAACAGATACCAGCGTTGCCCCTGTATCGAGCAGAAAACTGACTGGCCGCCCATTGATCTCGCCGGGAAACACATAATGACCGCTGCGGCCGCGCTGCAATATCAGTTCAGCACCAGGTGCAATCTGCAGTTGACGATTAGGGTTGTTGCGCGCCTGCAAGTTGCTGTCGAAAAACAGGTACAGCACGCCCAGCAGCGCCAGGCTGGCCAGCCACGCCATGCTGCGCCCCATTGAGCGATGCGGATTGGAAGAAGGATCGGAAACTGGCATGACGTGTAGGAACAAAAACGCGACACGCTAGCTTATTCGATTTCTCCGTTCCTCACCGAACAGTGACGCAATGAGTTGCCACACTCAAGCGTGTACGTGTCCGTGCGCGCGCGGCTGACTGAAGCGGCAGTGCAGCGCATCCCCAAATGCCTCGCGCAAGTAGCGGGTTTCAATGTGCAACAGACGCTCATGGTCGCCGGCCTCCAGATAGATATCCGGCTGCGCCATCAACGCATCGTCCCATACCATCTCCACCCCCCACGCATTCGGCAATCCCGGTACCACGCCGGGCTCGCACTCACTGAACAGGCGGCTCACGCTGGCTTCGTCGGCCAGACTGAATTCCATGCCCTGCTCCTGTCCCAGTTTGCCCAAGCGAATATCCTGATCGGCGGGAATCATGGCCACCATCTGGCAATCCATCCCATCAAGCAATACGCCCTTGGCCACCTTACTTGGCGCCACCCCGGTTGCACGCGCCGTTTCGGCGCTGGTATGGGTGTGTGGATGGGCGACCAGATCGAACGGAATCATGTGCTGATCGAGAAAACGTTCCATACGATGTAGTGCGTTCATGATCGTCTCCTTACACAACAGTTGAATGGCTTTCAATATAGTCCAGCCATCCCCGTCTGCTAGCGTCGCCGGGGAGGTTCGCCCGCGCGAAAATGCCGGCGCGGCGGTCGCGGGTGTTCCTGCTGCTGGCAGGCACGGCGAAACGCCAGCAAGGCATCCTGCGCGTGCCCCAGCACGCTGCCATGGGGATAGTGTCCCGACCCGTTCAGCTCGCCCGTTGCAAAGCCGGTCAGCAGTTCGATGCCCTCGGTCACGTGGGCTGCGGTATGAATATGAAAGCGTCCCCGGGCAACCGCATCCACCAGTTGCGGTGCCAGCATCAGATGGCGCCGGTTGCGCCGTGGGATCAACACCCCCTGACTGCCATCCAGGCCGGCGGTCTCGCACACGTGGAACCAGCCTTCGATCTTTTCGTTGATGCCGCCCACCGGCAGCACCTCGCCATGCTGGTTGACCGCGCCGGTCACGGCGATGCCCTGTTTGAGCGGCAAGCCCGACAACGCCGACAGCAGCGCATACAGTTCGGCGCACGACGCGGAATCGCCTTCCACGCCGTGGTACTGCTGCTCGAAGACGATCGATGCATTGAGCGAAAGCGGCGCGAGATGGGCGAACAGCGCCGCCAGATAGTTCTGCAGGATGAACACGCCCTTGTCGTGGATCGGGCCGGACAATTCCACCTCGCGCTCGATGTTGAGCAGGCCATCCTCCCCCGCGTAGGTGTGCGCGGACAGCCGCACCGGCAGGCCGAAGCGGTAATCGCCGAGATCGATCTGGGTGAGGCCGTTGACCTGCCCCACCCGGTCACCGCGCAGTTCGATCAGCACATCGCCATTGGCGATTTCCTCGCGCAGCCGCTGCTCCGGGTAGTTGTGCCGCGCGGTATGTGCCTGCAGCGCGGCCTCGACGTCTGCCGCCGCAACCAGCCCCGGCCCGCGCGTGCGGCAGATCGCGGCGCTTTCCATCACCAGCGCCTCGGTACGCGCGAAAATCGCGCTTTCGCGCGTCTGGTCGCCCGCCTCGCGGTGCGATTCCTCGAGCAGGCGCGCCACCGCCGCTGCGGAAAAATGCGGCAGGCCATGCTCACGGCAGGCATGCGCAACAAAAATCGACGAGGCGCGATGCGTGTCGGCGCTGGCGACAAAACTCTCGGCAAAATCCACCTTGGCGCGAAAATGCCGGGCGATTTCCGGCGCCGCCTCCTGCAGTTCGTAATACTGTTCGCGCGAACCGATCAGCACCAGCTTGACCTCGACGTCGACCGCTTCAGGCACCAGCGACACCGCCGCAATCGGCGAAAACGACACCCCCGGCTCCTCGATCTGCAGGCGGCCGCTGCGCAGGAAGCGCCGCAGTTTTTCCCACACCAGCGGATCGGCGAGCACGTCGCGCAGATGCAGCATCAGAAAACCGCCGTGCGCCTGCAACAGGCTGCCGGCACGGATGCGCGAAAAATCGGTCATCAGCACGTCGTTCTCGGACTGGTATTCGATGCTGCCGAACAGCGCGCGGAACAGGGGGTTGTCCTCGACGATCACCGGCGCGCCAGTGAGGCCGCTGTTGTCCACCACCAGATTGACGCGGTAACGCGCCAGCACGCTTTGCAGCGCTTCCTGCTGGCCTTCCACTCCGTCTCCGCTTTGGAACAGTTCCAGGTTGTCGAACACATCCTGGGCAATCGCATCGAGCCAGGCATTGAGCTTGGCGGCGTCCTTGATCTGCTTTTTCAAGCCAGCGCGGATCGCCTGCTTTTCGCGCTCCAGCAGCGGCTTGACCACCTGCCGCCGCAGCGCTGCCAGCGCTTCGTTCATCGCACGCTCCAGCGGCTGGGTTTTTTCGATGTAGCGGGTGATCTCGTCACGCAGTTCCTGCTCGGCCCGCTCCACCTCGGCGCGGCGGGCTTTCGGCAGTGCCAGCACCTCGTCCTCGGTCAACGCCTGCCCTTTCTTGCCGGTGAGGGTGAACACCATGCGCCCCTCGTCGCGATGCAGCGAAAAGCTGCGCGCCTCGGCAAACGCCGTCAGCGCGGCATAGTGCTGTGCAACTTCGTCTTTCCAGGCTTGCTCGATGCGTTCGCTCTCGACCTTGTAATCCTGTCCTTCCAGCCGCTGCGGGATATCGCTTTGCAGCGTCTTCACTGCCTGCGCCAGCAACTGGCGCAGCAGCCGCCCCTCGCCGGCCGGCAGGCGCAACGCCAGCGGCCGCTCCGGCGCATCGAAGTTGTAGAGATAACAGAGATCGGGCGGCACCCGTTTGCCCGCCGCCACTGCGCGCATCGCCTGCTTGAGCAGCGACGAACGGCCACTGCCGACTTCACCCAGTACGAACAGGTTGTAGTCGGGCTGATCCATGCCCAGGCCAAAACGCGCAGCGGCTTCAGCGCGCGCCTGGCCAATCCATGGCAGCGGTTCCTGCTGTAGTTCGGACGTGTCCGCAAACCCCAGCGACTGGGGATCGATGGTCAGGCGGAGATCAGCGGGAGACAGTGCAGCAGTCGGCATGGTGTGGGTTCAGGCCTGTGTAGGGTTTCGCAGATTATTACGCAAGAGCGGCTGGCCGGCCTGATTCATGGCGTGAGCAGGTCGACCCACTGCGCCTGGCTTTGCAGATAGCGCTCGCGCAGGCTGGTCGCATTCTTCCGCAACACGCTGGCGGGCACGGCCAGCGCCTGCATCACCGCGCGCTCGATCTGGCTGGCCGCCACGCTGCGAGGTATAGATTCCGGCTCCCAGGTTTCGGCAAAAGCCGTCCGCTTGTCGGGACGGTTGCCCTGCTGTGGCGGCATCAGGCTGACCCGCGGCAGGCCATAGGCCAGCGCGACGATCCGGCCGTGCAGGCTGCTGCCGACCACGCCCCGGCTGGCGGCGATGAGGGCGCAGATGTCCCACAGATGCAGCGACGGAAAGAGGCGCACCGCAGCCGGGCGGCAAGCCGGCCCAGCATCTTTTCGAGCAGTGCGGGATCGTCGTGCCACGGCGCCGCACCGGCGCGAAACAACACCAGTCCCAGCCCCGTTTCTGCAACGACGTTTGTCAAACCCTGCGCCAGCGCATCCAGACTGGCGTCGTCGGCGAAATCCGCGCTGAACTGGCACGCCAGATAGCCTTGCGGAAAAGCCTCCCGCATGGCGTGTACCGCGCCCTGCTGCTGGTGTTTCCGGATCACCTCGCCGAAGCATTCCGCCACCATGACAGCCGGGTCGGGGCACAGCGGAACGTCGAGCCCCTCCGCCCGCAACGCGTCCAGCGTGACATGATCGCGCACGCTGACCCAGTCCGCCTGCCCAAGCGCCGCCTTCACCGCTTCACGCTGGGCGGTGCTCAAGACGCCCATTCCACTCCGCCCACGGCGTTGAAAATCAGTCGTCCTGATCGTGCGAGGACGTCTCGCCCCACCACGTAGGGAATGCTTCGCGCAGTGCCGAGCTGCCTAGCCGCCCACTCGGCGGCGGCAGCCGGATCGGCGTCGTAGCGCGCGATGGCCGCGGCGGCTTCGACCGGATTAAGCAGCATGACAGCGGCCTGCCAGGCGCTGCAGGTCAGCAACTCGCCACCGGCGTGAATCAGGTGGACAGGCCGCGCCTCGCTCCATGAGGCAAGTGGCTTCACCCGATGCCCGCCGAAAGCCCGCAGATCGCGCGCCACCAGACCTGCATATTCAAATGTTTGCTTCGGAAACAGGGCTGTCATCAGATGCGGAAACAGCAGGTCGCCGAAGTTGTGGCGGTCGAAGGCGCCAAACAGAACTAGCGGGATGAGGGCAGGCTGCTTCATTTTCTGCGCGGCTCGGTTGAGGCGATTGGGTCCATCAGGGTTCTCCTTGCATTCGCACGCTTCACGATTTCGCATTACATTCGAAAAAACCTATCGTGCATCGCCCCATGAAATCTGCCCAGCGACCGTTCTTCATCCTCATCGCTCTCATCGGCGGCCTTGCCATCTTCAGTTCCACCCTGTCGAAGACGCCGGTGCTGCCGCTGTTCGCGCTAGTCGCTCCACGCCACGCCGGCGGAAATCGGCTGGATCGTCATGGCCTCGACGATTCCCGGCATCCTCGTCAGCTACCCTGCCGGCGCATTGTCGGATTATCTCGGCAAGCAGCGCGTGTTGCTGGCCTCGCTGGTCGTGTTCGCCACCGCGCCCTTCCTGTATCTGGTGATCGAAACCGCCTGGCAGTTGATGGTGGTGCGCTTCTATCACGGCTTCGCCACCGCGATTTTCGGCACCGTGGCGAGCGCGGCGATTGCCGAACGCTACACCGCCGACCGCGCGGCGCGGCTCTCCGCCTATTCCTCAGTCACTATCGTCGGCCGTTCCATCGCGCCGTTTCTCGGCGGCACCCTGATCTCGCTGGCGAGCTTTCACGCCGTCTACATCGCCTGCGCCATTAGCGGCATGCTGGCGCTGGCAGTCGGCCTGCTGCTGCGCGATGGCACCCCACCGCAGACGACTAAGCTGGAGTTGCCGCATTTCTGGGTCAGCCTGAAAACCGTGTTGCGCGACCGCGGCATCATGCTGGTGAGCCTGGTCGAGGCCGCGCAGTATCTGGTATTCGGCGCAATCGAAGCCTTCCTCGCCCTGTTCGCCGCCTCGCTGGGCATTCCCGCGTGGCAGATTGGTGTCATCCTCGGCGTGCAGCTTGTCAGCATCGTGTTCGCCAAACCGGTCATGGGCAAGGTTTCCGACAAAGTTGGCCGCCGGCGCGTCATCCTGCCCGGCCTGCTGATCGGCGCGGCGAGCGTCGTGCTGATGCCGCTTGCGCCCAGTTTCATCGGTCTGTCGTTGCTGAGCCTGGTGTTCGGGCTCGGCTTCGCCACGGTCACCTCGTCCACCACCGCGCTCGTCGCCGACCTCACCCGCGACGGCCGCTATGGTTCCTCGATGGGCGTGCTGCGCACGGTGATGGACGTCGGCCAGTCGATCGGCCCGGTGCTCACCGGCTTCATGGTCGGCGTCGCCGGCTACGGCAGCGCCTTCACCCTGCTGGCGGCGATCCTGCTGGCGGCCGCGCTGATGCTGGGGCTGCTGCTGCGCAACGGGTAGGAGATACCGTCATTGCGAGTGAAACGAAGCAATCCAGAATGCCCGTTTAGCCCCCTCTCCGACACACCAAACAGCCTCACTCAGCTATAGTGAGGCAGCCCGTTTCTCCCAAGGAGACTTCCATGCGCATCCGCTCCCTGCTCGCCCTGCTGGCCTTTGTCCCGGCCTGCTTCCTGCTCCCGGCCGCCGCCGATTCGACCGTGGACCCTACGCCTGCTGCCGCACAGCCGAAATCGATTTCACCCGAGGCCTGCCTCGCGAATGCCAAGGGCATGCAACTCGCCCAGATCCAGACAGCCTGCTGCAAGGCCCACAAAGGCATCTGCGGCTGCCGCGCCGGCAAGATCGTGTGCTGCGACAACTCCACCAGCAAGGAGCCGGGGTGTACGTGTCATGGGGATGAAAGCATTGCTGAGTAGTCCAAGTACCAACATAGCGGACTAACAGCCATGCGACACGTTATCTTACAAGCCACACTTCTTTTGGTACTGCTGCCATCAGCCACCGCATGCCTGGCTATAGCAGCAAAGAAGTTATTCAAGCAGTCAAACGAACATGCGCCCAGTGTCTCTTGGGATCCCACTTCAATGGTTCATGGTGACTTCAATGGTGATGGAAGGCCAGACACAGCAATAAGTGGAACCAATTCAACAACGGGTATTTGTTGCCGTGATTTTGGCTGCACACCCAGAAAAAAGCAAGAACTGGAAATTCTTGCTTTCGGTATTGGAACCCACTGTACTGACTAGCTATGCCGCGAGCTACTGCAAAATTGACGTAGAGCTCTTGAGTCGACTTGCGCGCCACTGGTGGATCTACTGCCAGGGTGAGACCCTCGCCGAAATGCGGCTGGACTGATGTTCCTGACGCGTATCGGTGCAGCCGAGTTGATCCCGCGAGATCAATCTCACATTGGTGAACACCACGCACAAGGCAGAGCTGAAACATCAATCTGCGTTAAAGCGCCGATATCCGAGCTGTCCAGCACAGCAATGTCAGACGACTTGCATCGACCCGCTCAGGTTAAGCCACCAGTCTCCTGGCTAACCAGCTCCAACTCACTTACTCAACGCCACCCAAACCCCATCCCACCCCGCCTCCGGCGGCGCCTGCCTGAACGCCGCAATCCGCTCCAGCATGACCTGGCTGGGCTGATCCTTCGGTTCGATCGGCAAGGCATTCGCGGAACGCCGCCTCAGCCGCATCCCAGTCCTGCGCACGATAGCGCGCCAGCCCGGCCTCGTAGGCCTGCACCCGCTGCCGGTCGTTTTCGCTCAACTCCGCTGCCAGCCCCAGCAATTCATACACCCGCACCGTTTCCAACTTGCCGGCGACGCGCAGACTGTCGATTTCGCGGAAGGCCAGGCTGTCGCCCGCCAGATTCCGCGTCGCTTCGCTGACGAGAATGCGCGTGCCGTAGAACTTGTTGGCCTGCTCCAGGCGTGAGGCGAGGTTCACGGTGTCGCCGATGACGGTGTAGCCGCGCGAGGTTTCGGAGCCGATGTTGCCCACTGTCACTTCGCCGCTGGCGATGCCCATGCGCACGTTGACCACGGGCAGGCCATGGGCGACGCCGAACATCTCGGGCAGCCAGGCGCGGAAGGCTTCCATGCGGGCCATCTGTTCCAGGGCGGCAAGGCAGCACAGGGTGGCGTGGTCGGCGGGATCGGTGAAGGGCGGGCCCCAGAAGGCCATGACCGAATCGCCGATGTATTTGTCGACGATGCCCTGCCGGGTCCGGATCACCTCGGACATCAGCGAAAAGTAGCGGTTGAGGAAACGCACCGCGGCGTCCGGCGTCAATCCCTCGCACAGGCGGGTGAAATCCTGCAGGTCGGAGAAGAACACGGTCATCACCTGGCGCTCTCCACGATCAGCCGGGATGCGGTTTTCCAGCAGGCTCTTCACGATGCGCGGATCGACGTACTGGCCGAAGGTGTCGCGGATGCGTTCCTTCTCGCGCAGGCCGACCACCATGTGGTTGAAGGAGGTGGCCAGCGTGGCCAGTTCGTCGTGGGTGCGCACCAGGATTTCCACGTCGAGGTCGCCCGCCTCGACCGCGCGCGTGCCACCCACCAGGCGCTTGACCGGATCGACCAGCGAGCGCGTGACGAAGCCGGCGAAGATCAGGCCGAGAGTGGTGGCGATCGCGGTGACGATCCAGTTGAGCGTGGTGGCGCGTTTCTCCTCCTTCTTGGCCTGGATGGCGGTGTCCTGGGTCAGTCTGTTGAGGATGTCGATGGTCTTACCGATTTCGATATCGACCGTGTCTTTCTCGCGCAGCAGGGTTTCGCGGACGATTTTTTGCGATCGTGGCGTGCCTTCCTGCGCCTCGATCTGGAACAGGCGGAAGGTCATGTGAAAGTGCTGGCGGGCGGTCTGGATTGCGGGCAACTGCTTGCCCAGCACGGCGAGGGTCACGCGGTCGAGTTTGAGATCCTTTTGCGCCTCGGCCTCGCCCAGCATGCGCAGCGAGGAATCGACGATCTGGTCGGCGTTGACCCCGCGCATGTCGAAGCCGTTCGATTCGTTGGCGAGGAATTCGGGGTCGGGCTTCGCCACTTCCATGCCCGCCATCACCCGCTCCATGTGCACGATCTGCTGGCGGATGAGGATTTCGACGCTGGCCACCTGCTGCTGCAGCGGCAGGTAATAGTCGGCGAGCGCGCGCACCTGATTATTGAGCTGGCGGAAATTGAGCACCGACAGCCAGGTGACCACCACCATCAGCGCCAGCAGCGCAGTGGTGATGCTGAAGATTTTCAGGCTGATGGGCAGTCGCATGGAATCAGACACCAGATACTCAGGACTTTAAACCTAGCGCACGCCAACGATCAGTCAAACCCAGGCTTCGTCAAATCCCAGAGGGACTGTGCTCTAGCTGTTTCCGGAAATCACTGGTGTGCCGCCGACCACATCACCGCACTGCGCGCGATGGCGCAGCGCATGGTCCATTAGCACAATGGCCATCAGCGCTTCGGCAATCGGGGTGGCGCGAATGCCGACGCAGGGATCGTGACGGCCGTGGGTGACGACTTCGATCGGCTGGCCGTGCAGGTCGATCGAGCGCCCCGGCAGGCGCATCGACGAGGTGGGTTTGATCGCGAGGTGCGCCACGATGACCTGGCCGGATGAGATGCCGCCGAGCACGCCGCCAGCGTGGTTGGAGAGAAACCCCTCAGGGGTGATTTCGTCTCGATGCTCGGTGCCCAATTGCCGGGCGGCTTCCATGCCGTCGCCGATTTCCACGCCCTTGACCGCATTCAGCCCCATCAGCGCGTGGGCGAGGTCGGCGTCGAGCTTGTCGTACAGCGGCTCGCCCCAGCCGGGTGGCACGTTCTCGGCCACCACGCTGATCCGGGCGCCAACCGAGTCGCCCGATTTGCGCAATGCGTCCATGTAGGTTTCAAGCTGCGGCACGATGGCAGCGTTGGGCGAAAAAAAGGCGTTGTTGTCGATTTCGTCCCACGACTCGAAGGGAATGTCGAGCGGCCCCAGCGCGCTCATGTAGCCGCGAATCACGATGCCGTATTTTTCGGCCAGCCATTTTTTGGCGATGGCACCCGCCCCGACGATGGGCGCGGTCAACCGTGCCGACGAACGCCCGCCGCCGCGCGGATCGCGGAAACCGTATTTCTGCGTATAGGTGTAGTCGGCGTGGCCGGGGCGGAAGGTCTCGCCGATGTTGCCGTAGTCCTTGCTGCGCTGGTCTTCGTTGCGGATCAGCAGCGCAATCGGCGTGCCGGTGGTTTTGCCTTCATACAGGCCGGAGAGAATTTCAACTGTGTCGGATTCGCGGCGCTGGGTAACATGACGCGAGGTGCCGGGTTTGCGGCGGTCGAGGTCATGCTGGATATCGGCCTCAGAGAGCGCCATGCCGGGGGGGCAGCCATCCACCACGCAGCCGATGGCAGGGCCGTGCGATTCGCCGAAAACGGTGACACAAAAGAGCTTGCCGAGTGTGCTGCCAGACATGGAAATAACCGGGAAAATGGTCAAAAGAGTGCCCCGAAGTCTAGCACAGGCGCGGCTTCGGCCTGTGGCAGCCGCGGGCACTTCTGGCTGCACGCGTTGTCATACCCCGGCATGATGCTTACCGGCTATGCTAACCATCTCAAGCAAATGAGGAATCGCCATGAATGCCGCCCAACACGTCGCCGACCTCGGCCAGAGTCTGTGGCTCGACAACCTGTCGCGCAGCCTGATCCGCGACGGCGCGCTGGCACGCCACATCGCTGAGAACGGCGTCTCGGGCGTGACCTCGAACCCGTCGATTTTCCAGAACGCACTCGCCAGCAGCCCCTACTACGCCGACGATTTGGCGAAGCTGCGCGCCAGCGAGCCGGATACCGAGCGCCGCTACGAGGCGCTGGTCATTCCCGATATCCAGGCTGCCTGCGATTTGCTGCTGCCCACATTTGAGGCCAGCAGCGGCCACGATGGCTACGTCAGTCTGGAGGTTGCGCCGCGCTGGGCGGATGACGCCGCACGCACGGTGGAAGAGGCCCAACGGCTGTCCGCCGCAGTCAATCGCCGCAACCTGCTGGTCAAAGTGCCGGGCACACCAGAGGGTGTCAGCGCCTTCGAGACGCTGACCCGGCTTGGCATCAACGTCAACGTGACCTTGCTGTTTTCGACCGCACAGACCGAAGCCGCATTCAACGCCTTTATCCGGGGACTCAGTGCGCGCGTGCAGGCCGGGGCTGACGTACGTCACAGCAAGGCGGTGGCCAGCCTGTTCCTGTCACGCGTCGACACCCATGTCGATACGCAGCTGACGGCAATCGGTACGCCCGAAGCGCTGGCGCTGCGCGGCAAGGCGGCGGTGGCGATGGCCAAACTCACCTACCAGCGCTATCTGGCCATCTTTCACGGCGAGGCATTTGCAACACTTGCCCAACTCGGCGCCGCGCCCCAGTTTTTGCTGTGGGCCAGCACCGGCGTCAAGAACCCGGACTATTCCGACCTGCTGTACGTCGAGCCGCTGATCGGCAAGGAAACCATCAACACCCTGCCCGACAAGACTCTCGCCGCACTGGCCGAGCATGGCCAACCGGCGCTGCGGGTAGAAACCGATGTCGCCGAATCCGCTGCGCAACTGGCCGAACTGGCGCGACTGGAGATCGACATGGAACAGGTCGGCCAGACCCTGCAGGGCGATGGCGTCAAGTTGTTTGAAGCGTCCTTCCAGAAACTGCTCCAGCAAACCGCCTGAACCCTCATTCCAATCCATCTCAAAAAGGAGCATGTCATGAAAGCTCGTGCCGCCGTTGCCTGGGAACCCAAGAAACCGCTGTCGATTGAAGAGGTCGAAGTCGAAGGCCCGCGCGAGGGCGAGGTGCTGTTGCAGGTCGTCGCCAGCGGCGTCTGCCACACCGACGCGTTCACCCTGTCGGGCGACGACCCCGAGGGCGCGTTCCCCTGCATCCTCGGCCACGAAGGCGGCTGCATCGTCGTCGAGTGCGGCCCCGGGGTCAAAACGCTGAAGCCGGGCGACCACGTCATCCCGCTCTACATTCCCGAGTGCGGCGCATTGCGAATACTGCGCCTCGCCCAAGACCAATCTGTGCCAGTCGATCGCCGCCACCGTGTGGACCGGCTACATGCCCGACGGCACCCGCCGCTTCTCGAAAAACGGCAAGCCGATTTTTCACTACATGGGCTGCTCGACCTTTTCCGAATACACCGTGGTGCCGGAAATCGCGCTCGCCAAAATCAATCCGGCGGCGCCGCTGGATAAAGTCTGTTTGCTCGGCTGCGGCGTCACCACCGGCATCGGCGCGGTGCTCAACACCGCCAAGGTCGAGGCCGGCTCCACCGTCGCCGTGTTCGGCCTCGGCGGCATCGGCCTGTCGTGCATCCAGGGCGCGGTGATGGCCAAGGCCGGCCGCATCCTTGCCATCGACCTCAACCCGGACAAGTTCGAGATGGCCAAGGCGCTCGGCGCGACCGACTTCATCAACCCGCGCGAGGTCAACGGCTCGCTGGTCGGAATACATCCGCGACCTGACCAAGGGCGGCGTCGACTACTCGTTCGAGTGCATCGGCAATGTCAACGTGATGCGCGACGCGCTCGAATGCACGCCACATGGGCTGGGGCGTGTCCACCGTCATCGGCGTGGCCGGTGCCGGGCAGGAAATCTGCACCCGACCGTTCAATCTGGTGGTGGGCCGCACCTGGAAAGGCACCGCGTTCGGCGGCGTCAAGGGCCGCAGCCAGCTGCCGGGCTACGTCGACAACTACATGGCCGGCAAGATCGAACTGGACAAGCTGGTCACCCACACCATGCCGCTGGAAGACATCAACCGCGCCTTCGACCTGATGCACGAAGGCAAGAGCATCCGCTCGGTCATCATTTTCTGAGGCCGCCATGAAGCAAGTTGAACGGATCAAGGAATTCGGCGGCTGGCTCGAGCGCTGGCAGCACGAGTCGGCGACGTGCCATTGCAGCATGACCTTTTCGGTCTACCTGCCGCCACAAGCCGCCACGCAAAACTGTCCAGTGGTGTACTGGCTGTCGGGCCTCACCTGCACCGACGACAACGTGCGGGTGAAGGCCGGGGCGCAGCGCTACTGCGCCGAACTCGGGTTGATTCTGGTGATGCCCGACACCAGCCCGCGCGGCGACGACGTGCCCGACGCACCCGAGCGCTACGACCTCGGCCAGGGCGCGGGCTTCTACGTCAACGCGACACAGCCACCGTGGTCAACGCACTATCAGATGTACGACTACGTCACCCGCGAACTGCCCGCGCTGGTCGAGGCGAACTTCCCCGTGATCCCCGGCAAGCGGAGCATCAGCGGCCATTCGATGGGCGGCCACGGCGCACTGATCTGCGCGCTGAAAAATCCCGGCAGGTATGCCTCGGTCTCGGCCTTCGCACCCATCTGCAACCCGGTGCTCAGCCCGTGGGGGCAAGGCTGTTTCAGCGCTTATCTTGGCGACGATAAAACAGCTTGGGAAGCCTGGGACGCCACCTGCCTGATTCAAGCGGGTGCGCCGCTGCCGCCCGCGCTGATCGATCACGGCACCGCCGACGAATTTCTCGCCGGGCAACTTTTTCCGCAGAACCTGCAGGCCGCCTGCGCCGCACGCGGCATCCCGCTCACATTGCGGATGCAGGACGGCTACGACCACAGCTACCACTTCATCGCCAGCTTCATCGGCGAGCATCTGGAATTCCACGCACGGGCGCTGGCAGGCTAAAGCCGCTGTCCTGCGGCTCGCCGGGCAGAATGGTTCCCCCGCACGCTGTCTTGTGCTCCAATCGCGGACTTCCGTGTGCACCAGTAGAGTGCACGGGACAGGAGCGCGACGCCGGGCACGATAAACAACAAGAACCGCACAACCACAGCACATGAACATTTCCGTCAGCGAATTGATCGTCAGGTATCTGGAGCGCCTGGGGATCGACACCATCTTCGGCATGCCGGGCGCGCATGTGCTGCCCATTTATGACCGTCTGCATGATTCCGGCATCCGGAGCGTGCTGGTCAAACACGAGCAGGGCGCGGCCTTCATGGCCGGCGGCTATGCGCGCGTATCGCACCAGCCATCTGCCTGCATCGCCACCGCCGGTCCAGGCGCGACCAATCTGATTACCGGCATTGCCAACGCCTACGCCGAGCGGCTGCCGGTGCTGGCGATCACCGGCGAAACCTCGACCTACATTTTCGGCAAAGGCGGGCTGCAGGAAAGCTCGGGCGAAGGCGGCGCCATCGACCAGGGCGCCCTGTTTGCCAGCATCACGCGTTATCACAAGCTGATCGAGCGCACCGACTATCTCGGCCAGGTGCTGAACCAGGCCACGCAAGCGCTACTCGGGCGCGAGCCGGGGCCGGTGCTGCTGTCGATTCCGTACAACGTGCAGAAAGAAATGGTCGATGACAGCGTGCTCGACTCGGTGCATTTCCCCAGCCGCTCGACCACGCGCCACACCACACCAACGTCTGAACTTGCTGAACTGATCCGGGCTGCGCATACCCCGGTCATCATCGCTGGTCACGGCTGCATCCAGGCGGGCGCGCGCGACGTGGTTGCCGCGTTCGCCGAACGCTTCAACATTCCGGTGACCACCAGCCTCAAGGCCAAGGGCGTGGTGGCCGAAGGCACCGCCTTGTCGCTGGGCTGCCTCGGCGTCACCTCGAACGGCGACGCGTACCGCTACCTGGTCGATCACGCCGACCTGCTGCTGTTTCTCGGCGCAAGCTTTAACGAACGCACCAGTTATCTGTGGGATGCAAAGCTGCTGGCCGACAAGAAAATCGCCCAGGTGGATTGCGACGCCGCGCAACTCGGCCGCGTGTTCCAGCCCGACGTGGCGATTTGCGGCGACATCCGCGCGGTGATGGAAGACGTGTTCGCCGCGCTGGACGCCGACGGCACGCCGCCCAAGGCGCGCGTATTGCTCGACGGCCATCAAGCCAGCGCGGCTGCCCCGCCTGCGACGACAGCGCGAATCAGGCATTTCGCCTGATGCAGGCTTTTTACAGCGGGCTCGCCCGGCGCTTCCCGCACAACGCGCTGGTGTTCGACGACAACATCGTGTTCGCGCAGAGCTATTTCGACGTCTCCGACCGCAACCACTATTTCCCGAATTCCGGCATCTCCTCGCTCGGCCACGCCATCCCGGCCGCCATCGGCGCGCGCTGCTTTGCGAAAGACAGCCCCACCTTCGCCATCCTCGGCGACGGCGGTTTCCAGATGTGCTGCATGGAAATGATGACCGCAGTGAACTACGGCATCCCGCTCAATGTCGTCGTCATCAACAACGGCACCATGAGCCTGATCCGCAAGAACCAGTTCCAGCTTTACGGCGAACGCTACATCGATTGCGACTTCGTGAACCCCGACTTCGGCCTGCTCGCGCAGTCATTTGGCGTGCAGCATTATCGCGTCGAAACCGAAGCCGAACTCGATGCCCTGTTCGCTCAGGCCGACCTCACCGGCACCATCAACCTCATCGAAATCCTGCTCGACAAACATGCCTTCCCCCGCTACCTGTCGGCTCGCTAGCCCAGACGAACAGATCACGGCACAACATGCCGTCATCGCCAAGTTTGAAACCGCGCTGTGGGAAGACGGCTTCAACGAATCGTTGTTGCCGTCCTATCAATCGGCCTGGCGACGACTGGAAACGCTTGATCGCTGCGCGCGGCGACGACCGCCGTCACCACTTCGTCCTCGTCATCCCGGTGGCCGACAGCCCGGCGCAGTTGCGCCGCTGCCTCGCCAGCCTGCTGGAGCTGTGCCGTGCATACGGCTACGGCGGATTGCAGGGCGGCTATTTCCACAAGATTTCGGTTTTGCTCGCCGACGACACCGAGTCACCCGAGCTCATCACCGCAAATCAGGCGCTGGTACGCGAATTCGATGCCCGCGGTCTGGCCATCGATTATTTCGGCCTCGCCGAGCAACTCGCGCTGCTGGATTCACTCGCGGGGATTGATCTCGGCAGCATCGTCGGCAACGCGCCGCGCGCGGCATTCGGTCATAAAGGCCAGGCGATGATGCGCAACATTGCTTACCTGAAACTGGCGCAGCTTAAAAAAGCTGACTCACCCCTGCTTTTCTACACCCTCGATGCCGACCAGCAATTCAAGGTGAAGGTGGACACGGCAGACGGCGGCGCCGATGTTTATGCCGTGAATTTCTTCGCCCAGCTCGACGCGATTTTCAGCACGACCGACGCCGACGTGCTGACCGGCAAGGTCGTCGGCGATCCGCCCGTTTCCCCTGCTGTGATGGCCGGCAATTTTCTCGACGACGTGACGGGCTTTCTGCACGAAATGGCAGCAAGCGACCCGGCGCAGCCTTATCGCCGGCACGCGGCGAACACGTCGGATGCCGATGCTGCGTATCACGACATGGCGGGGCTGTTCGGCTTCGACAACCCGACTGACGCCTATCGCTTCCGCTGCACGCTCGATGGCGCACCGAGTCATGCGGACTGCTTCGGCGATTTCGCCCAGCGTCTGAAACGCTTTTTCCACGGCGAGCACCCCACCCGCATCACCTGGTATCGCCACCAGCCGCCCCTCGACAGCGTGCAGCCTGCGCGCACCGTCTACACCGGCAATTACGTTTTCCGCCCAGAGGCCTTGCACTGGTTCATCCCCTTCGCACCGCTGCGCCTGCGCATGTCCGGCCCCACGCTCGGACGCCTGATGAAAGCCGAGCTGGGAAATAGATTCGTCTCCGCCAACCTGCCGATGCTGCACACGCGCACGCTCGACGCCACTGGCGAAGCCGAGTTCCGCCCCGGCGTCGTCACCGAGGCCGACACGATTGATCTCGCCGACGAATTCGAGCGGCAGTTTTATGGTGACGTGATGCTGTTCAGCGTCGAGCGGCTGACTGCGCTGGGCTTCCCGCAGCAAATCCTGCCCAGCGAAACCCTCGCTGCCACGCTCGATGCCGTGCACGCCGAGATCACCCGGCAATACCGCAGCCGGCACACCGAAATCGTGCACAAGCTCGACGCACTGACCTGCATGCTGAACAACCCCACGCACTGGTGGCACGCGCCCGGCCATGCCGAGGCACTCACGCATTTCCGCGCGTTCCTCGACAACATGCAGCGCAACTTCGGCGCCGATTCACCATGCCATGCGCGCATTGCCTCAACTGAAAACCGGCAGCACTGGCATCAACGCCAGCTCGCCGCACTCGCCCGGTTTCACACCGACCGCTGCGTTTGGGATCAGGCGCTCGCCGCACTCGCACAGCAATCGGCATGATCACCCGCCTGCGTCACTGGCTGCATCGCCGCCGCCATCCGCAGCGCTATGCGCAGTTCGACCAACTGATGAAAACGCAGACACTCGACCGCGCCGCGCTGCTGGCCAGGCAGCAGCGCGATCTCGCCGATATCGTCAACTTCGCTGCCACGCATACGCCGTATTACGCAGAGACACTGACGCCCATTCTGCAACGCGGCACGTTCGATCCCTCGCGCCCTGCCCATCCTGCGCAAGGACAACGTGATCCTCCGCATGGACGACCTGCTCGCCGACACCGCCGATCGCAGCCAGGTTAAAACCGGCCACACCGGTGGCTCCACCGGCAAGCCACTGGCGTTTTATTACGACGACGCCAAACACGAGCTGATGCGCGCCGGCATGATGCGCAGCTACAGGCTGTCAGGCTGGCGGCCGGGGCAGAAAATCCTTAATTTCTGGGGCGCGCGGCAGGACGTTGTTCCCGGCGGCGTATTCGGCGCGCAGCTTGGCGACTTCGTCGCTGCCGAGCACACGCTCGCTGCTTATGAATACACCGAAGCGCAACTCGTCGAATGGGCGCGCTTCATCCAGTCCTACCGGCCGGTGTTGCTGCAGGGCTACGCGTCGGTATTGAGTGAAGTCGCGCGCGTGGTGATCGACAAACAAGTTGCCGATGCCGAAGACGCTGATCGGCGTCTATTCCACCGCCGAAGTGCTCACCGACAGTCAGCGCCAGCGCATGCAACAGGCCTTTGGCTGCAAGGTGTTCAACCAGTACGGCAGCCGCGAGATTCCCAACATCGCCTGTGAATGCAGCCATGGCAACATGCACGTCTTCACCGACATGGTGTATCTCGAATCGGTGCCGCTGGAAGGCGAAAACCGGCTGCTGGTCACCTCGCTCACCAATCGGCTGATGCCGATGATCCGCTACGACATCGGCGACACTGGCCGCCTGCTCGATGGTGAATGCGGCTGCGGCCTGCCGTTCCCGCTGATGGAAATGGACATGTGCCGGCAGAATGACCTCATCCGCACCCGCAGCGGAAAAATCATCCACCCCTCCTGGTTCAACCGTTTGCTGTATGGACAGACGCAGATCCGGCAATACCAGTGGGTCCAACGCGACCTTGACCGGCTCACGCTCAGCCTGGTCGCGACGCATCCCTTGAGTGACGCGACACTGGCATCGCTGGAGTCGAGCATCCGCCGGGACGTGGATGCGCAGATGGTGCTGGAGGTCAATTACCTTGACGACATCCCGCGGACGGTTTCGGGGAAGCATCGGTTTGTGATCGGGATGGCAGCGGGGTCCAGCAATTAACGCGGATTAACAGCCTTGCGGCCCACGGCTGCTCCGCTTGCTCAACCTGTCTGTCGCGCCGTGCAGTGTAAAATCCACAATCGTCTCCAGATCGCGCGGCATGTTTGATCATAATTTTGGGACATTTTGATGCTCTCTCCTTGCGTCATCGGTCGCCTTGCAGGTGGCCTGGGTAACCAGCTTTTCATGTATGCCTTCGCCAAAGCGCTGGCCGTGCGCAACAACGTACCGTTGCTGCTCGACACCCGCAGCGGTTTTGCGCGCGACCGCAATTACCGCCGAAGCTATCTGCTCGACTACCTCATTCCGCAAGAACAACACGCAAGCATTGTGCAATCGCACGCCTGGCCGCTCATCGGGCGCGCCCTGCAAAGCCTGGACCGGAAACGCAATGCTCACCGCCCCCTGGCCGAACGTGATTACCTGCGCGAACGCAGCACCGATTTCGACGCTGAAATTTACCGGTTGCCTATTCGCCGCCCTGTAATCGTCGACGGGTATTGGCAATCGCCGCAGTATTTCGACGACCTCCCGCTCCGCGAACTGATCCGTTTTCCCGAAGCGCTAACCCGGCCCCTGTCCGCCGAACTCGACCACATTCGCAGCAGCCGCACCCCTGTCTGCCTGGCTGTTCGCCGCTACGAAGAAATCCCCCGGATCAAGCGCCCCATGCACATTCTCGATGCCGACTACTATCAGCGCGCCATGGCGCGACTGGAAGACCGCGTGGAAAATCCTCATTATTTCGTGTTCGCTCAAGACATGAAGTGGGCCAGGGACAATATCCAGAGCGCCCACCCGGTGAGCTTCGCCAGCGAAAAAGACCCGGATGTCGGCGCAATCCAGGATTTATATTTAATGACCCAATGCCAGCATTACATCCTGTCCAACAGCACGCTTCATTGGTGGGGGGCATGGTTGAATTCCGGCACATACAACACCGTCATCGCACCCGGCGCAGGATGGGCGAGCAAGGACACCCTTCCCGGCACATGGCTGACCATCTGACCATTATCAAGCCCGATTCCCTCCATCAATCTGATTGAACGTATTGAACACGTGCGACCCTCTTTATTCCCATCATCCCTCATGGCATCAGTCGGCACAGGCAAAGCGTCGATAGCGGCATTTTTCCTGCTATTCGTTTTTGCCGTCAGCCTGCCCCCGAAGTGGGCGACCCTGCACCTTGCCGGTCTGGCGCTGGTTGTAGCGACAGGATTTGCGCGCCGAACGGACTGGCACAGCACCGCCGTACAAACCTTCCTGCTCTGCACTGCCCTGTGGCTGGTTCCGGTCCTGTTAAGCGCCAGCCTGCAACACGCACTGGGCGTGGTCACCGCGCCAGCGTGGCAGGAACTGCCAGTACTGGTTTTGCGGATGCTCGGCATTGGCCTGGGCCTCATCATCCTTGTCCAGCGCGGGTGGCTGACGCTGCATTCCGCTGTTCTCGCGCTCCTCTTCGCGTTATCGATTCACGTCGGCGTGGGTTTGTATGAGTGGCTCGCCACCCCAGGTGCTCACCTGGAGACTTGGCGTCAGACCCGCGTCGATGGCCTCGCGAACAACCCCAATCCGTTCGGTACCTTCATGGCGCTCACTGCCATTCTCGCCGTCGGGATCCTGCGCGGACAAACACGCAATCCGAGACTCTGGGTGCTGTTGATCGCCGCGCTGTTTTGCGTGGGGGTATCGGGTTCGCGCGGCGCAATTCTCACAGCCGCCGCGGGGTTTGCGGTTCTGTTCCCGCCAAACAATCGCACCCGCCTGTTGCTGTATGTTGGCGGCGCGGGACTGGCGGCTTCGATTTATCTGTTCATCGTTCAAAACGCGAGCTTCATGCACAGTGACACCGAACGCCTGCAGGCGTTTGCATTTACGCTGGAGAAGATTCGCCAGGCACCGTGGATCGGTTGGGGAATCGATGCCTATGAGCGCCTCCCTGGTTTGGTCGGGCCAAAGGCGCCCCATAACATGTGGCTCGATCTGGCTGTCAGTAGCGGTCTGGTGGCGCTCGCGGGTGCGATGCTGTCGACGGTGCTGCTGGCTTATCGTCTGTATCGTTGCAGCCATCCTTCTGCGCAGCTTGCGCTCGCCGTGCTCGCCGCCACGGTGGTGGCCGGCACGCTTGAGCATTCCATCCTGATTTCCACCCATTTCCGTGGCATCTGGGTTACCGTCACCGCGCTTGCATGTTGTACGCTTGCAGTCTGTAGCGACCGGCCCGACCGCTCGACTCCCTGAACGCCACATTTCAGCCCATAACCATGAATAGCGTCAACATTATTTGCCTCAAATGGGGCACCCGCTACGGCCCGCACTACGTCAACATGCTTTATCGCGGCGTGAGCCGCAACCTGAACCGACCGTTCCGGTTTTTCTGTTGCACGGACGACGCCAGCGGGCTGGACGCGGGCGTGGAAATCATCCCGTTTCCCGCCAACCCCGGCGTCAAACGCGGCTGGCCGGATGTGCTGGTCAAACTGATGGTCTTGCAGGATGGCTTCGGCGGCTTGCAGGGGCCCACGCTTTTTCTGGATCTGGATGTAGCCATCACCGGCTCGATTGACTGCCTATTCGACTACAAACCAGGCAAGTTCTGCATCATTCACAATTGGGCGAACTGGCGAAAAACAGTCTTGGGGCGGCGTCCGGCGGTGGGCAATTCTTCGGTTTTCCGATTCGAAGCCGGCCAATCGAATTACGCCTACGAAACCTTTCTGCGCGAAATGCACCGCGCTGAAGATCGCACCCAATTCAATACCGAACAGGCTTTTCTGACCTACGCCCTGGGCAATCCGCAGTGGTGGCCGGAAGAATGGGTCAGGAGTTACAAATGGAATTGCCGCCCGGCTTTTCCGCTTAACCTGTTCCGGATGCCGCAACTGCCCAAAGGCTGCAGGATTCTGGTGTTCCACGGCCGCCCCGATCCGGACGAAGCCGTTCGCGGGTACCAAGGGCGCAAACTACACCACCGCACACTGCCCGCGCCGTGGATCGCCGATTACTGGAAGCTGTAAATGCCGCAGCCGCGGCATTCGATATTCGCTACCATTACTCGAATACCGCACAAGCGTCATTTCTGACTCTGCCCAAAACAAACATCGCCCTCCATGAACAAAACCTTCCTGATCAACCTCGAATCAAGGCCAGACAGGCTCGAAAGGATGTCCCGCATTCTTTCGGAAACCGGAATTGAATTTGAAGTATTCCCTGCAATCGATGGCAGGAAACTGGCCGCAGAGAATGGTATTTGCAGACTCAGTGATGGCACCCAGATATACGACCCGGAGCATTCAATCAAACGGGGATACCGGCCTATGTCACCCGCAGAGATCGGGTGTTATCTAAGCCATTTTGAAATCTGGAAAAAAGTTGCAGAACAAAACGCTGGATGGGCCCTGGTACTTGAAGATGACTTGAATATCGATACCAGCATCAGTTCAATCATCAAACACATACCCGATGCTGAAAAGGGGTGGGATTACATTAAGTTATCCGCTCTCGGCAAAGTCCCGTTCATCAAGTTATTTCCGCTCACAGCGAGCCACTCGCTCAGCCTGTTGCTGCGAGGCTCAACAGGCATGCAAGCCTATTGCATCAGTCCGCTGGGCGCCCGAAAACTGATCGCAAAGGCGCTGCCCATCATCCTTCCAGTCGATGTTTTTATCGACCACTTTTGGCACACAGGCTTAAACACGCTTGCCGTCACCCCCTACCCGGTGGAAGACAACAAACACATACAGTCCTCCATCGAATCAGAGCGACTTCCCATATCTGACGGGCACAAGAAAACCCGATCGTCCATACGTGCGCGATGCGTTAAAAAATATAGAAAAGAAGCAAATGCAGCGCTTAAAAAACTATATTTTTTGATTTACGCGTTGAAATCAATATCAATCAGGCACAGGCTCAAACCGTGACCCCGGGTTCGCAACTTGATGCTTTCTGGCGCATGGTCGACGGTGTTCTGGTAGTCAATCTCGACAACCGCCCTGACCGCTGGCAGGACTTGCAGGCAGTGACCGCTGCTGTCGTTCCGGCTGACAAACTGCACCGGCTACCCGCCACGCTGGGTGCGGCGTTGCCGGGATTTGGCGCACTGCCGTGGTTTCACGGCCGCAAGCGCGACAGAACCTGGGCCGGGCGCGCCGGTTGCACGCTGTCGCACCGCGCGGCGATTGCCCACGCCCGACAACAAGGCTGGCGCACGGTGCTGATCCTGGAAGACGATATCGAACTTGAACCGGCGCTGGCCGACGTTTTGGCGGAGTTGCCCGCAGCCTTGCAAGCCAGCGATTGGGACGTGTGTTACCTGGGGTTTACCGACCCGGTTTCGCCCTATCGAACGCTCGCCGACCTGCCTGATGGACACAGCCTGTGCGCCGTATCCGGTTGTAGTACCACCCATGCCTACCTGCTCAGGGACAGCAGCTTCGAGTTGTTGCTGGAAAAACTGCCCACGGCCGACACCATCTGGCACTGGATCAGTCGCCACCGCGCCATCGACCGCTGGTATTACCGCAATCTGGCGCGGTATTTCAAGGTATGTGCGGTGTCGCCTGCGGTCATCAATCAGCAGGGTGGTTTTTCCGACATTACCCTGCGCCTGCACGAAAAGGTGCATACCACGCGCGTTCCAGATGCCCGGCAGGGTGCGCTGGCCTTCCGGTTGCTGGGCATGCTGCGCTGGCTGGAATACCGCTTGGCCGAACCACGCGACTGGCTGCGCGGACGCATCAAGCAAGCGCGCGGATTCTGAAAATCCATGACCGGTCAGCAAGCCACCCCGCCTCGTCTACGCATCAAGTTTCTCGGCAAGTACAAACCTGGCCTGGATGGCGTTGGCTGGCTGAAATGCTTTCCCGGCAATCAGCCGCGCTGGGGTAATTGCGACTTCATTTTCGACCGCGACTGCCGCGACTACGACTGGCTGGTGGTCTACGATGATCTGCCCTCGGTGACCGGCGAGCGCCACCCATTGTGGGTGGAAGAATTGGCCTGCCCACCCGAAAACACGTTGCTGATGTTGACCGAGCCGTCTTCGATCAAGACATACGGCCGCACTTACCTGAATCAGTTCAAATGGATATTGAGCACCCAGGAAACCTGGGCGACCGGCAGTCACCCGGGCCGCATACAGGAACAACCGGCTCTGTACTGGTTTTACGCTGACAGCTCGCCGCGCGGCGACTACGACAGTCTGCTTGCGCACGTCCCCCTGGCCAAGACCGCAGATTTATCGACGGTCTGCTCCAGCAAACGGCAGGGGCATACCCTGCACCGCGAACGCTACGACTTCACCCAGGCGCTCAAGGCTCGACTGCCATTCATGGAAATCTACGGCCACGGCGTGCGCCCGCTGGTCGACAAGGCCGACGCCCTCGATCCTTACCGCTACCACCTGGCAATCGAGAACCATCTGGGGCCGCACCACTGGACGGAAAAGCTCGCCGACCCCTTCATCGGTGCCTGCATGCCGGTTTACTACGGCTGCCCGAACGCCGAGGATTATTTTCCGGCAGAAAGTTTCATCCGCATCGACATTGCCGATGTCGATGCTGCCGCCGAGACGATCCAGCGCGCAATCCACGACAAACTATGGGAAAAGAACCTGCCCGCCATCCTGGAAAGTCGCCGCCGGGTGCTGGAACAGTACGGGCCGATTGCCACCGTCGTGCGTCTGGTCAATGAAAGGCACGTCGCCAACCGCGCCTTGCCAACCACGCCGATCCACATCCAGAGCCGCCGCCGCTTGCACCGACAGCTGCTCCCGGGTCTGCGCTACGGCCTGGAAAAACTATACGTGCGCAGCCGTCACCGCTGGGCAGGGGATTAAACGTAGCGACTCGTATGTTCTCAGGCGAATACCTGGCGCAATCTGAATAAATACCCACGCGGAAAGCTGCGAAAAGCCTTGTGTGAACGCAGCGTCAAGGGTTTTTCAGCACAACCCGGCTGGTACAGTCGCTCGGTCCAATGTGCTGCCCAGGCAAAGGGGTTGTAGACATTCAGCACGCGGTTTCTGGCTTCAGCTATTGCCGCCTGCTGCTGCGCATCAAGCGGCTGGTCGAGCAGACCGGCAATGCGGGCGGCAACAGTATCGACATCCTGGCCATTGACCGACAGCAGCGCATCGGGCGGCAGGTAATCGCCCACATTGGGACAGCCCAGATAAACGGGGAAAGCCCAGCCGAGGTAAGCATCGGCGAGTTTTTCAGTCCAGTAATTCGGCTCCACGCCGTTTTCCAGCACCAGTTGAAAGCGATAAGGCAGGATCGCATCCATCTTGTCGTCAATGGGCTGAAAACCGCGCCCGAAATGCACCAGCCGGTCACCCAGGCGCTGCTTCAGGCCATCGAGCAGCGCCAAGCGCTGGCGCTGGCCTTCGGTTTTGCTGGCGTTCGAGCACACCACAGCGATGCGGTTTTCCTTGTCCGGACAGGCCAGCGCGGACAAATGGTCGTAGCCATATCGGTAGCTGTTGCTGCGGTCGAGGCCGACGTGCCAGTTGAGCCCGAGCGCGCTCACATGCAGATGTGGATGGCGCGATCCAGCGTGGCTGTCGACCACGTGGCCGAACTGCCGGTAGAAGGACTGCGGATACAGCTTCTTGGAAAACGGCTCGCCCGCAATAAACAGCGTATTTTGCGGCGCGGCGACAAAGCGGTCGCGCGGTCGCGCGTTGCCCAGCACCACGCAAAAATCCGCACGCCCGCCGGACTCGGGGTTGACGTCGAAACGGCAGTTCCCCCAGCGCAGACTGCCGCCCGGCGTCAGCAACTCGATGCCGCCGGGCGCGCAGTCCATGTTGATCCGGGTCAGGATGGAAGTATCAGTCTTCATCAGGTAGTGGGTTTACAAGCGGGCGCGGTCGTGGAGGATAAGCGCGAACAGGTCAAACGCATCAGCCGCAGTCCCCCAGGTTCCCGAATGAGCCATCAAAACGGCACCGGACACTCGAACATCAGCCATTCCCCCGTCGCCGGATGCACAAAACCCAGCGACCCGGCATGCAACAACAAACGGCTCGCCTGTGCCTGCACGTCCGGCGGCGCATACAGCGCGTCACCCAGAATCGGGTGGCCCAGTTCGCGCAGGTGAACGCGCAGCTGATGCGAGCGGCCGGTGATGGGCTCGAGTTCGACGCGGGTGCGGGTTCCGGCTTCATCGTAGCCCAGCACACGCCAGCGGGTGAGGCTGGGCTTGCCGTGCTGGTAATCGACGATGCGCAAGGGTCGGTTCGGCCAGTCGACGATGATGGGCAGGTCAATCACGCCCCAAGCTTCCGGCGGCGCCTCCAGCCGACCGGCCACGACAGCGATGTAGCGCTTGCTCACCTCGCGCGCAGCGAACGCCTGACTCAATGCGCGCTGGGCCGATGCGCCGCGCGCCATCACCATCAGCCCGGAGGTGGCCATATCGAGGCGATGCACGATCAAGGCATCGGGATAACAAACCTGTACCCGCGCGCTCAGACAATCCTGCTTGTCGGCGCCGCGCCCCGGTACCGCCAATAGGCCGCTGGGTTTATCGAATACCAGCAGGGTGTCGTCGGCGTAAAGGGCTTCGATGGCCTGGCGCGGCTCGATAGCAGAAATCGGCATCCGCACCCCTGTGAATGGCCGGCTTTAAGCCTGCAAGCCATCCAGCAGCGCGATTCCCCACGCCACGCCAAACCCGTTGGCGTCGCTCATCACCGCACCCAGCCCGCCCTTGCAGTTGTGGCCCGACAAATCCATGTGCAGCCACGGCGTGTCGCCGACGAAACGCGACAAAAAGCGGGTGGCGAGAATATGGTCGGCTTCGCCTTCCATGCTGCATTGCTTGACGTCGGCGACGGTCGAATCGAGCTGGCTGTCGTAGTCCTCGGGATAGGGGAACACGACGATGCGTTCGCCACTGGCGATGGCTGCGCGCGAGGCCTGATGCGCGAGCGCGCTGGAGGTGGCAAATACCCCCGACATGCGGCTGCCCAGCGCGTAATGCATGGAGCCGGTCAGGGTCGCGAAGTCGGCAATCAGTTGCGGCTTGGCGCGCGCCGCCAGCGTCAGCGTATCGGCCAGCACCATGCGGCCCTCGGCGTCAGTGTGGACGATTTCGATGGTGGTGCCGTTGAGCGCTTTCACCACTTCGTTCTGGCGATAGGCTTCGGGGCTGATGTGGTTTTCGGCGAGCGCAACCCAGCCGTCCAGCGCGATCGGCAGTTTCAGCTTCGATGCAGCCGCCAGAATGCCGAGCACCACCGCCGAGCCGTTCATGTCCTCATGCATGCCCTGCATGTACTTGGCCGGTTTCAGGTTGTGGCCGCCGGTGTCAAAGCAGATGCCCTTGCCCACGAAGGCGACCGGCTTGCCCTTGCTGGCTTTGCCCTTGTAGCTGATGCGCACGATGGCTGCGTCTTTCGCGGGCGAGCCTTGCGCCACCGCGCAAAACGCACCGGCGCCCATTTTTTTCAGCTTGTCGAAGCTGTATTCCTCGACCGTCCAGCCGTATTGCTTGGCCAGCGCCTTGATGCGCTTGCGATACACGCCCGGGGTCAGTTCGTCCGGCCCCTGCACGGTGAGACTGCGGGTGAGGCTGTTGCCTTCGGCCAGCGCTTTCACGCGGGCAAAGCCGTCGGCGGACTGGTGACCAAACAGTTGCACGGTTTTAAGCGCGGCATCGGGCTTGGATTTTCTCGACGGCAACTGCACGGCATTGACCAGTGCCGCGTACACCGCAGCGTCGGCTGCGCGTGCCTTGAATTCAGCCTCGCCAAACACCGCCAGCGTCAGCGACCTGGGATGTTCGCCCAACAGCAGCGCCAAGCCCTTGCGCACCAGTTCGTGTGCCTCGAATGTAGTCGCATCCGCCTTGAGCATGGCATACACCGCGAGCGTGCCACCGGGCAGTTGCACCGCCACCGGCGACTTGGCCAGCGCATCCAGTTTGAGGTCACGCCGTTTCATCGCTGCCTTGAGCTCAACCCACCCCGGCAAATCGGGAAACGTTTTCGATACCGGCAACAGCAGCAAGGCGTGACCCGCTGTTTCCAGTGACTTTTCGGTGATTTCCTGTTTATTTTCAGCGAGCTTAGGCAGCATGGGGGGTCCTTGTGGGTGGCGTTTTTCTTGATGGTCGGCGGGGTTTACCGGATAATCTGGCGTTTGCCTTTTCCGACCCCATCCCACAAGGGTAACCGAATGAAGATTGAAGACAAGAAACGCGTGCTGCGCGAAATGGTATTGCACCGTCGTTTTGAAGAGCGCTGCTATCAGGCGTATATCGAACGCAAAATCGGCGGCTTCCTCCACCTCTATCCCGGCCAGGAAGCGTGCTGCAACGGCGTGATGGAAGCGGCGCGACCCGGCCACGATTACGTGATCACCGGCTACCGCGACCACGTCCATGCGATCAAGTGCGGCGCCGACCCCAAGGAAGTGATGGCCGAGCTGTATGGCAAGGAAACCGGCTCCTCCAAAGGACGCGGCGGCTCGATGCACATCTTTGATGCGGCGCACCACTTCATGGGCGGCTACGCCTTGGTCGGCGGCCCCTTCCCGCTGGCAGCCGGCATCGCCAAGGCGATCCAGCTCAAGGGCGGCGACGAAATCGCCATCTGCTTTCTGGGCGACGCCGCCAACAACCAGGGCGTGTTCCACGAAACGCTGAACATGGCCGCGCTGTGGAAACTGCCGGTGCTGTTCGTGTGCGAAAACAACCTGTACGGCATCGGCACCTCGATCGAGCGTTCCACCGCCGTGGTCCATCAGCACAAGCGCGTGGCGGCCTACAACATCCCGTCTGCCGAATGTGACGGTCAGGATATCGACATCGTGTACGAACACGCCCGCAAGGCCGTTGACTACGTGCGTGCAGGCAACGGGCCTTACTTCCTGGAACTGATGACCTACCGTTATCGCGGCCATTCGATGTCGGACTCGCGCGGCTATCGTTCGCGCGAAGAAGAAGAGGAATGGAAGCTGCGCGACCCCATCTTCATGCTGCGCGACCGCCTGATTGCGGCGGGCGAACTGACGATGGCCGCGTATGAAGCGATGGAAAAGGAAACCGACGCTTACATCGAAAACGAAGTCATCAAGTTCTCCGAAGAATCGCCCGAACCGCGTGTCGAAGATCTTGAAAAATACGTTCTAGCCGACCGTGCAAGCCAGCAGCCCTGGCTCACCGGCAAAGCGCTTAAGGAAAAAACATGGCTCAAATCATGCTGTGGGAAGCGATCCAACGCGCCCACGACGAAGAAATGTCGCGTGACCCGCTGGTCATCTGTATGGGCGAAGACATCGGCGTGGCCGGTGGCACCTACAAGGCGACCAAAGGTCTGTTCGAAAAATACGGCCCGCTGCGGGTGATGGACACGCCGATTTCAGAAGGCGGTTTCACCGGCCTGGCGATCGGCGCGTCTTTCCTGGGCGTGCGTCCGATCGTTGAAATCATGTCGGTCAACTTCGCCTGGCTGGCGATGGACCAGATGTTCAACTCCGCAGCCAAAATCCGCTACATGTCAGGTGGCCAGTTGGAAGCGCCCTGCGTGTTCCGCTCGGCGGGCGGTGCTGCGCACCAGCTCGGCGCGCAGCACTCGGCGCGGATGGAAAAAGTGTTCATGGGCGTGGCCGGTTTGCGCGTCGTCACGCCGTCCAATCCCAAACAGGCTTACGGTCTGCTGAAGTCGGCGATCCGCTGCAACGACCCAGTGTTCATCAATGAACACGAACTCATGTACAACATGAAGGGCGAAGTGCCTGACACCGAGTATTTCCACCCGCTGGAAGGCTCGGACATCGCGCGCGCCGGCACCGACGTGACCCTCTTCGGCTACAACATCTCGGTGCACTGGTGCCTGAAGGCCGCCGAAATTCTCGACAAGCAATACGGCATCTCGGCTGAAGTCGTCGACCTCTATTCGCTGGCCCCGCTGGATCGTGCCGGCATCAAACAATCCGTCAGTAAAACCCATCGCGTGGTGATCGCTGAAGAAGACGAAGCGCCGGTCGGCGTCGGCTCCGAAATCATCGCCATCATCAACGAAGAATGCTTTTTTGAACTTGACGCCGCCCCGGTGCGGGTGCACTCGGCGCTGGTGCCGCAGCCTTACAACCACACGCTGGAAAAAGCAGCGATCCCCGATCACGAGGATGTGGTAAAGGCTGTTCTGAAGCTGTTCGGAAAAGCGTAAACCCTTTTTATCCGCGAAGAACGCGAAGGGACACGAAGAAAAACGTTTTCCCGGTTTGTGTTCTTCGCGTTTCTTCGCGTTCTTCGCGGATGAAAGTTTTTCAGGAATAAACATGTCCCAACATTACGCCATCACGATGCCGCAGCTCTCGGACACCATGACCGAGGGTGTGGTCGTCACCTGGGAAAAGCAAGCCGGCGACCGCGTCGAGCGCGGCGATATCGTCGCCACGGTGGAAACCGACAAGGCCATCATGGACGTCGAGGTGTTCAAGGCCGGTTATCTGGCCGGCCCGCTGGCTGACGTCGGCGCGACCATCGCCGTCGGCGCGGCACTCGGCTACATCACCGACACCGCCGGCGACGTGGCGATCGCCGCTGACGAAGTGGTGGCAGAAAAAGCCCAGACCGAAATGATTCCGCACCACGCTGGTACGCCGATCGTGATGCCGCAACTGTCGGACACCATGACCGAAGGCGTGGTGGTGACCTGGGAAAAACAACCCGGCGACATCATCAAGCGCGGCGACATCGTCGCCACGGTGGAAACCGACAAGGCCATCATGGACGTCGAAGTATTCCAGGAGGGCTTCCTCTCTGGTCCGATCGCTGACGTCGGCAGCGTGGTCGAAGTCGGCCACCCGATGGGCTTCATCGTCGACGATGCATCGAAAGCCAACGATACCGGCGTCACCATCAGCGCCGATCACAAGATCAAGGACACACATCAGGTTGCGCCGCACGCTGCCGACCGCCCGGCACACATCCCCACCCCCAAAACCACGCCGGCGCAGATTGCCGCCAGCGGCAACGCGCCGCCAGTCGGCCGTCCGCAAGGCCGCCAGGCCAGCCCGTATGCGCGCAAGGTCGCGGCGCAGCTGGGCGTCAACCTCAGCGGTCTGGCCGGCACCGGACCCGTCCGGCGTGATCGTTGCCGCCGACGTCGCGCGCGCGCGGCCGTCGATGCAGGAAGTCGCGCACTCGCTGCCGCAGGTCGACGTACCGGGCCAGGGTCGCGCCATGACCTCGATGGAAAAAGCCGTCAGCCACGCGATGACCGCCTCGCTCACGCTGCCGACCTTTACCGCCACCATGAACATCAGCACCGCCGCGCTGACCGCTGCCGCCAAGGCGAGCAAGGTCTCGGTGACGGTGGCGATCGCCAAGGCCTGTTCGGTAGCAATGGCGAAATTCCCACGCATGAACTGGGCCTACCAGCCGGTCGACAAACTGGTCGAGCGCAGCAACCACGACTTCGGCGTGGCGGTCACGTCGAACGACGGCGGCCTGGTGGTGCCGATCCTGCATGGCATCGAAAAGAAATCCCTGGCCACGCTGCAAGGCGACTGGGCAGGTTTGGTGGAGCGCGCCCGCGTGCGCAAGCTCGCCCCCGCCGAATACGCCAACCCCACCTTCACCATCTCCAACATGGGCATGCTGGGCGTGTCGCATTTCACCGCGATTCCCACCCCCGGCATCGCCGCGATTCTGGCGATTGCCGCCAACGGCCCGCAAGGCACGCCGTTCACGCTGACCTGCGATCACCGCGTGCTGAACGGCGCGGATGTGGCGCTGTATCTGGGTGCGCTGAAGCAAACCATCGAAGCGCCCGACGCGTGGATGGCGGGCGGTGCTGCGGCTGAAGCCGTTGGCGGCGCTGCTGCGACCGTCAGCGCACCTCCTGTCTCGCCCATCCCCGAAGGCAACTGGGACTTCCCCGTGGTGGTGGTCGGTGGCGGCCCCGGCGGCGAAGACTGCGCGCGCGACTTGGCCGACCACGGCATCAAGGTGATGATGGTCAACAACGAACCCTTCCCCGGTGGCGAATGCCTGTGGCGCGGTTGCATCCCGTCCAAGGCCTGGCGCGCAGCGGCGGATGTCATCCGCAACCGCAGCCACGATGCGGAAATCGGCGTCGATGGCACGCAGGCCCCTGCGCTCAACTGGGCGCAGGTCGAAAAGCATCGCCGCTGGGTGCAAACCAGTCGCGGTGACATGGCGCTCAAAGCCGACAAGGGCATGAAGATCGACGTGCGCGAAGGCTTCGGCGAATTCGTCGATGCCCACACGCTGAAAATCACCCCGGTCGAAGGCGAGCCCTACACCGTCAGCTTCGGCGCAGCCGTCATCGCAACCGGCGCGCCCGCCTTCGTGCCGCCGATTCCCGGCGCGCGCGAGAACCTGGCAAACGGCGGCGTGGTCACCTCCGACACCATCTGGAATCTGGCCGCTCCGCCGAAAAAGATGGCGATCATCGGCGGCGGCGTCATCGGCGTCGAGATGGCGCAGATCTTCCGCGACTTCGGCACCGAAATCCTCATGCTGGAGCGCAACGAACGCATCCTCGGCGAAATCGAGGACGAAATCGGCAAAACGCTGATCGGCTTGCTGGAAAAAGAAATCAGCGTCGTCACCAGCGCGTCGATCGATGGCGCGACCGGCACCCCGGGCAAGATGAACGTCGCCTACAAAAATGCAGCAGGTGAAGCGTTCACGTTTGCCTGCGACATCGTGCTGATGGCCACCGGCAAGCGTCCCGATACCAGCAAGCTCAACCTCGACAAGACGGCGTCGAACTCGACGGTGCCGCGATCAAGGTCAACACGCGCGGCCAGACCAGCGTGCCGCACATCTACGCGGTAGGCGACGTGATCGGTGGCTACATGCTGGCGCACACCGCCGCCACGCAGGGCCGCGTCGCTGCCGACAACCTGCTTGGCCACGCCTCCGAATACGACCAGGACAAGGACTGCGGCGTCACCTTCTCGCGTCCGCAGGCCGGCTTCGTCGGTTTGTCCGTAGCGCAGGCCAAGGCCAAAGGCATCGATGCGGTGGAAGCCAAAATGCCGATGAGCATCGACGCCAAAGCGATGATCACGGGCGAAACCGACGGCATGATCAAACTGGTGGCTGACAAGGCGACCGGCCGGATCATCGGCGTGCATTTCCTCGCCGACCACACCGACACCCTGATCGGTATCGGCGTGATGATGGTCGCAGGTGACATGACGCTCAATCAGGTGGCCAAAGCCATCTTCCCGCACCCCACGCAGACCGAGCTGTTCGGCGAGTTGGCGCGGCGTCTGCTGAACCGACTTCGCCGCACGGCGAAAAAATAAGGGTTGGCGGCGCACGGCAAAGAAATAAATGTCGTAACCGTTTCAACAACACGAGCCGCACCTGCGGCTCGTGTTGCATCCGGCCTGCGCATCGTCCGCACCGCCAAGCCGGGTTAAACTTGACCGCTCACTGAACAAGCCTCCATCGCATGGAACTCCACCAGTTCTTTCTCACGCTTGCGATCATCCTGATCGCTGCCCGCCTGTTCTCCGAGATTGCGGGACGCCACGGCGTGCCGTCGGTCATTGGCGAACTGCTGGCAGGGCTGCTGATCGGTCCCTCCTTGCTGGGCTGGGTTTCACCGGATGCGACGATGGCGCTACTGGCGGAAATCGGCATCATCCTGCTGTTGTTCGAAGTCGGCATGGACACCGATCTGTTTCGCCTGGCCAAGTCGGGAATCAAGCCGATCGTGGTGGCGATCGTCGGCTTTACCCTGCCGTTCGCGCTCGGTTACGCGGTCTGCCGCTGGGGCTTCGGGCTGAACAATCTGGTGTCACTGTTCATCGGCGGCACGCTCACCGCCACCAGCATCGGCATCACCGTGCGCGTGCTCGACGACCTCGGCAAACGCCATGCGGACGAAGCGCAGATCGTGATTGGCGCAGCGGTGCTGGACGACATTCTCGGGGTGCTGGCGCTGGCCTTCCTCTATCAGTTCGCGGTGCAGCATGAAGTGTCGCTCGCGGCCACCGGCCAGGTCGGCCTCTTCATCGTGCTGTTCATGCTGCTGTCGCCGTTCGCCGCCAAACTGGTCGGCGGCATCATCGACCACTACGACCAGCGCGCGGCCACGCCGGGGCTGCTCATCACCATGGCGCTGGCGCTGATCCTGCTGTTTTCCTGGATGGCGCATCTGGTCGGCGCGCCGCTCATCATGGGCGGTTTCGCCGCAGGCATCGCGCTGTCGCAGCACTTTCGCTTCAATCTCATGCACCGGCTCGGCCTGCCTGCGCTCGACCGCTGGCTGGCGCCCAGCCCCAATCTGGCCCACCGGCTGGAAGACCAGATGCGGCCATTGATCCATACCTTCGCGCCGATGTTCTTTGTCATGGTCGGCGTCTCGCTCAACCTCAATACCGTGGACTGGAGTTCGCCGCGCGTCTGGCAACTGGGCGGCGCGCTGATCGCGGTGGCGTTCATCGGCAAGATCGCCGCCGGATTTTTCATCAGCGAAACCCGCTTCCGCCAGATGGCCATCGGCCTGTCTATGGTGCCGCGCGGCGAGGTCGGTTTGATCTTTGCGCAGTTGGGCTTGAACCAGAAAATACTCGATGCCGAAACCTACGCCGCGCTGCTGATCGTCATTGCGATCACCACCGTTGCGCCGCCCTTCCTGCTGAAATGGTGGTACGGGCGCGAGCAACTCGCTACCTGACTCCACCCGCCTCCATCCACGAACTCATTCGCCATGACCCTACGCGCCATCATCCTCCAGCCAGAGCCCCCTTGCCTGAGCCCGGATACGCCCTTGCTGGATGCCCTGCATCTCATGCTGAACCAGGGCGTCGATCACCTGCCCGTTTGCAGCAACGGCGTCTGGGGCGGGCTGTTGGACATCAATGACATTCTGGGTGAACTGCTGCCCATCAGTGCGCGTGGCGAACACGGTCTGCAAAACCTGCGTTTCGTTGGCGATGGCGCGTCCCTGATCGCCGCTCACCTCAAGGATCTGGGAAAGAAGCCCGTGCGTGAAGTAGACCTGCACGACTTGCCCACGCTGGAAGAGAACACCCCGTTGATGGAAGCCGCCCTGCTCCTGCATCGTCATGCGTCGCCGTTGCCGGTGCTGGGTGCGGACGGCACATTCAAAGGCATGCTGTCACGCCAGGCACTGCTGGCTCACCTCATCAGCCAGGCTGGAAACTGACATGGCCCATCCTGCTGTCGCCGCCGAAGCGCTGTTCGGTCTGTCGCCGTTGCTGGTGTCGCTCACGATCTTCGTCCTGACCTATGCGGTCATCGTCACCGAACGCATCAACCGCTCGGTCGTCGCCCTGCTAGGCGCCGGCCTGATGATCTTCGGCGGCGTGCTCACCCAGGCCGAGGCGTTTCACGGCATCGACCTCAACACCATCAGCCTGCTCACCGGCATGATGGTCATCGTCGCCATCACGCAGAAAAGCGGCGTGTTCCAGTATGTCGCGGTCAAATCCGCCAAGCTGGTGAAGGCCGACCCGTGGGGGCTGCTGGTGATGCTGTCGGTGGTCACCGCGCTGTTCTCCGCGCTGCTGGACAACGTCACCACCGTGCTGCTGATCGCCCCGGTGACGCTGCTGATCACCGACTCCCTGCGCATCAGCCCCTATCCGTATCTGTTTTCGGTGATCTTCGCTTCCAACATCGGCGGCACCTCGACCCTGATCGGCGACCCGCCCAACATCATGATCGGCTCGGCGACCGGGCTCACCTTCAACGATTTCCTGTTCAACCTCGGGCCAGTGGTCGCCATCATCATGGCGCTCACGCTGATCCCGATCTATTTCATCTGGGGGCGCAAACTGCATGCGTCCGCTGAAGACCGCGCGCTGGTGATGGCGTTCAACGAGCGCGAATCCATTACCGATACGCGCCTGCTGAAACAGGCCCTGTTCGTCATCGTTCTGGTGATTGCAGGCTTTGTACTGGCCCATTCCATCGGTCAGGAACCCGGCACCATCGCGATGTTCGGTGCCGCACTGTTGCTGCTGTTACGGGTATACGACCAACAGGCCGAGGATCAATCCCACCTCATCCATCGCACCTTCGGCGAGGTGGAATGGATCACCATCTTCTTCTTCGTCGGCCTGTTCGTGGTGGTGGCGGGCATCGAGAAGGCGGGTGCGCTGGAATTCATGGCAAATAAAATCGTTGTCTGGACCGGTGGCGACTTCAGCGTCACCGCCATCGTCGTCCTGTGGGTTTCCGCCGTGATTTCCGCCGTGGTCGACAACATCCCCTTCGTCGCCACCATGATTCCGGTGATCCAGAACATGAGCCACACCTTCACCCCGGCGCAGATCGAAACCCTGTGGTGGTCGCTGTCGCTGGGCGCCTGCCTCGGCGGCAACGGCACTCTCGTCGGCGCCTCCGCCAACCTGGTCGTCGCCGGCCTCGCCGAACGCGCCGGCCAGCCCATCCGTTTCCTGCCCTTCATGCTGATGGCGTTCCCGCTCATGCTGGCCAGCATTGCGGTCAGTAACGTGTATTTGTGGTTGCGCTATCTTTGAGCGGGCGGCATGTTGCCCCCCCCCCCCCACCCCCCCC
>CAWHHA010000031.1:0-86467 GCA_963828945.1 uncultured beta proteobacterium
AGCGGCACCAGGGATTGGTAGGCGAACCAATCATGGGCGCCGCAGGCGCCAGAGCATCTGGCGGGTCGCACTTGCCGGGTACCGGTTGAACCTCATCCCGGGGTTTGCCTTCCACTTCGAGGCTCGGCTTTCATGATTTGTCTCGGCAGGCACTGCCTTAACTTCATCCGCATAGGCGATCGGTTCCGGATAGGGCAATTTGCCACCGCGTTCCTTGTAAATACGCTGTAACGCAGAACTATCTGGAACATGGCGCAGCCCGTCCGTCACCACCGCGAGGGCCTCCCCCTTTTGATTCAGCTTGGCGTGGATTTGGGAGCTTAGTGTGTACGCCCTGACGAGCTTCGGGTTTAGTTCCAGAGCCCTTTTCAGGTCGCCGATCGCCGCCCCGTTATTACCTTGCAATGAAAGCACGAGTCCACGATTGAGGTAGATATCCGGCATCAGGCTGGAAGTCGGTTTGACGTTCGCCATAAGATAATCGATTCCTCTTAATGCCGTCCCCAGCATTGCTTTTGCTTCTCTTTGATTACGTGCACCATAAGAACGATTGAGGTAGCCAATACCTTCACAGTAGTGATTGGTCCATACGAATTCTTCCCCGAGGGTCTTGTACCAATAGTCATATTGGCCTGGTGTGTGTTTCAGCCTCGCCTCGCAGAAGGGTGGCATAGCTTTAAGTTCTGCGTCAGTCCAATCTGCAGCCGCAGCCGGAAGGGCAAAACTTACAAGAAGTAGAAAATTTACAAATCCAGAAAACCGCATTCTTTTTTCCTTGCATTGCCTAGTTAACAGGGACAGAAATGAAAGTGAGTATTGGCTGCGTCACTGTTTGCAATACTAAAGCCTACCACAGCACCTCAAGCACCGACCTGCTTGTTCAGCATGGTCCACGGCGCCACAAATTAACAGGGGCAATACCTTACCCGCACTGTATTCAAGGACGACCCGTGAGCAATCTAGCGGAAATCCACTCCGCCGGGGCCCGGCCCTTCAGTTTTGTTACGGCTAAAGGCTTCATTTCTTCTCGTCTATTTTTTCTCTTAATGCTACCGCGACCAGATTCAACAGCCAGGCCAGACCTGTCAGTCTCGCCATTTTCCAATAACCGCGCAAGCACCGCGCTCGCGACAACCACGCCGTCAATCGAATGGCAAATCGGGTATCGACCCAGGCAGGATTCCCCTCCCGTAAATCGCATCCCAGTTCCTCAGTAGAAGCGAAACGCACGTCCGGGCGATGTCCTAAAAGCAAAGTATATAAGCGGTCAATTTCCACCAGATTACGTGCGGTCGATGCTTCATCGCCGATCAAATTGCTGCGGTGGGTCTCAAACAGGCAGGCGCGACGCTGCGACCATTTACGGTCCAGTGCCGCCAAGCCACGCTCTGCACGGTGCCCCCGCTCCGGCTCGAAATAATCGTCACGCACCAGATAGGTCACGCCATGACCTGGCTGATTATTGTAAATCGGTCCGCTATCGCAATCAGGCAGGCCCGTAACATTGCGGCAGGCACTCCGCAGGCCTGGCGTCACCACAAACGCTACGCCTGCTTGTGCCCAAGCCCGTTCGACAGTCTCCGTCCAGACGAAGGTCGGGGGCACCGCCACACGCGGCGGCTCTCCAAACAGACGCTGAAAGAGGCCCGTCTCCTCCTTGACCGCAGCCTCCACGACGGATGACTCAAGCGGCCGCGAGGGCAGCACGGAAGCATCCACCCAGCGGCTTTGCAGATGGGGCGGCAGCTTTTCGGTCACCCCGGGTGGCTCAGCAGTAAGCCAGGCCATGACAGCAGGATCTGTCGATGCCATCAGGCCCGCTGGCCAATAGTGCTCCATGCCGTGCAACTGCAAGGCGAATACGCCGGCCGCGCGTCCTCGCTCGATAGCTTGCCGCACTGGCACGAAAAATGGGTCGTCCAGCAAAATCCGGTGGTACTGGCCATCCTGACTGATCGCCCGGCCATCCGGCACTGCCAGCACCAGAGCAAGCGTCATCACGGGATGGCGGCCATTCTGGTCTTGATGGCGGGAAAGCATATCCGTCAATCGATTGAGCGCCGCAGCCTGCGCTTCCACCGGGCCTGCGCCCCAATCGTCGCTTTCGATGATCATCACCGGATGCCGCAAGGCCGGTTCCTTCCACATCGCCCACAAATCACGGCGATAATAAAATAGCGTTGCGCTGACGATGCTCAGCCATACCAAAGGTAACAACCAGAATCCGTTCATCGCAAACCAAAAGCCCGTTACTATCAGCTTTCATTATCCCGTATCACTTTTAAAACATCACACCATGGACGGAATCTTCGGCTGGCAGGGCGATCACGGCGCACACCAGGAATTAAACAAGCGCATGGCGCTTGCAGCGCGCCTGCCGCCCGACTGCCCGCTGCACGAATACAGCAACCAAGCACTGGGCGTGGCAGGCTCATCTCGCTTTGGCAAATCCGGGATACATGTTGAAAACGGTCTGGCCGTCGCCCTGCACGGACGCCCCCAGTTTCTGGACAGCGAACTGGCACGCATCGCGCAGGACAAAAGCGCTGCAGCGGCAGTGGCACACGGCTGGCTGCGTTTTGGCGAAAAACTGCCGGCCCAGCTACGCGGAAATTTCGCCTTCGCAGTACTCGAACCGCTCAAGAAAAGCGCCTTTCTGGCCATTGACCGGGTCGGGGTCGAGCGCCTCTGTTACGCCAAAAAAAGCGGCCAGCTGGTATTCGGCAGCAGCGTGCAAAGCGTGGCTGCCCACCCCGCAGTGGGGCGTACCATCAACCCGCAGGCGATCTACGACTACCTCTACTTTCACACCATCCCGGCGCCCCGCAGCATTTATCAAGGCGTGCATAAACTGCTGCCGGGGCAATATGTCAGCCTGAAAAACGGCCAGATCAAAACCGGGTTTTACTGGCAGGCGGATTACACCCCGGTCGATGCCGACTTCGGCAGCCATCGACGCAATTTCCGCAGCGTGCTGGATCAGTCCGTGCGCAATGTCGATGCGCCCGCCACCGCAGCATTTCTCTCCGGCGGCACTGACAGTTCCACCATCGTCGGCGCCCTCACCGCCGCACGCGGCGCGCCGGTCGACACTTTTTCCATCGGCTTTGACGCCGACGGGTTTGACGAAATGGAATATGCGCGCTGTGCCGCCGAGCGCTACGGCAGCCGGCCTCACGAGTATTACCTGAAGCCTGCCGACATCGTGACGGCGATTCCCGTCATTGCCCACGAATACGATGAGCCGTTCGGCAACGAATCGGCGGTGCCAACCTATTTCTGCGCCCAGGCTGCGCGTGCAGCGGGGTTCGAGCGCATGCTGGCAGGCGACGGCGGCGACGAAATCTTCGGCGGCAATGCGCGCTATGCCAAGCAGAAACTGTTTGAAAGCTACTTCCGCCTGCCCAGTGCAATCCGTCGTGGCCTGATCGAACCGATTGCCCATCTCCCCGGTTTGTCCAACCGGTTTCCGCTATCCAAACTGAAGAGTTATGTGTGCCAGGCCAATGTCGGCCTGCCCCTGCGCCTGGAAAGCTACAACTTCCTGCACCGCACCCCGCTCGATCAGATTTTTTCTGCGGATTTCATTCATGCCGTCGACCCTTCATCTGCCGATGCAGCCCTGACCGAGGCCTATCAACGTACCGCATCGGATCATTACATCAACCGCATGATGCACCTCGATCTGAAATTCACCCTGGCCGACAACGATCTGCGCAAGGTGGGCACCATGACCGAAGCGGCCGGCATCGAGGTGCACTATCCCCTGCTGGACGACAGCATGGTGGCGTTTGCCAACAGCCTGCCGGTGGATTACAAGGTGCGCGGCCAGAAACTGCGCTGGTTCTTCAAGGAAGCGCTGACCGACCTGCTGCCGGAAAAAATCATCAACAAGAGCAAGCATGGCTTCGGCCTGCCATTTGGCGTATGGAGCATGCAATATGCCCCGCTCGGCGAGTTGGTCGGCGACAGCTTGTCCGGTTTCAAGCAGCGCGGCTGGATCCAGCCGGCGTATCTCGACCACATGCTGGCCATGCAGCGCGGCCCGCACGCCAGCTATTACGGGGTGATGATCTGGGTGGTGATGATGCTGGAGCAGTGGCTACGCGCAAACGAGCACTAAGTTGCGCACCCGCGTGGCCGACTCAGAAGTCAAAATAGATGAACTTCTGGCTGCTGCCCCCCATGAAAATCACAGCCAGCACGATGCCGGCATAGGCTGTGCCGCGCAGCGTGAAATGCAATTGTCCCCAGCGTTGCAAGCCCCGTGTCAAACCGCGTTCAATTCCAGGCTCGACCAGCGTAAACAACAGACTGATCCATACCAGCACCTGCACATAATTGCGCACTGCGGGCGGTTCGGTCGCACCGCTCAGGCCAACCATCGCGGCAGTCATGATCCATGCATCATGAAATGTCGGCGCACGGAAGAACACCCAGGTCAGCCACACCAGCGCAAGCGTCACGGGCCATCCCAGCCAGGACAGGGCACGCGAGGCGAATGAGCCATCCAACACGCCCAAGCGGGCGTACATATCCAGTAGCAGACGATGCAGAACCAGATAGGCGCCATGCAAAAAGCCCCAGAACACAAAGGTCCAGGCTGCGCCATGCCACAGACCTCCCAGCAGCATCGTAATCATCAAATTGGCCAGATTGCGTGCCCTCCCGCGCCGGTTGCCCCCCAGCGAGATGTATAGATAGTCACGCAACCAGCGCGACAGGGTAATGTGCCAGCGCTGCCAGAACTCGCGCACGCTGCGGCTGGTATAGGGATGAAGGAAGTTGCGCGGCAACACCACGCCCAAGGTCAGCGCAAGGCCAATGGCCATTTCGCTGTAGCCGGAAAAATCAAAATAAATCTGCAGCGCAAACGTCGTGGCAGCCAGCCAGGCCGTGTACAAATCGAGTGTCGCGGGATGGGCAAACAGCTCATCTGCCAGGGGGGCGAGATTGTCGGCAAACACCACCTTTTTGATGAGCCCTGCCATAAAAATGAGCGCACCCAACTGGATGTCTTTGGCTTTCAGCGGCTGCAGGTTTTCCAGCTGTTCGACCAGTTCGGATGCACGCAGGATGGGGCCGGCAATCATGTGCGGGAAGAACGTCACATACAGCCACCAGGCGCGAAACGAAATACGGTGCGTCCATTCGCCACGATAGACGTCGATCATGACCGATAGCATGTGGAAGGTATAGAAACTGATTCCCAGTGGCAACGCCCAGCCCACCCAACCCGGGGGCGCGCCAATGAGCGGCATATCCAGCCAGGCGCCCAGTCCCAGCAGACTTTCCAGCACCATCCCCAAATATTTGACGACTCCCAGAAATCCCAGATTCAGTACCAGACCCGCTACCAGCAGCCGTTTGCTGCGCGTGACCGACAAGCCGGAATAAATCAGATAGTTCAGACTGACCGACAACCCCAGCAGAATGAGATAAACCGGCTTCCACGAGGCATAAAAAATCAGGCTGCCAACCAGAATGACGGCGGCGCGCTCACGATAATTGCGCGCACCTGCATAGAACAGCAGCAGCACAGCGAAGAACAGCAAGAAAGTCGGAGAACTGAAAACCATCGCTTATTGAATGCCCCGCGCAGCAAGTTGACGCCCCAGTTCGGCGCTGAAACGCTTCGCGCCGCGGTCGTTCAGGTGGCCCGCATTGATGAACTCCGCGGAGTCAAAGCCCACAGGCGCGGGCAGAACGATCACGCCGTGCTGCTGCAAACGTACAAGCAGATGCCGATAGGGCGCCGCCGTCGGACCCGAATCAAAAAAAGCGGAGGGACGATCGCGCAGGGGCGGAATGGCGACAAATACGCGAATACCCCGCGCCTGCAAAAGCTCAATGGCACGCCACAAGAATGTCTCGACCTCCGGCGCCGGCGGCCGCTGCGCCACCCTTTCCTGGCGCACCAACTGCGCTGTGTTTTGTGCGGCACTGAACCCGGCACGATAGCCCAAATGGGTCGCAGCGCTTCCGCCTATCGGGTCGAGCTGCTGCACGCTGGCCTGGATGAAACGGAGCGCCTTTTCCGGCTCGCGCAGTTGCCGCAGGTTGCCACTGTATGACCACAGCCGCAGGTAACTGCCGATCCAGTCCTGATAGCGTCCTTCTTCCCAAAGCGCACGACGATCAGCGAGAAACCCGATGTAGCCCAGCGAGTTATCCTCTTGCAAAGCGTTCTCGTCGAGGCCCAGCACCACTGCCCGAATCGCCTCTCTACCCAGCAGGCCGCGTGCATCGAGGCGCTTGATTTCTCCGTGGTAGACAACGGCATTCGCACCCGGCACACCCAAATTAAAACCGTCAAGCCGCCCATCGGGCCATGCCAGACTGACTGCGCGTGGGTCGATTCCATTGTCTGTCCGGCTGTTGCCGATAAACAGGATGTGCGGGGGATGCCGCTCGACATAATGCAGCTTGTCGTAAGCCCGCCCCAGGGCAAACACCGCACGGTACTGGTGAATGACCGTCTCGGAGTGCAAGCTGATCTCGACCCCCCCTACAAGCAGCAAGGCCAGCCAGAAAGCGCCCCCCAGGCCAGGCGGGAGTCGCAAGCGCGGCCAGTACATCATCAGAGCCTTTGCCCGGCATTCTCCCGGGCAAACAGGCTGGAAGGATGCGGCAAGCTGCCTTCTGCATGATTCGCAGGAGATACGCGCTTGACCAGCAACCCCGAAAACTTGGCTGCCAGCACAAGAATGATCATCAGGTGGTAAGGCAGATCGAAGTAGCTCATCCCCAGGAAGGCGCCGCCCGCGGCATACCCTACGAGGCTCACCTGGATCATGCCGGCCAGATCAGCCGCCCATTTATTAGCGGGGTCTTTCTTGCATCGCTTGATCACTTGTTGCGCGCGTATCCAGGCAAGCAAGCCCAGCAGCATGAACAAACCGAATCCGATAAACCCCTGCTCGCCCATTTGCTCGAAATAGATGCTGTGAACATCATGGACATTCGTTGGATCCGGGGCATATTGACGGAACGTGGGCGGCAGAAACATATTAAATCCCCCGCCAGTGATGCGTTCTTTCGCCACATTGAATGCCGTGTGCCAGGCATTGATTCTGCCTTGCGCCGATTCGTCGCTCTGGTAGGTATTGATCGTGTTCATGCGGTCATACCATTGCTGAGGCATCACCGATGCCATGATGAATACGGCAATCGCCATGTAAATACCGGTCACGATTTTGTTGCGACTTTTCAGCCACAGGAAAAAGCCCATCGCCACCATCGCCACCAGGCCGCCGCGTGACTGGCTTCCGATGGCCGCCACGCCCGTCAGCACCATGGCGCCGGCCAGCCCGATCTTGATCAATTTCCGCGTTTCCTGCAGGTGAAGATAGCGAATGAGTGGAATCGCCATCACCAGCGCCAGCGCCATTTCGTTGTTGCCTCCAATAAAGGTCCCGGAAGGCCCCTGCACACGGTAAGCACCGCCATTGATGATGGTGAAAATGCCACCTTTGACCCCATAAAACCCGAATGAGAGGGCGATGACCCAAATCAGCCAATGCAACTGCTTACGATCGGTGATGATCAGTGCAGTGAGAAACACCATCAACTGGATCTTCCATACCTTGTTCCACTGGAACCAGGCAAGATCAGGATAAAACGCAAAAAATGTGGTGAACAGCATCCAGCCGATAAAGACCAACAGCACAATTGTTTCGCGTGTCCACGGCATCACCTTTTTTTCCTTGGACGCCATGAAAGCCACGATGGTGACAAGGCCAACCACCATGGCAAAAGGGAAATCGTAAGCAAAACCGTATGCGAGTCTGTGTGGATTCATGTAGCCGATCCAGGACCAGAGCAGGACGCCGACCCAGGGTCGCTTAAATACGAACGGCAGCAGGCCGAAGATGACACCAGTGACGAACAGGTCTCTCATGTATTCCGCTCCAGTTCCGTTTCAGGTGTAAACCACCGGATTCGCCGGGGCAAGGCGATACCTGCCAGCATGCCGGATAGCAGCCGGGCAGTCAGGTCGCGTTCGTGACGCAGGCCACGATCCTTAACCTGGTAAAGACGGCCCTTGCCGGGCTGGGCCATTCCGAGCGACTCACCCTGGGCCAGCCGGGCAACGGCCTCAGCATAGACCTCTGCGCTATCCTGCACCGCACGCCAGAACAGTTCCAACTCGCTATCGCCCGCGCGCACTTCGGGACTGATGTGGGCGATCAGGCGGCCGGTATCGATGCCGGCGTCGATGTAATGCAGGGTGCAGCCGACCTTTTCCGGTTCGCCGTTGTAGAGCGCCCAGAAGGTGCAATCGGCGCCACGATATTCGGGTGACAGTCCGCCGTGCAGGTTCAGGATGCCGAGACGGCCTTCCTTCAGCAGGTCACCGCGTATCAGCGAGGTGCCAAACACGCAGATGAGGTCGGGCTTGAATTCACGCGCCAGCTTCACCACCTCGGGATGGTTGATATGCGGGACTTCGCGCACCAGCTCGGGATGGTCGAGCCGGGGTTCGCCATGCGGAAAAAAGAATTTCGCCTCGGGGTTGCCGCTGTAGCGGCGGCGGTCGCGCAGCCAGCGCCAGACCTTGCGGAAAAGATTGTCCGGCCGCAGCTTTTTCAGGGTCTTTTTCAGATTCCACTCGCCGCCGGTTTCCTGCACGATGGCCAGCGCTTCGCCTGCCCGGCACAGCGTGTTGGCGACGTGCAGGTGGCGGGCGCTGCGCCCGCACAGAATCATGATTCGCAGCCGGCTCATCGCGATAGCCCTTTGGCCGCGCCCGGGACGGGGGGCACGGCGACATTGGCGACGTCCATGATCAAGGCATCGGCAAAGAACTTGGCTGCCCAGTTGGGGAATTCAAAGCGTGAATATGCACCCCAGATCGGCGCCGAACCGGGAATGGCACCGCGCACGACCACATCGTCCTCGTCCAGCCGCTGGGTGCGCTTGACGTAGGCAATTGCACGCCAGGCGGCCTCGCGGTAGCTCTTATCCCCGCTGATCTGCGCCAGGCGCAGCCAGCACAATGCCATTTGGGCGATGCCGGTGACGCAGGCATAGCTCGCCGTCGGCGTCCAGCCGTCGGCGTAGGTTCCGGCCAGCCAGCCATCGCTGCGCTGCTTCGCCATCAGGCCGCGGGCGGCGATTTCAGCAGCCCGGAGATAGCGTTCCTCGCCCAGCAGCACGGCCACCTCGATGAAGCCGCGTATGGCGTAGGCGATGGTGTGGGTGAAGGGTGATTTGCCTGGCACAAAGGCATTGGTGGCAAACCAGCCGCTGCTTGTCTGCTGGGTCAGCGCCCAATCGAGATTGCGCCGCGCCGCCGCCAGGAAGCCGGCTTCATTCGCCACCACGCCCATGGCCGCCAGCGCCCAGATGGCACGCGTGTTGTAGACATGCGGCACACTGTTGTGCTCGTACTTGCGGTAGCAGCCGTCGTCATCCTGCTGCGCCACCAGCCAGTGGCCGGCGCGCACCCCGGCGTCCAGGCAGTCATCGCGCTTGAGCGACGTGTAGCCCGCTACCAGGCCATGCATGATCTGCCCCTGATTGAAGATGACCGGATGGCTGCCCGCCTCGCCAAAATGGCCGGGGAAGGCGCCATCCGCTGCCTGCAGCGACAACTCCCAATCAATCATTTTATGGGCGCGCGCAACCAGTTCCGGTCGATCGAGCGTGCCCGCCGCGGCGATGAAAGTCTCGATGATATAGCCCGTGGTTTCAGGATAGCCCGGCAGCCAGCCGTCCTCGAAACTCCAGCCTGCCGCGACCCCGCCGGCATCGGGCTGATGCGCGCGCATATCCTGCGCGTGGCACAGCCAGTCGATCGCGCCACGCAAATGGGTGCGGTGATCATGCTCGGGCTGGCGGGCTGCGCCCATCACGTCCTGCATCACAAGATGCAGGTGGCGTCCCTGCCAGGGTTTGTAGCGCAGCGGAAGATGCAACAAAGATAAAGGGTTCATCATTCAATTCATTCAAATCATATTCAGTTCACGCTGCAGCCTGCTGCAGCTTGCCCGCAAGCGGCACATGGCTCACCACATAGCGATGCTTGCCTGAAGCCTCGGGCGGAATCTCGTCCAGCAAGTGAAATTCCACTCGCAGCGCCTCGCCCAGGCGGGCGCGCAAGCCGGCTTCCACCGCGTGGCGGGCGGCTTCGCTCCAGCGGGCATCCGGCACAATCTGCACTTCCATCCGGTCCAGCGCATGCTGGACGCACTTGAACTGCGCAATGCCCGGCACCGCGCGCAGCACATAAATCACCGCCAGCGCGTGCATGACACGGCCATCGGCGGCGACGACAAAATCGGTCTGCCGCCCGCTCACTTCGGCGATGACATGCAAACCCTGCCCGCCGACCGCCGCTTCCTGCGCGAGCCGCAGCACATCGCCGGTCCGATAGCGGATGAAGGGCTGCGCTGCTGAGGTCAGCCCGGTCACCACCGCTTCGCCCACCTCGCCCGGCGCCACCGGCTGGCCGGTCGCGTCCAGCACTTCGACAATGTGGCTTTCGCTCATCAACAGCATCTGCCCGCCCGGCGCTTCATGTGCGGTAAAACCGATATCGCGGCTACCAAATTCGTTCGCGACCGGCGTTCCAAACACGCGTTCGATCAGTTCACGCTGGTGCGGATACAGCGGCTCGCCGGTGGTGCAGACTACGCGCAGCCCCGGTAAATCCAGCTTGCGTTGCCGTGCTTCGGCATGCGCCGCCAGCAGGGCCACGCTCGATGCGTAGCCATACAGGCACCGAGGTTGCCACGCCTGCAAGGCGTCCAGATAATCATCCATGCTTTCGGGTGACATGGCGAAAGCGTTCAGCACCAGCTGGTTCACCAGGCGGTCGCGCAGGGTCTTGATGCGGTCGGTCTTGTTGAGTTCCACCGGCGCGCCCCACAGATAGGCCTCGCGCTCGCCCGGCTGCACACCCCACCAGCGCCGCGCGCGCATCCGCCCGGCCGCATCGGATGCCTGACGCTGGCGACCGAAATAAAAGATCAGCGGCTCGCCGCTGGAGCCGCCGGTGGTGTACTTGAACACGCCGCCCGGCACGCCGCGCCAAACCAGCTGCTCGACGTTGTCACGCGCATCGCGCTTGTTCATCGTCGGCAGGTGCGCAAGATCGGCCAGCGTCACCGTCCCGGATTGAACTGCATCCTCCAGTCCGCCCGCGCGCAACCGGGCGGCATGCCATGGACTATGCGCCCACGCTGCCGCCAGCAGCCGATTCAAATGTTGGGTCTGAACCGCCTCGATCCCCTCGCGTGCAAGCCACTGCGTGCGCTCGATTTCCGCGAGCATCGCAAACGTGGGGCGATGCATCGCCGCTTCCTGCGCACGGTAAATACTGCGGGCAAGCCAGGCCGGGAGGCTCATTTGACGGCTAGCTCCGCTTGATCAGACACGCGATTGAAAAAGGGTTCGTACGCCCGCAGCAGCTGAGCCACCCGCTTGTCCCACTGATTGGCACGAGCGTAATCGAGGATCGCGGCACGATCCCATTGCTTGCTCAAGGCTGCGTCCAACGCCTGCAGCAAGGCAGCAGCATCGCCAAACGGCACGATGCTGCCGAGCTCATCACGGCACACCACTTCCGCATTGCCGCCGACATCGGTGGTGATCACGGGCAGGCCGCAGGCCATCGCTTCCAGAAACACATTGGCCCAACCTTCGTTGCGGGTGGCGAGCACAAACACATCGGCTGCGGACAGCACCCATTTAAGGTCATCCGGGGGAATGGCCCCGAGAAAATGCACCTGTTCGGCCACGCCGAGCCGCGCCGCCTGCGCCTCAAGTTCAGCACGGTTATCGCCTTCCGGGCCGCCGCTGCCCACAACCAGATATTGCAGGCCGGGATGGCGCTGGCGCAGCGCCGGCAGACACTCGATCACCCGATGCATCCCCTTGCGTTCGACCAGCGCACCCACCGAAACCAGCACCGTGGCATCCAGCGGCAGACCCACTTTCTGACGCGCGGCAGCGCGCTCAACCGGATGGAAGCGTGTCGTGTCGACCCCGTTTCCCACCACTTCGATTTTTGCTGCGGACGTGCCGAGATCAAGTGCCAGCCGGCGCAGCGAATCAGAAACGGCAAACACCCGGGTTGCGGCTTCAAGGGTGCGCGACAGCCGCGGGCGCAGCGCAGGATTTTTACTGTGTGGCACTTCGGTGCCACGCAGGGTGAGGGTCACCGGCAGCTTCAACCAGCGCCCCAGCCGGGTCGCGGCTTCACCGTCAGGAAAGGCAAAATGGGCATCGATCAGCTGTGCGCCCTGCCGTTTCAGTCGGCGCAGTACCCAGATGCTCGCCAGCGCCATCGACCAGCCATCGAAGCGGCGCAGCAAGCCGGGAATCGACAGAAAGCGCGGATGATAGACACGAATGCCGTGCTGGACTTCCAGCGCCGGGGCTTGCGGCCGATAACCGGGACGCAGCAAGCGGATCAGCGATTGCCCGGGAAACCACGGCTGCGGCGAAACGACGGCCAGCGGACGCTGCGCCGCCACGCGAAACATCCGTTCGCGGATGAACAGCCCGGCACCCGGGCGCACCGCACTCGGAAACAGCGCGCTGAACACCACCAGATCGATGCGTTCCGACGATGCTGCGTCCTCAGCCAAGCGCAGCCTCCATCCGCGGCTTGACCAGACTGGCATAGACGCCGCGATAACGCGCCACGCTCGCCGCCCAGTTGCGCTCGGTTTCGACGAACTCGCGGCCATTGCGTTTCATGGTGTCCCACCCCGACTCATCCTTCAACAAGCCCACCACCTTGCTGGCCAGATCGTCCGGCTGGCCGGCGCGGAACAGGATGCCGGTCTTGCCGTCCTGAATCAGCTCCTTGTGGCCGCCGACATCGGACGCGACCATCAGGCGTCCTTGCGCCATCGCTTCCAGCGGTTTCAGCGGGGTGACCAGGTCAGTCAGCCGCATCGCGTGGCGCGCATACACCAGCACATCGACCAGGTCGTAATAACGGTTCACCTCGCTGTGCGGCACGCGCCCGACGAACACCACGCGCTCCTTCAGATCGAGCGCCATCACCTGCTGTTTCAGTGCGGTTTCCTGCGGCCCGCCGCCCACCAGCAATACCTTGACGTCGGGTATCTGCTTCAAGATCGTCGGCAGCGCGGCAATCAACAAATCCAGTCCTTCATACGCGTAGAACGAACCGATGAAGCCGAGCACACGGCTATTGCCCAGTCCCAGCTTGAGCTTCAACGCGGCATCCGGCTTGCCGCCGACCGTAAACTTCTCAACATCGACCGCGTTCGGGATCACGGTGATTTTGCCGGGTGCGATGCCGCGCGTGACCAGATCATTGCGCAGGCCTTCGCAGATGACGGTGACGGCATCGGCATTTTTGACCGCCCAGGTTTCCAGCGCGTGGGTGAGCTTGTAGCGCAGGCTGTTTTCCCGCGTGGTGCCGTGGTCAACCGCCGCATCTTCCCAAAAGGCGCGGATCTCATACACCACCGGGATGCCGAGCTTGCGCCCGACCCGAATCGCCGGCACCGCATTCAGCACCGGAGAGTGGGCGTGAATCACGTCGGGCCGCAGCTCGCGCGCCAGCGCCAGCAAACGCTTCTCGATGGCCGCCATCACCGCAAAGGGATCGCCGCCCGGCAATCTGGCGAGCAAACCGGTCGGCTTGGGCGTGCGGTAAAAATGCAGACCATCCGCCTCTTCTTCCATCACCTCGCAATTGATCTGCTTGGGGCCGGACAGATGGAACGTCTCCCAACCCAGTTTTCTCTGGTTGCGCAAGATAGCCGCACTGCGGAAGGTATAACCTGAATGCAGCGGCAGGGTGTGGTCGAACACATGCAGAATCTTCATGCTACTTGCCGCCCGCTCTCGTTCAAGTTTTGCCCATCCATGCCCAGCACCTGGCCAAGGAAGGCGTCAAACATCAACACCGTCCATAAAATCACCGAGTAATCGCGGCGGCCGGATTGATGCGCCTCCACCACTTTGCGCAAAAAGTCCTGGTTAAACATGCCAGTGGACGCCAGCCGCTCACCCAGCACCACGGTGCGTATGGTCGCCGCCAGCGGCCCGCGAAACCACGCCTCCAGCGGTACCGCGAAACCCATTTTCTTGCGATACAACACGTCGTGCGGCAAATACGGCTCCATCGACTTCTTGAAGATGTACTTGCCCTCGGTGCCGCGCAGCTTGAGGTCGATGGGCAAACCCGACACCCAACCCATCAATTCGTGATCGAGCAAGGGTTCGCGAACTTCCAGCGCGTGCGCCATGCTGGCGCGGTCAACCTTGGTGAGGATGTCGCCGACCAGATAAGACTTCATGTCGAGATACTGCACCAGCGACAGTGGATCGTCGGTCGGCGCCACAGCGGCATGGCGGCGCAATACCTCAACCGCCTCGTAGCCCTGCAATTCGCGCTTGAAGGCGGGTGAGAACAGCAGTTTTCTTTGCGCATCGGACAGGAGCGACACGCCGTGGAAATAGCCCTCCACGGTATCGCGTGCCAGTGCCTCGAAGGTGGTCTTGGCACGAAAGACTTTCGGTGCCCAGTCGGCTTTCGGGTACAGCTTGCCCAGCAAGCCAAACAGCGGGCGACGCAGCGCCAGCGGCATCACCGAACGCATTCGCTCTTCGTAACGGAACCAGCGATACCGGCGATAACCGGCGAAATTCTCGTCGCCGCCGTCGCCGGACAAGGCGACTTTCACATGCTTCCTCGCCAACTCGCACACCCGGTAAGTCGGCAGTGCGGACGAATCCGCATAGGGTTCGTCGTACACCCCTGCAAGCTTGTCGACCAGACTGAAGTCATCGGAGGCAACGGTCTCGACATGATGGCGGGTGTGATAGCGGTCGGCGACCTGCTGCGCGAATTCGATTTCGTTGTATGCCGGATCGTCGAATCCGATCGAACAGGTGTTCACCGGGGTGGCGGATTGCGTTGCCATCATCGCCACCACCGCGCTGGAATCGACGCCGCCCGAGAGAAACGCGCCGAGCGGCACGTCGGCGATCATGCGCAAGCGGATCGACTCCTGCATCCGCTCGACCAGTTCGTCCATCGCACTGGCTTCATCCTTCACCGCCACCGGCGTGAACGGGATGTCCCAATATTGTTTCGGCAGCGCGCGCGCTTCGCCGCGCTTGAGCGTAAGGGTGAAACCCGGCGGCAGCTTGCAGGCGCGTTTGAAAATGGTGCGCGGCTCCGGCACATAACCGTAGGCAAAATATTCCTCGACCGCCAGCGGATCAATCTCGCGCGCAAGGCTGGGGTGCACCATCAGCGATTTCAGTTCGGAGCCAAAAATGAACTCGCCGGTATCCAAAAAGGCGTAATACAGCGGTTTGACGCCAAAGCGATCGCGCACCACGAACAGGGTTTCCTGCTTGCGATCCCACAGCGCGAACGCGAACATGCCGCGAAAACGTGCGACACAGGCCTCGCCCCAGGCCTCCCAGGCGTGGACGATGACTTCGGTATCGGAATGGGTGCGGAAGGTGTGGCCCAGCGCGGTGAGTTCGGGCACCAGTTCCTGAAAATTATAGATTTCACCGTTAAACACGACCACCACCGAGCCATCTTCGTTGAACAGGGGCTGCTGGCCGGTGGACAGGTCAATGATCGACAGGCGCCGGTGCCCCAGCCCCACGCCCGGTTCCAGATGCAGGCCGCCTTCGTCGGGGCCGCGATGGAACTGGGTTTCGTTCATGCGATGCAGCAGCTCACGCGAAATATCGCCCGCGCCCTGGGTATCGAAAATGCCGGTAATGCCGCACATGCTGGTTATCTCATCTCGGTTTCTGTCGATTTTTCGGATGATCCGACGCCGCTTCAGCAGCCGCGCCGCAAGGTTTTGTCATACACCGCTGCATACGCTTCGCTCATGGCCGGAATGCTGAAGCGCTGCTGGGCAAGCCGCCGCGCGTGTCCACCCTGTTCGGCAATGCGCGCGGGTGCGTCCAGATAGCTCAGCAAGGCCTGTGCCATGCCGGCCACATCTCCCGGCGGAATCAGCATGCCGGTGATGCCGGGCTCCACCAGTTCGATGCTCCCGCCCACCGCCGTCGCAATGACCGGCAGGCCGCTCGCCAACGCTTCGAGGATGGTATTGGATATGCCCTCATTCTTTGACGGCAGCACGAACACATCAAACGCCTGCATGATATCTGCAATATCGTGGCGCTCGCCCGGCATCCAGGCCAGATGCGCAAGCCCGGCCTGCTGCAGCAGACTCATGCAGGTCTCGCGTGCAGGCCCCTCGCCCACAATGACCAAACGCGCCCGTTCAGCGCGATCGGGCTGCTGCAGCACCAGTTGAATAAAAGCGCGGGTGAGGGTGGGATAGTCCTTGACCTCGACCATGCGCCCGACCGAACCGAAAACGATACTCTCGGGGTGGGCAAATTCCGGACGCGCGCCCACACGCGGGTGAAATTTCACACTGTCAACGCCGTTGTAAATCTGATGCAGCTTGTGCGACGGCACATGAACAGTGTCGCGCAGCCAGCTTTCCAGGTCGCGGCTCACCGCGATGTAATTCGACACAAAAGGCCGAATGGCACGGCGAATGAGGTTGTATTTCCAATTCTGGCCATACAGATCAAACACGTCACGCCCATGCTCGCCGTGAACGGTGGCACGAATGCCGGCGGCGGCGGCCACAACCTGCGCCTCCAGCGCGGCCAGATTGCGGGTATGCACCAGGTCAGGCTGCAACTGACGCAACAGCTTCCAGAGCTGCGGCATCCACCCCATTCCACGACCCGGCGGGCGATGCAGGGCATGAAACTCGACAGCCTGCGCAGTGATGCGGTGGCGAAAATCGCTGAAGTCCGTCAGCGCCACCACGGTGTGCCGAAAACATTCAGGCGACAGGGTATTGAACAGGTTGACCATGCCGTTTTCCATGCCGCCGGTATCGAAGCGGTGGACGATATGCACGATATGCGCGGTCACGGCCCATCAACCTGGTCGAGCGCACGAGTGATCGCAGGCTCCATGTCGGCAGCGAAACGCGCCAGAGTGGCGGTGGCTGCCCGATAACCCGTGTCCTCATAAGGGGTGGCGATGATCACCGACAGGCCATCGTCGCGCTTCAGCCGCACCCGGTCGAGCGCCAGCACCAGCTTGGCCTGTTGATCGCTCATGCTGACCTGATGGTTGATCAGATTCCACTGCCACACCAGCAGGCGCTGGCCGCTGACTGACTTGAGTTTGACCTGGCGTACCGGCAGCATTTTTCCGCCGATGGTCACCGTAGCAGAGGTCTCGCCGACATTCGACCACACAGGATGCTGCCGCACGATCATGTAGTTCTGTGAATTGATGAGTTCAGCGTCCTGACGCTGGGTGGCGTAGTAATCAAGCGCCAGCATGACGTCGCGCCCGGCCTGACTGTAGCTTTGGCGTAATTGGCGATCCGCGCCGATCCAGTGCGGCGTCCAGTCTGTGAAGGGCGCACGCACCTGCCAGCCAGCTTGAGCCTGAACCTGCAACACAGGTAGCGGCGGCAATGCACGCTGGCCGAGCCAGATGGCGTAGGCCGGCCAGAGGGCGACAACCGCCAATGTCAACAACGCAGCCCGCAACATCGCTCGGGGTGCGCCACGGGAATCCGGTTCAGCGACGGCTTGCGCGACAAGTTGCGGTTGGTCATCTTCGCGCCAGAAGCTGCCGACCCAGAACAGCAGCATCATCACCAGCCCGAAAAACACCCAGCCATAAATGTAGTGATCCACGCCAAGCGCCAACTTCATGTCCGACAGGTGCGCGATCATCACGATCATGTAGGCACGCCCACCGTTGGCGAAAACCGGGACGATGGCGGCCGCGATCACAAACAGCAGGCGCCGCTGCCAGGAACGATAAGTGAGGTAGGCATAGAGCGAACCGAGGGTGATCGACGCGATGAGATAGCGGATCCCGGAGCATTCCTCGATAACCGACCAGTCGCCACTCACCAGGCTGAAATGACTGCCCTCGCGGTATACCGGCACCCCCGTCAGCTGCAAGGCACCCACGGTGAAATCAGCCGTGAACTCAACCAGTTGGGGGATCAGGAATTCGCCTACCGGCACCGCAAAAAACAGGAACATCAAGGGGAAAAACATCGCCCAGGTAAACGCCCACCCGAGCATGATCCAGACCACCGCTATGAGCATGGCAATGAATGCATATTGCGCCACCACATTGACACTGCCCGCATCGGCCAGCAACCACGCCACGCCTGCCAATGCCAATAGAACCAGCCCGCGCAAATCGGGGCGTGGCCGAATCTGCACCAGCACGTCGCGCTGTCGCCAGATCAGCCAGACGCTAATGGGGAAAATCAGATAGCCATGTGCAAAGGTCTCGGAACGATCCCATATCTCGACCATCGACAAGAGCGTCGGCCAGAAGACAAGCACCACCAGCGACAGCACACCCAGCGTCAAGGCCCCCGGAAACAGCCAGCTGCTGCGTGACGAAGTGGGTTGAGAAACGGGCAAAGTGCTCATGCGGGGCAATTCTCAAAGAATGGAAGGGGCAGTGATCGCGGGTTCGAACAGGGCGTCGATCTCACGTAGATTTAGCGCCCAGTCATAGTGGGTCAGAATGCAGTCACGCGCCTGCGGACAACTGCTGCGCAGGTGCAATTGATTCACAACGGCCTGGGCGAATTCCGCTTCGCCCTGCGCGAGGATGAAATCGCGACCTGCCTCAGCGCGAATGCCTTCTGCTGCCTGCTGGGTCACGACAACTGGCCGTGCCATCGCCATCGCTTCGAGCACCTTGTTCTGCACGCCACGCGCAATACGCAGAGGCGCGACTGCACACGCCGAATGCGCAAGGTAAGGGCGCACATCGGGCACAGTGCCGGTGACGACGACACCAGGCTGGCGTGCCAGTGCCAGCACGGCATCGCTCGGGCGGCTGCCGACAATGCTGAACTGCGCGCCCGGCACCGCCTCGCGCACGGCAGGAAATATACGTTCAGCGAACCAGGTTACGGCATCAATGTTTGGCCAGTAATCCATCGCACCGGTGAACACCACGCCTTGCCGACCGGCCGGATATGGATTGGCATACTCACGGTCGGGCGAAAAGTAGTCGGCATCGACACCGTTTTCGAATGCGCCGATTTTGTGGCGTGCCTGCGGTACATGTTGTTGCAGCAGCGCAGCCTCGTCATGCGACACCAGCAAGGTGGCATCGAAATCCTGCGCCACTTGCGCTTCCCACTCGGCCAGTTTGCGGCCTTCACGCGCGTACACCCATGACAACGGCCAGCGCTGCGCCGTCGCATATTGCGTCCACTTGTCCGAATCAACATCAACCATGTCGATCACGCGCCGCGCGAGTGAGGTCGGCATGAACTTCGCCATCACGGACGAATACGCAACGCCACGCGTGACGGCACCACTCGCAGCCAGCCCGGCCGCCCAGCGACTGAGTTCGGCACTGCGGTAATACGGCAGCGTAAGCGCCTCGTTCGTCAGCAAGCCGGTCAGACTCGCCAGTTTGGCGCGGCGCGGGTTCAGCGGAACGAGTTTGATCGACGCACAATAAGGCTTGAGCGCCTCTTTGTATTGCCAGTCGTCCGGATCATCGACGAACGCGCCGAGGTGAATGGCATAGCGCGTACTCAAATGCCGCAACAAATGGAACGAGCGAATCTTGTCGCCCTTGTTGGGCGGAAACGGAATGCGGTGCGCGAGGAACAGCAATCCTTCCATGGGTCAGCCCAGATTCTTGACAATGTGCGGCCCGATCACATTGGCAACCGCCAGCGGCATCTTCTTCCAGGCCTGAATGAACAGGCGGTATTTGGGGTTGAGCGGATTGATCTCGGGAACTTCGGTATCGTTCACCAGAAAATACTCGTAATGCAGCGGGGTGGGTTCAAAGCCCCAGTTTTTCTTGAAATCGAACGAGCCGGTGCCGCGCTTGCTGCGGCCAAAATCAAACACCTTCAAGCCGCGTTCGCAGGCACGCCGCAGCAATTCCCAGTACATGAAATCATTGCCCGCCACCGCACGTGCGGCATCGACGCCGCCGCCGTAATACGGCAGCACTTCATCGCGGAAATAGAACGACATCACACTGGCAATCACCTGGTCGCCGAGCATGATGGTCAGCACTTCACAATCATCGCCAAATTCGTCTTTGAGCAGCCGGAAAAATTTGCGCGAAAAAACCGGCGTGCCGAGCCGATGCACGCTCGCCGAATAGGCCTGAAAGAAGCGCGTGGTATCGCTGTCGATTTCGCCTGCGAGCCCCGCCTTGATGCCTTTCCTGACCATCGCGCGCTGCTTGCGCGGAATGGCGTTCATGTTCGCTTCGACTTCAGGCTCGATAGCTTTCTTGAAGGTGACATACAGGTCTTTGGCTGGCCAGTCGGCGTGCTGCGCGACCTGGTTGCGATATTCGAGCGCGCCGACCTTGAGCGTTCGCGCCAGCGCCTGCGCAGCGCGATCAAGCCCGCTGCGGGCGAATCCGTCGTCGGCGACGATGCCGCCATAGGCGCAGAATGGCAGCGAGCCGAGGCTATGGCCAAACAAGCGGCTTTTGATTTCAACCAGCGGCAGCACGCCGACGATTGCGCCGTCGCGTTCAGCCAGCAAAAAATGGGTGCGATGGCCGAACGCCTGCTCGATCACCCGTTTCCAGCCGATGCGATGAAAAAACGTGGCGTCCGGGTGTGTCAGCACATAGGCATCCCAGCACGCAGCGTCGTTCGCCGACACCGCACGGATGGTCACCTCAGCCGCAGGCGTGGCCGGCACTGCTGCAGATGCGCGCCCTTCGGGAAGTTCAGCTGGCATGTTCAAAGCGTCGGCAGGAATACGCGATCCACACGATCCCATTCAAAATCGTTCAGCAATTTGCGCATTCTGCCCGGCATACGTTGCAAATTGACGTAATGACGGAAGCGCGTTTTGGCCGACAGTCCGGGCTGCCGCGGCTGCCCGGCGTCCATTTCCCAGGGGTGAAAATAGAACATGCACGGCGCCTGGTCCTGCGCGTTCACGCGTTGCAGCATCCAGCGCGACATCGAATACGGCAGCAGGCGGAACCAGCCGCCCCCCGCCGCAGGCAGGTTGCGTCCCATCAGTTCCAGCGTGGTGGGCGGCAGTTCCAGAATGCCGCCCGCGCCATTGGGATAATTCGGAAAGCGCGGCGCATCGGGCATGCCGTAGTGATCGTGCTTGACCGGATAAATGCTCGAGCTGTACACGTAACCTGCATTTTCCAGTACCTCGACCGCCCACCAGTTTTTCTGGTTGATGGAAAAGCTTGGCGCGCGATACCCGCGAACGGCGACTCCGCCGAGGTCTTCGAGGATGCGCTTGGCGCGGGTGATGTCATCGCGAAACAGTTCGGGCGTGAGATCCGACACGCGCTGGTGGCCGTAGCCATGGCTGGCGAGTTCGTGGCCGTCGTCGACAATACGACGCACCACTTGCGGGTAGCGTTCGGCAATCCAGCCGAGGGTGAAGAAAGTCGCCTTGGCATCCGCTTCGTCGAGCAGCGCCAGAATCACGTCGATATTACGCTCCACCCGGCACGGCATGCTGTCCCAGTCTTCGCGGCGGATGGTCGAGGCAAACGCTGAAACCTGAAAATAATCTTCGACGTCGATCGACATCGCATTTTTCATGGCGGCCATTTACATTGCCCTCACGCCGGCCTGGTGCGGCAGCCAGCCCTTCAGCGTGTGCGCGATGCGCATCGCTGCGCGGCCATCCCAGTATTCCGGAATGCAGCCCGCGCGGCCGCCGCTCGCCATCACCTGCTTGAAGGCTGCACGGATCGCAGCGGGATCGGCACCGACCAGGGTGTTGGTGCCTTCGGTCAGGGTAATCGGGCGTTCGGTGTTGTCGCGCAGCGTGAGACAGGGCACGCCGAGCGCAGTGGTTTCTTCCTGGATTCCACCCGAGTCCGTCAGCACCAGCTTGGCATCGCGCATCAGGCCAAGCATGTCGAGATAGCCCAGCGGCGGCAGGATGCGCAGCGCCTCAAGCCTGGCGGTCAAACCGAATTTTTCGATATTGCCACGCGTGCGTGGATGCAGCGGCAGCACCACCGGCAACACGCGGTTGATTTCGCCGATCACATCGAGCAGCGCCGCCAGCGTGGCCGGGTCATCGACATTCGATGGCCGGTGCAGGGTCAGCACCGCATAGCCGGGGAGTGTCGCGCCCAGCGTCTGGCTGCTCGGCACGGCGCGTTCGAGGTTGCGATACAGGGTGTCGATCATCACGTTGCCGACAAACTCGACCCGTGCGGGATCAATGCCTTCACGCTGCAAATTGGCGAGCGCGCTTTTTTCGGTGGTGAACAGCAAATCGGAAATCTGGTCAGTGAGGACGCGATTGATTTCCTCCGGCATGCTGCGGTCGTAGCTGCGCAATCCCGCCTCGACATGAATCACGCGCACGCCGCGTTTGGCTGCCACCAGCGCGCAGGCGATGGTGGAGTTGACATCACCAACAACCAGCACGGCTTGCGGCTGCACGCTTTCGAGCACCGGCTCGAAGCGCTTCATCACTTCGGCCGTCTGTACCGCGTGGCTGCCCGAGCCGACTTCAAGATGATGATCCGGGCGTGGAATGCCAAGGTCGGCAAAGAAGCCATCGCTCATCGCCGCGTCGTAGTGCTGGCCGGTGTGCAGCAATTGCGCGGCGATGCCGGTCTCGGCCAGCGCGGCCATGACCGGCGCGATTTTCATGAAATTGGGGCGCGCACCCGCGACACACAAAACTTGAGTCATGGCGATTCCGTGTGGGCTAGGGAGTGATTTCGGGGTGATCAGGCAGCGTGCCCTCTTCGGCCGCTGAATCACGTTCACTCACGGTGTACAGAATCTTGCGCACGATAGGCAGGATGCGATTCACCGAGCGCTCCATTTGCTCGACGCGCTGCACCAATCGTGCGGTGTCTTCGCTGGACACCCTGCCCTCTGGTGCGGGCAGGCCGTTGAGACCCGACGCACCACTGAAATCCTGATGCGCAATTTCATTTTTGAGGTCGGCAATCACTTCGTTGACTTCAGCGGCACCGAAGTGATTTTTCTCTTCGAGAAAACCAAACAGCAACAGGCGGTCACAGGTCGTGTTGAGGCGGCGCGGGATGCCGCCGGTGAAGCGATGCAACTCGGCAAACGCATCGTCGCCAAACCCCGGCAGACCCTCCCAGCCGACGGTACGCAAACGGTGCTCAATATAGCCACGCGTCTCGTCCGTATCAAGCGGCCCCAGGTGGTAGGAAGCCACCACGCGCTGGCGCAACTGCTGCATGTTGGGGCTTTGCAGAATGCCGCGAAACTCGGGTTGCCCCAGCAAAAAAGTCTGGATCAGCGAACGTTCGTCGTTTTGAAAATTGGACAGCATCCGCAGTTCTTCCACGGCACGCGGCGTCAGGTTTTGCGCCTCGTCCACCACCAGCAGAACCCGCTTGCCCTGACGGGTGGCGGCGATGAAAAAATCTTCAATGTTTTTCAGCAGCGCGGATTTGGTCAGCCCTTCGTGCTCCAGTCCAAACGAAGCCGCCACGCTGCGCAGCGTGTCCTCGGCATCGAGTTGGGTGGAGACCAGTTGCGCAGCCAGCAGATTGCTTGACTCGAGCTGGCGAAACAGATTGCGCACCAGCGTGGTCTTGCCCGCGCCGACTTCGCCGGTGATGACGATAAAGCCCTCGCCCAGCGACAAGCCGTAGTCGAGATACGCCATCGCCCGCTTGTGCCCTTTGGAGCCGAAAAAGAAGCGCGGATCCGGGTTGAGCTGAAATGGTTTGGCACTGAAACGGTAATAGTCTTCGTACATGAACGATCCGTTGTCTGTATGTGGCTTGGGCAGCTTGCCCTGTCTGAACAACCTTGCAAAGGCCATGCCATGGCGGCCGACCGGTCAGAAACTGATATTGGCCGTGGCAGTGATGTTGTTCTCTGTGAACTCAGCAGTGGGGACGTTCGAATCCCGCCACTGATGCCGGTATACCAGCGTACCCGTCAATCTGGAACCGAATTGATGGTTCACCCCCAGGTTGACGTTGTAGTAGTTGTCATCCCGGGCAACGATCGACTCCAGGCCAGCGGGAGACTGGGTATTGGTGAATCCAAAACCCGCTTCCAGGGTGGTAAGGGGTTGCAGGCTATACCCGTAATTGACCGTCACGCCCCGAGCCGAATCCTCGGGTGAACCCACGACCTGCTGATATTGCCTGCGCGTATCGAACACGCTCAAGCCCAGGCTGGATCGCCCTTTTGACCAGTACGCAGCCGCATTAAACGTTTTGCTGATGTATATCCCATTGGCGAGTCCAACCGGTACCGAGCCGATAGGTGCCGTATCTTGCAACGTACAATTGGTTTGGCCTTGTGGGGGCAGCGCCCCAGTTGAATAAGACAGCTCGCCATTACAATTCCAAATATAGTAAGGCTGAGTATTCAGCAATTGCTGGGAAATGTCGCTCACGCCGTCGTTGTAACTCGCTGACCAGACCGAGTGGTCGTTCCGGTAATTCAAGTTGAAGTCGTAGGTGCGGCCGAAATAACTCTCGCCAAACGATGCCCCGATATCGGTGCGGCGGTTGGGCGACCAGTTCATTCCCAGGGTCCAAAAGCTGCCACTGGTTTCGGTTCCGGGCGTAGCGGTATATTCGTTGCTGTCATAGCCGAAGGTGCTAAACGCCTGCAGATGGCGGGTGAGGTTGTAGCCTAGGGTGGCGCCATAGTGTTCAAACTTTGAATTCTGGTCATTCTGAACCGATGCATTACGCATCGAGAAATCCAGCCCCCAGAACAGGTTATTGAAGTTGCTCCCGCTATTGAGCGTGCCGCTCAGCGTGTTCGCATAAATATCATTCGCCGCGTCGCTCTGAAAAACGGAACCTGTTGCGCTGTAGCGCAGCTCGGCGTCGGCGAAGCTGCCAAAACGCTGCTTGATATACGGGCTGATGCTGTAGAAGCCAGTCGTGGCCCGGTTGGTGTCATTGATGGTCGCGTCGGCCGGGGAGCCGAGCAGCGAAATGAGTTGCTGGGAGATGCTGGCACTGGCGTCGATGAACAGGAAATCCTCAATCAGCTCGGCCTTGCCGTTGGCATTGAGCGAGCTAAAAAGACTGTCGTCCTGGCCTTCGCCCGAACGGGTGACCCCCGTCAAGCCATAAAACATCCCTGCCTGCAGCCGTCGCGATCCTTCGTATTGCAGGCTGAATCCCGGGGTCACACTCAGAATTAACGAACTCTGTGGATCCGTTGCACTCTGGTTCACGTTATCGGTCAGGGTCGCCGCCGCACCCAGAGTCGGGGTGAACTGCCAGTCGAGCGCGGCTGCCGGACTGGCAAGTAGCGTGATCCAGACAGACAGGGCTCCAGCCAGCGGCGTGTGCCGGGGCAGCTCCGGTTTCGCGCTGCGTGGGCGAATTTTATTTACCGTAACTGCCATAGTGACCGTAGTAATAGTCTGCACCCGGGGTCGGGGTGGTTTTATTCAGCAACATACCGACGACCTCACATGACTGGATGTGGCTAAGCGCTTCGCGCACGGCTTCCTGAGTCGTTTTCTCGGCCTCCACCACCATGACGATCTGCCCCATGTGGGTCGCCAGCACGCTGGATTCACTGGTCGCCAACAGCGGCGGTGAATCGAACAGAATGATCCGGTCCGGATAACGATTCCCGATGTCCTCGACCAAGCGGGTCATGGCAGCGCTCGCCAACAGTTCGGTCGCCCGCTTGTAGGTACGGCCGGCAGGCAATATCGTCAGCTTGGCGATGTCAGTCTTGATCATCACGTCGGACAGTTTGAGGTGTTTGTCCTGCAACACATCCAGCAAGCCCTTGTCGGCATGAATGCCCAGATATTCCGGGATACGCGGCTTGGCGACGTCGGCATCAATCAGCAGCACGGTGCGATCCATTTCCATCGCCATCGAAATGGCCAGGTTGATGGCACAGAAACTTTTACCCTCACCCGGCAACGAACTGGTCACCATGATGAGATTGCCACGCTTGACCCGCGCCGCGCCCTGCCCAAACGCATTGGCGATGAGCGGACGCTTGATGATGCGGAACTCTTCAGCGATCTTGCTTTTTTCGGCATCCGGCGACACCACGCCCATGCGATGCAGGCGCGCCAGATTGATCGATTGCACCTGGCTATTGCCTTCCAGCACGGAGGCATCGGGCTCGCTAAACATCGGTTCTACCGTTGTCGCGACGAATGGTGCGGCATGTGAACTGCTCTGCTTGTTGAGTGCGTTTTCAATCAGGCTGGCGTCGCGCGCAGTCTCGCTGTGACCGCCCCCAAGACCTGGCTTGGCCGCGCCGGCACCCATTTTTCCTGCAGCTTTTTCAATAATGCTCATGGTTTCTCCTAGCCAGCACGCGACATGAACAGTTGCAGGATCATCACGCCGCCATATGCAGCAATCAGGCTGCCCAGCGCGGCCAGGTAAGTCAGCAGTCCTTTGCGCTTGCGGCGGCGGGTTTCATCCGTTTCCACCCGCGACACCGCGCCCAGCAAGGGCAAGCCGGTCAGCTCGCGCAGCACGCGGCGGTCCGTCACGGTGCGGCGCAACTGGCTGAGCAGGAAAGCCGCTGCCACGCCGGCAACCAGCGCGCCCAGCGTCACCAAAGACAGCAGCAGCGGCCGATTGGGCCAGGCAGGCTGACTCGGCACAAAGGGCGGATCAATCACGCGGAAATCGACTGTATCGGTCTTGCTTTCGACCTCGCCCGACATGGTGACCGACTCGCGGCGCTTCAACAAGGCGTCGTAATTCTGGCGATACACGTCGTAATCGCGCGTCAGCTGGGTGTATTCCTGCTCAACCTGCGGAACCATATTGGACGCACTGCGCAACTCGCCATAACGCCGCTGATATTCGCTCACGCGCGCCTGCAGGGAGGCCACTGTTGCATCGGCTTCGGCGATGGCAATGGTGAGTTGCTGATAGACCGGGTTCTGGATTTTGGTGCCTGTCGGATCGGCCTTGCGCGCGGCCAGATCAGTTTTTTTCTGCGCCTCCAGCTTGTCGATCAAACGCTTGGTCGATTGAATGTCCGGATGCAGGTCGGTGTATTGCAGACGCAACTGATCCATTTGCTTCTGCAACGCCTGAATGCGGCTGTCGATCTCGCTATCGCTCGTGGTGGCCGCTGCGGCCGCCAGCTCAGGCTCTTCATCCTGCAATTGCTGCTTGAGCTGGTTGCGGCGATTGACCGCCTCCTGCTGATCCAGCTGCGCTTGCCGCAACTGGCCGGACACCTCGGCCAGCTTGGCGTAATAATCGCCGCCTTGCCCCGGCATCATGCCGATATGCTTTTGCTTGAATTCCTTGAGCGCGTTTTCGGCATCGGTCAGCTTCTGCTGGTATTGCTGCAGTTGCTCCTCGATGAAGCGCTGCGAACTGGAAATGTCCTGGCGGGTTTTGCCCAGGCTGGTTTCGACAAAAATGGTCAGCAGTGACTGCACGACCTTCTTCGCCAGGTCGCCATTGGCATCCTGATAACTGATGGTGTAGAGGTTTTCACGGCCGGCGTCCGCAATCGATATCTTGCCTGCCAGGCCGTTCAGCATCTCTTCGGTCTGCTCAGGGGTTTTGGCCTTGACGTCCAGGTCGGTCATGCGCGCGACCTTTTCCAGGGTCGGCCGGCTGACCAGCTGACGCGTCATCATATTGATCTGCTGCTCGATGTTCGGCTGCACCGCCAGTCCGACCATCAGCGGCTTCAACAGGGTTTGCGTGTCCACGTAGACGCGCGCCGACGCCTCATAGCGATCGGGGATCATCATGACCCAGGTCCAGCCGACAATGCACGTCAGCCAGGCAACCGCCACGCCCCACCAACGCCGCTGCCACGCGGCTTTGGCATACCCTAAAATTTGTTGCAGCACTTGATCCATGCGGACTCTCTATACCCCGGCAAAACAAACACGCCGCCAGGTGACGGCGTGTAGACGATTAGAACAGGCTTTCAGGAATGACCAGGACATCACCCGGACGAACTTCCGCGTTGGCCGTGCTATCTCCGTCCCGTATCAAGTCCTCGAGTCGCACCCCCAGCTGGACCCGCTCGCCATCTTGCTTGATGATTCGCGAGATATACGCCTTGTTGCCATCGGCGAAATCGGTCAGCCCGCCCACAGCAATCATCACATCAACCAGGCTCATGCCTTCGCGATAACCCATCGCCTGCGGCGTGCTGGCCTCGCCCAACACCCGGATTTGCTGGTTATAGGGCCCGATACCTCCCGAAACGATGACGGTGGCGATGGGTTCCTGGATGTATTTGGAGAGCGCCTTTTCAATGTCGCGCGCCAGCTGGGTCGGGGTCTTGCCGGACGCCTGCATATCCTCGATCAGGTTCATGGTCATCTTGCCGTCGGGACGGATCGGGAAGCTGCCGGACACCTCGGGGTTGCGCCAGACAAAAACCTGGACCGAGTCGCCCGGTCCAAGCAGGTAATTCCAGCCGCTTATCCGCGGATCCACGGGCACGGGGGGCGGCGCTTGTATGGGCGCCGGGGGGTAGCTCGGTGTGCTGGAGCAGCCCGTTATGGCAACAACCGCGAAAACCACGCTGACGCGTGCGATGAGTGTATTAATTCTAAACATGTCCACCCTCCCTCAAATTTTGCAAACTATCCGCCGGGATTATGCCTGAGCGAATTGAAAATTCGATTTCATCATTTAAGTGAAGCCATCAGCAAAATCTACTAGCAAATCGCAAGCCAGCCCATCCCGGCAGCGCTTAAGACACCTGTACGCCAAAATCTGATGGCCTTGGCCTAGCCCACCGTGTCGATGACTCGACAATGGCGTCATAAGCTCATCGCCTGCCGGGGTATCATGCCGCCCATGATTACCCCCTCGATCGACAGCCTCGACACCCTGCGCCAACAACTCCGTGCATTTGCCGCAGCACGCGCATGGGAACGCTTCCATACCCCCAAAAACCTGGTGATGGCGCTGAGTGTTGAAACGGCAGAGTTGCTGGAACCGTTTCAGTGGCTGACGGCCGAGCAGAGCCAGAACCTGAGTCCGGAGCAACACGAAGCCGTGCGCCAGGAAATCGCCGATGTGTTGATTTATCTCACTCGCCTGGCCGATCTGCTGGATATCGACTTGCTGCAAGCCGCTGCCGACAAACTGGTAATCAACGCCCGCAAATACCCGGCCGATACAGCGCACGGGAATGCAATCAAATATTTATGCCCTCCTGGGTACTCGGAACGAACTGATGACTAAGCCGTATTTCACCCACCACGTATTTTTCTGCACCAATCAACGCGACGATGGCGCAAAGTGCTGCGGCGCATCCGGCGGCCAGCAGATGCGTGACTACCTGAAGAAAAAGGCCAAGCATGCGAACCTTACCGGCGCAGGCAAATGCCGCATCAACAGCGCAGGTTGCATGGATCGCTGCGACGAAGGGCCGGTGCTGGTGGTCTACCCCGAAGGCGTCTGGTACACCTATGTCGACGAGACCGATATCGACGAAATCTTCGAGGTGCATCTCAAGCAAGGTCGCGTCGTCGACCGTTTGCAACTGAAATGAAGCCTGGTTAAGTGAAGCGCTACAAGCTCCGCATCCCTACCGCCGCTGGCAAACTGGAAACCGTGATCGACGACCCCGAAGGCGAACGTCGGGGTCTGTTGCTGGTGGCGCATCCCCATCCCTTGCACGGCGGCACCCTCGACAACAAAGTGGTGACCACCCTGGCCAAAGCCGCCAATGAAGCGGGCTGGGTCAGTGTGCGGCCGAACTTTCGCGGTGTCGGCATGAGCGATGGCGAATACGACGCGGGGATAGGCGAAACCGACGACCTGCTCGCGGTCGCCCGCTTCGTCGAAACGAGCTATCCCAATCTGCCTTGGGCCCTGGCAGGCTTTTCGTTTGGCGCCTTTGTGCAGCACCGCTTGCGCCAGCAACTCGACGCGCGCCGCCTGATCCTCGTCGCACCTGCCGTCACGATGTATGAATTCGACCCGGTGCCGCCCGACAGCGTGCTGATCTATGGTGATGCCGACGAGCTGATTGCCCCCGCTGCGATGCAGCGCTGGGCGGAGCAGCAGCACCTTGCAGTCAAGATCATCCCTAATGCCGGGCATTTCTTTCACGGCAAACTGCGCGAATTGAAACAGGCGTTCATGGAGGCCTGCCCATGCTGAAAGTGCGCGGTCTCAGCAAAAAATACGGCGACACCGAGGTGGTACGCGGCCTCGACCTCAACGTCCGGCGCGGCGAATGCTTCGGCCTGCTGGGTCCCAATGGCGCCGGCAAGACCACCACGCTGCGCCTGTTGCTCGGATTAACCGAGCCGGACAGCGGCAGCATCGAAATCGCCGGCATCGCGGTGCCGCAACACGCCCGCGCCGCACGCATGAAAGTCGGCGTCGTGCCGCAGCTGGACAACCTCGACCCGGATTTTTCGGTGCGCGAAAACCTGCTCGCCTATGGCCGCTATTTCGGCATGACCAAGGCTGCGGTCACCGCACGCGTGCCCATGCTGCTCGATTTTGCAGGGCTGGCGAACAAGGCCGACGCGCAGATCGCGCAGCTGTCAGGCGGCATGAAGCGGCGACTCACCCTCGCGCGCGCGCTGGTGCACGACCCCGACATCCTGTTTCTCGACGAGCCCACCACCGGTCTCGACCCGCAGGCGCGCCATCTCATCTGGCAGGGCTTGCGACGCCTGCTCGCCGACGGCAAAACCATCGTGTTGACCACGCATTTCATGGACGAGGCCGAGCGGCTGGCTGACCGTCTCGCCATCCTCGATCACGGCCGTGTGGTCGTCGAAGGCGCGCCACGCGATCTGATCGAAGCGCATATCGAACCCGCCGTGGTCGAAGTATTTGGCGAAGGCATTGCCGACTGGACCCGCCAGCACGCGGCGGCGCTGTGCCTGCGCTTTGAAACCGTAGGCGAAACCCTGTTCTGCTACACCGACGCGCCCGACACCGTGATTGATGCACTCAAAGAAGTGCCTGCATTGCGCTACGTTCACCGGCCGTCCAACCTCGAAGATGTCTTTCTCAAACTGACCGGGAGAGATCTGCGTGATTAAGCACCTGCGCCTTCCCCGTTTGTCGTGGCGCTTCATTCCGGTGTGGCAGCGTAACTACCTGGTGTGGAAAAAACTCGCCATCCCGTCCATCCTCGGCAACCTGGCCGATCCGATGCTGTACATGCTCGGTCTCGGTTTCGGCCTCGGCAGCCTGCTGCCCGATATCGAGGGCATGTCGTACCTCAGTTTTCTCGCCGCCGGTACCGTAGCCTACAGCACCATGAACGCCGCCACCTTCGAGGTGCTGTATTCGAGTTTTTCGCGCATGCACGTGCAGCGCACCTGGGACGCCATTCTCAACGCGCCGATGACGCTCGACGACGTGATGCTGGGTGAACTGACCTGGGCGACGTCAAAAAGCCTGCTCTCCGGCGCGGCGATCCTCGCGGTAATCTGGGGCCTGGGATTGTTTGGCAATTTCTGGATGACGCTGTGGATCATCCCGGTCGTCGCGCTGGTCGGCTTCTGCTTCGGCGGCATGGGGCTGGTGATGAACGCGGTGTCGCCGAGCTACGACTTTTTTCTGTATTACTTCACGCTGGTGATCACGCCGATGGTGTTGCTGTGCGGCGTGTTTTTCCCGGTATCGCAACTGCCGCCCTTGTTACAAAGCGTGTCGGCCTGGCTACCGCTCACCCACGCCATCGATCTGGCGCGGCCGCTGGTGATCGGCCGCGTGCCCGGCAACATTACGCTTCACGTCGTAGCCTTGGTGATCTACGGCAGCTTGGGCTACATCATCGCGCTGGCGCTGACGCGGCGGCGGCTGCTGAAATAATCAAACCCCCGCCGCCTGCTGGTCGGCGTGGTAACTCGAGCGAACCATCGGGCCGCACGCGGCGTGCTTGAAGCCCATCGCCAGCGCCTCCTGCTCGAACTGGGCGAAGCGTTCCGGGGTCACAAACCGCAGCACCGGCAAATGATGTTGCGACGGCTGCAGGTATTGCCCGAGCGTCAGCATGTCGACGTCGTGGGCGCGCAGATCGCGCATCACCTGCAGGATTTCGTCGTCTTCCTCGCCCAGACCCAGCATCAGGCCGGACTTGGTCGGCACGTCGGGATGGCGCGCCTTGAAGTCCTTCAGCAGTTTCAGCGAATGTGCGTAGTCGGCGCCCGGGCGCGCGGCTTTGTACAAACGCGGCACCGTTTCCAGATTGTGATTCATCACGTCCGGCGGCGCGGTGTCGAGAATATCGAGCGCGCGATCGTGGCGGCCACGAAAATCCGGAGTCAGGATTTCGATCCGGGTCGTGGGCGACAACTCGCGCACGGCACGGATGCAGTCGATGAAATGCTGCGCGCCACCGTCGCGCAGGTCATCGCGATCGACGCTGGTGATGACCACGTATTTCAGCGCCATCATCGCGATTGTTTCACCCAGATGGCGCGGTTCGTCGGCGTCGGGCGGCAGCGGCGTGCCGTGGCCGACATCGCAAAACGGGCAGCGCCGCGTACACAGGTCGCCCAGGATCATGAAGGTGGCGGTGCCGTGACCGAAGCATTCGCCGAGGTTGGGGCACGAGGCCTCTTCGCACACGGTGTGCAGCCTGGCCTCGCGCAGGATGCCTTTGAGCCGCGCGACATTCGGCAGGCTCGGCGCCTTGGCGCGGATCCACGGCGGCAACCGCATGCGCTCCTGCGGCACGATCTTGATCGGGATGCGCGCGGTTTTGGCCGCGCCTTTGTGCTGGATGGGATCAGCCATGTAGCGTCCTCACTAAAGATGTCATTTTAACCGAGTTGACTGAGCGTCCCGCCCGGTGCCCGGCAGGGGAATCTGGACACGGCCAGACAAGCGACTACTATTCGCGCATGAAACAACTGTACGCCATCTCCCGCCCCGTTTTCCTGCTCACGCTGCTGCTGGTTCCCGCCGTTCATGCGGCGGAACTGACGCAGAACCGCGACCCGGAAAGCGGCCTGCTGGCGTGGAAAAAAGTGGATCGGGGACTCAGCCTCGAACTTATCCAGTTATTGCCGGAATATGTCGCTGCGCTCTATTCCTCGCGCAACCTGCCGCCCGCCGTGGTGGACAGCATGCGCGGCTACTGCGTATTTGGCAGCGTGGTGCAGAATCAGTCCGGCGCCACGCTGGATTACCACGTGGCGGACTGGCGCGTCGTCACGCCAGACGGCAAACAGCACCGGCTCAAGACCAAACCCGAGTGGGTCGCCGAATGGAAAACACTCGGCTCGGATTTCGGCTGGTCCATCCTGCCTGCCACCGCAAGTTTTGACACGGGCGACTGGGCGCAGGGTTTCACCACGGTGAAACTGCCGCCCGGTTCGCATTTTGATCTGCTTTATTCCTGGAGACATCATGGCAAACGCTACCGAGGCAAAATGGAAAACCTGGTCTGTGCGCCCGACAAGCCACCGCTTGCTCCTTAGTTTGGGGCTCGCGCTGTGCCTGGCGTGCAGCGCCCAGGCAGCGCTGCCGCTGCCGGAGATGAGCCACAGCTTCACCTCACTCAAACCGGCCAAGTCCGCCAGCGATTTCACCCTGCCCGATCTGGATGGCAAACCAGTCAAACTGTCGGACTATCGCGGCAAAGTGGTGCTGGTCAATTTCTGGGCCACCTGGTGCCCGCCCTGCCGCCGCGAAATGCCCTCCATGGAACGGCTGTCCCTGCGGCTTAAAGATCAACCCTTCGTCATTCTGGCCGTCAACCAGCAGGAAGAAGCGGATCAGGTGTTCGCGTTCACCGGACAGCTGGATCCGGCACCCACCTTCCCCATCCTGTTTGACCGCAACAGCACGGTTTCCCACGCCTGGAACGTGCTGGGCCTGCCTGCCAGCTTCATCGTCGACAAACAGGGGCGCGTGGTTTATCGGGCAATGGGTGGACGCGAATTCGACCACCCGGAGATCGAGCAGACGATCCGCGCCTTGCTTAAATAATCACGGCTCAAACAACCGGCACTCAAATAATCAGGCCTTGACCCAGACCTGCCCGGCCTCGACTTTCACCGGGTAGGTTTTGATCGGTTCGTCAGCCGGATCGCACGTGGGCTGGCCGGTGGTCAGGTCAAAATAGCTGCCATGCAGCGAACACTTGATCTTGCCGTCCTTGATACAGCCCAGATACAGCGAGTAATCCTCATGGCTGCACATTTCGTCGACAACGTAATGGGTGCCGTTGGCATTGCACAGCAACAGGCGTTTGCCATCGACGACGACGCGCTTCATTTGCGCCGGTTTGAGTTCGTCGGCAGCGGCGATGGCGATGAATTCACTCATTTTTAGCGAACCCGCGCGACGGCCTTGCCGGAATCCAAGACCGCGCGGATCTGCGCCGCTGCCTCCGCCACGCTTGCGGCCTTGCCGACGTGGTGCAGAACGATCGAACCCGCCAGCACCAGCGAATCGTAAGTCGCGCCTTTGTCGCCCTTGAGTGCCAGAATGCCGGCCTCGGCTGCGGCACGTGCGGTGGCCTTGATGTCGATGGCGGCGACGATTTCGTCCGCGCCTTCTTCCGCCGCAACCGAGCCTGGCAGCAGCACCGCACGCACGGGCTGGTCGATTCCCAGCGCCACCGGATCGATGCTGGCTTCGATTTCCTCGGCCTTGTCGTGGTAGTGGAAATACTTGCCGGTCTGGCGCAGCGACGGAATCACCCCGCCCTCAACGCCGCGCACGATGCAGGCGGTGTCAAACCCGGCCACGCGCGCGAGATCGGCATACACCGGCGGATAAGGCTTGTGAACGTAGCCGGTCACGAAATGGGTCAGTTTTTTGCCGGCGACCGGCTTCGACAACACTTCCGCTGTAGTCAGCACCTGGCGCTTGATCATCTGGGTGCGTAGCGGGATGAGGTTGTGCATGCCGGGGTTGGATTGCGCCTGATCGACATAGGCCCAACCCAGCGCCGGCTCGCTCAAACGCGCAGCGGCTTCAGCCGGCGACAGATTCACCGGCACCCCGGCGGCTTCCAGCACATGGCGCGCGGTCACGCCATATTTGGGGCCGACCTTGTCGAGGCCATGCGACACCACGTGGACGCCGAATTCCGCCAGCAACGGGCCGAGGAAAGGCGCAGCGGGCAGGCAGCGGGTGTAGCCATCGTAGGGATCGCCGATATCGACCACTTCATCCACTTCGGCCGTGACGCGGCGGGTGGTTTCCAGCACCGCATCGAGCACGCCACGGTTCTCGTCCATCGTCTCGCGCTTCATCCGCAGAGCAATGAAGTAAATGCCCACTTGCACCGGATCGATGATGTTGTCGATGATGGCCTTGGTACCCAGGTGCGCCTCGGTGCGGCTGATATCCTTGGACAGATCGGGGCCGGTGGCGATGCGCTGAATGATCGAGCGCATTAATAGCTTGGGGTCGGACGGCAGGGGGTCGATGCTCATAATTAACTCCAATGGAAGACGCAAGAATACTTATGTCCCAGTAAATCAGTCAACAATATATCGCAGTGCCAGCACACCGGGGCTGCAAATCGACCCCATAAAAAAACGGAGCCGAAGCTCCGTTAGATACTGCATGAGGAAACCGCCAAGGCTGGACACCTGGAAATGTCATGCCAACCTACCGGAATTCAATGTACATACGATGCAAAGATTGCGCATCATCAAAACGGACGATGGATAAGCACACAAATAGACTAATTGGCTATCGTTCCATCAAACAAACAAGGTGACACCCACCCCCTTGGCCGACGCCAGATAATTCGCCGCGCTTGCCCATTCGCTTAAGCCCGAAATGAAGCCGCCCGGGCAACCTCAAAAACGGAACGGGAGACGGAGAGCGGACACCGCGCCGGTGTTACAACCCAACGGCCTGTGCATGCAAACCGTGGTGCCGCACCGCCTCCACGATCTCGACCATGCAGGTACTGTCAGAGTCGTACACGATCTGGACTAAATGCGGTTTGTCGGAACGATGACCTGCGGATACCACGCCTTTGCTTTGCCGGATATCGTTTTCGATCGATTCGAGCGCAGGCGCGTTAAGCGTCTCGTCGATATGGACGATGAAGTCAGTGGTTTGCATGATGCCCTCCTTGTAACAGGGTAAATAATTCACGCAGTTTGTCAGCCTGACAAGCACACGCGGAATGTAAAACCAATACTAGACAATGTCCGGCCAGAGCGCATCGTCCATATGGATGACATAAAAAAGCTCTATTGCCATGATGTTGACCGAATGTAATCGGCAAGCAGCGTGACTGGCCATTCCCCTGATACAGGCTGGATTTCCGGCAAGCCAGGTCCTTCAAGCAGTTCATCCACCCGGCAACAGGGCGGCGTGATGAAAGAAGCAGACATCAATCATGTGGTAAAGCTGATTTACGAGTTGGGGCTCGAGCCGGAGTCGAGGCACAAGACAATGTGCAAACTGGCTTGGCAGATGGATGCTGGTTTTTGTTTCATCTGCCCGGCTGGCGCGGGCGCTGGCCGCAGGCGAAACACTGGCGTTCTACGCGTCGGAAAGTGCGCTCAAATTGCCCACTGTAAAAAGCCGGCTGCGTGCGGAATTCGAGAAAACCGGCACCGACCGGCAGACGGCGCTGGTGCGACTGATGACGGGGCTACCCGCCGTGCGGGAGCCGGGCTAGACAGCGGATGATTCGGCGCAGTCTGAGCCAGACTCAATTCTGTTCCGCAATGCCTCGACCAGCGACTGCCCCGCATCGGCGACCGTCAGGGCTGCGCCCAGCTCGCGGCAATCGGTGACCGCCAGGCCAGGATAGCCGCACGGGTTGATCGTTGCGAACGGACGCAAATCCATGTCCACATTCAATGCCAGCCCGTGATAGGTACAGCCGTGCTTGACCCGCAGACCGAGCGCGGCGATTTTTGCGCCGTTCACATAGACGCCGGGGGCGCCGCTGCGTCGCGCGGCAGCCACGCCCTGCGCCGCCAGCAGGTCGATCACTGCCTGCTCCATGCGGCTGACCAGTTCACGGATGCCGTAGCCGCGCCGCCGCAAATCGACCAGCACATAGGCCACCACCTGTCCCGGCCCGTGGTACGTGATCTGCCCCCCACGGTCGATGGGAATGACCGGAATCTCGGTGGCCGCGATCAGGTGCTCGGGCTTGCCCGCCTGCCCCTGGGTGTACACCGGCGGATGTTCCAGCAGCCAGATTTCATCCGGCGTATCAGACGAGCGTTGCGCAGTGAAATCCTGCATCGCGCGCCAGGTCGGTTCGTATTCGACCCGTCCCAACGCCCGCACAACGAGCTTCTCCTGATCCCTGAATCCTGACCCCTGATCCCGGGCAGTCACAATGCCATCTTCACCCACGGATGCGCGGTGATTTCCCGGTACAACGCGTCCAGCTGCGCTTTGGAGGTGGCGCGCACGACGCAGGTCACGCTCAAATAATTGCCCTTGCTCGACACCCGCATCTCGACCGTTTCGTACTTGAAATCGGGCGCGTGGCGCTGCACCAGTTCGACCATGGCTTGCGCAAAATCATCGCGCCGCTCGCCCATGATCTTGACCGGGAAGTCGGTCGGAAATTCCAGCAAGGTGGTTTCGTCGCTCATGCGCGCATCACCTGTTGTTTGAAATCTTGATACAGCGCATCCATCTGCCGCGCCAGCGGCCCCGGCACGCCGGCGCCGACTGGCACCCCATCCAGTTCCACAATCGGCATGATTTCCTTGGTCGATGAGGTCATCCACAACTCGTCCGCGCTGCGCAATTCAGCTTCACTGATTGCACGCAGCTCAGCGGGAATGCCATGCGCGGCGGCAAGCTCCAGCACCACGTCGTAAGTGATGCCGGTAAGGATCAGATTGGATGGCGGCGGCGCCAGCAGCACGCCGTTTTTCACTGCAAAAATATTGCTCGCCGCGCCTTCGCTTAAAAAACCATCGCGCAGCATCACGGTCTCGGCACACCCCGCATCGACCGCCTGCTGCCGCGCCAGCACATTGGCGAGCAGGGACACCGCCTTGATATCGCAGCGCCCCCAGCGGATGTCCGGCGCGGTAATGGCGCACACGCCCGCCGCCTTCTGCGCGCCGGTCGCGCTCACCAGCGGCTGCGCGAACATGAATACGGTCGGCGGCACACCGGGGGGAAAGGCGTGGTCGCGCGGCGCCACCCCACGCGTGATCTGCAGGTAAACCGACTGGTCGTCGAAATCCTGCAACGCGATCAGCTGCTCGATCAATTCACGCCACCTGGCGACGCCATGCGGATTGGCCAGGCGGATGCCATCGAGGCTGTGTTGCAGGCGGCGCAGGTGTTCCTCCAGCCGAAATGGTTTGCGGGAATACACCGGCACCAGTTCGTAGACGCCATCGCCAAAGACAAACCCGCGATCGAGCGCCGGCACTTTCGCGTCGGCCAGCGGCATGAAATGGCCATTCAGATAGACGCTCATCACTCCACCATCAGCCGCAGGGAATCCCAGGCGCGCCCAAAAATGCCGGATACGCTCACGTCCTGCAATGCGAGCAACGGGAAATCGCCCAGCGGCTGGCCGTCGAGCGTCAGGCGCAAGCTGCCCATGCGTTGCCCCTTGCTCACCGGCGCCAGCATCGGCTGCTGGGTAATGACCTGCGCCTTGAGGCGCGCGGCACTGCCGTGCGGAATCAGCAGGTAAAAATCCTGCGTAAAGCCCAGCGTTAAAGACTCGCTCACGCCACGGTATACCTTCGCCACTTTGACCGGCTGCTGGGCCCGATAAAGCAGCACGCTATCGAAATTCTCAAACCCGTCGTTGAGCAATTTCAGCGCGTCCTGCGTCCGCTGCGCGTCGGTTCGCGCGCCCAGCACCACCGCAATGCGTCGCTGGTCGCCGCGCTGGGCCGAGGTGACGGCACAATATCCGGCCTGCGCAGCACGGCCGACCTTCAGACCATTCACCGTTGGGTCGCGCCACAGCAGGCGGTTGGCGTTGTAATACGTGATGCCCTTGAAGATGAGTTCCTTCTGCGTAAAAAACACCTGGCGATCGGGAAAATCCCGCACCAGCGCCTGGCCGAGCACGGCCAGATCTCGCGCGCTCGACTCATGCCCAGGCTCGGTCAAGCCGGTGGCATTCATGAACCGGGTTTTCGTCATGCCCAGGCGCTTGGCTTCAGCATTCATGCGTTTGACGAACGCCGCCTCGCTGCCGTCAGCCGCCGTCACCAGGGTGAGCGTGGCGTCGCCGGCCGACGCCACCAACATCGCCTGCAGCAAGGTATCGACGCTGATCTGCTCACCCGCTTTGAGAAACACGCGCGCGCCGTCGACCTGCTCGGCGGCTTGCGGCACGCTGAGCATTTCGCCCAGGCTCAACTTGTTTTTTTTAATGTCGCCCAGCAACACATAGGCGGTCATCAACTGGGTCAGCGAAGCGGGTGCCAGCGGCAAATCGGCCTGATGCGCGGCCAGCTCGCGCCCGGTGGCCTGGTCAATTGACACCCAGGCACGCGCGGTCATGCCGCTCGGCGCCGCCCACGCTGTCACGGTGAAAAAAAGCCCCGCGAAAACCAGCCCAAGCAATCCAAGAGAGACGCGTTGCATCACCGTGGCAGCCTCAATCCCGTCTGACCAGAATGGCATTCAGCGCGAGGCGTTCCTGCACCCGGGTGCGTTCCACCTGTGCGGCATCGTCGCTGGAATAAGGACCCAGTTGCACCCGGTGCAGCTTGCCAGTGAGGACAACACGCGTCTGGCTGGCATCGAGCTCAAGCTCACGTGTCAGGCGTGCCAGCAGTTGCTGGGCGTTGCCGGAGCTTGCAAAAGCTCCCACCTGTAGATAAATACCTTCCTTGATGGCTTCGCCCTTCATGTCATACGCGGCGGGATCAAGGCTTTCCACCCGTACCCGGGTGCTGCCATTCCCGACGTACCCCAGCTTGGCTGCGGCGGTGTACGACAGGTCGATGATGCGCTTGCTGTGGAACGGTCCGCGGTCATTGATCCGCACCACCACGCTTTTACTATTGGCAAGCGAAGTCACCCGCACATAGCTCGGGATCGGCAGGGTGGGGTGCGCAGCGGTCATGGCATACATGTCGTAGGGCTCGCCCGACGCCGTTTTTTTGCCGTGAAAGCGTTTTCCATACCACGACGCCACGCCTTCTTCGCTGTACGCACGGCGTTCGGTCTGCGGCACGTAACTGCTGCCCAACACGTCGTAAGGGCGGTTGGCGAAGCGGTTAAGTGGCTCGGCGCGCGGCACGGCGTCAGGAATGGCGTCGAGATTCGGCGGCGGCGTCGCATCCGGGCCATCGTCCAGGTAATAGCCGCCATTTTTTGCGGACTTGGCGGGGGCGGGCGATTTGTCAGACACGCTTGGGCTGTTGCTACAACCGGCCAGCGACAGCGTGATCGCAACTGCACCGAAAATCAGGATTGTTTTCATGGGGATCATTTTACCGCGTCAGGTTTTGTTGAGCTGGCGATGCGTCGCCACGCTCATCACGATGCCCATTCCCAGCAACAGGGTGATGAGCGCGGTGCCGCCATAACTCATCAGCGGCAAAGGCACGCCCACCACCGGCAAGATGCCCGACACCATACCCATGTTGACGAAGGCGTAGGTGAACAGGTTCAGGCTGAGCGTCGCCGCCATCAAACGTCCGAACAAGGTGGGGGCGCGCGCGGCGATTATCAAGCCGCGCGCAACAATCGCCAGATACAGCACCACCAGCAGAATCGTGCCGACATAGCCGAATTCTTCGCCGAACACCGCGAAAACAAAGTCGGTCGTACGCTCCGGGATGAAATCGAGCTGATTCTGGGTACCGTGCATCCAGCCCTTGCCAAACAGGCCGCCCGAGCCAATGGCAATCGTGGATTGAATGATGTGGTAGCCCGCGCCCAGAGGGTCGGAAGATGGGTCGAGCAGGGTCAGCACACGCTGCTGCTGATAGTCGTGCATCGTGCCCCAGATCAAGGGCAGGCTTGCGCCGATGAGCGCGCCGCCGCCGGCAATCACCTTCCACGGTAGCCCGGCAAAAAACAGCAGATAAAACCCCGACGCGCCGATCATCAGTGCCGTGCCCAGATCGGGCTGGCGCAGAATCAGCAAAAAAGGCAGCAGCAGCATCGCGCCGCCGACCAGAAAATGTTTGGCGCGCAATACTGCTTCGTTGCGCTGGAAATACCAGGCCAGCATCAGCGGCAACGCCAGCTTCAGCAGTTCGGACGGCTGGAACGCAAAGCCCAGGTTGAGCCAGCGTCGTGCGCCGTTGCGTATTTCGCCAAACAGCGCCACCCCGACCAGCAACACTACTCCAGCCGCATACAGCGGCGGCCCCACTTTGGCCAGCAGATGCGGCGGCACGTTGGCGATCACCACCATTACAGACAGCGCCAGGCCGATATTGATGAGGTGGCCACTGATACGCGCCGGGCTTTGTCCCGATGCGCTCGCCACCACCGCCAGACTCACCCCCAGCAACAGCAGCACCAGGGTTAGCAGGATGCCGTCGAGATGGCCCAGTCGGCGCAGGATCCAGTGACTATTCTGTGGCATCGACTGCTCCCAGATTCATGTTGCCGGGTCGTTTCCCGGTCAGGTAATAATCGAACACTGCGCGCGCAATAGGCGCGGCGGTGGAGCCGCCATGTTCGCCGTTCTCGACCATCACCGCGATCGCGATGGTGGGATTTTCAGCTGGAGCATAGGCGATGAACAGCGCATGGTCACGATGCTTGCGTGCCAGACTCCCCGCGTCATAACGCCCACCCTGCTTGATCCCCACCACCTGCGCGGTGCCCGTCTTGCCTGCGATCGTGTAGGCCGCACCGGCGGCGGCCGCTGACGCAGTGCCGCCCGGGCGCGTCACCGCCATCATGCCCTCGCGCACCGCCTCCAGATTGCGGGGATCGAACGCAAGCTGGGTACGTTTCGCAACCGGCAGAGGCTGCCACGCATGTGTAAGGGGATCGCGCACCGCCTGCACCAGTCTGGGCTCGATGTGTTTGCCGCCGTTGGCGAGCATGGCGGTGGCAACCGCCAGTTGCAGCGGCGTGGTCAGGTGAAAGCCCTGACCGATGCCCGCAATCACCGTTTCGCCGGGATACCAGACTTGCTTGAAGCGGCGCTGTTTCCACTCACGCGAGGGCAGCAGTCCGGCCGATTCACCTTCCAGATCGATGCCGGTTTTTTCGCCCAGACCGAACTGCGCCAGATAGTCGTGCATGCGGTCGATCCCCATGTCCACCGCCAGCCGGTAATAGTAGACATCGCACGATTGCGCGATCGAGCGGTTCAGATCGACCGTGCCGTGGCCACCCTTTTTCCAGTCGCGGTACTGGTGGCTGCTGCGCGGCAGGGTGAAATAACCCGGATCACTGATCGTGTCAGCGGGTTTGCGCAGCCCCAGTTCCAGTCCGGCCATCGCCATGAACGGCTTGATGGTTGAGCCCGGCGGATAAATCCCGCGCAGCACGCGGTTGACCATCGGCCGCTCGGGCGATTCGTTGAGGGATTTCCAGGTTTCCGGGTCGATGCCATCGACGAACAGGTTGGGGTCGAATCCGGGTTTGCTCACCAGCGCCAGCACCCCGCCGGTGTTGGGGTCAAGCGCCACCAGGCCGCCCAGGTAATCGCCAAATGCGTGCTCGGCCACCTCCTGCAGATCGCGGTCGAGATACAGGCGTAAATCCTTGCCCGGAACCGGCGGGATGCGCGACAACATCCGCACCGCACGGCCGCTGGCCCCGGTTTCCATCTGGTCAAAGCCGGTGCGGCCGTGCAGCACCGTTTCATAGCTCTGCTCCAGCCCGGTCTTGCCGATATGTGCGCCGCCCTGATAATTCTGCTCACGCCCGGCCTCGCGCAGCTGCTTGAGGTCGCGGTCATTGATGCGGCCAATAAAGCCCACCACGTGCGCCATCCCCGGCCCGGCCTGATAGTTGCGGAACAGGCGCGCCTTGACCTCGATCCCGGGCAGGCGATAGCGGTTGGCCGCCAGAATCGCCACCTCCTCATCGGTCAGCTTGCTTTTCAGCGGCACCGTTTCAAATTCGTGCGACTCGCTCAACAAGCGGCGAAAGCGCCGCAATTGCCCCGGCGTAATCTCGATCAGCTTGCCCACCTCGGTCAGCGTGACTTCCAGATTAAGGATATGCGCCCGGGTGACTTCCAGCGTGTAGGCAGAATAGTTTTCCGCCAGCACGCGGTCTTTGCTGTCCAGGATCAGTCCGCGATTGGGGGCAATCGGCACCAGCGAAATGCGATTGCTTTCGGCGCGCCCGGTGTAGTAATCGTGCTGCGTAATCTGCAAATAAAATCCGCGCGCCAGCAGCGCGGTCGCCAGCAGCGCAACGAAGGCCGCACCTGCTTTCAATCGCCCATGAAAGCCAGCCAGTTCCCGATCCAGATCTTTTAACTGAGTGGGCCGTCTCATGCCCGATCCTGCATACCCTTGCCATGCCAAAGCCGCAGCACGCCCACCAGCACCAACCACATCACGGTATTGCTCGTTACCGGCAACAGGACGGTCAACCCGGACGGCGGATTCGCCGCCAGCCAGCCAATCAGCAGCAACAGCAACTGCACCAGCAAAAAGATGGGGAACAGCTGCGTCGCCTGACGTAGCGGGTCAAACTGCAACAGCCGCAAGCGCAGAAACAGCACCAGGTACACGCCGACCACATAGGCCATGGCGTGCTGCCCAAACACGCCGCCATTCTGGAAGTCCGCCAGCAGCCCGACCAAAAACGCCGACCCGAAGCCAACGCGCGCAGGTTGATGCAAGGTCCAGAACAGCACGCCTAGCAGCAAGAAATCCGGCCGCAGCGCCAACGCCCAGCCCGACCACGGCAACTGTTCCAGCAGCAGTGCCAGGGTCAGACTGCCCAGGATACGGCGCCAGCTGCCACTCGATTGCGTGGGACTCATGGCTGCTTGACCTGTGGTGGCAACGGCGATGGCGCTTGAATGAGCGGCGGCTCGGCAAGCAATACCAGCACGGCGCGGGAACGATCGAGCCCCGCCAGCGGCACGCCTTCCACCCGCAGATACGGACTGGATTGCGAACGCGACACCCGCGTGACGCGTGCCACCGGAATCCCTGCCGGATACACCCGATCGATGCCGGAGGTCAGCAGGCGATCATTGACGCGCACATCGGTGTGGGTCGGCATGTATCGCAGCTCCATCTGACCGCGACCGCTGCCCGCCGCCAGACCCCGCTGGCCGGTGCGCTCGATAAACACAGGGGTTAATTGCTCGGGGCTGCTCACCAGCGTGACCTCGCTCGTGCCCGGGTACACCTGGGTCAACTGACCCACCAAACCACTGGCATCGACCACCGGCAAGCCGCTGTGCAGTTTCGCCGCCGTGCCCCGATCCAGCGTCATGCGCTGGACAAACCAGTCACGCCCCTGATACAGCAAGGCCGCATGCACCACCCGCTGGCCGGGTCGCGCCTGCAACAGCAACAAGGCGCGCAGCTCGGCGTTTTCACGGCTGATCTCGCGAGCCGCGTTGACGCTCACCCACAGCCGCGCACGTTCTGCGCGCAACGCATCGCGCTCGTTTTGCAACAGGCGGTGACGGGTAAAAAACCCGCCCAACTCGGCGGCGACATCGGCGGGCACGCGCAAAGTTTCGCGCACCGGTTGCAGCAGCAGCGAAAAACCGCTGCGCAAACTGTCGAGCGCGTGATACCGGGAGTCGGCGACCACACACGCCACCCCCACCAGCAGCCAGATCAGCAGGCGGGCGGTCGCACCCAGCTGGCGGGCGAACATGAGCTGATCCGACGCCGCCATCAACGACCCCCGTCAGCGTAACGACGCGTGGCTACACTCACTCGTTGGTGAACACCGACGCCAGTTTGTCCATTTCTTCCAGTGCGCGTCCGCAGCCACGCACCACGCAGGTCAACGGGTCGTCGGCCACGATCACCGGCAGGCCGGTTTCTTCCATCAGCAGACGGTCGAGATCGCGCAACAGCGCGCCGCCACCGGTCAGCACCATGCCCTTTTCGGCAATGTCGGCGCCGAGTTCGGGTGGTGTCTGCTCCAGGGCCATTTTCACCGCGCTGACAATGGCATTCAGCGGCTCGGTCAGGGCTTCGAGGATTTCGTTGGACGACACATTGAAGCTGCGCGGTACGCCTTCGGCCAGGCTGCGGCCCTTGACTTCCATTTCCAGCACTTCGGCACCCGGGAAGGCCGAGCCCATTTTCTTCTTGATCTGCTCGGCAGTCGCCTCGCCGATCAGCATGCCGTAGTTGCGGCGAATGTAGTTGATGATGGCCTCGTCCATGCGGTCGCCGCCGACGCGCACCGAATTCGCGTACACCACACCGCCGAGCGAGATCACGCCTACTTCGGTGGTGCCGCCGCCGATGTCGACCACCATCGAACCCGTCGCCTCCGCCACCGGCAGGCCGGCGCCGATCGCCGCCGCCATCGGCTCCTCGATCAGATACACCTGGCGCGCGCCGGCGCCAATCGCCGATTCGCGAATCGCGCGGCGCTCCACCTGGGTCGAGCCGCAGGGCACGCAAATGATGATGCGCGGGCTGGGGCGGAACATCCGGGTGTCGTGCACTTTCTTGATGAAATACTTGAGCATCTGCTCGGTCACGGTGAAGTCGGCGATCACGCCATCCTTCATCGGCCGGATCGCCTGCAGGTTGCCCGGCGTGCGGCCCAGCATCTGTTTGGCCTCCGCGCCCACCGCCTGCACCGTGCGCTTGCCGCCCACCGAGTCAGTGCGGATCGACACCACCGAGGGCTCGTCCAGCACAATGCCGCGGTCACGTACATAAATCAGTGTGTTGGCGGTGCCGAGATCGATCGCGAGATCGGTTGAAAAATAGCTGGTCAGGAACTTGAACATGGTGGCGGCTGCGCCCGCGCCAGGCGGGCGAAATGGCAGAAAAAACAAGGGGGCTATGATAACCTACCGGGCTTATTTACCGTAAGCCATCAGGTGTTTTCATGTCCCTTTCCACGGACGACGTCAAGCGCATCGCCCGCCTTGCCCGCATCGAAACCAGCGATGCCGAAGCGCAGGCCACGCAAACCCAGCTCAACAGCATTTTCGATCTCATCGCCACCATGCAGGCGGTCGATACCAGCGGCGTCGCGCCGATGGCGCATGCTCAGGAGGTCTATCAGCGCCTGCGCGCAGACGTCGCCACCGAAACCGACCGCCGCGCCGCCTTCCAGGCCATTGCACCCGCCGTCGAAAACGGCCTGTACCTTGTGCCCAGGGTCATCGACTAAACCATGTCAGAAACCTCTCTTTCCGCACTCGCCGCGCAGCTCAAGGCCAAACAGATTTCCAGCCGCGAACTCGCCCAGCAGTATCTCGACCGCATTGCCGCGCTGAATCCGGCCATCAACGCCTTCATCACGCTGGACGCCGACAAAACGCTGGCCGAGGCCGCCGCCGCTGACGCGCTGATTGCCGCCGGCCAGGCGGGGCCGCTGACCGGCGTGCCGATCGCGCACAAGGATATTTTCTGCACCGACGGCTGGCTCACCACCTGCGGCTCGAAAATGCTGCACAACTTCATCGCGCCCTACGACGCGCACGTGATCCAGCAGTTCAAGGCCGCTGGCATGCCGAGCCTGGGCAAGACCAACATGGATGAGTTCGCCATGGGCTCGTCGCAACGAAACCTCCTATTTCGGCGCGGTGAAAAACCCCTGGAATCTCGCCTACGTGCCCGGCGGTTCGTCCGGCGGCGCGGCCGCCTGCGTCGCCGCGCGCATGGCGCCCGCCGCCACCGGCACCGATACCGGCGGCTCGATCCGCCAGCCCGCCGCGCTGTGCGGCATCACCGGCCTCAAGCCCACCTACGGCCTGGTGTCGCGCTACGGCATGATCGCGTTCGCCTCCAGCCTCGACCAGGCCGGGCCGATGGCGCCGTCGGCCGAGGACTGCGCGCTGCTGCTGAACGTGATGACCGGCTTCGACCCCAGGGACTCGACCAGCCTCGAACGCGACAAGGAAGACTACACGCGCGATCTGGACAAGCCCTTGCCGGCCTGCGCGTCGGCCTGCCGAAGGAGTTTTTCGCCGAAGGCCTGAACAACGAAGTCGCCGCCGCCGTCGAAGCCGCCGTCACCGAATTGAAAAAGCTCGGCGCCACCACGGTCGAGATTTCGCTTGCCAACTCCAAGCTCGCGATCCCGGTGTATTACGTGCTGGCGCCGGCCGAAGCCTCGTCCAACCTGTCGCGCTTCGACGGCGTGCGCTACGGCTACCGCGCGCCCGAATACGGCAACCTCGACGACATGTATTGCAAGACCCGTGCACAGGGCTTTGGCGCGGAGGTCAAACGCCGCATCCTGATCGGCGCCTATGTGCTCTCGCACGGCTATTACGACGCCTATTACCTGCAGGCGCAGAAAATCCGCCGCCTGATCGCCGAAGACTTCAGCGCCGCCTTCAAGACCTGCGACGTCATCCTCGGCCCCACCGCGCCCGGCACCGCCTTCAAGCTGGGCGAAAAATCCGACGACCCGGTCGAGATGTACCTGAACGACCTCTACACCATCCCCGCCAACCTCGCCGGCCTGCCCGGCATGTCGCTGCCGTGCGGCTTCGACAGCAAAGGCCTGCCGATCGGCCTGCAACTGGTCGGCGACTATTTCAGCGAGGCGAAAATGCTCAACGTCGCCCATCAATACCAGCGTGTCACCGACTGGCACAGCCGCCAACCGGAGGACCTGCTATGAAATGGGAGACCGTCATCGGGCTGGAAGTCCACACCCAGCTCGCCACCAAGTCGAAGATTTTCTCCGGTAGCAGCACCGCCTTCGGCGCCGCGCCCAACACCCAGGCCAGCGCGGTCGACATCGCGCTGCCCGGCGTGCTGCCGGTATTGAACCGGGGCGCGGTGGAATGCGCGATCAAGTTTGGCGCTGGCGATCGACGCCACGCTCAACCGCATCAACGTGTTCGACCGCAAAAACTACTTCTACCCCGACCTGCCCAAGGGCTACCAGATCAGCCAGCTGGCCAAACCCATCGTCGAGGGCGGCGCGCTGAAAATCGTGGTGTGGCGATACGGAGAGAACCATCAATCTCACCCGCGCCCATCTGGAAGAAGACGCCGGCAAGTCGCTGCACGAGGATTTCCACGGCATGAGCGGCATCGACCTCAACCGCGCCGGCACGCCGTTGCTCGAAATCGTCTCCGAGCCCGAGATGCGCTCCAGCGCCGAGGCCGTCGCCTACGCGCGCGCGCTGCACACGCTGGTGACGCTGGATCGGCATCTGCGACGGCAACATGCAGGAAGGCAGCTTCCGCGTCGACGCCAACGTCTCGGTGCGCCCGGTCGGGCAGGCCGAATTCGGCACCCGCCGCGAGATCAAGAACCTCAACTCGTTCAAATTCCTGCAGCAGGCGATCGACTACGAGGTGCGCTGGCAGATCGAGACGCTGGAAGACGGCGGCCGCATCGAGCAGGCCACCGTGCTGTTCGACCCCGACACCGGCGAGACGCGCATGATGCGCAGCAAGGAAGACGCGCACGATTACCGCTACTTCCCCGATCCCGATCTGTTGCCGGTGAAGCTCGACGAAGACTGGATCGAGCAGGTGCGCGCCACGCTGCCCGAACTGCCCGCCGCGATGCAGGCACGCTTTCAAAGCGAATACGGCGTCTCGCCCTACGACGCCGCCGTGCTGACCGGCTCGCGCGCGCTGGCCGACTACTTCGAAGTTGCGGCAAATAGCCTGCGGCCAGGGCAAGCTCGCCGCCAACTGGGTGATGGGCGAGCTCTCCGCCGCGCTCAACAAGGCCGACCTCGACGATCGAACGCAGCCCGGTCTCCGCCGCCCACCTCGGCGCGCTGGTCGCGCGCATCCAGGACGGCACCCTGTCCGGCAAGCTCGCCAAGCAGGTGTTCGAAGGCTTGTGGGAAGGCGCAGGCGAAGTCGACGCCATCATCGAGGCGCGCGGCCTCAAGCAGATGTCCGATTCCGGCGAACTGGAAAAAATCATCGACGACGTCATGGCCGCCAACGCCAAGTCGGTCGAGGAATTCCGCGCGGGCAAGGAAAAAGCCTTCAACGCACTGGTGGGCCAAATCATGAAGGCCAGCAAGGGCAAGGCCAATCCGGCGCAGGTCAACGATCTGCTGAAAACCAAGCTTCAGGGATAAAAAATGGGCCGGATCACTCCGGCCCATTTTTCGAATTCACTTTAGCGCCGCCAGGCGGCAAGCCTGTGGCGCAGAGCAACGGCCTGATTATTTACCCGTCAATTCACGGAAGCGCACTTTGTCCGCCGCGTATTTCTCGCGCACCTTCTGCATCGCTTCTTCGTTGATCAGGATGGTGCGCTTCAGCTCAAGACTTTCCCGTTTGGCCTGATCGCACTGCTCCTGCAGCCCCGTTCCCACCTTGCGCCCTGCTTTCTCGGTGCTGGCAATGCGCGCACTCAGTTCGGCCAGGTTGGCATCGACCGCCTTGCTGCGGATGTCCGCGCCATTGATCGCCAGTTTGTGGTGTTCCAGCGCACGGTCGCGCGACAGATCGATTTCCGCTTCGGTGGTATAGGTTGAGGTCAGGGCGCGATCGAACTGCGCCTGTTTTTGCTGCTTCCTGCTGAATCCGCTTCTGTTCGGCCTGACGTTCCGCTTCGGCTTTGCGCTCCGCCTCGGATTGCGTGCGCTTGATAATCTGCCCCTGCTTGTTCATCTCGGCCGCGCCACTTTGCTGGTAAGTCGGCGGCAGCGTATCGCTGTATTGCACGCGACCGTTGCTGTCCACCCAGCGGTACATCGCCGCCTGTGCGGCACCCATCGTCAGCAGCAATGCGACGAACAGGGCGCTAAACGCCATAGATTGCCCGGTAATCTGCCACGGCCTGTAATTCTGCTTGTCTGCCCGCATCACGTTCCAGAAACTCCACCAGGTTGTCCAGCGTGACGACCGCCACCACTGGAATGTCATATTGTTCCCGTACTTCCTGCACGGCTGATCGCTCACCGGTTCCGCGCTCCATGCGGTCCAGCGCGATCACCACCCCGGCAGGTTCGGCACCCGCATGGCGGATCAGGTCCACCGACTCGCGCACCGAAGTGCCCGCCGAAATCACGTCGTCGACGATCAGCACGCGGCCCTTGAGCGCCGCGCCGACCACCGTGCCGCCTTCGCCGTGATCCTTGGCTTCCTTGCGGTTGTAGGCATACGGCACGTTTCTGCCCATGCCCGCCAGCGCAATCGCAATGCTCGCCGCCAGCGGAATGCCCTTGTAGGCCGGCCCGAACAGCACGTCGAACGCGATCCCCGAGTCGACGATGGCTTTCGCGTAAAATTCGCCCAGCCGTTTCAGCTTGTCGCCGTCGTTGAACAGCCCTGCATTAAAAAAGTAGGGGCTCATGCGCCCCGCCTTGGTCTTGAACTCGCCAAAACACAGCACCTGCGACGCAATGGCGAACTCCACAAACTCGGCTTTGTAATCGGACATTTTCTCAATTTCTTGAATCAATCTTGATGCGAATTATATCGGCCAACCTCAACGGCATCCGTTCCGCCGCCACCAAGGGCTTCTTCGACTGGCTGCCCACGCAACACGCCGACGTCGTCTGCGTCCAGGAACTCAAGGCGCAGGCCGCCGACCTCAAGCCCGAATTCATCCAGTGCGACGGCCTCACCGGCGCCTTCCACTACGCCGAGAAAAAGGGCTACAGCGGCGTCGGCGTCTACACCCGCCAGCCGCCGCAGCAGATCATCGAAGGCCTCGGCGTGCCCGAATTCGACGCCGAAGGCCGCTACATCGAGGCCGATTACGGGAATCTGGCCGTCATCTCGCTCTACCAGCCCTCCGGCTCCAGCAGCGACGAACGCCAGCAAGCCAAATTCCGCTTCATGGACGCCTTCTTCCCGCATCTCGAAGCACTGATCAAGTCCGGCCGCGAGATCGTCATCTGCGGCGACTGGAACATCGCCCACAAGGAAATCGACCTCAAGAACTGGAAATCCAACCAGAAGAACTCCGGCTTCCTGCCCGAGGAACGCGCCTGGATGACGCGCCTGTTCGACGAGCTCGGCTGGGTCGACGTCTACCGCAGCCTCTACCCCGAGCACACCGGCGAAGCCTACACCTGGTGGAGCAACCGCGGCCAGGCCTACGCCAAGAACGTCGGCTGGCGCATCGACTACCAGATCGCCACCCCCGGCATTGCGAAAACCGCCAAGGCCGCCAGCGTCTACAAGGACCAGCGCTTTTCCGACCATGCGCCGCTGATCGTCGATTACGATTACGCACCATGACCTTACGCAACCACCCCTGGCTTGCCGCCCTCAAGGTCTACACCCACCCGCGCGTCGTCGGCATGCTGTTCCTCGGCTTTTCGGCCGGGCTGCCGCTGCTGCTGGTGCTGGGCACGCTGTCGTTCTGGCTGTCGGAAGCGGGCATCGCGCGCGCCACCATCGGGCACTTGAGCTGGGTGGGGCTGGCGTATGGCTTCAAGTTTCTGTGGTCGCCGCTGGTGGACCGGCTGCCGCTGCCGTTCCTGACGGCGCGGCTGGGCAAGCGGCGGGCGTGGCTGCTGCTGTCGCAGCTTGCCATTGCCGCATGCGCTGCTGGGGATGGCGAACACCGACCCGGTGCTGAATCTGACGCACACGGTGTTCTTCGCGCTGGCGGTGGCGTTTGCCTCGGCGACGCAGGACATCGCGCTCGACGCGTACCGCATCGAGGCGGTGGAAACCGAGAAGCAGGGCGCGATGGCGGCGACCTACCAGGCGGGCTATCGCATCGCGATGATCACCGCCGGCGCGGGCGCGCTGTGGATCGCGGCGAGCGTCGATCCGAGCGAGGCGACCTACGACTTCCGCCCGTGGCAGGTGGCGTACACGGTGATGGCGGCGCTGATGGTGGTCGGCATGCTGACCACGCTGATCATCCGCGAGCCGGAACATCACGTTTCGCGTGCAACCAGCGAGCGCGAGGCGCACACGCGCGAACGCTTCGCCGCCGCCGGGCTGTCCGGCTGGCTGCTGACCGCAACGGCCTGGCTTTACAGCGCGGTGCTGTCGCCCTTCATCGACTTTATCCAGCGCTACAAATGGCAGGCCATGCTGATGCTGGCGCTGATCGCAACCTACCGCATCTCGGACGTGGTGATGGGGGTGATGAGCAATCCGTTCTATCAGGAAATGGGCTTCACCAAGGACGAGGTGGCCACCGTGTCCAAGGTCTACGGCGTGATCATGACCATCATCGGCGCGGGGCTGGGCGGCCTGTTGACCCTGCGCCTCGGCGTGATGCGCACGCTGTTTCTCGGCGCGGTGCTGTCGGCCGCGACCAACCTGCTGTTCGTGTGGCTGGTCGGGCGCGGGCATGACGTCGGGGCGCTGATATTCACCGTGTCGGCCGACAACCTGTCGGCCGGGATCGCGTCGTCGGCCTTCGTGGCCTACCTGTCGAGCCTGGTCAACCAGGCCTATTCGGCCACGCAGTACGCGCTGTTCACCTCGGTGATGCTGCTGCTGCCCAAGTTCATCGCGGGCTTTTCCGGCGAATTCGTCGATGCCTGGGGCTGGGCGAATTTCTTTACCGGGACGGCGCTGATCGGCGTGCCGGTGCTGCTGCTGGTGTGGCTGGTTTCCCGCCAAGCGAACAACAAGCCATGACCGAGTTTTCCCTGCTCACCGCCCTGCTCGCCGGTCTGCTCGGTGGCGTGCATTGCGTTGGCATGTGCGGCGGCATCGTCGCGGCGTTTTCCTTTCGCGCCGACGGCAGCACGCCGCCGTTCCGCCTGCATCTGGCCTACAACCTGGGGCGGGTGACCTCGTATGCCCTGTTCGGCGCGCTGGCCGGCACGCTCGGCGCGTCATTGAAACTGGCGGAGTTCCTGCCGGTGCAAACGCTGTTGTATGTGCTGGCGCAGGTCGTGATGATTCTGCTCGGCCTGTATCTGGCCGGATTCAATCGCTGGGTGCTGGTGTTCGAACGCGCCGGTGGCAGCTTGTGGAACAGGATCAAGCCGCTGTTCCAGAAACTGCTGCCGGTGAAATCGGTGCCGCAAGCGGTGCTGGCGGGCATGGCCTGGGGCTGGCTGCCGTGCGGGCTGGTGTATTCGGTGCTGGTGTCGGCGCTGGCGGCGGGCAGTGCCACCTCGGGCGCGGCGCTGATGCTGGCGTTCGGCCTCGGTACGCTGCCGAATCTGCTGGGGATGGGGCTGTTCGCGCGGCAGATCCAGCCGTTCATGCAGCAGCTGTGGGTGCGCCGCGCGGCGGGCCTGACGGTGGCGGGCTTCGGCGTGTGGGGGCTGGCGAATCTGGCCTACTCAGCGTTCTCAACGATCTGAAAACCCGCTTGCCCCCCCACAGCAGGCAAAAAACAGCCCCGAATCCGGGGCTGTTCTGTGTCTGGCTTACTTGAAGAACTTCTGATCGAAGCTCATTTCGTACTTGGGCTCACCAGCCACTTCAACGATGGCAGTGAACTTCAAGGTGTCCGGCGGGACGACGCGAAATTCGCCGATGTAGTAAATCGCCGTGCCTTCCTTGATTTCACGCATGGTGATGTTGGACAACTGCTGGGTGAGGTTGGTGGCATAGATGGTGAGCTTGGCGGGTACCGGCGTGGGCACACCGACCTTGTTTTTCTTCAGCACCGACAGCGTGACCATTCCGCGCGTTTTGCTGCGCTCGATCTTGTAGACGCGCGCGACTTCGGGTTGCAGTTCGTCAGTGGTGAGGGCGTTGTAGTGAATTTCGAGGTTGCCGAATTTTTGCGAGATTTCGGCGTGGGCAACGGCAGCAACGGAACACAGGCACAAGGCGGCAAACAGGCGTTTCATGGTCTCTCTCCTTTTGTTGTGGGGCACTCTGACTCAGGTGATGCTGCCTGCATTGTAGGCACTTATTTAATGGTGGCGAGCCAGGCGGTCAAATCGTCCAGCACGCGGCTGACCGCCAGACTGGAAGCCTGCGCGGCAGCGGCCGCGTCGTAGCTCGCCAGCGGCACCTGCTGCTCGAATACGCGATGCCCCAGCAGTTTGCGCTGCTTGATATCGACCAGATCGGCGCGCAGCACCAGCCGCACCTGACCCGGGTTGCTGACGGCGTCGTGATAGAACTCGACCAGTTTGGTGTCGAGCAGCCAATCGTCGCGCACATAGCCGCCACCGGCACTTACATTCCACACTCCCTGGCTGTCGAGCCGGGCGCGCATCAGCTCGGCAAAACGCTTGCTCGGCCGATCGGTCCAGCGCGCAAACTGGTACAGGCCGCGGGTGTCGGCAGTGCGGCTGAAGACCAGCTGGTCGGTGTCGTAGAAATTGCCGGTGGCGGTGTCGAGCACCCGCAGGGTGGGAGCGGTAGCAGGCGACGGCGGTGCGGCGGCCGCAGGCGCAACATCATTCAGCACGTAATACACCACCGCAGGGGCTTGGGATGCGTCACCCAGATTGAGGCAGCCGCTAAGCGTTGCACTCGCTGCAAACAGGGCCAGCCCAACGCGGGCATAAGCGATTTTCATGGCAGTTTTTCTCCGGGTCCGAGCTGTTGTTTCGCCGGGCCAAACAAGATGGCGCGCGGGTCGGACAGGCGCTGCCCGGTGGTGGTGAGTGTGTCGGAGGTGGTGCGCAGATCGCCGCTGAGCCGGGTCATTTCCAGCATGCCGGTGTCGCTGAGTTGCTGGATATTTGCGGAAATCAGGTCGGCGTCGCGCTGGAGTTTTTCCATCGCGACGACCGCTTCTTTCAGTGCGATGTCGGCGTTGTTGGCGACACCAACGAAGCTGCCTTCGACCCGGGTGGTCGCCTGACCGATATTGGCACCGGCAATGCGGAATGCCTCTGAGGCTTCGCGTATGCCCACCATCATGTCCTTGAGGCCATCCTTGTTGGCGGCGAGCTGGCCGGACAGCGTATTCAGATTGGCCAGTGCCTGGCTCAATGCGCGCTGGTTGTCTTCCGACAGCACCTTGTTCATTTTGTCCATGATCTGCGCGCCGCTGTCCGCCAGTTTCGACACCGTCACCGCCACTTTGTCGATGTCGGAACGCCCCTCGGCTATGACGGGGTTACGTTCGCCATTGGCAGCTGTCAACACGGGCCCGGTTTTCGGACCGTTGACGATTTCAATCGAGGCAATGCCGGTGACCAGATTGCGCTTGATATAGGCCACCGCGCCACGATGCACGTCCAGGTCGGCGTCGACCCGCGCGATCACCGCAACGGCTTCATCCTGGTTGCTGGCAAAATCGTAGCCATCGACATTGCCGACCTTGATGCCGCGCATTTTGACCGGGCCGCCAACGGCCAGTCCATCGAGCGATTGATTCTTGAAATAAATGGTGTAGTGCTGATAGGCGATGGTGTTGGCTGCGCCTGCCAGCCACACAATGGCCAGCGTCATCAGCGCAATCACCGCCAGCACCAGCGTGCCGACCAGGGTGTAGCGACCTTCAGTTTCCATCTACTGTTTCTCCATTCGCCGTGCGTGCGGCGAAGTAATCGTTCAGCCACGGGTCGTCTAACTGTTTCAGTTCGGCCACCGTGCCGCTGCCAAGCACGTGGCCGTCAGACAGCACAATGACGCGGTCGATAATTGAAAAGAGTGTATCCAAGTCGTGGGTGACGAGGAATACGGTAAGCCCCAGCGTGTCGGCCAGCAGGCGGATCAGTTTGTCGAAGGCGCGTGCCGAAATCGGGTCGAGACCGGAAGTCGGCTCGTCGAGAAACAGCAGCTCGGGATCGAGCACCAGCGCGCGCGCCAGGGCCACGCGCTTGCGCATGCCGCCGGAGAGTTCGCTCGGGCGCTTGGTGGCCACGTCCGCCGGCAAGCCGGCCATCGCCAGTTTCAGGCGCGCCAGCTGGCGGCAGAGCGGGATGCGGCAGGTCGGTATGTTCGAACAGCGGGGTGGCGACGTTGTCTTCCACCGACAGCGAGGAAAACAGCGCGCCATCCTGAAACAGCACGCCAAAGCGCCGCCGCAGCAGGTTCATTTGCTCCGGCGTACTGTCGCACACCGACTGCCCGAACAACTCGATGTGACCCGACTGCGGTTTCAGCAGGCCGATGATTTCGCGCAGCAACACCGATTTCCCGGTGCCGCTGCCGCCGATCAGCGCGATGACTTCGCCGCGTACTACGGACAGACTCAAACCGCCATGAATGCCGTTGCCGCCCAGCGTGGTGTGGACGTCACGCACGTCGATCACGATTTCAGCTCATCAGATTCCCAGCCGCACGAACATCACGGCGAAAATGGCGTTGAGGACGATGATGGCGACCAGGCTCTGCACCACGGTGGAGGTGGTGTTGGCGCCGACACTGCTGGCATCGCGGCTGACCGACAAGCCCATCCTGCACGCAATCAGCGCGATGAAAACCGCAAATACCGGCCCCTTCAAAATCCCCACCAGCAGGGTTTTCAGCCGCAGCACGCTGTCCATCCGGTCAATGAACAGATTCGGCGAAATATCCAGCTGCACCTGCGCCACCAGCATGCCGCCGGCGATCCCTGCAATGTCGCCGATGAAGATCAGCAGCGGCAGCGCGATCAGCAAGGCGATCATGCGCGGGATCACCAGCACCGCCAGCGGCGACAGGCCGAGCGTGGTGATGGCGTCGATTTCCTCGGTGACCTTCATGGTGCCGAGTTGCGCAGTGATCGCCGCGCCGGTGCGCCCGGAGATCAGAACGGCGACGATGACCGGCGAAATTTCGCGCAGGATCGCCAGCAGCAGGCCATCGACGACGAAGATGCTGGCGCCGTATTGCAGTGCCTGATCGCCCAGCAGATAAGCGAACACCACGCCGAGCAGGAACATCATGCCGATCACGATGGGAATCGCACCGGCAAACACCGTGCTGACCTGCGCACCCAGTTCGCGCCAGCGCCAGTTTTCCGGCTTGCCCATCAGCCGCGCCAGTTCGATGGCCAGCTGGCCGATGAAATTGACCAGGCCGCTGACGTGTTCCCACATTGCAAGGGAGCCGCGCCCGATCGCCGCAAGCAGGCCCGGGTGCGGCACCTCGATTTGCGCTGCGGTGGTCGCGGCATGCTGCGCCACCAGATTCAGCAAAGACAGATGACGCGGCTGGAAACCGCGCAGTTCGGGCATCGGGTCGCTGGGCTGCGGCCGCGCGGCGTTGAGCAGCAACCACGCGCCGTTGGTGTCGAGCTGGGTGATGGCAGCGCCGTCCAGAATGCGCACCGTTTTTCCATCGAGCTGGGGCAACGCAGATGCCGCATCGGCATGCCAGTCGCCACTGGCAATCAGCGCACCGTGTGCCGCGTCGAAATGTGCGTTCGCTGCCGTCACGCTAGTGTCGCGAATCATAAACAGCGGAACACAATAAAACGGATGGATTTTTCCGCGGGGCAAGGCGCGAGGAGGCGACATAGCCGAGACTATGGCAACGACGAGCAACGCCGCCATGCGGAGAAAGACGCCGTTTTATGTTTCGATATTTATGATTCACGACACTAAACCCAGCGGATTATTGGGATCGATGCCGGGCATGAAAGGCAGGCCGCGCTCGCGGTGGGTGACCTGATAGACGCAGCCGATCCAGTTGCCGATCACGCCCTCGGCGGTATCGTGCCAGGTGTTGTCGAGCAGCGGCAGCAGCAGCGCCTCGGGGAAAGCCAGCGCCTCCCCGGCCTGCATGCGGCTGCCGAATTCGGCCAGCAGCGCCTGCGCCTGGCGGTTGAAGTAACGCACCGGGAAAGGCGGAAACGCCGGCAGCTTGCCGGACGCTGCCAGCAGCAGGTCGCGCTTGTATTCCTTCAGCAGCGACACCGTGTCGTATTCGGGATGCCCCTGGAAAAACACCGTGCGCAGGCCATCTCCACTCACCGCCAGATGCACGCCGGCCTCCGCGCTTTCGACCAGCACCTTGACCCCGGCCGCCTCGAACTGCGCGCGCGACACGTCGTTCCAGCGCGAATGCGGCACGTCGAAACGGGTATTGATGTCGGCCACCAGCGGATGCCGCGCATCGGTGACGCGATGCTCGAACACGCCCCAGATCTTGTGCGGCTGCTTCACCCGCGTCTGGCCATGGCGGAACTGCATCACCGCGTGGGTGGCGAGGCAGGAGCACAGCGTCGAGGTGACGTTGTCCCATGCCCAGTCGATCACCTCGATCAGCGGCTGCCAGAACGCCTCGTCGGCCAGATTGGGATGGCTGACGTTGGCGCCGGTGATGATGAGCGCGTCCAGCCCGGCGGCGCGAATGGTCTCGAAGGATTCGTAGAACTGCGCGATGTGCGCCTGCGCCGCCGCGCCGCGCGGCAGCGCAGGCAGGGTGAACGGATGCATGTAGAACTGCGCGATCGGATTGGACTCGCCGACCAGCCGGTAGAACTGGCGCTCGGTCGCTTCCAGCGCGGCGTCCGGCATCATGTTCAGCAGGCCGACATGCAGCTCGCGGATTTCCTGATTGGCCGCGCGCTCGGTCGACAGCACCGTGATGCCATCGCGGCGCAGGCGGTCGAACGTGGGCAGGGCGTTATGCGCAACCAGCGGCATCTCAGCTTCCCTTGCGCGCGATGGCGGTTTCCAGCAGCGCCAGGAAATCGCGCTCGTCGCGCACCTGCGCCACTTCCTGCGAGGTCACGGTGTAGCCGTGCGGCCTGGCAATCGCTTCGTAGCGCGGAATGCGCGAATGGAACAGTCGCGGGAACACCCAGCGCGCAAAATCGTTGGGTTCGATCTGCGCGACGTAATTCGAGGCCTTTTTCCTTGCAGGTAAACCGGCAAGCTGCTCGGCGAGGAAGGCCGGGCGGAAATACAGCGGCTTGGGGTCGGACTGCGCGCGCTTGATCAGCGTGTCTTCCTCCTCGCGCGTGGTGGTCTGGATGTAGAGAATCAGCGTGTGCTCGGCCAGCAGCTCGACCACGCCGGGCTCGTCCAGCTCGCACAGGCTGCCGCCGACGTCGTTGACGAAGTGCGGGTAGCCGTAGATTTCCTGGCCCTTGCGGATGAACTCCGGCACGTCGCGCATGGCGGCGATTTCGGCGTCGCGGTACGCCGCCTGGCGGCGCGAGAACTCGTCGAGCGACAAGCCGCCCCACTCCGGTCCGCCCAGCTTGCCGACGAAGGTGAGCACCGGACCGAGGTCGTGAATCTTGATGTTGTTCTTGATGTCGATCCAGTCGTTGCGCAGCAGATCGCGCAGAAACGGCACCTGCATCGCCTGCTGCTTGATGATGTCGAGGATCGGTTCGTCGAGATAGCGCGTGCCGATGCGGTAGTCGCCGGAAAAATGGAACCAGTCGTGGCCACGCAGCATGGAGGAGATGTGCGTCTTGCCGACACCGGACATGCCGAACAGGGTGATACGCTTGGTCGGCCAGGCGCGGAAGGAGTCGGGGGTGAAATGCATGGGATCGATTTTCGCAGGATTAGCGCGAAGCCTACCGAAAAGCCACCCAATACAAAAGGGCGCGTGGTCGGAGACGTTTTGTCAGGACGGCTGGAAGTCGATCACAAAAGCAGCGAAGTCGTCCGCCGATACCGGCTTCGAGTGCAGATAGCCCTGCACCTTGTCGCAGCCGATCCGCACCAGATAGTCCTGCTGCTCGCGGGTTTCGATGCCCTCGGCGATGGCGTCCAGCCCCAGCGTCCTGGCGAGTCCGATGACGGCGGCCGCAATGGCGCAGTCGTTGGCGTCACCCGGAATGTCCTGCACGAACGAGCGGTCGATCTTGAGGTTGTCGATCGGCAACTGCTTCAGATAGGACAGCGAGGAATAGCCGGTACCAAAATCGTCGATGGCGACGCGGATGCCGTACTCGCGCAAATGCGCCAGCACCCGGGAACACAACTCGATGTCGCGCATCAGCACGTTCTCGGTCAGCTCGATCTGCAGCTTGCGGCCGGGAACGCCGCTTTCCTGCAGCAGCGCGATGACGCGATCGGGGAAATCCGGTTGCGCCAGTTGCACGGCCGAGATGTTGACCGAGATGTAGTCGAGTTCGATGCCGTCTGCTTGCCAGGCACGCATGCGCGCCAGCGCCTCGCGCAGGATCCATTCGCCGAGCGGCACGATCAGGCGCGTTTTTTCGGCCACCGGGAATGAAACAGTCCGGCGTGCGCGCGCCTGCCGGTCCGTTGGGCCAGCGGATCAACGCCTCGCAGGCGATGACTTTGCCGCGGGTGATGTCCACGATGGGTTGATAGTGCAGCTCGAAGCCGCCGTCGCGCACGGCGGTGCGCAAGGCATTGTCGAGCTCGACTTGCTGCGCATCGCCTCGGACAATTCAGCGCTGTAGCGCACATGGCCGTCACGGCCGGCATCCTTGGCGCGGTACATCGCCGTATCGGCGTTCTTCAGCAGGGTGACGGCATCGGTGCCGTCTTCGGGGTAGAGCGTGACGCCGATGCTGCAGCCCACATACAGATCGATGCCATTGACCGCGAATGGCTGCTTGAAGGCAGCCACTATCTTGTCGGCCAGGCTCACCGCGGCAGTGTGCGTCGCATTGCCCTCCATCAACACCACGAACTCGTCGCCGCCCAGCCGGGCGACGGTATCGACCTGGCGCACCAGGCTCCTGAGACGGCGTGCGGCTTCGATCAGCAGCAGGTCGCCGATCTGGTGGCCGAGACTGTCATTGATGTTCTTGAAATGGTCGAGGTCGATGAAGAGCAGGGCAATGATCTGGCCGTCGCGCTGGGCGCGTTCGATGTCATGGTGCAGCCGGTCGCTCAGCAACAGGCGGTTGGGCAGTTCGGTCAGCGCATCGTGATGCGCCAGGAAATCCAGCCGGGTCTGGGTTTCCTTGAGCGACGAGATGTCGGTCATGACCGAGATGTGATGCGTCAGGGTACCCTGGGCGTCACGCACTTCACTGATGGTTTGCAGCAAGGGCAGAATGCGGCCGTCACGCGCCCGGTCGAGCATCTCGCCGTGCCAGAGCCCTTTATCACGCAGCGTGCACCACAATTCTTCAAAGAAATCCGGCTCATGCAGGTCCGACTTGAGGATGCTCGGCGTCGCGCCAATCAATTCTTCGCGGTCGTAACCAGTGATGCGCGAAACCGCTGCGTTGACTTCGATCGATGCGGTTGTCGGCATCGGTAATCAGAATGCCCTCGCCGACATGGCTGAAGACCTTGGCATAGAGTTGCAGATGACGTTCGTTTTCCATCTGCAGGGTGATGTCGGTAAACAGCATGACGGTCTTGGCATGCTGGCCGGCCTCATCGAAAATCCTGGAGGCGACCACCTGCACGTCCTGGCCATGCAGGTTGACGACGTGGCAGGTCGCCGTCGGCGACCTCGCGAACATTGACCAGCGCGTCGGTACAGTTGCACACCGCGTTCGCCGGGCGGCCGATGATCTGCGCCCGCTCGCTGCCACCGAAAAACCAGTCGAGGGCGCGACGATTGCAGTCTTCGACCCGGTCGTCGAGGTCGAGCACGACCACGGCGGCGCCCAGGGTGTCGAAGATGGCGCGGATCTCGTCGGTGGCGAGGTTAAGGCGATGGTTGGTCTCGTTGAGATGGGCGATCATCTGCGCGAACGATTCGGCGACGATGCCGATGGGGTCCAGCTCGATCAGCGTGGCGTCGTCGAGCTCCTCGGGCCGCAGCGGCAGGGTGCCCATCACCGCCAGCAGCTGGTCGAGCTTGGCGCGGATATAGGGAATGGCGTCTTTGTTTGACATGCTGGAGGCTGGAGTCAGTGCAGGCGTTCCGGTTCAGGTGACGCCGAAGATCCGGATGCGGTAGCTGCCATCCAGACGGGTGACCTCGGTGCGAAAGCCCATGCGGTCGGCCGTGGCGGGAATGGTGGCCGTGGCCTGGCGGTCATCGGTCGTCACCACAATTTCAGCGCTGCCGGCGCGTACCGCCGCACCGTGATGGTTGAGTTCCTTCAATGCCAGCAGCAGGCAGGACGGGCAGATCTGGCCCCGGATATCGATGTCGATGGTCTGCGTCATGAAGCGTCACCGTACCACGAATCGCGTGAGCAGGCGGGCGCCGACCCAGGTGCCGGGCAACAGGCCGGCCACGAACAGCAGGCTCTGCAGGGCGAGGATCGGCACCCCGCCCCACAGGTGCCAGACGTTGCACGATGGCGCCATGCGCGCAGCCAGCCCGAGCAACAGCCCGCCGCTGAGGGCGGACAGCAACTGACGGCGCGGCAGGCGCCACTGCAGCCGCCACTCGCCCAGCCGCAGCGCCGAGACCATGGCGCCACCGATGATGCCGAAAATCAATGGGTACTGGATCGCGGCGATGGCGTCCAGCCTGGGCCCCGGCCCGCCCTGAATCGCATGGTCGGAAAAGGGCGGCGTGTAGTTGAGCGGCTGCAGCGAGAAATACGCCAGGTGCTCGACGTGCGCGGGTGCGAACAGCGACTCGATGCCCGCGCCGAACTTGGAATAGCTGGTGGTGATGCCCATCGGCATGCCGATCACGACGTACGAGGCAAAGCCCAGCAGCGCGAGGATGACGGCCGCACGCCACGGCGCCAGATGGCCCGTGGCGAACCCGGGGCGACTCATGCGGCCGGCGCGGAATTCACGAACAAGCCAGATGCCGCCGCCCGCCGCGAGCGGCAGCAGCAGCGCTGCCGGCGATACCCCCAGCCATTGCGGCACGGTGATCGCATCCTTGAGCAGCACGGTGGACTTGGTGAAGGCGCTCCACTGCGGATGGATTTCGGCGTAAGCCGCCGAACCGGCGAGCATGCCGGCGAAGGCCAGCGCGCTGGCGGTGCTGCCGCCGCCCATCTTGTACAGGCTGCCGACGACGCAGCCGCCGGCCAGCACCATGCCAATGCCGAAGATGAAGCCGCCAGCGACGTTGGCCAGCGACGGCGCACCGAGCAGGGGGAAGGGATAGAGCGTGATGACGTTGGCCTGCCGGCCAATTTCGAACAGCGCCATGCTGATGACGACCAGCAGGACCATCTGGCGAATCAGGAAAAAATCGCGGAACAGGAACATGTCACGGAACGATGCCGTTACGCAGAAATCCGCGCGGTGCATGACAAAACCGGCGGTGAGCCCGATGGCGAGCGAGCTGGCGATGATCAGCAGATAGCCTTGTTCCATGGCCAGAAATCCCCTACGGATAGATGCGTTGATATGACCTTTATTGCCAATCCAGTCATTCGGCCTGCTGAGGCATTGCCCGGCCTTGCCAAAGACCAAGGGATGTCAGCCAAGACATTAACGGCTTGCTGGTTGAAAATTTGAATGCGTGCCAACAAATGACGATCGCTCTCGCCCAACACAAGGTCCGGATAAGGCTTTGTTTTAGGCGCTCGGCGGCGGTGTCGCCTGCTCGATCAATGCGCGGAAGGCATCGATCTCGCTGCGGGCGCCGATCACCACCAGCACGTCATCGTAATCCAGCCTGTGGTCGATGCCGCGGGTGCTGAAGATGAGGTCCTTGCCGCGTTCCAGGTCCACCACCCCGAGCAGGAGGAGGTTCTGCGTCATCACCTTTCTGAGACCCGAGAGGTGCACGCCGTGCAGCCAGGAGTGGCGCGGGATGGTGATTTCGGCCACGTTGAGGTCCTGCAGGCCGAACACGGTCTGCTCCAGCAGATCCACCACTTCCGGACGCTGGATCAGTTCGTGCACCCGGGCGCCGCTGATCTCGTAGGGATCCACCACCTTGTCGGCGCCGGCGGCCAGCAGCTTGGGCGCGGCCTCGGGCGCCTGGCACACCGCGACGATGCGCAACTGGGAGTCGAGCGCGCGGGTCGAGATGGCGAGGAATACGTTTTCGGAGTCTTCCGTAAACAGGCAGAACACGCCTTCGATATGGCTGCCAATCCCCACGCCACGCAGGGCATCGTCGTCGGTGTAGTCGATTTGCCGGGCGGCCAGACCTTCCTTGTGGGCTGCGTCCACCAGCGCGGTATCGCTGTCCACCATGACGAAGGGCGTTGCGGACATGGCGAGGCGCCGGGCCACTTCGACGGCCAGGGGGTTGCAGCCGAACAGGACAAATCGGGATCTCATGCGTGTGGATTCTGCCAGGTTTCCAGAAGGATCGGTCGCTGCCCGCAGCGTTCCTTGAACTGGAACAGGCTGGCCTGGTGGCCGATGAGCATCAGGATGTCATGGGCGTGCAGGCGGAGTTCCGGTTTGGGATTGAAGTAGAAGTGGGCGTCGCGCAGCTCGTAGCGATCGTGGCCGTCGGCTGGCGGGGGACGCATGCGGGCGGATGACGCCGAACAGCATCAGGTGCCGGTCGGCGAAATCGATATCACCGACGCGACGCGCGTCCAGCCAGGCGCCCGAAGAGACGCGCACCGGCTCCAGATGAATGCCTTTGGCACGGGTGATCACATCGTAGAGGGCATCGAAGGCCACCGGCTGGCCGATGAATTCCGCCGCCATGTGGCCGACCACCTCGTAGGGGTGCACCACGTGGTCGGCGCCCGCCTGGGTCAGCTTGCGCCCGGTCTCTGCCTTGTTGGCGCGCGAGATGATCAGGATGTTCGCGCGAGACCTGACGCGCGGTCAGGGTAATGTAGACATTGCTGACATCGTCGTGGGTCAGGCACAGGATGCGCGAGGCCTGGTGGCCCAGCCCCAGGTTGGCCAGCAAGCGTGTTGTCGGTGGCGTCGCCGGCCACCGCCAGATAGCCGTGACGGTGGGCCAGTCGCAACAGCCTCGGGGTTGCGGTCGACGATGACGAAAGGGTCCCGACTGGCAGCCAGCCGCGCTGCCACCACCTGCCCGATGCGGCCGTAGCCGCACACGATGGTCACGCCGGACAGCCGTTCCACATTGGAGAACACGCGGTTGTCGCGCAGTTCGCCCATCTTCTCGTGAAAGGCCATGACGATGATGGAGGTGGCAAAGGAGATCACGGCGATGCCGGCGAACACCAGCACCATGGCGACGATGCGCCCCTCGGTGGTCTGCGGCACGATGTCGCCGTAGCCCACGGTGGTGATGGTGATCACCGCCCAGTACAGGGCGTCCATCAGGCTGGTCACCCGCGGCTGCGGCTGCTCCGCCTCGAACAGGTACATCGCCACCGCAGCGATCAGCACCACGGAACCGACGAAGATCGACAGGGTGTAGAGCTCGAACCGCTTTTCCAGCAGAACCTGGCCGAAGGCACTCAGGTTGCGGGCGTAGCGGAACAGCTTGAGCAGCCGGAACAGCAGGAAGATGCGCAGGAAACGCAGCGGCCGGTAGCCCGGCAGAATGGCCAGCAGGTCGATGATGGCCATCGGCGTCGCCATGTAGGCCAGCTTGCGCCTGACCACCGTCCACAGCGCGGAGGACAGCCGGAAGCGCACCCCCACCAGTTCGGCGTGTTCCCAATGCTCGATCAGGATCTGGTGGCTGTCGCTGTACAGCCACATGCGCAGCAGATATTCGGTGATGAACACCGTCACCACGAAGGCCTCGAAAGCGTCCGCCCAGGGCCCAAGCTCGTGCCGCACGTCGTAGATCAGCAGGAACACGCTGGTCAGCACCAGCGCGATCATGACACTGTCGAACACCGCCCGGCGATGGGAGCGGGGGTCGTTCAGCAACTGGCGAAAATAGCCCTTGATGTCGGCGTAGCGCGCCGAGGCCTGGAGCCAGTACGCTGCGCGGATCAGGGTTTCGGAAAGGGTCATGGTTTGGGGCGGTCCGCCAGATTCAGGCTGGCATGCCAGGCTGAAATGGCAGAGGCGATTATACGGAACGCAGACGGCGGCACACAGTTGAATCGTCGCCAGGGTCTTCACTGCGCCACAATGGTCAATAAGCCAGTTGCCTGGCCCGGCGGACTCGGGACGGCCTGAAATGAATCTGAAGCAAAAGTTTTCCCGGAATTTGCCGATATTCCCCTATCTACGCGCCCGACCCGTCATCAACCTTCCTGGAGGCCACGTGCCCGAAAGTGCAATCAAGCTGCTGATGGCTTGTTCCATTGAATCAGCCACCGCGATTGAATCGGCGCTGCACAATCACGGCGCCCGTATGCTTGTGCACCGCGTTGATCGTGCGCAGGCTTTGCACCAGGCGCTCGAAAGTCCAGACTGGGACCTGGTATTGAGCGATCTGCAACTGGCGGATTTTTCCGCTTTCGACCTGCTTGGCGTGCTCGCCGAAAAAGGCCTGGGCGCGCCCGTGATCGTCATCAAGGGAACCGGCGCCGACGAGATTGCCCTGCGCTGCCTTGAATCAGGACGATGCCAGTTTATTCGCTGTACTCCCGCCAACCTGCACAGCCTGCCGCGTCTGGTTGCCACCTTGCTCGGGCACGCCGAGACAGAACAGACCCGACGCCTGCTCGAAGCGCGACTGCTGGAAAGCGAAGAACGCTTCATCGATGTATTCGACCACACCAGTGACCTGATTCAGTGCGTCGCCCCGGATGGGTCGCTCAGCTATACCAACCGCACATGGCGGGCCACGATGGGTTACACCGAGCAGGAGGTGAAGTCGCTCAACCTGCTGGATATCCTGCACCCCGACAGCACACTCTGCTGCCAGGACCGTTTCGACCGTTTGCTGCGTGGCGAAGCATTGGTCTGCATCGAGTTCAAGTTCCTGACCAAGTCAGGTGAAACCATTCATCTTGCAGGGGACTGCGGGACAATCATCAAGGATGGAAACGCGATATCGACCCGCGGCATCTTCAAGAACATTACGGACACCATCAAGGCCGAGGAAGCCTTGAAAATCACCGAGGCACGCTATCAGGCCCTGTACGAAAACGCGCCCGACATCCACTGCATCATCAGCACCAGCGGTGAGATTGTGTCCATCAACCAAACCGGCGCCCGCATGCTCGGATACGAAGTCCATGAGCTGGTCGGCGAGTCCGCCGCCAGGGTGATCCACCCCGAAGACCAGCGCGCCGTGTTCGAATGCGTAGAAGAGGCATTCGAAAATTCCGAGACGAAAACGGGTATCGAATATCGCAAAATCAGAAAAGACGGCTCGATATTATGGGTCCATCAGCGCACCAGCCTGGAACCGGGCGAAGGTCTGCAGCGGTTGTTGGTCGTCTGCCGTGACATTACGGACAAGCGCTACCTCGAAGACAAGCTGGCTCACCAGGCATCCCACGATGCGCTGACCAACCTGCTTAACCGGCGCGAATTCGAAAAGCGCTTGCAGCAATTGCTGGTGAGAGACGCCGACCCGGCCGACCGGCACGTCCTGTGTTTTCTCGATCTCGATCAATTCAAAATCATCAACGACACCTGCGGGCATATCGCCGGAGATGAATTGCTGCGCCAGGTCGCGGCCTTGCTGACGGGATTGGTTCGGTCGCGCGACACCCTGGCGCGGATTGGCGGCGATGAGTTCGCGGTGTTGATGGAGCACGCCTCGCTGGAGAAAGCCCTGTCGTTTGCCGAGAAGATCCGCGAAGCCATCGCAGGATTTGAATTTCACTGGCGTTCGCAGCGTTTTTCGATCGGGGTCAGTATCGGCGTCATTCCCATTCAAATCGGACGCTCCGTGACCGACACACTGAATCTGGCCGATATGGCGTGCTACACCGCCAAAAATGAAGGCCGGAACCGGGTGCATACGCCCCCTTCCGGGCAATGAGCCGCTGACGCGCGCATCACCCCGGCCCACTCCACCCACACAAAACCGGCCGAAACTGCCCCATGCTTCCCCACCTGCCTGTCCTGTCCCTGCTCGAAACCCGCGTGCTCGGCGTGCTCTGCGAAAAGCAGCACACCGTGCCAGACACCTATCCGCTCAGCCTCAACGCTCTGGTCGCCGGCTGCAACCAGAAGACCAGCCGCCACCCCCTCATCGAGGTGAGCGAGGCCGAGGTGCAGGCCGCCATCGACAGCCTCAAGGGGCCTGCCCTGGTCATGGAGTCCAGCGGCGGTCGCGTCACCCGCTACGCCCACAACATGGGCAAGGCGTTGCACCTGCCCGCCCAGTCCATCGCCCTGCTCACCGCGCTGATGCTGCGCGGTCCGCAGACCGCTGGCGAGTTGCGCATCAACTGCGAGCGCCTGCACAAGTTCGCCGACATCTCGGCGGTGGAAGGTTTTCTGCAGGAACTGGCCGAACGGCCAGAAGGCGCCATGGTGGTCGAACTGCCCCGCCAGCCCGGTTCGCGCGAGAACCGCTGGGCGCATCTGCTGAGTGGTGCTCCCGACATCGAGGTGACCCCGGCTGCCGCCCCCTCGGGAGCAGAGCTCACAGCCGACGTGACCGTAAGCGAAATCGCCGCACTCAAGGCCAATGTGGCGCGTCTGGAGGCGGAGGTCGATGCGTTGAAGGGCGTGGTGGGCAAGCTTTGCGCAGAACTCGGGGTCTCTGGCTGAGCCCGGACATGTCGCCAGGGTGGCACCCTGTTTAGAACGGGCTATGGTTGAGTCGCGGCCAACATAAAGTGCTGGAATTCTTCTGCCGGAAGCGGCCTGGAGAAGAAATTTCCCTGCACTTCATCGCAATGATGAAGGCGAAGATGCTCGACCGTGTCCTCTGTTTCAATCCCTTCGGCTACGGTTCTGAGGTTGAGCGCACGCGCCATCTGGATGATCGCATGGACGATGGCGGCATCTTCCGGATTGGTATTCATGTCCTGGACGAAGGCTTGCGCGATTTTCAGCTTGTCGATAGGGAAACGCTTCAGATAGGCCAGGCTGGAATAGCCGGTCCCGAAATCGTCGATCGCAAAACGGATACCCAGGCTCTTGAGATTGCGGACGGCTTCCAGGGCGTATTCGGCTTCCACGATCAGGAGCGACTCGGTCAGTTCCAGTTCAAGCAGGGCGGGGGCAAGCCCGGAGGCGCTCAGGGCCTGCACGACGGACTGCTGCAGGTTGCCCCGCCGGAACTGCATCGCCGACAGGTTCACGGCGACGGTCAGTTCGGGCAAGCCGGCCTGCTGCCAGAGGACGGCCTGGCGACACGCTTCCTGCAGGACCCATTCGCCAATCGGCACAATGAGGCCACAGTCTTCGGCGATGGAAATGAACTCGTCCGGCAGCACCAGGCCGCGCTTGGGTGAGTGCCACCGCAGCAGTGCCTCGGCGCCGATGACTCGCCCGCTGGCGAGATCGATCTGGGGCTGGTAGTGCAGCGCGAACTCCCCGCCAGCCAATGCCTGCCGCAGCTCACCGCGTACGGCCTGGGTCACGGCCACGGCCACGTTCATCTGCTCGCTGAAGAAGGTGTAATCGTTTCCGCCCGTGCCTTTGGCGTGATACATGGCGGTATCGGCCCGCTGCATCAGCGTGTCCGTGTCCTTGGCGTCGTTGGGGTAGACCGCGATGCCGACCGAAACAGTCACCGCCAGGATATGGCCATCGATCTCGTAGGGCGCTGCCAGGGCCTCGACAATCTTGGCGGCACTGCCCGTCACAGCGGCCAGATCGTGGATGTGGGTGAGGATGACCAGGAACTCGTCGCCACCCTGGCGGCTGACAGTGTCTGTTTCCCGCAGGCAGGCTTGCAGCCGTCGCGCAACCTCGACCAGCAGCAAGTCGCCCATGTAATGACCAAGGGTGTCGTTGATCGACTTGAACTTGTCGAGATCCATGAACAGCAGTGCGACGTTTTCATCTGCGCGGTCTGCATAGGCCATGGCCATTTTCAGCCGTTCCTTCGCCACGAAACGATTGGGCAGCAGGGTCAGATGATCGTGATGGGCCAGGAACTCAATCTGCACTTCGGCCTGCTTGCGCGCGGTCGTGTCGATGCAGATGCCGATCATGCGCTGTGCGTTGCCGTCCGCATCATAGGTGGTGTCGCCGAACGCATCGATCCAGCGCACCTCGCCGTTCGGTAAAGCGATACGGTATTCGTTGAATAGGGGCACGTGATCGCGGATGGATGTGAAGATCACCTCCATAGCCCGTTGCAGATCATCCGGATGCACCACGCTTTGCCACATATCGAAAGTGGCGGCCGCAGCGGCGGGATCCAGTCCGAACAGCTGAAAGAGTTCGTCCGACCAGGTAATTGTCCCGTTGAGGATGTCCCAGTCCCACACCCCCGCACCCGCGGTGCGTTGCGCCAGCGACAGCCGTTCGTTGGCCAGCAGGAGAGCCCGCTCCGCCTGTTTGCGCTCGGTGATGACGTCGAATACGGCAACGAAGTGTTCGGGTTTGGGGCAGTAAACCGTGATCGAGAACCAGATGCCGAGTGCCTGGGTTTCGAATTTCTCCGGCTTGCCGTCCCTGGCGACACGACCATAAACTTCAAACGACAGGGGGTCGGATTCACGGACCCCGGGGATGACGTCGGTGACGCGCCGGCCGGTCACGTCCGAGAGGCCGGTCAGCGATTCAAAGGCCGGGTTGGTATAGAGATAGATGAAGTCGCAGGGCTGCCCATCCTCGAACAGCATCTTGCAGTAGGCCATGCCATTGAGCATGTGCTCAACAATTGTCCCCACCTCGCCGGGCAGAGGTGCCACTCCAGTCGTGCTTTTTACAGAATCGTTGGGTGGCATCCCTGCCCTCCATGATTGCCGATATGTATCGACTCATTTTATAGCCTCGCACTATATAAACATAAGTGCAAGCGTGGTGACATACAGCGATGGACTATACGGCGCATCCGCGTGTCTTCCCTCACTCGGGCTAATTTAAATTAAAGCATTCTCCCTGCTATGCAACGGTTATGAAAAGATAAGCGGCGGCGTCGCAGACGCCGCGCCTGGCACGGCTCGAAAACGGCTCAGGCGCGGCAACGCCTGCATCCGCTTCGGCTCGAACCGGATCATTGAAGTCAACCTGCCAGGTTGGCCAGCCACGCCCGCCAGCCAGCGTATTCCGTGATGTCCTGCGCATCGGCCACCCCGATGCCCTCGCAGATGAAGCCATTCACCACAGCGCCGTCGGCCAGTTCCAGCTTGCCGATGCCGAGCGGCGCCGGAATGCCGTCGACGAAGGAGCCGAACTGGCTGACGGGCATTTCCCAGACTTCGCAAGCGATGGCGGCGCCGTCACTTTCCACTTTGATGAGACCGGGTCGCTTGCCGTCTGGCAGGGCGTAGAAACGGTATTTTGGCGCGGTCTGCGTCGTTGCCACCAAATGCGCGTTGCGCTCGGTGAGCTGATGGTTGAGCGGCAGCCCGCTGAGGTGGGCGCCAACGACGGCGACCCGCACCTGGCCGTCCGGCAGCACACTTAATGGCTCGGCAGCAGGCAGCGCGTGATTGGTGGCGCCCGGCTTGCCGCCAAGCGCCTGCTGCATGCGCGAAGCCAGATGCAGCAGCGGGCCATCCTGATGCGGCGGCGCGATCAGGGTGACGCCGAACGGCAGGCCGTCGTTCTGGAACCCGGCCGGCACGGCGATGGCGGCGAGATCCAGCAGGTTCATGAAGTTGGTGTAGTAGCCGAGGTTGGTGTTGAGGCGGATCGGGTCGGCCTCCATCTCGTCGATGCGGTAGATCGTGCCGGCGGTCGGCGTGAGCATGACGTCGATATCGTTCCACACCGCATCGCACACGCGCTTCGCAGCGCACGCAGCTTGTAGAGGTGGGCGAAGGCGTCGGCGGCGCTGACGTCGCGGCCGCCGGCGATGATTTCGCGCACCGGCGGAAAGACCTTGTCGGGCTGCGCGTCGAAGAATTCGCGGATGGCGAGGTAGCGCTCGGCCACCCAGGGGCCTTCGTAGAGCAGGCGCGCGGTTTCGAGGAAGGGCGCGAAATCGATCTCCACCGGTGTGCCGCCCAGCGCCTGCATGCGTCCCACCGCTGCGCCGAACAGCCGTTCCGCCTCGGCGTTGCCGAAGAACTCGAGATCCTTCGGCCTCGGCACGCCGAAGCGGAAACCGGCCGCGCGGCCGAAGTCGAAACCATGCGGCGCCAGCGGACGCGAATATTGATCGGCGGCATCGAAGCCGGCGGCGACGCGCCAGCACGCGCTGCGGCATCCTCGGCCGTCAGCGCGAAGATCGACACCGCATCGAGCGAGCGGCAGGCCGGCACCACGCCGCGCGTGCGACAGCGCGCCGCAGCGTCGGCTTGAGGCCGACCAGGTTGTTGAACGCGGCCGGCACGCGGCCGGAGCCGGCGGTGTCGGTGCCGAGGCGAAGCTCGCCAGGCCCAGCGCCACGGCGACGGCCGAGCCGGAGCTGGAGCCGCCGGAGATGAAGTCGGGGTCGAAGGCGTTGCGGCAGGCGCCGTAGGGCGAGCGCGTGCCGACCAGGCCGGTGGCGAACTGGTCGAGGTTGGTCTTGCCGAGCGGGATCGCGCCGGCGTCGATCAGGCGCTGCACCACGGTGGCGATGCCGTCCGGCGTGTAGGCGATACTCGGGGCAGCCGGCGGTGGTCGGCAGCGCCGGCCAGGTCGATGTTGTCCTTGATGGCGAAGGGGATGCCGTAGAGCGGCAGGCTGTCGGGATCATGGCCTTCGAGCTGCGCGCATAGGCGCGCAGCGTGTCGGCGTCGAGACGGCGTGATCCAGATGTGGTGGCGTATCGCTCGCCGGCCATGCGGCGCGAGCAGATCGTTCCACCAGTGTCAGCGGCGTGAGTTCGCCGGTCCGATAGCGGCTGGCGCAGGGTGGCGATGTCGAGGCTCGAGATCATTCATGACGCTCACCTCGACTCGCTCGACCAGCACCAGCAGGTCCTGCCCGGCGGCCACCTGGCCGCCCTCGCGGCAGAACACCTTGTGCGATGCGGCCGTCGCACGGCGCGCATGCACGGTGATTTCCATCTTCATCGACTCGACGATCGACCAGCGCGTCGCCCGGCTTGCACCTGCTGGCCCGCTTCGACCTGCACCTTCCACACGTTGCCGGCGACGTGGCTGGCGATGGCGCGGCCGCCTTCGCGGCAGGTCGAGCTCGCTGTCGGGCGCGGCCTCGGCCACCGTCGGCGTCGCTGGCGTAGTCGGCCTGGCCGGCTGGCGCGCCAGCGCTCGCGCTCGGCGTCGAAGGCGGCCTGCTGCTGGTGCTTGAAGGCGGCGATGGACGCGCTGTTGTCGGCGCAGGAAGCTGGTTGTAGTCGCGCAGGCTGAAGGTGGTCTCCTCGATCCGCAGCCGGAAGCGGCCGAGCGGGAAGTCCTCGCGCATCTGCAGCAGCTCGTCCTGCGCTCACCGGGATAGAAGCGGATCTGGTCGAAGAAGCGCAGCAGCCAGGGCTTGCCGTCGGTGAAGTCGGCGGTCTGCCGCCAGCGGTTCCACATCTGCACGGTGCGGCCGACGAACTGGTAGCCGCCCGGGCCTTCCATGCCGTAGACGCACAGGTAGGCGCCGCCGATGCCGACGGCGTTCTCCGGCGTCCAGGTGCGCGCCGGGTTGTACTTGGTGGTGACCAGGCGGTGGCGCGGGTCGAGCGGCGTGGCCACCGGCGCGCCGAGGTAGACGTCGCCCAGGCCCAGCACCAGGTAGCTGGCGTCGAAGACGATGCGCTGCACCTCGTCGATGCGTGTCGAGGCCGTTGATGCGGCGGATGAACTCGATGTTGCTCGGGCACCAGGGCGCGTCCGGGCGCACCGACTGCATGTACTTCTCGATCGCCAGCCGCGTGGCCGGATCGTCCCAGGACAGCGGCAGGTGCACGATGCGGCGTCGGCACCTGCATGTCCTCGATGGCCGGCAGCTCGTCCTCGGCGCGCGCAGCAGCAGCTCGATCAGCGTCGCGCAGCGGCAGCACGCGGCTGTCGTAGTGCACCTGCAGCGAGCGGATGCCGGGCGTCAGGTCGACGATGCCCGGCAGCTGGCTGCGCGCCTGCAGCCACTGCATCAGCGCATGCACGCGGAAGCGCAGCTCGAGGTCGAGCACCAGCGGGCCGTACTCGACCAGCAGGTAGTCGTCGCCGGCCTGGCGGTAGACGACGGCGACCGGGTCGTCGCGTGCCGGCGCATGCGGTGCAGCACCGGGGTCGCCGCGGCGGCTCGGCGTGCGGACGGCTCGGCGCGCGTCGGCGGCGGCGAGCGTCGCGATGGCGCGCATCCTGCGCCTGCTCCAGCGGCCGGCCTGCGCCTGGCGCGATGCGGCACGAAGCGCACGCGTGTCGCCCGGGCGCAGCTGGCCCAGCTTCCACAGCTCCGCCTGCACGATGGTCGCCGGGCAGACGAAGCCGCCGAGGCTGGGGCCGTCCGGGCCCGAGGATGACCGGCATGTCGCCGGTGAAGTCGACCGCGCCGATGGCATAGGCGTTGTCGTGGATGTTGGACGGGTGCAGGCCGGCCTCGCCGCCGTCGCGTGCGCGCCCACTGCGGGCTTCGGGCCGATCAGGCGCACGCCGGTGCGGCTGGAGTTGTAGTGCACCTCCCAGTCGGTGGCGAAGAAGGTCGTCGATGTCGTCGTCGGTGAAGAAGTCCGGCGCGCCGTGCGGGCCGTAGAGCACGCCGATCTCCCAGTGCGTGCGCGTAGCTGCGGCATCAGCGCCGGCGGCGCGCGCGACGGCGCTGCAGTGTCGCGCGCCGGACTGCGGCCAGGTGCAGCACGTCGCCGGCGCGCAGCGCGCGCCCGGCGTGGCCGCCGAACTGGCCGAGCGTGAAGGTGGCTCGGCTGCCCAGATACTCCGGCACGTCGAAGCCGCCCGCGCACGGCGAGGTAGGCGCGCAGCCCGCGCCCTCGATGCGCGCCGAGCTGCAGCACGCTGCCGGCCTGCACCGCGATGCGCCGCCACAGTGGCGACCGGCACGCCGTCCAGCTCGGCGCTGCATGTCGCGCGCCGGTCAGCGCGATCACCGCGTCGGCAGTTGAAGCGCAGCGTCGGGCCGGCGACGGTGAGTCTCCAGCGCCGGCCGCGCCTTCGGCGTTGCCCGACCAGCCGGTTGGCGAGGCGGAACGCCAGCGCGTCCATCGGCCCGGAGGGCGGCACGCCGACGTCCCAGTAGCCGAGCGCGGCCCGGCCAGTCCTGCACGCGTGGTCTGCGCGCCGGGCTCGAGCACCTCGACGGTCGCGCGGGCGGTAGTGCAAGGCTGTCCAGGTAGCGCGTGGTGCTGGCGGCCCGTCGCGCGAACACCGCGTCGGCGCACGACCTGGCGCAGGTAGGCCAGGTTGGTCTCGATGCCGGCGACGCGCGTGTCGCGCCAGCGCGTCGCTGCAGCTTGCGCGAGCGCCGTCGGCGCGGTCGTCGGCCGTGCACGATGAGCTTGGCGAGCATCGGGTCGTAGAAGGGCGGGACCTCGGTGCCGGTCTCGACCCAGGTGTCGACGCGCACGTCCGTCGGGAAACGCGACCTCGGTCAGCAGCCCGGCGCTGGGCTGGAAATCCTTGCGCCGGGTCCTCGGCGTAGAGCCGCACCTGGATCGGCGCGCCCGCGCGGCTCGGCGTCGAAGCGCGGCGAGGTCGGCAGCTCGCCCGCCGCCAGCGCGCACCATCCACTCGACCAGGTCGATGCCGGTGACCTCCTCGGTGACGCCGTGCTCGACCTGCAGGCGCGTGTTGACCTCGAGGAAGTAGAACTCGCCGCTGGCCGCGTCGAAGACGAACTCGACCGTGCCGGCGGAGCGGTAGCCGACCGCTTGCGCCGAGCCGCACGGCGGTCTCGAGCAGCTCGCTGCGCTGCGCGTCGGTGCAGGCCCGGCGCCGGGGTTTCCTCGATCACCTTCTGGTTGCGCCGCTGCACCGAGCAGTCGCGCTCGCCCAGCGCGACGCACGTCGCCCGCGCCGTCGCCGAAGATCTGCACCTCGATGTGGCGCGCCTGCTCGACGTACTTCTCCAGGAAGACGCCGGCGTCGCTGAAGTTGGCGCGCGCCAGGCGCTCGCACCGACGTCGAAGGCGTCGCGCCAGCTCGTCGGCGCTCCAGCACAGCTGCATGCCGATGCCGCCGCCGCCGGCGGTGCTCTTGAGCATCACCGGGTAGCCGATGCGCGCCGCTTCGGCGTGCGCGTGGCCGGCGTCGGCCAGCAGGCCGCTGCCCGGCAGCAGCGGCACGCCGTTGCGCTCGGCCAGCTCGCGCGCGCGTGTGCTTGAGGCCGAAGGCGCGCATCTGCTGCGGGCGTCGGGCCGATGAAGGCGATGCCCGCTGCCTCGCAGGCCTCGGCGAAGCCGGCGTTCTCGGACAGGAAGCCGTAGCCGGGGTGGATGGCCTGCGGCGCCGCGTGCGCTGCGCCGCCTCGAGGATCTGCTCGGCGTCGCAGGTAGCTCTGCGCCGCCGGCGCCGGGCCGATGCAGACGGCCTCGTCGGCCAGGCGCACATGCAGCGAATGCGGCGTCGGCCTCGGAATAGACCGCGACCGAGCCGACGCCCATGCTGCTGCAGGGTGCGGATGATGCGGCAGGCGATGGCGCCGCGATTGGCGATCAGGACCTTGTCGAACATGGCGATCGCTCGGCGCGGGTCGTCCCGCGTTGCATTGAGCGCTGCGGGTCGTCCCGCCGTGGTCGCATGGTTCAGACCGCGTCCCAGATCAGCACCCGCACCGGCGTCGGGTTGTAGGCGTTGCAGGGGTTGTTGAGCTGCGGGCAGTTGGAGATCAGCACGAGCACGTCCATCTCGGCGCGCAGCTCCACGTACTTGCCCGGCGCCGAGATGCCGTCGTCGAAGGTCAGGCCGCCCTCGGGCGTCACCGGCACGTTCATGAAGAAGTTGATGTTGCTGGTGCAGGTCGCGCTTGCCCATGCCGCAGTCGGACTCGCGCCAGCGCGAGCAGGAAGTTGTCGCGGCAGCTGTGCATGTGGCGCTTCTCCAGCGCGTAGCGCACCGTGTTGCTCTCGGCCGCGCAGGCGCCGCCCAGCGTGTCGTGGCGGCCGCAGGTGTCGGCGACGATGGTCAGCATCACGCCGGCCTTCGCTCGACAGCAGCTGCGAGCCGGTGGTCAGGTAGATGCTGCCCTGCGCGCGGATGGTGTCCGCGGCGCTGTAGCGCTCCTCGGGATCGTGCGGCGTTGTAGAACAGGGTGTCGACCGCCTGGTTGCCTTCGAGGTCGAGGATGCGGAACATCTGGCCCTTGCTGACTTCGTGCAGCCAGGGCTCGCCGGCCGGCAGACGGCAGTCGTACGACGGCGCTTGCCGGATCGAGCGTGCTTTCGACGAGGTCGATGTGCTCATGATTCGCCTCAGCGGTACAGCAGTTCGGTGTTGATCGAAGCCGCGCGCGTTCTCCGGGCGGCAGTTGCGGCAGTCGTCGTCGGCCGCCGGCGCGTGCCGCAGCGCCAGGCGGTGAGCTGCACCGGCTTCGGCGCGTAGTCGCGGCTGCGGGTCGAGCGGATGCGGCGCGGTCGAGCAGCACCACCAGCGTGTTCATCTCGAAGCGCAGGTCGACGCAGTGCGCCGGCCTGCGAGTGGCCGGCGTCGAAGCTGCAGCGCGCCCGCGTCGTCCACGACTGACCTTGCTGAAGAAATTGACGTTCGCCACCAGGTCGCGCTTGCCCAGGCCCTACTTGCCGAGCTCGATCAGCAGGCCGTCGCGGCCGTTGCGGTACATGTCGTTGCGATGCTCCTGGTAAGCGCGCTCGCCGTACTTCGCCTGCGACCAGCGCGGCGTCGCTGACGCCGCAGACGGTGTCGTGCCAGCCGCAGCTGTCGGCGGTGATCGAGCACAGCACGCGCCCCATGTCGGAGTAGCACACATGCCCGCGCGTCAGGTGCGCGGTGTGCTGCGCCTTGAGCGTGTCGGCCATGTTGTAGCGTTCGAGCTTTTCCTCGGCGTTGTAGAACAGCGCCGAGACGTTGGCGCCGCCTTCGAGGTCGGTGAGGCGCAGCGCGCTGCCGCGGCGCAGGACGCCGGACCAGTGGCGCCGCCGGGCAGCGCTTCTTCCCAGAGCAGCCGCTCCGGGGAATGGGTTGAGGCTCTGTGCATGTAAGTCCAGTCAATGCGTTGATTGCCAGCTGCATGCGGCTGGCCGTGCCAGGTTCAGCTGATCGAGCAGGTCCAGGTCGGTCTTCATGCCGGAGGTCTCGCGGATGCGCGCCAGGATCTCCTTCTTCAGGCGCAGGAATTCCGGCGTGTGCTTCATGTCCTGCTCGCGCTCGGCCGGCAGCGGCACCGGGTAGATGGTGTCGATGCGGCCCGGGCGCGGCGCCATCAGCACGACGCGTGGCCGAGGTAGATCGCCTCCTCGACGTCGTGGGTGACGAAGACGATGGTGGCTTTCTCCAGCCGGTGCACGTGCAGGATCAGGTCGTGCATGACCTCGCGCGTCTGCGCGTCGAGCGCACCGAAGGGTTCATCCATCAGCAGGATCTCCGGCCGCCCCATCAGCGCGCGGGCGATGGCGACGCGCTGCTGCATGCCGCCGGACAGCTGGTTGGGATAGGCGTTGGCGGCCGCGTTGAGGCCCATCAGGCTGAGCAGTGCGTCGGCGCGCCCGGAGGCGGCTTCGACGTCGGCCTCGGTGAGATTCTCGCGGCCATGCTTGAGGCGGCGGCTGAACTTGATGTTCTCCATCACCGTCAGCCAGGGATACAGGCTGTAGTGCTGGAACACCATGGCGCGGTCGGCGCCGGGGCCCATGATCGGCTGATCGTCGACCAGGACATCGCCCGCTGTGTGGTATTCGAGCCCGCCGATGATGCGCAGCAGGGTCGACTTGCCGCAGCCGGAGGCGCCGACAAAGGTGACGAATTCGTTGTCGGCGATGTCGAGGTTGACGTCCTGCAGCGCTTCGACACGATGGCTGCCTTCGCCGAACACCTTGCCGACGCTGCTGAATGGCAATTTTGGGCATGCGTCACGATCTTCAGGTGCAGCCAGGGGAAGGCCTTGCGGTGCAGCGAGGCGGAACAGCTGATCCATCGACCAGGCCGATCAGGCCGATCAGGATGATGCCGACGAAGATCTTGTCGGTCTGCAGGAAGCGCTGCGCCTTCAGGATGGAATAGCCGAGGCCGGAGTTGGCGGCCACCAGTTCGGCCACCACCAGATAGGTCCAGGCCCAGCCCATGGTGATGCGCAGGGTGTCGAGCAGGGCCGGCTTGGCCGACTGGAAGATCACCAGGTTGATCGGTCTCGCCGCGTGTCGCGCCCATGGTCTGCGCCGCCTCGATCTGCGCCAGCGGCACCCGGCGCACGTCCTCGGCCATCATCAGCACCATCTGGAAAAACGTGCCGATGAAGATGATGGCGATCTTCGACGACTCCTCGATGCCCACCCACAGCATCACCAGCGGAATGAAGGCCACCGCCGGCATGTAGCGGATGAAGTCGGTGAGCGGCTCCAGCACGGCCTGCACCGGACGAAAGGTGCCGATCAGCAGCCCCAGCGGCAGGGCGATCAGCGCCGACAAGGCAAACCCGGCGGTGACCCGGTAGATGCTGATGCCCATGTCGGACAGCAGATCGTCTTCCGCGTACCAGGTGACCAGCCGGTTGAACACGTCGACCGGGCTGGGCATGAACACCTTGTCCACCGATGTCCCGCTCGACACCAGCCACCACAGGCCCAGCGGAGTCAACAAGCCGAGCACGGCGAACAGCCAGATACTGGTTGCGGGACAGCGGCCCGCGGATCGCCCACATGCCCGGTCTGCCAGACCTGGACGGGGCGCGGGGCGGTCGGTTGCCGGGTCGGGATGGCATCGTCATGTCCCGTCGCTTACTTGACGCCGGCGACTTCTTTGACCAGCGAAGCATCCAGCCCCTTGGCGAAATCGACCTTGCCTTCCATCAGCTTGTTGTCGAGCAGGAATTTGGACAATGGTCGGCGCCACGCCCATCAGGCTGGTGGCATCGGTGGCCGGGCCAAAGGCCTGCAGGTTGGCCTTCTGGTCGAAGAACTTGGTGCCCGGCAGGAACACCTGTATTCCTTGGCGTCCATGCCGACCACCTTGGCCATGATCTTCGCCGCTTCATCCGGATTGGTTTGCAGGAAAGCCTCGACGTCATACCAGGCCTTGATCATGCCGACGAAGTCCTTGCGCTTGGCCTTCAGGGATTTCTCCTGCACCACCAGCAGGTCGGGCACCAGGCCGGGCACATCCTTCGAGGTGAACAGCGGCTTGCCCTTGCCGCTGGTCTGGATCTTGTTGACCCAGGGGTTCCACACCACGGCGGCATCGACCCGGCCGGCCATGAAGGCGGCGGCGGCGTCACCGGCGGTCAGGTTCACCACCTTGCACGTCCTTCAGCGTCATGCCGTTCTTGCTCAACGCCATGGTGAGCAGGAAGTGCGACACGCTGAACTCTTCCAGCGCGATCTTCTTGCCCTTGAGGTCCTTGAACGACTTGATCTTGGGGCCGACCATCAGCGCGTCGTTGCCGGCCGAGTTGTCGTTGACCAGGATGGTCTTCAGCGCGATGCCCTTGGCCAGCGGCGCCATGGTGTCGCTCCAGGTCTGCGAGTTGCCGTCGACCTGGCCGGCGGACAGCGCGCTGATCGAATCGGTGTAGTTGGCGAACCAGACCAGCTTGACGTCGGCGCCGTGCTTCTTGAAATAGCCCTTCTGCTCGGCGACATACCAGGCCACCCAGCCCGGCCAGTCGGACACGCCGATCTTGACTTCGGCTTGCGCCGCCAGGGGTTGGGTCAACAGGGCAAAACCGATGCTGGCGATGAGGGTACGGGTGAGGCGCGCGATTTTCATGTGAAGCTCCTGGTTGGAAGGTCAAGGACGAGTCCCGAGAAAGCGTCGCGCGATCGCATTCTCCCGGGCTTTTATCCCTCCGTGGAGCCCCACCTTGCGGTGGAACCGGCAGCTCTCGGACCAGCCATCCCTTACGGGACCGGAACCCTAGCTGCGCATTCGCGGTATCTGCAGGCGACGTGCGCCGCTTTTCCCGTTACTGAATGATTAGCAATGGCTATGCCAAACCGGACAAATGAACGCAAGCCATTGAATATATTTTGATTTATTTAATAGAAGGGTGAGCTGAGCGGCTTTACCCACGAACCTGAAGTCCATTTTGGTGCATTCCATCTTCACCTTGCACCAAAACGGTTCCAGGAGCATGTGCTTGACATGCGCGGTGTCGATCACGGCAGGACACACAATCCAGACCTGATTCTCACCTGCTAGCAGGTTGCCAGCTTGTGGCTCTTGGCAGTTGGAACGAAAAACCCGGCGGGTTCTTAGGCTTTGTCCAACATCAGCCGTCGCGCACCCAGCCGCGTCGGCTGCCAGTCCAGCCGGTCATAGAAGGCCAGTGCCGGTGCGTTGTCGAGGTCGGCGAGTAGTTGCGCGCGGACGGCACCCTGGGCGCGCGCCCAGGCCAGCACGGCGTCGAGCAGCGCGCGTCCCAGACCTTTACCGCGCCAGTCTTCGCGCACCACCACGTCCTCGATCCAGGCCGATGGCGCGCCTTCGGCAGTCGAAATCACCAGTTGTGCCGTAGCCATGCCGACGGCACGCGAGGCTTGGTCGCGAGCGATCGCGATGTGGCCGGCGGACGAGGCGAGCAAGGCGGCGAGGCCGCGGCGCTGCTTGTCCGGGTCCGGGGTGAAGTCCTGCTCGATGGAGAACAGCACCGCGAGCAGGTCGATCAGTTCGGGAATGTCGGCTTCGCTGGCCGGCGTGATCCGGACGTCCTTCATGTTTCGACCGGCGTGGGGTAGACGATGGTGGCGAGGAAGCGGATCGGCACTTCGATCAGCTTTTCCGGGCCGTGCGGCACTTCGCCGCGAAAGCTCAGCGCGTCGCCCGGGGTGAGCAGATAGGTGTGCTGGCCGTGGCGGTATTCCATGCGGCCTTCCAGCATGTAGAGGAACTCGGTGCCGGGATGCTCGAAGACGGGGAAGGTGGCGTCCTGCGAGTCGATGGTGATGAGGAAGGGCTCGAACACCTTGGTCGGCCCCTGGTCGTAGGCCAGCAGATGATAGGTGTGGCCGCGCTTGGTGCCGCGCCGCACGACTTCCATGCCTTCGCCCTTCTTCACCAGCTGGGCGCTGCCTTCCGGCACGTCGTAGTTGCGGAACAGGACGGACAGCGAGACGCCGAGCGCGTGCGCCAGGCGGTTCAGGGTTTCCAGGCTGGTCGCGGTCTGCGCGTTTTCGATCTTGGACAGCATGCCGCGGCTGATGCCGGCCCGATCCGCCACGTCGGCGATGGTCAGGCCGTGGCGTTGGCGCAGGTCGCGGATCGCGTTGCCCAGATAGCGCTCCAGCGCGCCGGAAGCCGCTTCCGGCGCATCGGTTTCCAGGGGGTCTGGGTGGCGTATCCATGGCCGGATTATGGCATGGAGGAAATATTCACACAAAGAAAATATAGTTGACTCTTGTTAATCGTTACGGTGCATTATGTGAACTAATGTTTCGTTGTGAGAAATATCGGATGTCCTCCGCCCGCCGCTACACCCTGACGCTGACCTGCCCCGACCGGGTCGGCATCGTCGCTGCCGTGAGCGGCTTGATCGCGCAGCATCAGGGCTGGATCGTCGAGGCCAGCCACCATGCCGACGAGCCGGCCAAGCGCTTTTTCCTGCGTCAGGAAATCCGCGCCGACTCGCTGCCATTCGATGTCGCCGCACTGCGCGAAAAATTTGCTCCCATCGCTGCCCAGTACGACATGGATTGGCGCATCAGCGATTCGGCGGTGAAGAAGCGGGTGGTGGTGCTGGTGTCGAAGCAGGATCATTGCCTGTACGACCTGCTGGCACGCTGGCAGTCGGCGAACTGGAGATCGACATTCCCTGCGTGATCTCGAACCACGAGACCTTGCGCGGCTTCGTCGAGTGGCACGGCATTCCGTTCCACCACGTGCCGGTCATGCCGGACGACAAGGACGCCGCCTACGCCGAAGTGCAGCGCCTGTTCGAGGAGTATCGCGGCGACACCATGGTGCTGGCGCGCTTCATGCAGATCCTGTCGCCCGGAGCTGTGCCGCGCTATCCCGGGCGGATCGTCAACATCCACCACAGCTTCCTGCCCGTCTTCGTCGGCGCCAAGCCCTACCACCAGGCCTATGCGCGCGGCGTCAAGCTGATCGGCGCGACCTGCCACTACGTCACCGAGGAGCTCGACGAGGGGCCGATCATCGAGCAGGACGTGATCCGCATCGACCACTCGGATTCGCCCGAGGACATGGTGCGCTACGGCAAGGACATCGAGAAGACGGTGCTGGCGCGCGGCCTGCGCTACCACCTGGAAGACCGCGTGCTGACCCACGGCAACAAGACCGTGGTGTTCCGCTAGGAGAATCGCATGCCCTGGAGACTGCTCCGCTTCGCGCTCTCGAACAAGCACCCGGAACCGCGCATGTTCACGCGCCACGACCGCCTCAAGCCGGCGTACGACGTCGTCATCATCGGCGGCGGCGGACACGGGCTCGCGGCGGCCTACTACCTCGCGCGCGACCACGGCATCACCAACGTCTGCGTGCTGGAGAAGGGCTACCTCGGCGGCGGCAACACCGGGCCGCAACACCACCATCATCCGCTCCAACTACCTGACGCCGGAAGGCGTGAAGTTCTACGACGAATCGGTGCGCCTGTGGCAGGACCTCTCCACGGATTTCGACCTCAATCTGTTCTACTCGAACCGCGGCCACTTCACCCTGGCGCACACCGACGCGGCGCTGCGCACCATGCCGCTGGCGCGCCGAGGTGAACAAGCACTTCGGCATCGAATCGGAAGTGGTCGGCCCGGAGGCGGTGAAGAAGGCGGCGCCGATGATCGACCTGTCCTGCGGCGGCCATGCGCCCATCCTCGGCGCGCTCTATCACGCGCCCGGCGCGGTGGCGCGCCACGACGCCGTGGCCTGGGGCTACGGCCGCGGCGCCGACCTGCGCGGCGTGGAGATCCACCAGCGCACCGAAGTGCTCGGCATCGATGTCGAGGCGGCCAGGTCACCGGCGTGCAGCACCAATCGCGGCAACATCTCCACCGGCAAGGTGCTGTGCGCCGTCGCCGGCTCGACGCCGCGCATCCTCGACATGGTCGGCATCCGCTCGCCGATCTACATCCATCCGCTGCAGGCCATGGTCACCGAGCCGGTCAAGCCGTGGCTCGATCCCGATCCTCGTGTCCGGCACGCTGCACGTCTACGTCAGCCAGTCGGCGCGCGGCGAGCTGGTGATGGGCGCCTCGCTCGATCCTTACGAAGTGCACGAGCACGCGCTCGACGCTCGACTTCACCGAAGGCCTGCCGACGCACATGCTCGACATGTTCCCGTTCCTGTCGAACGTCAAGGTCATGCGGCAGTGGGCCGGGATCGCCGACATGACGCCGGACTTCGCGCCCGATCATGGGCAGGACGCCGGTCGAAGGCTTCTACCTCGACGGCGGCTGGGGCACCTGGGGCTTCAAGGCGACGCCGGTCTGCGGCAAGACCATGTCGTACACCGTCGCCAACGACCGCAACCACGAACTCATCACCGGCTTCACGCTCGACCGCTTCCGCGACTTCGAACTGACCGGCGAGAAGGGTGCCGCGTCGGTAGGTCACTGACCATGAATGAATCATGACCTGCCCGTCAACGGCCCGCGCACCATCTCCGAGTTTGCCTACGGCGGCGAGATCCGGCCCATGCCCGACCCCGGCGACCTGCAGCGACGACGCAATGGGCCGACTACGTCTTCAACCGCAACGGCATCGCCGGGCGTGAAGCGCGAGTGGTGGTGCCACACGCCGTCGCAACTACTGGTTCGTCGCCGAACGCGACACCGCACGCGACGAGATCCTGCGCACCTTTTGTAACGGGAGGAAGGAGCTGAGCATGCGCCTGCCGCCCGAATCCGGGGAATGGATCGATCGCAGCCAGCCGCTCGAGTTCACGTTCGAGGGCCGCGACGTATCACGGGTTTGCCGGCGACAGCATCGCCAGCGCACTCGTGCGGCCAGCGGACGTCAGCGTGCTCGGCGCATTCCTTCAAGTACCACCGGCCGCGCGGCATCCTCTCCGCCGCCAATCACGACGTCAACGCGCTGATGCAGGTCGGTCGGCACGCCCAACGTGCGCGCCGACGCGACGCCGCTGCAAGACGAGCATGGCGCTGACCGCGCGTGAACACCTGTCGGCACGCTGGAACGCGACGCCGGTAGCGTGCATGGACTGGTTCGCCCGCTTCCTGCCGGTCGGCTTCTACTACAAGGCCTTCCACGGCAAGCGCCTGTTCCCGCTATGGGAGCGCATGATCCGCGCGATGACCGGGCTGGGGCGGGTCGACTTTGCCACGCCGCGCCTGCGCACGCCCAAGCGCTACGGCTTCTGCGACGTGCTGGTTGTCGGCGCCGGTCCGTCGGGCCTGAGCCGCCGCGCTGGCGGCGGCCGAGCAGGGGGCGGATGTGGTGCTGGTCGACGAGAAGCGCGCCCTTGGCGGCAGCACGCTACGGCGCCGTCCGATCCTCATCGATCAGGCTCACGGCGCATCCGCGCATCTGCGTCGCTCACCGAGCACGTTCGCCGCCGGCTATTACGCCGACCATTGGGTGCCGTTGGTCGAACGCGACCGCATCACGCAAGATGCGCGCCCGCGCGTCGTCGTCGCCACCGGCGCTTATCGAACAGCCGGCCGTGTTCCGCTACAACGACCTGCCGGGGATCATGCTCGCCTCGGCGGCGCAGCGCCTGATCCGCCGCTACGCCGTGCGGCCGGCGCAGCGGGTCGTCGTGCTCGCGGCCAATGCCGACGCCTATCGCGCCGCTGCAGGATCTTATCGAGGCGGGCATCGCCGTGGCGGCGGTGATCGATCTGCGCGACGCCGTGCCGGCGCGACCAGCAATCGAGCCGGCCGCGCTGCAATCCCGTGCATGCGGGACATTGCATCGTCGAGGCGGTACCCGACCGACGACGGCAAGCGGGCCGTCGCAGCGGTGCGCATCGCGGCGGTGGGTGCGGCAGACGCCAGCGCACCAAATTGCCTGCGACGGCGTGTTTCATGAGCGTCGGCTGGGCACCCGCCGCGCCGCTGCTCTACCAGGCCGGGACGAAGATGCGCTACGACGAGGGCGTGCACCAGTTCGTCCCCGACACCCTGCCGACGGCGTCTTTGCCTGCGGCCGGGTCAACGGCATCTACACGCCGGCCGCGCGCCTGCTCGATGGCGACGTGCCGGCAGCGCGGCGGCGGCGCATTGGGGCTTCGGCACGGCGAAGGCCGGTACGCGTGCCCGCCGAGGCAAGTCGCCGACCCACCCCTGGCCCATGTGTCCCATCCGAAGGGCAAGAATTTCGTCGACTTCGACGAGGATCTGCAGGTCGCGGATCTCGAGAACGCCATTCAGGAGGGCTTCGACAACATCGAGCTGATGAAGCGCTACTCGCACCGTCGGCATGGGGCCGAGCCAGGGCAAGCATTCGAACATGAACGCGCTGCGCGTGCTGGCGCGCGCCACCGGATCGACGCCGGGCGAGGTCGGCACCACCACCGCGCGCCCCTTCTTCCATCCGGTGCCGATGTCGCATCTGGCCGGCCGCGGCTTCACGCCCGAGCGGCGCACGCCTGATGCACCATCGGCACGCTACAGCCGGCGCGGTATGGATGCCTGCCGGGTGCGTGGCAGCGGCCGAGTACTACGCGAGTCGCCGGGCAGATCACGCAGCGGTGCATCGAAGGCGAGGTGCGCGGCGGTGCGGCAAGGTGTGGGCCTGATCGACGTCGGCACGCTCGGCAAGCTGGAGATACGCGGCCCGCAGGCGGCCGAGTTCCTTGAGCGCGTCTACATCTCGAAGTACGCCGGTCTCAAGGTCGGCATGACGCGCTACGCCGTGATGTGCGACGAGTCCGGCGTGGTGATCGACGACGGCGTGGTGGCGCGGCTGGCCGACGATCACTTCTATTTCACCACCACGACCTCGGGCGCGGCGCTGATCTACCGCGAACTGTCGCGCTGGAACA
>CAWHHA010000032.1:0-144270 GCA_963828945.1 uncultured beta proteobacterium
GAGGTTCAACGCGGCAAGCATCCATTCGTGGACCAGATCGCCGATGGTCGACTGGGTATACACCAACGCCTGGGGCAAGCTCGGCGTCGGCCGCTGCCGCTACGGCCTCGACGCTGATGAGAACGGCATGGTGCTGGACGACGGCGTCACCACGCGCCTCGCCGAAGATCACTTCCTGATGACCGCCACGACGGGCGGCGCCGCGCGCGTGATGGGGTGGCTCGAGCGCTGGCTGCAGACCGAGTGGCCGCAACTCGAGGTCTACCTCACCTCGGTGACGGATGACTCGGCCACCGCGAGCGTGGCCGGGCCGCGCAGCCGCGACGTCGTGCGCGCCGGGTGTGCGCGGGCATCGATTTCTCGCCCGAGGCGTTTCCGTTCATGTTCATCCTCTTGAATTCCGATATCGTTGGCGATTTTCGCAATCGGCTTAATGGTCGCTGCGCGCGCTATGTCCAGGTCACAGGGAATGGATGGCATTATTTCCTCCGGAATGTCACTCATGCTCCAAGGTCGAGTGGTTTGGCGTGGGTTCAGACAAGACCCGCAGGATGGCAGGGGACCCTAGATGGTTTTCCCCCAACCCCGAACCCCAAACCTGCTTGACAGCAAGATTGGGGCCGTTATCGCTCTGTGATCATGCCAAATCGCTCGTTGTTTATGCGCGAGGGCGCGCTGCCGCCAATGCCTTCTTCAGGCACATTCATCGCCTTCTGGATGGATCGAATGCCTCCTAAGCAACTCAAACAATTGACATTAAGCTCCGTGGCCGGCTTGGAAGTGGGTGCACATGCTGAAACGTCCCGCCGCTCGGGAGATAGCATTCGTGTTCCGACGCTCACGGAGGTGAGTGCCCCCTGAGCGAAATCATCCACCCGTTAGTGGGAGATTCCCACGGCCTAGTGTGGGAACTGAGCGACAGACGCTACCCGGCCAGCTTGCGCCGCAGACGGACGGCGGTCACCTTGTAGTTGGGGCACTTCGAGTCGGGATCGACGCAGGAGCCGGTCAGGCGATTCGTGTGGGTTTCGGGAAAGTGAAAGGCCAGAAAGAGCGTCCGCGGCGCGACGCGTTGCGAACACTCGACGCGCATTGACGTGCGGCCCCAGTGGCTCTCGATTTCGACGGTCTCGCCGTCCGAAATCCTTCCGCCGCGCGTCGTCGGGATTCACTTCCAGAACATCTTCGGGGACCAGCTCGCGGTTCGGCGTGCGCCGCGTCATGGTGCCGACGTTGTAGTGCTCGAGCACGCGGCCGGTGACCAGGATGAACGGAAAGTTCCCGGACGTCGTGCTCCGGGCTCGGCGACGTACGCGATCGGCCGAGAGCTTCCCCTTGCCGCGCATGAAGCCCTCGGCGTGCACGCGCGACGTGCCGGGGTGCTCGCGCGTCGGGCAGGGCCATTGCAGGCCATCGCCCGCGAGGCGCGTCGTAGCTGACGCCGCCGAACAGTTTCGGCGCGACGCGCGCGATTTCGTCCATGACTTGCGCCGGTGTTCGTAAGTGCCACCGCGGCGCCCAGGCGCGAGCCACGTTGCGCACGCGCGAGCCAGATCGGGCAGGGCCTCGCCGGGCGGCGCGACGGCGGGCCGCACGCGCTGGATGCGCCGCTCGCCGTTGGTGAAGGTTCCCTCCTGCTCGAGCGCCGCCGCGGCGGGCAGCACCAGATGCGCGAAGCGCGCCGTCTCGGAGAAGAAGAGTTCCTGCACGATCAGGAAGTCGAGTCTCGAGAGCGCCTCGAGCACGTGCGCTTCGTTGGGGTCGCTCTGCGCGATGTCTTCGCCCTGGATCCAGAGGGCGCGAATCTGGCCGCGCGCCGCGGCGTCGATCATCTCGGGGATGGTCAGGCCCGGGCTCTTCCGGCGGAACGCGCGCCCCAGATTCTCGCGCAGACGCTCGCGCACCGCGGGGTCGTCGCAGCGACTGGTAGCCCGGTCACGAGATTCGGCATGCTGCCCATGTCGGCGCTGCCCTGCACGTTGTTCTGCCCGCGCAGCGGCAGCATGCCCGCGCCGGGGCGGCCGATGCTTCCGGTCAGCATCCCGAGGTTGCACAGCGTCTTGACCGAGTCCGTCCCCTGATGCAATTCCGAGAGTCCCAGCCCGCTGACGAAGAGCGCTGGGGCTTCCCGAGCCGATCAAGCGGCCGCGTCGCGCATGCGCTCGACGGAGATCCCTGAGACGCCGAGCCCGCTGTCCAGCGATAGCCGCTCAGGAACGCGCGCAATCCTCGAACCCCTCGCGTGCGCTCGTTCAGGTAGCTGGCGTCGATCAGATCCTTCCTCGATCAGCACCTTGGCGAGCGCCGTTGAACAGGGCGACGTTGGTTCCGGGACGCAACTGGCAGGTGAACGTCCGCGTATTCGGCGAGCTCGATGCGGCGCGGGATCGATCACGATCAGCCGCGCGCCGCGGAGCACCGCCTGCTTGAGGCGCGCGCCGACGACGGGATGCGCCTCGGTCGGATTCGCGCCGGCGACGACGATGCAGCGGGCGCGCTCGATGTCTTCGTAGGAGGCCGAGGCCGCGCCCGTGCCCGTCACCAGTTGCAGCGCCAGCGCCGTTGAGGAGTGGCAGACGCGCGCGCAGCAATCGACGTTGTTGGTGCCGAGGACGGCGCGGAAGAGTTTCTGGAGCAGGTAGCACGCCTCGTTGGTCGAGCGCGACGAGGTGAACGCACCGAGCGCGTTCGGCCCGTGCTGTTCGCGGATTGCGCTCAGCCGCTCGGCGGCGAAGGCCAGCGCCTCATCCCACGAGATCGGCACGAATCGATCGCCCACGCGCTTGAGCGGTTGCGTCAGGCGGTCCGGCGAGTGCTGGAAGGCGTGCGCGTAGCGGCCCTTCACGCACAGGTGGCCGCGATTGACGGCGGCGTCCGCGACGCCGCGAATGCGCAGCACCTTGTTCGCCGCGGCCTCGATCTCCAGCCGACAACCGACGCCGCAATAGCCGCAGACGGATTGCGTCACGGACTCCGCGGGCCTCGCCGCGAGACGGTCGCGATCGCTGATGGCAAGCGCGTTTCAATCTGGCGATGCCGCCCGAGTTTCAGGATGCGGCGCTGTCCACGCTGGTTTGGGTGGTGCCGTTGCAGGCTGTCGTGTTCTGGCGCTTTGGCCTGTACCGCGGCATCTGGCGCTTTGCCAGCCTGCCCGATCTCAAGCGCATCGTGCTGGCGGTGGGGCTGGCGGCGGTGATGGTTCCGGTGGTGTTGATCCTGTTCCGCGTCAGCGCGGTGGTGCCGCGTTCGGTGCTGATACTCGATCCGCTGCTGCTGCTGATCGTGATGGGCGGCAGCCGCCTGGCGTATCGCGCCTGGAAGGAACATCGGCTGGCCAGCGTGCTGCATCCTGCAAGCCGCCCGGTGCTGGTGGCAGGCGCGGGGTCGGCGGCAGACTTTCTGCTGCGCGAGTTGGCGCGCAGTCCGGCCGGGTTTCATGTGGTGGGTTTGCTCGACGACAGCCGCGACAAGCAGCGGCGGCTGGTGCAGGGCATTCCGGTGCTGGGGGCGCTGGACGAAGTGGCGGTCCATGCGCGCAAGATGGACGTGCAGGACATTGTGCTGGCGCTGCCATCGGCGGCGCACGAGGTGAGGAAGCGCATCACCCAGATTTGCAGCGAAGCCGGATTGAATGTGCTGACGGTGCCGTCGATCGAAGACCTGGTGGCCGGGCGGGTGTCGGTATCGACGCTGCGCCGGATCGAGCTCGACGATTTGTTGGGGCGTGATGCGGTGGCGCTCGACGACAGCGGCCTGCATCAGTTGCTGACGGGTCAGGTGGTGATGGTGACGGGTGCGGGCGGCTCGATCGGTTCGGAGTTGTGCCGGCAGATTGCGCGGTTTTCGCCCGGCAAACTGGTGCTGTTCGAGCAGTCTGAGCTGGCCCTGTATTCGATGGAGCAGGAATTGCCCCGGCGTTTTCCCAGCGTGCAGATCGTGCCGGTGATCGGCGACGTCAAGAACGCGGAGTGGGTCAATCGGGTGATGGCCGAAGCATCGCCCCGCCGTGGTGTTCCACGCCGCCGCCTACAAGCATGTGCCGCTGATGGAGAATGGCAACGCCTGGCGAGGCGGTGCGCAACAACGTGCTGGGCACGCAGGTGGTTGCGCGCAGCGGCGCAGGCGAATGGCGTCGAGCAAGTTCGTGATGATCTCCACCGACAAGGCGGTCAACCCGACCAATGTCATGGGCGCGACCAAGCGGCTGGCCGAGATGGTTTGTCAGGCGCTGCAGCAGGCGATCGGCACGCCGATTCGTGATCGGTGCGCTTCGGCAATGTGCTCGGCTCGTCCGGCAGCGTGATCCCCAAGTTCCAGCAGCAGATCGCGGCGGGCGGGCCGGTGACGGTGACGCATCCCGAGATCACCCGCTACTTCATGACGATCCCCGAAGCCGCGCAACTGGTGTTGCAGGCCGGCCTGATGGGCAAGGGCGGCGAGATCTTCGTGCTGGACATGGGCGAGCCGGTGAAAATCGTCGATCTGGCCAAGCTGATGATTCGGCTGTCGGGCGCAGACGTCGATCGCATCCGCATCGAATACACCGGCCTGCGCCCCGGCGAAAAACTCTATGAAGAACTGCTCGCCGATGACGAATCGACCCTGCCCACGCCGCATCCCAAACTGCGCGTGGCTCAGGCGCGCGCGGCCAATGTGGACTGGCATGCCGAATGTCTGGCCTGGCTGGCGGATGCTGATCCGCACGACGAGGCCACAGTCAAACGTCAGCTGAAAACCTGGGTGCCGGAATACCAGCCGGGGTCGGTGTGAGCGTTCAGCGGCGCGGTGTGCGCGCCAGCTGTTCGTACAGATCCAGCGTTTGATCCAGCATATCCCGTAGCGGAAAAAAGTCGCCAGCCGGAACCGCTGGGGGGGATTGCAGCAGTTGCGCGACACGCTGGAAGGTTTCGTCGATGCGGCCAAGTGGCAATAGTCCCGCCGGATAAATCGTCCGCAAAATTTCACCCACGCCGCCGTGGTCGTAACCCGCTGTCGGCACGCCCAGCCGCAGCGCCTCCAGCGTGGTGCGGCCAAACGACTCGGGCTGGGTGGACAGCGATAGCACCAGATTCGATATCGCCAGGATGTTCTTCAGATCGTCGCGCTGACCGGTGAAACTGATGTCGTCTCTCCAGTTCCATGCTGCGCACGCGGTAGCGCAGTTTTTGCAGATAGCGTTGCTTGGACGCGGACGCGCCGCCGGCGATCAGGCCATGCACGGGCGAGTCCGCGTCGCTTCAGCCGCGCAATCAATTCGATCAGGTCTTCGTGCCCTTTCAGCCGTGTGATGCGGCCCGGCAGGGTGAGCAGCAGCTTGCCGGCAGCTTGCGGAAACTGGGCATAAAACGCCTGCTGCCAGACCGGATCGGGTTTCCATCCGTGCGGATAGGCCGCACCATCGACACCGCGATGGATCACCTGAACATGCCACGGCAGCGTGTCGGGGTATTCGCGCAGGATGTAATCGCGCACGGTATTCGACACCGCAATCACCCGCTCGCCGCGCGTCATGATGCCGCTGTAGCGATTGACGCCATACAGGCCATGCACCGTGGTGATAAAGCGCGGGCGCGTGGCCGGATTCATGCCGCGCCACGCGAGATAAGCGATCCACGCAGGCACGCGTGAGCGGGCGTGGATGATGTCGACCTTTTGCTCCAGCAGGAATTGCCGCAGCTTGCCGACCAGCAGCAGCGTTTTGAAGCGCTTGCGGCCAATCGGCCAGGTGAAATGTTCGCCGCCGGCTGCAACCAGGGACGACACCTGCCGCCCGCCGGCCGACATCACCAGTGCGCGGTGGCCGCGCGCCACCAACGCCTGCGCGATTTCGAGCGTGCCGCGTTCCACCCCGCCCGATTCGAGCGCGGGCAGCAGTTGCAATACGGTTAGTTTTTTTTCTTCAGCCATTCCAGAATCCATGCGGCGCAGCGGTCGGCCTCGGCCAGCGGTTGCGTGTTGGGGTTTAATTTTTCATGTGCACACCAGTTCGCAAAGCGGGTGATGCGCTGCGCGTCGGCGAGGCGTGCAATCGCCCAGCCGACGCGGCTTCTCGGGTTGACCGGCAGATCGAACACGCCGACATCGGCACCTGCCGACAGCGCTTCGTAAACCATCGATGCGCTGTCGGGCGTCACCCACACCGTGCCGCTTTGGGCGAACTGTTCGGGTAGCCAGTCGGGCGATGTGGCGGTGTGGGGAACGATGGTCGAGATTGGGGAAGGGCGGCAGTTGCGCCAGAAAATCATCCGGTGTGCGGCGCGAGGTGGTGAGCGTCCAGTGTGTGTCGGGCGTGCGCGCGAGGATGCTTTTGATCTGCAGCTGAATCGCATCGCTATCCCATTCGAAATGCGACGAGACGCCGCCGATCAGGATCAGCCCGCGTTTCGTATTGCGCGTGCCGGACGGGCGAATGCGGTTGATCGCGCCCTCGGTGACCAGCGTATGCGCATCCGCCGCGACGCCATCGTGCTGCGGCAGGATGCACAGATCGAACCAGCGGCGCGGCAGGCTCGGCTTCATCAACACCACCGCACGGCCGCCGCGTGCGCGCCGCGCCGCCAGCAGCGTCAGATGCGTGGCGTGTCCGGCGCCGATAATCAGGTCGGGGGCGGGCAGGGCATCAACCCCGCGCATACGGCGTGTCAGCCAAGCCAGCAGCGCGCGTCCCCGCGATTGCGCGGGTAGGGTAACACCTGCGCGGGTTGCAATTTCCCCAAGGCTTCCGCCAAGCCGCGCGACTGGTTTTCGTGCCCCGGCTTGCCATCGGTGATGAGCCGAGATGATCAACAGGGTGTGATTTCGGGCGTGCAATGGTTCGACAGTGGGATGGGTATCGGGCCGGATTTCAAGGAAGACGTTTCCGCCAATAACCGGGTCGACGATGGCTGTGCATGATTGCAATAATCAGCACATGGTCTGGCTCGACCGGTGTACAGAGTGGCATAGGGAAAAATGCGGGTTAGACAGCGCCGGATATCTTCTTCAAACACGCTCCATCTATCGGGCGCATCAAGAATAAGTTGTAAGGCGTGTTCGACTGCGGTGATAAAGCGGAACTCCAGCCCTGCCTGGCAGGCGGCGTAATGCCGGGCACTCCTCATATTCGGCAAGGGCGTCTGGGTGGAACTCAAATCTCACCGCGAAAACATCTGTCGAATACGTGACAGCGCTTCATCCCCGGGGATGGTCTGGACATGTCCGTTGCGGACATCGTCGCGCCGGCGCAGTGACTCTATTGACCCAGAGGGTACGGGTATAACCCTCTTCCAGCGGATCCAGGCGATCGGCCAGGCGATCGGCAAGCAATGCACGCGCCTCGCTAGGCAGGGAAAGCGCTTCTTCGGCAATCTGTTCAACGGTCAGGCTCATGATATGTACTCCTGCTTATGCGAGCAAATTGTAGCCAGGAACCTTATTTTTCCCAACTTCGTGCGAGTGCGGATGCCCACGAATAAGGCTCGGCGTCGAGCACCGGCGTGTTGCCTCCATCAATCAAGCAGCAATTCCGCCGAGGCTGGCGCCATCGTTACCCCGTAGCGGTAATGCCCGGCGTTGACGAACACATTGTCGAAATCAGGATGGCGGTCGATGATCGGAATGTTGTCCGGCGAACCCGGCCGCAATCCCGCCCAATGCTGCACCGGCTGCACATCCGCCAGCGCAGGCAACAGTTCGGCGGCTTCAGCGTGCAGACGCTGCCGCGTGGCGTCGTCGGTCGATTTGTCGAAACCAACATCTTCCAGCGTGCTGCCCACCAGCACATGGCCGTCGCGGCGCGGAATCAGATACAGCCCGTTGCGATACACAATGGTGTCGAGCACGCCGGGTTCCAGTTTGAACAGCAGCATCTGCCCGCGAATCGGGCGGATATGGGGGACGGCAGGCAGGTTTGGCAACGCGGAGCCTGCCCATGCACCCGTGGCCAGCACAAACTGGTCTGCCGTAAACGTACCCTTCAACGTGTGAACACGCCACCATGCGTCCGCCTTGGGTGGAAACCGACTCGACTGCGCAATGCGTGTGGATGACCCCGCCCACCGGGTAACCGCCTCGCGCAACGCCGCCACCAGGCGCGGATTGCGAACCTGGGCGATATCGGGTAACCAGAGGGTGTCGTCGGACTGCGCAGGTTCACGCTGTGCGACCAGACCGTGCGCCTGGCACCAGGCTAGCGCGGCATCCGGCTCGGCCACCTCCCGCACGCGCATCCCGCAGCGCCAGTATTCAGCGCGCATCCCGGATTGCGCTTCAATAGCCGCGATCCAGTCTGAATAGGCCGTCATCGAGCGCAGCGCCAGTCTCGATAAAGGCTCGGCGTAGTCCCATGGCAGCAACGGCGACACCGAATGCCGCCGCCCGCCCAAGAGGACTCGGCTCCGCTTCTCCTCGTTCCAGCAGCGTCACGTGGCCGCCGCGCTGCAACAGCGCCAGTGCAACGCTCAAGCCCGAGACGCCAGCGCCTAAAACGATGGCTGAGGCATTCGATCTCGCTGTGGTCGGCTCATGCACAGGCAGAACCTAAAATTAAAGCCGTATAGATGTGCCGGCCATAGAATCGCGAGCTATTCTTCGGGAATGAAAAAACAAAGGGGACGGAAATGGGTGGACTTGGATTCACACTGGTCGAGTTGCTGGTTACTTTGGTGGTGGGGGCAATTTTATTGACGATTGCCATTCCATGCTATGCATTTCTGGTAAACAGCAGCAGGCTGGCGGCGGCAACCAATGAGTTGGTTACTGCATTGCAGTTGGCTCGATCCGAAGCGATAGACGGGGGCGTACGCGTCACGGTATGTAAAACCAGCAATGCCATGGCGGAGCCCCCGGTTTGCGATTCCACAGCCAACTGGCAGTAGGGCTGGCTGGTATTTGTCGATGGCGGAACAAAAGGGGTGATTGATACGGACGACTGTTGCGGGTTCAAGGCAGCCGACCCCGCAGCGGCAGCCATCACAACTAGCAGCTAAGCAGCCATACAGTTATCTGCCAAGCGGCAGGAGCCAGGGTCCCAATGGACTGGCCAAGGCACCTTGCGCGTTTGTGTGGCAAGTAACCAACGCGACATCATCATCAACACCGGGCGCATACGGCTCAAATCCAATACCTGTTGATTGTCACCACAGGCTCAAGTTGACCACGTTCATGACGTTAAACATGGTGCGTTTATAAAAGCACCATCGGGTGGACTTGTCCGTTCATAAACACAATCCCGCCATTCGTCTTGCGGAACTGGACTTCCCAAGCCCCCTTTCTTAACGTGACAGTGTGAAATGCGAGAACTTGAAAACCATGGTTGACGCCCCGGCCTCAAAGCGCGGATTTACCCTGATCGAACTATTGGTCACGATGTCTGTGTCGGCCATTCTGCTGGCAGTGGCTGTGCCTGCAATGCAGAGCTTTACCATTCGAACCCGGTTGGTTGCAGTCAACAACGATTTGATGACGGCAGTCAACTATGCCCGCAGTGAAGCGAGCAAGCGAGGCACCACTGTTTCCGTATGCAAAAGCAGTTCACCCTGGACAAGCTGCGGCGGAAGCTGGAGCACTGGCTGGATCGTGTTTGTTGACGGCGCCACGATTGGTAGTGCAACAGGCGATACGATTTTACGGGTACACCAAGGGATCCCAAGTGGTTACAGCCTCAATGCGACAGCCAACTTTACTAATTACGTGAGTTACAGACGGGATGGGTCGGCCAACAACATTGGCACCTTTGTCGTTTGCCATGCCAGCGACGAAGCCACAGCGCGCGGCATCACACTGACGCGACTTCGGCCGCGCCTGGCGCGCAACACCAACGGCGATGGCATCCCAAACACGGATACCGGGAATATTGCAAGTTGTGAGGCCCCCTGAATTATGAAACGCTTGAAACCAAATCGCACGCGTCAACAGGGAACCTCGCAGCGTTCCTGGAGGTGCTGATTTCGCTTGTGATTCTTTCCCTTGGTTTGCTGGGCTATGCAGGCCTGCAGAGCGCGACGATCAAAAACAGTCACAACGCCTATCTGCGAACGCAGGCGACTTCGCTTGCATACAACGTTCTCGATCGGATGCGCGCGAACCGTACCAATCTTGGTGGCTATGTCATGAGCTACGGTGGAACGCCAAGCGAAGCTGACGCAAAGGCCTGGAAGGGCGAACTTCAGGCAACCTTGCCGGACGGCAAGGCCAAAATCACCCGAGATGCAGCGACTTCCGAGGTTGTTGTCACGATCAAGTGGTATGACAGCGCGACCAGTGTAGACAGCCATGAATTCTCGACAGGAAGCAGAATATGAGTCCGATGCTTATACTGCAAGAGGCCGCAATACGCGGGGCAGATCATTAGGTCTGTCGCTGGTTGAGCTGATGATCGCGATGACCCTGGGATTGGTAGTGATGCTCGCGGTGGGCGAAGTGTATTTGAGCAGTAGCCGTACCTATCGCAGCCAGGAGGCGCTGTCCAGCTGCAAGAGAACGCCCGTTATGCTTTGGAAACCCTTAGCTATGACATCCGCATGGCCGGCCAGGCGGGGTGCAGTTATGACAAGACACAGAGCGTCAATGTGCTGAACGACACCAGTTACGGCAATTTGCTGGGCGAGCCTATCCGTGGCGTCGCGGATTCCGCAGCCATCCCGTCACCGTTTACGGCTGCACCGTCGACCGGGGATGCGATTCGGATTTTTCGTTCCGATGATGAGAACGAAGCAGCAGTCCAGATTTATGATCCGGCGACTGCCCAATTTACTTTTGCCATAAGTACGGTTACGCCTACTTTGCCGGCAGGTTTCTCAAAAGGCGACACTCTGGTCGTGACCGACTGCGATACCGCAGCCGTTTTCCAGGCGTCAGACCCTGCGGTTGCGGGGACTACTGTCTTGCATGTAGCCGGGGCGGCAGCGCCGACAGGAAACTGCGTCGCCAACCTGGGCCCCAAACCTCTTTTGGCGGGTGCATGCTCCACGGCAACCAGCAAGCCTTTCCCGCCCGGAAGCAAAGTCACCAAAGTGCTCGGTACATTTTACTACATTGCCGCCAACCCCGCCGGCGAGCCCGCCTTGTATCGCCAGCGGCTGGTTAAAGGGGTGCCGGAACGGAAGAATTGGTGGAAGGCGTGCAGGACATGCGAATCAGCTATGGCCTCGATACCGATGGCGATAAATCGGTCGATAGCTCAGCGTCGACGTCGGGTGTCGCAGACTGGGATCAGGTTCGACCGTTCAGGTCAGCCTCTTGTTGCGCAGTGAAAACAATGCGTGGATCAGCCGCAGACCTACACCTTCAATGGTACGGACACAACACCGGCCGACCGGAGAATCCGCAAGGTCTTCAATGCCACGATTGCTGTCAGGTCACGTCAATGAAATCAATCACCTTCCCTTTCGCTTCCCAGCGTCCGCCCGCAATCAACGGGGCGTCACGCTGATCGTGGCGCTCATCTTTCTGGCCGTGCTTACCCTGCTCGGGGTGACGGCGGCGCAGGTGATGGGGCAGGAGGAACGCATGTCGGGCAACGCCCGTAATCGGGACCTGGCATTTCAGGCAGCGGAGGCCGCGCTCAACGCGGCTGAAAAGAATGTCTCGACGTACGCCGCGGCATTCCCGGCTGCAACCATCGAAACCCCGGCTCGGGGGGCGATGTACACCCCTTCTCGCTGTGCATGCCCAACACCCAGGCTTTCTGGTCCGGCACCAGCGCAAAGGATTGCGACGATGTGGCGAAGACAGGCTTCAACTGGGATACGGCGGATGCCACGCTCGCGATTACGGGTGTGGACGAGGTCGCCGAGCAACCCAAATAAGTGGTCGAGAAAATGCCCGATTTGGCCGGAGCCAAGCGGTATCGGGTGACCGCACGCGGCGTCGGCGGCGACGCGAATGCAGTCGTGATACTGCAGGCGGTGTTTACCTACACGCCATGATTGTGATTCTGGCCATGTGTGCCAGGCGGCTTGGCACGCACCCACAATGCTGAAAAGGAACGGGAAATGAATACACCGATGCGTAATGCGATAGCCCTGACGATGGCGGGTCTTGTTTCGTCATCTGGCGCATGGGCCGTTGAGTTGGCGGATATGCCCCTGTTTCTGACCGTCCCGCTTGCCCCCCAACATCATCGTGACGCTGGATACCTCGGGGAGTATGGATGCCGCGCACACGCCGGACAACCTTGACTCCAGTGGGGAGGATGCCACGCCAACGGTACAAGTCGTCGTATTACAACCCGATGTATTACAACCCGGAGGTGGTGTATCCGCAGCCGCGCAAACACGATGGCTCGTTCGCGACCACCAGTTTCAACAAGGCCTGGATCAACGGGTTCGACCCCACAAAGGGCTTTGGCGATCTGGCGACGCAGTATCAAGCCCACCCAGGATTATGCCCTGACCAGATGGGCAATACCTACAATTCTGGCCAATCGTTTGCCGGGGGGACCAATCCCTTTGCGGGGGCGGGTTCGCCGACCAATTATTCGTACAGCTGTAACGTTGATTTCAACCAGCGCAGTAGTAACCCCGATAGAATCGAAATCGATTCAGGGTGTCCCAGCGCGTATTTGCCAATATCACCACTGGTACGGTGCTGACGGTGACCGGCTCGCCTCGCGCAGGGACGTACACGGTTACTAATGTTGATGTCGCCAACAATCGCGTCGAGGTGGGAAATCCCTGGTCGAATGATCTCAATGATAGGATGTAACCCTTTCGTGGACCGCCACAGGACCTGGGGCCAACCCGGCGTATTACTACCGCTTCTATTCCGAGTCAGGGGCGGCCTAGCCTTCAGGTTGTACCGACAGCAAAACGGAAGACAAATGCTATATCGAGGTCCAGGTGTCGGCAGCCTCCGGAACCGGAACAAAGGACCTCAACGACGATGGCGTGATCGACGCCGCCGACAAGGACGAGCGGCAGAACTTCGCCAACTGGTACTCGTTCTACCGGGTGCGCACCCTGGCGATGATCACCTCGGCCAACGTGTCGTTCTGGACCCTCGCGCCGGAAGCGCGCATTGCCTGGCAAAACCTCACCACCTGCAACACCTTTAAGGGTCGACGCGTGCCAGGGGCGAGTCCGAGAACTAATTATCCGAATTACATCAAGGAATTCAGCGGTACGCACCGCGATACTTCTTCAAGTGGCTGTTCGACATGAAAGTTGGTGGATCTACGCCCTTGCGAAGCGCCGCCAAACGGGCGGGCGAGTATGTCAAGAACGGCCTCGGCGGTACCAACGACCCCTTCGCCGAGTTCCCCCAGTCGATACCGGAACGGTTTTTTCCTGCCGCGAGAATTCCACATCCTGATGACGGACGGCGTGTGGAACACGCACGGCGAAACCGAAACCATTTCGGTCGGTAACCTAACGGACATGTTAGGCAAGCCTTATTACGACAATCGTTCGAGACGAGCCTTGCCGACGTCTTTTACTACTGGAAGGAAGATCTTCGCCCGGTCTTGGGAACAATGTGCCGCAGAACTTCGTGGTGGATGCGAACGAGACGATTAGCGATAGGTCGACCTCGGTGGTGCTGACTCGTGACGACGATCCGAACGATCCCGCAAGCTGGCAGCACTTGACCACGTTTACCATGGGGCTGGGGCTGACTTCTACATTGACCGATCCCGTCTGGGCGGGATCGACCTATGCTGGCGGCTACCCCAGAATCGTTACCGGCGCCGACACCTGGACGGATAGCAGCAGCGACGACACTAAAAAGATTTACGACTTATGGCACGGCGCCATCAATGCTAGAGGGCAGTTCTTCAGCACGGAAGATCCGGACGCCATGACCTTGGCGTTTAAGGCCATTCTGAATGCGATTGACGAGGATGTTTCGTCGGCCTCGGGCTTGTCGACCAACTCGACCAGTATCCGCACCGATTCGGTGCTGTTCCAGGCACGCTTCGCACCGCGGGATTGGAGTGGCGAACTGCTGGCGTATTCCATCACTAGCGACGGCAAGTTGGGGAGCGTCAATTGGGACGCCGGAACCAAAATGGCGTCGCGCGACGCAGCAAAGATCGCCACCTGGGTGCCAGGCGTAAAAGGGAAGGCCTTTGCATGGGACAACCTTTCGGCCGATCAACAAGCTCTGCTAAACAAGGATATCGTCGGCTCGACTGACACCAAAGGGGCGGATCGAGTCGCGTGGCTCCGAAAGGGAATACTTCCAAGGAGGAGCGTTTCGGCGGTGCCTTCCGCAACCGCGAGACCACTGTGTTGGGCGACATCGTCAACGCCGACTTGGTCTACACACGCAATGAAGATTTCGGCTACGCATCGGCCGCCTTTGCGGTAAAAGCATCGGAGGGATCGACCTACGCCACTTTCGTGACGGACAAGTCGAGTCGCCCTGCCATGGTCTATGCCGGCGCCAATGACGGGATGCTGCACGGCTTCGCCGCGGACAAGGTCACCGGTGGGAACGAACTGCTGGCGTATATCCCCAATGCGGTTTATGGGAAGCTGAGCGCGCTGACCGATCCGGGATACACGCATCAATACTACGTGGATGGCCCCGCTGTCGTGGCTGATGCTTATATTGGCAGCTGGAAGACCGTGCTGGTGAGTGGTTTAGGTAAGGGCGGACAAGCCTTATTTGCCTCGGATGTTAGCGATCCCGCAACTTCAATCCCGAATCGGATGTGTTGTGGGAAAAATCCTCAGCGGACACCAGTTTCGCAACCTTGGCTTCACATACGGCAAGCCGAAGGTGGTGCGAATCAGTTCCGGCTGGGTGGCGATTCTCGGCAATGGCTACAACAGCGCTAGCGGGAAGGCTTCACTCTTAATTGTGGATATGGCGAATGGCAACGTCCTTAAGGAAATTGTTGTGGATGACGCTGGTCCTGATAATGGCCTGTCCGAGCCATCGCTGGTAGACACCGATGGCGACAAGATTATGGACTATGCCTATGCCGGTGACCTCGAGGGCAACATGTGGAAGTTCAATCTGGACACCCTTACTTCACCCTACAAGCTTTTTGCAGCCGGCGCCTCTCAACCCATCACTTCAGCGCCGACCTGGGGGACGAGCCCGGTTGCCAGCGAGGGTGGAGTGATGCTGTATTTCGGTACAGGGAAATATTTGGGTGCAGCAGATTTGGCAGTGACAACGGTTACGCCAGTCCAAAGTTTCTACGGCATTTGGGATAAAGGTGCGGAAGTTAGCAAGACTCAGCTGCAGCTGCAGCAAATATTGGCTGAGGAGACGAGCAGCAGCGGGCGGGTGCTTCGGAAGACCTCCTCCTCCTTCGCGGAAGGTGCTTGGGTAGGTGACGAAGAAGAGCAAGACACGGGCTGGTATTGGATCTGGGATATGGCAGCGCCAATGCAGGCGAACGCGTGGTTAAAGCCCCCAGGCTTTCGCTGGGATGGTTGATGTTCACCACGGCCATTCCAAAAGAGGATCGTTGCGACGCAGGGGGCGATTCGTGGTTCTTTGTACTTGACCCGCAGACCGGTAACCGCCCAGCCAACACTGCTCTAGACGTCGACCGGGACGGCAAATTTGACACTAAGGACTTGTTGTCTGACGGAACGACGGCGCCTTCGGCAGCCAAGTCTGAAATTGGAATTTTGAGTGCGCCCCTGACGATCGTGCACGACACATCTGCGATTTGGGACCCGTTGACCGATATGGCGGGTGGCAGTGGGGAAACAGGGGACAGCGGCACTACGGGTACAACCTTTACCAGCGGTTCCAGTGGCAAAATTGCGGGGGATGAGGTGCTTTGTAATGGATGCAGCCCACCTTCCCCGCCTACCGGCCCAACTCCGGGAGTCAATAGGATTTTCTGGAGACAAATTCAGTAATGCTTAGAGGAATTGAGATGAAAACTCTGCGTGGGCTTCACGGGTTCACCCTGATTGAGCTAATGATCACAGTGGCGATCATCGGGATTCTGTCTGCTATTGCGTATCCCAGTTATAGCGAGTACGTAAAGCGGACTCACCGCGCGGAAGCTCAGGAAATTTTGTTGGAGAACGCGCAAGTGCTCGAACGAAACTTCACGGCCGTGAATCGCTACGATGACAATGGCAGTGGCGCAGCGCCCGCCCTGATAGGTCAATCGCCAGAGCGGCACGGCACGCTACACGATCGCGGCGACGCTCGGCCAATTTGCATATGAGTTGTCAGCGACGCCTGTAGTTGGGGGGACAATGGATGGCGACTCTTGCGGAGTAATGACGTTATTGAACACAGGCGTGAAAACTTCGGGAGGCACGTTAGCGAAGTGCTGGAGATGACCCGCAATTTATTGAGCCAGTTCTTGGGTAACGCATAGTTAACATTTTCTCGTGTGCCATCCATGACACGTACAGAGCGGAAGCATAGTTGAACTAGACGGTCGATTGTTTCCCGGATCAATATTTCAGGGGCTGAGGCGCCAGCAGTTAAGCAGTGTTTTTCTTCCTAACGTTCGGGTGGCGAGCGCACAGGGCCACAACCACGCATGTGGCATCGTCCACCGACAGCGTGGTCTGCGTGACATAGGCTCGTTCGTCTGTTCGGGTCGGTCACTTGCAGGCTGGGGCTGTCTCCCGGCATTTCGACCAGGTACATGCCGCCCTTCGACTGCCCCGGCGTGCCCTCGCCTTCGGGATGGTCTGCCCCCGGTTTCTTGCATTGCTCCAATCGCGGCAGACCGCCACGTTTCAGAACCAATCAGCTTGCTTGCGGCTCGTCTGGGTGAACTGACCCGGGTATTTTGGACACTCTCAAATAGCGGCAATAGCTAAAGAGGTGTCAGATAAAGCCCCAAGAAGCCCCCTGCGTGAACGACGGATAGGGTGCGCAAGCGAGGCCGAATCCAACTGGATTCCGGTCCGACAGCGCGAGCCTGATCCGGAGCTTGGAACCACGGAATGAAAGCTTTCCTGATTGCGTTGTGCTGGCGCTGTTCGGCCAGAGGGTTCAAGCGTTCAAGCCAAGCCTTTTGGCAATGCAAAGGCGACTTTTTCCGGGGTTCCGTCCAGGTTTTTCACCGAGTCGCACCCGAGTTCATTCAATCGCTCGATCACTGCGCGCACCAGAATTTCTGGCGCTGAGGCGCCAGCGGTGACGCCAACCCGTTCTTTGTCCGGTCAGCCATTGCGGATCGATTTCGCTGGCGTTGTCTACCATATAGGCCGGCACGCCCAGATTCTCGCGCAACTTCCCGCAGCCGGTTCGAGTTCGAACTGGTCGGCGACCCCACCACGATCACCACATCACATTGCGGGGCCAGCGCCTTGACCGCATCCTGCCGGTTTTGCGTGGCGTAGCAGATGTCGTCTTTTTTCGGGCCGGTGATGTTGGGAAAGCGTGCACGCAGGGCGTCGACCACGCGCGCGGCGTCGTCGACTGACAGCGTGGTCTGGGTGACGTAGGCGAGCTTGTCGGGGTTGTTCACCTGCAGGCTGGCGACGTCTTCCGGCGTTTCGACCAGATACATGCCGCCGTTCGCTTGCCCCAGGGTGCCTTCGACTTCGGGGTGGCCTTTGTGGCCGATCATCACGATTTCGAATCCCTTGTCGCGCATTTTGCTGACTTCGACGTGCACCTTGGTGACAAGCGGGCAGGTGGCATCGAACACGTTGAGTCCGCGCGCATCGGCTTCGGCACGTACGGCTTGCGAGACGCCGTGGGCGCTGAAGATGACGGTCGCGCCACTGGGTACGTCAGCCAGTTCGTCGACAAAAATCGCGCCCTTGGTCTTGAGGTCGTTGACGACGAAGGTGTTGTGGACGACTTCGTGGCGGACATAAATCGGTGCGCCGAATTTTTCCAGGGCGCGTTCGACGATGGCGATGGCGCGATCGACGCCGGCGCAAAAGCCGCGTGGATTGGCGAGCAGGATGGTGGGATGCATGAGCGTCTTCGGGCTAGAGAATGTGGACAATTTCGACTTCGAACTCGATGGACAGATCGGCAAGCGGGTGGTTGAAGTCGACCTTCACTGCAGCGTCGCCAATTTCCAGAATATGCCCGGCCAGGGTTTGCCCGTTGGGCATGGCGAACTCGACCAAGGTATCGACTTTGAAAGCCATGTCAGCGGGAAGGTCGGCTTTGGGCAGGGTCTGGACCAGGTCGGGCTGGCTTTCGCCAAAGGCTTGCCAGGGTTCGAGCAAAAATACGTGGCGCTCGCCAGGGTGCAGGTCAATCAGCCATTGCTCCAGCATCGGTGCCAGGGTGCCGTCGCCAAGTGTCACGAGGTCGGGATCGGTGTCGTCAAAGTTGGAAATGATTTCATCGCCCCCGCGCGGGCGCAGGGCGTAGCGCAGCAGTAGGGTGTCACCCGCGGCGACGGTACGTGTATTCATGTTGCGCTGTTCGGTGCGGCCGGTTTGCCGGTGAGGCTGTCCCAGATCAGCAGACCCGCGCCGACGGTGATGGCTGAATCTGCGACATTGAAGGCGGGCCAGGCAAAGCTGCGGTAATGGAAATACAGAAAGTCCACCACATGGCCGAGCACCACACGGTCGATCACATTACCCAGCGCGCCGCCGAGCAACAGCGCCAGGGCAAAGGCCAGACGCGGCTGCTGGGCGTGCAGTTTTAACAGGCGCACGATGATGACGGTGGCAATGATACCGATGGCGATGAAGAACCAGCGTTGCCAGCCACCCGCGCTGGCGAGAAAGCTGAACGCCGCGCCGGTGTTGTAAACCAGCACCAGCGAGAAAAACGGCAGCACCGGCACGGCTTCCTGATAGTCGAGCACGGATGTCACCCAGAATTTGGTGAGGTGGTCGGCGACGATGACCGCAAGCGCGATGCCGAGCCATTTGCGCATGGCTGGATTGATGAAATCAAGCATGGCTGCGTGCCTCGCCTGTCGTCGTCAGGTTGCTGACGCAGCGTCCGCACAGGCCGGGGTGGTTGGCGTGCGTATCGACGTCGTCGCGGTAGTGCCAGCAGCGTTCGCATTTTTTGGCTGCACTCGGTACGACTTCGATGCGGTCGGTATCGCTTGCCACCAGGCGTGCCTGCGAGGTGATCAGGACAAAGCGCAGGTCGTCGCCCAGCGGTGCCAGCAGCGCGTAGGTGTCGGGGCTGGCGTGCAGGGTGACTTCGGCCTGCAATGACGAGCCGATGCCGCCGGCGGCGCGCACGGTTTCCAGGTCTTTTTGCACGTCGGCGCGGACGGCGCGGATGCGCGTCCAGCGGTCGAGCAGATCGGCTGGGTCGGCCTGTTCGGGCAGCGTGTGCCAGGTGTGCAAAAAGACTGAATCGTCGCCTGCCAGCTGCGTCCACACCTCTTCGCCGGTGAACGACAAAATCGGCGCCATCCAGCGCGCCAGCGCATGGGTGATATGGAACAGCGCGTTCTGTGCGGCGCGGCGCGCGCGGCTGTCGGCACCGCAGGTGTAGAGGCGGTCTTTCAGAATGTCGAGGTAGAAGCCGCCGAGGTCTTCCGAGCAAAAGGCTTGCAGTTTTTGCGCGACGAAATGGAATTCGTAGGCGTCGTAATGCGCCTGCAGTTCGTCTTGCAGCTGACGTGTCAGCGCCAGCGCGTAGCGGTCGATTTCCAGCCAGTCTTCAACCGGCAGCGCATGCGCTTGCGGATCGAAATCGGACAGGTTGGCGAGCAGGAATTTCAAGCGTGTTGCGAATCCGGCGATAGCTTTCCACCACGCGCTTGAGAATCTCGTCGGAGATGGTCAGCTCGCCCGAGTAGTCGGTGGTCGCCACCCACAGCCGCAGGATGTCGGCGCCGTATTGATCCATCACCTTTTGCGGCGCGATGACGTTGCCTTTCGACTTGCTCATCTTGTGGCCCTTGCCGTCGACGACGAAGCCGTGGGTGAGCAGCGCCTTGTAGGGCGCGTGGCCGTCGGTCGCGCAGCCGGTGAGCAGGCTCGACTGGAACCAGCCGCGATGCTGGTCCGAGCCTTCCAGATACAGATCAGCCGGATGCGCCAGCTCGGGACGGCGCTTCAACACGCAGGCGTGGGTGACGCCGGAGTCGAACCACACGTCGAGTGTGTGGCCCGTCTTGTTGTAGTGCGCGGCATCGTCGCCCAGCAGTTCGGCCGGGTCGAGCGCAAACCAGGCTTCGATGCCCGCCTGTTCGACGCGCTGGGCGACCACTTCGAGCAACTCCAGGCTGCGCGGGTGCAGCGCGCCGGTTTCCTTGTGGGTGAAAAACGGCATCGGCACGCCCCAGTTGCGCTGGCGTGAAACGCACCAGTCGGGACGGTTCCTGATCATCGCTTCCAGCCGCGCGCGACCCCAGGCGGGGAAGAACTGCGTGCTGTCCACTGCAGCCATCGCCTGCGCGCGCAGCGTTTTCCGCTCTCCGCTTTCCGCTTTCTGCTCACCACTGTTCCATTCCGATAAACCACTGCCGGGTGGCGCGGAAAATGATCGGCGTCTTGTGCCGCCAGCAATGCGGGTAGCTGTGCAGCAGTTTGGCGTGCGCCAGCAGGCTGCCGCTGGTTTGCAGCGTCTCGACGATCAGGGGGTTGGCTTGCCAGATGCTCATGCCGCCGACCAGCGGCACGGTGGCGTAAAAGCGGCCGTCGTCGCCCACCGGGTTGTCGACTTTGAGGCCGTAGCGGCTGCCGACCACGTAGTCGTCGAGACCGTGGCCGGGTGCGGTATGGACGGCGCCGGTGCCGGCGTCGGCGGTGACGTGGTCGCCGACGATGACCGGCACCTGGCGTTCCTGGAATGGATGCCACAGCAGGGCGCCTTCGAGTGCCTGGCCGGTCGTGTGCGCGATGACTTCGGCGCCATCGCTCAATTCATAACGCGCCAGCGCCGCTTCGCGCAGGCTCTCGGCCAGAATCAGCAGGCCTTTGGACGTGCGCACCAGCGCGTATTGAAAATCGGGATGCAGCGCCACCGCCTGGTTGGCGGGCAAGGTCCACGGCGTGGTGGTCCAGATGACGATCTGAACAGGTTCGTCGATGGCGGCGAGATCAAAGCGTTGCGCGAGATCGGCACGGTCGGCCACGGCAAAGCCGACATCGATCGCTGGCGAGGTCTTGTCCTCGTATTCGACTTCGGCTTCGGCCAGCGCAGAGCCGCAATCGACGCACCAATGCACCGGTTTTGCGCCCTGATACAAATAGCCGGCCTGCTGAACCTGGCCCAGCACGCGCAGGGTGTCGGCTTCGAACTGGAAGTCCATGGTGCGATAGGGATGGTCCCAGTCGCCGAGCACGCCGAGGCGGATGAAGTCGGCTTTCTGGCGTTCGATCTGCTCGGCGGCGTAGCTGCGGCACAGTTCGCGGAACTGGGCGGGCGGAATCGTCTTGCCGTGGGTTTTTTCCACCTGCAGCTCGATCGGCAGGCCGTGGCAGTCCCAGCCCGGCACGTAGGGCGCGTCGAAGCCGGACAGCGTCTTGGCCTTGACGATGATGTCCTTGAGGATTTTGTTGACCGCGTGGCCGATGTGGATGTCGCCGTTGGCGTAGGGCGGGCCGTCGTGCAGGATGAACTTGGGACGCCCAGCCGCCGCTTTGCGGATCGCTTCGTAGCGCTTTTTCTCCTGCCAGCTTTTGACCCAGCCGGGTTCGCGCTTGGCGAGATCGCCCCGCATCGGGAAGGGCGTGTCGGGAAGGTTGAGCGTGCTTTTATAGTCAGGCATGGTGGGTGTTCAGGTAGTGTTTTGCGTTGTCGACGTCGCGGCCGATTTGGGCAACCAGCGTGTCGAGGTCGGGGTATTTGGCTTCGTCGCGCAGCTTGTGCAAAAAGTCCACGCGCAGACGGCGGCCGTAAATGTCGGCGTTGAAATCGAATAAATGGACTTCGAGCACGGGTGCCGCATCGGGGTTTTTCACCGTGGGGCGTTTGCCGAGGCTGGCCACGCCGGGCAAGGGGGCGCCGTTGAGGCCGGACACCTGAACCGCGAAAATCCCCATCAGCGGCGGCCGGTTGTGCTTGAGTTGGATGTTGGCGGTGGGAAAGCCGATGTCGCGCCCCAGCTTGTCGCCATGTTCCACCCGTCCGGAAATGCTGTAGGGGCGGCCGAGCAATTGTGCCGCGTGCGCCAGATCACCCGCGGCGAGTGCCTGCCGCACGGCGGTGGACGAAGCACGCTCGCCAGCGATTTCGACGGTGGGGAGGTACTCGGCGTCGAAACCGAGCGTGCGCCCGTTGCGTTCGAGTAGCGCGAAATCGCCAACGCGTTTCGCACCGTAGCGAAAATCGTCGCCTACCAATACATATCGCGCCTGCAGGGTGCGTCCGAGCACCTGTTCAATAAAAGCCTCGGCGCTCAGCGCCGAAAATGCGCGGTCAAAACGGAATACATGGAACCGGTCGATGCCGAGTTGGCGCAGGCATTCAGCCTTTTCGCGCAGGCTGGACAGGCGGGCAGGCGCTTGTTCGGGGGCGAAAAACTCACGCGGGTGTGGCTCGAAACTCAGCACGCAGCTCGGCAGGCCACGTGTCCGCGCCACGTCCTGCAGGCGGGTGAGCATGGCTTGATGCCCCAGATGCAGGCCATCGAAGTTGCCGATGGTGACAGCGTGGGGCGTGCCGAGAGAGCGAAAACCGTGGGTGATGCGCATAGGGGTGATGCGTGTGACCAAGTGGGTGCAAAAAGGACTGATTTTAGCCGATTCGGCGACTTATTCGGCCGCACGGCGCGTGAACTGGCGCGGACGGAAACCCATCGCGCCCAGCGCAGCGAAATACAGGGCGATGCCGCCGCCGACCAGCAGCGACAGACGGATGATGCGGTCAAGAAACCCCGCCGCCAGCCACCACTGCGCGTCGCCCATGGCGTAAAACAGCACCGCCGCCATCAACGAAACCGCCAGCAGCACCCGCCAGATGTAGTTGAACCAGCCAGGTTGCGGCTGATAGACCCGGTGCTTTTTCAGCAGATGCAGCAACAGCCCGGCATTGAGGCACGCCGCCAGGCCAATCGACAGCGCCAGGCCCGCGTGGCCAAGGGGTTTGTAAAAAGCCAGGTTCATCAGCTGGGTCATGACGAGCGTGAATATGGCGACCTTGACCGGCGTTTTGATGTTTTGTCGCGCATAAAACCCGGGCGCCAGCACCTTGACCAGGATCAGTCCCAATAGCCCGAGGCTGTAAGCCAGCAATGCCCGCTGGGTCATGCTGACGTCAAGTGCGGTGAATGCGCCGTAGTGAAACAGCGTGGTGATCAGCGGCACCGCCAGCACCGCCAGCGCGGCAGAGGCGGGGAACGCCAGCAATAAAGTGAGCCGCAAGCCCCAGTCGAGCAGCTTCGAATATTCGGCGGGCGAATCGTCGGCGTAATGCTTGGCCAGGCTGGGCAACAGGATGGTGCCGAGCGCGACCCCCAGCATACCGGCGGGGAATTCCATCAGCCGGTCGGCGTAATACAGCCATGAGACGCTGCCGGTGGCGAGAAAGGACGCGAAAATGGTGTTGATCAGCAGACTGATCTGCGCGACGGATACGCCGAGCAGGGCGGGGGCCATCAGCCTGGCGATGCGGCGCACGCCGGGGTCGTTGAACTGGGTGGTGGGACGCGGCAGCAGATCCAGCCTTTTCAGGTGCGGCAACATCCAGGCGAGTTGCAGCACGCCCCCCAGCGCTACGCCCCAGCCCAGCGCCAGCACGGGCGGGTTAACATACGGCGCGATCCAGAGTGCAGCAGCGATCATCGCCACATTCAACAGCACTGGCGCAAACGCGGGAACGGAAAACTTGCTGTGGGTGTTGAGGATGCCCGCCGCCAGTGCGACCAGCGAGATAAAGACAATATAAGGAAAGGTGATGCGCAGCAGCGTGACGGTGAGCTGGAATTTTTCGCCATCGGCCCGAAACCCCGGCGCACTGATATACGCCACCCAAGGTGCGCCAAAGATGCCGAGCAGCGCGATGATGACCAGCACCAGCGTGAGCGCAGTCGCTACCTGGTCGACCAGGGTTTTGGTGGCGTCGTGTCCGAGGCGGTTTTTATATTCCGCCAGAATCGGCACAAACGCTTGTGAAAATGCGCCTTCGGCAAACATCCGCCGCAACAGGTTGGGAATCTTGAAGGCGACAAAGAAGGCGTCGGTCATCATCCCGGCGCCAAAGATGCGTGCGATCACCGCGTCGCGGACGAATCCCAGAATGCGCGAGAGCAGGGTCATGCTGCTGACCGCGGCGAGGGCTTTGAGTAGGTTCATGAAGGGGTCGTGTTGTTTTGCGCGCATTGTGCGGGTCGCGCAGGTGCGCCGCAACTCATATTGCCAGTCGGCTTGATTTTTAATGCGCTTGTTCCGTATAATCGCGGGCTTCGGTGAATTGGCTCCTGTGTAAATAGGCTGCCTCGATTAAATTTTATTGCCTTGCGCGAAGCGCGGGGTCTACAGGAGCAAGAATATATGGCGAATTCCGCCCAGGCGCGCAAGCGCGCACGTCAAGCCAGCGCACAGCGCGACAGCAACATGAGCCAGCGCTCGGAGTTCCGCACTGCAATCAAGAAAGTGCGTAAAGCCATTGAGGCAGGCGACAAGTCTGCAGCGCAACAGGTTTTCCAGGCTTCGATGAGCGTGATCGACAGCATTGCTGACAAGGAAATTGTTCACAAGAACAAGGCTGCCCGTCACAAGAGCCGTCTGTCCATGGCCGTCAAGAGCATGGCTTGATCGCTGTCTTCAAGTTAAGCCAGACTTGACCCAATAAAAAACGCCGCATTAGCGGCGTTTTTTATTGGTGTCTCAACCTGACTCAGTCCGCGTTTTCAATGAGCAATTCGTTGCTGTTGGCAAAAGCCTGCAGGAAACGGTAGGCGTCGGGATCGCTTGTCTTGAGCTTTTTGTCCACGATCACGCAGGGAATGTTGTCCAGCTTGGTGGGCTGGACGTAAGGCGAGTAATTGGTGCGATTGTTGGGATCGATTACCGCGAATGCACCTGCCAGACGATCCGCCCAGTCGCTGGGGCGAAACCGGGAACCCTTGGTGGTGATGCCGCGAATGATGAGGGGGGCGTTGGTGGTGACGTCATCCATGAGGAAGCGCTTCTAAAGCTAAAGGAGTGGCCGGATTTTAGCACGCAGCCCCAGTGGGCGTGCTTGCGCGGCTAGGGTGTTCTAATGATACCGATACGGGTTGGCTGCTTGAATCCGTCAACGATACATACGAGGAGAAAATGATGAAAAATCCGCTGGATTCGTTGTGGGGAACGGTTGTTGCCGGTTTGGTACTGACCGTTGTTCTGGTTGTTTTTGCCAGAAACTTTTTGGGATAAGGCGCAATGGAAAATCTTGATCTGGTTGCTGCATTGTCCCGCTGGATTCATTTCATGGCAGGCGTGATGTGGATAGGCTTGCTGTATTACTTCAACTTCATCCAGGTGGCGGCATTGAAACATGCCGGCGCCGACGGTACGGCAGCGGGGATCACCAAACATGTCGCGCCGCGCGCACTGCTGTTCTTCCGCTGGTCGGCGGTGGTTACCTGGCTTGCGGGTGCTGCGCTGCTGGGGCCGCTGTTTGTCGATGCGTTCCTGCTGCGTAACGGGATGGGGCCGATGGGGATAGGCGCGTGGCTGGGCACGATCATGTTGATCAACGTGTGGGTGTTGATCTGGCCGAACCAGAAGAAAGTTCTGGGCATGACTCCGGCATCCGACGCCGAGAAAAACACGGCGCGCCGGGTGGCTTTTCTGGCTTCGCGCACCAATGTGATGCTATCGATCCCCATGCTGTTCTTCATGGCGGCAGGGTGGTCTCACCGGGCGCTTTTCGGCCTATAATCAAGACAGTGCATGATAAGCACGGCGGCTTAGGCCGCCGTTTTCAATTTCGTTATTTCAATTTTTCAGGACAGCCTGGTTGCGACTGCCATGACAACACATTTGATGAACACCTATGCACGTCAGCCCGTTGCCTTTGTGCGCGGCGAGGGCGCTTACCTGTGGGACGAGTCCGGCAAGCGTTATCTCGATGCGGTTGCCGGGGTGGCGGTGAATGGCTTGGGTCACGCCCATCCCAAGCTGGTGAAAGCCATTGCTGATCAGGCCGCCATGCTGATTCATTCGTCCAACCTGTATCGCATACCGCGCCAGGAAGAACTGGCCGATCGGCTGTGTGCGCTGTCCGGCATGGACAAGGCGTTTTTCTGCAACTCGGGTTGTGAAGCGAATGAAGCGGCGATCAAGCTGGCGCGCCTGTATGGCCATAATAAGGGCATCGAGGTGCCGACCATTATCGTGATGGAAAAGGCCTTCCATGGCCGCACCATGGCGACGCTGACCGCAACCGGCAGTCGCAAGATCCAGGCAGGGTTCGAGCCGCTGCTGTCGGGTTTTGCGCGGGTGCCGTTCAATGACCTCGACGCAATTCGCCACGTGGCCGAGCACAACAAGAGCGTGGTCGCCGTGCTGCTCGAAGTGGTGCAGGGCGAGGGCGGCATCAATGTGCTGCCTTCGGAATTCCTGACTGAATTGCGGAAGATTTGTGATGCCAACGGCTGGCTGCTGATGCTGGATGAAGTGCAGACCGGCATCGGCCGCACCGGCACCTGGTTCGGCTTTCAGCATTCCGGTGTGATGCCGGACGTAATGGCGCTGGCCAAGGGTCTGGGCTCGGGGATGCCGATTGGCGCGTGCCTGGCGCGTGGCGCGGCAGCGGATGTATTCCAGCCCGGCAATCATGGCTCGACCTTTGGCGGCAACCCGCTCGCCTGCGCGGCGGCACTTGCAACGCTGGATGCGATTGAGTCCGAAAACCTGCTGGAGAACGCGCGGGTGCGCGGCGAAGCGATCCGTGCCGGCTTGCGCGCAGCCTTGAGTGGCGTGCATGGCGTGGTCGACATTCGCGGCGAAGGCATGATGATCGGCGTTGAGCTGGATCGTCCGTGTGGCGAACTGGTGGGCGTGGCGCGCGACGCCGGCGTGCTGGTCAACGTCACTGCCGACACGGTGATTCGACTGGTGCCGCCCCTGGTGTACGGCGCGGCTGAAGTCGATGCGCTGGTCGCGGCCGTGTCCGGCATCGTCAAAACCTATCTGCAACAGGCGGCGTGATGCTGCGGCATTTTCTGCAATTCAAGGATCTGTCGCGCGACGAGCTGCTGTACCTGTTCGAGCGCGCGACGCTGATCAAAAGCCGCTTCAAGCAATATCAGCCTTATCACCCGTTGGCTGATCGCACGCTGGCGATGATTTTCGAGAAAAGCTCGACCCGCACCCGGCTGAGTTTCGAGGCCGGGATGCATCAGCTCGGCGGTTCGGCGATTTATCTCAACACGCGTGATACCCAACTCGGGCGCGGCGAGCCGGTGGAGGACGCGGGTGAGGTCATCTCGCGCATGGTCGATATCGTGATGATCCGCACCTTCGAGCAGGACATCATCGAGCGCTTCGCCGCCCACTCGCGGGTGCCGGTGATCAACGGCCTGACCAACGAATACCACCCGTGCCAGATCCTGGCCGACATCTTCACTTTCATCGAGCATCGCGGCCCCATCCAGGGCAAAACGGTGGCTTGGGTGGGCGACTCCAACAACATGTGCAACACCTGGCTGCAAGCCGCCGAGGTGCTCGGTTTCAATGTGCATGTCTCGACCCCGCCGGGCTACGAAGTCGAACCCGAACGTGCCAATCTGTTTGGCACCGATCATTTCGAAAGTTTTGCCGACCCGATGGACGCCTGCCGGGATGCCGATCTGGTGACCACGGACGTGTGGACCAGCATGGGCTGGGAAGCCGAAAACGATGAGCGCCTGAAGGATTTTGCCGACTGGCAGGTGGATGCCGAGATGATGGCGGTGGCGAAACCGGGTGCGGTTTTCATGCATTGCCTGCCCGCCCATCGCGGCGAGGAAGTCACGGCAGACGTGATCGACGGCACGCAATCGGTGGTGTGGGACGAAGCGGAGAACCGCCTGCATGTGCAGAAGGCGCTGATGGAATATCTCTTGTTGGGAAAAATAGAATCATGAACATCGCTTACTTCAAGGACATGGATTCCTTGTACATCGAGATCAGTCCCGAAAATCCCGCGCAGGCCTGGGAAGCGCACGCAGGCATCGTACTCAATCTGTCGGAAGACGGTCGCGTCGTCGGCATCGAAATCGAAAAGGCCAGTACGGCAACCAATCTCGACATCCTGAAAATCGGTGATTTTCCCGGCCAGGTCGAAATCATCGACAAAAACAAATCCGGTTCCACTCACTGAGTTTGAATTACAGAGCATCCCTATGAGCGATATCAAAAAAGTAGTCCTCGCCTATTCCGGCGGCCTCGACACCTCGGTCATTCTCAAATGGCTGAAGGACACCTACCAGTGCGAAGTGGTGACCTTCACCGCCGACCTCGGACAGGGCGAGGAACTTGAGCCCGCGCGTGCCAAGGCGCTGCAATTCGGCATACCGCCTGAGCAGATTTACATCGACGACCTGCGCGAGGAATTCGTGCGCGACTTCGTCTTCCCGATGTTCCGCGCCAACACGGTGTACGAAGGTGAATACCTGCTCGGCACCTCGATCGCGCGGCCGCTGATCGCCAAGCGCCTGATCGACATCGTCAACGCCACCGGCGCCGACGCGATCTGCCACGGCGCCACCGGCAAGGGCAACGACCAGGTGCGGTTCGAACTCGGCGCCTATGCGCTGAAGCCCGACATCAAGGTGATCGCACCCTGGCGCGAATGGGATTTGCTGAGCCGCGAAAAGCTGCTGAACTACGCTGAAACCCACGGCATTCCGATTGACATGAAACATCAAGCCAGGGCGGCTCGCCCTACTCGATGGATGCCAACCTGCTGCACATCAGTTATGAAGGCCGCCATCTGGAAGACCCGAATGCGGAAGCCGAAGAAGACATGTGGCGCTGGACCGTGTCACCGGAAAAAGCGCCGGATCAGGCCGAGTATCTGGAGCTGACCTACGCCAAGGGTGATGTGGTTGCGATCAATGGTGTGGTTATGAAAGCACACGAAATACTGGCCAGGCTCAACGAAATCGGCGGCAAGCACGGCATCGGCCGCCTCGACCTGGTGGAAAACCGCTACGTCGGCATGAAATCGCGCGGCTGTTACGAAACCCCCGGCGGCACCATTCTGCTCAAAGGCCACCGCGCCATCGAATCGATCACGCTGGATCGCGAAGTCGCGCACCTGAAAGACGATCTGATGCCGCGTTACGCCAGCCTCATTTACAACGGCTACTGGTGGTCGCCCGAGCGCAAAGCCTTGCAGGTGCTGATCGACCACACCCAGACCCACGTGAACGGCACCGTGCGGATGAAGCTCTACAAGGGCAATGTCATCGTCGCCGGCCGCGACTCCAAAACCGATTCGCTGTTCGATTCGACTATCGCCACGTTTGAGGACGATGCAGGCGCCTATGATCAAAAAGACGCAGGCGGCTTCATCAAACTCAACGCGCTGCGCATGCGCATCGCCGCCAAACTCGACGCCAAAAGGAAATAAGCATGTCCCAGTTTGACCAGATCTCCGTCATCAAAAAGGCCAACGTCTATTTCGACGGCAAGTGCGTATCGCACAGCCTGCAGTTCCCCGACGGCACGAAAAAATCGGTCGGCGTGATCATGCCGTCCACGCTCACGTTCAATACCGGCGCGCCGGAAATCATGGAAACAGTGGCGGGCACGTGCAAGGTGAAACTGGCCGGCGAAACCGACTGGAAAAGCTATGGCGCGGGCGAGTCGTTCAACGTGCCCGGCAATTCCAGTTTCGAGATCGAAGTGTCGGGTGAGCCGTACCACTACGTCTGCCACTTTGCCTGATTCGCAATGACCACCGTCACCGTCGTCCGGAAAGATGGCCGCATTGCCATCGCGGCTGACACGCTGACGAAGTGGGGCGGCGGCAAGGAAACGGCCGATTACGTCGCCAACCACGAGAAGATCCTGCGGGTAGGTGACAGTCACATCGCCATAACCGGTTCGGCGACGATGAAACTGATTCTGGCGGACTATTTTGCCAGCCTGGAAAGCCCGCCTGTTTTCGACTCGGCCATGGCGATTTTCCGCGTGTGGAACACCTTGCACGCAGCGCTGAAGGAGCAGTATTTTCTGCAGGTCGGCGACGACAAGGAAGACGAACTGGAGTCGAGCCGGATGGACGTGTTGATTGCCAATCGGTACGGCATTTTTGGGGTGGCCGCGCACCGTACGGTGCAGGAATTCTCGAAGTTTTATGCCTACGGCAGCGGCAGTCCGTATGCGCTGGGGGCGATGTATGCGGCCTATCGTGCGCCTTCGCTCGATGCCGAGGCGGTGGCGCGGCTGGGGGTGATGGCGGCGGCCGAGTTTCACGACGAATCGGGATTGCCGGTTCAATCGTTTGTGATGGATGAGGAGTAATCAAGATGCCGACTTTTGACATTGTTTCCGAAGTGGACAAGCAGGAAGTGCGTAACGCAGTTGATCAGGTCAACAAGGAAGTCTCGACCCGGTTCGATTTCAAGGGCAGCGACGCCCGTGTCGAGCAGGCCGATTACGTGCTGACGATCCATGCCGATACCGATTTTCAGCTCGATCAGGTGCAGGACATCCTGTCGCAGAAACTCGCCAAGCGCAGCGTCGATGTGAAATGCCTCGACATCGGCAGCATCGAGAAAGTCTCGGGCAACAAGGTCAAGCGCAGCATCACGGTGAAAACCGGCGTGGAAACCGAATTGGCCAAAAAGATCGTCCGGGTCATCAAGGACAGCAAGCTGAAAGTGCAGGCCAGCATCCAGGGCGACACCGTGCGCGTATCGGGCGCCAAGCGCGACCTGTTGCAGGACACCATTGCGCTGGTGCGCAAGAGCATCACCGATTTCCCGCTGCAGTATCAGAATTTCCGCGACTGATCCGCCATGGCCAAGGTTCTGGTTCCGCTGGCGGATGGCTGCGAAGAACTCGAAGCCGTCACGATCATTGATCTGCTGCGTCGCGCCGGCATCGAAGTTGTCACCGCCGGACTCAAGCCCGGCCTCATCAAGGCCAGCCGGGGTGTGCAGCTGATGCCGGACATGACGCTCGATGTGGCCTTGCAGGATCATTACGACATGGTGGTGTTGCCCGGCGGCATGCCGGGTGCGGCACACCTCAAAGCCGACACGCGCATCATCGAATTGCTTAAAAAAATGGCGGCTGCGGGGCAGTACACCGCCGCTATTTGCGCCGCGCCGATGGTGCTGGCTGAGGCGGGCATCCTGGACGGCAAGCAGGCAACCTGCTACCCCGGTTTTCTTGACGCTTTGCCCGGTGTGACGGTCAGCACGGCGGCCGTGGTGCAGGACGGCAAAGTGTTGACGTCGCGCGGACCCGGCACCGCAATGGATTTTGCGCTGGCGTTGATCGAGGTGCTGGCCGGCAGCGACACGCGCCAGCAAGTCGCAGCCGCGCTGGTGAGAGCCTAGCCCGCCGCGCGTCATCGTTTATTATCAATCAACCTTCCACTCCGGAGTACACCATGCAGATTCGCGAAATTCTCACGCTTAAAAGCGACGACATCCACAGCATTGCACCGACCGATAGCGTGGCCAGTGCGGTCGACAAGATGGTGAATCTGGGCGTGGGGTCGCTGGTGGTGTTGAAGAACGGCGAAATGGTGGGCTTGTTGACCGAGCGCGATGTGGTGCATGGCATGGTCAAGCTGGGTCTCGGCCTCAAGGACGCTGACGTTAAAGCCATCATGGTTGCCGAACCCGTGGTGGCCAGCGCCGATGACTCAGTGGACTACGCGCGCGATGTGATGACCAAGTCGCACATCGGCCACCTGCCGATTCTCGACGGCGACAAGCTGTTGGCCATCATTTCTTTCCACGACGTCGCGCGCGCCAGCCTCAAGGAAGCCAAATTCGAAAACAGCTTGCTGAAGCGCTATATCAAGCACTGGCCAGAATAAAGCCGGTTATTGCGGCCTGTCAGCATCTGGATGGACGCTCCCCCGCCTTTCAGGCTAGTTGCACACGCAGGGTTTGGATAACTTTTTGGCGCGACGCTGTTTGGTGCTGGTTTTCATTAATTCCGGCACTAAAACCTTCGGCATCCCGAGTACCTGTTCGCGTTGAATTTTCCAGTTGTTGCCCTCGCGCGTCCACTCCATGCGCTTGGTCACGGCGTCGCGGTAGCTTGCCGAAGTGTAGGTTTGCCTGAATTCCGTTGTGGCCTGGTTGGCGTCCGTGTTACTCACCTTCAGGTCACTCACCCCAATCGTGACATCTCCAGGTTTGCTGAGGCGAACCGCACGCTCGCTTGCCCATTGTTCAGGCGAATGGCCATCTTCGGGGGTGAAACGCTTCGCGTAATACCCGCGGTAACGTGGGAAGTCCTTCGACGACCAGGCCGCAGCCCAGCCAGCAAGCGCCTGCTGGATGGTCTCAGGGGGGGGCGCAACCTGAGCTGGGAGTGGAAGCGGTTCGGCAAATTTGGCTGGGGTCGTCTCGATCTTGCGCGGTGTCAGCCCCGTATCGATTGCTGCCACCATGGGCGTTTCCGCAGGGCATTGGCTGTCGGCATCGACTTCGTGGCGATCCTGCCCCAGTTCCTGGGCGGTGGGCATGCCGTCACGGCCCACCTGCAGGGTGGATAACAGACTGCCCATGCCTGCCAGGGTGCGTGCATGGGCAATGGCATGATCGTAAGTGCCATTCGCGTAAGCGCGTCGTGCCTGAAAATATTCATTTTCGGTGTCGAGCAGGTCGAGCAGGGTGCGCTGTCCGATATCGAACTGCTTGCGATAGGCTTCGCGGGCTTTTTCGATCGCCAGTTGGTGCTGGTCGAGATAGCCCAGTTGCCGGTACAGGTTATGGATGTCGTTGAAGGCGATGGCCAGGGTCTGGCGAAGGTCGTGGCAGGCCTTGTCGCGCAAATCCTTCGAGAGTGACAGCCGTTCGGCATACTGGCGTGCCAGTGCGCGATCGGAGCCGCCATTGAACAGGTTGTAATTGAGGACGAGTTCGATGATCTCGTCATCGCGTTTCCCTTCGATGCCATCCCGGTTGTATCCAATATCCTTGATGGCGCGCAGGTTGAGCTGTGGATGAAAGTTGGCCTGACGGCCGCGTGCTTCGGCCTGCGCGGCACGTACGTTTTCAATCGCGGCGTTGAATGCCGGACTGCCCTGATAGGCCAGTTTGAGGGCTTCTTCGATCGAGTCCGGGATGCCTTGCTTGAACGGGGCGGGCGCAACCAGTTCGCCCGGTGGCAACTCGCCCACAATGCGCTGGTAGCGCGCGCTGACATCGTAGAGATTACTGGCTTCGGTCAGCACGTTCGACTGTGACAGTGCCAGACGGCCGCCTGCCTGTTCGAGGTCAACCCGCCGGCCTACGCCGGCCTGAACCCGTTGCTGAATCTGGCTGAACACCTGTTCGTGCTGGGCGAGGTTGTCCTGCGCCAGCACGGCCAGTTCGCGGTAGCGCAGCACATCCAGGTAAGCCCGGGTGGCTTCCAGTGCAATCGATTCCGACGCATCCAGGACTTCGTAATAACGCACCAGCTTGGCATACGCCAGCCTGGCCACTTCTTCGCGCGTGGAGAAACCGTCATAAATCATCTGATTCAGCGACAACGCGGCGCCATGGCGGGTCAGGTTGGTCGTCGGCTGATTGGACTCGGTCAACTTTTGCTGGCCAACGCCCGTGGTGAAATCCACGCGCGGGAAATAGCCGCCCCGGGCAACCTCCTGCTCTTGCTGGGACGACAGAAAAGTGTGCCAGCGAGCCTGCACCTCGGGATTGCTCACAATGGCTTTCTTGACGGCATCCTGCAGCGTGACGACCGGCTGCGCCCCGGCAACCGGAGAGAGCACGCTCACCACCAAAAAAAACAATACGAATTTTATTCTGGGCATTCCTTCAGCCTCCCGGAACACGTCCGATAACTTGTAGGTAGAACAACGGCAGTTTGCGAGCAATATTTATACCAACCTGGTCGTTTACGCGCATTTATCACAGGCGCTTGCGGCTTCAGTTCAATCCAGGAAAGCGTTTTGAAGCGATTCAGTGAATCAGACATGCCGTGGGAGTGGCTGACGGCAAACGCCGTCAGCCAGCAGCCTGAGCCGCTTTTCAAACGGGCACTCAACTAACATGTCCGAAGCCAGCCCATGCTGACGCGGTGTTCGCTGCTGAATTGTCGACAGATCCTGACAAGAATCGACTGGTTCACGTCGATTTGCATGCTGGCCTTCAGCGTGGGCTTTGCCGTTGCCGGCGTCGAAATGGATCGCATGCTGCTGCAGGCGGGCCAGCGTTATGGCGACACCGGGACGGCTTCAGTGATGGCCTGGCGTGATCTGCTGACCAAGGCGGCCGGCCAGCCCGATGCCGCCAAGCTGCGGCAGGTCAACGATTTCTTCAATCGCAGAATCCGTTTTGGAGAAGATATCGATATCTGGGGCAAGCAGGACTTCTGGGCGACGCCACTCGAGGTACTGGGGCGCGCGCAGGGAGACTGCGAGGATTTTGCCATTGCCAAATACGCGACGCTGAAGCTGCTGGGGATTCCTGCCGAAAAACTGCGACTGACTTACGTCAAGATCCGCATCGGCGGACCGCAAAGCAACCTCGTCCAGGCTCATATGGTTCTGAGCTACTATCCCGCCCCAGACGACGAGCCTCTGGTGCTGGACAACCTGATTTCGGATATACGCCCCGCATCCCGCCGCGCTGATCTGACCACGATCTTTGGCTTCAATGCCGAAGGCTTGTGGGTAGGGGGGGCAACGCCCCGTGCGACCAGCGCTTCGCAACGACTGTCGAAATGGCAATCGGTGCTTGCCAGGATGCGGGAAGAAGGAATCGAATGAAACACCACTTGCCAAGGGGCATCTCATGACACTCACCAAGCAACTCTGGATGGCCATCGCGACCATCATGACCATTGCGTTCGGGATCAGTTTTCTGGTCAGCGCGTGGTCGGCAAAAGGCTATCTGGAAGATCAACTGCGGCTGAAGAATATCGACAATGCGAATTCGCTTGCGCTGTCGATGTCGCAGATCGAGAAGGATCCGGTCCTGATCGAATTGCTGCTGTCGGCGCAATTCGATATCGGGCATTACCAGAGCATCAAACTGACTTCGCCGTCCGGCAAGGTGATGGTGGAGCAGGTCGGCGACGCGGGAACCAACAAGGTACCCGCCTGGTTCGTCAACCTGATTCCCCTGCGCACCGAGCCCGGCATTGCCAAGGTGCAGGATGGCTGGCGCCAGTACGGCACGCTGACCGTGGTCAGCGACAACAGCTTCGCCTACCAGGCCTTGTGGCAGGGCAACCGCAGGCTGCTGGGCTGGTTTCTGGCCAGCGCGTTGTTGTGCGGCGTGATCGGCACCCTGATTTTGCGTTCCATCACCCGGCCGCTGGGGGAGGTGGTCAAGCAGGCCGAAGCCATCGGGGCGCGACGCTTCATCACCATTAATGAGCCGCGTACGCTGGAGTTCCGCAGTGTGGTGCGGGCCATGAACACGCTGTCCGGGCAGGTGCGCAGCATGCTCGACGAAGAGTCCGCGCGACTGGAGCAGTTGCGGCGCGACGCCCAGCACGATGCGCTGACCGGGCTGTTGAACCGCGAGCATTTCCTGAAAAAGATCCAGCACGCGCTGGAGGATGAAGACACCGCCCCGACCGGCGCGCTGTTCATTCTGCGTCTGCCCGATCTGATCAAGCTGAACAAGGAGTTGGGACGTGAAGCCACCGACACCCTGCTGATTCGGGTGGCGGGCGCGTTGCAGGAATCCTGTCCGGATGAGCCTTGCCTGATTGGACGATTGAATGGTTCCGACTTTGCCGTGCTCGCCCCCGACGTGGATTCGGTGGTCGAACTGACCAACCAGATTTCTGCACGCACCCGTTTGTCGATCAATGACCCGAGTGCGGACATGGGGCACACCTTGCTGCTGGGCGCCGCCGTTTATCGCCATGGCGATGCGGTATCGCAGGTGTTGTCGCGCGCGGATATCGCATTGGGCCGCGCCGAACAGGAAGGCGGCAGCGCGGTTGAAGCAGGCGATCTGGATATCGAGTGGAAACCGGTGGCCAGTCTGGTCGCCGCATGGCAGGTTCTGATCGAAACGGCCTTGAACCAGAAGCTGATCCAGTTTGTGACTTATCCGGTGCTGAACGGGCAGGGCAAGCTGATCCATTACGAGGCGCCCGGACGCATGCAGAACATCCAGGATTCCTTGTGGATGTCTGCCCAGGAGTTCATGCCCTGGGCCAGCCGGCTGGGCCTGACCGAGCGCATCGACGAGGCGGTGTTCGACTACGCGCTGGCGTGGCTGGAAACCAACGAGGGACCGGTGTGCATCAACGTGTCACCGCAATCGGTGTGCGACCCGGTGCTGACCGCGCGCTTTTACCGCGCACTCAAACGCAGCCCGCAGCTTGCGAGCAAGATCTGGATCGATATTCCCGAATTTGTCGCCTACCGCCACGCCAGGGAATTCCGCGTGTTCTGCGACACGCTCAAGTCGCAGGGCTGCAAAATCGGCCTGGAACATGTGGGCAACCAGATTTGCCACATCGGCGAACTCTACGACGTCGGACTCGATTACCTGAAGATCGATCGCGCCATCATTCGCGACATCGACCAGAACCTGGGCAATCAGACCTTCCTGCGCGGCCTGTGCACCATCGCCCACACCATGGGCATGATGACCATCGCCGAGGGGGTGCTGAATCAGCGCGAGGCCGGGTGCCTGCAGGAACTGGGCTTCAAGGGCATGACCGGGCCGGGCATCGTGATCGGTTGAGAGCGGGCTGCAGCCGTGCAGGCCAGGCTGCCTCAAATCGTCTCGTTGTCCCCGCCGAGCAGGTTGAGCGCGCCCAGGGACTGGCGGATTGAACGGCGCTCCATCAGCTTCTCCTGCGCCGGCAGCGGCAGGTCGGTAAAGCGAATCACATCGCGGTCGATCAGCAGGTCGATCAGATCCTCCAGCACCCGCACCAGTCGCATGTCGGACTGCTGCAGCGTGCTCTGTTCCACCCCCATTTTGTGCATGAACGCCAGCAGTTCCGGCGAATTCGGCGGCATCTCCGCCAAGCCTTCGCCCGGCTCCAGGTTGAGCGTGATGATGCGGCCCTGTTCGTCGCGTTTTACATAAGGCATCCGTTTATTCTCCAGGTAAACCCGCTCCGACTGTTTCAAACAGGCGGGTTCGTTCAATCGGTAATCAGTTTGCCCTTGCTGAGCAGATCCTGAATGATCTGCTGATCCGAACTGAAGGTACCACTAGCCGTTATGTCCGCCCACTGTCCCTGCAGCGTGATGGTCTGATCGGTTGCACCGGCATTGAAGCCGCCAGCGAATCCGCCGTTCGAACTCACCTGTACCACGACATCCGTGCCCGACTGCGCAAAGTGCAGGAAATTGGTGAGATTCACGGCATCATTGGCTTCACCCTGCAGCAAATCCCGCAGATCCAGCCTGTCGCCGCCCGCTGCAACGGGTGCGCTGTCAAAATCCTGCACGGTGTCGTTTGCCGGCGTGCCGGCGACACCGCGGTCGGCCAACTCCCAGCGGAACACGTCCGAGCCGAGTCCCCCGATCAGGATGTCGTTGCCGGCGCCGCCCACCAGGATGTCGTTGCCATCGCCGCCAGTCAGCGTGTCATTTCCCGCACCGCCACGCAGCACATCGATGCCGACGCCACCGTTGAGCGTGTCGTTTCCGGCACCGCCTTCCAGAATGTCATGGCCGTCGCCACCGTTGAGCGTGTCACCGCCGTCGCCGCCGATGATCCGGTCGTTGCCTGCCGTCCCGGTGAGGGTATTGTTCGATGCATCGCCGAAGAGGTTGTTGGCAATCGTATTGAGCGTTAGCGTGGTCGCGGCGCTGGAGTCTCCATCGCTATCGGTCAGCACGTAACCGATTTCGATCGGCTCGACTGCAGGTGCGCTGTTGTTGAGCTGGACGCTCTCGAAGGTCACGCTGGTGACCCGGGCGGAGGCGGCACTGTTGGCTTCGATCTCGATGCGTCCGATATTGCCGAGTTCGGCAGGCACCGCAACTGTGAATTCCTGGTTGCTGTAGAACTGGCCGATCTGGTTGCCCGCCACGTCGAACACGGTGTAGGTCAGCGCATACACTACCCCGCCCGAGGCGCCGAGGTTGCTGGCTGAGTCGGCGATATCAAAACGGACATCCTGCACACCGTAAGGATGCGTTGCCGAACTGAAGGTGACGACCAGCCGCTCCAGGTTGTCCACGGTGTTGCTGCTGCTGCCTCCGCTGACCCCTACGCCATCGTTGCTTGTGCCGCTTGGGTTGGAATAGCTGAGCGTCTGCACGGTTCCGGTGCGACTCAGGCCACCCAGCACGACGCCATTCGCAGCTGCATTGGCAGCAGAGGTGAAGGTGGTGGTGACGGGGGCAGCCGTCGGGGTAACGGGGAGGGCGGCCGCGGGCGGAGTGTAGTCGTAATAACCGGTGGCATTGAACACCAGACGCTCACCGCCGCTTGTCGCCTGCCACGCCAGTTCACCATTGGTTACGGTGTAGGTGAAGCCAGCGCCCGAACCGGAACTGTTGCTCGTGAGGCTGAAGCTTTGCCCGTGGAACGTAACCGAACTGACCTGTGCCTGATCGACCGCGACATCGACGCCCGATCCTGCCGGCGAAAAGCTCGTGACCTGTCCGCCCAGCGCGAGACCGCCATCGGTCCCCAAGCCGGTAATGACGTTGCCTTCCAGATGGGTCTGGTTCGGCAGCAGCGTATCGGTATCCGGACGCGCAACGGGTTGGCCGTCGGCGACCTGGATCGTCACCGTCGCCGGCATGGTGACGTCGCCATCATTGTCGCGTGCCACGAAATCGAGCGAGAAGCTGTCCCCAACCTGCGCGGACCCGGCGGTGAAGAAGGTGTAGTCGCCCGTGCTGAAGTTGAAGGTCAGCGTGCCCATGCCGAAGCCGCTCGATGAATCCAGCGTCAGCAAATTCCCGGCCAGCGTTGGCGGCAGGAAGCTGCTGTTGTTGCTGATCTGTCCGCCGGCGGCCGGATTGTAGGTGAAGACCACGTTCTGGTCCGGCGTGCCGTTGCCATCGCTGTCCAGCATCAGCGTGATGGTCTGCACGTAGCCGCCGTCCGCGCCCAGCACGTTGCCCGCGTTGCTGCCGGCCACCAGATTGCCGCCGAATGCGGCCGGTACGGTGGAGAGCAGCGCGGAGTCGAGCTCGTTGAGGTCGGGAACGATAATGGCCGGATCCTTGGTGCCGTTGCCGTCTGCATCCACGTTGTGGATGTCGTTGAGAAACTGTGGGTTGGCAATGCCGGTGCCGACCCCCACGCTGTAGGAATCGATATTGTTGCTGGCAACGAAGGTGTCGTAACCGGTCACGCCTACGGGGTCGGTGGTGTCGCCGGCCGATGGTTCGCCGTCCGACAGGAAGTACACGGCATTGCGAACAGCGGGATTCACGGTGCCGAACGCGGTCTGCACTGCATCCAGCGCAGCTTCGTAGTTGGTGCCCCCGCTGCCGGTCATCGAGTTGATGCCGTTAATGGCATCCTGCAGCGTCGTATAGGCATTTCCGCCATTGAGGATGGTGGCGCCGCTGGAGAAGGTGACCAGCTTGACCGACACGTTCTGCGCCTGATTGAAATACTCTTCCACCAGCTGGACCAGCGCCGCCTTCGCCATGTCGAGGCGGGTGGTGATGGTGGTGCTGCCGTCCGGATTGATCTGCCGCACGGCGCCACCTGCCGATGTGCTGGTCATGCTGCCCGACACGTCGAGAACCAGTACAAGGTTGTAGTCGGGCAGGGGGTTTTCCGACACTTCGAGCACCTTGTCGTAGCCGACCGGTTTGTCGTCCACCACACTGACCCTGAGCGCCGCCGAGGTGGCATTCGATACATAGTTGAACACCTCGGTCACCGACAGGTCGTTGGCCGGCGCACTGTTATTGGCTGCGTCAGTCAGGGTATAGGTGTAGTCGCCCACTCCGGCGCCTGCCGTGTCGACTATCAGCCGCCCCAGTGAGGTGGTCACACCGATGTAGTTTGCACGGCTGTCGGTGTCGCTGGCCGAGCCGTCGGTGATGCCGTTGATGCTGGAGATCGCAGTGCCACCGCCGTCGTTGGCAAGCAGGTTGCCGCTGGCCATCGTTGTTCCCCCGCCGGTACCGCTCGCCAGTGCGCTTTCGTGCACTGTAGCCAAGTCGTCCCGACCGCTCACGGTATTGAGTGTCACGGTTGCCGTGCTGGTCTGACCGTCTTCGTCGGTCAAGGTGTAGTTGAAGCTCGTGGCACCGATCGCCGCGGGCGTATAGGTCCAGGTGTCGTTGCCGTTGTAGACCAGCGTGCCGCCGCTGACTGCGCTTACATTCGTAATCTGGGCACTGTCCGGCAAGGCGTCGTTGGCCAGCAGCTGACCACGGGTAATGATGATGGGCGTCCCCAGCGTCGCCATGAAGCTGTCGTTGCCTGCCAGCGGCGCACCGTCGTCCACTGCAGCAATATTGACGGTCGCGGCAGCTGGGGCCGACACCGCACCCAGATTGTCGGTCGCGCTGTAGCCAAACGTGGTCGTGCCGTTCCAGTTGAGCGGCGGTTTGAAATACAGCGTCAGGCTGTTGCCCGCCGCTGCCAGTGCAGCTCCGGTAGGCGCGAGCTGCGTCATGGCCGCATCCAGATACAGGCTGCCGTTTGCCGGCAGGCTGGACAGGGTGAAACTGGCCAGCGTTCCATCCAGGTCAGAGCCGGTGATCGTGACAGCGATCGGGGCGGCTGGATCCTCGTTACCCGACACCGACACGCTGTTGGCTACAGGTGGGTCATTGACGGCCGCAACGGAAATCGTGGTGACGCCCGTGTTGCTGGTATTGGCGCCATCGGTGACCGAAACCGTGAGGTTGCGATCGATCGTGCTCGGGTTTTCGCTTGTGCTGCTGAAGGTCACGGCGCGAATGGCCGTCTGGTAATCCGCCGCGCTTGCGGTGCCGGAGAGCGTCACGGTGATCTGCCCCGGTACGGTCGTGTCAACCACTGCGGTCATGCCGGCGGGCAGGGTGCCCACTGCCAGTACATCCCCGGCCTGCGCGTTGGTGAGCCGTATCGTTGCGCTGGCGAGAGTGTTGACATTGGCGTCGCTCACGCTGATATCGGCATCGGCAATTGAAACGCCAACGCCATTCTCCGTGTAGCTGGTCTGGAAGTTTGCACCGGCGGCCAGGCTGCTGTTGTTGGCATCCAGATCGAGCACCGGCGTGGTGTCGTCGTCGGTGATCGTGGCGGTGCCGGTGGCGGTGCCACCCAGATTGGTCACTGCCGTGCCCGCGGTGCGCGTGGCCGTCAGGCTGAAGGTTTCGTTGGCTTCGTCCAGCGTGTCGCTGGTGATCGGCGTGCGCACCAGCACACTGGTCTGGTTGGCTGGGAAGGTGGCGCTGGTGGCGGCCAGCCAGGTCGTGCCGCCGTCGGTCGACACTTCGAGGGCGGGGCCGAAATCGGCAGCGCCTGCGCTGCCATTGGTCAGCGCCAGGTTGACCGTGGTGGACTGGCTGCTGGCATTGGACAGGCTGACCGTGAACTGGGCATAGCCGGAGTTTTCCGTGACAGTCGGGCTGGACACGCTGAGCGTGGTGGTGTCGTTGTCGCTGATCGACGTGCTGACGCTGCTGGTCGCGCCGCTGACGGCGAGGTTCTCGAAGTTGCCGCCCGTCGCGCTGGCGATGCTGACGACCAGATTTTCGGCCGTCTCGACCAGTGCATCGTCGAGCGTGGCGATGCTGAAGCTGGCAGAAGAAGCGCCGGCCGGGATGGTCACGCTGACCACGCCGGTGAAATCGGCGCCGTTGGCAGCCGTACCGCTGTAGCTCAGGTTGACCGTGACAGCCGATTGCGCCGGGTTGGTAAGCGACACCGTGTAGCTGGCGCTTGCCCCTTCGGCCACATTGCCGTCGCCGCGTGATCGATACCGTGGTCGTATTGAGGGTGTCGGTGATGCTGGTGGTGGCGGCAGCCGGGTTGACGGCGAGGCTCTCGAAGTTGCCGCCGGAGGCCGAAGTAATGGTGGCCGCGACTGAACCCGCGTCGACATACACATCGTCGGACGGTGCAGCCACGCTGACCGTGCCAGTCGAGGCACCGGCAGCGATGGTGATCGTTGCCCCATTGGACAGCGTGACTGAAACCGGGGTGCCCGCCAGGCTATTCAGGCTTGCGGTGTAGACGATATTGCCGCCTTCAGCGACGCTCGGGGTCGCCGTCAGGAGACGCTGGTGAGATCGAGGGTGTCGGTGATGCTGGTCGTTGCGGCAGCCGGATTGATCGCCAGGCTCTCGAAATTGCCACCGGTGGCGGTCGCAATCGTGGCGCTGACACTGCCGGCATCCAGGTAGACATCGTCGGTCGGCGCAGCGACGCTGACGCTGCCGGTCGAGGCCCCGGCTGCGATGCTGATGACTGCGCCGTTGGACAGCGTGACGCTGACCGGCGCTTGTGCTGCGCTGCTCAAGGTCGCCGTATAGATGATGTTGCCGCCCTCGGCCACCGAGGCGTCCGCGCTCAGGCTGATGGTCGTGGCATCGAGGGTATCGGTGATCGCAGTCGTTGCGACAAGCGGGTTGATGACGAGGCTTTCGAAGTTGCCGCCGGAGGCGGTGGTGATCGTGGCCGAGACCGAGCCGGCATCGACATACACATCGTCGGACGGCGCGGCGACGCTGACCGTGCCGGTCGAGGCGCCGGCGGCAATGGTGATCGTTGCGCCGTTGCTCAGCGTCACGCTGACCGGTGTCTGTGCCACATTGTTCAGGCTGGCGGTGTAGGTGATGTTGCCGCCCTCGGCCACCGATGCGTCAGCGCTCAGGCTGATCGTCGTGCTATCGAGGGTGTCGGTGATGCGTCGTTGTTGCCGCAGCCGGGTTGATCGACGAGGCTTTCGAAGTTGCCGCCGGCAGCCGACGCAATCGTTGCCGAGACCGAGCCGGCGTCGACATACACATCGTCGGTCGGCGCGGCGACACTGACGCGTGCCGGTCGAGGTGCCGGCGGCAATGGTGATCGTTGCGCCGTTGCTCAGCGTCACGCTGACCGGTGTCTGTGCCACATTGTTCAGGCTGGCGGTGTAGGTGATGTTGCCGCCCTCGGCCACCGATGCGTCAGCGCTCAGGCTGACCGTCGTGGTGTCGAGCGTATCGGTGATGCTGGTCACCGCTGCAGCCGGGTTGATGGCGAGGCTCTCGAAGTTGCCGCCGGTGGCAGCGCTGATCGTGGCGCTGACGTTGCCCGCGTCAACGTACACGTCGTCGCTCGGGGCGGCGACACTGACCGTGCCACTGGAGGCGCCGGCGGCGATGGTGATGGTTGCGCCATTGCTCAGGGTCACGTTGACCGGAGTCTGTGCCGCATTGTTCAGGCTGGCGGTGTAGGTGATGTTGCCGCCCTCGGCCACGCTGGCGGAAGCGGTCAGGGACACCGTGGTCGTGTCGAGGGTGTCGGTGATCGCAGTCGTGGCTGCGGCCGGGTTGATCGCCAGGTTCTCGAAGTTGCCGCCGGCAGCGGACGCAATGGTGGCGCTGACGCTTCCGGCATCGATATAGGCGTCGTCGCTCGGGGCGGGCACGCTGACCGAGCCGCTGGATGCACCTGCTGCAATATTGATCACCGCCCCATTGGATAGGCTGATCGTGACGGCTGCGCCGGCCGGACTGTTGAGGCTGGCGGTGTAGATGATGCTGCCGCCCTCAGCCACCGTGGCGGAAGCGGTCAGGCGACACCGTGGTGGTGTCGAGGCGTGTCGGTAATGCTGGTGATCGCCGGTGCCGGATTGATCGCCAGGTTCTCGAAGTTGCCGCCGGTGGCGGACGTGATGGTGGCGCCGACGCTGCCGGCATCCAGGTAGACGTCGTCGGATGGCGCCGCGACGCTGATGCTGCCGGTCGAGGCGCCGGCAGCGATGCTGATCGTCGCGCCGTTGCTCAGGGTGACGCTGACCGGTGCCTCGGCTGCGCTGCTCAGGCTTGCCGTATAGACGATGTTGCCGCCCTCGGCCACGCTGGCAGCTGGCCGACAGGCTGACCGTGGTGGGGTCGGCATCGTCGGTGACCGCGGTCACCACCGGGCTGCCGGCAGCGCCGGTGCCGATGCTGAGATTTTCATAGTTGGCACCGCTGGTGCCGGTTACCGTGACCGCCAGACTGGCGCCCCCGGTATACACATCATCCGGCGCCGCCATGCTGACGCTGGCGCTTGAAGCCCCTACCGGAATGCTGATGATGAGGCCATTGGACAGGCTGACGAGTCAGCGGGCTGCCGGTCACTGGCTGGCCGACGCTCGCGGTGTAGGTCACCGCGCCGCCTTCGACCACGCTGGCCGACGCCGTGAGATCGAGCGTGGTCGTGTCGAGCGTATCGGTGATGCTGGTGGTGGCCGCAGCCGGATTGATCGCCAGGCTTTCGAAGTTGCCGCCGGCAGCAGCGCTAATCGTTGCCGAAATGGTGCCCGCGTCCACATAGGCGTCGTCGGCCGGCGCCGGCACGCTCACGCTGTTGCTGCTCGCACCCGCTGCAATCGTGATCACCGCCCCGTTGGAGAGGGTGACCGTGACGGGCGCGCCAGCCGGATTGTTCAGGCTCGCCGTGTAGACGATGCTGCCACCCTCGGCCACGCTTGCACTGGCGGTGAGCGTGAGGGTGGTGACATCGATCGTGTCGGTAATGCTGGTGACCGCCGGTGCCGGGTTGATCGCCAGGTTCTCGAAATTACCGCCGCTGGCCGATGCTAATGGTCGTGCTGATGCTGCCGGCATCGACATGGACATCGTCGCTCGGCGCGGCGACAGAGACGCTGCCGGTCGAGGCACCGGCGGCGATGGTGATCGTTGCGCCATTGCTCAGCGTCACGCTGACCGGTGTCTGCGCCACGTTGTTCAGGCTGGCGGTGTAGGTGATGTTGCCGCCTTCGGCCACGCTGGCGGAAGCGCGTCAGGGACACCGTGGTCGTGTCGGGCGTGTCGGTGATCGCAGTCGTCGCAGCAGCCGGGTTGATGGCCAGGCTCTCGAAGTTGCCGCCGGCAGCCGACGCAATGGTCATCGAGACCGAACCGGCATCCAGGTAAACATCATCAGACGGCGCGGCGACGCTGACGCGTGCCGGTCGAGGCGCCGGCAGCGATGGTGAGGGTTGCGCCATTGCTCAGGGTCACGCTGACCGGCGTCTGCGCCACCTGGTTCAGGCTGGCGGTATAGGTGATGTTGCCGCCTTCGGCTGCCGTAGCGTCAGCGCTCAGGCTGACGGTTACGGTGTCGAGGGTATCGGTGATGCTGGTCGTCGCCGCCGCCGGGTTGATCGCCAGGCTTTCGAAATTGCCGCCGGTAGCCGATGCAATGGTGGTGGAAACCGACCCGCGTCGAGATACACATCGTCAGTCGGCGCGGCGACGCTGACCGTGCCGGTCGAGGCGCCGGCCGCGATGGTGATGGTTGCGCCATTGGAAAGGGTCACCGAAACGGGCGTGCCCGCCGGGTTGTTCAGGCTGGCGGTGTAGGTGATGTTGCCGCCTTCGGCCACGCTCGGCGTGGCGGTCAGGCTGACCGTGGTGATGTCGAGCGTGTCGGCTGATGCTGGTCGTGGCGGCAGCCGGATTGATCGCCAGGCTCTCGAAATTGCCGCCGGCTGCGGACGCAATGGTGGCGCTGACGTTGCCCGCATCCACGTACACGTCGTCGCTCGGTGCCGCGACGCTGACCGTGCCGCTGGAGGCGCCGGCGGCGATATTGATCGTTGCACCGTTGGAGAGGGTCAGCGTGACCGGTGTCTGCGCCGTGTTGTTCAGGCTGGCGGTGTAGACGATGTTGCCGCCCTCGGCCACGTTCGGTGTCGCCGTCAGGCTCAGCGTCGTGACATCCAGGGTGTCGGTAATTGCGGTGATCGCCGGGGTCGGATCGATCACAACCACGACGCCGCCGCCCGTCGCGGTGCTGATGCTGGCGCTGACGCTGTCCGGGTCGAGGTAGACATCGTCGCTCGGCGCGACGGCCACGCTGGTGCTGCCCGTCGTCTGGCCGGCGAGGATGGTGATGGTGGCGCCGTTGGACAGCGTCAGCGTGAGATCGCTCACCGGCGCCTGGCTTGCACTCGCGGTGTAGACGATCGTGCCGCCTGCCTCGCTGAGGCTCGGTGTGGCGCTGAGGCTGACCGAGGTGGCATCGTTGTCGACCAGCGACGTGCTGACGCTGCCGTTCGCGCCGCTGACGGCGAGGTTTTCAAAGTTGCCGCCGGTCGCACTGGCGATGCTGACGGTAAAGCTCTCCGCGCCTTCGGCAAGCGCGTCATCGATCGTGGCCAGGCTGAAGCTGGCGCTGGAGGCGCCGGCCGGGATGGTGACGCTGACCACGCCGGTGAAGTCGGCGCCGTTCGCAGCGGTGCCGCTGTAGCTGAGGTTGACCGTGACAGCCGATTGCGCCGGGCTGGTGAGTGACACCGTGTAGCTCGCGCTCGCACCTTCGGCCACGCTGCCGTCGCCGCTGATCGACAGCGTGGTCGTGTCGAGCGTGTCGGTGATGCTGGTGGTGGCCGATGCCGGGTTGATTGCCAGCGATTCGAAGTTGCCGCCGCTGGCGCTGCTGATGGTGGCGCTGACACTGCCGGCGTCCAGATAGACATCGTCGCTTGGCGCGGGGACGCTGACACTGCCGGACGAGGCGCCGGCGGCGATGCTGATCGTTGCACCGTTGGAGAGGGTGACGCGTGACCGGCTGTGCCGGCCGGGTTGTTCAGGCTGGCCGTGTAGACGATGTTGCCGCCCTCGGCGACACTCGGCGTGGCAGTGAGACTGACCGTCGTCACCTCAATGGTGTCGGTGATCGCGGTCGTGGCTGCAGCCGGGTCGATCACCAGGCTCTCGAAGTTGCCGCCGGAAGCGGCCGCAATCGTGGCACTGACGCTGCCAGCATCGACGTACACATCGTCAGTCGGTGCGGGAATGCTGACGCTGCCGGACGAAGCGCCGGCCGCGATGCTGATGACCGAACCGTTGGAGAGCGTGACGCGTGACCGGCGCCTGGGCCGGCGCTGTTCAGGCTGGCCGTGTAGACGATGTTGCCGCCTTCGGCCACGCTCGGGGTCGCGGTCAGGCTGACCGTGGTCACATCAAGGGTGTCGGTGATTGCAGTCGTCGCAGCAGCCGGGTCGACTGCCAGGCTCTCGAAGTTGCCGCCGGCGGCGGACGTAATCGTCGCTGAGACCGAACCGGCATCGAGGTACACATCGTCGGTGGGCGCAGCGACGCTGACACTGCCGGACGAGGCGCCGGCCGCGATGCTGATGCTCGAACCGTTGGAGAGCGTCACGGTGACCGCGCTCTGGGCCGGCGCTGTCAGGCTTGCGGTGTAGATGATGCTGCCGCCTTCGGCCACGCTCGGCGTGGCGGTCAGCGACAGCGTGGTGGCATCGAGCGTGTCGGTGATGCCGGTGGTGGCCGCAGCCGGATTGAGCAGCAGATTCTCGAAATTGCCACCGGTGGCGGACGCAATGGTGGCGCTGATACTGCCGGCATCGACGTAGACGTCATCGGTCGGCGCAGCGACGGACACCGAGCCCGTGCTGGACCCCGCCGCGATGGTGATGCTCAAACCATTGGACAGTGTCACGGTGACCGCACTTTGGGCCGGCGCCGTCAGGCTTGCGGTATAGACGATGCTGCCGCCTTCGGCCACGCTCGGCGTGGCAGTCAGCGACAGCGTGGTGGCATCGAGGGTGTCGGTGATGCTGGTGGTGGCGGCAGCCGGATTGATCAGCAGATTCTCGAAGTTGCCGCCGGTGGCGGATGCAATCGTGGCGCTGACATTGGCGGCATCTACATATACGTCGTCGCTTGGTGCGAGCACGCTGACTGTGCCGCTGGAGGTGCCGGCTGCAATACTGATCACAGCACCATTGCTGAGCGTGACCGTGACGGCCGTGCCGGCCGGATTGTTCAGGTTCGCCACATAGACGATGCTGCCGCCTTCGACCACGCTCGGCGTGGCAGTCAGGCTGACTGTCGTGGTGTCGATCGTATCGGTGACAGTCGTGACCGCGGGCGTGCTGTTGACCAGCACGTTCTCGAAGTTGCCGCCGCTGGTGCTGCTGATCGTGGTCGAGATTGAGCCGGCATCGACATACACATCGTCGCTCGGCGCGGCGACCGCCACGGAGCCGGTACTGGATCCGGCCGCGATGCTGATCGTTGCGCCGTTGGACAGGTTCACGGTCATCGCCGTGCCGGCCGGGCTGGTGAGCGACGCGGTGTAGACGATGCTGCCGCCTTCGGCCACGCTTGGCGTGGCGGTCAGGCTGACCGTGGTGGTGTCGAGGGTGTCGGTGATGCTGGTGGTGGCGGCCGCCGGGTTGATCGCCAGGTTCTCGAAATTGCCACCGGCAGCGGACGCAATCGTCGCCGAGACCGAACCGGCATCGAGATACACATCGTCACTCGGCGCGGCAACGCTGACCGTGCCGCTGGAGGCGCCGGCAGCGATGCTGATCACGGCACCATTGCTGAGCGTGACCGTGACGGCGTGCGCCGGCCGGATTGTTCAGGCTCGCCGTATAGACGATGCTGCCGCCTTCGGCCACGCTGGGCGTCGCGGTCAGGCTGACCGTGGTGACGTCGAGTGGTGTCGGTGATGTTGGTGGTGGCCGCCGCCGGGTTGATGGCGAGGCTTTCGAAATTGCCGCCGGCAGCCGAGGCAATGGTGGCGGAGACCGAACCGGCGTCGAGGTACACATCGTCAGAGGGAGCGGCGATGCTGACTGAGCCGCTGGAGGCGCCGGCAGCGATGCTGATCGTCGCGCCGTTGGACAGGGTGACGGTGACAGCTGTGCCGGCCGGATTGTTGAGGCTGGCGGTGTAGGCGATATTGCCGCCTTCGGCGACGCTGGGCGAGGCGGTCAGCGAAACCGTGCTGGTGTCAGCCGTATCGGTGATCGAAGTGCTGGCAGCAGTTGGATCAATGGCCAGCGACTCGAAGTTGCCGCCCATGGCGGAGTCGATGCTTACAGAGACCGAGCCGGCGTCCACATACACATCGTCGGTGGGCGCAGCGACGCTGATGCTTCCGGACGAAGCGCCCGCAGCGATCGTGACGACCGTGCCGTTGGTGAGCGTTACCGAAACCGGCGATTGCGCTGCGCTGGTCAGGCTGGCGGTGTAGATGATCGAACCGCCTTCGGCCACGCTGGCGTGGCGGTCAGGCTGACCGTGGTGGTGTCGAGCGTGTCGGTGATGCTGGTGGTGGCCGCAGCCGGGTTGATCGCCAGGTTTTCGAAGTTGCCGCCGGTGGCGGACGCAATGGTGGCGCTGACGCTGCCGGCATCGACGTAGACGTCGTCGGATGGCGCAGCGACGCTGACGGTGCCGCTGGAGGCGCCGGCTGCGATGCTGATCGTCGCGCCGTTGGACAGCGTGACCGTGACCGGCGATTGCGCGACGTTGTTGAGGCTGGCCGTATAGACGATGCTGCCGCCCTCGGCGACGCTTGGCGTCGCCGTCAGGCTGACCGTGGTGGTGTCGAGCGTGTCGCTGATGCTGGTCGTGACTGCAGCCGGGTTGATCGCCAGGACTCGAAGTTGCCGCCGCTGGTGCCGCTGATCGTGGCCGAGACCGAGCCGGCATCGAGTGTACACATCGTCGGTCGGAGCAGCGACGGACACGGAACCCATGCTGGCGCCGGCCGCGATGGTGATCGTTGCGCCGTTGGACAGGGTGACGGTCACGGCCGTGGCGGCCGCGCTGGTGAGCGATGCGGTGTAGACGATGACGCCGCCTTCGGCCACGCTCGGCGTTGCTGTCAGGCTGACCGTGGTGGTGTCGAGCGTGTCGGTGATGCTGGTGGTGGCCGCCACCGGGTTGACCACCAGGTTTTCGAAGTTGCCGCCGGTAGCCGATGCAATCGTGGCGTGACCGAACCGGCATCGAGATACACGTCGTCGGCTCGGTGCCGCGACACTCGCCGTTGCCGGACGAGGCGCCGGCGGCGATGATGATGATCGCACCGTTGGAGAGCGTGACGGTGACGGGCGACTGGGCTGCGCTGTTGAGGCTGGCGGTGTAGACGATGCTGCCACCTTCGGCCACGCTCGGCGTGGCGGTCAGGCTGACCGTCGTGGTGTCGATCGTGTCGGTGATCGCAGTCGTCGCCGCAGCCGGGTTGATCGCCAGGTTCTCGAAGTTGCCGCCGGAAGCGGACGCAATGTGGCCGAGACCGAACCGGCATCGAGGTAGACGTCGTCGGACGGCGCGGGAACGCTGACCGTGCCGCTGGAGGCGCCGGCAGCGATGGTGATCGTCGCACCGTTGGACAGCGTCACGCGTGACCGGCGATCTGCGCCGCGTTGTTCAGGCTGGCGGTGTAGATGATGTTGCCGCCTTCGGCGACGCTGGCGGTGGCGGTCAGGCTGACCGTGGTGGTGTCGAGCGTGTCGGTGATGCTGGTGGTGGCGGCCGCCGGGTTGATCACCAGGTTCTCGAAGTTGCCGCCGGTGGCGGACGCAATGGTGGCGCTGACGCTGCCGGCATCGACGTACACGTCGTCGGAGGCGCAGCGACCGACACCGTGCCGGTGCTGGCGCCGGCAGCGATGGTGATGGTTGCACCGTTGGACAGGATCACGGTGACCGCGCGTCGGGCCGGGCTGTTCAGGCTGGCGGTGTAGACGATGCTGCCGCCTTCGGCCACGCTCGGCGTCGCGGTCAGGCTGACCGTCGTCACGTCGAGCGTGTCGGTGATCGTGGTCGTGACGGCGGCCGGATTGACCGCCAGGTTCTCGAAGTTGCCGCCAGTGGCGGACGCAATGGTGGCGCTGACGTTGCCCGCATCCAGGTACACATCATCAGACGGCGCGGCAACGCTGACCGTGCCGGAAGCTGCACCGGCAGCGATGCTGATCACAGCACCATTGCTGAGCGTGACCGTGACAGGCGTGTCGGCCGGATTGTTCAGACTCGCGGTATAGACGATGCTGCCGCCCTCGGCGACGCTCGGCGTGGCGGTCAGGCTGACCGTCGTCACATCGAGCGTGTCGGTGATCGCCGTCGTTGCGGCTGCCGGATTGACCGCCAGATTCTCGAAGTTGCCGCCGGTGCCGACGCAATCGTGACGGAGACCGAACCGGCATCGAGATACACATCATCAGACGGCGCGGCAACACTGACGCTGCCGGAAGACGCACCGGCAGCGATGCTGATCACAGCACCATTGCTGAGCGTGACGGTGACGGGTGCGCCGGCCGGATTGTTCAGGCTCGCGGTATAGGTGATGTTGCCGCCCTCGGCGACGCTCGGCGTAGCGCGTCAGGCTGACCATCGTCGTGTCGAGGGTGTCGCTGATTGCAGTCGTTGCTGCAGCCGGATCGACTACCAGGTTCTCGAAGTTACCGCCGCTGGTGCTGCTGATCGTGGCGGAGACCGAACCGGCATCGACATACACATCGTCGGACGGCGCGGCGACACTGACCGGAGCCTGCGCAGGTGCCGGCAGCGATGCTGATCGTTGCGCCGTTGGATAGGGTCACGGTCATCGCCGTGCCGGCCGGGCTGGTGAGCGAAGCGGTGTAGACAATGCTGCCGCCCTCGGTGACGCTGGGGGTGGCCGTGAGCGTCGCCGTGACCGTGTCGATCGTATCGGTGATGGCCGTGACCGCCGGCGTGCTGTTGACCAGCAGGCTCTCGAAGTTACCGCCGCTGGTGCTGCTGATCGTGGTCGAGATCGAGCCGGCATCGACATATACATCGTCGCTCGGTGCGGCGACCGCCACGGAGCCCGTGCTGGCGCCGGCGGCGATGGTGATCGTTGCGCCGTTGGCCAGGTTCACGGTCATCGCCGTGCCGGCCAGACTGGTGAGCGAGGCGGTGTAGACGATGCTGCCGCCCTCGGCCACGCTTGGCGTGGCGGTGAGGCTGAGCGTCGTGGTGTCGAGCGTATCGGTGATGCTGGTGGTGACCGCAGCCGGGTTGGTCACCAGGTTTTCGAAGTTGCCGCCGGTCGCCGATGCAATCGTGATCGTGACCGAACCGGCATCCAGATACACGTCGTCGCTCGGTGCGAGCACGCTGACCGAGCCGCTGGTACTGCCGGCTGCAATGCTGATCGTCTCACCGGTGGACAGCGTGACTGTGACTGGCGACAGCGCCGCATTGTTCAGGCTGGCGGTGTAGACGATGCTGCCGCCTTCGGCGACGCTCGGCGTTGCCGTCAGGCTGACCGTGGTCGTGTCGAGCGTATCGGTGATCGTGGTCGTTGCCGCAGCCGGGTTGACCGCCAGATTTTCGAAGTTGCCGCCGGAGGCGGAGGCAATGGTGGCGGAGACCGAACCGGCGTCGACATACACATCGTCGGTCGGTGCGGCGACGGACACGGAACCCGTGCTGGCGCCGGCCGCGATGGTGATCGTTGCCCCATTGCTGAGCGTGACCGTGACGGGTGCGCCAGCCGGGTTGTTCAGGCTGGCGGTATAGGTGATGTTGCCGCCTTCGGCCACGCTCGGCGTGGCGGTCAGGCTGACCGTGGTCGTGTCGAGCGTATCGGTGATCGCAGTCGTTGCAGCAGCCGGATTGACCAGCAGATTCTCGAAGTTGCCGCCGGAAGCCGAGGCAATGGTGGTGCTCACGTTGCCGGCATCGACATACGCATCATCGGTCGGTGCGGCAACCGATACGGAACCCGCGCTGGCGCCGGCGGCGATGGTGATGCTCGAACCGTTGGACAGTGTCACGGTGACCGCGCTCTGGGCCGGTGCCGTCAGGCTGGCGGTGTAGACGATGTTGCCGCCTTCGGCCACGCTCGGCGTGGCAGTGAGCGACAGCGTGGTTGCATCGAGGGTGTCGGTGATCGACGTGACCGCCGGGCTGGGGTTGAACGACGCCAGGATGCCGCCGCCCGAGATGCTGTCGATCGTGACCGACACCGCGCTGGGATCGACATAGACATCGTCGGCAGCGGCCAGCGGCACGCTGGTCGAACCGCTCAGGCTGCCTGCAGCGATCGTGATCGTTGCGCCGTTGGACAGCGTCACGGTCATGACGCTGACGGGTGCCTGGGTGAGGGTGGCGGTATACACGATGCTGCCGCCCGCTTCGGTCAGGCTCGGGGTGGCCGAGAGCGACACGTTGGCCACGTCATCGTCGATGATGCTGGTCGTGACCGAGCCGGCTGCGCCGCCTGCCAGTTGCAGATTCTCGAAGTTGCCGCCGCTGGCAGAGAGCAGCGAGACGGTGAAGTTTTCGGTACCTTCCGCTGCCGCATCATTGAGCGCGCTGATCGTGAAGCTGGCGCTGGAACTGCCGGCCGGAATCGTGACGCTGGTGGTGCCGCTGTAATCGGTGCCGCCGCTGGCAGTGCCGTTGTAGGACAGCGTCACGGTGACATCGGTCTGCGCCGGGTGGGTGAGCGAGACGGTATAGCTGCCGCTTGCGCCCTCGGCGATGCTGCCATCGCCGCTGAGCGAGACGGTGGCGGTGTCGAGGGTATCGGTGACGGTCGTGACCGCGGGCGTGCTGCTGACCTGCAGATTTTCGAAGTTGCCGCCGCTGGTGCTGCTGATCGTGGTCGAGATTGAACCGGCATCGAGATACACATCGTCGCTCGGTGCGGCGACGGCCACGGAGCCGGTGCTGGAACCGGCGGCGATGGTGATCGTTGCGCCATTGGCCAGGGCCACGGTCATCGCCGTGCCGGCCGGGCTGGTGAGCGAGGCGGTGTAGACGATGCTGCCGCCTTCGGTGACGGCTGGCGAGGCCGAGAGCGAAAGCGTCGTGCTATCGGCATCATCGGTAATGGTCGTGTTGGCCGGCGTCGTGGACGCGACGAGATTTTCGAAGGTGCCGCCCGCAATCGCGCTGATGGTGGCCGAAGCGGCATTGCCGCCGGCATACACGTCATCGCTGGCGATGAGCGTAGCCGTGCCGGTACTGCTGCCGACCGGAATGGTGAGGGTCAGCCCATTGGAGAGGGTGACCGAGACTGGCAAGCCGGTTACGGCATTGGGCAGGCTCACCGTATAAGTGATGCTGCCGCCCTCGGTGACGCTGGGGGTGGCGGTGAGCGTTGCCGTGACCGTGTCGAGCGTATCGGTGATGGCCGTGACAGCCGGCGTGCTGTTGACCAGCAGGCTCTCGAAGTTACCGCCGCTGGTGCTGCTGATCGTGGTCGAGATTGAGCCGGCATCGACATACACATCGTCGCTAGGCGCGGCGACCGCCACGGAGCCGGTACTGGATCCAGCCGCGATGCTGATCGTTGCGCCGTTGGCCAGGTTCACGCTCATCGCCGTGCCGGCTGCGCTGGTGAGCAAGGCGGTGTAGACGATGCTGCCGCCTTCGGCCACGCTGGGCGTGGCGGTGAGGCTGACTGTGGTGGCGTCGACGGTGTCGCTGATGCTGGTGGTGGCGGCAGCCGGGTTGATCGCCAGGCTTTCGAAATTGCCGCCGCTGGCGGACGCAATCGTGCGCTGAGACCGAACCGGCATCGAGATACACATCGTCGCCCGGGGCAGGCATGTTGACGCTTGCGCTGGCGGTGCCCGCCGCGATGGTGATCGTCGCGCCGTTGGACAGCGTGACGGTGACGGGGGTTTGCGCAGCACTGGTCAGGCTGGCGGTGTAGGTGACGGTGCCGCCTTCAGCCACAGTTGGGGTGGCGGTCAGGGAGACGGTCGTGCTGTTGGTGGTGTCGGTGATCGTGGTCGTTGCGGCGGCCGGGTTGACGGCAAGGCTCTCGAAATTGCCGCCGCTGGCGGAAGTAATCGTGGCATTGACGCTGCCGGCATCCAGGTACACGTCGTCGCTCGGTGCAGCAATGGAAACACTGCCACTGCTGGCGCCGCTGCAATGGTGATCGTGGCTGCCGTTACTCAGGGTCACGCTGACCGGCGACTGCGCCACGCTGGTCAGGCTCGCGGTGTAGGTGATGCTGCCACCTTCGGCCACGCTCGGCGTCGCAGTCAGGGAAACCGTGGTGGTATCGAGGGTGTCGGTGATGCTGGTCGTCGCCGCTGCCGGGTCGATCGCCAGGCTTTCGAAGTTGCCGCCGGTGGCGGACGCAATGGTGGCGCTGACGCTGCCGGCGTCGAGGTACACGTCGTCAGTCGGCGCGAGCAACGCTCACCGTATTGCTGCTGAAGCGCCCGCAGCAATCGTCAGGGTGGCGCCGTTGCTCAAGGTCACCGTGACCGGCGTTTGCGCTGCCTGGCTCAGGCTGGCGACATAGACGATGCTGCCGCCCTCGGCGACGCTGGGCGTCGCAGTGAGGCTGACCGTGGTGGTGTCGAGCGTATCGGTGATGCTGGTCGTCGCCGCAGTCGGGTCGATCACCAGACTCTCGAAGTTGCCGCCGACAGCCGAGGCAATGGTGGCCGAGACCGAACCGGCGTCGACATACACATCGTCGGACGGCGCGGCGAACACTGACCGAGCCTGCAGAGGCGCCGGCAGCGATGCTGATCGTTGCGCCATTGCACAGGGTCACGGTGACCGGGGATCTCTGCCCGATTGTTCAGGCTGGCGGTGTAGGTGAGGTTGCCGCCCTCGGCCACGCTGGGGGTGGCGGTCAGGGAGACGGTCGTCGTGTCGGTCGTGTCGGTGATGGCTCGTGGTGGCGGGCGCCGGGTTGATCGCCAGATTCTCGAAGTTGCCGCCGGTGGCGGAGGCAATGCTGGCGCTGATATTGCCAGCGTCGAGATATACATCGTCGGTTGGCGCTGCGACCGTCGCCGTGCCGTTGCTGGCGCCGGCGGCAATCGTGATGACCGTGCCATTGCTCAGCGTCACCGTGACGGGGTTTGTGCGGCGCTGTTCAGGCTTGCCGTATAGACGATGCTGCCGCCTTCGGCCACGCTCGGCGTCGCGGTGAGGCTGACCGTGGTGGTGTCCAGTGTGTCGGTGATGCTGGTCACCGCTGGGGCCGGGTTGATTGCGAGGCTTTCGAAATTGCCGCCGACAGCAGACGCAATGCTGGCGGAGACCGATCCGGAATCGACATACACGTTGTCGGCGGGCGCTGGTACCTGACCGTCCCGGCTGGACGACCCGCAGCGATAGTGATCACGGCGCCGTTGGAAAGGGTGACGGTGACGGGGGTGCCGGCCGGGCTGGTCAGGCTGGCGCTGTAGAAAATGCTGCCGCCTTCCGCCACGCTGCCGGAGGCGGTCAGGGTGACGGTCGTGGTGTCGGTCGTATCGCTGATCGCAGTCGTCGCGGGCGCCGGATTGATCGCCAGGTTCTCGAAGTTGCCGCCGCTGGCGGACGCAATCGTGGCGCTGACATTGCCCGCATCGAGGTACACATCGTCGGCCGGTGCCGCGATCATGGCCGTGCCGTTGCTGGCGCCGGCGGCGATCGTGATGACGGCGCCGTTGCTCAGCGTCACTGTCAGCGGGGTTTGCGCGGCGCTGTTCAGGCTGGCGGTGTAGACGATGCTGCCACCTTCGGCCACGCTCGGTGTGGCGGTGAGGCTGACCGTGGTGGTGCATCAATCGTGTCGGTGATCGTGGTCGTCGCGGCAGCCGGGTTGATCGCCAGGCTCTCGAAGTTGCCGCCAGAGGCCGACGCAATCGTGGCCGAGACCGAAGCGGCGTCGAGGTACACATCGTCGTTCGGTGCGGCAACGCTGACGCTGCCGGAAGCTGGCGCCGGCTGCGATGCTGATGACGGCGCCATTGCTCAGGGTCACGCTGACCGGCGTTTGCGCGCTGTTGTTCAGGCTGGCCGTGTAGACGATGCTGCCGCCTTCGGCGACGCTTGGCGTCGCCGTCAGGCTGACCGTCGTCACATCAAGCGTGTCGCTGATCGTGGTCGTTGCCGCCGCCGGGTTGACCGCCAGGCTTTCGAAGTTGCCGCCGGAGGCCGCCGCAATCGTGGTGCTGAGACTGCCGGCATCGACATGGACGTCGTCAGCGGGAGCCGGCGACCGAGACACGAACCCGAACTGGCACCGGCTGCGATGGTGATCGTCGCGCCATTGCTGAGGGTGATCGTGACAGGCGCGCCGGCCGGGGTGTTCAGGCTGGCTGTATAGGTGATGTTGCCACCCTCTGCCACGCTGGCATCCGCAGTCAGCGAGACTGTCGTGACATCCGCATCGTCGGTCACCGTGGTCGTGGCGGGGTTGCCCAGGTTCAGGCTGGTGTAGTCACCACCGGATACGTCAAGCACGGATACCGTCAGCGGCGTGCCGCCTTGCATGAGGACATCGTCCGCACGCACCGGCACGGGAGCGCTGGTGCCACTGAACGCGCCGACCGGAATGGTGAGGGTGAGGCCGTTGGACAAGCGTCAGAACCAGCGGGTTTCCCTGCGGTGCCACATCGACCGTGGCTGAATACACGATGGCGCCGCCTTCGACCACGCTTGCCGGCGCGTTGAGGGTGATCGTGCCCACGATGGCCGGCGCGACGTCGGCTATCTCCAGGATTTGCCGAGGCCGCCGCCGGACTCGAACTCCGGAAGTTCCACGTTCGCCGTATTGTTTTCGAACTGGTACGACAGCGGATCCACGCCTTCCACAATCCGCAGCAGCCGCACGAAATCATTGCCCACGCCGCCACTGCCGCCGTCGAGACCGGCAGCGGTCGCTTCGAGCAGGTCGTCGATGTTCTCGCCGCGCTCCAGCGCCTGGATGATGCGGTCAGCCTCGCCCGCGGGCAGGGCGGCTTCGGCCACATCGGGACGCGTGGTCGGCGAGGTTTCGGCGCTGAACTGAAAGCTTTCGTCGGGCAGCAGGGTCAGCAGCTGTCCATCGACGAAGGCCAGCTGGACCTGGCCGCCCGGCAGGGTGACGACGGTGTCGCCTTCGAGCAGGACGTCACCCGCTTGCAGCGGCCGCATCTGGCCGGCGGGGTCGCGGGCGAATGCCTGACCGTCTACTGCAATAATGGTGGCGACTGCCTGGGGAGTGGTAACGCTCGTGTCCATGGTGCTGACCTTCTTCAAGAATGGCTTGGGTGCCCGATTCGGGCACGTCTACAAGACTTAACGGCTTGATTTCCGGTTTCCGTATTGGACCGAAGTACAGTCAGGCGGAGATTTTTTGGGGCAGATGTGTCGAGTCCTCGACACCGTTTACGAGGAGGGAGAGCTGCATGCGGTCGCGCACGCCGAGTTTTTCGAACGACGCAGTCAAATGGGCTTTTACCGTGCGCTCGGTGATGGCCATCACGCGTGCAATTTCCTTATTGGTCGAACCGCGCGCAACCGCCTCGGCCACCTGACGCTCACGCTGGCTCAGTTTGTCCAGCGCGGGTTCGGGGGGGGCGCTGTTGCGCACCGCCAGGCCCTGCATCAGCCGGCGCATGAGCTGCGGACCGACCCACTGGCCGCCGTGCTCAACGACGCTGGCCACCTGATGCAAGACTGCAGGCAGGGTCAGCGCACTGCAATAGCCGGACGCGCCTGCTGCCAGTGCTGCCATGGCCTGATCGTCTTCCGGCACGTTCGAGAGTACGACAATCGGTGCATTGGGTGCCGCGATCCGCAGCGTTTTCAGCCAGGCCGACACTGCGAGATTGTCTCCCATCATGTGCAGCCACACCACGGATGCGTTTGCCAGCGCGACCAGATCCGTCTTGTCCGGGCCCTGGTCGTGCATCAGCAGGGCGTCGGGAAACGCCTCCAGCCAGCGCGGAATCGGCTGCGGGCGTGCGGTCACAAAAACGTGGCGCTTCATTCGGCTAGCGCTCGGTGAAGGCGTGGGCCTTGGCGCGGATCACCGGCTTGAGCAGATAGGCGAGCACGGTTTTGCGGCCGGTCATGATGTCCACTTCCGCCACCATTCCGGGGATGATCGGCATGGCCTTGCCGAGGGACGATTTCAGAGTGCGAACGCGCACCAGATAGAAGGCGTTGCCGTCTTCATCGGTGACGGTATCCGCCGCAATCTGGTCGATCACCGCTTCCAGCCCGCCGTAAATCGCGAAATCATAGGCAGTGAAGCGTACCGTCGCCTTTTGCCCCGGCGACAGGAAAGCGATGTCCTTGGGGGCAATCCGCGTCTCCAGCAGCAGCGCATCGTCTGTCGGCACGATTTCCACGATTTCCTTGCCGGGCTGCAGCACGCCGCCCACGGTCGTGATCATCAGGCGCTTGACGGTGCCCTTGACCGGCGATTTGACGTTGGCGTGCTGGACGCGGTCGGACAGCGCCGTACTGCCTTCGGACAGGCTGTTCAGCTTGGCCACGGTCTCACCCAGTTCGTTGCGCATCTCGTTGCGGAAGGTGATTTCCTGCTCCTGTACCTTGCGCGCAGCTTCTGCGATTGCGGATTGCAGGCGCACCGTTTGTGCGGAAGCCTGGTCGCGCTCGCCCCGATAGCGGCCGACGTCGCGCTCGAGCCGCAGCAGTTCCACATCCGAAACCGCGCCGGACGCCGCGAGCGGTTTGGTCATCGCCAGTTCGCGCGCGGTGAGTTCGTAGCCCTGCGCCGCCTGCTCGCGGCGCGACCGCACTTCGATCAATTCCTGATTGCGCTGCGTTAATTGCTGGCGCGCGATGCTGAGCTGGGCTTCCAGCTCGCTGCGACGCGCGTCGTACATGCTGCGTTCTTCCTCGACCAGTTTGGGGTCTTCCTTCATGATCTCGGGCGGCAGCACGAACGGGGTGTTCTCGGCCAGGGCTCGCAAGCGCGCGGCCTTCGCCAGCAGCGCAAGATACTGCACGCGGTTTTCGCGCAGCGAGGACACAAAACGCGTTTCATCGATGCGGAACAGCGACTGCCCCACCTCGACCGACTGGCCTTCACGCACCAGGATTTCGGCGACCACGCCACCGTCGACCGCCTGGATCACCTGCACCTGGCGCGAGGGAATGACCTTGCCCGATCCGCGCGTGACTTCGTCCACCGTGGCAAAGGCCGCCCACAGCAAAAAGACCAGCAGAATGATCCCGATCGCGCGCAGCAGATAGCGCGCACGCAGCGGTTCCTGGTCCATCCGCGCCCAGTCGGCATCCGCCGCCCAGCCCATCGATTCGCCCGGAGCGGGTGGAATCCACCTGGCGAACAGGCGGTCCAGCAACGGCCGCGCATGGCTGGACCAGGCTGCAGAGCGGTCGGCGAAGCGGGAAATGGAGTCGAACAGGGCGGCTTTCATGCGGCCTTTCCGATGCGGCCCTGGCGCAGCGCCTCGACCACCTGCGACTTGGGACCGTCCGCCACCACCTTGCCGCCATCGATCACGATGATGCGATCGACCAGCTCCAGCAGCGAGGTGCGGTGCGTCACCACGATCAGGGTTTTGCCGGCGGCGAAGGTGCGCAGCCGCTGCTTGATTTCTTCTTCGCTGGAGTGATCCATCGAGCCGGTCGGCTCGTCCATCAGCAGGATCGGCGGATCGTTGATGGTGGAACGCGCGATGGCCACCGCCTGCCGCTGGCCGCCGGAAAGCGATTCGCCGCGTTCGCCCACGGTCATGTCGAAGCCCTTGGGGTGGTTGTTGACGAACTCGAGAATGCCGCCCACTTCCGCGGCCCGCAGCACGGCTGCGTCGTCGGCGGTGGGCGCGGCGATGGTCAGGTTGTCGCGCAGGCTGCCATAGAACAGCGTGACGTCCTGCGGCACATAACCGATGTTGCGGCGCAGTTCGGCCGGATCCAGCTGGCGCAGGTCGATGCCGTCCACCAGCACCGCGCCCGAAGTGGGCTGGTAGAGGCCGAGAATGAGTTTTTCCAGCGTGGTCTTGCCGGAGCCGACGCGGCCGAGAATCGCCACATGCTCGCCGGCGCGGATTTTCAGCGAGACGTTGCGCAGGGCCGCCACGTCCTGGTTGGGATAGCTGAAATCGACATCCCGGAATTCGATGTCGCCGGTGAAATGCTGGCGGGTCACAAAATTCGAATCCGCCGGCCGCTCGACCGGCTGCTGCAAAATGCCGTCGAGCGATTTCAGCGCGGTCGCGGCATTGTGGTACTGGGTCAGCAGGCCGGCAATCTGGCCGATCGGCGCCATCGCCCGCGACGCCAGCATGGTGCAGGCGATCAGCCCGCCCAGCGTCAGCTGGCCGTCGGAAATCAGGTAGACGCCAACCACCACCACCACCACGTTGACGAATTGCTGCGCCCACATCGCGCCGTTGATGGTGGTCGACGACAGCAGCCGCAGCTGCGCGCCCACGCGTGACAGAAAGGCCGCGCTCGATTCCCACTTGCGCTGCATCACGCTCTCGGCGCCCAGCGCCTTGATCGCTTCCAGCCCCACCAGGCTTTCGACCAGGGTGGCGTTGCGCATGGCGCTCGCGCGGTAGGTGGTTTCCGACAGCTCGTGCATCTTGCTGTGGATGGTCAACGCAAAGGCCAGCAGCAGCAGCATGCCGAACAGGATCGGCAGGATCAGCGGCCAGGAAATCCAGCCGATCACCACCAGGAAAATGATGGCGAACGGCAGGTCGATGAAGGCCGTCACCGTGGCCGAGGTGATGAAGTCGCGGATCGTTTCGAACGAACGCAGGTTGGAGGCGAAGGAACCCGCCGACAGCGGGCGGTTTTCCAGGCGCAGGCCCAGCACGCGCTCCATGATGTAGGCGGACAGCCGCACATCCACCCGGCTGCTGGCGAGGTCGAGGAAATAGCCGCGCATGGTGCGCAGCACCATATCCGCCACCAGCACGATCACCATGCCCACCGCCAGCATCCACATCGTCTCGATCGCATGGTTGGGCACCACGCGGTCGTACACGTTCATGGTGAACAAGGGCAGGGCGATGGCGAACACGTTGATCATGAACGCCGCCAGCAGCACATCCCGGTACAGCGGCGTGTTTTCGGCCAGGGTGCCCCAGAACCAGTGGCGATGCTTGACCCGGCCGACCTCGGGGGTGCGCGCATCAAAGCGGAACTCGGGTCGCGCCAGGATGGTGTGGCCGGAATAACGGGCCGCCAGTTCGTCACGCGGCAGCAAGGCTTCGGCCTCACCCAGTTCAGGAAAGATCACGCGGGCGGTCTGGCCGTCATCCTGCCAGCCCAGCAATACGCAGGCTTCATCATTGTTGAGCAGCAACACAGCAGGAAACAGGGCGTTGTTCAACCCATCCAGCGGCTTGCGCACCACATTGCTGGTGAAGCCAGCGCGCTTGGCGGCGCGCCGGAACAAAGAAGGAGTGAGGCGGTTGTTGACCAGTGGCAGTCCATCGATGGCGGCCTGACGGCTCAGCGTGCCGCCATGCGCGCGCACCACCATCAGCAGGCATTCAAGCAGGCTGTCCGGCTCCTGGGAAAGCGGGGTCACGGCGCCAGGGTGGCCCCGATCGAGCGGAATCACTTCGGAAACGTCCTGGGATGCTGGGTTTTTATTCACTATCAATCTACTGCAGGCTCAGCGGGCTACCCTGCAAGGGGGAGTTGTATTGCGTATTTAACGGTTTTTGGCCTGGATTCTTTAACTAGCCGGGTGTGCCCGGCACCGTGGCTGCAGCATTTGGGGGATGGACGGAAGTTACAATCGCATCAACACGTCGTTACGCTTCGGGGTTGCATCCGCCATTATCTTTGGCGCCGAACCTGCCGGGAAAAACAGTCGAACCGGAAGCGGCGAGCAGCGTGATGTCTATAGTCAAGAAGTCGCGGATTCACTGACTCATGACTACAAAGAATTGACGCAGGTCCAAGTGTGATGAACCACAAGGGGCGGTGAGTGAAACTACACGCTTTTGTCGCAATGCCTTTCGGGGTCAAGAAAGATAGCCAGGGCAACACGATTGATTTCAATCGTGTATTTGCCGAGCTGATCAGGCCGGCACTCGAATTGGCCGGCCTGAAAGTCTTTCGCGCGGACGAGGAAGAACGCGCGGGCGACATCCGCACCGACATGTTCCAGGAATTGCTGATCGCCGATCTGGTGGTGGCCGACCTTACCCTCGCCAACCCCAATGTCTGGTATGAGCTCGGCGTGCGCCATGCGCTGCGCGCGCGCGGCGTGGTCATCGTCTGCGGCGGACAGGTCACCACCGCCTTCGATCTCTACACCGACCGCAAGCTGCGCTACGGCATCAAGGACGGCGGCCCCGACCCGGCGACGCTGCAAGACGACATCAGCAAGCTCACCGACAATGGTGAAGGCGACGATGGAATCCTGGCACGGCCGCAAGGTCAGTCCCGGTATACCAGTTGCTGCCCAACCTGCAGGAGCCGGACTGGAAATCGCTGCGCATCGGCGACGTGCGCGAGTTCTGGGAGCAGCACGATGCCTGGGAAGATCGCATCGACCTGGCCCGCAAGGCAGGCCACATTGGCGATGTGCTGGTGCTCGCGGACGAGGCCCCGGTCGCCGCCTTTCGCGCCGAGGCCTGGATCAAGGCGGGCGAGGCCTTGCGCAAGGCCGAGCGCTTCGACTTTGCGCTGGAGCAACTCGAACGGGGACTGGAAATCGACCCGGGCAACCTGAAGGGCCTGCGCGAGAAGGGCGTCTGCCTGCAGCGGCTGGCGCTTGCGGGCGTTCCCGGCCATTCGCTGGACCGCGCACGCGAGCATTACCGCAACGTTCTGGAGACCTACCCGAACGATCCGGAAACCTGGGCGCTGCTGGGCCGTGTCGACAAGGATGCCTGGATTGCCGCCTGGCGCCAGCCCGGCAAGACGCCGGAGCAGATGCGCGATGAAGCCGCCTACGAAGACGCCCTGCTGCGCGCCGCCATCGACAGCTATGCCAATGGCTACCGCCGCAACCCAAGCCATTACTACTCCGGCATCAACGCGCTGACGCTGATGCACCTGTATCGCGATCTCACCGACGATGCGCGCTACGACCGCGAGATGGCCACCATGGCAGGCGCGGTGCGTTTCAGCGCGGAATGCGAGTCGGACGAGTACCAACTGTTCTGGTCCAAGGCGACCCTGGGCGATCTCGAAGTGCTGGTCGGCACGCCGGACACCGTCAAGGCCGCCTACAAGGAGGCCATCGCCAGGAACGACAAGGACTGGTTCGCGCTCAACTCCAGCCGTGCGCAACTGCAGATGCTGAAGGACCTCGGCTTCCGCCCGGAGCATGTCGACGCCGGCATCGCCACCTTCGACCGCGCCCTGCAAAAACTCACCCAGCCCGAAGACAAATGGCAGCCGCGCCAGGTGTTCCTGTTCAGCGGCCACATGATCGATGCGCCGGATCGCGCCACGCCGCGCTTTCCCGCCGGCGAAGGAATCCATCGCCGCGCAGAAAATCGCCGAGGCGCTGGACCAGCTCGGCGCCGGCCCGGACGACCTCGCGCTGACCCAGGGCGCCTGCGGCGGCGACCTGCTGTTCACCGAGGCCTGCCAGCAGCGGGGGGTGAAAGTGCATTGGCTGCAGCCCTTCCGCGAACCGGATTTCATCCAGAACTCCGTGGTGCCGCTGCGGCGAAGCCTGGCGCGAGCGCTACCTGGATGCCAAGGCCAAACTTGCCGCGCCCATTCGCTCCGCCCCGGACGAACTGGGCGACTCTGCCGCCGAACGCCGGAGCCGGCTACCCCTACGAACGCTGCAATCTCTGGCTGCTCTACACCGCACTCGCCTGCGGCGTGGACAAGGTGCGCTTCGTCTGCCTGTGGAATGGCGGCGGTGGAGATGGGCCGGGAGGGACGGCGCATATGTACAACGAGGTGAAACGCAGGACCGGGCAGGTGACGTGGTTGGATACCCGGACTTTTGGGTAAGCCTTGATGCCGTTGAAGCGCGCCGCATGTAAAGGCAGCCGGCAAGGGCGGGTAACCGTATCTTCACCAGCTGCCGGCGCAACGATGCACGCGGCACCAGCGGTCGGCATTGGTTTGTTGAGTGTCTGCATCTTTGAACCTCGAAATATTCCATAGCTGGTTTTTATCCAATACGGGAGTGCTCAGATGTCGGGTGTGTTCATCAACTACAGGCGTGACGATGCCAAGTCGGAGGCAGGGAGGCTCTTCGACTGGCTGAGCCGGTATTTCGGCAAGGACCAGGTGTTCATGGACGTTTCGGGCAGCATTGAGCCCGGTCTTGAGTTCGACAGGGTCATCGAGAAGGCAGTGTCCTCGTGCGATGTCCTGATCGTGGTGATTGGCAAGGCGTGGCTCACGGCGTTGGACGAAAAGGGAAAGCGCCGGCTGGAGGATCCGAATGACTTTGTCCGCATGGAGGTCGCTGCGGCCCTCAGGCGCGACATTCGGGTCATCCCGGTTCTGGTGCAGGGAGCTGTCATGCCTGAAGAGGGCAGCCTTCCGGAAGACCTTAAACGGCTTTCCAAGCGGCAGGCTTCGGAGATAAGCGACAACCGCTGGGAGTTCGATACGGAGCAACTGGTGAAAGTGCTGGAAAAGGTCGGGGTAAAGGCCGCCAGGCACGGACAGACGGTTGTGCCTGATGAGCGTCCCGCGCCGACTGCCGACGCCATCAGTCACAAAAAAATTCAGCGGGAAGGCCATTGCAGGCATGGTGCTGGCGGGGGTCGTGACCCTTGCCGTCATCAGCAATTTGCCGACGACGACGACGCCGGACAGCGCCGGAACGGCCGCCGGAACAGACCGTGCCGCCGAATTCCCCCCCAACTACTCCAACTGCCCCGGCGACTCCATCAACGCCAACCGACTCGGTGATTGCAGATCCCATCCCTCCCGTTCAGGAACCGCCCGCGGCCTCGTTTATTGACATCAGCGGCTCATGGCGCGGCCCGGATGGTATCTACATCTTTCAGCAGTCTGGAAACAACATAGCCTTTCAATTGTTCGGCTGGAACCAGCTACTGATTGCCCAGGGAACGGGGACCATCCAGCAGGGCGTGGTGACGATTACGTATGTCCGTGCGGACAATACCGGTGGAGATGCAGGGCTTCAGGTTTCCGCCAACGGGAGAGAGATGACGGGTCGCTATCGAAACCTCGTCACGGGTGAGATTGGCCCGGTCGTTCTGGTTCGATAGGCAAGCAGGAGTCGAATAATGGGCGGCATCTTCATCAGCTATCGCCGGGAAGACACGGCTGGCCATGCCGGCAGGATCTTTGACCGGCTGAGGGAAAAGTTCGGCCGCGACAGGGTCTTCATGGATGTGGCCGGCATCGAGCCGGGCGTCGATTTCGTCGAGGCCATCGACCAGGCGGTGGGCTCGTGCGATGTGCTGCTGGTCATCATCGGAAAAAAGTGGCTCACCTGCACCGATGCCTCAGGTAACAGGCGTCTGGATGACCCCAAGGACTTCATCCGGCTGGAGGCCGCCACGGCCCTGCGGCGAAATATCCGGGTCGTCCCGGTGCTGGTGCAGGATGCGGCCATGCCGGGGGAGGGTGACCTGCCCGATGACCTGAAGAAACTGGCCCGGCGGCAGGCGACCGAGATCAGCGATACCCACTGGGATTCGGATACCGAACAGCTGATTGAAACCCTGGCGAAGGTGCTTCCCGGAGTGCCCAAACCGGTGGAGGTCGGGGCTGGAGAGGCGACCCATATCTCGGCCCCGGCCGAGCAAAAGCGGGAAACCTCCATTCCTGTTCCCTTCGGGTGGGGCAAAAACAGGCTCAGCTGGATCATCTCAGCTATCACGGTTGTGGTCGTGGCCCTGGGTGGGCTGCTCTACATCAACGAATCGAACAAGGTTGCGGTACCTGACCTTATCGGCATCTCACTTGATGAGGCCGTTGCGCGCCTGGGGCAGGAGCACCTCAAGCCCGGAACCGTAGGACACATGCCGTCTGACCGACCGCCGGGCAGCGTGGTCGAACAGGACCCGGCGCCGGGCACCCGGCTTCCATCGGAGTCGGCGGTGAAACTGGTGCTGGCCGAGAAGAAGCTGGACAAGCTTGAGGTGCCCGACCTCATCGGCATCTCCCTCGACGAAGCCGTTGCGCGCCTGGAGCGGGAACATCTGAGGCCCGGGACAGTTAGGACCATTCCAGCCGACCGGCCGGCCGGCAGCGTGGTCGAACAGGACCCGGCGGCGGGCAGCCAGCTTTTACCAGAGTCACCGGTGAACCTGGTGCTGGCCGAGAAGAGGCCGGTAAGTGAGAGCGAGCCGACCGCAAGCCATGAGGCCAAGCCGGAGGTCGTGATGGCCACGGTTCCCAAGCTGGTGGGCCAGCCACTGGAAAAGGCACATCTGCTGCTTGAGAAAGCAGGGCTGAAACCCGCCAAGGCCGTGCGGAAGGAGACTCGCGAGGCCCCGGAAGGTACCGTCATCGTGCAGGCACCCAGGGCCGGGACCAAACTCTCACGCGGAAAGATGGTAGAGCTTGTGGTGGCTGCAAGTCCGCCGGAACCCGTGATGGTGGCGGTCCCCGATGTAAGAGGGCTGGATGTGAAGAGGGCCGCCGCTATTCTGAAAGACGCCCGGCTGAGTGCCAGGATGGAAAGGGTCGAAACCACCCAGGCCGAACCCGGCACCGTGCTGAAACAGAGCCTGAAACCGGGTTCGCAGGTAGGGATCAATGAAACCGTTTTACTGGTCTACGCCGTGGCACCCCGCGACGAGCCAGCCAACGGTGAAATCGTCCTTCCCGATTTCACCGGCTCACCTATTCAGAAGGTTGAAGTCTTTATCAGAGAGGCAGGGCTTGTTCTCGGCCCGGTGCACGAAAAGGCAACCAGCGAGCAACGGCCAGGGACGGTGCTTGGCCAGCGACCCCCTGCCAAGACCCGTATGGAGAAAGGATCGAAAGTGCTCCTGCTGGTGGCGGTGAGCGCTGGCGAAGGGGGCGCGGTGCTGCCCGCACCGGAGCAGACCGTGCCTGAAGAGGGAAGGGTTTTCGACAACTTGCCACGTACCACCTCCATTGGATGGAAGCCGGTATCCGGCGCCGCCAGCTACACCGTGGAACTGGACTGCCTGCACTGCTGTGAGTCTGGCAGATGGTGCTCCGACCTGGGCAGGCCGTGGAAGGTCGTCCGTGGCATCCCCGCCGTAAGGTCGCCCGGCTATAAATTCGAGTTCACGGGTGCCCAGCCTGGGCGCTGGCGGGTATGGGCGGTCGACAACGAGGGGCGGGAAGGGGAGAAGAGCCCGTGGCGAACGTTCAGGTACTCAAAGCTAGAGCTGGGATGGTTGAAAGTGGATGCTGACGTCTTGGTGGACGAGCATGAGCAATCTTGTGGCTACCTTCTATGCTGAATGTGGTCTGGGCGCTCCCTGCGCACTGCATGGGCAAATGCTGGTGGTGAGCCGGCGGGCATTGCAGCGCCAGATCCATTGCATTGCAAACCGGCCCAACCAGGACAACCCAAACCAAGGAGCAAACCATGACCAAACGCGCAGTATTAATCGGCATCAACCGCTACAGAATCCCCGGCGCTGACCTGCGGGGTTGTGTCAACGATGTGAAGAACATGCAGGGCGTGCTCACCAGGCACTACGGATTCAAGGCGGGCGACATCACCGCGCTCACTGATTACGCAGCGACCAAGAAGGCGATGCAGGCGGCCATTCGCGATCTGGTGGGCAAGGCGCGTGCGGGGGATGTGGTGTTGCTGCATTACTCCGGTCACGGCGCCAACGTGCCGGACAAGGACGGCGACGAGGCCGACAACCGCGACGAGATCCTGTGCCCGACCGATCTCGACTGGAAGGACCCGCTCACCGACGACTGGCTGCGGACGACCTTCAACAAACTGCGCGCGGGCGTGAGCCTGACTGTGGTCATGGACTGCTGCCACTCCGGTACCAACACCCGTGCGCTGCTGCCGCCAGATGCGCCGATGATCCCGCGTTATCTGCCCAATCCATGGGACATCATGGCCGAAGAGTCCGGGCGCAAGCTGCGTGGCAAGCTGCGCGGTGAATTGCGCGCCTCCCCACGGGCGCGGCGCAAGAAGTCCGACATCGTGGTGGCCGACATTCCCGAACTGCTCATCACCGGCTGCCGCGATACCCAGACTTCGGCCGATGCCTACATCGGCAAAAGTTACAACGGCGCACTGACCTACCATCTTGTCGAGGCGCTTAACGAAGCCAAGGGACAGATCAGCTATCGCGACCTGCACGGCAAGACGCTGGCCAAGCTCAAGCAGGGTGATTACGACCAGGTGCCGCAACTCGAAGGGCGCAAGGAGCAGTTCGACCGCTTGTTCCTCGCGCCGTTGCCATGAGTAATAGCAATAGCAATAGCTTGCCGAGCGGTCACGCGGGTAGGGGCGTTCAACAACAACGCGCCTGAGGCGCACTAGGGAGGGGTGTAATGACTATCCAACTCATTATCCCGGGGCGGGACGAGGCACTAGAGCCTTTTCGCATACGGCTGCGTGGTACGGCGGAGGCGCCACCCACCACGGATTTGCTGAATAACGTCGAGGTGGTGCATGCCTTCGATCTCTCCAAGTCAGCCCGGGCGATAGCCAAAGGTGCGCCACCCCGGGTGGTATCGGTGGAAGACGACGACATTCTGGAGATTGAGGTCGAGGATGGCTTGACGCTGTGGACCTCGGCCAAGCGCTATCAGGAGCGGGTCGCGTTTTGGCATCCCGAGGCCATCACAGAGCGCGGCCTGGAACTGACGGGTCTGCCGGGACCCAGTGTTGCGGAACGCGGCGTAAAGGACTGGTTTACCGGTGCGCTACGGGTGCTGCGCCTGAAGACCGATGTTCTTGACGAGCAGCAAAAAGATCCCAGGAACTGGGCAGATTGTGTCAAGGACCTCGCGCTTGAACAAGTGGAAAAAACCAGCGCCTGGGCGACCGCCAAGCTGCTCATGTATCTGATTGAGAAACGCCTCACGCCCGCCCCGGGCTTATATCGCTGGTCCTCGGTGGACGCCAATGCCCCGCTGGACCTTTCCTCCAAGCCCACCGCGCGGACCGCAGACGACCTGCCCAAGGACAAGCCCATCCTGGTGTTCATCCACGGCACGGCCTCGAGCACTTTCGGCAGCTTTGGCGCTTTTTGTAAGGACGATGCCAGCCAGGAATGGCGCACGTTGCGGGCAAGCTTCGGCGAGCATATCTATGCTTTCGAACATCGCACGATGAGCGAGAGCCCCATCGATAACGCAATCGCTTTGGCCGAGTGCTTGCCGCAAGGCGCGCAGGTCTCTCTGGTCACCCACTCGCGCGGCGGCCAAGTGGGGGATCTGCTGTGTCTCAGCGTGGCCGATTTGAACGATGCCCGCATCGACCTTTTCAAACGCCCCGGTTCGAAATCCGATGAGGTCGACCGACATGACAGGAAGCAGCTCAAGCGCCTGCGTGACCTGCTGCAACAGAAACGCCTGCGCATCATGCGCGTTGCGCGCGTGGCCTGCCCTGCGCGCGGAACCCTGCTTGCCTCAGACAACATCGACGAATTTCTTTCGCTGCTGACCAATCTCATTGGCTACATCCCGGGCATCGGTCAATCGCCTGTCTATGAGGTCATCAAGCGCGTGACCTTGCAGGTCGTGCACGACCGCACCGACCCGGCACTGATCCCCGGAATCGAGGCAATGATGCCGGAGTCACCCCTGGTGGCCCTGGTGAATGGTGCCACCGGCGCAGGGGGGGAACTGGGGGTGATCGCCGGGGACATCGAGGGTGGCAACTGGCTCAAGCGCATCGCCGTGTTCATCAGCGACCGCTTCATCTATGAGCAGCGCGATAACGATCTCGTGGTCAACACCGATTCGATGTTCTATGGTGCGCGGCGAGCTGAGGAGTATTACGTCTTCGATCAGGGGTCGGACGTCAGCCACTTCAATTATTTCCAGAACGCGCGCACCCGTATCAAGCTCGCCCAGTGGGTGTTGGCACCTGCCGGGCAGTTCCCACAAGGGTTCACGGCGTTTGAGCCGGAGCAGATTGAGCCGGTGCCCATGCTGCGAGCACTACAGATTCGCACGGACGTACCTAAGCCGACGGTGTTTGTGCTGCCGGGGATCATGGGATCGCTGTTGGAGCGCAAGAAAGACTGCATCTGGCTGGACTACCCGGATTTGATGATGGGTGGCTTAGGGAAGATCAAGGACATACACGACAGCAACGTCAAGGTTACCGGCCTGCTCGGTGAGTACTATGACAATCTCTGTAAGTATCTTGCCGATACCCATCAGGTGTTGCCCTTTGCTTACGATTGGCGCAAATCCATCCGTGACGCCGCCGCCGAGTTGGGCAAAGCGGTCGACACTGTGCTCAAGAATACTTCCCAGCCGGTGCGCTTCATCGCACACAGTATGGGCGGCCTGGTGGTGCGTCGCTTTATTGCTGACCATGCGGATTTGTGGGATGAGATATGCACTCGACCGGGGAGCCGATTTGTCATGCTGGGCACGCCGAATCGCGGGTCGTATTCCATGGTCGAATCCCTGCTCGGCGCAGCGACGACTGTGCGCCAGCTTGCTTTGCTCGACCTTGCACATGACCTTCAGCGGGTGGTCGACATCATCGGTGGTTTCCAGGGCGCACTGGAATTACTGCCCCAAAAATCATTGTCTCAGCAAGGCGAGGACGTGGCGGCTGACTGGTTCACCGAGGAGGCCTGGCAAACGCTTAAGAAAGCGAATAAAAATTGCGCTGCCGTGCCTTCGGCCAAGATGCTGGCTGAGGCACAGAAAGCCGTGGCCGCGGCCGCGTTGCCTGAAAATATTCCTAATGCCGACCGCGTAGTTTACGTGGCGGGCAGCGCGCCGATGACGCCCTGTGGCGCAAAGGTCGACAAGCGTGGCCGCGTGGTCCTGTCATCGACTGCCGCAGGCGATGGCCGCGTCACGCACGAAGCGGGCAAGCTCCCGGGTGTGGTGACATGGTATATGGCCGCTGAACACGGTGAACTCGCCGATCACAAACCAGCGTTTCCGGCGCTGGTAGAACTGCTCGAACAAGGCAAGACGACCAAGCTGTCTTCCACGCCCCCCGGTCTGGCACGTGGTGAGATCAGGGAATTGCCCTACGTGCCGCAACCGGTGCTGTACCCGACGCGAGGCGAACTTGTCGCAGGCTTGATGGGCAAACCCGTTCGGGCCTACCGCCGCCGCGAGCCGGTGGGCCTCAACGTCTGTGTCACCCACGGAGATCTGCGTTACGCCACCTATCCGGTCATGGTGGGCCATTATCTCGGCGACACCATCGTCGCTGCCGAGAGTTACCTGGACAGCAAACTCGACCACGCCCTCTCGCAACGTTATCAACTTGGCATCTATCCCGGGGCGCCGGGGACAACCGCCATCGTGCAGCGCCCGGCGAGCGAGTTGGATACGCGCCTGGGTATTCCGCGCGGTGCGATCGTGATTGGCCTCGGGCAGATGGGTGAGCTGGGTACCGGCACACTGGCAAACGCCGTACGTGAGGGCGCGCTGCAATACGCACTGCAAACTTATCACAGCGCATCCCGCACAACCAAGGTGGAAGAAACGCAGGGGATTGGCCTCAGCACCTTGCTGATCGGCGCCAATTCGGCCGCAGCCATTTCGGTGGAGGACTCGGTCACCACCCTGATGCGCGCGGTTGCGCAGGCAAATTCCGAGTTGGACAGGGCGCACATTCCGGTGCGCATCAACCAGCTCGAAATTATCGAGCTATTCATCGATGCCGCAACGCATGCCGCGCATGCCGCGCGCAAGCTCGCCCCCGCTGTTGCTCAGTCATTGGATGTGCGTATCGATGCGCAACCAGAGCTGGTCGTCGGCCGCAACGGCCGCACCCGCCGTTCGCTAATGCCCACACCCGGACAGTGGCGACGCTGGTCGGTGACGGCCGATATCCGTTCCACAGGCAACGACGCGATTGCCCGTGTTGCCAAAAGCGATGGCCGAGCATTTCAAGGCTAGTCTGTCCGATGTCAGCCAGCTGGATGAGTCGATTTGGCGCGCGGTGCTGGACTGTGCCTTTGCTGACAGCACGGACCGCGAACAACCGCATCTCGCCTTGCGCTATGTCGCCATCGCAGACCGGGCCCGTACTGAAGTGAGTGTGCAGCAACGCCAGCCCGAACTCATCGACAAATTTGTGCAACTCTCGGTACAAGATACCCAGTTCCGGCTGGGAACAGCGCGCACCCTGTGTGAACTGCTGCTGCCCAACCAGATCAAGGACAGCCTCGGACAGATCACGCGCCTGGTGCTCGAGGTCGATGCCGAGACCGCCAACTATCCCTGGGAACTGATGGTGGATGAGGGCGAGCCGCTATGCGTAAAACTCGGGTTCGTGCGGCAACTGAGAACGGGGCATTATCGGACACAGATTCGTGCCGCTACTTCCGGGCGGGCCTATGTCGTTGGCGACCCTGTGACCTCAGGCACCATCCCCTCTTTGCCCGGCGCACGCGCCGAGGGGCGTCTCGTTGCCGATTTACTGGCAAACAAGGGGCTACAGCGTGGAGTACAACCCCGAGCGGCCCAACGCACTCGACGTGTTTAACCGGCTTTTTGCACAACCGTATCGCATCCTGCACTTGGCTGGGCACGGCTACTACGAGACCTCAACCACGGCGGATCGACCGGCGCGCAGCGGCATGGTGCTGGAAGGTGGCTTGTTTCTCACCGCAGTCGAAATCGCACAGATGCGCCATGTCCCCGATCTGGTTTTTCTCAACTGCTGCCATTTGGCGAAAATGGGGCCGGAGGCCAAAGAGCACCAACCTGGTCGCTTATAACAAACTTGCCGCCAGCCTATCGCGTGAATTGATCGAGATGGGCGTGCGGGCCGTGGTCGCTGCCGGCTGGGCTGTGCGCGATGATGCGGCAAACGGATTCGCCAAGACCTTTTACACGGCCATGCTCGACGGCGCGACCTTCGGCAACGCGTTGCAGGAAGCACGTAAGGAAACCTGGGCGCAGTTCCGTGACTGCAACACCTGGGGTGCCTACCAGGCCTACGGTGATCCCGATTTCCGCCTCAACACTGACGTAACATCCGGCGATTCGGCTGATGGCCAGCCGTATGCAGCGGCGGAAGAAGTGCTCTATGACTTGGGTTCGATACGGACAAAGTCACAGGATATTTCGAATGCAGAAACAAAAGAGATGGAGCAGCAGTGGAAAGCATCCTTACTGCAAGATCTGGAAGAACTGAAAAAGAAATGCCCAGCTGCGTGGCTAACGCAGGGTGCCGTGTCATATAGATTTGCCCGGGCCTACAGCGAGCTGGGGGAGTTTGAAATCGCTATTGAATATTACAAGCGAGCGCTGAACGCAGACGAGGAAGACAGCGGTGTACACATCTCGGCCGCCGAACAGCTTGCCAACCTCGAAGCACGCTTGGGGGGGAAACAGAAAAATTCCGAAGTTAATCGAAAAGGCCATTGAACGTCTCCAGCATCTGATTGCATTGGGCAAGACCCGTGAGCGCCTGGCTCTGTTGGGCAGTGCCTATAAGCGGCTGGCTCAGGTCCAAACCGATCGCAAGAGCATGACCGAGGCGCTTACACAAGCTGCCACCTATTACAAGGAAGCGGCCGAAGGGGTCGCGGGGTAAGTTCGACCCCTACCACGCCCTGAACTGGATCACCCTTGAGGCCCTGCTGGGCCACAAGCTGCCCGATGCCGAATCTTGGTTGGCGCGCTGCGAAGCGGTCGCAGTCGAACGCTATGCAGCCGCGCACAAATTGTGGGATGCCGTCGCCTCGCCCGATGCCGACGTCGCCCGTCGTCTGCTGCGGGGTGAGTCTGAAGGCCGACGCCGTCGAGACCATCGTCGCGCGATATCGCGAGGTGTTTTGCACCGCCCAGGCTACGCCGCGAGAACAGGACTCAGTGCTGGGTCAACTCAGGTTCATTAAAGAGATGTCACGATGGCCTGGCGGTGACGGTGCCACTGTCGATACGATCACGGCGATTCTGAAAGGGCTGACGGGAGAGGAGGAGCCGCCATCCACGGACGCAGTCCTGACGCCAGTATCGAAACCAAAAGGTAGAGGCGGTGCCAAGGGTGGCCGAAAGAAGCCGGGGTAAGCATAGATGGCGAGGAGGAAGTGAATGGTACTTACCTGGATCAACATGGGGATTTACGTCCTTAATGTATCCCAATGTGCTTTGCCCTTTACCCTTTGCGGAACGACCAGGGGGCTGTCCAGAATGAAAAGGGAGATTAAATGTCAGGTCAGTCCAGCATTTTCATCAGCCACAAGCATGCAGATCGGCAGATTGCGACCGAGCTCCGGAAGTTTCTGGATCGTTGGAGCCATAAGGAAATCCCGGTGTTCCAGTCGTCCGACCCGCTCGCACAGGGGCCTCGGCTCGGTCACGCCCTTACAGCGGAACTGAAGCAGGCGCTTTGGGACACAGGGGCCGTGCTCCTCGTTTACACAACCGAGGATCAGGACTGGTCGTATTGCATGTGGGAGTGCGGTGTCGCGACCAAGCCGGAGACCCCGCAAACGCGCATCATCGTCCTCCAGTGCGCAGCGGAGACACCACGCGTGTTCGAAGATCAGGTCCGTGTGGACGTGCGCGACCTGGGTGACGTCCTCAAATTCGTGAAGGACTTCTTGACTGACCCGGGATTCTTCCCGGGAGCACGCGCGGCGATTGCGCCGAAACTGTCGCCCGACGGACCAGAGGTCCGGGAGGCCGCCGCCGATCTCCATAAAAAGCTCTCGGTGGTCATCCCGAAACGCGAGGTCGCAGAGTGGCCCGCTCAGCCCCTCGTGCGGCTGGAACTGAAGACCGAAAAGATCTACAAGGCAACAAGCGTCGCTGCGACGCAGGCGGACTTCGAGAAATCAGTTTTGATTCGTGAGATGGACCCTCGCGCGTGGCATATCTTCGGAATAGCAAATGTTGATGCCGGAACATCTTTCGGAGCGCTTGTGAAGCACTGGGCTGAAGGAAAAACTGACGCATCCTTGGCATGGGTGGAAGATCTGCGTGCGCAGATCGTGCACGCCGCACACGGCATGAGCCCGACACCCCGTTGGACACAGTTGGAAGAGGCCGATGGCCCCGAACACTACACGCCTGTCCTGACTCGTTGGCGCCAGGTGCCGGTGCTCAACGCGCTTCAATTCGACGTGAGCTTTGTGCCCTTCGAGGCAGCCAAGGTGTTGTCGGTGATCGGGGATCCATATCAGCAGGTATACCGGAACGCGATGAGGAAGGTCGAGTCGCTCGCGCCGTCGCTGGTTCCCTATCTCACGCCAATTGCGACCCGCTGCTTCAATGAGTGGTCTGAATACGTCAGGAAGGTGGTTGGAGACGGCGCAGAGATGCGCGGCCCCGAAAGATTGGAGATTACGCGACTGCTGGTTCGCGCGACGAAGAAGCACATGCTGGTTGAGCGGGTGGTGGGCAACCCGCAAGAGATGCACAGCCGTGACTGGCTCTCGCTTTACGACGAGCTTGGCGAGCACGCGGACGTCGCAAGACCTGGATGCTTTGCGTGGAGGAGCAAGCATTCAGGAGCAACGCAAGCGAGGTCGAAGCTGCCTGGCGGTTCTTCAAGGACAGGAAGTTCAGAACGCTGTACTGCTCGCCGAGGGATGTCGAGCGTGCAATAGGCGAGGCCATCAACGGTCATGAGGTTATCGAGGATTTCGGCGAGTACGTGAAGCTCCTGTCGCTGCCCGGCGGGTCGTACACAGCTGGTGCAAGAGCGAATGTGCTTGTCACGACGTTCAGGGAGACGAGCCCAGAAGATCGCAGGTTGTTGCGGAGCATGATCGACTGCTCGGTACCGATGACCGAAGACTGGTTACGCAGATTGCGTGATCAGTGAGAGAAGGGAGCGTCCGAAATATATTGGTTACAGAAAAAGTAATGAGGTGAAGAATCGGATGGCGCCGGTGATGTGGATCGATATTCAGTAGATCGAGCCAGTTCAAAAGGCACCACGCCGCGCCCAAGCTTAGCTTCACTTCAAAGCTGTTCGATTTCGATCTTTTCATCGCCATCGCACTCGGTCTGCCTTCTCTCCTATGCGATCTGGCCCTTTGTTCTATGCTGCATACGAAGGCCAAAAAAGTGGGAGGTGCGTGCAGCTTGTTTTCAAATCAGCTAGTGGTAGCGATACTGCTCCGGGTTGATGGTCAATGCGTGGGGTTTGATCACTGGGCTCGTGCAGACACGCAATATGTGGCGTGCCCGTCGTAGCCTCGCTACGACGTAAATTTGTGCAAGCTTTGTTGAGTGGCTGACTACGTGCGCTACCTCAGGGGTGCGTTATTGATTGGGGCAAGCAAAGGAGAAGCAAAATGGCTATTGATATGTTTCTTAAGCTCGGTGACATCAAAGGCGAATCGCAAGATAAAACGCATGCCGGTGAAATCGATGTTCTGTCGTGGAGTTGGGGCATGAGCCAGTCCGGCACCACCAACACAGGAGGCGGTGCCAGCGCAGGGAAGGTGAGTGTTCAGGATATTTCCATTACGAAGTTTTTCGATGCGGCCACCCCGCCTGTGATGCTTGCCTGCTGCAATGGCAAGCATTTCAAGGAGGCCAGGCTCACCGTACGCAAGGCTGGCACAAGGCCCTTGGAGTACCTCAAGGTCACCATGAAGGAAGTCCTGGTGTCTTCCGTGTCTACGGGCGGCAGCATTGGCGAAGATCGCCTCACGGAAAACATCACCCTCAATTTCACAGAATACAAGGTGGAATATACGTCGCAGAAACCAAAAGGCGAGGCCGGTGCTGTTATCGGGGCAGGATGGAACATTGTCAAGAACGTCAAGGTGTAGGTCACCTCTGCAGCACCACCACTTGGCGCACAACAGCCTGCAAGGAATTCGTTTTCCGGCTGTGCGCGCCTTGGTGATCGAGCGACACGTGGATCAGTCCCGAACGACCATCCCCCTTGAACAGGGACGTTAGATTGCATGCGACCGAGCCTCAGCCACCTGCCGAGATGAGCCTGGCCGACGGCCTCGTCTATGCCACCAGGCTGCACCGTGAAGGGCAACTCGACGCTGCGGAGATACTCTATCGGCGCGTGCTCGATGTGGCACCAGACCATGCGGATGCGCTGCATTTTCTCGGCGTGCTTATCCATCAGCGCGGCGACAGTGACACCGCAATCGAATTGATCCGGCGCTCCATCGCAATCGATCCGGCCCTGGCCGACCGCTACGTCAACCTGGGTAATGTGCTTGCGGAGTGGGGTGAACTGGACGAGGCGGCGGCCAACTACCGTCAGGCGATCTCCTGTACTGACGTAGCTGCGCCTGTGCTTGCCAACGCCTGGAGTAATCTCGGTGCCGTGCTGCGCGCCCAGGAGCGCTATGACGCAGCCGCAGCTGCCTATGAAAAGGCGATCGAATTCGCCCCCGAGCATGCTGACGCCTACAACAACTACGGCAACCTGCTGTCGACACAGGGCCACGTGAAGGAGGCGGTGGGCTGCTACTGCAAAGCCATCACCATCGCACCCCGGAATCCCCAAACGCGCCCCCTGCTGGCGCTGGCCTATTACAGACTCGGTCAGCTCGACGAAGCCGCCACGGTCTACCACGCATGGCTCGCGGACGAGCCGGACAACCCCGTTGCACTGCACATGTTTGCCGCCTGCTCCGGCGAGAACGTGCCGGAACGCGCCTCGGATGCCTATGTAGAGACCACCTTCGACAACTTCGCGGAGAGCTTCGACGCCAAACTGTACCGGCTCGACTATCGGGCTCCGCAACTGGTTGCAGATGCGGTAGCGCGCAACACGGAAGGCTGCCACATCCGGCACACCCTGGATGCCGGATGCGGCACCGGGCTGTGCGGACCGTTGCTCAAACCCTACTCGGCGCGGATCACAGGCGTTGATCTTTCTGGCGGCATGCTGGACCGGGCCAGAACGCGTGGCGTGTACGACGAACTCGTCAAAGGGGAGCTGACCGCCTACCTGGCGGCGCACCTGGCGACATTCGACCTCATCGTCTCGGCCGACACCCTGGTGTATTTCGGTTCCCTGGACGCGGTGCTGCGAGCAGCCCACGAAGCCCTTCTCCCCGGTGGCATCCTGGCCTTCACCCTCGAGGCGATGTCGGCAGAGGATTCGGCCGCTGACTACCGCATCAATCCCCACGGGCGCTACAGCCATCGTCGCGACTACGTGCACCGGTTGTTGATGAATATTGGGTACAGCCAAATTTCCATGGAAGAGGCAGTCTTGAGGAAAGAGGGCGGAGTGCCGGTAGCTGGATTCGTTGTGTCCTGCAGGAAGGCTGGTGAAGAGAGCTGACGCAAAGGAAGATGACTCGTGGATAAAGATTCCGCAGGCCTGGCCATTCCACATGGCGCGGCCACAGCCACCCGGCCCGCCACCGCGTGGCATGCAAATTACGCATCCGATCTTGCACGCCGCCTCGCGAGCTTGGATTCACCGTGCCCTTCAGTTGCACGTTTCCCTGATGGCGCCTGACCAGTGGGATAAACGCTGCAAGCTGCTAATCTGAATTCGGGATGTTTGTTATGGACAAATGTTGAATGCGTGAAGCATCGGCTGAACGATGAGGCGGCTCCTCACAACCCACACTCTCGTGCAGGAGAGGACAGGGAGGAGCCAGAGCGTATTCATCAAACAGGGAGCGTCATCATGGCAAAAGGTCTGAAGTACGAAAACGACTATATCGTGGGCGGCCCGGCCAATTGCCGGGTCACCCCCAATTTCACGCTTTCCGAATACACCGGCGCAAACGGCAAGGTGCGCATCCATCGGGAACTGGTGGGCTCGGTGCAGGTGCTGCGCAACCGCTTCGGCGCGGCGGTGAGCATTGCCGGAGTGGCCCCGGCCGGCGGCTTGGGCAAGGGCCTGGAGGGGCGCTTTGTCTGGCTCAAGGCCAACGACCTTGCGGCTCTGGAAGCGGCCGCACGCACGCTTGTGAAGGAAGGGCATTTCGTCCGGGTCGAGACCAGCGGCGGCAAGCTTTATGTGGAAATGCCCGACCCCGACCATCTGCCCGCACTGCTGCCGGAAAAGGCGCTGGATCTGGCCATTGCGGTGACGGCTGGATTCGAGACCTCGGGCGATCCCTATCTGCAGGTCACGGGCAATTTCGACGGGGCGGGGTTGTCTTTCGGCCCGCTGCAAGTCAATTTCAAGACCGGCACCCTGCAGGAAATGTTTCGACGCTTCCAGGCCCGTGACGAAAATCGCCTGCGCGCCTGTTTCGGCCCCTTGTGGACGGAATGGCAGCGGGTGCTGCGCATGCCCTCGCGCGCCCAGCAGGTGGCCTGGGCCGACGCCCTGAGCCGCGGTGCGCGCAAGGCGGATTTCGACCCGCGCTGGAAGGCGGCGCTGCAGGCTGTCGGCAGTGAGCCGGTGTTTCGTTCCGAGATGCTGCGCTACGCCTACGATACCTATGGCCGCAAGCTGATCGTCGCGCTGTCCTGGCTGCGGGGCTGGTGCCGCTGCGCATCAGCAATGTTCGCTGCCTGGCGGCGCTCTATGACCTGTGCGTCCAGCAGGGCAGTCTCGACAAGGCTCACGACGCCATCCGCCGACGGGTGCTGAACGCAGGGCCGCTGGACGAATTCCAGCTCACCCGCATCGCGGTGGAAGAGCGCGGCCGCAAGGCCGATCCGCGCTGGCGGGCGGACTGTATCAGCCGGCGGATGTGCATCATCGAGCGGGATCCGGTCAAGGTGGTGGATTCCGGGCAGACCGCCGAGCGCGACAATCCCAATCTCTATCTGCTGCGCAACGCACCGGTCAGCCAGATCGAGCGTTATCTGACCTGAATCCGGGACTTGGGCAAATGGGCACTCAATTCAAGCCAGGAGGTGTGGAATGAAGCCATCGATCAGAGGCCTTGCCAAACTGCTGCTGCCTGTCGTGTTGGCCCTGTTGACGGGCTGCGCCACTTTGCCCGACATGAGCCCTTACCGCGACGCCACTCTGCAGCTGCGTTCCGCGGTGGTGGCCGGAGGCAACGCGGTCCAGTCCGGCCTCGAATCGGCGGCCGCCAGCTATGAAAAAGGGGATGCGACGGCGGCGAAGATCAGGGAAGAGGCGGATAAGTTCAACGCCGAATGGCAGGCGCGCATCGTGGGAGCCGATGCGCTCGTGGCCTATTCGGAGGCGGTGACCGACATCGCCCGCTCGGGCACGCAAGGCGCCGCCTCGGCCCACTCTCTAGCCGATGCCCTGACCGGGCTCGCCGCCGGCGTGGGCGTCGTCCTGCCGCCGGCAGGCACGGTCGCCACGGTCACCGATGTCGCTACATTCGTCTATGGGCATATCGCCGTCGCGCGCGCTGCAAAGTCCCTCGACCAGGCGTTGCAATCCGCCCAGCCCGTGGTGGATCGGGTGGCCACCGTGCTCAGCCATGACCTGCAGGCCTCCCTGGACATCCTGCACGCCGCCCGCAGGTTGCAAGCGACTGCACTGGCCTTGAAATTCAACGAAGAGACGGCCTACCTCAAAACACTGGCCGGGGAGCGCAAGACGATCTATGGCAAGGGCACCCTGACGCCGGCGGATGAGAAGCGGCTGCGCCAGATCGACGCGCTGTTCGAAGCGACGCGGGAATGGCGCGAACCGATGGAACAAGCCCAGGCCGAGATGGAGACCAATTACCGGTTACGCATCCAGCTGATCCACGCGACGCAGGCGGCCGTGGCCGAGTGGGCGGCCGCTCACCGCAGCCTTGCCGCCGCCGTGCGAGAAAATCGCAGCGTGAATGTCGAGGCGCTGGTCCAGGCCACGCTGGAAGCGAAGGAACTTGTCAGGAGGCTTAGAGCGCTATGAGCGAATGGGACACCATCGAAGGGTTTCAGCAATGGAGCGACAAACTGGGCGAGTTGCTCGGCGAGGCCAGGGAGGCCGCGCACAACACGGACAGCAATGCCCGCTTTGCCATCAGCGATCGCCTGACCGAGTTCATCCTCAATTCCAGGCCCAACGACGAGGCCATCAAGGCCCTGGATAAGCTTGCGGCCAAGACCTCTCAGGATCTGATGCTGGGCACCATTGACGAGCGGCTGAGGGAAATCATCGGACGCACCGCCGAGTGGCATCAGATCACCAAGCAGTTCAGCGACCAGGCCGCGGCAGCGGGGGCGCAGGCCGCTTCAATCCGTCTGGAAAAAGCCCACCGGGTGGCGCTCTCGCTGACCGAAAGCGTGCACCGGCTGCAGGACCTGCGCAGCAGCCTCAGCGATACCGACGACCCCGAGTTTGCCCGGAACGTGGGCAAGGCTGTGGATACGCTGCAGAAACTGCGGGCGCAGATCGAGCGGGTGGGCTGAGTTTGGAAGAAGCCTTGCGGACGGGGGCTTGAACAGGTCCCGTGGGAGAGCGTGCGATGGAAGAAGTACATGCCAGGGTCTTCGTTTCCTGCGTCAGCGACGAGTTCGGCAGCTATCGGGATGCCTTGCGCCGCAAGATCACTCGGCAGAATGTGGAGGTTAAGGTCCAGGAAGACTTCATTGCCGCCGGCCTGGAAACCCTGGCCAAACTCGACGACTACATCCGTCACTGCGATGTTGTCGTCCACCTGGTGGGTGATATGACCGGCAGCATGGCAAAAGCCAAGTCACTGGGGATGCTGCGCGAACGCTATCCGGACCTGGCAGCAGAACTGCCTTGCTTGAAGCCTTACCTTGAAGGTGACGACAGGCACTCACTTTCTTATACGCAATGGGAGGCCTGGCTGGCCATCCACCATCACAAGGCGTTGATCATCGCCACTCCCAATGGCGCGCCACGCGATCCGCGCTACGTTCTGGAAAAGGATCAACGCGAGGCGCAAGACATCCATCTGTCCGCGTTGAAGGGCGTGGGACGCCACCCCGAAATCGCATTCACCAGCGTTGATGGCCTGGTGGCGGATATCCTGGCATCCGGCGTGTACGACGTCCTGGTAAATGCAGGGCTCGAAAGCCAGAAGGTCAAGATGGCAGAAACTGCCAAGAGCAGCGAACAGGAAATTGTCCAGCGCTATATGAATGCTCTGCTCGCCACTTTCAGGCTGGAAGGCGCGGGCATTTCGCTGGATGGTGCAAGTGGCCACGCCCGGGCACTGGCGGACGCCTATTCGGGGATGTACTACGCGGTGAACGGCGACCACGTGCCACTGTCCGGCCTTGTTGGTGAACGGCGCCGGATCGTGCTGCTGGGTTCGCCTGGCAGCGGTAAATCGGTCACAACCAAATATTTGCTTGGCTACATCGCCCGACGAGACGGACGAATGCCCGTTTATCTGCGCCTTGCGGAATTCGCCGCTGAGCAGAGCGGTCCGGGCGAAGTTACATCGGCTCAATTGATCCAGGCCTTCGCCACGCGCGCGGCGAAGCTCGGCACACCGGAGTTGGACGCAAGGCGCATGGAGCGGATTCTCGTCGCTGGCAAAGCGATCGTCGCCCTCGATGGGTTCGACGAGATCGGCGGCAAGATCCAGCGCGAGCGAATTGCCAGCGCCATCGGGCAGTTGAGCGAAACCGCGCCAAACATCTGCCTGATCGTCACCTCGCGGCCCGCCGAATACGATGCCACGCCGCTCCCGCCACCGACTACTCATGACGTCGACGAGTTCGTGACGGCGAACACACTGCCATTGGAGGGCGATCAAGTTCGTCAATTCCTGCGCGTGTGCTTCAAGGATGACGGCGCGTTATGGCAGGCGATCCGCCATGATCCGAACTTGCTGGAACTCGCCACGACGCCCCTGATGCTCACACTGCTGGGTCTGCTTGGCCAAAAAGGGCCTTTGCCCGCTGGTGAACTAGCCCTCTACGACGCCGTTGTTGCCACTGCCATGGATAGCTGGGAGTCAGCCAAGGGGAGTGCGGGACGAGCAGCAGCCAGGGAAGCCCTGGAAGACCTTGCCCTCGCGATGCACCAGCGCGACACGCCCGCCGAATCTCTTCCCCAATCCCAGGCCTTGCGCGTGCTCGGCGGTGATCAATCGCTGCTCGATTGGCTCGTGCTGCGCACGGGTGTATTGCTGCGCCACGAACAACAGGGTGCCACCAGCGTGCGGGCCGTCATCCAGATCGCTCACCTGCAATTGCAGGAATACCTGGCCGGCTGCGCCCTGGCGCGCGTCTTGATGCGCAGCGACGGGGAAGGAAAGGCGATCGTGACCCGCTGGGGGGCAGACCAGGCCTGGGCCGAGGCGCAAAGATATGCGGCGGCCCAACTGGCGCGCCTTGAGGCGTATGAGGTTCTGGAGGAATGGGTGCTCTCGCGCCTGCCGGAAAAACCTGCTTCCGCGAAACACGACCCGGATGGCGCGATACTCTCCGCATGGCTCCTGGGCCAGGCAGATGCGGATTTCCTGCCAGCCGCCAAAGCCGAAACCCTGATCGTGCGGATGCTTGCGGCGCTGGTCAGGGACGACGGGAACGTATACCGGCGGATCGCGGCACTCTGCGCCCTGGTGCCGCGCCCAACGGCTCTGGGCGAGGTAAGGGGAATCGCCCTGCAAACGAAACCCGGTCTGAAATGGCTCGGCCGCAAAAGCCGGCTGCCGGGTGCAGATACGAATGCCTGGTTGAAGGAAGAAGCGCTCGCGGCCTGCATACGCGCCCTCTGCATCCATGGCGCGGATTTGGACGCGAAGCAGGCTGTGGACTGGATCGCAGCAAACATCGGCCAATTAACGGAGAAGGCCGTGTGGGCCGGTTTCACGCCCGATGTCATTGCCATGCAGGGCGTGGTGAAGGGTGAGTGTTTCCTGCGCGACCTCGTTTTCTCGGAATCTTGGCTGGAACATGCCGCACCAGATCGCATCGTCGGACTTCTAGACGCCATCGAACTCGCGGGACAGGCTGATGCGGCCCGAAAGCTGTCTATGGAGGGAATTCAGCGCGACGCAATTGAACGGGCCACAGCGGGATTCGCGCTGTGGCTTGAAAAGCAGGAAGACCCGGAGGCCCTTGCCGCAAGCGACGGCTACTATAGCCGCCTTTGCGAGAAGCTGGCCCGGCTAATGAAGGGCGATGATCGAGATCAAAATTGGCTTTGGTCAGTTCTGCCACTTTGGCCAGACCGCGACAGTCCGGCGACCGATGCCCTTCGCCGGGAAGTTCTCAAGCACCGCCAACTTGCATGGTTCGTGATCCGCGTGGCCATCCGTGACAGACGTTACTACGAGCCTGCCCGCGAAGCATGGCTTCATATCGCTGGTGAGGATTGGGACAATTCGAGGCGGCGGGGGCTTGTATACGAGATGATTCACGAATCCGATAGACGTCTCTCGACACCGCTTCTGCTGGATGTCCTTCGATTCGAGGCGGCGGACCGTTGGACTGGCGAGGAAATCGTGGGGCACCTGCACAAGATCGGGCAGGGAGAGGAAGCGCGAAACAGACTGGAAACGGTATTGCGGGATGAAAACACTTCCCTGACGCACCGCGAGGATGTCCAGCGCCTGATCGAGGCATTGAATTCGCTTAGTGAGGGTGTGTAGAAGCATGATTCACAAACACTCAAGATGTATCGATCTTCAGGGGGCATTCCCTTGTTTGCATCGATTCCTTGAGATGCACGCATGATTTTGTACCCATCCGAACAGGGCTAACAAGATTGAGGAAAAGCCATGAACGATAAACTGAAAGCACGCATCCAATCCCCCGGCCCCAAGAAAATCCTCGCCCTCGACGGCGGCGGCATTCGCGGCATGATCACCGTCGAGGTGCTGGCCGAGATCGAAACCCTGCTGCGCCAGAAGCTGGGGCGCGGCGACGATTTCGTGCTGGCCGATTATTTCGATTTCGTCGCCGGCACCAGCACCGGCGCGATCATCGCGGCCTGCATCTCGATCGGGATGAAGGTCTCCGACATCCGCACGTTTTACATCGAAAGCGGCGAGGAGATGTTCGACAAGGCCTTCCTGCTCAAGCGCTTTCGCCACAAGTACGAAGACAAAAAGCTGGCCGCCAAGATGAAGGAGGTCTTCAACCAGGGCTCGACGCTGGACACGACGCTGGGTAGCGATAAGCTGAAGACGGTGCTGATGATGGTGATGCGCAACGCCACCACCGATTCGCCCTGGCCGGTTTCGAACAATCCCTTCGCCAAGTACAACCAGCGCGTGCGCGACGATGGCAGCCCGCGCGACGACTGCAATCTCGATCTTCCCCTGTGGCAGCTGGTGCGGGCGAGCACGGCGGCGCCGGTGTATTTCCCGCCGGAGGTGGTGCAGTGCGGCCAACACGAGTTCGTGTTCGTGGACGGTGGCATCACCACCTACAACAACCCGGCGTTCCAGTCCTTCCTGATGGCGACGGTGGAGCCGTACAAGATGAACTGGCCGGCCGGCGAAGACAAGATGCTGGTGGTGTCGATCGGCACCGGCACCAGTCCGCAGGCCAACGCCGACCTCGACCCCAACGAGATGAACCTGATCTACAACGCCGGTTCCATCCCCTCCGCGCTGATGTATGCAGCGCTCAACGAGCAGGACATGCTGTGCCGCGTTTTCGGCAAGTGTCTCGCCGGCGATGAACTGGATCGGGAAGTGGGCACCCTGATCGGCGCGAAGGGCCCGGTGGGGCCGGGCAAACTCTTCACCTACGTGCGCTATAACGCGGAACTGTCCCCGAAGGGCTTGACGGCACCTTGGGCTGGCGGACATCAAGCCGGAGGACGTGCAGCAGCTCGATTCTGTGGCGCACGTCGCCGAGTTGCAGCGGGTGGGAAAGGCGGTATCGAAGAAAGTGAAGCCCGAACATTTCGCGGGCTTCTGATCCATGTCCCGGATTCTTGTTTATATGAATCCGGCCGGGTGGGAATTGTGTCGCCACCTTCAACAGCCAGCTCATCATAAGAGCATGTGTTGCTGATGATCAGACCGCGCTAGCTGATTTTGCCGGCCCCCGGCACTGCTATGCTGGTAAGGGCGGGGTGGACAGGTTCCTCTAACAGGGAGACACAACATGCAGGGCATTTTCATCAGCTACCGCCGCCAGGACAGCCAGAGCGCCGCCGGGCGGCTGGCCGACAGCCTCAAGGAACAGCTTCCCGAGGCAGCCATCTTCCGCGACGTGGAAACCATCGAGGCCGGGGTGGACTTTGTCAACGCCATCAACGCCGCCCTGAAATCCTGCGACGTGCTGCTGGCGGTGATGGGTCCGCGCTGGATTTCGATTCAAGATGACGCCGGCCGGCGCCGCCTGGATGACCCCAACGATTACACACGCCTGGAACTCGCCACCGCTTTAAGACGTTCCGATGTGCGGGTTATCCCGGTTCTGGTGGACGGCGCGACCATGCCCGATGCCGAGGCTTTGCCCGCCGATCTGAAGCCGCTTGCCCGGCGCAACGCCGTGGAACTGACCGACAAGCGCTGGGATTACGATGTCACCCAGCTGGAGGCTACCCTGCGCCGTGCCTTGGGGCTGGAGTCCCGGACTTCCATCCCGCGCGCCTGGCGCTGGCCGGGCGCGGCGCTGGCGGGTTTGCTGGTGGCGGTTGGTGGCTATCTGGTATGGCAGGGCCAGGAACCGGACGCTTTGCCGGCTGCCGTGCCGACCCCGGCGGGACAGGTCGCTGGTGTTCCCGTCAACCCAGTCGTGACGGCGCCCGCGCAGCCAATCACGCCAGTGCAACCCGCCATGGGCGGCAACCAGGCGGAACCCTGCCCAATCCGGCTGAGCATCAACAGCGACCTGCCCACGCCGTTCACCTGCCTGTGCAGCGCCCAGGCCATGCACGAAGGCGCAGTGTGGGGCACGGATAATTACACCGACGACTCCGGCCTGTGCCGCGCGGCACTCCACGCCGGCGTCATTCCGGCCGCCGGTGGCGCGGTGACGGTGTTGCGCGGGGCGGGGCGGCCCCTTTACATCGGCAGCCGCCGCAACGGCATCCCGAGCAGCGACTACGGTGCCTACAGCGACAGCATCCGTTTCGTCGGCGCAGCCCAGCCAGCGGCCGGGCCGGAGCCCTGCCCAGTCCGGCTGAGTGTCAACCGCGAACTGCCCACGCCGTTTACCTGCAGGTGCAACGCCCAGGCCATGCAAGAAGGCGCGGTGTGGGGCACGGATATCTACACCGACGACTCCGGCCTGTGCCGCGCAGCGGTCCACGCCGGAGCCATCCCGGCAACCGGCGGCCTGGTGACCGTGGTACGGGCGGCGGGGCGCCAGCTTTATCCCGGCAGCAGCCGCAACGGCATCCGCAGCAGCGACTATGGCGCCTACAGCGACAGCATCCGTTTTCAGGCAAGGTAGTCCGCCGTGACCAAATCCGGCGAGAGCGGCATGGTGTGGCAGCGCATGCCTTGAATGGTTTCAAACCCAATCACCGTGACATCAATGAGCGCAATTTTTCTCTCCTACCGCCGCGACGACAGCGCCGGCTTCGCCGGCCGGCTGGCCGATGCCCTGGAGGCGGAATTCGGCACCGGCAGCGTGTTTCGTGACGTGGACGACATCCGCCCCGGCGAGGATTTCATTCAGGCCATCGAGTCCCATTTGCGGGAAGTGGGCGCGGTGCTGGTGATGATCGGCCCGAACTGGCTGGCGACTGGCGCCAACGGGCAGCGGCGGCTGGATGATGCGGGCGACTTCGTCCGCCAGGAAATCCAGGCAGCCCTGGCTTCGGGCAAGCCGCTCATCCCCCTGCTGGTGGGCGGTGCCACCATGCCACCCGAGGCCGACCTGCCCGACGCCATCGCTGGCCTGGCCCGGCGTCAGGCGGTGGTGTTGTCCGACAGCAGCTGGCGCGGCGATGTGGAAAGGCTGGTGGTTTCCCTGCGTCCGCTGCTGCCGGACAGGGGTGGCGCTCCTGTCAAACGTCGCTGGATGCTTGGACTGGCCGGAGCCGTCGTCGGGCTGGTGGCGATGGCCTGGGCGATCCAGGTGTGGCGGCTGCCGCCGCCCGTGGAGCCAACCAAACCGTCGCTCCCGTCCGCCCAAACGGTTGACATCACCGGACGCTGGACGGCGCGGGTGAAATACGACTGGGGCGACCAGCACGACGAGGTTTTCGAGTTCAAATACCTGGGCGACACCCTGCACGGCACCGCCACCTACCAGACCGGCCGCCTGACCATCGAACAGGCCAAGCTGAAGGGCGACTGGCTCAGCTTCGTCACCCGCAGCCAGGAAATGCTGGGCAGCGACAGCCCCTGGAAAGAAGTCACCCATCGTTACACGGGCAGGTCACACCTGAGGGGATCCGCTTCACCCTGGAAAGCGGCGGCGGCTATTCCATCCACCCGCCGGTGGAGTTCACTGCCCAGCGCGTGCCCGGGGGCTGAGCCGGCAGGACGCATTTGCGGGGAGGGGGCGCGGTGTCATTGACGCTCATGCCGAGGCTTGTTCGCAGCGTAGCGCTTGGCCTTGCGCCTGCCTTATTTGAGCGGCCCATTCAGCTGCAGCCACTTGCGGAGCTTGATGTTATGGGGTTGCTCCAGCATTTCATTGAACCACCGGATGGTGCGCTGCGCCCCGCGCAGATCATTTGAGATGGCCTTCCGGATACCAGCGGCGGATGGTTTGTTGCTGGCGAAATTTCCATCGAGATTGATTGCGCATAGGGCGCGGTTGAACTGGTAGAAGCCGAGCGCGTAAGGATCGCTGTCCCCGCACAGTTCGATGGCCTTGTCCAGGCTCTCCGTCGCGGCGCCCCAAGCCGGATTGCTTTGGTCCTTCAGCGCGTAGCCGAGCTGGCCGAAGTAATAGTGCTTGTGGGCGTCGACCTCTGTCAGCGCTTGCAGCACCGGAATCGAGCGTTCCATCAGCAGCGTGTTGCTCTGCCAGTTGCTGGCCCGGACTGCCCGTGCGAGCAGGAATATGGTGTGCCGGGTGAGGTCGCTGGAACGCTTTACGGCGTTTCGGAGCTTGGCCTCGTCAACCGCCGTCCGGGCATCGACGTCCGAAAGGAAACGGTTCACGAGCGTCAACGCGATGGTGTCGATCTGGGATTGCGGTGTGTTGTCGGTGATTTCCAGCGACAGGCCTTGCGTGTCGCCGTACAGCTTGTCGAGCTGACGGCTGAACAGCCACTTCAACTCTTCGGCGCTGCGGTACCGCGTGTAATAGTGCTTGAGCGAATTAAGCTTCTCCTTGAACTGCAGCAGGCTGATGATGCTCTCGTCGATATCGCCAGTAAGAATGAGGTCATCCTTGAAGTACGTGTAGATGAGTGGTTTGCTGCCCGCCTTGAAGGCCCCGAACGCCGTCTCGAACTCCTCCGCGGTGTAGCGCCCCACCTTGGTGAAAAAGAGCAGCACAAAAATGTCGCAATCCAGGATGGCCTTGTTGTATTCCTGCTGAAGCCCCTGTTTCGACATGGCGTCAATGAAGTTTTCCCATACGACGAGATGAAAGAAGGTGCCGCGCGGGACCCATTCCTGGTTGAGTTGGCCCAGCATCAACTCGAATGCGGTGCGGTCTGCACGCAGTTCTTCCGAGGACGCGAGAAATATCTTCCTGGTCTGCATGGGCCACCCTCCCGGTAGGCGGACAATCTCAAGTCTGTTCCATAAAACTCAGGCCTGGACTTGTGTTGTAGCCGCGAACAATCGCGACAGCAAGGGCCGCAGCGCCTTGCTGCTGTCTTCCACATGAAACAGATGCAGCACCGGTTCTGCCAGGTCGCGATTGGGCGAGGAAGCGGGCAGCTTGCCCCATACCGAATTCAGCAGGGTCTTGAGATCCTCGGTGCGGGTGGTGCGGTCCACCAGCAGCACGACACGCTCAAGCGGCACCTCGCCCAGCAGCATGGCCAGCTCGAATTCGCAGCCGCGATTGTCCTTGCCGAATCCGCGCAGATCCATCAGCACCACGGCGCTGCGCTGGGCCAGCGCGCGCACGGTGGCGCGCCAGGTGTTGTCGTGGCAGAAGAACTCATTGATGCGATAGCGGCCGTCCGGGTCGCGCTTCTCGTCCAGATTTCCGCAGCCGGGCTTCCAGATCGGCCGGGCTGACGACAAAGCCCCTGGCGCAGCTTGCCGCTCCAGAACGTCATCAATTCATCCGGCTCCAGCAGCGCTGTCGCCAGGTCGGTGCCGCCGATCATGTTGATCGGCCCCGCATGGCGCCAGGTTTGCCCGACCTGGTCGGCAAGCGTGCGTGCGCGCTCGGCGTGGCCGAATACACGCAACAGCAGCATCGACTGCGGTGTGCCCGGTTGGTTGGCCAGGCCAAAACGCCGCAGGCTCAGGCTTGAGCGCGAGCTTGTAGCCGGCAAACGCCAACAGGAACGCAGAAGCTCGCGATCCCCGAACTGCCCATCTGAAACAGGATTTGCGAGGGCGGTTACGAGCAGCCACCAGTTATCCAGGGTAAACATCTGGTCGCTCGCTTGCTTGGCCTGATAGCGTCGCGCCGCGCGCCGCAGCAGCAGCCAGGCCAGCGCGCCGCAAGCAAGCACGATCGCAACACAGTAGATAGTTTCTTGACGTCAAACAGGGCAACGCTCTTGGTCGTGAGAACCGCGCAGCCCACAAGCTGAAAGCCCAGCAGAACGCCCCCATCAGAACGATGGAGAGCAAACAGCGCGGTCAGCCCCACCGAGCGCCAGGCGCGGTTGGCCAGCAGCACGATGACCACGGTCGGCGGCCCCATGACGATCGCCCACAACAGGAACAATTCGCCGAAGCCCGGCTGGTAACGCAAGCCGAAAAGCCTCGGCAATGATCTCCAGCACCAGCAGCAAGTGCGAAGTAGGCACCGACCAGCAGCGTCTGCTGCCTGCGCGTGGCGGTTGCCGTCATCATCAGCACCGCGACGACCGGCCACGCGAACACTGCTCCATACTGTCAGCGTGCGAAAGAGTTTGAAGTCGAGCCCGTTGAGCCAGAACATGATCGCGGTGGCGAGGGTGGCATGAACCAGACCGGCCAGGACATAGGCCATGCTCAAACGTCGCATGGACTGGATGCTTGCATCCGAAATCAGGTGGCGCGGCCGTGAGCGGCGCCGACTGTGCAACGATAGCGATCTCCAGCGGGCGGCTGGGTGGCGAAGCCGGAAGCGGCTCAGGAACCGGCGCTGTCTCCCGGGCTGCCGCGCGCATCGCCCGCCCGACGGCCCAGCGGTAGAGAAAAAGCGTTGCGAGGGTCAGTGCGATGGCAAGTGGAATGGCACCGAGGAAAATCGCCAGCGCAGCGCCATCCCACTTGAAGGAACATTCCGGAGCAAGTACCACAGCTTCCCTTCTGTTTCGGGTGATCCAGAAACAAGCTTAGTGCAGGGCGTGCAACCCACAAGCAATATGTTTCACAGGCACATGGCGGGAGGGAATCGGTGGAGTGGGTGAAGACGGGCACTGGATTGCGGTTGCGATAATGCCTTGATCTGTAGAAGTTCAGATCAGATATGAATTTCTACAGACTAGCGGATCGACTCAATGTCGATCTTTTTTTCCATGACCTGCGGCGTGATCAAAGCGTAGCCTTGCTGCTGCCAGTGTGCCAGTTCGGTGATGGCGTTGGGCACGACTTCGATGAAGTCCTGAAAATCTTTCACCGAGTAGCCAAAATCTTCAGCCGCCTGACCGCAAACCTTGAATGACACACCGAGGTCGGCGTAGTAACGCATGCGGTCGACTGCTTCCTGGTATTTCGCGGCGTTCTTTGTCGCCACCGTCACGATCTCGGTGCCGTGGATGACGACGACAATATTCAGGTCTTCGGGTGTGTAATTGTAGGGCGCTGCCTGCAGGGGGTTCATCAGCGAGCGCACCCAGTAGAGGGCGCTGCCAATTTTTTGCGGGTCGTCCAGATAAAAATCAAACACGACTTTGGCGTGTGCATAGGGAGTGGCGACCCATTTCCCCGCTGCAAACGCCGGGGACTGCACACTCGACCCCAGCAGCATCAACAGAGCCAGTGCAAGTTTCATGATGCGCTCCTTGCGTTAAATCGAGCTCTGTTTATAGACGTTGAGCGGCGTTTTTCTGCAAGCGTCTGAGGGTTTGAAACAACTGCAGTCGTTTGGGCTCGATTTCCCCTGCAGTGGCAGCTTCCTGCAGGCGGCAGCCCGGCTCGGTTTCGTGCTTGCAGTCGCGGAAACGGCAATGTCCCAGAAACGGGCGGAATTCGACGAAGGCGTAGGCCAGCGCGTTGGCGTCCAGGTGCTGCAGGGCGAATTCCTGCAGGCCGGGTGAATCGACCACCGCCGTGTCGGCATCCAGCCTGTGCAGGCGGGTGTGGGTGGTGGTGTGGCGCCCGCTGTCGAGTGCTTCGGAATACTCGGCGGTCAGCACGTCGGCGTCAGGAAACAGCGCATTGATCAGCGTTGATTTGCCCATGCCGGACTGTCCGATCAACAACGTGGTATGGCCGTGCAGGGCGGGGCGTAGCGGCGCGATATCGCTCAATGCCGACAAGCAAACCAGCGGATAGCCGATGCGGGTGAGTTGTTGCAGGCGTTCGATCGCTCTGGGCGTTTCGGGCAGGTCGGTCTTGTTTAGAATGAGCAGGCTGGGAATGCCCTGATCTTCGGCGGCGAGGATGCAGCGCTGCACCAGTTCCATTGAAAAACTGGGGCGCGGCGCCACCACCACGGCAAGCTGGGTGACGTTGGCAGCAATGGGTTTGGTTTTGAAGGCGTCGGAACGATACAGCAGGCTGGTGCGTGGCAATACCGCCCCGATCACCCCGTTGTCGCCGTCGCGCTGGATTTCAACGCGGTCGCCGCACACCACGCGCAGGTGGCGGCCTTTTACCTGGCAGGGAAGCAGGCCGTCAGCGGTAGCAACAATGAAGCGGCGGCTGAATGCGGCGACCACCTGGCCGGTTAGGGGATTCAGAATGGCGGGATTCCGTTGGAAGCTGATTTGACCTGCTGGGACAAACCGGTGATTCGGTGCTTGAGTTTCTCTGACAGTCGAGAGTAGTCGCCCAGCAGTAGTTTTTCGGCATCGGTAGTGTTTCCGGCCAGGTGCAGTTCGACAATATCTGCGGCAAATTGATGAAACTGGGCATGTAAATCGCGCACTTCATCATATTTCGGCAACTGGGACATCGATGCGCCTTCGCCGTATATCCATTTTCCCAGCGCACAACGATTGTCCAGCCGGATCGCTTCAGGATCGAGTGCTTCCGTGTTGCGACCTGCCAAAAATCCGATTAGGCGCTGTTTCCACATCACGTGGGCGCCAATAACTTCCATCCAGTCCATGCTTGATCCGATCTTTCTTTGGAAAGTAACAGTGCGCTAAACGGATGAAATATCAAATAACTTTAATTTCAAAGCTCTAGCAGGCTGTCGACCTTGGCCGCGCAGATGAAATCGTTTTCCGACAGGCCGCCGATGGCGTGCGTCCAGAATTCGACCTTGACGGTGTTGTAGCCCACGATGAGGTAGGGATGGTGGTCTTCGCGGTGCGACACCCACATCACGGCGTTGGTGAAAGCCTGCGCCTGGTAGTGGTCCTTGAACTTGTATTCCTTGACGATTTTTTCGGCCTCGCGCTGCCAGCCGGCCAGGCCTTTCAGCATCGGTGCAATCTGCGCATCGGTCATCGCGGCGACGCCGCCTTCGCAGGGCGCACATTTTTTGCGGACGAGTTCTTCGACAATGGTGGTCATGGCAGTTCCTTGTTTGAACGGGTTTTACTTGAATTGGTAGTACTGCTGGTTGAGATAGGCGGCAACGTGCGCCTCGTCTTCCGGGAACCAGCCTGCGCCCGAGTTGGCGTTGCAGCCCGATATGCGGGCGGACAACTGCGACGCCGTTTTGGTTTTGCGGTCGGCACGCGTATACATCTTGCTGCCGTCGCCGCCAAACATGCTGATGTGGCAGCTGGTGCAGGATTTGTCGTGCAGGGTTTTGCCGATTTTGGGATCGCCTTTGGTGACAGGCGCGGCGTGGATTGCGGTGGACAGCATGGCTGTCGCGAATAAAACCATCAGGGCTTTCATGGCGTAACTCCAGTGTGGGGTGGCTTGATTATGGCGGCAAGCGTTCGCTTCTGCCACCCCGCTTTGCGCATGGTCTATGCGAAAATGCGCCAATTCAATTGAGGACATCCTGATGGCACTGAATCCCACACACTTACTCTGGCTGGACATGGAAATGACCGGCCTGTCGCCCGACACCGACCGCATCATCGAGATGGCCATCGTGGTGACCGATGCCGACCTCAACACGGTGGCCGAAGGCCCGGTGCTGGTGGTGCATCAGCCCGACGAAGTGATGAACGCGATGGACAACTGGAACAAGGGCACCCACGGCAAGTCGGGTCTGATCGATCGCGTCAAGGCCTCGCAGCTGGATGAGGCCGCGGCCGAAGCGCAGATGCTGGAGTTTGTGAAACAGCATGTTGCCGCCAGAACTTCACCGATGTGCGGCAACTCGATTTGTCAGGACCGGCGCTTCATGGCGCGCTACATGCCGCAGCTGGAAGCGTTTTTTCATTACCGCAACCTCGACGTCAGTACGCTGAAGGAACTGGCCAAGCGCTGGCGTCCGGGTTTGGCCGAAGGCTTCAAAAAAGGCAGCAAGCACGAAGCGCTGGCCGATATTTATGAATCCATCGAAGAGATGAAGTATTACCGCGAGCATTTCATTCGCCCGGCATGAATAAGCGGCCGGAAGGCCTCTACCGGAGGGGACTTTTGGTGATAGTCAGAAGCTCCAGGTCAGCAGCAGGCTGACCCGATTGCCCAGGTTGTCCGCAACGATATTGGCATTGCTGCGCTGGGTGGCATTGGTGATGGCCAGCGGGCTGGGAACCCCGGCTTCACGCCATTCGTAGTTCAGGGTGACGCGAGCGGCTTGGTTGATGAAGTATTGGCCGCCCAGGGTCCAGGTCTTGAACAGGCGTTCAGCGGCTGCATCGTTGTTGTTGCGGTCGAATTCGTCGTAGCGAGCCTCGATTTCCCAATCTGGCAGAAAATGCCATCCGGCTTCCAGGTACCAGCCATCGGCCTTGCCCTGGGGGGCCAGGTTCAGGTTGTAAGGCGGTTTCAGGTTGCTGCTGGCAGGCACGACTGGCGGGTTGGGGCCCGCGGCCACCATGCCTTTAGCACGAATATATTCGCCCGATGTACGGTAGGCCCCCTTGGTGATTCGGTAGCCCACGCCTTCGCGGGTGCGTTCGTAGTCCGTTCCGCCATAGGTCCGCTCACCGGACTGGTGCCAGATGAACGCATTGGCATCTTCCCGCAGCGGCCCCGCGCCCTTGAACACATAGGACAGCTGCAGGCGGGCCGTGAAGTCCTTGCTGCCGTTGTTGTCGCTGATGGATTCGATTTCGTTGCCGTTGGAAAGCATGGCGGCATAGCCCAGCTCCCAGTTGTCCTTGCGGAAGCTGTCAAACACCTGAATGCCCCAGTCCCGAAACGCGTTGTTACCCGATATGGCCATGCCGCAGTCCAGGGTGGTGTTGCCCGAGATCACCGCGCAGCCTGCGGGGGCACCGCTAACATTCTGATAGAAGGTCTCCTGAACGAGGGCGCTGGTGACCGCGCTGTAATAGACATAGGAATACGCGACAGGAATGCTGGCGATGGCCTCTTCACCTGTTGGCAGCTTGAACAGACCGGCGCGGATGTTTGCGCCGGGGATGAAACTGAAGGTCATGGACGCATCGGTGACCATGAGCGGATGCTGCACGGTGGTGAGGTTGCTGCCGACGTCAGTCAGCACGAAATAGTTGATCTGGTCGGTGAGTCGGCCGCGCAGGCCAAACTGGGCGCGCAAGAACTGAAACTGATCCTGGTTCTCGAAGGTCGGCCCCACCTGATTCTGGATCTGATGCTGGCCGTTTGCGCTGGTCGCCGCGCCACCCATGCCGGATAGAGGGGCGGCATCGATATAGGTGTAGGTGGGCTGGACAAAGCCAAAAGGCTTGATGGCGGGGGCATTGGCTGGCTCGCTCGCAAGTACGTCCACCCAGTTGGCAGCATGGGCAGACGAGGCCAGGCAAGCGGTCAGCATGGCCGCGATGGATATTGTTTTCATTGTTTACCTCCCTGAGCATGCAAGCATTCCGGCGCTGAGGCCGGCAAGAATTGCCGCAGTAAGCCGCAATCCGGCCGAGTCAAAGTGCGTGTGGTTTAGGGCATACGATTCCACACGCGTCTTGCCGCGCAGTGGATCGAAGTCCTTTAAGGTTTGAGATAAACGTAGCCTTCTTTTGCCTGCAGCATGCCGATTTCGGCCACGCCGGACGGCACTACCTTGGCTTCCATGATGACGTCGTCGTCATTCAGCTTGCGGCTATTGAGGGTATTGCGGCAGACGCGGAAATCGACCCCCCGTCCTTTCAGATCCGGCGATCTGGGGTTCAAAGGCGCCCTTGTCGTCCTTGGCGTCGTTGAGCAGAAAATCGATGCCTTTGCCGTGGGTGACCACGACGATCTTGACGCCAGGGCTGGCGTTGAGGTGGTTATTTACGTTGTTCAGGGCGACGCGGGCGATTGATGCGTCGTTGATGTGGTACACCACCTTTTCTTCCGCGGCAGCAGCGGGAACTGCGGCCTCGGCCAGTGGGGCAGCATGGGCCATCGGCGCAGTGGCCAGCAGCAGGGCGGTCAGCAGCGGGGTCAGGGTGCGGGTCATGTTGGTTCTCCTTGAATATATGAAATAAGCGCGCTTGATTAATGCCGGCTCAGTCACAAGACGCGCGATATGGAACGCTTATTCCATTTCGGCAGATGGTTTTTTATGGAATAAATGAACCAGTGTCTTCGTCTTCTGAATATGACCATGATCAGCCGCCTCCTGTTTGGCCCGTTTCGCCCCAGCATCGAAGCGTTGCGCCCGCTGCTATACCGCATTGCGTATTCCTGGTGTCACGATGCGGCGCTGGCCGACGATCTGGTGCAGGAAACGCTGTCCAAAGCGCTGACGCAGCGTGGCCAGTTGCGCGTTGAGGCATCGCTGAAGGCGTGGACGGTGGCAATCATGAACCATTGCTGGCTCGATCATCTGCGTAGCCGGCGCGATTTTGATGATGTTGAGGACTGGCAGGACATACTCGAATCCAGTGCCGATACGCCGGAGGCAAGCTGCAACCGCGAGCAGGTGATCGCCTGCGTGAGAACCGCGGTGGCGCGCCTGCCAATGGGGCAACGCCAGGTACTGACACTGGTCGATCTGGAGGGGTTTGGTTATGCCGAGGTGGCCGACATCCTCAATATTCCGGTCGGCACGGTGATGAGTCGCTTGTCGCGCGCGCGCGCAAGCCTGAAGAATTTTCTGGATACTGCGATGCAGCAGCCCGCGGCACGGCCGTTGCTGAGGAGAGTGAAATGAACACGGTTGTATCAGACGAAACCCTGAATGCCTTTGTCGATGGCGAACTTGACGTGGCTGAGAGCGAGGCGCTGCTTGCACGGATACGCGAAGACAAGGATTTGGCCCAGCGTGTCTGTACGTTGCGCGGCCTGCAAAGTATGGTGCGGCTGGCGTACATCGAACCGCCTGTTGCCGATAACCGGAAACCACACATCGCGCCGCGGCGGCAATTAATGCAACGCTGTGCCTTCGGTTGTCTCGTCCTGCTGGTGGGCTTGAGCGGCGGTTGGGTGCTGCGTGGTAGGGATTCGCAGACCGTGGCTGCGCTGCCTGCCGCCGTCTCCAGTGGCTATCAGGTGGTGAGTCTGGCGCGCGAGGCTGACCCGAACCGGGTCATGCTGCATCTCGACAGTGCCGCGCCCGCCAAGATGCAGGCGGTACTGGATCAGGCCGAGCAACTGCTGAATGAGGCAGAGCAGCAGGGGCGGGCGATGCAGCTCGAAGTCATCGCCAACAGCCGCGGCCTCAATCTGCTGCGTGAGGGGCATAGCCCGTACGCAGCGCGCATGTCACGCATGAAGCAGCGCCATGCCAATTTGCACTGGGTAGCGTGTGGTCAGTCGATTGCCCGTCTCAGGAACGATGGCGAACAGGTCAGGCTCTTGCCAGATACCCAGACTGCACCAACCGCCATTAACGAAATCGTCACCCGGCTCCAGCAAGGCTGGACCTATGTTCGGGTTTGAACGCGCAAAGCAGGCCACCCTGCTGCAGGGGTTAGGTCAGGTGGCGCGAAAGCCATAAAATTCTGCACGTCGCCGCGCTGCGCAACCGCGATTTAACGCGTGTTGTGTGTGGGCATGAAGCGCTTGAGCTAGTTCTGCGCGCCCAGGTTTAGCGCCAGGCGTCTGCTGGTTTGCCGCGCTTCTTCGTCGGCATTGCGTTCCCCATCGAGGCTGACCCAGCCGCCCAGATTCTCCAGCGCGATCTGGCCGAGCGCTGCGATCCATTGCGGATGTTCGTTGAGCGCGGGGATGTAGCGAAATTCCTTGCCGCCTGCTTTGAGAAACGTCTCGCGGCCTTCCATGGCCAGTTCTTCCAGGGTTTCCAGGCAGTCGGAGGTGAAGCCGGGCGCAACGACATCCACCCGATTGACCCCTTCTTTACCGAGCGCTTCCAGGGTTTTATCGGTGTAGGGCTGGATCCATTCAGCGCGGCCGAAACGCGACTGGAACGTGAGGCGGAATTGATGCGCCTCCAGTCCGAGCGCGGCGGCCAGCAGGCGTCCGGTTTTCTGGCATTCGCAGTGGTAGGGGTCGCCCTTGTCCAGCGTGTAACGCGGCACGCCATGAAAGCTCATGACGAGTACATCGGGGCGGCCATTTTTCTGCCAGTCGTCGCGGATGTTGGCAGCGAGCGCCTGGATGTAGGCGGGGTGGTCGTGGTAATGCTTGAGCGTGCGCAGCGCTGGCTGGTTGCGGGTATTTTGCAGCCAGGCATACGCCATGTCGAATGCGGTTCCGGTGCTGGACGCCGCATATTGGGGGTAGGCCGGCAGGATCAGGATGCGCTCGCAGCCATCCGCCTTCATCTGTGCCAGCGTGGCGGGAATCGATGGCTGGCCATAGCGCATGGCGTATTCGACTTTGAGCGGGCTGGTGACTTTTTCACCCAGCCAGCCCAGCAACAGCTTGGCCTGTTTTTCGGTATGCACCCGCAGCGGCGAGCCGTCGGGGGTCCAGATTGCGGCATATTTTTCGGCGGATTTTTTGGGACGGGTATTGAGAATGATGCCGTTCAGGATCAGCCACCACACGAGGCGTGGAATTTCGACCACGCGCGGGTCGGATAAAAACTCTTTCAGGTAAGGCCGCAACGCCTGTGCAGTGGGTGCTGCCGGCGTGCCCAGATTGACCAGCAGGATTCCGGTGCGGGCTTGCTGGCCATGGACGTACTCGGGTTCTTTAAGGTATTTCATCAGTGGTGCGACAGCGCGCTCGACAAGAGTTTGGCGGTGATGTCGACAATCGGCACCACGCGTTCATAGGCCATGCGGGTAGGGCCGACTACACCGAGCGTGCCGACAACCTGGCCATCGACGGAGTAGGGCGCGGTGACCAGGCTGCATTCGTCGAGCGGCAGCAGTTCGGATTCGCCGCCGATGAAGATTTGCACCCCGGCGGCGTTGCGCGACTGGTCGAGTAGTTGCAGCAGGCCGGTCTTCTGCTCGAAGGCGTCGAACAGGCGGCGCAGATTGCCCATGTTGCTGGAGAGTTCGTTGACGTTCAGCAGATTGCGGCTGCCCGATACCACCACGTTTTCGTGGCTGGCGTCGTGCGCCTGGCTGCCCGCGTCCACCGCAGCGGTCATCAGGCGGTTGATGTCGTCGCGCACGCGGCCGAGTTCGTCGCGCAGCTTGGCGCGCACCTGGTCGAAGCGGTGACCGGAAAAATGCTGGTTGAAATAGTTGGCGGCCTCGGTCAGGACGGAGGCGCTGACGGCCTGCTCGGTGAGGATGACGCGGTTTTCGACCTCGCCTTCCATGGTGACGATGATGAGCAGGATGCGTTTGTCCGACAGGCTGATGAACTCGATCTGGCGGAACGCCGGATTGCGGCGCGGCGTCATCACCAGCCCGGCAAACTGGCTGAGGTCGGACAGCAGGGTCGATGCTGCCGTCATCAGACGCTGCGGGTCGGATGACGCCAGGCTGTGTTCGAGCTGGTTGACTTCGACCTGCGCCAGCGGACGCATGGTAAGCAGCCGGTCGACAAAAAACCGGTAGCCGCGCGGGGTCGGAATGCGCCCGGCCGAGGTGTGCGGGCTGGCGACAAAGCCCATCTCTTCGAGGTCGGCCATGATGTTGCGGATGCTGGCGGGCGACAGATCCAGTCCGGCGTGTTTCGACAGGGTGCGCGATCCGACCGGTTCGCCGTCGACGATATAGCGTTCGATCAGGGTTTTCAGCAGGATGCAGGCACGGTCGTTAAGCATGTCTGGATTATATAGGGGTCAGGGGTCGCGATGGTTTGATCAAAAAAATGCGCAGCACGTTCCCTGAATCCTGAATCCTGGCCCCTGAGCCTTCCCGACCCCTTTATAATCGCCCCCCATGCAAACGCCTTTTCACACTGTTGGCCTCGTCGGTAAATACGACAACCCGGGTATGCACGACTCGGTGCAGGCACTAGCCGAATTTTTGCAGACACGCGGGCATATCGTCCTGCTCGCCAGCCAGACGGCCGAGCGACTGAATCTTCAGAATTGTCCTGCCCTCAGCCTGCATGACCTGGCAACCGAGAGTGATGTGGTTGTGGTGATGGGCGGTGACGGCACCATGCTCTCGATCGCGCGCGAACTGGCGCCGCACGGCGTGCCCCTGATCGGCATCAATCAGGGACGGCTGGGTTTTCTCACCGACATCACGGTTGAAGACATGTTCGATGCCATCGCCGAGATTCTCAGCGGGCAGTATGTGGCGGAAGAGCGCATCCTGCTGAATGGCCAGGTGCGGCGTGGCGGCGAGAAAGTGTTTGAGGCCACTGCGTTCAACGACGTGGTGCTGGGCAAGGGTGGGTCGGGTCGCTTGATCGATCTGGAAATCGCCATCAACAGCGAGTTTGTTTACAGCCAGCGCGCCGATGGCCTGGTCGTCACCACGCCGACCGGCACCACTGCTTATGCGCTGTCGGCAGGGGGGCCCATCGTGCATCCGACGCTGGAAGCGGTGGCACTGGTGCCCATCTGTCCGCACACCCTGTCGGCGCGTCCGATTGTGGTCAGCAGCCATTCGCGAATCGAGCTGCACCTGACCTATGCCGATGACGCGCGCGTCCATTTTGACGGCCAGCACCACTTTGACCTGCACAGCGGTGATCATGTCTGGATCACCCGCGCCAACCGCCCGGTCACCCTGCTGCATCCGCATTCCTACAGCTACTACGACACCCTGCGGCAGAAGCTGCACTGGGGCAAGAAACTCTGAGCAGTTCATGCTCGTTCATTTGTCCATCCGTAACTACCTGCTGGTCGAATCGGTTGAACTCGATTTCGCGCCGGGACTCACCGTGCTCACCGGCGAGACGGGTGCGGGCAAATCGATTCTGGTCGACGCGCTGGCGCTGGCGCTGGGTGACCGCGCCGAGGGCGGCGTGGTGCGCAGCGGGGCGCCGCGTGCCGAGATCGCTGCGGAGTTTGTGATCGATGGTCTGCCAGCATTGGCACGCTGGCTCGATGAAGCGGGGTTTGCCGCGGACGACGGCACTTTGCTTTTGCGCCGGGTGATCGAGGCGGGTGGCCGTTCGCGTGCCTTCATCAACGGCAGCGTTGCGCCGCTCTCCCAGCTTAAAGAAGCCGCGGAGTTTCTGCTCGATATCCACGGCCAGCATGCCCACCATGCGTTGTTGCGGTCGCAAACCCAGCGCGAGGTGCTCGATGCGTATGCCGGTGCGCAGCAAATTGCTGCCACCGTCAGCACCGCCTGGCACGCCTGGCACAGTGCGCGCCAGCGGCGACTCGACGCTGAATCTCATGGGCAGGCACGGCAGATTGAACGCGAAGGCTTGCAACTGGCGGTGGAAGAGTTGCGTGCGCTGGGCGACGACCTCGCGCGCTGGGACGATATCCAGTCCGAGCATGCGCGGCTGTCGCATGTCACCACCCTGATCGAAGGCAGCCAGGCGCTGATCGACGGGCTGGATGAAGGCGAAGCCGCCGTCTCCAGCCAGCTCGGCGACATGAGTGCGCGGCTCGATGCGATGCAGGCAGTTGACGACAGTCTGAAGGAGGTGGCCACGCTGCTGCATTCGGCCAGCGCCGATCTGGCCGAGGCCGTGCACGCGCTGCGCCGCTATTCCGATAGCCTGAACCTCGACCCGGAACGCCTGAATGAGCTGGATCGTTTGTTAAGCGACATGCACCGGCTGGCGCGTAAGCATCGGGTGCAGCCCGATGCGCTGGCCGCTTTGCTCGAGCAGTTCCAGGCGCGGCTGGCCGAGCTGGCCGCCAGCGACGATCTCGACGCGCTGCAGGCCAGCGAAGATGCCGCCATGGCGCACTACCAGCGCGAGGCCAAACAACTCAGCGCGCTGCGCCGCAAAGCCGCAACCGCGTTGTCGAAACAGGTGACCGCCGCGATGCACGAACTGGCGCTGGCAGGCGGCCAACTCGACATTCAGTTGCAGCCGGTGAGCGAGCCGCGCGCCCACGGGCTGGAAGACGTCGGCTTTCTCGTCGCCAGCCACCCCGGCCTGCCGCCGGGGCCGCTGGCCAAAGTGGCATCGGGTGGCGAACTGTCGCGCATCAGTCTGGCGATCCAGACCGCGCTGTCGGGCGTGGCCGGCGTGCCGACGCTGATTTTCGACGAAGTCGATGTCGGCATCGGCGGCAGCGTCGCCGAAGCGGTCGGGCGACGCCTGGCCAAGCTCGGCGAAACGCGTCAGGTGCTGGTCATCACCCATCTGCCGCAGGTCGCCGCGCGCGGCACCCAGCATTTGCGCGTCGCCAAGCAGGCCAACGGCGGCTTCGTTTCGTCCAACATCGAATTGCTCGACGCCGACGCACGGGTGGAAGAACTCGCCCGCATGCTGGGCGGCATCAAGATCACCGCCACCACCCGCCAGCACGCAGCGGAGATGCTCGCCGGGTGAAACACCTGATCGGCGCGCTGTACCTGCTGTTGGTCGCTGCTGCGCCCGCGTGGGCAGACACGATGAGCGGCGTGGTCTTTGTGGTCATTGATGGCGACACCGTCCTGTTCAAACCAGATTCCTATGGCGCTGCCTCGCGCGCCTTCCTGAAAATTCGCCTGGCCAATATCGACGCGCCGGAGAAAGACCAGCCCTACGGCGAGGCGGCCACCCGCGCGTTGAGCGCACTGGTGCTGGATCAGCGGGTGGAGGTGACCACCGTTGCGATTGATGCCTATGGGCGGACGATTGCGCAGATCCAGTGGGTGACGTGCAGGTGAATACCGAACTGGTGCGGCGTGGGCTGGCCTGGGCGTCTGCTTACCGTCGCAACGCTGAATTGAAAGCGGTGCAGCGTGATGCGCAGCAGGCGCGCGTGGACTGTGGCGGGAAGCCGAGCCGGTACCGCCCTGGGTGTGGCGGCGGGAACACGCAAATTGAATGCGCACCATGACGAAATGATGCCAGCGTCCCAAGTCATGACCCCCCTTGACGGGCAAGACGGTATCTACGCGTGCTGATTCAGTCCGGGCGTTCTTTCTTCACAACGGTGGCGTGATCGCCGACCGGTTGCGCCATTCGCAGAAACATCGCGAGTTCTTCGATCCAGCGCAGCTTGTTTTCGACCGGCAATGCGCGAAAGGCCCGCAAGCGTTCGTCGCTGACAAAATAAGTGCGGTCGCCGCGATCAAATGGCATGGTTAGTTTTCTTCAAGTCAAGTACGCCTTGCGCGTGAACATGTTGGACACCAGGTCTTACGATTCTTGATATTGTCCGGAGTAGCCATCCACTCGTGACCATGAGCACATCGCCAGGTAAGTTTTTTAGCACTGTTGAAATACTCTGTAGAAAGGCACTCGCCACCTCGTGATGCTGCAATTTCCATCATTAATTCGATGGTAAGCCTTGCTTTCCCAGCACAGTGTGGGCACCACTGATTACTGTTGCGCACTCCACTGAGCGAGTTATTCCATACATGACCTTTTTCGCATCGCCAGATCAACGGGCTGTAGCTGTTCACATATTCTTTGGATAGACATTCGCCACCGCGGTCGCTCGCAATTGAAATGGCATCCTTGATGCTGAGTCGCGCTACACGGGCGCAATGGGGACACCAGCTATTTTTGTGTTTTACATCTAATGGCCGTGCTTTCCACTCATGGCCATTCAAGCATCTCCAAAGAAGTGGTTCGTTCAACGATTTGTATTGTGAGGCCAGACACTCTCCGCCCCGTTTTCTTGCCAAGTTATGAATGTCATCTAGGGTAAGTTTTCTGTTGCCGGCGCAGTCAGGGCACCACTGCCCCTTGTTTTTTATGTAGTGAAATTCGCAATCCCACATATGTCCATTGCCACATCGCCAGGTTACTGGTGTTGTCATGGTTGTGTAGTGAGTAGCCAAGCATTCACCACCTTTGGATGCAGCAACGGCACGCATTTCCCCTAAACGCCTTTTGGGATAGTAGTTAATCTTGGCGAGATCCATGGGGGACCTTCGCTCAATCGGGATGCCGTGCTCTACGCATTTGTCATAGATGAATTGCTGCAATGATGAACGCTCAATGCTGTAAGGTATTTCAAACAGCGTCACATCGTTGTTGCCGCACAAATCTATCTTCGCTGCATCGTCCTGAATGCGTCTGGTTAGTGGCGATTTTTGATGGAAGAAGATTGTTGACTTGTAGTGCTGGATACCATGATATTCAAACGCAAGTCCAAGTCTTTCACAGTAGCCATCCAGCTCCATCTGGTTTCCGCGAGAATTTCTTAGCCAGCTTGGCCTGGCTTTAGGAAATGACTCGCTAAAAATCGCCTCAAACATTCCACGGCAGAACCGCTCCCCAAGGCCTGTAGAACATGTGGGGTACCATTGACCAGCATGCTTTACTGCTGCCGGTGTAGATTTCCATTCGTGACCCTCGCTACATCTCCAATGTATCTTCTTGTTCCGTCCTTTTGGGTACTCAGTTGATAGGCATTTTCCACCGCGCTCTATCGCGAGCGATAAATGGTTCACCCCACCAACTGCTCCAGCACAAACGGCAGAATCCCGCCCTTGTTGTAATACTCCACCTCGATCGGCGTATCGATGCGCAGTTTGACGACAACACGCTCGCTGCCGCCATTGGCGCGATGAATCACCAGCGTCACATCCTGCTGCGGAACGATGCCGGTCTCGATGCCTTCGAGGTCGAAGGTTTCGCTGCCGTCGAGTTTCAATGAAGCGGCATCGACGCCGTCCTTGAACTGGCACGGCAGCACGCCCATGCCGGCGAGGTTGGCGCGGTGGATGCGCTCGAAGCTCTTGGCGACGACGGCCTTGACGCCCAACAGCGTGGTGCCCTTGGCGGCCCAGTCGCGGCTGGAGCCGGTGCCGTATTCTTCGCCGGCGAAGATCATCAGCGGCTTGCCCTCGGCCTGATACGCCATCGCGGCGTCGTAGATGGCCTGCTGTTCGCCGCCCTTGAGCGTGATGCCGCCTTCGGAGCCGGGGATCATCAGGTTCTTGATGCGGACGTTGGCGAAGGTGCCGCGCATCATCACTTCGTGGTTGCCGCGGCGCGCGCCGTAGCTGTTGAAGTCGGCTTTCTGCACGCCGTGTTCGGTCAGATACAGGCCTGCGGGCGAGGTCGGCTTGATGCCGCCAGCGGGACTGATGTGGTCGGTGGTGACGGAGTCGCCGAAGATCGCCAGCGCGCGGGCGGCCTTGATCGAGGTGCTGGCAACGCCTTGTTGCTTGGCAAAGAACGGCGGCTCCTGAATGTAGGTGGAGGCCGTGTCCCACTGATACACCGTGCCGGCAGGCGCGGATACCGCATCCCACAACGGGTTGTCGGCGCCGACGTCGGCGTAGATTTTGCGGTAGGCGGCCGCATCGGTGGCGGTGTGCATCACGGCGGCGATGTCTTCGTTGCTTGGCCACAGGTCTTTCAGGTACACCGGCTGGCCGTCCTGGCTGGTGCCGAGCGGCTCGGTTTCAAAGTCGATGTCGACGCGACCCGCCAGCGCAAACGCCACCACCAGCGGCGGACTCATGAGGAAATTGGCCTTGACCGCCTGGTGCACGCGCGCCTCGAAGTTGCGGTTGCCGGACAGCACCGAGGCGACGACCAGGTCGTGGTCGGCGATGGCCTTGTCGATTTCGGGCTTCAACGGGCCGGAGTTGCCGATACAGGTGGTGCAGCCGTAGCCGACCACGCTGAAGCCGACCTGTTCCAGCGCATCCATCAAGCCGGCCTGGTTGAGGTATTCGGTGACGGCGCGCGAGCCGGGGCCGAGGCTGGTCTTGACGTGCGCGGGCGGCTTCAGGCCAAGCGCGGCAGCTTTCTTCGCCAGCAGGCCGGCGGCGAGCATCACGCCGGGGTTGGAGGTGTTGGTGCAGGAGGTGATGGCCGCAATCGCGATGTCGCCGTGCTTGATCGGCGTGTCGCCGGTGTGCAAGGCGGCCGCGCCCTTGGCGAAGCCGCCGTCGGCGACGGACTTGTCCATCAGGCCGGTGAAGGCGGATTTCAGGCTGGCCAGCGCGATGCGATCCTGCGGCCGCTTGGGTCCGGCGACGGAAGGTTCCACCGTGGACAAGTCCATTTCCAGCACGTGCGAGTAATCGATGTCGCCCGCTTTGGGGATGCCGAACAAGCCCTGCGCCTGGTAATAGCTGCGGATCGAATTCACCTGCGCGTCGCTGCGGCCGGTCGCGGCAAAGTACTGGCAGGTTGCTTCGTCGACCGGGAAGAAGCCCATGGTCGCGCCGTATTCCGGCGCCATGTTGGCGATCGTCGCGCGGTCGGTGACCGACATGGCGGCGACGCCGGTGCCGAAGAATTCGACGAACTTGCCGACGACCTTGGCCTTGCGCAGCATTTCGGTGAGGGTCAGCACGATGTCGGTGGCGGTGACGCCGGGTTTCGCCGCGCCGGTCAGGTTCACGCCGACGACGTCGGGGGTGAGGAAATACACCGGCTGGCCGAGCATCGCGGCTTCGGCCTCGATGCCGCCGACGCCCCAGGCGACGATGCCGAGGCCGTTGATCATCGTGGTGTGGCTGTCGGTGCCGACCAGCGTGTCGGGGTAGGCCACGCCGTCTTTTTCCATCACGCCGCGCGCCAGGTATTCCATGTTGACCTGGTGCACGATGCCGACGCCGGGCGGCACCACTTTGAACGTGTCGAAGGCCTGCATGCCCCATTTCAGGAACTGGTAGCGCTCGCGGTTGCGCTCGAATTCGATTTTCATGTTGAGGTCGAGCGCGTCGTGGCTGCCCGAAGCATCGACCTGGATCGAGTGATCGACCACCATGTCGACCGGCACCAGCGGCTCGATTTTCTTCGGATCCTTGCCCAGTTTCTGTGCAGCGGTGCGCATCGCCGCGAGGTCGGCCAGCAGCGGCACGCCGGTAAAGTCCTGCAGGATCACCCGCGCCACGGTGAAGGGAATTTCCTCCACCCGCTCGGCATTCGGTTGCCAGTTCGCCAGTTGCTTGACGTGCTCGGGCGTGACTTTCAACCCGTCGCAATTGCGCAGCACCGATTCCAGCACGATGCGGATCGACACTGGCAGGCGGCTGACCGATTGGCCGAGCGCGGCTTCAAGTTTTTTCAGCGAAGCGAACTGCTTGTTGCCGCTGGCGGTGGAAAAAGAATCCTGGGTGTTGAAAGCGTCGGTCATGGCGATCTCGAAAGGGAAAGATAAAAGTCTGGTGAAGCAAATAACGTGCGATGCGTGGGCTTACGGTGCCTCGCGCCGCATCTGCGGGAACAGGATGACGTCGCGGATGCTCGGCGAATCGGTCAGCAGCATCACCAGCCGGTCGATGCCGATGCCGCAGCCGCCGGTGGGCGGCAGGCCGTGTTCCAGCGCGCGAATGAAATCGGCGTCGTAGTGCATCGCTTCCTCGTCGCCGGCTTCTTTTTGCCGCACCTGATCCATGAAGCGCTCGGCCTGGTCTTCGGCGTCGTTCAGCTCGGAGAAGCCGTTGGCCATTTCGCGGCCGGTGATGAACAGCTCGAAGCGTTCGGTGATCTCCGGATCGGTGTCGGAGCGGCGCGCCAGCGGTGACACTTCGGCCGGATAGTCGATGATGAACGTCGGCTGGATCAGCAGCGTTTCGGTGGTTTCCTCGAAGAAGGAAAGTTGCAGGCCACCGATGCCGTCCTGCGGTTTGTATTTCGCCTTCATCGCCTTGAACTGGCCGACCAGCCAGTCGCGGTCGTTGAGCTGCTCGACCGTGTAGTGCGGGTGGTAGTGGCGGATCGCCTCGACGATGGTGAGGCGGGCAAACGGCTTGCCGAGGTCGATTTCATGGCCCTGATAGGGCACCACGGTCGAGCCGGTGGCGGCGATCGCAGCGGCGCGGATCAGCGCCTCGGTGATGTCCATCAGGTAGCGGTATTCGCGATAGGCCTCGTAGAACTCCATCATGGTGAACTCGGGGTTGTGGCGCGTCGACAGCCCCTCGTTGCGGAAGTTGCGGTTGATCTCGAACACCTTCTCGAAGCCGCCGACCACCAGCCGCTTCAGATACAGCTCGGGCGCGATGCGCAGGAACAGCTCCATGTCGAGCGCGTTGTGATGCGTGGCAAACGGCTTGGCCGCCGCGCCGCCGGGGATCGGATGCATCATCGGCGTTTCGACTTCGAGAAACTCGCGCTCGACCATGAAGGCGCGGATCGCCTGGATGATCTTGGAGCGGCGCGTGAAGGTCTCGCGCGCATCGTCGTTGGTGATGAGGTCGAGGTAGCGCTGGCGGTATTTCTGTTCCTGGTCGGTCAGGCCGTGGAATTTTTCCGGCAGCGGGCGCAGCGCTTTCGTCAGCAGGCGGATCGATTTCGCCTGGATCGTCAGCTCGCCCTTGTTGGTCTTGAACAGCACGCCGGTCACGCCGATGAAGTCGCCCAGATCCCAGTGCTTGAACGCGTCGTGCGACTCCAGCCCGGCATGGTCGTTCGACACATACACCTGAATCTGCCCGCTCATGTCCTGCAGCGTGGCGAAGCTGGCCTTGCCCATCACCCGCTTCAGCATCATGCGGCCGGCCAGTTGCACTTCGACGGCTTCGGCTTCCAGCGCTTCCTTGGTTTTGTCGCCGTGGGCGGCGGCCAGCTTGCCGGCGTAGTCGCGGCGCTCGAAGTCGTTGGGAAAGGCGATGCCCTGTTCGCGGATCGCGGCGAGCTTGGCGCGGCGTTCGGCGATGATCTGGTTTTCGTCGTGGGCGGGGGCGGTGGTTTCGGTGGTCATGGGTAATGATTCAATAAAAGGTGATCACGTCGAGGCCGAGCGCGCGGGCGGCGTCGGCCTGAGATTTGTCGGCGCTGGCGAAACGCTGTGCGCCGAAGTGGCGGGCGTAGGCGAGGTGCAGCGCATCAAGTGCGCGCAGCGGGACTTCGGGCAGCAGATCGATCATGTTCCGTGCTTCGTCGAAAAGCCCGGCGGATTCAGGATAGACACGCCACATTCGGCCGAGCATGTCGCGGTCGAATTCTGCGAGGGCGCTACGTTCCAGCATGGCTTCGATCTGCGACGCACGGCGGCGGCGCGCGAGCAGGCAGCGAAATTCCACAAGGGCGAGGGGGCTGGTGCAGACCTCATCCTCGGCATCGGCCCAATCGAGCACGTCGAGCGAGCGCGGTTCGCGGATGTAGCACTTGGCGAGTGCGCTGGTGTCGATATAAGCGCTCAAAAACGCTCCTCGCGATCTTCGGAGATCGAGCACTTCACTGGGCACGTCCTGCATGGGTTGCGATTCCAGAAACGCGCGCAGTGAACGAATCTTGCGCCGGGGTTCAACCGGCAGGATGCGCGCCACCGGCTCGCCGCGATTCATGACCAGGACTTCATCGCTGTCGGCGAACATCTGGTCGGGGTGCGACAGGCCTTCGCGGGCTTCGCGAACGGTCAGGGTTTTCATTTAAGCGCTCCAGGAGCAAAACGTGACACAATTATAGCCAATGTGACACGCCGCTAGCCACCCATTTTTCACCCATGTCCGACACTCCCTTAAGCCTGCTCAATCGCGTTTTCGGCTACCCCGCGTTTCGCGGCGAGCAGGCGGCCATCGTCGATACGCTGGTGGCGGGCGGCGACGCACTGGTGCTGATGCCCACCGGCGGCGGCAAATCGCTGTGTTTCCAGATCCCGGCGCTGCTGCGCGACGGGCTGCGCGGTGGTGGTGTCGCCGCTGATCGCGCTGATGCAGGATCAGGTCGCCGCACTCGAAGGAACTGGGCATCGCCGCCGAGTTTCTGAATTCGAGCCTGGATGGCGCGACTGCGGCTCAGGTCGAACGCGAATTCGTCACTGGCCAACTCAAGCTGCTGTATGTCGCGCCGGAACGCCTGCTCACCCAGCGTTTTCAGAGCCTGCTCGAACAGGCGCAGGTCGCGCTGTTCGCCATCGACGAAGCGCACTGCGTGTCGCAATGGGGGCACGATTTCCGCCCGGAATATCTCGGCCTGTCGGCCTTGCACGAACGCTTTCCCGACGGTGCCGCGCATCGCGCTCACCGCCACTGCCGATGCCGCCACCCGTGCCGAAATCCTCACCCGGCTCGATCTCGGCGCCGCGCGCGTGTTCGTCGCCAGCTTCGACCGCCCCAACATCCGCTACCGCATCAGCGAAAAATCCGAGCCGCGCCGCCAGTTGCTCGATTTCCTCGGCGAGCACAAAGGCGAGGCGGGCATCGTCTACTGCAGCACGCGCAAGAAGGTCGAGGAAACCGCCGATGCGCTCAAGCAGGCCGGCTTGACCGCCTTGCCGTACCACGGCGGCATGGACAACGACACGCGCCGCCGTCATCAGGAAAAATTCCTGCGCGAGGACGGCGTCGTCATGGTCGCCACCCTCGCGTTCGGCATGGGCATCGACAAGCCCGACGTGCGCTTCGTCGCCCACCTCGATCTGCCGCAAGTCGGTCGAAGGCTACTACCAGGAAACCGGCCGCGCCGGACGCGACGGCGAGCCTGCCGAGGCGTGGATGGCGTGGGGCCTGCAGGATGTCGTCACCCAGCGCCGCTTCATCGACGAGGGCGAGGCCGAAGACGCGCACAAGCGCAGTCGGCCACGCCAAGCTCGACGCCCTGGTCGGCCTGTGCGAAGCCGCCAGCTGCCGCCGCGTCGCGCTTTGAGCTACTTCGGCGAAGCCAGCCAGCCCTGCGGCAACTGCGACGTCTGCCTCAACCCGCCCACGTTGTGGGACGGCACCGAAGCCGCGCAAAAGCTGCTCTCCACCGTCTACCGTACCGGCCAGCGCTTCGGCGCCGGCCATGTGCTCGATGTGCTGCTCGGCAAGACCACCGAGAAAATCGACCGCTTCGGCCACAACCAGTTGAGCGTATTCGGCATCGGCGCGAGCCAGACCGACAAGGTCTGGCGCACCGTGCTGCGCCAACTGGTGGTGCGCGGCCTGCTCGAAGTCGACCATACGGCTTACGGCGCGCTGAAGCTTACCGCCGCCGCCAAGCCGGTGCTGAAGGGCGAAGAAACCGTGATGCTGCGCGCGATCGAAGTGCGCGCCGCACGCAGCAAGAAATCGCGCTTCGCCTCCAGCTCCGGCGAAGGTGTCCACAACGACGAAGACCCGATGTTCCTGTCCCTGCGCGCCTGGCGTCGCGAAACCGCCAACGAAAAAGGCGTGCCCGCCTACGTCATCCTGCACGACGCCACCCTGCGCGAAATCGCCGCGCGCCGCCCCGCCACGCTGGCGGAGCTGGGCGAGATATCGGGGCTGGGGACGAAGAAGCTGGAAGCGTATGGCGAGGCGGTGCTGGGGGTGGTGGCGGAGGGCTGAGAAAAAACACAATCCGCCGGCTTTGACGAACGCCAAGCCTCGTCCTATAGTTAACCAAAAGGTTAATTAACCGATAGAGCAAATACGAATGAGCCCTGCAACAGACACCCTGAGCATGACCTTTGCTGCGCTGTCAGACCCCACGCGGCGGGCGATGCTGGCGCGTTTGGTGCAAGGCGAGGCCTCGGTCAATGAGCTTGCAGCCCCGTTCAGGATGAGCCTGCCCGCCGTTTCAAAACACATCAAAGTGCTGGAAAAAGCGGGCTTGCTGATCAAGACCCGCCATGCGCAACAGCGCCCCTGCAAGATCGATGGCGAGCAACTCAAGCAAGCCGTTGACTGGATTGAACAGTACAGGCAACTGTGGGAAGGACGCCTGGACCGTCTGGATGCCTATCTGCAGGAACTGCACGCCAGTGAATCCGCAGCCAGGCCGGCACAGGAAAAGGGATCCGCAGGCATCGATACGCCGACCAAGGCCAAAAGAAGTGCTGACAAGCAGGCCCAATCAGCCTCAAGCCCCAAAAAGCCCAAGCGCGCCACACGGTCCGCTCGCAAGCAACCCGCAGCCAAGGAGAAAACAGATGACGACAAGCTTCAACGACAAATTGGATTTGACTTTTGAGCGCATCGTCGATGTGCCTCCCCAGTTGGTCTGGCGGGCCTGGACAGAACCCGAGCTGATCAAGCAGTGGTTTTGCCCCTTGCCCTGGAAGACGATCGATGCCGAAGTCGATGTGCGTCCCGGCGGCATTTTTCGCACCACCATGCAGTCGCCCGAAGGCAAGGCATTTCCCAATATCGGCTGTTACCTGGAAACGGTCAGAAACGAAAAACTTGTCTGGACCAATGCCTTGTTGCCCGGCTTCCGGCCCGCATTGGTGAATGCCCCCTGCGGCGATGAATCGGCCGAATTCATGTTCACCGCCAAGGTTGAAATGGCCCCGTATGGCGAGAATGGCACCCGCTACCGCGCAACCGTCATTCATGCAGACGAGGCGGGATGCCGGATGCACGCTTCCATGGGCTTTGAAGCAGGCTGGGGCGTCGCGCTCGATCAACTGGTCGCCATGGTCAAGCGGGGCATTTGATCATGCAGCCGCCCACGATCCGGATCAACCAAGGAAAGAGACGATGACACCGAGCGAAAACGAACGTGAGTTGGTCCTTCAGCGCGAAGTGCCGTTTGCCCGGGAGTTGGTCTGGAAAGCCATGACCGAGCCCGAACACCAGAACCGCTGGTGGGGTCCGGACGGTTTCAGGAACGAAAACGTGACCATGGATTTCCGGGTGGGCGGCGCGTGGACATTCGAGATGGTCGGGCCCGACGGCACCCGCTACCCCAACCACACGGTGTTCAAGGAAATCACCCCGCCGTCCAGACTGGTTTTCGACCACGGCGATGGCCAACGGATATGGTTCGAGACCTGTATCACCCTGCAGGAAACCAGCAGCGGCACCCTGATCACGCTGCGCCAGCTTTTCCCCAGCAAGGAATCCCGCGACGAGGTGGTCGAGAAATACGGCGCCATCGAGGGGGGCAAGCAGCACCTGGCGAAGCTTGAGGCTTATCTCAAGGCGAACAGGGTTTGAAACGTGACAGCCAACTATGGCTGACTGCAACCGGCCAACAAGAGACACTGACGAAGTGTGAAAATCACCCAGCCGAATGTCAGCTACCTGCCTGCCAAGAGACATTCGATGGCAATGTTGACAGCGGCTCTCCATCTGCCAATAGGTACAGCGGCTTGTCTCTCTATGCGGTCATCAAGGCCACTCGGTGAGTTGAAGAATAACCGTGCCTATATCCGGCCGTCCTGATGTGTCAAAAAATAGCCCCGCCGAAGCGGAGCTATTCATATCCGGCGAATCCAGCTAGCTATTTCAGACTCTACGCCGACGGGCCATGCTCAGAAGCCCACTAGCCCCACGCCTGCCAGCATCATGCCGTAGGTCGAAGCTTCGGGCGGAACAGTTGCTGCGAAACCGTTGATGTGCCAAAAAAACGTACTGCCGGCGAAAGGTGCGGTAGTAACGTAAGAAGTCCAGGACATATCAAACGCACCAGTGGTCGAATCGTACGTCCCGGTAACCAGCGGATTCAAAGCTCCCTTATCGTTGCTAGGGGCCTGCAGGAAGTTGGTGCCGCTCCAGTTTGCATAGAAGCTACACCAGATCCAGCGTGATCGAAGTAGCTTCGGCCGTGCCTGAGAGAGGATTGCCAGAAGTGCTGGGGGCAGCACCTGTTGCCGTTGCCGCGGTAAACGTGGTAACCGGCGAGTTGAAGAACATCAAGCCCAGCAGGCCACCCGCCGGAGCCTCGAACAGGCCGTCATTGGTGTTGATCACGGGACCCGCGGTGATGCACTGGAAAGAGCCGAAAGGGCCGCCCGCGCCGCAAACGCCGACGCCCGGTGACCCATTTGAAATAGAACCGCCGGTAATCTGAATTTGGGTGATGGTGCCGATGCCGCCGGCAGCGCTGGCGACCACAGAGAAACCGGTCATCAGAACGGCTGCAGCCATTTTTGTCATTTTGAAAGTCATTTTTAAATCTCCTCACGTAAATAAATAAGCGTTAGTGGATGAATCGCCCCGGTTTTCGTGGAGGCCATTTGGTTTTAGTTCAGGCCGGCGCCGTCAAAGCCAGGCTAATGGCAAGTGCTATCGGTTTCTTGTTCACGTTTTCCTCCTCCTTTAATAAATATATTTTTGTTTTCTTTCTATCCCAAGCTGGGGCGGGGCCGACCGGGCTTGCGCCTTCTACATCACCTACGGCACGCGCGACAACGCGGCGACAGTTCGGTCGCCGCGACATACTCAGGTCAGGTTTTGATGATCCAAATTAGAGAAAACTTATTCTTTTGTTTGATTTGTTTGATTTATGGTACATCGCGTAAGCAATAAATGAACCCACGAAGCATTTCCTCTTCAGATCAGAGCTCTAACTGCAGCAGAGTGTTGGAAAGCCAAAAAACGATCCTTGAAATTGGTCCGAGTGTAAAAAATTCCGACAGCCCCCGTCTGTTCATGAACACATAGCAGTCATTTGCCCTTCGCTGGCGCCAATGGCAGAAATGGGTCCAGACTGTGTAAAAACGCGATGAAATCCAGCATAGCGCCAGTTACCCTGTCATTGGCCTTCATCAACGGTTATTAGGCGACTCACACCATCTTGATTTTACGATCCACGATTTTAGGTTTGCCCTGCTGACACGCTCACTTGGACCTGGTTTTGGCGCAAATAAAGGGGCCTCAGCCCCTCATCGCCTGCATCAGTGCCCCGGTTCCAAGAATTGCCATGACGCGTTTGAGGTTGTAGGCGAGCACATGCAGGCTCATTTCCGTACTGACCCGCTCCAGAGTCTTGGTCAGGAAATGCGTTGCACCCATCCACGCCTTCAGAGTCCCGAACGGATGCTCAACTGTCTGTCGTCGCACGCGCATCATGTCTGGGTTACGGTCGAGGCGCTTCTGCAACGATTCGAGAACGGACTCATGCTCCCAACGGCTCACCCTTCTCGCGGTGCTGGGGGTGCATTGGGTCTTGATCGTGCACTGTTGGCAATTCGAACTCCAGTAACGGTGGATTTTGTGGCCAGCCTCAACTCGTGAGAAACGCCAGATCAGGGACTCGCCAGCGGGACAGCGATACTCGTTCTTCTCGGCGTTGTAGATGAAATCGGCCTTGTCGAAACGCCCTTCCGACTTGGCGCTGGAAGTCATCGGCTTAGGAAGATAGGTCACGATTCCGGCCTCGTGGCAGGCCAAGATCTCCTCACCGCTGAAGTACCCACGATCAGCGACGGTGGTAAGTTCATTCACGCCCATGGCACTACGCGCCTGCTTGGCCATCTTGGCTAATTGGTTCCGGTCGTGTCCGACATTAATGACCTCGTGCGCCACAATCAAATGATGTTTGGTATCGACTGCAGTCTGAACGTTGTAGCCGACCATGCCGCTGCCGCGACCGCTGGTGGCCATGGAGCGCGCATCGGGATCGGTCAGGGAGATTTGCTTGTCCGGTGTCGCCTGCAACCGGGTTTCTATCTCACGGAGTTGCACCATCTGCTGCTTCAGGAGAGTGATCTTCTCGTTCAATCGAATGGTCTTGGCCTCGGCAATATCTGGCTCGGCGCGGTCCGCGGTATCCAGTGCCGACAGATAGCGGGCGATGCTTTCTTCGATTTGCTCGCGGCGGCGTTCGATCTTGGCTGTGGTGAAGTTCCGGTCGCGGTTGTTGACGGCCTTGAATTTGCTGCCGTCGATGGCAACCATGGCTTCGGTAAACAGGTTTAGCTGCCGGCAGAGGAGGACGAACTGGCGGCAGACGTTGCGGATGGCTTTGCCATTGTCCTTGCGGAAGTTGGCGATGGTCTTGAAGTCGGGCGTCAGGCGTCCGGTCAGCCACATCAACTCGACGTTGCGTTGGGCCTCTCGCTCCAGACGGCGGCTGGACTGGACACGATTGAGATAGCCGTAGATGTAAATCTTGAGAAGAACTGCTGGGTGATACGAGGGCCTGCCGGTCAGTGCGGGTGCAACACCTTCAAAGCCCAACTGGCCAAGATCAAGTTCGTCGACGAAGACATCAATCACGCGGATGGGATTGTTCTCGGCAATGTAGTCGTCAAGCAGTTCTGGAAGAAGAGTGCCTTGGGTTCGGCTTTCGCCTTGAACAAAACGCTTCATCTGGATGCCCCAAAATGCGATGGGGAATTATCCAATTTCTGAGGGCGTTTTTACACGGTCTGGGTCGATAGCGGCCAACAGCAATTCAGCCGGCAAGCGCTTGCCTTGGTCGAAAATCAGCCGCCCACCTCGGCTTGCAAGGGCAACGCGGTATCCTCCGCGATCAAGCCTTCAACGCATTCCCCACCACCTCAGCCACATCCTTCGCCAGGCCTTCGACGGCAGCGATGCGCTCCAGTGCGGCGCGTGCATGCGCCTGCCGCCCGCCGTCGAACTGACGCCAGCGGTCGAAGCTGCGCGCGATGCGCGATGCCACCTGCGGGTTCATCGCCTGCAATTCGCTGATGACGTCGGCGGCCAGGGCGTAGCCGCTGCCGTCGGCGGCGTGGAAGTGGCGCGGGTTGGCGCCGCAGAAGCCGCGGATCAGGGCGTAGACGCGGTTGGGGTTTTTCAGGTCGAAGGCGGGGTGCTGCATCAGCGCGCGCACGCGGGCGGCGGTTCCGGGGAGGCGCGAGGTGGCCTGCACGGAGAACCACTTGTCGATGACCAAGGCTTCGGTTTGCCAGCGCGCATAAAAATCGGCGAGTGCAGTTTCTCTTTCAGGCAGGTCGAGGTTGGCGAGCGTGGCCAGTGCGGCGATTTCGTCGGTCATGTTGCCGCCGGCCCCGTTGTTGCCAGCCGCGAGTTTAGCGGTGAGGCGCGGCACGACCGAGGATTGCAGATAGTCGGCATCGCTTTCGGCCAGGTAGGCGAGGCAGGCGTTGCGCAGCGCGCGCTGACCGACCTGCGCGCCGTCGGGGGCATAGGCGGCGGTGGGGGCGAGGGCGGTCCACACGGCTTCGAGTTTGTCGCTCAGGCGGGTGGCGAGATGGCGGCGCAGATTCACGCGCGCGGTGTGGATGGCTTCGGGGTCGATGGTGCCGCCTTGCTCAACCACGGCTTCGGCGAGCACGGCTTCGGCGGGCAGGTTGAGCGCTTCGGCGGCAAGCGCGGGGTCGGCGCTCAGGCCGTCGTCGAGCACGCGGCCGCAGGCGGCGACGAAGGCGTCGGGAATCCAGTCGCTGCCGGCGCCGCCTGCCGCGATGCCGGCGAGCAGGGCGCGCGTCGCCAGCCGCTGCCCGGCTTCCCAGCGGTTGAAGGCGTCGGAATCGTGCGCCATCAGGTGCGCGAGTTCGGCGTCGGTCTGCTCCAGTTCAAGCAAAACCGGCGCGGAGAAATCGCGCAGCAGCGAAGCGACGGGGGCAGCGGGAATGCCTTCGAAGACGAAGGTCTGGGTGGGCTCGGTGAGCGACAGCACGCGCGTGGTGCCGATCGCCTGTGGCTCGCCGGCGAGTTGCAGCGGCGCATCGCGGCCGTCAGGCAACACCAGCCCGAGCGCGACGGGGATATGCAGCACGCCTTCGACCACGGGCTGCCCCGATTCGGCTAGCCGCCTTTCGTAGGCGGTGGGCGCGAGGTGCTGTGTGAGCGTGAGCGTGTAGCGCCGGGTCGCGGCGTCGTACGCGCCCGTGGCATGCAGGCGCGGCGTGCCGGCGCGCGCGTACCAGCGGCGGAACTGCGCGAGGTCGACGCCGGACGCATCCTGCATTGCCGCGATGAAGTCCTCGCAGGTGACGGCCTGGCCGTCGTGGCGCTGGAAGTACACGTCCATCCCGGCGCGGAAGCCAGCAACGCCTAACAGCGTGTGGATCATGCGGATGACTTCCGCGCCCTTGTTGTAGACGGTGGCGGTGTAGAAGTTGTTGATCTCGGCGTAGGAGGCGGGGCGGATCGGGTGCGCCATCGGGCCGGCGTCTTCGGGGAACTGGCCGATGCGCAGGGCGCGCACTTCCTGGATGCGCGTGACCGCGCGCGAGTGCGTGTCGGCGCCGAATTCCTGATCGCGGAAAACGGTGAGGCCTTCCTTCAGCGACAGCTGGAACCAGTCGCGGCAGGTGACGCGGTTGCCGGTCCAGTTGTGGAAATACTCGTGCGCCACCACGCGGTCGATGCCCTGGTAGTCGGCGTCGGTCGCGGTATCCGGGCGGGCGAGCACGTACTTGGTGTTGAAGATGTTGAGACCCTTGTTCTCCATCGCCCCCATGTTGAAGTCGCCGACGGCGACGATCATGTACAGGTCGAGGTCGTATTCCAGGCCGAAGCGCTGTTCGTCCCAACGCATGGCTTTATTCAGCGCCGCCATCGCGTGGCCGCACTGGTCGAGCTTGCCGGGTTCGACGTAGACCGCTAGACGAACCTTGCGCCCCGAGGTGGTGGTGAATTCGTCTTCCAGCACGTCGAGCTTCGCCGCGACCAGCGCGAACAGGTAGCAGGGCTTGGGGAAGGGGTCTTCCCAGCGCGCCCAGTGCCGCGCCGCGTCGTCGGCGCACGCGCCGGCGGCAACGGGATTGCCGTTGGACAGCAGATGCGGAAAACGCGTGCGGTCGGCTTCCACCGTGCAGGTGAAGGTCGCCATCACGTCCGGCCGGTCCGGGAAGAAGGTGATGCGGCGGAAGCCTTCTGCCTCGCACTGGGTGAAATAGCCGTCCTTGGAGCGGTACAGGCCGGAGAGCTGGGTGTTCTTGTCCGGGTCAATGCGTACCACGGTTTCAAGCTGGAATGAGTCGGGCAGCGGCGCGGCAATCGTCAGCAAGTCGTCGGCGTAGGTGAAATGCGTCGGGTCAAGTTGGACGCCGTCAAGCGTCAGGCTCACCAGTTCCAGCGCTTCGCCGTTCAGCACCAGCGGGCCGGCCAACGCCGCCGGATTGCGTCGGTAGGCGAGACGGGTTCTGACTTCAGCATGGCCTTCGAAAATCGCCACATGCAAATCGACTGTGTCGATCAGCCAGGCGGGTGGGGCGTAGTCCTTGAGATACAGCGTGACGGGGGTTTCGGTGCGCATGGGGACTCCGGCGGCGGATGGATAACAGTTAGACGATGGAGCGGCTCACACCCAGTTTTCAACAACGAGACCGGGGTAACCCCTGAAATCTGCTTCGTTGTTGGTGACAAGCGTGAGGCCGAGGCTTGCGGCGTGCGCGGCGATGAGCCGATCCAATGCGTCGCGGCGGCGGTCGCGGACAGCGGCGGCGAAAACGCCGTATTGCACGGCGACCGTGTTGTCGACCGGCAGCACGGGCAGATAAGTCAGCAGATCATTCAGCGCGCGTTCGGCTTCGCGTTTGGTGCCGGGGTCGCGCTCGACACCGTGTCGCAATTCAGCCAGGGTGACGACTGAGATCACCAGATCGCCGTAATCGAATTCCTGGAAGCGGCTTAGCAGGTCGGGCGGATGGCGCTGGATGAGGTGGACGCAGATGTTGGTGTCGAGCAAGTAGCGCATGGGCTTACTTGTCGCCCGCCGGTTTGTACTCCGGGCTGTCCTGATGCACGGCGGGACTTTCTCCGAAACCGCTCCAGTCGCGTTCCTTCTGTTCGTGGAATTCGCGGCCTTCGGCCATGAAGCCGGGCGGGAAGGCGGCGAACGCCTCAGCCAGCCCGGTCAGCTTGCGTTTGACGACAGGACGCAGGACGAGGGTGTCGCCGACTTTCTCGATTTCGACATCCTGGCTGGCCTCGACGATGGCAAGTTCCTTGGGGATGCGGACGGCCAGCGAGTTGCCGCTTTTGAAGACGCGTGTGAGCATGGTGGACCTCCTGTGTATATACAGGATATACGCCCATTATTTCGGGCGCAAGCCATTGTTTACACGCCCTGTTTCAGGCTCGCCTCGATAAAGATGTCGAGGTCGCCGTCCAGCACTTTCTGCGTGGCGGAGGTTTCCACGTTGGTACGCAAATCCTTGATGCGCGAGTTGTCGAGCACATACGAGCGGATCTGGTGACCCCAGCCGACATCGGCCTTGCCGGCTTCGAGTTTGTCCTGTTCGGCCTGGCGCTTGCGCAGTTCGGCTTCGTAGAGTTTCGACTTCAGCATCGACATCGCTTCGGCGCGGTTCTTGTGCTGCGAGCGGTCGTTCTGGCACTGCACCACGATGTTGGTGGGCAGGTGGGTGATGCGCACGGCCGAGTCGGTCTTGTTGATGTGCTGGCCGCCGGCGCCGGATGCGCGATAGGTGTCGACGCGCAGGTCGGCGGGGTTGATGTCGACTTCGATGGAATCGTCGACTTCGGGGTAGACAAAGATGCTGGCGAAGCTGGTGTGGCGGCCGCCGGACGAGTCGAACGGCGATTTGCGCACCAGGCGGTGGACGCCGGTTTCGGTGCGCAGGGTGCCGTAGGCGTAGTCGCCTTCGATCTTGATCGAGGCGGACTTGATGCCGGCGACGTCGCCTTCGGATTCTTCCAGCAGTTCGGCCTTGAAGCCTTTGCGTTCGGCGTATTTCAGGTATTGACGCAGCAGCATCGAGGCCCAGTCGCAGGCTTCGGTGCCGCCGGCGCCGGCCTGGATGTCGATGAAGCAGTTGCTGGGGTCGGCCGGGTTGTTGAACATGCGGCGGAATTCCAGCGTGGAGACGTCCTGTTCAATGCTGGCGATGTCGGCCTGCACGGCGGCGAGGGTGTCGTCGTCGTTTTCTTCGCGCGCCATTTCAAACAGTTCGGCGGCGTCTTTCAGCCCCGACGCGACGCGGTCGAGCACCAGGACGACGTCTTCCAGTGATTTGCGTTCGCGGCCTAGTTCTTGCGCGCGGGCGGCATCGTTCCAGAAGTCCGGCGCTTCGGACAGGCGGACGACTTCTTCGAGGCGATCCTGCTTGCGATCGTAGTCAAAGAAACCCCCGGAGTTGGGTGGAACGGGCGCCTAAATCGGCGAGTTTGGCTTCAATCTGGTTGAGGTTTTCGGCTTCCATGGCGGGGCGTTTTACAAGGCGGAAAAGCCGCGCATTATAGCCCAGGAGACGATCAGCCCCAGACCCACCGTGCCCATGCCTGCCGCTGCGTGCCGCGCCATTTGCTTGCCGCCGATGAACAGGGCCAGCGCCGATTTGAACAGCAGGTTGGCCAGCGTGGCGATGACGACGACGTTGACCACCGCCGCGACGGACAGTTTGTCCAGATTGAACAGGCGCAGGCTGGAGAGGGTGATGGCGTCCACATCGGTCAGCCCCGACGCCAGCGCAACCGCATACAGCCCGCGCGTGCCCAGCCAGTCGGATAGCCAGGCCGATGCCAGCAGCACGGCGGCATACATCAGGCCGAAGCCGACTGCCGTGCGCAACTCGGTGGGATTGCCCATCTCCAGTGCCGGCGTTTCACCTTGTGGCCGCAACCGGTATACGCCATAGGCGGCACCGAGCCCGCCGATGACCAGTCCGCCGATCAGCACCGGCAACAGGTCTAACAGAACCCCGGGAGCCAGCACGGCGGTCAGCACGCCGAGCCGCACCAGCACCATCAGATTGGCGAGCACGATGACGATCACCGCGATCGGCATCATCGCGCTGCTGGCGCGCGCGTGGCGGCTGAATGCCAGCGTGGTGGCGGTGGACGACACCAGTCCGCCGAGCAGACCGAGTATCACCGCGCCGCGCTGTTGCCCAGCCAGCCGCAGGGCGGCATAACCTGCCAGCCCGACGCCCGCGATCAGCACCACCATCCACCAGATTTGATAGGGGTTGAGCGCGCCGTACGGGCCGTAATTGCGGTTCGGCACCAGCGGCAGAATGATCAGCGACAAGACGGAGAACTGCAGCACCGACAGCAGGTCGCGCCGCGTCATGTGCTGGCTCCAGCCGCGTAACTCCGGCTTGAAATACAGCAGCATCGTTGCCGCGATGCCCAGCATCACCGCAAGCTGGATTTCGTCGTGCCACACCAGCACGCCGAGGCCGTAGCACAGCATCAGCGCCGCCACCGTGGTGGTCCCTGGATCGCCTTCCGGCTGCGGGTCGCGCATATAGGCGGCAATCATCATGGCGCCCACTAGCAGCAGCCCCACTGCGATCAACCACTTTTCACCCAGCGTGGTGGCCAGATGCGCCGCCAGCACGCCGAACAGAGCCGTCAGCGCAAAGGTGCGCAGCCCCGCCTTGGCCGCCGGATTGCGCTCGCGTTCCAGCCCCATCAGCAAGCCGATAGCCAGTGCCACCACATAGCGCGGCAGGGCAGCGAGTTCGGCGGGGAGCCAGGCGAGGGTTTCGTTCATTTCAGGGGGTGAGTTGGGGGGACTGAAACAGCAGTGAACCCGATGTCGGTTCAGCTGCTTGCTGACTGCTTTATAGGCGGGTTAATGCACCACGTCATGCCGGTGGCGTAGCCATATCGCCGTCATGACGCTGCTGATAAACAGCCCAAACACCCAGACGATGGTGTGGATGTGCCAGTCCGCGCGGACCATCAAGGCGTAAGCGCCGGTTAACAGCAGAATGCAGATGTTTTCATTGAAATTCTGCTGGGCAATGGAGTGGCCGGCGCCCATCAGCAAATGGCCGCGATGCTGCAGCAAGGCGTTCATCGGCACGACGAAGAAGGCGGCAAGCGCCCCCAACAGCACGAGCAGGATCACGGCCAGAGTCAGGCTTTCGACCCAGATCAGTGAAATGGGAATCGCGCCCAGCACGATGCCGGCGGGCAAGGTGCGGATGGCGTTTTCGAGGCGGACGTATTTGCCCGCGAGAATCGAGCCCAGCGCGATGCCAACTGCCGTGGCGGCGGTGAGTTGGGTGGCTTGGCCGAGGCTGAATTTGAGGTTGAGCGCGGCCCATTCGATGATGAGCAGGCGCAGGGTGGCGCCGACGCCCCAGAACAGGGTGGTGACGGCGAGCGAAACCTGACCGAGCGGGTCGCGCCACAACAGCATGAAGCTGTGGCCGAAATCGTGCAGCAGGAACGCGGGTGATTTGTTGGCCGGCTTGTGGTCAATCGGCAGGCGCGGGATGAACAGATTGATGACGGCTGCGCCCAGGTATAAGCAGGTGGTGACGACGATCGCGAATTTGGGCGCGATGAGCTGGCCGCCCATGCCCAGGCCGAGCAGGGTGGACTCGGCCAATAGGGGGTTGATGAGCGCGCCGCCGATGATGGCACCCAGCACGATGGCCGCGACGGTGGTGCCTTCCATCCAGCTGTTGGCGATCACGAGTTTTTCGGGCGGCAGCAACTCGGTGAGGATGCCGTATTTGGCGGGCGAATACATGGCCGCGCCGATCCCCACGATGGCGTAGGCCAGAAGTGGATGCAGTCCGCCGAGCATGGCGAGGCAGCCGACAAATTTGACGCTGTTGGCGATCAGCATGACACGGCCTTTGGGCAGCGCGTCGGCAAATGACCCGACCAGCGGTGCCAGCACGATATAGGCGATCACGAAGACGGTTTGCAGCAGGGGTGAATGCCATTCCGGCGCAGCAAAAAACACCAGCAAGCCGATGGCGGCGAAGAGCAGTGCGTTGTCGGCCAAGGCTGACATGAACTGCGCGAGCAGGATGGTGTAAAAAGCGCGGTTCAAAGTTAATGTTCAGACTGAATGAGGCGGGAAGTGTGAATTTGCACTGTGTTCAGAGCGATCAAACGCGTGAGATTACAGCAACTTGGCATGCCACAGGTTCCATGACAGAGGGCTTTTGTGGTTGAATAAAATTCTTTATTGACCCCAAGACATGTTTTTATGGCTGACCGCAGACTGCAAGTATTCTATACCGTTGCCAAACAGCTCAGTTTTACCAAAGCGGCCGATATCCTGTACATGACCCAACCGGCGGTGACTTTTCAGGTCAAGCAGCTGGAAGAGCATTTCAATACACGTCTGTTCGAACGGAGTCACGGCAAGATTTCACTCACGCCGGTAGGCGAACTGGTGCTGGGCTACTCTGAGCGTATTCTGGCTTTGAGTGGCGAGATGGAAGCGCGGGTGGGCGAGTTGACCGGGCAGGTAACCGGCCCGCTGATGATCGGCGCGTCGACCACCATTGCCGAATATCAATTGCCGCGCATTCTGGGTGAGTTCAAGGCGCGCTTCCCGCAGGTGCAGGCACGTTTGACCGTTGCCAACTCGGAAACCATTGCCGCCAAAGTGGCCGACCATTCGCTCGACGTGGGCTTGATCGAGGCGCCGTCGCACGACCCCAATCTGACGACGCTGGCCTGTTGTGAAGACGAACTGGTGATGATCTGCGCGCCAACCCATGCGCTGGCTGCCCATACGAGCGTGAGCGCGCGCGACATTGCCGATCAGCCTTATGTGTCGCGTGAGCATGGTTCAGGCACGCGCGAGGTGGTGGATGAATTCTTCAAGGATCATGGCGTCAACCCCGACGATCTGCACATCGAAATGGAGCTCGGCAGCCGCGAAGCGATCAAGGGCGCGGTCGAGGCCAATCTGGGCGTTGCCATCATGTCGGCGTCCACGGTTGCGAAGGAACTTCAACTCGGCACGCTGGTTGCCGTGCAGCTCAACCCACGGCTGACGCGTGAGTTGTCGATGGTTTATGCACCGAGGAAATTCCGCAGCAAGCTGCTCGATGCCTTTATCAGCTTTGTTGAAGTCAAGTTTCAGCAATGCGGGTTGGAGGCGTCTCCCATCAAGCGTGCGACCAAAGGGCGCGCACGCTGATGCGTGACAGCAAGCGTTTAGCCGCCATTTTTCGGTCGCTGTCCGAGCCGAGGCAGCAGGCCTTGTTTGAATACGCCGAGTTTCTGGCGGGCAAGGAAGGCGCCGAAGTGGCTGCGGCGCCACCCACCGAGCCGCTGGACATCCCGCGCCCTGAGCAGGAAAACGTGGTGAAGGCAATTCAGCGTTTGACGCAGACGTATCCGATGCTGGAACGTAATAAGATTTTTCACGAAGCGTCGGCGCAGATGACCCGGCACCTGATTCATGGTGTGCCGGCAGTCGAGGCAATTGATGAGCTTGAGCGTATTTTTGCGCGTCAATATCAGGAGCATCTTGACGCGCTGGCTGTGCTTCAAGAACCGTCTGATTCTGTTTAGAGGCGGGAGCCCGTTCACATTCAAGTGACGGGCGGAGGGGTCAGCGCTGGCGGCGGACGCGAATGATGAGATCGATGCCTTCAGTCACCATGCCGTCCGGCAGCGGGGGCAAGCCGGAAATCTGTACCGATTCCGCGTCGATGTCAGACAGTTTTCCGCTATCCACTTCGTATAGATGGTGATGCGCGTTGGTGTTGGGGTCGTAGAACACCTTGCTGGGATCGACGATCACTTCGCGTACCAGACCTTTGTCCAGAAACAGCTTCAACGTGTTGTAGACCGTGGCCTTGGAGGTTTCCGAATGGCTGGTGTTGACGAACGCCATCACCTGGTCGGCAGAGAGATGTTCCTGGCGCGAAAACAAGGCATGTGCAATCTCGATCCGTTGATGGGTCGGATTGATGTCGTGGCTACGCAATAGCCCTGCCATGTTGTCACGCGTGTAGTTCATGCGCGCCATGATAATGGGCAATCTGGACTTTGTCTAATATCCGGAATGGGTATGACTATCATCTGGGGGCGCCATGCCGGGCGAGGCAACGCGTCAAAAACCGGTACAATCGAACCCGCATTTTTGGAAATGGAATCCTGTGGTTACGCTCACCCGACTCGATAGCACGCAGCCTGATTTTCAGGTGCGTCTGACCCAGTTGTTGCAGTTTGACGATGCCGCCGATGCGGCCATTGAGCAGACGGTCGCTGGAATTTTGCATGACGTGAAAACGCGCGGTGACGCCGCTGTGCTCGAATACACCGAGCGCTTTGACCGCCTGTCAGCAACCTCGCTGGCCAGTCTCGAACTGAGCGCAGCCCAGCTGCAGACCGCACTTGAACATTTGCCCGCCGACACCCGCCAAGCGCTGGAAGCTGCAGCTGAACGCGTGCGTCGCTATCACGAGCGGCAGACCCAGGTATCGTGGACCTACACTGAAGATGACGGCACGGTGCTGGGGCAAAAAATCACCCCGCTTGACCGAGTCGGCCTTTACGTACCAGGCGGCAAGGCGGCGTACCCGTCGTCGGTGCTGATGAACGCGATCCCGGCCAAGGTGGCCGGTGTGGGTGAGCTCATCATGGTGGTGCCGACACCAAACGGCGAACACAATCAATTGGTGCTGGCTGCTGCTGCGATTGCAGGGGTGGATCGCGTGTTTACCATCGGCGGTGCGCAGGCGGTAGCGGCATTGGCGTATGGCACCGCAACCGTGCCGCAGGTCGATAAAATCGTCGGCCCCGGCAATGCCTATGTCGCAGCGGCCAAGCGCCGCGTATTCGGCACGGTGGGAATCGACATGATTGCGGGGCCCTCCGAAATTCTGGTGATTGCCGATGGCAACACGCCGCCGGAATGGGTGGCGATGGATCTATTCTCGCAGGCCGAACACGATGAAATGGCGCAGTCGATTTTGCTGTCGCCCGACGCGACTTATTTGGATGCGGTAGCGGCGGCCATCGACAAGCTGATTATTGAGATGCCGCGCAGTGAAGTCATCCGCACCTCGCTGACCAATCGCGGCGCGCTGATTAAAACGCGCGATCTGGCTGACGCCGCAGCGATCTCGAACAGCATTGCGCCAGAACACCTGGAATTGTCGATTGCCGATCCCGACGCGCTGTTACCCCTACTTAAGCACGCCGGTGCGATTTTTATGGGCAAGAATACATGCGAAGCGCTAGGCGACTACTGCGCCGGGCCGAATCACGTGCTGCCTACCTCGCGCACCGCACGTTTCTCCTCGCCGCTGGGGGTCTACGACTTCCAGAAGCGCAGCAGTCTGATCCACGTGTCGCAAGCCGGTGCGCAGACACTGGGGCAGATCGCCGCCACGCTGGCGTATGGCGAAGGCTTGCAGGCACACGCGCGCTCTGCCGAATATCGCCTGCTTCACAAATGAACTCGCTGCCGCAATGAGCCAGTATTGGAGCGCCGTGGTGCACGGCCTGACGCCCTATGTGCCGGGCGAGCAGCCGAAGCTGGCCAATCTGGTCAAGCTCAACACCAACGAGAATCCCTATGGGCCCAGTCCCAGGGTGCTTGACGCGGTGCGAGCCGAAGCCGCCGACACGCTGCGCCTGTACCCCGATCCCAATTCCGATCGCCTGTGCGCGGGTATTGCCGAATATCACGGCGTTAATGCCGATCAGGTGTTTGTCGGCAATGGTTCGGATGAAGTGCTGGCGCATGCCTTCATGGCGTTGTTAAAGCACGATGCGCCGATCCTGTTCCCCGACATCAGCTACAGCTTTTATCCGGTGTATTGCGGCTTGTATGAGATCGCCTACCGGACGATGCCACTCACGGATTCATTCGAGATCAGGGTCGATGATTACCTGACGCCCAACGGCGGGGTGATTTTCCCCAATCCCAATGCGCCGACCGGGCGCGTGTTGGCATTAAGCGAAATTGAGCGTCTGCTGGCAGGCAATGCGGATTCAGTGGTGGTAATCGATGAAGCCTATGTTGATTTCGGCGGCGAATCGGCGGTGAGCCTGGTAGTGCGCTACCCGCAACTGCTGGTGACCCGCACGCTGTCCAAGTCGCATGCGCTGGCTGGTTTGCGCGTGGGTTATGCCATCGGCCAGCCGCATTTGATCGAGGCGCTCAACCGCGTCAAAGACAGCTTTAACTCCTATCCGCTCGATCGGTTTGCGCAGGCTGGCGCGCTGGCGTCGCTGCAGGACCACGCGTATTTCGAAGGGCTGTGCGCAAGAGTGGTGGCGACCCGCACTCGCCTGGTGGCTGCAATGACCGAAATGGGGTTTGATGTATTGCCATCGGCAGCCAATTTCATCTTCGCCCGTCACCCCGCGCACGACGGCGCTGAACTGGCTGCGGATCTGCGTGAACGCAGCATCATCGTGCGCCATTTTAAAAATCCAGCCCGTATTGCGCCGTTTTTGCGCATCACTATCGGCACCGACGCGCAATGCGATGCGCTGATTGCCGCATTGAAAACCCTGGTCGCCTGCTAGAATCCTTTTACTGCCTGAACCCCTGACGCCATGCGCACCGCCACCGTTACCCGTAACACCCTGGAAACCCAGATCACCGTCAGCCTCAACCTTGATGGCACCGGCGCTGCCACACTCGCGACCGGCGTGCCGTTTCTGGATCACATGCTGGACCAGATAGCGCGCCACGGCCTGATTGATCTGGATATCCAGGCCAAAGGCGATCTGCACATCGATGCCCACCACACGGTCGAAGACGCCGGCATTACCTTCGGCCAGGCCTTTGCACAGGCGCTCGGTGACAAAAAAGGCATCCGCCGCTACGGCCATGCGTACGTCCCGCTCGACGAGGCCCTGTCGCGTGTGGTGATCGACCTGTCGGGCCGCCCGGGGATCGAATACCACGTTGACTACACGCGGGCGCGCATCGGCGACTTCGATGTGGATCTGTTTCTCGAGTTTTTCCGTGGATTCATCAATCATGCCGGCGTCACGCTGCATATCGATAATTTGCGCGGCATCAACGCGCACCATCAGGCCGAGACGATTTTCAAGGCCTTTGGCCGCGCGCTGCGCATGGCGGTCGAACCCGACGTGCGCATGGGCGATGTGATGCCGTCAACAAAGGGTTGCCTGTGAGCGTGGATATCGCCGTCGTCGACTACGGCATGGGCAATCTGCGTTCGGTGTCCAAAGCCATCGAGCACGTAGCCCCGGCCATGACGGTCGTGGTGACATCCGACCCCGCCGTGATTGCCCAGGCGGGGCGCGTGGTGTTCCCGGGACAAGGCGCGGCGCCAGACTGCATGCGCGAAATCGATGCGCGCGGCCTGCGTCAGGTGATTATCGACGCCGCCCACAGCAAACCGTTTCTGGGTATCTGCATGGGCATGCAGGTGCTGTTTGAACACAGCGAGGAAGGCGATACCGCCTGTCTCGGCATCCTGCCCGGAACCGTGCAGCGCTTTCCTGCTGAAGCGATGGTTGATGCAGATGGCAATAAGCTCAAGGTGCCGCACATGGGCTGGAACAACGTCCATCAGACGGGGCCACATCCGCTATGGGCGGGGATCGAAGAAGGCGAACGCTTTTATTTTGTTCACAGCTATTTCGTCCAGCCAGCTTCGCCCGACGTGATTGCAGGGTTTTCGCATTACCCGTTTCCATTTACCTGTGCTGTGGCAACGGCCAATATATTTGCGGTTCAGTTTCACCCGGAAAAAAGCCAGAACGCCGGAATGGTGCTGCTGGGTAATTTCGTCACCTGGAATCCGGGTGAGGGCGAAGCGGCCTGTGATATGTCCGGCGCAGCCTGCGCCTGAATTTTTTAATTTATCTTCCAACTTTTCTTTTGTACGACCATGCTGATTATTCCTGCGATCGATCTTAAAGACGGCCATTGCGTTCGCCTCGAACAGGGCGAAATGGACTCGGCCACCGTGTTTTCCGAGGACCCTGCCGCGACCGCACTCCACTGGAAAGCGCTAGGTGCACGCCGCCTGCACCTGGTCGATCTCAACGGCGCATTCGCCGGCAAGCCGGTCAACGACGCGGCGATCCGCTCCATCGTCGACGCGGTGGGTGACGACATGCCGGTGCAGCTTGGTGGCGGCATCCGTGACCTCGCCACCATCGAACGCTACCTCGACGATGGCGTGCGCTACGTCATCATCGGCACCGCGGCGGTGAAAAACCCGGGCTTTCTGCATGAAGCCTGTGATGCCTTTCCCGGCCATGTGATGGTTGGACTCGATGCCAAGGACGGCAAGATCGCAGTCGAGGGCTGGTCCAAGATCACCGGCCACGACGTGATTGATCTGGCCAAGCGTTTTGAAGGCTACGGTGTCGAAGCCATTATTTATACCGATATCGGCCGTGACGGCATGTTGAACGGAGTGAATATCGAGGCCACGCAGAAACTGGCGCAGGCGCTGTCGATTCCGGTGATTGCCAGTGGCGGCATTACGAACCTCGACGATGTGAGAGCACTCTCAACCGTTGCCCGGGATGGCATCATCGGCGCGATCACGGGGCGTGCAATTTATCAGGGCACACTCGATTTTGTGGCCGCACAGAAACTGGCCGACGAACTGGCTGGCGGCGTGTTCGGCGTTTAGCCCATGCTCGCCAAGCGCATCATTCCTTGTCTCGATGTCACCGACGGGCGTGTCGTCAAAGGCGTTAATTTCGTTGAGTTGAAAGACGCCGGCGACCCGGTTGAAATCGCGCGCCGCTACAATGAGGCGGGCGCGGACGAACTGACTTTTCTCGACATCACGGCCACGTCCGATAACCGTGATCTGATCCTGCACATTATCGAAGCGGTCGCATCCGAGGTGTTCATCCCACTGACGGTAGGCGGCGGCGTGCGTGCGGTGGCAGATGTACAACGCCTGCTGAATGCGGGCGCCGACAAGGTCGGCATCAATACTTCCGCTGTCCTCAATCCGCAATTGGTGAAGGATGCGGCTGACCGTTATGGCAGCCAGTGCATCGTGGTGGCGATTGATTCCAAGCGCGTGGGTGACCATTGGGAAGTCTTTACCCATGGCGGCCGCACCGCAACCGGACTCGACGCAGTCGAGTGGGCGAAAAAGATGGCAAGCCTGGGCGCAGGCGAATTGTTGCTCACCTCGATGGACCGTGATGGCACCAAGAGTGGCTTCGATCTCGAACTCACCCGCGCGATTTCAGATGCGGTCGATATTCCCATTATCGCCAGCGGCGGCGTCGGCAATTTGCAGCATCTGGTCGATGGCATCCGGATAGGCCATGCCGATGCGGTATTGGCAGCGAGCATTTTCCACTTTGGCGAATACGGTGTGGATGAAGCCAAGCGCTACATGAAACAGCACGGCATCGAGGTGCGGCTGTGAGCGACTGGCTGGATGCGGTGAAATGGGATGCGCAGGGTCTGGTTCCCGCGATTGCGCAGGATGCGATTACCAGCGAAATCCTGATGGTGGCGTGGATGAACCGCGAGGCACTGGAAGAAACCGCACGTACCTTGCGCGGCGTCTACTGGTCGCGATCGCGCAATCGTTTGTGGCGCAAGGGCGAGGAATCGGGTCATGTACAGAACGTCAGCGAAATCCGCCTTGATTGCGACAACGATGTTGTGCTGCTGAAAATTGAACAATTGGGTGGGATCGCCTGTCACACTGGACGTCGCTCGTGTTTTTTCCAGAAGCTGGAGAACGGCTATTGGGTGACGACGACCCCGGTGCTGAAAAATCCCGACGAGATCTACCGCAAATGAGCGACATCCTGGATCGTTTGGCCGAGACGCTGGAGGCGCGCAAGACGGCTGCGCCAGACAGTTCCTACGTGGCCAAACTGTATGCCAAGGGTACTGACGCCATCCTGAAAAAGATCGGCGAGGAGGCGACTGAAACCGTGATGGCGGCGAAAGACGACCAGCCCGAAAAGATCATCTACGAAGTCGCCGATTTGTGGTTTCATACCCTGGTGTTGCTGGCGCACAAGGGACTGAAGCCGTCCGATGTGCTGAATGAACTGGCACGTCGTGAGGGCTTGTCCGGGTTGGTTGAAAAAGCAAATCGGCAAGGCGAATCGACATGAGCGACTGTATCTTCTGCAAAATCGCTGCCGGCCAGTTGCCGTGCGGCAAGGTCTATGAAGACGACGAATTGCTGGCGTTTCACGATATTCATCCGTTCGCGCGGGTGCATATCCTGATTATTCCAAAGGCGCATATTGTGTCGCTGGCCGATTGCACGCCCGAACATGAACGGCTTCTTGGCAGGATCATGCTGCTGGCGCCGCGCCTGGCAAAAGAACATGGTCTTGAAACGGGCTTCAAGACGCTGGTCAACACCGGACGTGGCGGCGGTCAGGAAGTGTTTCATCTTCACGTCCACGTATTTGGCGGCGGCGATCCCGTTCCGCGCAGTTAACCAAAGGAGATTCATCATGGGTAGTTTCAGCATTTGGCATTGGTTGATCGTATTGGTCATCGTGTTGCTTGTTTTTGGCACCAAAAAGCTGAAGAACATCGGCAGCGATCTTGGCGGGGCGGTCAAGGGCTTCAAGGAAGGCATGAAAGAGGAACCGTCGAAGCTGAACGAATCGTCTGATTCAGGCCGCACCATCGACGTTGAAGTCAAAGACAAGCAGCAGAGCTGAAGATCAAGTTCGAGGATGCAGGTTGCAAGGTTTTGCCTTGAAACCTGCGACTTGAATCTTGTACCTAAACTATGTTTGAAATCGGATTCTCCGAACTAATCATTATCGGCGTCGTTGCGCTGATTGTCATCGGCCCTGAACGCCTGCCCAAAGTGGCGCGCACGGCTGGGCATCTGTATGGCCGCTTGCAGCGCTATGTTTCGTCAGTGAAATCGGACATCAGCCAGGAGATGCGGCTGGATGAAATTCGCCGGGTTGGGCAGGATTTCAAGCAATCGATTGAGTCGGCAGCATCCGATGTGGAACAGCAGGCGACGGTGGTTGATGATTATCTGCGTAACGAACTCGACAACGTCAACCAGGTGGTGGCGAGTGTGAAAAGCGAGCGGGTTGAGCCTGTGCAGAAGCCTGTTTTGACAGAAATGCCCGCGCAGCAAAGCCTGCCACTTGATGCACCAGACCAGAATGCGGCTCCGTTTGTGCCATCGGTCGTGGTGGAAACGGCGCACGGCGATCACACTAAAACCAGCGCATGAGCCAAACTGAAGAAAGCTTTATTTCGCATCTCATCGAAATGCGCGACCGTTTGTTGCGCGCGGTGCTCGCAATCGTCATTATTTTTGTGTGCCTGTTTCCGTGGGCGCAGGATTTGTATGCCTTGCTCGCCCAGCCCATGCTGGCCGCGCTGCCAAAAGGTGGGCAGATGATCGCGACGGATGTCACGACGCCGTTTTTTGTGCCGATCAAGGTCACCATGATGGCAGCGTTTTTGCTGGCGCTACCGTGGGTGTTCTATCAGGTTTGGGCGTTTGTTGCGCCGGGTCTCTACCAGCACGAAAAACGTTTGGGCGCGCCTCTGGTGATCGCAAGCGTGATTCTGTTTTTGCTGGGGATGGCGTTCGCCTATTTCCTGGTGTTCCCGGTGGTGTTCGGCTTTGTCGTTGGCGTGGCACCGGTGGGTGTGGCGGTGATGACCGACATCGGAAAATATCTCGATTTCGTAATGACCTTGTTCATGGCGTTTGGCATTACTTTCGAGGTGCCGGTTGCAGTGGTCTTGCTGGTCAAAATGAACATGGTGTCGGTGGCCAAGCTGCGTGAGATCCGCCCCTACGTTATCGTTGGTGCCTTTGTCATCGGCGCGATTTTTACCCCGCCCGACATCATTTCGCAGTTCATGCTGGCCGTGCCGTTATGGGTGCTGTACGAAGCTGGAATCATTGTGGCGGCTTTGATTTCGAAACCCAGGCCTGAATCCGAATCCGAATCAGATTATGTACCCATGTCGGAAGCGGATATGGATTCCGAATTCGACCAGATTGAATCCAGTCAGACCGAGTCCAGCCGGGTTGAACCCGGTCAGATTGAACCCGAGCGCGATCTGAAATAACACCGTTTGATGCGCGACCCCGGGGCAGGGTGCGGTCAAACCAATAAAAAATACTTTTTGGAGACTGTGTATGGATGCGCTGAAATCAGGCAGTGACGTATTGTTCGTGCTACTGGGCGGCATCATGGTGTTGGCCATGCATGCGGGCTTTGCCTTCCTCGAACTGGGTACGGTGCGCAAGAAGAACCAGGTCAACGCGCTGGTCAAAATTCTCACTGATTTCGCGGTCTCCACCATTGCCTATTTCTTCATTGGCTACAGCGTTGCCTATGGCGTCAGCTTTTTTTCCAGTGCAGAAGTTCTGTCGGCCAAAAACGGCTATGACCTGGTCAAGTTCTTTTTCCTGCTGACGTTTGCGGCAGCGATTCCTGCCATCGTGTCGGGTGGGATTGCCGAACGCGCACGCTTCAATCCGCAGCTTGCTGCGACCTTCGCCCTGGTTGGACTGGTTTACCCATTTTTCGAAGGCATCGTCTGGAATGGCAACTACGGCATTCAGGCCTGGCTGGAAGCCAGTTTGGGCGCTAAATTCCATGACTTTGCAGGCTCGGTCGTGGTGCACGCGGTGGGCGGCTGGATCGCTTTGCCTGCGGTGTTTTTCCTGGGTGCGCGGCGTGGCCGTTACACCAAGGATGGCATGGTCTCGGCGCATCCGCCGTCCAATATCCCCTTTCTGGCGCTGGGCGCGTGGATCCTGACGGTAGGCTGGTTCGGCTTTAACGTGATGTCGGCGCAGTTGATCGAAGCGGTTTCAGGCTTGGTGGCGGTGAATTCCTTGATGGCGATGGTGGGTGGCACGCTGGCCGCCCTGGTGATCGGCAAAAACGACCCGGGCTTCATTCACAATGGACCGCTGGCGGGCCTGGTCGCGGTGTGTGCGGGTTCTGACCTGATGCACCCACTGGGCGCGCTTGCCACGGGTTTGGTTGCGGGTGCACTGTTTGTGTGGATGTTCATGGTGACGCAGAACAAATGGAAGATTGATGATGTGCTTGGGGTGTGGCCTTTGCATGGCTTATGTGGCGCGTGGGGCGGCATCGCAGCAGGTATTTTTGGCAGCAAGCTTTTGGGGGGGATGGGTGGCGTCAGTCTGACGGCGCAGCTGATCGGCACCCTGGGCGGGGTGGCCGTGGCCGTGGCAGGCAGCGTGTTGGTGTATGGCACCCTGAAACGGTTTGTCGGATTGCGGCTCGATCCGGAAGAAGAATTCAACGGTGCTGACCTCAGTATTCACAAGGTATCTGCGACTGCTGAACGCGAAACGAGCTGGTAGCGCGTCTTAGTTCTTTTTCCGTTTCTTCAGGTATGCGCGGCGCTCGATGCGAAGCTGCTCGAGCTCACGATCGACATGCAGCACATCGGGGTGCTGCTTGGTGTATTTCAGCAATAGCTCAGTGCGCTTGAGGCGCAACTCAACCTGTTTTTTGTCGAGACCTTCGAGGTAGGCGTCTGGTTCAATGCGCGTCATGTCGCGGGTAACCGGTCCAGCAATTTCGATAGGTGCGGTCGAAGCGCGGCTGTCTGATTCGCTGTTTTCGTTTGGCTTTGCCTGGTTTGTTCGAACGCCTTGAGTGGCGAGTATGCTTGGCGATGTGGAGGGTGTTTCCAGAGTCGTTCCGAGGAAATGTTCGATGACGATGATGCCCACGCCCACCAGCAGGAATACCGCCACAGGTGTGGTAAACGCCAGTAACCGTAGCGGATGCGATATCCGGTCAACAAGCGGCAAGGCGGGTGTTCGCGGTGCGTTTGAGGTCACGGCATGCAGGGCGTTGACCAGCGTACTCGCATCGGGTCGGTCTTCCGGGTTTTTGCTTAACATGCGCGCCAGCAGACTGGTGAGTTCAGCTGGCAGTTTCGGGCGCATGACTTCGACGGGTACCGGCATTTCACTGATCACACGATAGATAATCGTTGGCAGGCTTTCGCCGTCGAAAGCGTATTGTCCGGTCAGCATTTCATACAGCACGGCACCGAGCGAAAAAATGTCCGAGCGTCCATCAACCATGCGCCCCATCGCCTGTTCCGGCGACATATAACGGGGTGACCCGAGCATTTGTCCGGTTTGGGTATGGTTGCTGTTGACGAGATGGGCGATACCGAAATCGGTCAGTTTGATGCGTCCGTGTTGCCTGGTGATCACGACGTTGGCAGGCTTGATGTCGCGGTGGATCACCCCATGCTCATGCGCAAACGTCAGTGCCTCTGCCATTTGCGTGATCGTGTCGAGAACCAGGTCCAGTGGCATCGGGCCCCGGTTCATGATGTCGCGCAGCGTTTTGCCGGACAGATATTCCATGGCGATGTAGGCGAGACCGTCGGCTTCGCCTACGTCATAAATCGTCACGATGTTGGGGTGGGATAGCCGTCCGGCACTTTGTGCCTCGCGCAAAAAACGGGCTTCCGCGTCTGCACCTTCCTGCTGCAGGAGGGCAATTGATACGGTTTTGATGGCGACCACCCGTTCGATCATCGGATCGCGGGCGCGGTATACCGTGCCCATCGCACCTTGGCCGATTTCGTCGAGAATTTCGTAGCGGCCGATTGTCATGGCAACGATTCTTTATGAGGCTTGGGGTTCAGCCCCGGCACTCGATAATCTGACCCTGCACCGTCTGGCTGTCCGCGCCCAGCAGATATAGATACCAGGGCATCAGGTCGTCCGTGCTCGGCAGGGTTTCGGGCGCGAGTCCGGGGTGGGTGCGAGCGCGCAGACTGGTTGCCACCTGGCCGGGAATCAGGGTGTTGATGCGCAGGTTTTCTTCCGGACTGATTTCGTCGGCCCAGATGCGGGTCAAAGTTTCCAGGCCGGATTTGGCCACGGCATATCCGCCCCAGAATGCAGCGGGTTGATGGCCGTGGGTTTCACCCGTAAATACGACCGAGGCATCGGGAGACTGCCTGAGCAAGGGCAGGCACGCGCGGGTGAGGGCAAACGGTGCGATGAGATTGACCCGCATCAGGGTCTGCCATTGATCGAGTGTTTGCAGCGCAAGCGGGGTGAGGTTGTAAAACTGATGCGCACTGTGCAGCAAGCCGTCGAGCCGCTTCAGATGATGCGCAATCGTGCCGGCCAGCGTTTCCAGACTGCGGTCATCGGCGATGGCCAGGTCGTAGGGAAACATCGCGGGTTCTGCCCCGCCTGCGGCGATGATTTCGTCGTACACCGCTTCAAGTTTGGCTTCATCGCGCGCCAGCAGGGCGACGGTGGCACCGTGACGTGCGAACGCCAGGCTGGCCGCACGGCCCAGGCCGGAACTGGCACCAGTAACGAGAATGACGCGGCCTGCGAGCAGGTCAGGGCGGGGAGAGTAGTCTTTCATAGCTGTTCGAGTAAGGCGTGGGCTGATTGTACCCCGCTCAATGTTGCGCTTTCGAGCGTGGCGGGATAAGCCCCGGCCGTGTAGTCACCGGCCAGGAATATGCGTGGATGTGGCGTGCGGTTGGTGGGGCGCGCGAGCTCGGGAACGCAGGCGTAGCTGGCCTGCTTTTCGACGATGGCCTTGCGCCAACGGATAGGGCCAGGATGAACGATGCGCTGCAACTGGGCTTCGGCCTGATTCATCCAGTCGGCTGGCAAATTCGCCGCAGCACTGGCAACGAGTGCCAGCAAACCAGCTTGACCGTGGCTCTGACCACGGTCGAACACAAATTGCGCGGGTCCCTCGGCAAGAGCGAACATGGGCTTGTCCAACTGAAAAGCCGGGTCGCATTGCATATAAGCGGTCGCGATCGCCTGGTAGGTATAGCTTGCCACGTCGCTTACCAGCGACTGGAATTCAGGCACGGGTGCCGCTAAGTCCGCCAGATGCTGGGGTGCCACGGCGAGAACGACGTGACTGCAGGCAATTGTATCGTCGCGTGTGCTCAGGGTGATGGCATCCGCCGTGGCATCAAGTGCGGTCACCCGGCAGGACAGGCGCACGCTGCCACCGAGTTCGGTGACCCGTGCGGCAGCGGGGGCGGGAAACAACGCCGTCAGGTCGCACCGCGGCAGCAGCAAGTCGCTGTGCTGGTTGCGCCCGCTGAAAGCGGCACGGATGACGTTGCAGAAAACCCGGGCGCTGGCGGTCTCCGGCGGCGTGTTCAGCGCGGAGATACACAAGGGATGCCACAGCAGGCGGTTGAGTTTTTCGGGTTGGTTGCGGGTGAGTTGGCTCACGGTTAGAGGCTCTGGCGCATCCGCGCCGTGCAGCAGTGAATGCGCCCAGCGCGCGGCGGCCAGTTTTTCACGCCAGTTGAGCCCCTGCGCGCTGAGCAAGCCCGCCAGCAAATGCAGTGGGGCAGGCAGGCGTGGACAGGAAAGACTGAAATCCGGCGGCTGGTTGAGGCTAAGCGGCAGCCGCCACAATCCCGGCGTGGCATGCAGGCGTTCGATCAGGTGCAGGGTCTGTTCGTACGCGCCGAGCAGGATGTGTTGGCCGTTATCGAGCAGCTGTCCTTCGAGTTCGACTGCCCGCGCACGTCCGCCCAGGGTGCGGCTTGCTTCAAGCAGGGTAACCGTGACGCCCGCTTCAGCCAGGGTCAGTGCGGCGGCGCAACCCGCCCAGCCGCCACCGATGATGGCGACATGGGGTTTAACGAAAGCAGGTTTCATGGAAACAGCCAGGTTTTGCTCGCCAGCCATAATTTGCGTAGCGGCGTCAGCGAGACGCGCGCGCGCAGCACGGGAAAGTGGTCGCGCTGGATTTCATCCAGCAGGGTGCGGTATATCGCGGCCATCACCAGTCCGGGGCGTTGCGCACGGCGCGCGCGGGTGGGCAGCGCGGCCAGTGCACGGTCGTAGCAGGCGACCGCGCGCTCGTACTGGAATTGCATCAGGGATTGAAACTCGGGCGTGTCCTGGCCATTAAGCAGATCGGCCTCGCGCACGCCAAAGCGCGCCAGCTCGTCTTGCGGCAGATAAATGCGCCCGCGTCGCGCGTCTTCGCCAACGTCGCGGATGATGTTGGTGAGTTGGAAGGCCAGCCCCAGTTCGTGTGCGTAACGGCGGACCGCGCGGTCGTCCTCGCTGCGCCCGCCGTCGAACAGTGCGGCTGCCACTTCGCCAACGACGCCCGCCACGCGGTAGCAATACAGATTGAGCGATTTGAAATCGGGGTAGCGCGGGTTGTCCAGATCCATTGCCATGCCATCGACGATTTCCAGCAACAACGAAGGTGAGGTATTGCGACCTTGCGGGGTGTCGAACAGGGCGCGGGTGGTGGGATGTTCCGGCACGCCTGCTGCAAAGCGTCCGATTTCCTCGCGCCACCAGTTGAGTTTGGTCTCGGCGATTGCGCGCTCGTGGCATTCGTCCACCACGTCGTCGAGTTCGCGGCAGAGTGCATAGAATGCTGTGATCGCGCGCCGGGTGCCGGTTGGCAGAAAGACAAAGCTGTAATAGAAGCTGGAGCCGCTGGCGGCTGCGCGCTCCTGGCAGTATTGATGGGCGTCCATACCTAAAACAGTGCGCGTCCAAGCATGGTGATCCAGTCTTTTTTGGTGAGCACCGGGCGGTCATGAAACACGCAGCCGGGATCGGCATGCAGCTTGCGCAGAATGGTTTCGCCACCGAGGATGGTCACGCGCAGCTCCAGTCCGATGCGCCCCTTGAGTTGCCGGCCAAGCGGCGCTCCAGCCTGCAATAACTTGCGGGTGCGTTCGATTTGCCTGTGCATCATCGTGTGCCACATTCCGCGCGCATCGCCTTCGGCAATCTGTTTTTCGCTGACGTGGAGGGCCGCGAGTTCGTCCTGCGGCAGATATACCCGGTCTTTTTGATAGTCGACCGCGATATCCTGCAAAAAATTAATTAACTGCAGGCTGCTGCAAATGGCGTCGGAATAAGCCAGATGGCGAGGATCATGGTCGCCATATAAATGCAGCATCAGGCGGCCGACCGGGTTGGCCGAGCGGCGGCAGTAATCCATCACCTCGCCAAAATGGGCGTAACGCGTCTTTTCGACGTCTTGCGCAAATGCCGACAGCAAATCGCGGAACGGCGCGAGTGGGATGGCGTATTCGCGAATGGCTGCAGCAAGTGGGGCAAACACAGGATCGGCCGGCGTGTCGCCACGTTCGATGTGATCCAGTTCGGTGTGGTAAGCCGCCAGTCGAGCCAGGCGTTCGGCGGCTGGGGCGTCGCCTTCATCGGCAATGTCGTCCGCGCTGCGGGCGAATCGGTAAATCGCTTCTACTGGCCGGCGCAGTCGCTTGGGCAGCAACCAGGACGCAACGGGAAAATTTTCGTAATGATCGACCGGCACCGGGAACAAAAAAATGGAATGGGAATAATGACTTAGGTGGGATACAGTGCGGGCTGGGTGACAGCATCGTATTGATTATATTACACTTATCTGTTGATGGTTTTGCGGCGTAGCCGCGAGAGTGGCGGAATTGGTAGACGCACTGGATTTAGGTTCCAGCGCCGCAAGGTGTGGAGGTTCGAGTCCTCTCTTCCGCACCACAGTATAATCAACGAGTTAGTACGCATCAGCATACCTCGGCGTACTTCCTCATACCGGGTTTTCCCGGAGAGTATTCCTCCCGGGAGAGCGTGGGGAAATCATCAACGCTTTAAGATCGGTGGAATTCCATCCATGTCGGGGGACAACCCTGGCCACCGGGAATCGCGAATCGGACTTGCCGCGACACCCCCGCCCGCTCCAGGGCGGGTCAGCGATAGCTGGGGTACTGATTCTCGTGGGCGCGCTTAGCCGGCCCCACCCTCGAAATTCTTCTTGCGCGGCACGACGGCGCGCTGCGGCTGCCACTCGCGACCGCCCTCGCCGCCATCTCGAGGCCTCTCCAAACTGCCAGAAACCAAATGGTGGCGGCGTTTTCGCGATCCCAACGCACTTCGTTGGCACCCGCTGCTTTGTCCTGACGGTGGATCTCTGGCCACCTACATTGATAGCGCGACCGCGCTACCCCGCACCACTTGGCCCGGATGATTTGAGAGTCATGCAAGGTCTGGGTCGCGATGGCGGCAACATCCGGCGGAGCAGCAGGCGCGTCTTTTATTGAAGCACGACTCAGAATCAGAAACCGGGCAACAACTCGCTTATTCTTAGACTTGGAGTAGGAAACGATGAGAAGGACGTTGCCGAGCAGTAGTTGGAATCGGTGAAATTGCACAACACCAGAGACCGTGAGTTGAGGTGTCAAGGGATGGGAATACGCACGGGCGCTGCCGTGTAGTGTCGTTCCCAGCCAGGCTTCCCGTTGCTACGAGAAACCGAGCACGCGCTTATTTCTTGACGCCGTTCACCACTGCCTTCAGCGTTGCGCCTGCCTTGAATGCCGGAACCTTGGCGGCCTTGATCTTCAGTTCTTCGCCGGTCTTGGGGTTGCGGCCGTTGCGCGCGGCACGCTTGCGCACTTCGAAAGTGCCAAAGCCAACCAGCGTGGAGGAATCCTTCAGGGTGGTCGATGATGTCGATCAACGCGGCGACTGCACGCTCGGCATCCACCTTGGTGGAATCGGTATGAGCGGCCAGTGCGTCGATGAGTTCTTTTCTGTTCATGTTTGTAATCTCCGTTAGTGGGTGTGGACAAGTCCGTTGCAGATTATTGTGAATTCCCGGGCTGCGGGCAATACTTTAATTCACGGGGTTACGGAATTTCAGGCGATCAGCGTGATCACTGCCAGCTTTACTTCCACTCCACGGCCTGCTGGAGCTTTGCATAAGCTCGGACACGTGTTCTTCGCGATGGTGATTTTGGTCACGTCTCAGTGAATCAGGCCTCGTTCTTGCATATACCTGTTTGTACAAGCCGTTTGTCGCAAACGCTACAGGAGGATGCATGCCGCTTATACGACTTTCACTGCAAGCAATGCAACTGCAATTTCGAGTTGCTGGTGCGCGGATCGACCGCTTGCGCACCGTGTGCCCTGAATGCGGGAGTGCCGAAGTTCGAGAAACTGGTGTGTCGCTGCCGGCCTCTCCGGGCAAAACCCATGAAGTGATTCGCGCGCACACGCGGCCACGCTGCCGTAGGGACACTTCAGCAATTACGCGCCATCGGAGCGCCCCCCGCCGCAAATGACAGCCATGTGTTTGCGCACGAATCACGCTGCGGGTTTGTCGGGTTTGCGACAAAACCCACATTGCGTTTGGCTCGCGTCCATGAAAAAGCACAAGATCATCCTGGACGTGCTGTCTGCACGAATTATGGTGCTGCATTTTTCGCCGCCGCCCCGTCCGCCGGATGGGTGTGCCGGGAGCACGCTCATGCTGAATGCATCGCTGCTTTTCGATTATCGAAGAGGCGGGGATCGCCGTGCTTATCCTGACCGAGGGGCTGGAACAGGATGAGTTTCTCGCTTCCCGCCTCACCCGCGCGGAAACACAGCGCCAGGTCAAGGCGATCAGCGAGTGCATCGCCAACCTCGATCCGCACATATTGAGCACATTGGTCGAAGTGGACTGGGAAGGCTGGCATGCCGTTGCGGGTCAGCTCGGTGCCGGACAAAGCGCGACAGGACGCGCTGTGGTTTGCGGTGCGCTCCCTGGTCCGGCCACATTGATGTGGCTGTGGTCTATCGCGGGGCAGCCGCGACGTTTTCGGACTGCAGGCCGGGTCTGGCTGGTGTGGGTCGGGGCCAGGCATGAATCTGCAGATCGAGCGGCCTTACCTAGAGGCCATGATCGCGGCATTCCCGCGCCTCGCGCCGCTCAGGATCAGTTGCGCTTCGGCAGCAGGTCACGCTGCCGTTCGACCAGTCTCCGGCGTCGAACTGGGTTCCTCGGCAATCTCTACCGCGAAGCCGGTCCCACCATGCGTACGCGCGCGGCGCAACTCGCCACGCTGCAGCAGGCGTTCGACGGCCAGGGCTCCGGCTTCGGCCCCGACGACGATCTCGATGCTGATGCCGGCGATCACCGCTACCTGGTGACGGATGCCGTGCGGGCTGGCTGCTTTCGGGTGGACGTCTCGGACAAGCCGCTGCCCTATGTCGTCACGCGCCTCGATTATATCGCGTCGTCCAACGACGAGACCGGCAAGGTCCTGATCGAACTGAAGGCCAACGCCAAGGGCACGCTTCGCCGACCACGCCTTCCGCATTGCCGCCCGATATCGTCGGCAAGACGGTGGCAGGAAATCTTCGCCGCCAAGGGCTTTCTGCGAGGAGACGCCGGAACTGATCGCCGCCTACGACGCAGCGAGCGAGCGCTATTTCGATTGGCGCGGCCGCTACGGCGCGCAGTTTTCCGGCAAGGGCACCGGCTTTCACGCCGAAGACCCGAACGCCACGCATCGCGACACGGACTGGTCGCGCAAGGACGTCGTCGTGCTGTCGACGAGCGGCGGCGCGGCGCGCCTGGTCAATGACGAAGGCATGCTGGCGCGCGCGCACCTGACGCTGGAGGCGCCCGGCGACATGCTCGGCCACTATCTGCGCAAGGCCGCGCAAGAGCAACCACTACGACGCCGAGGACGAAGTCGGCGAAGTCCGCGCGAGCGATTCCGCCAGGGCCTGTTCACGCGAGCTGCCGGTGCATCCCTACATCCTGATGTTCCATCTCGATCTGCATCACCACGTGTGGGTGCATGTCGACGACATGCGCGCCCTATCGCTATCAGCCCGAGCTGAAGCACAAGCTGGTGCTGCCGCCGGAGCAGACCGACCTCATCGACATCCTGACCGCCGAGATGGACGTGCTGATGGACGACATCGTCGCCGGCAAATCCGGCGGCACCACGGTGCTGTGCGCCGGCCCGCCCGGCGTCGGCAAGACGCTGACCGCCGAGGTCTATGTCGGAAATCATCCAGCGTCCGCTGTACCGCGTGCATTCGGGCCAGCTCGGGCCTGAACGTCGGCGGCGATGGAGACGGCGCTCAAGGACGTGCTGACGCGCGCCCAGCGCTGGGGCGCGGTGATGCTGATCGACGAGGCCGACGTCTACATCAAGCGCCGCGACGACAACATCGCGATGAACGCCGTGGTCGGCGTGTTCCTGCGCGTGCTGGAATATTTCAACGGCCTGCTGTTCCTGACCACCAACCGCGTCGACGACATCGACGAGGCGATCGTCTCGCGCTGCATCGC
>CAWHHA010000033.1:0-12357 GCA_963828945.1 uncultured beta proteobacterium
TGGCACTGCCATCGGCCGCGCACGAGGTGAGGAAATGCATCACCCAAACCTGCGCCGAGGCCGGATTGAATGTGCTGACGGTGCCGTCGATCGAAGACCTGGTGGCCGGGCGGGTGTCGGTATCGACGCTGCGCCGTATCGAGCTCGACGATTTGCTGGGGCGTGATGCGGTGGCGCTCGACGACAGCGGCCTGCATCAGTTGCTGACGGGTCAGGTGGTGATGGTGACCGGTGCGGGCGGTTCGATCGGGTCGGAGTTGTGCCGGCAGATTGCGCAGTTTTCGCCAGGCAAACTGGTGCTGTTCGAGCAGTCTGAGCTGGCCCTGTATTCGATGGAACAGGAACTGCCCCAGCGCTTTCCCAACATGCAGATCGTGCCGGTGATCGGCGACGTCAAGAATGCGGAGTGGGTCAATCGGGTGATGGCCAAGCATCGCCCCAGCGTGGTGTTCCACGCCGCGGCCTACAAGCATGTACCGCTGATGGAGAATGACAACGCCTGGGAAGCGGTGCGCAACAACGTGTTGGGCACGCAGGTGGTTGCGGCCGCCGCGCAGGAAAATGGCGTGGACAAGTTCGTGATGATTTCCACCGACAAGGCGGTCAACCCGACCAATGTCATGGGGGCGACCAAGCGGCTGGCCGAGATGGCGTGCCAGGCGATGCAGCAGGCGATGGGTACCCGTTTCGTATCGGTGCGCTTCGGCAATGTGCTCGGCTCGTCCGGCAGCGTGATCCCCAAGTTCCAGCAACAGATCGAGGCGGGCGGGCCGGTGACGGTGACGCACCCCGACATCACGCGCTATTTCATGTCGATCCCCGAAGCCGCGCAACTGGTGTTGCAGGCCGGGCCTGATGGGCAAGGGCGGCGAGATCTTCGTGCTGGACATGGGCGAGCCGGTGAAAATTGTCGAGCTGGCCAAGCTGATGATTCGGCTGTCGGGTGCAGACGTCGATCGCATCCGCATCGAATACACCGGCCTGCGCCCCGGCGAGAAACTCTATGAAGAATTGCTCGCCGATGACGAATCGACCTTGCCCACGCCGCATCCCAAACTGCGCGTGGCTCGGGCGCGCGCGGCCAATGTGGGCTGGCATGCCGAATGTCTGGCCTGGCTGGCGGATGCTGATCCGCACGACGAGGCCACAGTCAAACGTCAGCTGAAAACCTGGGTGCCGGAATACCAGCCGGGGTCGGTGTGAGCGTTCAGCGGCGCGGTGTGCGCGCCAGCTGTTCGTACAGATCCAGCGTTTGATCCAGCATATCCCGTAGCGGAAAAAAGTCGCCAGCCGGAACCGCTGGGGGGGATTGCAGCAGTTGCGCGACACGCTGGAAAGTTTCGTCGATGCGGCCAAGTGGCAATAGCCCGGCCGGATAAATCGTCCGCAAAATTTCACCCACGCCGCCGTGGTCGTAACCCGCTGTCGGCACGCCCAGCCGCAGCGCCTCCAGCGTGGTGCGGCCAAACGACTCGGGCTGGGTGGAAAGCGATAGCACCAGATTCGACATCGCCAGGATGTTCTTCAGATCGTCGCGCTGCCCGGTGAAACTGATGTCGTTCTTCCAGTGCCATGCTGCGCACGCGGTAGCGCAGTTTTTGCAGATAGCGTTGCTTGGACGCGGACGCGCCGCCGGCGATCAGACCATGCACGGGGAGTCCGCGTCGCTTCAGCCGCGCAATCAATTCGATCAGGTCTTCGTGCCCTTTCAGCCGTGTGATGCGGCCCGGCAGGGTGAGCAGCAGCTTGCCGGCAGCTTGCGGAAACTGGGCATAAAACGCCTGCTGCCAGACAGGATCGGGTTTCCATCCGTGCGGATAGGCCGCACCATCGACACCGCGATGGATCACCTGAACATGCCACGGCAGCGTGTCGGGGTATTCGCGCAGGATGTAATCGCGCACGGTATTCGACACCGCAATCACCCGTTCGCCGCGCGTCATGATGCCGCTGTAGCGATTGACGCCATACAGGCCATGCACCGTGGTGATAAAGCGCGGGCGCGTGGCCGGATTCATGCCGCGCCACGCGAGATAAGCGATCCACGCAGGCACGCGCGAGCGGGCGTGGATGATGTCGACTTTTTGCTCCAGCAGGAATTGCCGCAGCTTGCCGACCAGCAACAGCGTTTTAAAGCGCTTGCGGCCAATCGGCCAGGTGAAGTGTTCGCCCCCGCGGCAACCAGGGCACGACCTGCCGCCCGCCAGCCGACATCACCAGTGCGCGGTGGCCGTGCTCGCCAGCGCCTGCGCGATTTCGAGCGTGCCGCGCTCCACCCCGCCCGATTCGAGTGCGGGCAGCAGTTGCAAGACGGTTAGTTTTTCTTCATTCATTCGTTTCTTTTTATCTGAATTATCTATTCGGGCCAAATTCTGCTGGGAGTGGCGCCCTCGACGCGATTTTCCGCACCGTCAGCTGCCGCATTCGGCCCGACCCTTGTCGTGGCGCGAATGCGGCGCGGGCAATCGCGGCAAGGGCGCCATTCTACGAACCCGATCGCTCAAATGGACGTCCGTGTTTTTCTTCAGCCATTCCAGAATCCAGGCGGCGCAGCGGTCGGCCTCGGCCAGCGGCTGCGTGTTGGGGTTTAATTTTTCATGCGCACACCAGTTCACAAAGCGGGTGATGCGCTGCGCGTCGGCGAGGTGCGCAATCGCCCAGCCGACGCGGCTTTTAGGGTTGACCGGCAGATCGAACACGCCGACATCGGCACCTGCCGACAGCGCTTCGTAAACCATCGATGCGCTGTCGGGCGTCACCCACACCGTGCCGCTTTGGGCGAACTGTTCGGGTAGCCAGTCGGGCGATGTGGCGGTGTGAGGGACGATGGTCAGATTGGGGAAGGGCGGCAGTTGCGCCAGAAAATCATCCGGTGTGCGGCGCGAGGTGGTGAGCGTCCAGTGTGTGTCGGGTGTGCGCGTGAGGATGCTTTTGATCTGCACCTGTATCGCATCGCTATCCCATTCGAAATGCGACGAGACGCCGCCGATCAGGATCAGCCCGCGTTTCGGATTGCGCGCGCCGGACGGGCGAATGCGGTTGAGCGCGCCCTCGGTAACCAGCGTATGCGCATCTGCAGCGACGCCATCGTGCTGCGGCAGAATGCACAGATCGAACCAGCGGCGCGGCAGGCTCGGCTTCATCAACACCACAATGCGCCCGCCACGCGCACGCCGCGCCGCCAGCAGGGTCAGATGCGTCGCGTGTCCCGCACCCACAATCAGATCAGGGGCGGGCAGTGTTTGATCCGGCAAAATTTTGAACAGCAGCATCAGCCAGGCGCGCCAGGCGGGCAGGGCAGTCAGACGATGAATGTGGGTGGGGGTGGCGCGCGCCAGTGCTTCGGCCAGCCCCAGCGACTGGTTGACATGCCCGGGCTTGCCATCGCTGATGACCCAGACGTTGAGCGCAGGCATCACGGCAGCTTCAGGCGCGCTGCCGGGGCGTACATTCATGGATGGGAAAGCGGGTTAGGGCTTGATGCATGCAGAGGGTGTGTCGGCGGGGTGGCGCAAAGTGTAAAGCATCTTGTGCCGCCCCAGCGTGCTGCGCACTTAAAGGTTTGGACTCCAGCGCCGCTCGAGCGCCGCTTGCCAGCTATAGGGACGTCGGGTCGAGCACGGGCTTCTTGTCTTCCATCAATGCCACCAACAACTCCGCTGATGCCGGTGCCAGTGTTACCCCGTAACGGTAATGCCCGGTGTTGACAAACACATTGTCGAAATCAGGGTGGCGGTCGATGACCGGGATATTGTCTGGCGAGCCCGGACGCAATCCCGCCCAATGCTGCACCGGCTGCGTATTCGCCAGCGCGGGCAGCAGCTCGGCGGCCGCAGCGTGCAGCCGCAGCCGCGTGGCGGCGTCGGTTGATTTGTCAAAGCCGACATCTTCCAGCGTGCTGCCCACCAGAATGTGGCCATCGCGACGCGGAATCAGATACAGGCCATTGCGATACAGAATGGTATTGAGCGCGCCGGGTTCCAGTTTGAACAGCAGCATCTGCCCGCGAATCGGGCGGATGTGCGGGGCTGCAGCCAGGTTCGGCAACGCAGAGCCTGCCCATGCGCCGGTGGCCACCACAAACTGGTCTGCCGCAAACGTGCCCTGCGAAGTGTGGACAGCCACCATCCGTCCGGCCTGAGTGGTAATCGACTCAGCCGCGCAATGCGTATGGATGACCCCGCCCAGTCGAGTCACCGCTTCACGTAACGCAGCCACCAGACGCGGATTGCGAACCTGGGCGATGTCGGGTAACCAGAGCCTGTCATTCGATTGCGCGGATTCACGCTGTGCGGTCAGACCGTGCGCCTGACACCAGGCAAGCGCTGCATCCGGCTCAGCCACCCCATGCACCTGCATCCCGCAGCGCCAGAATTCTGCGCTTGTCCCGGATTGCGCTTCGATAGACGCGATCCAGTCAGCATAAGCAGCCATCGAACGCAGCGCCAGCCTGGATAGCGGCTCGGCGTAATCCCACGGTAGCAGCGGCGACACAATGCCGCCGCCTGCCCAGGAGGATTCAGCGCCCACTTCGCCGCGTTCCAGCAGCGTGACACGCTGACCGCGTTTAAGTAGTGCCAGCGCTACACTCAGGCCAGAAACCCCCGCCCCCAGGACGATGACTGACCGGTTTTGCCTGGCTGTATGCGGCTTATCCATGGGCTCTACCTACAACTAAAGTTGTATATAAACGCCCCAAATAGAGTGGCATGCTCCCTGGAGTCAAAAAAGAATTTGGGGAGAGGGAAATGGTACGGCGAGGATTCACACTGGTGGAGTTGCTTGTTGCGATGGCGGTAGGTTCGATTTTATTGGCGATTGCCATTCCGGGCTACGCATTTTTGGCGAACACCAACAGGTTGGCGGCGGTGACCAACGAATTGGTTGTCGCCTTGCAGCTGGCACGCTCTGAAGCGGTCAAGCGCGGCCAGCGCGTCACCGTCTGCAAAAGTGCCAATGCATCAAGTTCAAGCGCGAGTTGCAGCAACGCGGGGGGATGGCAGCAGGGCTGGCTGGTGTTTGTTGATTTTGGCGTCCGGGGTGTGGCGGAATCGTCTGATACTGTAATCCATGCCTATGGCGGTGCCCCCAATGCCGTCATTACCGCGATCAATTTCAGTCAATTTGTCAGCTATTTGCCTAATGGCAGAAGTGAAGGTTCTTCCTGGTTGCCGAATGATACGATGCGCGTGTGCCTGGCAGGCAATGCGCGCAAGGTCATCGTGAACAAGACAGGCCGAGTCCGGCTTGAAAGCGCAAGCTGCTGAGTTCCCGGACATGCTGGTGGGGTGGTGGCAAGTCTGCCCCTAAGTGCATCTGGCATCTTGTGAGTCCCATGTGTTCGGTTAAATCCACCGTTTGTCGGTAATGTCTGGCATGCAATCAAGAGTGTGGCTACGGTTCGACTCATGGAAAAACTGCATACAACGCGCATGCGCAGCGGATTTACGCTGATCGAATTGCTGGTCACGATGGCTGTGGCGGCTATTTTGGTGACGGTTGCCGTGCCTAATTATCAAAACTTCGTGCTGAACAGTCGCATGTCGTCCAAGAGCAACGATGTCTTGTCGGCCCTGCAATTGGCGCGCAGCGAAGCCGTCAAGCGTAATTCCAGGGTAAGTGTTTGCAAAAGTGCAGGCGGCGCCTGCACAGCAGGCGGCACCTGGGCGCAGGGCTGGATGGTGTTTGTTGATGGCGGCGTGGCGGGCACATTGGATGGTGCGGATCAGCCGATCCAGATGTATCCCGCACTGCCCGGCGCCAGCACGCTGGCTGCGACTGCCAACGCCAGTAATTTCATGTCCTATCAGCCTAACGGCTTGCCGAATCTGGCGGTTGGAACCAGTGCAACGCTCACACTATGTCCTGGTGTGACAGGTGTAATGGGCCGCCAAATTGAAATTATTTCAGCTGGGCGTGCACATATCAGCCCGACTGCGTGTCCCTGAGGAAAAACCATGCGTCAACAAGGCTTTACCCTGCTCGAAGTGCTGGTTGCCATGCTGGTGTTGTCCATCGGCTTGCTTGGGCTGGCCGGGTTGATGGCGTCCAGTCTGCGCAATAACCAAAGCGCCTACTATCGTTCCCAAGCCACCTGGCTCGCCTACGACGTGATCGATCGTATGCGCACAAACCGCCCGAATTCGGCAGCCTATGTCGTCGGTATCGGCGGGGCATCCGCTGCAGGCGGGATGGCCGGTACCGATATCACCGACTGGAAAGCCATGATTGCCAACTCTCTGCCCGAGGGCGACGGTTCTGTTGCCGTTGTGGCCGCTGGCACAGCGAGAACCGTGACCGTTGACATCCAGTGGAACGATGCACGCGCCACACATGCACCCGGGGCGCCAACAACCGACGATACCCAGAAAACATTCAGAGTGGTGAGCCAGTTATGAGCATGCGTTCAACATTCTCTGGTCATGGCCAGCGCGGTTTCGGCCTGGTGGAACTCATGGTCGCCGTTACGCTGGGCTTTATCGTGGTGGCGGCGGTCGGCTATCTCTATCTGGGGAGCCGCCAGTCATTCAGGAACACTGACAATATGTCGCGCATGCAGGAAAGCGCGCGCTATGCACTGGACACCATCGCGCGTGACTTGCGCATGGCGGGGTCGCTCGGTTGCACCAGCCTGGTTGAAGGTGCGCCAAATTTCGTGGCGCCCGCGCCCGCCTTGACGAATGCGAACGCTGTTGTGGGAGGGGACGCAGGCAACAATCCGCCGGGCGTGCCGGCAGCGACCGTGCCGCGTGTTGCAGGTGATGCGATATCGGTTTGGGGCGCGCAAGCCAGCAGTGTGACGCTGGCGTCACTGACCGCCGGCGCCAATCCCTATGCGTACAAGGCAAATGACATCCTTGCGGTCGTGACCTGCCGGCCGCCTGCGGATGCGCCTCCAACCGGTTTCTTGCGTTCAGCGCCGGCCGACCTCACTACGCTGCCGGGTGCACCTGCCGACGAAGTCATGGAATTCGATCGGTTTGCCTATTACCTCGGTACCAACCCGGCAGGCGTCCGGGCGCTGTATCGCAACAGCGTCAACGATGGTGTCGCAGAGCTGGTCGAGGGTGTGGAGGATATGCAGATCATGTACGGCATCGATACCAACGCTGATCGTGCCGCCGACGTTTACCAGACAGCAGGCGCGGTCGCCAATTGGCAACAGGTCGTCAGCGTGCGCATCAGTTTGTTGATGGCCAGCCCAGACAACAACCTGACTACCTCCGCGCAGACCTATCGCATCGACACCGACGACGATGGCACGCCCAATGCTGTTGTGGCGGCCGACCGGCGCATTTATCAGACTTTCTCTACCACGGTAGGGATTCGCAACCGTTTGCAATAAGGGGATGAAAATGAATATCCCAAATCCAGCCAGCTCAGCCAGTATGCATGCCCGGCAACAGGGTATTGCGCTGATCACCGGTCTGATCTTCATGGTCGTGCTCACGCTCATTGTTCTCGCATCCATGCGCGGCAGCATTCTGGAAGAAAAAATGGCGGGCAACTTGCGTAGCCAGAATCTGGCATTCCAGGCAGCCGAAGCCGGGTTGCGCGCTGGCGAGCAGGCTTTGAATTCTCCGGTGGATCCGGCAACCGGGCCGGGCTACTTCGATGTTGGAGTAGTGCCGACCGGAGTCGCCAGCACGGATGACTGGAAAACCTTTGACTGGACGGCCGCAGCCAATCCAGGCCTGGTTTACCCGGGCGTCGACGGCGTGCAGTACGTCATCGAAAAGCTTTCGCTCAGAACCGGATCCGGCGGCAACGACGATCTGGGCTACACCCCCCAAAGCGGCAATCCACGCGATGGTCTGTATCGCATCACCGCTCGCGCAATCGCATCCGGCAATGCGCCGGTCATCCTGCAATCGATTGTCAACATCGAGCAACCGTAACGAGGTGAATCATGACTAAACCGGCTAGTAACTTCCTGTCCCTGAAAAGCCTTGCGCTGGCGGCAGCCGTCATGCTTCCCTTGTCGGCGCAGGCGCTCGATCCAAATCTTGAGCCGCATAACGTACCGCTGTTTCTCTCGACCGGGGTGTCACCTAATTTCGTGATTACGCTGGATGACTCGGGGAGTATGCAATGGGCATACGTCCCCGACAGCATCAACGGAACGACTTCGGCGCGTCGTTTCAAATCTTCGACTTTCAATGCGCAGTATTACAACCCCAACACCCATTATCTGCCGCCACTCGATGCCAATGGGGTGGCGTTGACCACATCTTTTAATGCCGCTTGGCGTAATGGATTTTATAAGCCGGCAAACAGTGATGTGGACCTCGCTAGCGAGTACAGGCCTACAAGTGTGCTCCGATACTATATGAGCAGCGGGTCGCCTACTTATTCCCAATCATTCGCCAACCATGCCGCTGCGGATTTGGGTGTGGGCAAATTCTTCGGCAACATAACCTCAACAACCAACACACAAGCCTACTACTACAACTTCGTGTCAACGCTAGCTAATTGCGACGGCACGATCGGCGATGAAGATTGCTATCAGCCGGTTTTTGTCAGCGCGACCTCTGGGCCCGGCACAAAGGACATCAATGGCGATGGCAACATTGATGCAGCAGACAAGGACGAGCGACAGAATTTCGCCAACTGGTACTCGTTCTACCGCACCCGTAACCTGGCCACCATTACGGCAGCCTCGCGCGCGTTCCAGGACATCACGCCGGAAATGCGCGTGGCCTGGCAGTCGTTGAACACATGCACGACTTTCGGTACGACGTGCCAGGGTTGGGATGGCGTCAGCGTAGAAAACCGCATCCGGCGTTACGATGCGGCGCATAAGGCACGCTTGTACAAATGGTTGTTCAAGTTGCCCGCGAACAACAGTACGCCCTTGCGCCAGGCGCTTGGCAAGGCAGGCGCGTATTTCACCATCGAAACGGGGTTGACCAGCCCATACGCGTTCGATCCGCAAGTCAACGACGATGCGGCCAAGCGCTATTCCTGCCGCGCCAATTTCAGCATGGTGATGACGGATGGCATATGGAACGGCAACAATGCAGCGGGGACGCTTAAAAGTGACAGTGTGGCAACGGCGTTGCCCAATATGTTCGACACTTCATGTTCGTTAGCTTCACCTAACTGCATGGCCTCGCCAGGCGAAGCAATCATTACGCACCGTTGCACCTTTCAAGGACACAAACGCCAACTCGCTTGCCGATGTCGCTTTTCATTACTGGGCAACGGATTTGAACAGCAGTTTGAAAAATGATGTGGCACGCTTCCCGTCCACGCTCGATAACGCAAGCCCAAGCATTTTGACAGCCGGCTATTGGGATCCAGAAAATGACCCGGCCAAATGGCAGCATATGGTGACCTACACGGTGGGGCTTGGCCTGACCCGGGTGCTTGATACCACCGTTCCAAAACTGAAGTGGGACGGCGATTCGCATAGCTCCAATACTGCGACCAGTAGTTACGAGGCACTGAAAGCGGGCACGTTGAACTGGCCCGCTGCCGGCTCAGACCTTGTCGGAAACGTTGCTGATTTGTGGCACGCCGCACTCAACAGCCGCGGCAAGTTCTTTAGCGCGGACGATCCGGAAACCTTGAACAAGTCGCTGAAATCGATTGTTAACGACGTGGCTGCCAAGGTCGGCTCTGCTTCATCGATCGCGGCCAACTCCAAGCGTCTGGAAACCAGCACCCGCATTTATCTGGCCAGTTTCGACTCAAACGATTGGTCAGGCGAACTGGAGGCCATTCCGCTCGATCCGATTACGGGATTGCCAGGCGCCCCGGTCTGGGCGGCGAGCGCAAACCTCCCTGCGCCTGCAGCGCGCAATATCTGGACCACCAGTGGCGGCGCGGCGACGAGCTTTAGCGGGGGGTTTGGTGGAACGCTGACTTCCGATGTGGTCGATTATCTGCGCGGCGATCATTCCAAGGAGTTACCTTCCGGCACATTTCGCAGTCGCACCAAGGTGCTGGGCGACATTGTGAATTCCGACCCGATTTTTGTCGGGGGAGAAAACTTCCGGCTTGAAGTCATCCCGGCTTACGCAACCAGTTATCCGGCATTTGTCAGCGGCAAGAGCACGACAAACATGATTTACGTGGGCGGCAACGATGGCATGTTGCATGGGTTTGATACCGCAACCGGCGTGGAAAAGTTTGCCTACGTCCCCAGTGAATTGCACGGTTCGCTGGCCGCACTGACCGATGTCACGTATCCGGCCAACCACAAGTTTATGGTCGACGGTGCCGCCACGTTTGGTGACGCATACTGGAGTGGAACGTGGCGCACGGTCTTGATCGGGACGATGGGTGCGGGCGGTAAATCGGTTTTTGCGCTCGATGTGACCAACCCCAATGCCATGGACGGAACCAAAGTAATGTGGGAGTTCAATGGCGGCGCGCATGCGAGCAAGATGGGCTTCATCTTCGGGCCTGCAACCGTGGCGCCGTTTGCCGATGGGCATTTCTATGCAGTGTTCTCGAACGGCTATGACAGTACCGACAATCAGGCGGGGCTGTTCCTGGTTCGGGTGGATGACCCGTCAATTTACTACTATATCGACACCAAGTACGGCTCGGCCGCTGCGGAAAATGGCCTGTCCACTCCAAAACTGGTTGATTTGGATAACGACCGCATCATCGATGCGATCTACGCAGGCGACATGCAGGGCAACGTCTGGAAGTTCGACGTGACCTCAGCCTTCGCTGCGAGCTGGAAAATCGCTCACGGTTCGGTAGCTGCACCCGAACCCGATGTTCGTGGCCAAGGACGGCACGGGCGGTAGCGCCGTGCGGCAGCCGATTCAGGCGCAACTGGGTGTGACCGGCCCGCCCAGTGGGGTTGCGGGCGACGCCATGGTGTACTTTGGAACGGGGCGTTATTTTGTAGACGGCGACGCAACCGCAACGGATAAGCAGTCGTTCTATGGCGTGCTGGATGATGGCAGCTTGACCAGTTACGGCAGAAGCGACCTGTGGACGCAGAGCATTGTGTATCAGGGCATCGTCGGCACGCAGGAGGTGCGGGTAACGAGCAACAACCCGGCAAACTGGACGACCAAAAAAGGCTGGGTGATGGATCTGGTGCCGCCGGGTGGTGCGCTCAAGGGCGAACGCGTGATCTCGCCGCCTCTGCTGCGGTTTGGCCGGGTGATTTTCAATACGCTGGAACCCAGTGTGTCCGATCCCTGTCTGCAAGGTTCAAGCTGGCTGATGGAACTGGACGCGGAATCGGGCGGTAACCTGGACTATTCGGCATTGGACATCAATGGCGATGGCGAGTTTGACCTCGGATGACTTCGTCGAAGCTACGGAGCAGGGCGGCGCTGTCGCGCCAGCAGGCGTGAAATCGGGCACGATGACACTGAACCAGCCGACGGTGGTGACTGCCGGTAGCAAGGAGTACAAGTTCAGCTCGAACGTGGGTAAGGGGATTGGTGTGATCACCGAGAAAAGTGGCTCGACTGCAGGCCGGACGTCCTGGCGGCAGATTCAGTAATGGAGCCTAATCAAGAGGGAATGTTTATGAAAAACCATCTTCGCCCATGCCCCGGTAGCCGTGCCGCATGCCAAGGCTTCACCCTGATCGAGCTGATGGTCACGGTGGCTGTCATCGGCATTCTGGCGTCGATTGCGTATCCCAGCTACACGGGGTACGTGGAACGTGCACGCAGAGCGGAAGCACGCGCGATGTTGCTGGAAAATGCCCAGTTTCTGGAACGCAATTACACCGCCGCAAACCGCTACGACCAGACAAGCGGTGGGGCGGCTATTGATGATGCCAGTTTGCCGAAACCCCAAAGCCCTGAAAGTGGCGCGGCGCGATACAACATGACCGTTGCAGTTGCTGCACAAACGTTTACGTTATTCGCCACGCCAGTCGGATCCATGTCAGGGGATGCGTGTGGGGTATACACCTACACGAACGCAGGCGCGCAGGGCGCGGATGGTGACGTGGCTGAGTGCTGGGGTAAATAGCCCTGGATTGATGCTATGTGTGTAAGTGCCGTGAGTGCGGCACGGCAATCGTTCTTTGGCGATAAATGACCCGTCAGCCCAAGCCTTTTGGCAATGCAAAGGCGACTTTTTCCGGGGTTCCGTCCAGATTTTTCACTGACTTGCAGCCGAGTGCATCAAGCCGCTCGATCACTGCGCGCACCAGAATTTCTGGCGCTGACGCACCCGCAGTGACGCCAATAGCGTTTTTGTCGGTCAGCCAGGCCGGGACGATCTCAATAGCGCTGTCTACCATATAAGCTGGTACGCCCAGATTCTCCGCCACTTCCCGCAACCGGTTCGAGTTCGAACTGGTCGGCGAGCCCACCACGATCACCACATCGCATTGCTTGGCCAGCACCTTGACAGCGTCTTGCCGGTTTT
>CAWHHA010000034.1:0-27044 GCA_963828945.1 uncultured beta proteobacterium
GAACGTATTGGGCCAGATGTTGGGGCGCGACGGCGAGGATGACGTGGCTATAGGCCGTTGTATCGTCGCGCGTGCGCAGGGTGATGGCATCCGTCGCCGCATCGACGGCGTCACCCGCAGCAGGCGGACGCTGCACCGACTTCGATGAGACCCGGGCGGCAGCGGGGGCGGGAAACAGCGCGGTCAGGTCGCGCCGGGGCAGCAGCAGGTCGCTGTGCGGGTTGCGCCGTCAAAAGCGGCGCGGATCACGTTGCGAGAAAACCCGGGCGCTGGCGATTTCTGGCGGCGTGTTCAGCGCGGATACACAGCGGATGCCACAGCAGGCGGTTGAGTTTTTCGGGCTGGGTGCGGGTGAGTTCGCCGACAGTCAGATGGTCCGGCGTATCTGCCCCCGCGAAGCAGCGTATGTGCCCAGCGCGCGGCGGCCAGTTTTTCACGCCAGCCAAGTCCCTGCGCGCTGAGCAAGTCCCGCCAGCAAATGCAGCGGCGCGGGCAGGCGTGGACAGGTGAGGCTGAAATCCGGCGGCTGGTTGAGGCTGAGCGGCAGTCGCCACAACCGGGTGTGACATGCAGGCGTTCGATCAGCTGTAGGGTCTGTTCGTACGCGCCGAGCAGGATTGTTGACCGTTGTCGAGTGGCGCCCTTCCAGTTCGACTGCCGCGCGCACGTCCGCCCAGGGTGCGGCTCGCTTCCAGCAGGGTGACCGGTGACGCCCGCTTCGGCCAGTGTCAGTGCGGCGGCGCAACCCGCCCAGCCGCCGCCGATGATGGCGACAGCTGGGTGTTTACGGAAGCCGGCTTTCATGGAAACAGCCAGGTTTTGCTCGCCAGCCACAGCTTGCGCAGCGGCGTGAGCGATACGCGCGCGCGCAGGACGGGAAAATGGTCACGCTGGATTTCGTCCAGCAAGGTGCGGTATATCGCGGCCATCACCAGTCCGGGACGCTGCGCACGGCGTGCGCGCGCGGGGAAGTGCGGCCAGTGCGCGGTCGTAACAGGCGACCGCGCGCTCGTACTGGAATTGCATCAGGGATTGAAATTCGGGCGTGTCACGGCCATTCAGCAAGTCGGCCTCGCTGCACGCCGAAGCGCGCCAGTTCGTCTTGCGGCAGGTAAATGCGGCCGCGTCGCGCATCTTCGCCGACGTCGCGAATGATGTTGGTGAGCTGGAAGGCCAGCCCGAGTTCATGCGCGTAGTGGCTGGACTGCGCGGTCGTCTCGCCGCGTCGCGTCGAAAATCGCGGCCGCCAGCAGGCCCGACCACGCTTGCCACGCGGTAGCAGTAAAGTTGAGCGACTTGAAATCGGGGTAGCGCTGGTCGTCCAGATCCATTTCCATGCCATCGATGATTTCCAGGAACAGCGCCATGGGCAGTATCGCAGGCTCGTGGCGGGCAACAAGGCGCGGGCGACGGGATGCTCCGGCGTGCCTGCAGAAATGCGCGCGATTTCGTCGCGCCACCAGTTGCGAGTTTGGTCACGGGCGACTCGCGGCTCGTGACATTCGTCGACCACGTCGTCGAGCTCGCGGCAGAACGCATACAGCGCGGTGATTGCCGCCGCGTGTCGGCAGGCAGGAAGACGGAAGCTGTAATAGAAACTGGAGCCGCTCCTGGCGGCTCGCTCCTGACAGTATTGATTGGCGTCATCATTTGCTCGAACTGAGCGCGTCAAGCATGTGACGCCCAATCACTGTGGTGAGCACCGGGCGATGGGTGAATACACAGCCACGGATTGGCATGCAGTTTGCGCAGGATGGTTTCGCCGCCCATGATGATCATGCGCATTTCCAGGCCGATGCGCCCCTTGAGTTGCCGGCCGAGCGGCGCACCGCCTGAAGCAGCTTGCGGGTGCGCTCGATCTGGTGCATCATCGTATGCCACATGCCGCGCGTGTCGCCCTGGGCGATCTGTGTTTCGCTGACGTGGAGCTGCGGCGAGTTCGTCCTGCGGCAGATAAATCCGGTCTTTTTGGTAGTCCACCGCGATGTCCTGCAAGAAATTGATCAATTGCAGGCTGCTGCAAATGGCATCGGAATAAGCCAGATGGCGAGGATCATGGTCGCCATACAAGTGCAGCATCAGGCGGCCGACCGGGTTGGCCGAGCGGCGGCAGTAATCCATCACCTCGCCAAAATGGGCGTAGCGCGTTTTTTCGACGTCTTGCGCAAACGCAGACAGCAAATCGCGGAACGGCGCGAGTGGGATGGCGTAATCGCGAATGGCGGCAGCAAGTGGGGCAAAGACCGGATCGGCCGGCGTGTCGCCGCGTTCGATGTGATCCAGTTCGGTGTGGTAAGCCGCCAGTTGAGCCAGGCGTTCGGCGGCTGGGGCGTCGCCTTCATCGGCAATGTCGTCCGCGCTGCGGGCGAATCGGTAAATCGCTTCTACTGGCCGGCGCAGTCGCTTGGGCAGCAACCAGGACGCAACGGGAAAATTTTCGTAATGATCGACCGGCACCGGGAACAAAAAAATGGAATGGGAATAATGACTTAGGTGGGATACAGTGCGGGCTGGGTGACAGCATCGTATTGATTATATTACACTTATCTGTTGATGGTTTTGCGGCATAGCCGCGAGAGTGGCGGAATTGGTAGACGCACTGGATTTAGGTTCCAGCGCCGCAAGGCGTGGGGGTTCGAGTCCCCCCTCCCGCACCACCGGGTTTTTCTTACTACCCTTATTAATTAATTCAGCCAGGAAGTATTGTGATGCAAGCAAATCTTGAAGTTCTCGAAGGTCTGGTTCGGCGCTTGGACATTAACGTGCCCATGGGACAACTGGAAGCCGAAGTGCAAAACCGCCTCAAGCGGCTGGCACGCAGCGTCAAGATGGATGGTTTCCGTCCTGGCAAGGCGCCCCTTGCGGCCGTGGCTCGTCAGCATGGCCCCGGCGTGCGTCAGGAATTACTGGGCGAAGCGCTGCAAAGCCGGTTTGGCGAGGCGGTGCAGGCGCACAAGCTGAAAATTGCGGGTTATCCACGTTTTGAGCCGAAAGCCGGCCAGACCGCCGCTGCTGAAATGACTTTCAGCGCCAGTTTTGAGGTCTATCCTGAAGTCAAGATTGATGTGTTGACCACGGGTAAGATCAGCCGCCCCGTTGTGGAGTTGAGCGATGCAGACGTGGCGAAAACGCTCGAAGTGCTGCAAAAACAACGCCGTACGTTTGAGGTGACGGATCGGGCTGCGGCCGAAGGCGACTTGGTCAAGTTTGACTATCAGGGCACGGTCGATGGCGTGGCGTTTGAGGGTGGCAAGGGCGAAGACTTCGCCGCGGTGATAGGCGAAGGGCGTTTGCTGAAAGACTTCGAGCAGAGCCTGGTTGGCCTTAAAGCAGGTGTCAGCAAGGGATTCGATGTGACTTTCCCTGCTGAATACGCCGCCAAAGAGTTGGCAGGCAAGGTCGCACATTTCGATGTGCAGGTGAAGGAAGTTCAAGCCGCTGTGCTGCCGCCGGTCGATGCGGAATTCGCCAAGGCTTTGGGTGTCGAAGACGGCGATGTGGGCAAACTCAAAGCCGAAGTGAAGGCCAATCTGGAGCGCGAAGTGAAACGTCGCGTCCAGACCAAGCTGAAAGAGCAGACGATGGAATTGCTGTTGCAGAAAAGCACGCTGGATCTGCCGCAAAGCCTGGTGGCGATGGAAACGGACCGCCTGTTGAAAATGACCGAAGCCGATATGCAGTCGCGCGGGGTTCAGACTATGAAGCTGACGACCGATATGTTTACTGGACAGGCTGAACGCCGGGTTCGTTTGGGCCTGATCCTTGCTGAAATCGTGCAGGCAAACAAGTTGGTGGCGCAGCCTGATCAGATTCGCGCGCTGATTCAGGAGCAGGCGCAAAGTTACGAAGAGCCCGATCAAGTCGCGCAGTGGTTCTATCAAAACCCTGAGCGGATGCAGGAAATCGAGTCTCTGGCCTTGGAAGAAAACGTTGTAGCATGGGTTGCCGGTCAGGCTACGGTTGAAGACGTGGCAACCTCCTTTGAAGAATTGATGGGACGTGCCTGATGCATATTGATTTTGAACGCGATGTTTCCAATTCCCGGTACCAGGAACCGCAGGGTCTTGGCTTGGTTCCCATGGTTGTCGAGCAAAGCGGCCGTGGAGAGCGTGCGTATGACATTTACTCGCGTCTGCTCAAGGAGCGCGTCATTTTTCTGGTTGGGCCGGTAAACGATTCAACTGCCAACCTGGTGGTTGCACAAATGCTGTTCCTGGAATCTGAAAATCCTGACAAGGACATCTATTTTTATATCAATTCGCCTGGTGGTTCGGTTTCGGCTGGCATGGCAATTTACGACACCATGCAGTTCATCAAGCCGGATGTGTCCACGCTTTGTATCGGACAGGCGGCCAGCATGGGCGCTTTTTTGCTGACAGCGGGCACCAAGGGAAAACGTTATTGTTTGCCGAATTCGCGCGTGATGATTCATCAGCCCTTGGGCGGGTTTCAGGGTCAGGCATCGGATATCGCGATTCACGCCAAGGAAATCCTTTATTTGAAAGGCCGCCTGAATGGCATGCTGGCCCAGCATTCGGGACAAAGCCTGGAAACGATCGAACGCGATACCGATCGTGATAATTTCATGAGTGCGGATGACGCGGTAAATTACGGTCTGGTCGATAAAGTGTTAACGACCCGTATCGAAGCTAGCGCTAAATAAAGGAATAGGCATGGTAGACAAAGGCTCGAGCGACAAACTTCTTTATTGCTCCTTCTGCGGCAAAAGCCAGCACGAGGTGCGCAAGCTGATTGCTGGGCCGTCGGTGTTCATCTGCGACGAATGCGTCGAGTTGTGTAACGACATCATCCGCGAGGAGATCCAGCAAGCCGATAACCAGAAGGGCGGTGCAAGCTCCGATTTGCCGACGCCGCATGAAATCAGCAACATTCTTGACCAATACGTGATCGGTCAGAGCCAAGCTAAAAAATCGCTGGCCGTCGCTGTGTACAACCACTACAAACGTCTGCGCAGCAATTCGGGTAGCGGCGATGTCGAACTGGCCAAGAGCAATATCCTGCTGATCGGGCCGACTGGCTCGGGCAAAACCTTGCTGGCGCAAACACTGGCACGTCTGCTGAATGTGCCGTTCGTGATTGCGGATGCCACTACCCTGACCGAAGCCGGTTATGTCGGTGAGGACGTCGAGAACATTATCCAGAAGCTGCTGCAAAAATGCGATTATGACGTCGACAAGGCTAAGCAGGGCATTGTTTATATTGATGAAATTGACAAGATCTCGCGCAAGTCCGATAACCCGTCCATTACGCGCGACGTGTCGGGTGAAGGCGTGCAGCAGGCTTTGCTCAAACTGATCGAGGGCACTACTGCTTCAGTGCCGCCGCAAGGGGGGCGCAAGCACCCGAATCAGGAATTTGTTCAGGTCGATACCAGCAATATCCTTTTCATTTGCGGAGGTGCGTTCAGCGGGTTGGAAAAAGTCATTCGTGGCCGGACTGAAAAGGGTGGCATCGGCTTTGGTGCGCAGGTCAAGAACGTCGACGACACCAAACGTGACGTGGAACTGCTGCATCAAGTCGAACCCGAGGATCTCATCAAGTATGGTTTGATCCCGGAGTTTGTTGGCCGCCTGCCAGTCGTTACCACGCTCGACGAACTCGACGAGACTGCTTTGGTGCAGATTTTGACCGAGCCGAAGAACGCGCTGACCAAACAGTTTGCCAAACTGTTCAAGATGGAAGGTGTGGACCTTGAATTTCGTGATGAGGCGCTCAACGCGATTGCCAAACGTGCGCTCGCACGTCGAACTGGTGCGCGTGGGCTACGTTCCATCATTGAACATGCTTTGCTCGACACCATGTACGACTTGCCCTCGCTAAAAGGTGTGAGCAAAGTGGTGGTCGACCAGGGCCTGATTAATGGCGAGGGCAAGCCCTTGTTGATTTATTCCGAGCAGGGCGAGCAGCCGCTGGCTGCTGGTGCCTGATTCTGATGTGAGCCGACTTCGATAGCCGGCTCACTTGAAATTAGAACTATGCCCCCCAGCTAAGGAGGAGCGTGGTTTTTCGCCACGCATCCTTTCCTCAACCCTGACCAGGAAATTATGATGAGCGACAACGTATCCAAGGAACAGATTGACCTGCCGCTGTTGCCGTTGAGGGATGTGGTGGTGTTTCCCCACATGGTCATTCCGCTGTTTGTCGGCCGACCCAAATCGATTAAAGCGCTGGAAACCTCGATGGAATCCGGCAAAAGCATTCTCCTCGTCGCGCAGAAAACTGCCGCGCAGGACGACCCTACACCCGAAGACCTGTACGACACGGGTAGCGTGGCTACCGTGTTGCAAATGCTGAAATTGCCCGATGGCACCGTCAAGGTGCTGGTGGAAGGCAATCAGCGCGCCCGCGTGCTGGATGTGACTGACGTAGGTACGCATCTTACTGCGCGTGCTGAAGTTCTGCCGGCTGAGGGTGAGGAACTGGTTGAAGTGGAGGCGATGCGCCGTGCGTTGCTGACCCAGTTCGACCAGTACGTCAAACTCAACAAAAAAATCCCGCCGGAAATCCTCACTTCATTGTCCGGGATTGACGAAGGCGGTCGCCTGGCCGACACCATCGTCGCGCATTTGCCGCTGAAACTCGAACAGAAGCAGGAAGTGCTGGAAATGATCGGCGTGAACAAGCGCCTGGAGCATCTGCTCGGCCTGCTGGAAGGCGAGCTCGACATCCTGCAAGTGGAAAAACGCATCCGCGGTCGCGTCAAGCGGCAGATGGAAAAGAGTCAACGCGAGTACTACCTGAACGAACAGGTCAAGGCGATTCAGAAAGAACTGGGCGACATCGAAGAAGGCGCCGAGCTTGAAGACCTGGAAAAACGCGTCAGGGAAGCCAGCATGTCCAAGGAGGCCGAAACCAAGGCCATGGGCGAGCTGAAAAAACTGCGCATGATGTCACCGATGTCGGCTGAAGCCACCGTGATTCGCAGTTATATCGAAGCGATTGTGGGTCTGCCATGGAAGAAAAAAACCAAGATCAGCAAGGATCTGGTCAAGGCTGAAAAAATTCTGGATCAGGATCATTACGGTCTGGATAAAGTCAAAGAACGCATCTTGGAATACCTCGCAGTGCAGCAGCGTGTGGACAAGGTAAAGGCACCGATCTTGTGTCTGGTCGGACCACCTGGCGTGGGCAAAACCTCGCTTGGACAGTCCATTGCGCGCGCGACCAATCGAAAATTCGTACGCATGGCCTTGGGCGGCGTGCGCGATGAATCCGAAATTCGGGGGCATCGTCGTACCTACATCGGATCAATGCCGGGCAAGATTCTGCAAAGTCTGACCAAAATCGGCGTGAAAAATCCGCTGTTCCTGCTTGATGAAGTTGACAAGATGGGACAGGATTTTCGTGGCGACCCTTCTTCAGCTTTGCTGGAGGTGCTCGATCCCGAGCAGAACCACACCTTCCAGGACCATTACATCGAGGTTGAGTACGATCTGTCTGATGTGATGTTCGTTGCGACGGCTAATTCACTCAACCTTCCTGCGCCCCTGCTGGACCGGATGGAAGTCATTCGCCTGTCGGGTTACACGGAGGATGAAAAGGTCAATATTGCCGTGCGCTACCTCGCGCCCAAGCAGCTCAAGGTAAATGGCATCAAGGAGGGTGAACTCGCTATCGCTGAGTCGGCTATCCGTGACATCGTGCGTTATTACACGCGTGAAGCCGGTGTACGTAGCCTTGAGCGTGAGTTGTCCAAAATTTGCCGGAAGGCGGTAAAGGCTTTGCTGTTGAAGAAGCAGACAAGCAAAATTTCGGTTACCTCGCGCAATCTTGAAAAATATCTGGGCGTGCGCCGCTTCAGCTTTGGCATTGCCGAGTTGAACAATCAGGTTGGTCAGGTTACTGGACTTGCCTGGACCGAAGTGGGCGGTGAATTGCTCACGATCGAGGCAGTTTCCTTGCCCGGTCGAGGCAAGATGACGACTACCGGCAAGCTTGGTGAAGTGATGCAGGAGTCGATTCAGGCTGCGCTGTCGGTTGTGCGTTCACGTGCACGCAAGTTGGGTATTCAGGATGATTTTTATCAGAAGCGCGATATTCATATCCACCTGCCAGAAGGCGCTACTCCGAAGGATGGCCCGTCTGCAGGTATTGCGATTTGCACGTCCATGGTGTCAATCCTAACCGGTATTCCGGTGCGGGCTGATGTGGCGATGACGGGCGAAATCACGCTGCGGGGTGAGGTTCTGCCCATTGGCGGTCTGAAAGAGAAGCTGCTGGCAGCGCATCGAGGCGGTATCAAAACGGTTTTGATTCCACACGAGAATGTGAAAGACCTGACGGAAATTCCGGACAACATCAAAAACAAGCTTGATATTCATCCTGTGAAATGGATTGATCAGGTTCTGGAACTGGCGCTTGAGCGCTTGCCTGAGCCATTAAGCGAAGAACAGGAAACTGAAGCCGCCGCTTTGCCAGTGCAAGAGGACGATGCGGCAACTGGGGCAGCATTGAAACATTGATGTTTTTTAGTGTGTCACGCTGAATCCCGCGCCAGTCGCGGGATTTTTTTGTCAATAGGCTTGAAAACCGCTTGACACAAGGTTTTGTGGATTGTTATAAAAGCGACCACAGGGTTTTCCTGTGCCACTTAAGTGAAGGGGACAACACGTGAACAAATCCGAACTGATTGATGCCATTGCCGACTCGGCTGATATTTCCAAAGCCGCTGCTGGCCGTGCACTGGATGGCGCTGTCGAGGCCGTCAAAATCGCACTGAAAAAGGGTGACATGGTCACGCTGGTGGGATTTGGTTCTTTCTACGTTGGTGAACGTGCCGCACGTACCGGCCGCAATCCACGCACTGGCGACACCATCAAGATCAAGGCCGCCAAAGTGCCGAAGTTCCGTGCAGGCAAGGGACTGAAAGACGCCATCAACAAGAAATAAAATCGCATTTGTATTTGGCAAGATCAAAATAATAGTTGTATAATTTTGGTCTTCGTAGGGTGCTTAGCTCAGTTGGTAGAGCGTCTCCCTTACACGGAGGATGTCGGGGGTTCGAGCCCCTCAGCACCCACCAGCAGTAGAACAAAAACAAGCGGTCAGTCAAGTTAGTAGTGCTGATTCATTCAGCACAAGGGAGTGGTAGTTCAGTTGGTTAGAATACCGGCCTGTCACGCCGGGGGTCGCGGGTTCGAGTCCCGTCCGCTCCGCCAACATCAAAAAGGCGAACGAAAGTTCGCCTTTTTTCATTTCTGCATTCATTACGTCAAATTAACAAAATCAACTGGATTTAATCGCTGCAGGTGAAGACGCGAGGCGTAAAGTGCGCGAGAATCCACGTTGATGTTTTTTCTGGAGTTGACACCGTGCTCGAAGCAATCCGTAAACACGCACAGGGCTGGTTGGCCAAAGTTTTATTGGGTTTGATCGCAATTACCTTCGCTCTGTTTGGCGTGGATTCCTACATGAAGGGCGATAAAAGCGGCGGCATGATTGTCGAGGTTGGCGATTTGGGCATTTCGCGTGAGGAACTGGCGCGAGAGATTCAGGGGCAAACTGATCGCATGCGTGAATCACTTGGTCCCTCATTTGATCCTGCTGTTACCGAGACGGCTGAGTTTCGCAAGCAGGTGCTTGATAGTCTGATTGATCGCAAAGCCCTGTTCCAGGACGCGCAGAAGCTCAAAATCATCGCGCCAGACGCCTACGTTGCGTCTGTGTTGATGCAAATCCCTGCGTTTCAGCAGGACGGCAAATTTTCTCCGCAACGCTATGAAGCGGTCTTGCGCCAGAATAACCGCACGCCTGCTCAGTTTGAGAGTGAGTTGCGGCAGGCGTTTATGCTGGAAACGGTCACCAGTCCGGCATCACTCGCCGCATTTCCAGCCGCCACTTCCCTGACGCAGATCGCCCGTTTGGTTGCGCAGCAACGTGAAATTTCATGGGTGGATATGCCCGCTTCAACCGTGGCCGCTCAAATCAAGCTGACGCCAGCTGAGGTGGAAAAGTATTACGCGGCCAACAAGGCGGCATTCACCGAGCCTGAACAGGTGCGAGCAGAGTATCTGGTACTGGATATGGCCTCAGTAGCCGCGGGCATTGCGGTCAGTGACCAGGCTGTGGCGGATTACTATGCTTCTCATGCTGCCCAGTTCGGCGTTCCCGAGCAGCGTAGCGCGAGTCATATCCTGATCGCAGCAGATAAAAATGCGGATGCAGCCACGCGCGCCAAAGCCAAGGCGAAAGCGAACGAGTTGTATCAGACTCTTCAAAAATCACCGGAACGTTTTGCTGAACTGGCGCGGACACAATCGCAAGACCCGGGATCAGCGGCTCAGGATGGTCATCTAGGCAGCTTTGGGCGCGGCATGATGGTCAAGCCTTTTGATGACGCTGTGTTCAGCATGAAACCCAATGAAATTCGCGGCCCGGTGGAAAGCGATTTCGGATACCACGTCATACGTCTGGACGGTATTCAGGCTGCTCAGGCTGCACCGCTGGCTAACGTACGTACTGCGGTGGTAGACGAGTTGCGCAAGCAGCAGGCGCAAAAAGCTTTTGCGGAATTGGCGGACAATTTTGGCAATCTCGTTTACGAAAACGCCACGTCATTGCAGCCAGCAGCAACCGCTGCCAAGCTGACTGTCCAGCAAAGTGCCTGGATGACGGCCAAACAAGCGCCCGCCGCCATTCAACCATCCGGGCTTGCAGGCAGCGCTGTTCAGCGCGGAGTCGCTCAAGTCGAAACAAAACACTGAAGCGATTGAAGTTCAGCCAGGCGTTCTGGTTGCCGCGCGGGTGATCGAACAGTCGACCCGCACGTGTGCGTCCGCTGGCCGAAGTGCTGCCGGGAATAGAAGCCAGACTGCGCGCTGAACAGAGTGCACGTTTGCTGACCCAGCAAGGCGAGGCGACCATTCAATCGCTGGCTAAAGGGAAGGAGACCGGCATGAACTGGTCGGCTTTCCAGGTGGTTGGGCGCCAGCCTTCGGCCACGCTGGATGCGGCTGCGGCTAAAGCGGTGTTCAGGGTTGGCACTGACAAACTTCCGGCCTACACCGGATTCATCCGCCCTGATGGTTCGTATCGCATTGTTCGGGTGAGCCGCGTACTGGATGCGCCAGGCCTGGATCCTCGACTGGTGTCATCGATTGAAGCGGGTGTCATGCAGGCGCAGCAGCAGGCGGATATGCAGGCGATGCTTGCGCTGGTGAAGGCCGGACAAAAAGTGAAAATTCAGCCTAACGCAATTGAAGGTAGATAGTTCTGACCGCGTAAGGCACGTACACGCCAGCTACCAGTTGACTGACCTGGCGCTAGCTGTATGAGCGCGGCCAGAACCAGCATTTCAGGATGCAGATTGAGCTGGCATCGGCGGACAGGTTGCTCCCGTTTGCCTGGTTTGGCAGGGACGGGGCAAACATTCGCTGCTTATTCACGGTCAAAGTCACTAAGTTGTTCTTCTCAACTTACGACGATGCTTTTCTCGTCTTATGCAGATCGGTGCGGTGTGCATCTCTTGCTAAAGAGGGCTCTCTCCGCATTGGCATGGGAATACAAGACATTTCGGAAAATGAACGAACTCGTCCGCCCTCGCTGTTTCGATGCCATCGATCTGGAGTCGGCTCGGCAGGCGCTGGCCCGTGTGTTGCCCGTGGCGGAGAACGATACGCCTTGGCGGGCGCTGGATTATGCGTATGCCCAGCTGGATAGCAGCCGCTTTTCGCACAGCGTGGGGGTTGCGCTGATTGTTGCCGAGTTGAGGGTGGGGGCGGATGCGGTTGCTGCGGCTTTGCTGCATGCCTGCTTGGGCGAAGCGCCCGACTTTGATGCAACTTTTGGCACCGCTGCGCGGCTGGCACGCGGGGTGGCCGCGATGGCGCGTATCGAGACCTTGGCTATCAGCGCGACTGACAAGCGCGTTGATCCGCATGCCCAGCTTGAAGCGCTGCGTCAGATGGTGCTGGCGATGGTGGAGGATATTCGTGTTGTGCTGGTGAAGCTGGCCGAGCGGACGCATGCGCTGCGTTGTGTTTCCGGCCAGGATGCCGCCACGCGTGAGGCGCTGGGGCAGCAGGCGCGCGAACTGTTTTCTCCGCTGGCCAATCGCCTCGGCGTGTGGCAGATCAAGTGGGAAATGGAAGACTGGGCGTTCCGCTACCTCGAACCCGATACCTATAAAACCATTGCCGCCCAGCTCGACGAGAAACGGATCGATCGCGAGGCCTATATCAAGGGCATTGTCGAGCGACTGCAGGCCGAGCTGGCGCTGCATGGAATCGAAGCCGAAGTCAGTGGCCGCCCCAAACACATTGCCAGCATCGTCAACAAGATGCGGCGCAAGCGCATGAGCTTCGAGCAGCTATATGACATTCGCGCGGTGCGGGTGCTGGTCAAACACGAGATCGACTGTTACACGGTACTGGGGCTGGTGCATAACCTGTGGCAGCCGATCCCGGGCGAGTTTGATGATTACATCGCGCAACCCAAGGGCAACGATTACCGTTCGCTGCACACGGCGGTGATCGGGCCGGAGGAGCGTGCGCTTGAGGTGCAGATTCGTACTTTCGACATGCATCAGCATGCCGAGTTGGGTGTTGCCGCACATTGGCGCTACAAGGAAGGCGGCAAGCAGGATGCCCAGTACGAGGAAAAGATCGCCTGGCTGCGGCGCATTCTGGAATGGAAGGACGACGTTGCCGACAGCAGTGAGTTCACCGAGCAGTTCAAGACCGAACTGTTTCAGGATCAGGTCTATGTGCTGACACCGCAGGGCCGGGTGGTCGCGCTCGACCGCGGCGCCACGCCGGTGGATTTCGCTTACGCGCTCCATACCGACCTGGGGCACCGCTGTCGAGGAGCCAAGCTCAATGGCGTGATGGTTCCGCTCAACACTGCACTCGAAAACGGCCAGCGCGTCGAGATCATCACCGTCAAGGAAGGCGAGCCGAGCCGCGACTGGCTGAATCCGGCGCTTGGTTATCTGCTCACGCATCGCGCGCGCTCCAAAGTGCGGACGTGGTTCCGCCAGCGCGATGTCGGCGAGCAGGTCAGCCTCGGCCGCACGCTGTTGGACAAGGAACTGAAACGCCTGGGCGTGGTGGATGCGAATCAGGAAAAGCTCGCGCAGCGACTCAAGTTTGGCAAGGTGGACGAGTTTTTTGCTGCGCTGGGACGCGGCGACGTCGGCCAGCGCGATCTGGTCAGTGCTTTGCAGGAACCGGGCAAACCCGCGCCTGCGCTGGTTCCCACAGCCAAACCGCGGGCGCGCGCCAAGTCGGGCAATCCGGTCATCATTCCGGGGCTGGGCGATGTGCCGATGACGCTGGCGCGCTGCTGCAAGCCGCAGCCGCCGGATGCCATCGTCGCTTACACCACGGTCGGGCGCGGACTCACCGTGCACCGCGCCGATTGTGCCGCGCTCCGGCGTGCCAATCCGGCGCGAACGATGACGGCCGAATGGGCGCTCGACGCTGGTGCGGCCTTCGAAGTCGATATCCAGTTGAAAGCGTTTGATCGCCAGGGATTGTTACGCGATATTTCCGATGTCATCGCCAAGGACCGGCTTGATGTGCTGCGGGTGAATACCGAGAGCCGCGGTGAATATGCCACCATGCGGATCACCGTGCGCATCAAGGAGTTGCAGCAATTGTCGCGGTTGCTGGCGCGTTTGCAGCATGTGCAGAATGTGATCGAAGTCAGGCGTGGCTAAGCCAGAAGCACCCGCTTGTTCTTCCGTTTATTGGATTGTGTGTTTCAGATTCTGACAGCCCACATCGCCATTTTCGATCCGATTCCCGATCATGCCCGCCGCCTGTTTTTCGAGCTGAATTCGGTCTGTTGACCCCCGCGCCGCACTGCAAGCGCTGGCAGCAACGTGTGATGGTCAATCGACCGTGCTGGGTATCGGCACTGAGCGTCACCCAGGCGCTTGGTGTGACGGTTGCGGGTTTGCGTGGTTTTCCGGTGCTGCCGGACGCCCGCCCGCCGATACCAGCGACGCAGCAGGCGCTGTTATTGGTTATGTGCCGGGTAAGCCGCTTTGATTTTCTGCGCCAGCAGCTGGAGTCCTGCGCTGGATAAGTCTGCGCTGCTGAAGGTCAAATCGCTTGCTTCAGTGGGGTAATTGTTCGACAAGGATCTGAGATAGGCCGGGTCGTAATGTTGCTTCAGCAGGGCGGCGACCAACTCATCCCAGACCTGTTGGTTGGCCAGTTCTTGCCAGGCCAGAACGGTGTCGTTGCCGCGCAGCGCAACCAGATGCGAGAGCTGGCTGTTGATCAAACTGGAATCATGCAGAAAGTGCGCATAGTCCTCGATAAGCAACTGGACGCGTGCAGCCAGAGGGACCTCCAGTCGCACACAGGGGCTCGCGCGCATGGCCGCGATAAGCGCATCAGGCACGCGCAGCGCACCGATTTTCTTGCTTTCCGATTCCACAAACACCGGACGCGCAGGGTCGAAGCGGGTGAGGGCGTACCAGACGGCGCTCTCGAAACTTTTTTGCGATGGCTGCGGCTGGTTGGGTAAGGCGCCCAGCAGTGAGCCACGATGAGCCGCTAGCGCTTCGAGATCCAGTACTTGCGCGCCTTCGTCGGCAAGCGCCTGCAGCAAGCGGCTTTTACCGCTACCGGTTGGACCGCACACGACACGGTAAGTCAGTTGTGCAGGCAAATGGGCGAGTTCGGCTATTACATGCCGCCGATAGGCTTTGTAGCCGCCGTCGAGTTGACTCGCGCCAAAACCGATTTTTTGCAGAATATGCGTCAGCGATCCGCTGCGGCTGCCGCCACGCCAGCAATACACCAGTGGGCGATACGACTTGGGCTTGTCGGCCAGGTAGCCTTCGAGATACTGCGCAATATTGCGCGATACCAGTGCAGCCCCGACTTTTTTGGCTTCGAATGACGATACCTGTTTGTATAGCGTGCCGACCCGTGCCCGTTCGGCGTCATTTAACACCGGCAGGTTGATTGCACCGGGGATGTGGTCTTCTGCAAACTCGCCGGGTGAGCGAACATCGATCACTTCATCGAAAGTGAGGAGATCTGAAACGGTGGCGATGCTCAAACTGGTCCTGCTTTCTAAAAATGTGTGCACGATCAAACTAGCGCAATTCTCACACGACTAGCGATTGGGGCTGAAAAACGGACCGATAGTTGCGCGCACTGTTGCCTGAAGCAGGCCTTGGCAGTGATTGTGCTGGATTGCCGTCTGCGTCCCAGCTTCAAGCCTTAGTCGTGACTTGAGGTGGGCATGTGGGTGAGTTTAAAAAGGTATCCGGCAAGAGTTGGCCGGATTGAGTTTGCTACGCCAAGGCAATAAAAGCCTGATGCACGGGCGCTGCAGGTTGCGACGAGCGGATCCTATACAAGTTTCAGCGGCATAACCTGCCGGTCTTCAGAGCGTCGACCTACCGTCGGTGCCATGCGGCGATCGGCGATAAGGTTAAGCGGCAATGCTGCATTGAAGGAAGCGATGCGCCGATCACCCAACCGACGTTCCAAGGGGATGAATTCAACTTGATAAACAGGAAGAGCTGACATGATTCATGTCCCAACTTGTCGAGATGTTGTCAATATATGCCGAAATTTCAGCACATGCAAGAGCGCTAATAGACCGGTTGGCGATTGATTCCGCCCGTTCATCGGTAATGAAACAATATCTTGACCTTGCTCATCAAAGCATCAAACGGCCGACTTAATGTTGAGCCGAACGAACCAGACGTTGTTTTTCACGTTCCCACTCGCGGTCTTTTTCGGTTGCGCGCTTGTCGTGCTGTTTTTTGCCTTTTGCCAGGCCGATATCCAATTTGATTCGGCCCTTTGAAAAATGCATGTTGAGTGGCACCAGGGTAAAGCCAGCGCGCTCGGTTTTGCCGATCAACTTGTTGATTTCGGATGCGTGGAGCAGCAGCTTACGCGAGCGCGTGGGGTCGGGGAGGATGTGGGTAGACGCTGACAAGAGTGGGCTGATGTGGCAGCCGATCAGAAATACCGCACCGTTTTTGATGACGACGTAGGCTTCTTTCAGTTGAACCCGGCCCGCGCGGATGGCTTTGACTTCCCAGCCTTCGAGCACGAGGCCAGTCTCGAATTTCTCTTCGATGAAATAATCGTGAAAGGCTTTTTTGTTATCGGCAATGCTCATGGCGTAGGGCTTCAGTACAATCTTTAATTTTACAAGGCTTCAGGCACTCATGGCGCGTGTAGAAAAAAGTGTGCTGGTGGCGCATTCCCCTGAACGCATGTTTGAGTTGGTTGACCGGGTCGAGGATTACCCTGTTTTTCTGCCCTGGTGCGGGGGCACCGAGTTGAAGGCGCGTGACGAATCCCACACGGTGGCGACGATCCACATCGCCTATATGGGCATACGCCAGAGTTTTACCACTGAAAATACCAAGATCCATCCGCGAGAGATGCGCATTAAATTGCAGGATGGTCCATTTTCCGAGTTGTCAGGTGACTGGTTGTTTTCTCCGCTGGGAGACGATGCGTGCAAGGTCGAGTTTCGGCTTCAATACGCGTTTTCTAACCGAATGCTGGAAACGATCCTGGCGCCCGTTTTCAGCCACATCACCAATACTTTTGTTGACGCCTTTGTGCGTCGCGCTGACGAGGTGTACCCCGTATGAAACCTGCAACCATTCATGTGGAAGTGATCTACGCCCTGGCTGAAACGCAACCCCTGTTACGGGTGGAGCTTGCTGAAGGTGCAACGGTTGATGACGCTATTCGCGCGTCCGGCGTGCTGGAAGCCTTTCCCGACATTGATCTCGCGAAAAACAAGGTTGGCATCTTTAGCAAGTTGGTCAAGCTGGATGAAGCCGTGCGTGACAAGGACAGGGTGGAAATTTACCGGCCGCTCATCGCCGACCCGAAGGAGGTGCGGCGCAAACGCGCGGAAGAAGGCAAAGTCACCAAGAAAGGTGGGGGTGACGCGGCAGGCAAAGCAACAGAAGCAGATAGCCCAGATGCAGGGTAAACCGCGCGAGCGCTAAACGCAGGCTTATTTACAGAATTCGGATACGTTTTTTTGGCTGTCGGCGATCGCGCTGGCACGCGCCGAATCATCCATGTAGATGCGTTGCCCAGCGGCATTCGTTGTGAAGACGCGTGGGGTGTTGGCATTTTGCAGGGTGCTGAGGTTTGCGCGTGCCTTTTCGCAATTTTCGCGTGCGATGCGTGATTTTTCTGCTTCTTTATCCGCTTTGGCGCGGGCATCCTCGGCTTCCTTGCGGCGTTTTTGGTATGCCTGATCCTTGGCGTCAAGCGATTGCGTGGCCTTGGACGTGGTTTCGGCTTGCCCCGCTGTGCTGTGTTTGACCGTTTGGCTGTTTAGCGTGGGCGGTTGATCGGTGTAATGAACCTTGCCTTGCGCGTCGGTCCATTTATAGAGCTCGGCGTGAGCGTGGGCGGCAAACGCCAGCGCACCCAAAAACAAAAGCCTCCCGGCGTGAATCCGGAAGGCTTGATTGCTGAGTTCAATCAACTTATTGACCCACTTTGAGTTCGGGATAGCTGAGTTGTGTGTTGCTCAGCTTGGCTTGTTCGCTGGCCAGTTTGGATTGTTTAATCACGGTGGCGCTATCGGATTTTTGTGCCGCTTCCTCGGCAGCCTTCAGTGCATTTTCTGAGGTTGTCCACAGCGCATTCTTTGCCTTGGCAGCCTTGACGTCAGCCTGGGCGGCGCTGAGCGCAGCCTGAGCTTCGGCGCTGATTGCCGTGGGGGCAGATTTTGCAGCAGGCTCGGGTGTGCTGGCGCAACCAGCCAGGCTCAACAGGGCAGCGGAAGTCAGGGCAAGCAATAGTTTGGACATTATTTTGTCTCCTCGAATTGTATGGTGTTCATTAGGGGGTGAGCGAACCCGTACTCAACCTGATTTCAATTTCATGCTGCTGCAAAGTTAGTCGCATCACAGGCGTGAGTCAACCATTTGACGTGCAATAGACCTTGGTAAATTACAACCAAGTTTTGGGCGGAACAAGCGGGCGGTTTGTGCGGGCGGTGCCGGGTGCGTATAATTCCGCTTTGCGTTCAAGGAAAGCCCATGCGTGTTTTGCAAAAAGCGCTGACGTTTGACGACGTTCTGCTCGTTCCCGCCCATTCCGCCATTCTCCCTCGCGAAGTCACGCTTTCGAGCCAGTTGACCCGCACGATCACCCTGAATTTGCCGCTGTTGTCTGCCGCGATGGATACGGTGACCGAAGCCCGTTTGGCCATTGCGCTGGCGCAGGAAGGCGGACTTGGCATCATCCACAAGAACATGAGCGCCGAGTTGCAGGCGGCGCAAGTGGCGGCGGTCAAGCGTTTCGAATCGGGTGTGGTCAAGGATCCCATCACCGTTGCGCCGCAGATGACTGTGCGCCAGGTGCTGGAAATCATCCGTGCCAAACACATTTCGGGTTTGCCGGTGATAGACGGCGGCAAGGTGGTCGGCATCGTCACCAACCGCGATCTGCGATTTGAAACCCGACTCGACCAGTTGATCGCCAACATCATGACGCCGAAAGATCGATTGGTGACGGTGAAAGAAGGCGCGAGCCGCGATGAGGCCATGGCGCTGTTGCACCAGCACCGGCTTGAGCGCGTGCTGGTGGTCAACGATGCGTTCGAGTTGCGCGGTCTGATTACCGTCAAGGACATTCAAAAATCCAGCGAACACCCATTCGCATGCAAAGACGCGATGGGTCACCTGCGCGTTGGTGCAGCGGTCGGCACCGGCGAAGGTACTGAAGAACGCGTGGCTGCATTGGCCGCTGCGGGGGTCGATGTGATCGTTGTCGATACCGCACACGGCCATTCAAAAGGCGTGCTGGATCGCGTCAAATGGGTGAAGCAGCATTTCCCCGAAGTGCAAGTCATCGGCGGCAACATTGCTACGGCCTCGGCAGCGCGGGCGCTGGTTGAACATGGCGCGGATGCGGTCAAGGTTGGCATCGGCCCTGGCTCGATCTGCACCACCCGCATGGTTGCGGGGGTAGGCGTGCCGCAGATCACCGCAGTGTCCAATGTGGCTGATGCGCTGGTGGGTAGCGGCGTTGGCGTGATTGCCGACGGCGGGATTCGTTATTCGGGCGACATTGCCAAGGCCATTGCAGCGGGTGCGAATTGCGTCATGCTGGGCGGCTTGCTGGCGGGTACCGAAGAAGCGCCGGGCGAAGTTGAACTGTTCCAGGGGCGCTCGTACAAATCGTATCGTGGCATGGGTTCGCTCGGCGCGATGCAGCAGGGTTCTAGCGACCGCTATTTTCAGGACAATGTAAAGAGCGCCGAAAAGCTCGTTCCCGAAGGGATCGAAGGCCGCGTACCCTACAAGGGCAGCGCGCTTGGCGTGATCCACCAGTTGATGGGTGGGCTGCGTTCGTCGATGGGCTATTTGGGCGTCGCCACCATTCCCGACATGCATAAGAAAGCCGAATTCGTTGAAATCACTTCAGCCGGCGTGCGTGAGTCGCACGTCCATGATGTGCAGATCACGAAGGAAGCACCGAATTACCACGTTGAATAAGCGGGATCAGGGGTCAGGATTCAGGGGCAGGGAAAGTCGCGCGGTGCGCGGCTTTTTCTTTATTGGCCGCTTGTCCTTTATCCCTGAATTCTGCCCCTTTATGCCCTTTGGGTACTGAATCCTGACCCCCTAAAAACCATGCACCAGAAAATCCTTATTCTCGACTTCGGTTCTCAATACACCCAACTCATCGCGCGGCGTGTGCGCGAGGCCGGGGTTTACTGCGAGCTGCACCCCAACGACGTGACCGATGCTTTCGTGCGCGACTTCGCGCCGTCCGGCATCATTCTGTCGGGTGGGCCAAATTCGGTGTACGAAGACGAAACGCCGCGCGCACCCGAAGTGGTGTTCACGCTCGGTGTGCCGGTGCTGGGGATTTGCTACGGCATGCAAACGATGGCGGCGCAGTTGGGTGGGCAGGTTGAATCTGCCGCCAAGCGCGAATTCGGTTACGCCGAAATCCGCGCGCGCGGCCACACCGCACTGTTGCGTGACATCCAGGATCGCGTCAACGACGAAGGCCACGGCCTGCTCGACGTGTGGATGAGCCACGGCGACAAGGTCACTGCGCTTCCGCCCGGCTTCAAGGTCATGGCGAGCAACGCCGCCACGCCGATTGCCGCCATGGCCGACGAGGCGCGCAAGTTTTATGGCGTGCAGTTCCACCCCGAAGTCACCCATACGCTGCAGGGCAAAACCATCCTCGACCGTTTTGTGCGCGATCTGTGCGGCTGCGCGGGCGACTGGAACATGCCGGATTACGTCGATGAAGCTATCGGCCGCGTACGCAGTGAGGTCGGCAGCGATGAAGTAATTCTGGGCTTGTCCGGTGGCGTCGATTCCTCGGTGGTCGCCGCGCTGCTGCACCGCGCCATCGGCCAGCAACTCACCTGTGTCTTTGTCGATAACGGCTTGTTGCGCTTGAACGAGGCCGAACAGGTGATGGCGACCTTCGCGCAAAACCTCGGCGTCAAAGTGATCCATGTCGACGCCCGCGATCGCTTCATGGACGCACTCGCTGGCGTGTCCGACCCCGAGCAGAAACGCAAAATCATCGGCCGCGAATTCGTCCACGTATTCCAGGAAGAAGCCGAAAAACTGCCCAAGGCCAAATGGCTGGCGCAGGGCACCATCTACCCTGACGTGATCGAATCGGCCAGCGCCAAAACCAAGAAGGCGCACACCATCAAGAGCCACCATAACGTCGGCGGCCTGCCTGATACCTTGCATTTGAAGCTGCTCGAACCGTTGCGTGAATTGTTCAAGGACGAAGTGCGCGAGCTTGGCGTTGCGCTCGGCTTGCCTCACGACATGGTCTACCGCCATCCCTTTCCCGGTCCAGGCCTGGGCGTGCGCATTCTCGGCGAAGTGAAGCGTGAATTCGCCGAGTTGCTCAGAAGGGCAGACGCCATCTTCATCGAAGAACTGCGTGCCGCCGGCTGGTATGAAAAAACCAGCCAGGCCTTCGCTGTATTCCTGCCCGTCAAATCCGTTGGCGTCATGGGTGACGGCCGGACCTACGACTACGTCGTCGCTCTGCGTGCCGTCGTCACCAGCGACTTCATGACCGCTCACTGGGCCGAACTGCCTTATTCGCTGCTGGGCAAAGTATCTAACCGGGTGATCAACGAAGTACGCGGCATCAACCGCGTCGTCTACGACATCTCGGGCAAGCCGCCTGCGACCATCGAATGGGAATGATCCAATAATGCCGACTGTCGCCGTCATTGGCGGCGGTCCGGCCGGCTTGATGGCGGCAGAAATGCTGTCGCGAGGCGGCGCCCAGGTTGAGTTGTTCGACGCGATGCCCTCGGTCGGCCGCAAGTTTTTGCTGGCGGGGGTGGGGGGCATGAATATCACCCATGCCGAACCATTCGAGTCTTTTTTGTCGCACTACGGTGCGCGCATTCCTGTTATCCAGCCCTTGCTCGAAGCCTTTCCACCTGCTGCGCTGCGCGAGTGGATTCATGGGCTGGGACTTGAAACCTTCATCGGTTCGTCGGGACGCGTGTTTCCCACTGACATGAAAGCCGCGCCACTGTTGCGAGCGTGGCTGCATCGGCTGCGCGCAGCAGGGGCGCGGTTTCACGTGCGGCATCGCTGGATGGGGTGGCACGAATCGGGCGCACTGCGTTTCGCGACACCAGAAGGGGAGCGCCTGGTTCAAGCCGATGCGGTGGTGCTGGCGCTGGGTGGCGGCAGTTGGGCGCGGCTGGGGTCGGACGGTGCCTGGGTGCCGTGGCTGGCGCAGCGTGGCGTAGACATCGCGCCACTGTCACCGTCTAACTGCGGCTTCGACGTGGCAGGCGGTTGGAGCGCGCATCTGCGCAGCCGCTTTGCCGGGCAGCCGCTGAAAACCGTGGCGCTGCGTTTCACCGACGCGGCCGGATACCGGCACGAACGCAAGGGCGAGCTGATGCTGTCTGATCAGGGCGTGGAAGGCAGTCTGATCTATGCGCTGTCCGCGCCCTTGCGCGACACGATTGCGGCACAGGGCGCGGTCGCGCTTGAACTGGATCTGGCACCTGACAAAACCCTGGAGCGGGTCATCGCCGAAGTCTCTCACCCGCGCGGTGCGCGTTCGCTGTCCAGCCACCTGCAAAGCCGCACTGGACTCAAGGGCGCGAAAATGGCCTTGTTGAACGAAGTCCTGTCGCGCGAACAATTGAACGATCCGATTCAGCTCGCTCACGCGATAAAATCGCTGCCGCTCACGCTGGTCTCCCCGCGTCCACTCGACGAGGCGATCAGCAGCGCAGGCGGTGTGCGCTTCGAGGCGCTCGACGACAAGCTGATGCTGCGATCTTTACCCGGCGTATTCTGCGCGGGTGAGATGCTCGACTGGGAAGCTCCCACCGGCGGTTATCTGCTAAGCGCCTGCTTTGCCAGCGGACGCGTGGCAGGGCAGGGTGCATTGAATTACTTGGCTGGCCAAATTTAAAGCACGACATCATGCTGCGACTGACTGAACTCAAACTCCCGCTCGACCATCCTGCAGACGCCTTGCGCGCGGCAATCCTGCAACGCCTGGAGCTGAAGGACGACGAGCTGCTGAGCATCAGCATTTTCAAGCGCAGCCACGACGCGCGCAAAAAACACGCGCTGATGCTGATTTACGCAGTCGATATTGAAGTCAAAAACGAAGCGGCGCTGCTGAAGAAATTCCGCAGCGATCGCCATCTCGCACCGACTCCGGACATGGCGTATCACTTCGTCGGCCACGCGCCCGACACGCTCACGCAGCGTCCGGTGGTCGTCGGCTTTGGCCCCTGCGGCATCTTCGCCGCGCTGGTGCTGGCGCAAATGGGCTTCAAGCCCATCGTGCTGGAGCGCGGCAAGGCGGTGCGCGAGCGCACCCAGGACACCTGGGGGCTGTGGCGCAAGCACACGCTCAATCCCGAATCCAACGTGCAGTTTGGCGAAGGCGGCGCGGGCACGTTTTCCGACGGCAAGCTCTATAGCCAGATCAAGGATCCCAAACACTACGGGCGCAAGGTCATCGACCGAATTCGTCAAAGCGGGCGCGCCGGAAGAAATCCGCTACGTGGCCAAGCCGCACATCGGCACCTTTCGGCTGGTGGGCGTGGTTGAAACCATGCGCCACGAGATCGAGTCGCTGGGTGGCGAGATCCGTTTTCAGCAGCGCGTCACCGACGTGCTGATCGAGGATGGTCATGTGCGTGGCGTCACGCTCGCCAGTGGCGAAACGCTGCGCAGCGATCACGTCATTCTCGCGCTCGGCCACAGTGCGCGCGATACGTTTGAAATGCTGCACGCGCGCGGCGTCTACATGGAAGCCAAGCCGTTTTCCATCGGCTTTCGCATCGAACACCCGCAGTCGCTGATCGACCATGCCCGGCTGGGGCCGAACGCGGGCAATGCCTTGCTCGGCGCGGCGGATTACAAGCTGGTGCATCACGCCAAGAACGGCCGCTCGGTGTACAGCTTCTGCATGTGCCCGGGCGGCACGGTGGTGGCGGCGACTTCCGAGCCGGGACGCGTGGTGACCAACGGCATGAGCCAGTATTCGCGCAACGAGCGCAACGCCAATGCGGGCATCGTGGTGGGCATCACGCCGGCGGATTATCCTCGCTTGATTGGAAGCAGCGGTGTGCTGGCGGGCGTCGAATTGCAGCGTCAGCTGGAATCGCGTGCGTTTGAACTGGGTGGCGGCAATTATGATGCGCCGGCGCAGCTGGTTGGTGACTTTCTGCAGGGCAAAGCGTCTACCCAACTTGGCAGTGTCGAGCCTTCGTACAAACCCGGGGTGCATCTCACCGACCTGGCCTCGGCATTGCCGGATTACGCCATCGAGGCGATCCGCGAAGCGATCCCCGCGTTCGACCAAAAGATCCATGGCTTCGCCATGAAAGATGCGGTGCTGACCGGCGTCGAGACCCGCACGTCGTCGCCGCTGCGCATCACGCGCGGCGACGATTTCCAGAGCCTCAACGTCAAGGGGCTGTATCCGGCGGGCGAGGGCGCGGGCTATGCGGGCGGGATATTGTCGGCCGGCGTCGATGGCATCCGGGTGGCCGAGGCGGTGGCGCTCAGTCTGCTGGGGCGGGCTGCTCCGGCAGGCTCAACGCCGCCGCCCGATCCTGAGGACTGCGGTTGCGCCGGCTGAGGCCGCTGGTCTTGCGTTCAGCTTGACCGGCTTCCGTCCCACGCTGGATGGTGTTGCGTGTCCTGATCGTCTTTCATTTCAACGGATAAAAAATTGAGGATGCGGGCTTGTTTTTGTTTCCATGTTTCGACTATCATTGAAATATGGAAACAAAAGACGCTGTCATCGCCCTGTCCGCACTGGCCCAGGCTTCCCGCCTGGCGGTGTTTCGTACCCTCGTCCAGGCCGGCCCGGCCGGTTTGCCGGCGGGGAAAGTGAGCGAACTCACCGGCATCCCGCCGTCTTCACTGTCCTTCCACCTCAAGGAACTCAGCCATGCCGGGCTGGCCGTTGCGCGGCAGGACGGCCGCTTCGTCATTTACACCGCGCAATTCGACGCGATGAATGACCTGGTGGTTTACCTCACCGAAAACTGCTGCGGCGGCAATCCCTGCACGCCTGTCTGTTCCCCCGTTTGTTCCACCGAAAAGGAGCCATCATGAAACGCCTGCATGTACACGTTGCGGTCGACGATCTCGCCGCCAGCATCAAGTTTTATTCAACGATGTTCGCCAGCGAGCCGACCGTCACCAAGGACGATTACGCGAAATGGATGCTCGACGATCCGCGCGTCAACTTCGCGATTTCGGCGCGCGGTGCCGCGCCCGGCCTCAACCATCTGGGCGTGCAGGTGGAAAACGCCGACGAGCTGGCCGAGATGAGCGGCCGCCTGCAGAAGCTGGAAGCCGATGTGGTGGAGGAAATGGGCACCGCCTGCTGCTACGCCAAGTCGGACAAATACTGGGCGACCGACCCCACCGGCATCGCGTGGGAGACCTATCACACACTCGACAGCATTCCGGTGTTCGGCGGCCAGGAAGGCAAGCGGCTGCTGCGTGCCCGAACCCGCCGTGGCCAAAGTTTCCGGCTGCATCCCGGTCAAGGGCCAGGCGTCTGGCTGTTGTTGAGCCTTCGCTGCTGCTGAAACCGTTTCATTCAAAAATTCATTCAACTCAAGGAAAAACCGTGACTCAACCCTATACCGTGCTGGTGCTGTGCACCGGCAATTCCTGCCGCTCGCAAATGGCCGAAGTGCTGCTGAACCATGACCTCGCCGGCCAGGTGCGCGCGCTGTCCGCCGGCACCCGGCCGCAGCCCAAGGTGGCCGATGGCGCCATCGCGGCGCTGAAAGAAGCGGGCCTGAACACCGACGGCCTGCACCCGAAGGACATCGATGCGGTGATGAACGAGAACATCGACCTGGTGGTGACGGTGTGCGACAACGCCAAGGAAGCCTGCCCGATTTTCCCCAAGCCGATTCCCGCCATTCACCTGCCGTTCCACGACCCGCACGGCGAGCCGCTGGAGAGCTTTCTTGCGGTGCGCGACGATATCCGCAACCGCCTGGTTGCCGCCGTGCGCGACAAGTTCGGCCTGCAAACCGCCGCCTGATTTTTCTACCGGAGCCCCTTCATGACCGAACCCGTCTTCAACGTGCTGTTCCTGTGCACCGGCAACTCCGCGCGCTCGATTCTGGCCGAATCCCTGCTCAACAATCTGGGCAAAGGCCGTTTCCGCGCCTTCAGCGCGGGCAGCCATCCAGGCGGGCAGGTCAATCCGTTTGCGCTGGAACTGCTGGAGAAAAACCATTTCCCCACCGGCGAACTGCGCAGCAAGTCGTGGGACGAATTCGCGCAGCCCGATGCGCCGCAGCTCGATTTCGTCATCACCGTGTGCGACAACGCGGCGGGCGAAGTGTGCCCGGTGTGGCCCGGCCAGCCGATGACCGCGCACTGGGGTATCCCCGATCCGGCGGCGGTCGCGGGCACGACGAGGCAGAAGCGCCACGCCTTCGTCGATGCCATGAACCAGTTGCAGCGCCGCATCTGCATGTTCGTCAGCCTGCCGTTTGCCACACTCGACGGCATGAAGCTGCAGCAGGCCGTACGCGAGATCGGGACGCATGAGCGCACAATGGAGTGCTCATGAGCGCGCAGTGCGAAGTCACCGCCAAGCAAGCCGCCGGCGCGCCGATGAGCGTGTTCGAGCGCTGGCTCACGCTGTGGGTGGCGCTGTGCATCGTCGCCGGCGTGCTGCTCGGGCAGTTTTTTCCCGCGCCGTTCCAGGCGCTGGGGCGCATGGAAGTGGCGCAGGTCAACCTGCCGGTCGGCCTTCTGATCTGGGTCATGATCATCCCGATGCTGATGAAGATCGACTTCGGCGCGCTGCATCAGGTGAAGTCGCACTGGAAGGGCATCGGCGTCACGCTGTTCGTCAACTGGGCGGTGAAGCCGTTTTCGATGGCGCTGCTGGCCTGGCTGTTCATCCGCCACTGGTTCGCGCCGTATCTGCCGGCGGAACAGCTCGACAGCTATGTCGCCGGCCTGATCCTGCTGGCCGCCGCGCCGTGCACCGCGATGGTGTTCGTGTGGAGCCGGCTGACCGGCGGCGATCCGTATTTCACGCTGTCGCAGGTGGCGCTGAACGACGCCATCATGATCGTTCGCCTTCGCGCCCATCGTCGGCCTGCTGCTCGGGCTGTCGGCGATCGTGGTGCCGTGGGACACGCTGTTCACCTCGGTGGTGCTGTATATCGTCATCCCGGTGATCCTCGCGCAGATCTGGCGCAAGCTGCTGCTGAAGCGCGGGCAGGCGGCGTTCGACGCGGTGATGGCGCAGCTTGGCCACGCCTCCATCCTGGCGCTGCTGGCGACGCTGGTGCTGCTGTTCGCCTTCCAGGGCGAGGCGATCATCCAGCAGCCGCTGATCATTGCGCTGCTGGCGGTGCCGATCCTGATCCAGGTGTTCTTCAATTCGGGGCTGGCCTACTGGCTCAACCGCAAGGTGGGCGAGAAGCACAGCGTGGCCTGCCCGTCGGCGCTGATCGGCGCGTCCAACTTTTTCGAGCTGGCGGTGGCGGCGGCGATTGCGCTGTTCGGCGCCAGGCCCGGCCGACCACCG
>CAWHHA010000035.1:0-59586 GCA_963828945.1 uncultured beta proteobacterium
GGCCTAAGCCGACAAAGACGGGGAAATCAGGCTGGAACTTGTGAGATTGATCAGGGTTACGCGGGGGTTACCGTCCTTCAATTAGCATAAGCATTTCACCTGATATGCCCTCCCGTGCCGCGTCGTCGCCTATAACAATAATCAGAGTTGCTTTCTTCCGGCCGCGCAGACAGCAGGAGAAACGCCATTTGGAGGCGGGGTGACGCGCCTTAATTAATACAAACCAGCAATCATTGAGAGCCGATTTGTTATGGATACCGTCGCAATCTGACGATCTGCGCATTCACGTGCACACCGAATTGTCGCAAGAAGCCCGGCGCCTCAAGGTAGCCAGCAGGAAGTAATGACTGTGCAGCGTGATTGCCGCGGTCATCTGGACACGCAGAAGAGTCCGCATGCTCCTGAATCCGTAATTGGAGCGCTGTACAACGCCAGCGTTCGGTTCAACACCAGTTTACAGATCTTGGGGCGACGCGACAAGATCCAGTGCCACCCTGATCAGCCTGACTCGATAACTGGCGTTCCGCAAACTCTCGGCAAGTGCCGAGGAACTGGCACCCCAATGCTCTAGAATGCGACTGAAGAGCGACATCCGCCATCAACAGAACGCGGGGAGGGTAGCATTCGGCTTCTACGTTTCTGAATTAAGTGTATGGGGAAAATACGAATGGGCTACTGCGACAGTATTTCCCCAAGGGAACCGATATTTCGACCTACTCGCAAGCCAAGCTCAATGCCATCGCGAGGAAATTGAATGAGCGCCCCAGGAAAACACTAAACTACGAAACGCCCGCCGAACGATTTCACCAATCCGTTGCATCCACCGGTTGAATCCGCCACCGCATAGCGGACCAAGCTAGCTCGGAACCCACCGGCCGCAATGGCCGAACATAAGACATTCGCCGCAAACCGCCAAAATTTCCAATCAGGTTCGACAAGAGCCGCCGAGAAGCACGCCTTACCATTGCGCCACCGAACAGGATTGATACCACTTCTGTTCTTTTCTTCAGTGGACGCCTGATACTCCTACAGATAGCGATGCGCCGTGGCCAGAAAACTCTCCCGTGGCGGAAGCTCGCTGGGAATCAGGGAAACCAGCAGCAACACATTGCTGCGTCCACGGGCATTGTGAATTTCCGGCAGAACAATATCGCGTGCAGTCGCATCCTGTGCGTCGCGCTGGATATTCATGTTGTCCAGCCGCATGTGAAGGGTTTCCCCATGAAGGAGTTGCTCGGCTTGCGCCAGCTGGTCGACGACGATATCCAGATGGGCGTTTAACACTCCCGCATCCGATCCCAGTCGCTCGAGTTCAATCTCGATGTCGGCCAGTTCAGCCTGCAGGCTGGCCGGTTCGGACGGCGTGGCCTCCCCTTCCTCGAAGCTCCAGCCGCTGCGTTCCAGCATGGCCAGCTTGTGCCGCAGCACATCACGCTGGCGGGCAAGATCGGTCCGTTCCGCACGCACGTCGACAATGCGGGCCAAGGCTAACGAGAGCAGATGGTCGAAGGCGCGACGCTTGAGTAGGCGGCGCGTTTCCACCTCGTTGTCGGCGACGTCCACCAGGCGGTGATTGCGAAAACTGACCGTCACCTGGGCCACGTCGCGCCGCACCTGTTCGCCCGTCAGCTCCATGCCGAGCACATTTTTTTCGATCCGCTCTGCCAGCAGCAGCGCGGTCAGCCGCTCGGCACCAGCAGAAGCCTCCTTCAGGAAGCTGATCATGGCGCGGTCGCGCCCCAGTGCTTCCAGCATCTGTTCAGCAGAAACAAACAGCGCACTCAGGCGCGGATCGGCACTGAAATTCTCGCGACCCGCCGCCAGTGGCGCAGGGAGCGCATCCACCAGCTGCACAACATGATCGATGGCATGAATGACCGGCTTACGCAGGCGCTTGCGATAACCGGGAAGGAGCCGCAGCCGCGAGTCGGTGCCATCCACGGCGCGTTCGATCGCCGCTTCGACCAGCGACTCGGGGTAGCGCCCGGTTTTTTCATCACCGCCGAAAAAAGACTGGAACAGTTTCAGCATGGTTTACACCTTGAAACGCTATTTTCTCTCAGCGCTTGCGCTGGCTCAAAAACGTTCCGGAATCCAGCGACGTTTGGTCATGGTCACTTCGTCGTCATAGGCATTTTTCATGCTGCGCCGCGGCAGCTTGACCTTCTCGTGCGGCTGGCGCACATAGGGAATCTGTTCCAGCAAGTGGGTAATCAGATTCAGGCGCGCCTTCTTCTTATCATCAGAGTGCACGACGTGCCAAGGCGCAAAGTCGGTGTCGGTGGCGTCCAGCATCTGGTCGCGCGCGCGTGAATAGTCATACCAGCGCTGGCGCGAAGGCAGGTCCATCGGCGAGAGCTTCCACTGCCGCACCGGGTCTTCGATGCGCGCGCGGAAACGCCGCTCCTGCTCCTTGTCGCCGACTTCGAGCCAGTATTTGAGCAGGATGATGCCGTTGTCCACGATGATGTGCTTTTCGAACGCCGGACACATCTCCAGAAACTTCTGGTGCTGCTCCTCGGTGCAGAATCCCATCACCTGTTCCACCCCCGCGCGGTTGTACCAGCTGCGGTCGAAAATCACGACCTCACCCGCTGCGGGGAAATGGGCCAGGTAGCGCTGGGCATAAATCTGGGACTTCTCCCTGTCGGAAGGCGCCGGCAGCGCCACCAGCCTGAATACCCGCGGGCTGACCTTCTCGGTAATCGCCTTGATGGTGCCGCCCTTGCCGGCCGCGTCGCGGCCCTCGAAGACAATGATGATGCGCTGCCCTGTGGCCTGAACCCAGTCCTGCACCATGCACAGTTCTGCCTGCAACTTGAGCAATTCCTTTTCGTAGTCACGGCGCTTGAGTTTGGGTGGACTGCCCGCCTCGGCTGACGACTTACTGACAGATTTCATTTCAGCCTTTGCAGTTTTTTTTCCCATAGAAATCCCCTTTTATAATCGGAACAGTACTGTCTCAGTCTATGTCAGGGTGGTTCAATGAACAAGCGCAGACCAACCAGTCAGGGTTCGCCATTGCACCCACCGCGACAAGCCTTTGGACAAGACAAATGTCCTTGTATTGTCAGTCGATAGCGCAATTGGCCCAGACACGATTACACGGTTTCCTGCTTAGGCAAACACTGCATAACAATGTAGGGAACACTCCCCTCACTGATCGACCGACGCTTCAATCTTTGAGACGCGAGGCATATTTCGCCCGCGCCTTCGCGACCTTCGGCGCCACCACAAACTGGCAGTAAGGCTGATGGGGGTTCTGCTCGAAGTAGCCCTGGTGGTAATCCTCGGCGGGATAGAAAGTCGTCGCTGCGGTCACTTCCGTCACGATGGGCGCGGCGAATTGTTGGGTGGCGGAGAGTTCGGCGATTACCGCTTCTGCTGCTGATTTTTGCTCTGGCGTATGGCAAAAAATAGCCGAACGATATTGCGTGCCGACGTCGTTGCCCTGACGGTTGAGCTGGGTGGGATCGTGCAGGGTGAAGAATATTTCCAGCAGTTCACGGTAGGAAATCTCGGCCGGGTCGAACGTCACCTGCACCACCTCGGCGTGGCCGGTGTCGCCGTTGCAGATGTCCTTGTAGGTGGGGTTCGGAGTGTGGCCGCCCATGTAGCCGGAAACGGCCGACTCGACTCCGCGCAGCCGGTTGAACACCGATTCGATGCACCAGAAGCAGCCGCCTGCCAGGGTTGCGATTGCGTGTGGCATGGGTGGCTCCTTGTACATGCAGTATCGGTTCAGGTGACGGGCAGCGTGTCTTTGAACGAGGCGCGCATGGCCAGTTTGTCGGCAAGCCGGGCCAGGTTGGGATGTGCTCCACGCCAGTCGATTTCGGCGAAGCGCAGATCGAGATAGCCCAGCATGCAGCCGCAGGCGATATCGGCCAGCGTCATGCTGTTGCCGAGATACCAGGGCTTCTCACCGAGCGCTTCGGACAGCGCTTCGAGACCGCGAAACAGGGTTTTTTCCTGCAGCACCAGCCAGTCGCTGCTTTGCTGTTCGGGTGCGCGCTTTTTTTCCAGATACACCGCCACCGCCGCATCGGTCACGCCGTCAGCCAGCGCTTCGACACCGCGCACGACCATGCGGGTTTTCGGCTCGCTGGGAATGAGGTGAGCGACCGGACTGACATGGTCAAGGTATTCGACGATGACGCGCGAATCGAACACCGACTCGCCGTCTTCCAGCACCAGCACCGGCACTTTTCCCAGCGGATTGAGGCTGGGGATGACGCTGTCGGGTTGCCACGGATTTTCAACCTGAAGCTGGAACGGGATTTTCTTTTCCAGCAATACGACACGGACTTTGCGACCGTAGGGGCTGGTGAGCGAGGTGACGAGTTTCATGCGGGTTCCCTAAGCTGCGATTGATTGGGTGTGTGTCAGTGCGGCGTCATTATCGCCCGCCACAAGCAGCCTTCCAACCCATTCGCGCAACATGGATCACACCTCACAACCTCGAACCAGCGATTACGCTTCAGCCACAGCCGGTTGCGCGGGCTGGGATGCGGCAGCGGCAGTTAGCCTGCGTGGTCAACGATGAACTGCTTGACCGCATTGACGTCAGCATTCATGACGTGTTTTTTCTGCGGCTGCGCTTCCAGGTTCGCCAGCTCGGCCGGGCGCACCGGCTCGATGCCGAGCGCCTCGCGGATCGCGTCGTCGAACTTGGCAGGCTGCGCGGTTTCCATGCAGATCAGCGGCACGCCGGGTTCGCGGTGTTCCATCCCGACCTTCAGACCGTCTGCGGTGTGCGGGTCGATCATGGTGCCGTACACCTCGTACACCGTGCGGATGGTGTCGAGGCGGTTGGCGTGATTGCTCGAGCCCGAGACCATGCCGAACCCGGCCACGCGGCCGAACAGGCCATCGGCATTCAGATCGAAGCTGCCGCCGGATTCGACCGCGCTCCACAGACTGCGGATTTTGGCGGCGTCGCGCCCGCTGAGATCAAAAATGAAACGCTCGAAGTTGGATGCCTTGGAAATGTCCATCGACGGGCTGGAGGTGTGCCTGGTTTCGGGACGCGGGCGATAGACGCCGGTCTTGAAGAACTCGTCGAGCACGTCGTTTTCGTTGGTGGCGACGATCAGCTTGTTGATCGGCAAGCCCATCTGGCGCGCGATGTGGCCGGCGCAGACGTTGCCGAAGTTGCCCGACGGCACCGAGAACGACACGCTCTGGTCGTTGCTGTGGGTCGCCGCGAAATAGGCCTTGAAGTAGTACACGCTCTGCGCCGCGACGCGCGCCCAGTTGATCGAGTTGACCGCGCCGATGTGGTGCTTGGTCTTGAACTCGAGGTCGTTCGACACCGCCTTGACGATGTCCTGGCACTGGTCGAACACGCCGCGTATCACCAGGTTGTGGATATTGGCGTCCTGCAGCGCATACATCTGCGCCTGCTGAAAGCGCGTCATGCCATGTTCGGGTGACAGCATGAAGACGCGCACGCCATGCTTGCCGCGCATCGCGTATTCGGCAGCGGATCCGGTGTCGCCCGAGGTGGCGCCGAGGATGTTCAGCTCGCCGCCGGTTTTCGCCAACGCGTATTCGAACAGGTTGCCGAGCAACTGCATCGCCATGTCCTTGAACGCCAGCGTCGGGCCGTTCGACAGCGCCAGAATATGCAGGCCAGGTTCCAGCGTTTTCAGTGGCGTGATGTCTTCTGCGTTCTCGCCCGGGTTGGTGTAGCGATAGACGTCGGCGGTATAGGTCTTGTCGATCAGCGCGCGCAGGTCATCGTGCGGGATGTCGTCGATCAGGCGCGACAGCACGGCAAACGCCAGCTCGCGGTAATTCATGCCGCGCATCGCCGCGAGCTCGGCAGCGCTGAAACGCGGGTAGACCTCCGGCACGTAGAGGCCGCCATCGCTGGCCAGCCCGCCGAGCAGGATTTCGGAGAAGCGGAGTTGCGGTGCGAGGCCGCGGGTGCTGAGGTAATTCATTATTTGGCTGCCAGCTCTTCGAGGCGGATGCGCATCACCTTGCCGGCCACGGTGTCGAGCGCCTCAATCTTGGCAATCGCCGCGTTGATGTTCTTCTCCACCGTGATGTGGGTCAGCAGAATGATGTTGACCTGCACCTCGCCTTCGGCCGGCTCCTTCTGCACCATGGCATCGATGGAAATGTTGCTGTCGGCCAGGATGCGGGTAATGTCGGCCAGCACACCGGGTCGGTCGTAGGCGCGCAGGCGCAGGTAATACGCGGTGCGCACTTCGTCCATCGGCAGGATGGGCGTATCGGAAAGCTGGTCGGGCTGGAACGCCAGATGCGGCACGCGATGGTGCGGATCGGCGGTGTGCAGGCGGGTGACATCGACCAGATCGGCCACCACCGCGGAGGCAGTCGGCTCGGCACCGGCACCGGCGCCGTAATACAGCGTCGGACCAACCGCATCGCCCTTCACCAGCACGGCGTTCATTGCGCCGTCGACGTTGGCAATGAGGCGACGCTCGGGAATCAGCGTGGGATGCACACGCAGCTCGATGCCATTTTCGGCACGGCGGGCGATGCCCAGCAGCTTGATGCGGTAGCCGAGTTCCTCGGCGTATTGCACGTCTTCGCGCGTGAGTTTGGAAATGCCTTCGGTATAGGCCTTGTCGAACTGCATCGGAATGCCGAACGCAATCGCCGACAGGATGGTGAGCTTGTGCGCGGCGTCGATGCCTTCGATGTCGAAAGTCGGATCGGCTTCGGCGTAGCCCAGGTCTTGCGCCTGCTTCAGCACGTCTTCAAACGCCGCACCCTTGTCGCGCATCTCGGTAAGGATGAAGTTGCTGGTGCCGTTGATGATGCCGGCCAGCCATTCGATGCGGTTGGCGGTGAGGCCTTCGCGCAGCGCCTTGATGATGGGAATGCCGCCCGCCACCGCTGCCTCAAACGCAACCATCACACCCTTGGCCTGCGCCGCCGCGAAGATTTCATTGCCGTATTTGGCGACCAGATGCTTGTTGGCGGTAACCACATGCTTGCCGTTGGCAATCGCCTGCATCACCAGTTCACGCGCGGGTTCCAGCCCGCCGATCAGCTCGACCACGATGTCGATATTGGGGTCGTCGACGACGTCGAACGGATTGATCGTCAGCGGCAGATCACCCGCCAGCAATTTGGCCTTTTCAAGATTACGTACCGCCGCGCGCACCACGCGAATTTCGCGTCCGGCGCGACGGGTGATCTCTTCAGCGTTGCGACGCAGCACAGTCAGCGTGCCGCCACCGACCGTTCCCAGGCCCAGCAGGCCGACGTTGATGGGTTTCATTAAATAGTCTCAGTTAAAAAAGGGGATCAACGATGCACGCGATTGCGGTCAAGGAACCGGCTCAAGCGCCCGATCGCTTCGGTCAAATCTTCTTCATGCGGCAGGAACACCACCCGGATATGGTCCGGATGCGGCCAGTTAAAACCACTGCCCTGCACCACCAGCACGCGTTCCTCTTCCAGCAGGTTGAGGATGAATTTCTGGTCGTCGCTGATGTGGTACATCTTGGGATCGAGCCGGGGGAACAGATACATCGCCGCCTTGGGCTTGAAACAACTGACGCCCGGAATCAGCGTGAGCAGTTCGTGCGCCAGATCACGCTGACGCGCCAGCCGTCCACTCGGCGCGACCAGGTCGTTAATGCTCTGGTAACCGCCTAACGCAGTCTGGATCGCATACTGCCCCGGCACATTGGAACACAGGCGCATTGACGCCAGCATGTTCAGGCCTTCCAGATAATCCCGCGCATGGCGCTTGTCGCCCGACACGATCAGCCAGCCCGAGCGGTAGCCGCACGCGCGGTAATTCTTGGACAGGCCGTTGAACGTGACGATCAACACATCCTCTGCCAGCGATGCCATCGAGGTGTGGATCGCGCCGTCGTACAACACCTTGTCGTAGATTTCATCGGCGTAAACGATCAGCTGGTGCTGACGCGCGATTTCCAGAATCTCCAGCAGCAGCTCGGTCGGATACAACGCGCCGGTCGGATTGTTCGGGTTGATGATGACGATCGCGCGCGTGGCCGGCGTGATCTTGGCGCGGATGTCGTCCAGATCGGGCAGCCAGCCTGCACCCTCGTCGCACAGGTAATGGCGCGGCTTGCCGCCGCCCAGGCTCACCGCCGCCGTCCACAACGGGTAATCAGGTGCGGGAACCAGCACCTCGTCGCCGTTGTTCAACAGCGCCTGCATCGCCATCACGATCAGTTCGGACACGCCATTGCCGATGATGATGTCGTCGATCTGCACGCCCGCAATACCCTTGCGCTGGGTCTCGTGCATGATCGCCTTGCGCGCCGAAAACAGGCCTTTTGAATCGCTGTAGCCGGAGGCGTTCGGCAGATTCAGGATCACGTCCTGCACGATTTCTTCCGGCGCTTCGAAGCCGAATGGCGCGGGATTGCCGATATTCAGCTTGATGATGCGCTGGCCTTCTTCCTCCATCTGCCGCGCGCGCGCCATCACCGGCCCGCGTATGTCGTAGCAGACGCGGTCGAGCTTGGACGATTTATGGATGGTACGTAAGCGTGGCGTAGTGTCGGCCGTCACAAAGAATCCTTGTCAACCTGCGTAAAATCAAGGCAATACAGCGCCTTGCAAAACGCGTGATTTTACCGGAGCCGCCCTGCCCCGGCAAACGTGCAGCCAGCTCGCAAGCCTGTCATCCCCGAATCTGCTAAGGTTTCAGCATGAAATTGCACCTCAACGCCGACGCCGGCCAGAAGCTATTTACCGGCTATGCCGCCGATCATGTCCTGATCAACGACCAGCGCTTTGACACCAGCCTGCTGCTGAGCGCGCAAGGCATCGAGATCGCGCCCTGGGCCGGACAGGATTTTGACGCGCTCAACGCAGCCCATTTCGAGTGGCTGGCCCAGCACAAGCTGGACATTCTGCTGCTGGGCACCGGCACCCGCCTGCGCTTCCCGCACCCTTCGCTCACGCGCGCCCTGACCGATGCACGCATCGGACTCGAAGTCATGGACATCGGCGCGTTGTGCCGCACCTACAATTTTCTTGCGACAGAAGGCCGTAATGTGGGGGCAGCGCTCTTGATCGAGCCGGTTCGACCTCAAGACTGAACCCTGGAACTGTCTATTTCAGTGGGCAACCCCGGACGTTGCGCACGAGAAATTCACTCAAGAAAACCGCTCAAAACGTCCACCCTTCCCAACGTGGAGTGATGCCGGTCATTCCCCGTCAACAACAGGCTTCGATTTGCGCAAAGGCTCCGCCTGGGTTTCATTTTTGCGGAGTTGCTCCGCATGGTGGTACAGCGCCCAGCGGGTTTTGGTCTGTTGACCCAGATCCTGCTCGGCGCCCACCTCGGCCAGAAAGGCCATAAACCCGGCAATGGCAACCGCCGCCTGGACCACGGGCGTCTTGATGGACACCTCCATCAGCCGCTCACCGTCCTGCCGCTTCCACAACTCGGCGGTCATGCGCCAGGGGCAGGCTGGATCGTCGAACTTCCAGCGGTGAGCCTGGAGCGGGCCAAGGACACTCAGCTTGTTGTAGTCGATGTGCTGTTTGCCGATGGATGCCAGGAAGTCTTCCTGTTCCTTGGTGAAGAGCTTGGCAATGGTTTTTTTCCCTACGATCACCTGCTTGATCAGGCCCCTTCCTACCGGCATGGTCAGCGAGGCCGACTTGACCACACCGGACTCGCTGGCGTCGGCTTCCAGCTTGAAGCCAGCGAACTGCCGCCAGTCGGTCGGCACCTCGCTCGGCACCACCGGGCGGAACTTTACGGTGCTGTCGTCCTGGTCGCCGACGATGCGACGCGCCCGGGCGATCATGCCGGCCTTGAACAAGTCAAGATTAGGGGTGTCAAAGAAATAGATATAGCGCTCTTCGTCATTGTCGATAGTCAGCTTGTATCGCTTCAGCGCGGTATCGATCTGGGCGTCAGGAATCGTCACCTTGATCTCGATGGCGTCGACACCAGCAAGTTCCCTGGCAACCTGGCCCCGGGTGGCCGCACCCCTTTTAACGGCAGCAATCATCTTGATTTCCTCTCATGCAATATCGATTGGGCCATAACCAGACGATCAGCGACTTGCACCACTCATCCTAGTCATTCCCCTCCTTCAATCAATATGGCGGAGCGCTGTTAATCGAGAACGATCTCCTGCCCCTGCTGTAGGGCAGTCAACTTCCAGTCAGGCGCGGCAGCGCGCAGTTCATCCATGATCGCGGCTTCGTTGCCGGGTTTGAGGTGGGTGATCCAGACCTGCGGACGCGTGGTGAGCTTCGCCAAATCAACTGCCAGCGAATCTGGCCAGTGATGCTGCGAATCACGCGCAATATCGGCAAGTGCGTTTTCGAACGAAGTTTCAACAATGAGATGGCGCAGGTCGGCAACGGCGTTCAACGCGGCGACGAAAGCATCGCTACGGGTGGTGTCGCCACTGAACACCAGGCTGCCTGCCGGGGTGCGAATCTGAATGCCGCAGGCCGGCACCACATGCTGCACCGGCAACGGGATGAAGCTGCGTTGCCCCAGCGTGCACGCTGCGCCGAAGGGCAAGGGCTCGAAGCGCAGCCACGGCGCAGCGACGCTTGGAATCTCGCGAAAATCCGGCCACAGCCGCCAGTTGAACAAATCCGTTGCGAGAATATCCAGCACCTCGGGCAATGCATGCACCACAACCGGCGTGCTGCGTTGTTCGCCCACGGCATCGAGCAGCAACGGCAGCCCGAGCACATGATCGAGGTGCGAGTGGGTGATGAAAACGTGATCGATCGCCAGCAGTTGTTCAAAGCTGAGCGTGGTGATGCCGGTTCCGGCATCGATCAGGATGTCGTCATCGACCAGAAAGGACGTGGTGTGTCGCCCGCTGCCGATACCGCCGCTGCAACCGAGGATGGTGAATTTCATGGCTGTTTTTGATCGCAGTTATTTGGTTGTGTAAACGAACACGCCGTCCCAGTCGGCGGGCGGCGGCGCGCTGCGGAAATGCGCGATGCGTTCGAGATAGATGGCGTAGAGCGCACGCGGCGCGCGCGCGTTGAGCGCATGCAGGGCAGCTTCGGCGGCGTCCCACTCCTGCGCCTGGTAGTGCGCGAACGCGGCTTCGAACGCCGCCGCATCGTCTTTCAGCGTATCCGGAAAATCCGCTTTCGCGCCGAGCGGCTCGAAAATCGCCACCGGCAGCGCCTTGCCCTTGACCCGCACCTCATCGATTTTCATGAAGGCATGCACGGGATCGGCCTCGACGGTCGCCTGGGTGACCAGGATGCCGACGCCATATTGCTTGGTGATGCCCTCAAGCCGCGACCCCAGGTTCACGGCGTCGCCCATCACAGTGTAGGACTGGCGGAATTCGGAACCCATGTTGCCGACGCTCATGCGGCCGCTGTTCACCCCGATGCCGATCTTCACCTCCGGCCAGTTGCGCGCGGCGAATTCGCGGTTGAGCTGCGGCAAGGCGGCCTGCATGTCGAGCGCAGTTTGCACCGCCCGGCTGGCGTGGTCGCTCAAATCCACCGGCGCATTCCAGAACGCCATGATGGCGTCGCCGATGTATTTGTCGATGGTGCCGCGCTGCTGTTGAACGATGCGGGTCATGGTCGAAAGATAGGCGTTGAGCACCTCGGCAAGCTCGGCAGGCGGCAGTTTCTCGGAAAAATCGGTGAAGCCGCGAATGTCGGAAAACAGCACACTCATCTCGCGCGACTGGCCTTCCATCGTGTAGTGCGCCGGGTCCAGGCTCATTTCGGCCGCAAGTTCGGGCGGCACATACTGGCCAAACAGCTTGGTCATCTGGCGCTTGCTGCGCGTCGTGGCAAAAAAACCATAGGCGGTGTTGAGCGCATACAGCCCCACCACGGTGAGCATCGGCGCGGCCATCGGCACCACCCAGAAACGCGACCAGGCTGCAGCGTATGCGGCCAGCAGCGAGGCCAGCAGCGCCAGCGAAGTAACCAACCCGACCAGCGGACTGACGCGCAGCAGCACAACGGCCAGCAGCCCGCCCAGTAACAACACTGCCAGCAGGCGTACATCGTTCGCCCACGGCGGGGTGACGCGCGTGCTGCCGTCGAGCATGCCGGCGATCAGGTGGGCGTGGATTTCGACCCCGGGAAAGGCGTTGGAGAATGGGGTGACCCGCAGATCAGCAAGCCCCGGCGCGGTGGAGCCGACTAAAACAATGCGGTTCTCCAGCTGCGCCAGCGGGGCTTTGCCCGCCAACACCGCACCCGCCGAAATGTAAGGGAACGGCGCGCCCGCACGATACGGCACATGCACCGCGCCATCCGCGCCCAGCGGCACGCGCTGACCACCGACTTCCAGCCAAGGCGTGGCGTAGTGCCGTCCCAACAGGCTGACTTTTTCCACTCCAGTCGTCACCGGCTCGGCGCCGAACGCCACCCGCAGAGTCGATGCAGCCAGCGCCAGATACGTACCCATGCCATACGGCGTCAGCAATTGCATTTGCCGCGCGGTGCCGTCGGCATCGGCCAGCATGTTGAAAAACCCTGCGCCCTGCGCCGCATTCTGGAATATCGCCAGATTCGCGCCATAGCCGGTGGGCGCGCCCTCGCCCATTGCCACGGGCAGCGAGGGCGGTGGCAATACGCCGGTTTTGGCATCGCCCAAGCCCGCGGGGATGAAGTAATAGCCGAGTGAAACCGGGCGCCCGGCCAGCGCGTGGGCAAAGCGGGCGTCGTAGTCGAGGCGCGGCGTGAGCTGCTTTAACGCCGCCTGAAAATCACGGCTTGCAGCCAGATCGTGCTGCGCCAATGTCTGGAGCGAGGCGAGCCCCGAACTGGTGTCGGGTTCGGCGAACACCACGTCAAACCCCACCGCCGCCACGCCATAACGGTCGAACAATTGATCCACCAGCCTCGCCATCTGGTCGCGGTTCCAGGGCCAGCGGCCAATGCTTTTCAGGCTGGCTTCGTCGATATCGAGAATGGCAACGCGATCATCCGGACCAGACGGCGCAGTCGATTTCAGTCCGGAGTCATACAACCAGGCCTCGGCGCGCTGCATCGGGGCGATCACGATCAACCCCGCAACATGCGCCGCCATCAGCAGGACAAACAACACAGACAGCCCGGCCTGCGTCAGCCGAGACGACAGGTGTTTCACCGGATGCGGTAAAAGCGGCCGGGCAGGTCCTTGCCTTGTATGGCGTCGAACTGCCCGCCCACGGACTCTCCCAGTTCCGTCAGACGGTCAGCCGGATGCGGGTGGGTTTTGTAGAGCAGGCTGGTGCGCTCATCCTTGGCGGGCAGTCCGGCCAGATCCTGCAACACATCGGGCAAGCCCCACGGGGTGTAGCCCGCGCGCGCCGCGTACACCATGCCGATGCGATCAGCCTCGAACTCGGCATTCTTGTCGAGCCCGCGCGCCAACATTTCTGCGCCATTGCCAATCAGGTTCTGCACCGCCTGGTCGCTGCTTTTGGCCTGACTGCCGGCCACCTGCCCCAGCGCGCCGATCAGGCTCGACTGCTTGAGCACCTTGAGGTGATGCCGCTGCGTGACATGCGCAATCTCATGTCCCAGCACCCCGGCCAGCTCGGCTTCGTTGTTCAGGCGTCGATACAAGCCCTTGGTCACGAACACATAGCCGCCCGGTGCTGCAAAGGCATTGATGTCTTCGGTGTCGAGCACGCCAAAGTGCCAGACCCGCCCCTTGCTGCCGCTCTGCAACGCGACCCAGTTACCGATCTGATTGACGTAGCGTTGCAATTTATCGTCGTGCACCAGCGGCACCGCACCCAGCAAATCCCCAGAAATCTGCTTGCCGATGCGACTTTCCTGCTCGGGCGTGTAATCACCGAACAGCGCAAATCCAAGTTGATTGACATCGATTTTCTGTTTGGCCGGCGGCGTGGCAGTGTTTGGCTGGCTCGCCGAGGTCGTTGTTTGGGCAGGCTGGGTTTTCTGGTTTTTGTTCAACTCCTGGTTCACGCTGTCTTCCAGCAGTTTCCCCAGATCGAATCCACTCGCCGCCCCGCTCAAGGCCAGCATCGAAACAGCCAGTGCAATGTGTTTGATTTTCATTAATTGTTCTCCCAGGATGATGCGGGCGTCTGCGCGGGCTTGGGCTCAACCAGAATTGGCACCTGAACAGCGACCAGGCCCGCCTGGCTGGCAAAGCTCTTGCTCTGCGCAGCCGTCACGGTCCATTTGTCCAACCTGGCCAATTCGTCCGCATTGAATGTGGCCTTTTTCAGGTCTTCCTCGTTCAAACCGCGCAGCCCCGCCACCGCGACCACGCGGCTGGGATCGGATCGGGTGGTGGCCGCGCCCACCACATCGCCCAAACCGCTGCTGCTCAATCCACCCGCGCCGACCCGCACCGACAGCAAACGCATCCAGCCAGTTGTCTTGCCAGCAGAGACACGCAACCAGCCGCCTTGCTTGGCAAGAACCGTCACGCTGGCACCTTTGGCTGCGGTACCCGCCACACTGGCCGTCGCGCTGGGCTGGCTATACAGCTTGTCGGTGCGCAACACCGTGCCGGATGCGGCCAGCGCAGAACTGGTCGTGGCAATCAGCAGCAGCAAGGCTGCCGGAATAAAATCAGGTTTCATCGTGTCTCTTCTCCGTTGAACGGTAAAACTGTATGGCCTGCCACCCGATGCTGCAAGCCGCATCGAAAGCACAAGCATGATCGATCGCGTTAAGATGCCACGATGAGTTTCTTTGCAGCCTCCGTCGAATCACTCGGTGCCAAGATTATTGGCGGACTGACCGTTGGTTATGGGCTGCTCGCCTTTTTGACCGAAGCCTTTCTGGCGCTGCTCGACCGTAACACCTGGAACCGCGCCACCTTCGACGTGGTAATTAAACAAGTTTATTTCACCGCAGTGCAGATTTTGCCGGTTTTTCTCACCTACGCACTGGTCATTTCGTGGGTCATCATCACCATTATCCTCTCCACCGCACGTGATTTCGGCCTGGTCGAATTTGCCAGCGAAATGACGATCCGGGTATTGGTACTTGAATTGTTGCCCTTCCTCACTGCGCTGTATATCGCCTTGCGTTCGGGCAGCGCGATGAATACTGAAATCGCGCTGATGCAAGTTAATAATGAATTGGAGGCACTGGCGCACTGCAAGGTTCCGCCCATGCAGTTCGAATTCCTGCCCCGCCTGATCGGCGGCGTGATTTCGGTGGTCGCGCTTGCCAGCCTGGCCTGTCTGCTTGCCCTGCTCATGGCCTATCTGTCGATATATGGTTTGACCCCAGCAGGGTTTGAGCCTTTTACCCGCACCATCGCAAAAATTTTTGATTTCAGGATTCTGGCCGGGCTGATCGTCAAGTGCGCGCTGTTTGGACTGGCCGTGACCTTGATCCCGATCACGGCCGGGCTGGAAACGCCCAAAAAACTCTTTATGGTGCCGGTCTCTGTGCTGCGCGGCATGATGCGGGTGTTCTTCGCCATTATGGTGATCGAGGTGGTGTCATTAGCGCTCAAATACATCTGACGCCGTTTGCCGACCGCACTGCGCTGATGGCGGCAATCGCCGAACTGGGCGACGACGTGGCGCGGGTCGCGCTCAATCTGCCGCTGCGCGCGAACTTGTCCGCGCTCGACAACATCGCATTGATCCCGCTGTATCAGCGTCATTACGGCGCGGCCGAATCAATCCGACAGGCGCATACGCTTTTGGTACAACTGGGGCATGCCGACATCGCACCGCTGCGCGATCCCGACATGACGCCCGCACAGCGTTTTGTCACCCAACTGGCGCGCGCGCTCATGCTCAAACGCCCCCGGCTGGTGATCGACCGCCCCGGCGCCATGCTTTACGATGTGCCCTACCCACTTTTCATTCGCCAGTTGGCTGCGCAAGCCGACCTGTCGGGCACGTGGGAAATTTATGACTTCAGCTGGAACCAGGTGCTTTACCCGGAATGAATAAACTGCATTTCAAAGTAGGACTGTTTACACTGGCCACCCTGTTATTCGGGGCTGCGTTTCTGGTGTACCTGTTGTATGCGCGCGGGTATTTCGAACACACCTACCGGCTGCAACTCGCCGCAGCCAGCGCCGATGGTGTGGCGCCTGGCGTACCGCTGGTTTTTTCCGGAATCGTAATCGGCAACGTCACCTCGCTGGGCTTGAACGATGGCGGCGGCATTGTCATTCAGCTCGAATTACCGGCACGCCAGGCCAAATGGCTCAAGCAGGACAGCGTCTACACGCTCGACAAACCCCTGCTCGGCAGCCCGAAAATCAGCGTGGATTCGGGCAATCTCAGCGGCCCTGACTTGCCTGAAAATTCAACCATGCTGCTGCTCACGCCGGATATCAACAAAGAGATTCCGGTGCTGATCGGACAGGTCAAAGCGATTCTTGCCAACGTCGAGCACCTCACCCGCAGGGATGGTGAAGTCAACGCCACGCTCGCCAACCTCAAGACGGTGACCGGACGCATGACCGGCGAATACGGCATGCTTGAAAGCGTGCTCGGCAGCCCGGAAAAAGCCCGCGCGGTGACCGACTCACTCGACCAGACCCGCGCGCTCATCGTCAAACTTGATGGTCTGGCAGGCAAAACAGATCAGTGGCTGTATGCGCAGAACGGCGTGGCCGACAGCACCCGCGAGGCGCTGGCCCAGATACGGCTCATGCTCAATGACGCGCAGTCCAGCCTGAAAAAAGCCGATGCGCTGATGACCAACGCAGTCGCGATTTCCGCTGACGTCAAGGCCGGCACGCAGGACATCGCTGCGCTGCGCACCGAGATCGACGATGCGGTGCGCAAAGCCAACGCCCTGATCAACGAGATCAACAACAAGTGGCCGTTCGCACGCGACCCCGAGGTCAAGCTGCCATGAAACGCCTGCTCGCTGTCGTCTGTATGGCTCTGCTCACCGCCTGCGGCAGCGGCGGCCCACCGCCTCCCGACTGGAAAACCGATTCAGCGGATCTGATTGAGCGCTATCAAAAGCATGCGCTGCTGGGTGAAAACACGCTGGCTGAGCGCTATTTCCAGCAGGCGGTTAGCGCCACGGGCGGCGCGGGCCGCATCAACGACACGGCGCAGCTGTGGCTGGTGCACTGCGCCACCCGCCGCGCCATGCTGATTGACGATCCCTGCGCCGGATATGCCCGACTGGCCGGGATCGAACCCAACGCTGAGAATGAAGCCTATTTTCAGTTTCTGACTTTGCGTTGGGATGCGGTCGACATCAAGCTGTTGCCCAGGCAACACCAGAATCTGGTCAGTGCCCCGGCACATGCACGCCCTGCAATGCTCGCCACGATTGACGATCCGCTGGCACGCCTGCTTGACGCCAGTTTGCTGGTCATGCGCCAGGAGGCGGACAGCAGCACGCTGAGCCTGGCGACTGCAACCGCCTCAGACCAGGGCTGGCGACAACCGCTCCTGACCTACCTCAAACTGCAGCAAACGCAGGCTGCCACACAGGGCAACACAGCCGAATCAGCCCGGCTCGCCTTGCGCATTCAACTGGTCGAGCAAAGCCTTCTGTCGCGCCCATAAGCCCAGATAATTCGCCCATAAGCAAAAGCAGATCGCGCGGCTGCCGAAAAAATGACGATTACATTGACAAGCCAACATCGCATCGTTACCTTGCTGAGTCGAAGCGTTAAGCGTCTTCGCAATCTACCAAGTTGTATCCAAAATACTTAAATGGAGGAGTCCCATGAAATACGCATCGATCGCCCTGGCTACCCTGGCCGTTTTTTCAACCGCTGCCCACGCTGCCCCCGCCCTGATGTCTGCTGAGTGGACTGCTCAAGCGTGCGAAGCCTGGAACCAGGATCCCACCCTGACCACCGGTCTGGCCGACAAATGGATCAAGAACGATGGCGGTCGCGGCTACAAGATCATTCACATGTATCGCACCGACTGCGGCGAAGCCACCCAGACCGAGATGAAAATCGTGCCCAAAGATGGCAAGGCTATTTGCGCCTACGGTGGCGCGGTGCAAGCCACCAAAATGGAATATGCGTCCGACTACACGATGCATGCCACCACCGAAAAGTGGACCGAAATGGGTGCTGGCGAATACGGCCCGATGAAAGCGATGATGTTCGGCCGCCTCAAGTTTATCGGCCCCAAAGTGGAAGCCATGACGGTGATGGGTCCGTTCGAGACCTTCCTGAAACTGCCGGGCAAAGTTGCTTTCGACAAAGCCTGCCCTGCCAAATAAGCGGGACTCGCTACAAAAAAAACCGGGGGATTCCCCGGTTTTTTTTCGTCAGTGCCATCTTGATGGTCAATGCACCGTCCCGGTTTTGACATCGAGCGGTCGTCCATTGCGGATTTCTTCGGGCGTGGCATCACGGATATCGACCACGTTCACCAGACAGGTCACGCTTTGCCCGGCCAGAGAGGGGTTGCCATCCAGCGTGAGCTGACCGTCCTCGATTGCGGTGACGTAAAAAACCTTGGTTTCACCTGCCGCGTTCTCGAACATGACTTCAGCGCCCACCCGGCGAAATTCCGGCGGCACGTTTTCAATGTCGTCCACAAATACCAGACTCTCGTCACGCACCCCGTATCCGTCCTCGGGTTTCAATGTGATTTCAATCCGCTCGCCGATCTTGCGACCTTCCACCGCCGATTCGATCGCGGGCAAAATGCCGCTGTTCGCGCCCTGGACGTAGCCAACGGGAATATCGTACTGTTCAACGACCATGCCGCGCTGATCCAGAATGGAATAGGTAATGAATACGAGTTTATGACGTGTTACGGTAACCATGCTGTCTCATCCTGAACGGTCTAAAGAAGACGCTGCGCCAATGCCTCATCGGCATCCGGGCAGCCTGCTTATGATACCTTTGAAGCTCATCCCCCACACTGCCAGCCTATGACACCGCTCAAACAACTGCCCGCCTGGAAGGTCCTCGAACAACACTTCAAATCCATGCGTGGGTTTGACATGCGCACGGCATTCCGCGAGGACGCCCATCGCTTCGATCACTTGTCCCTGCGCTGCGGCAACCTGCTGCTCGACTACTCGAAGAATCGCATTACCGCCGAAACGATGAGTCATCTGGTGCAGCTGGCGCGCGAGTCCGATCTGGAAGCGATGCGCAATGCCATGTGCAGCGGCGAGCGCATCAATTTCACCGAGCGGCGCGCGGTTTTGCATGTGGCGCTGCGCGCGCCGACGCGCCCAAAGCTGATGGTGGAGGGGGTGGATGTCGAGCGCGAAGTCGCCATGGTGCTCAAACGGATGCAGCACTTTGTCGAATCCATCCACAATGGCAGCTGGCGGGGACATACCGGCAAGCCGATCCGCGACGTGGTCAACATCGGTATCGGTGGTTCGGACCTTGGCCCGGCCATGGTGTGCGCCGCACTCGACCATTACGCACTGGAAAGCGTGCGGGTGCATTTCGTTTCCAACCTGGATCCCGCCCATCTGGCTTCCACCCTCAAGCATCTCGACCCTGAAACCACGTTGTTCATCGTCGCCTCAAAAACATTCACCACACTGGAGACCCTGGCCAACGCCAATTCGGCCAAAGCCTGGCTGCTGGCAGCGTTGCGTGCGCCTGCAGCAGTTGCCCGCCACTTTGTAGCCTTGTCGACCAACACGGAAGCCGTCGAAGCCTTCGGCATCGATCCGGAAAACATGTTCATTTTCTGGGACTGGGTAGGCGGGCGCTATTCGCTGTGGTCGGCCATTGGCCTGTCGATCGCGCTGCAGATCGGCTGGGGCAATTTCCAGGCACTGCTGGCAGGTGCACATGCCATGGACGTCCATTTCAAGGAAGCGCCACTGGAAGCCAACATGCCGGTCATCCTCGGCATGCTGGGCATCTGGTACGCCAATTTCTGGGAGAGCGGACACCCACGGCATTTTTCCCTACGACCAACGTCTAAGACTGCTGGTACCGTTCCTGCAGCAGCTGGACATGGAATCAAACGGCAAGAACGTCAACCGCGCCAACCGCCTGGTCAACTACAACACCGGCCCCATCGTCTGGGGTGCGCCCGGCACCAATGGCCAGCACGCATTTTTCGAGCTGATACACCAGGGCACCCGGCTGATCCCCACCGATTTTCTGATGGCGGCCGTAAACCACACTCCGCTGGCAGACCAGCACGAGTGGTTGCTGGCCAACTGTATGGCGCAATCCGAAGCGCTGCTCAAGGGTAAGACGCGCGCGGTGGCCGAAGCCGAACTGATCGCCCAGGGGATGAGTCGCGAAGCCGCCAGAGCGCTGGCACCACACAAGGTGTTTCCCGGCAATCGCCCCAGCAATACCCTGCTGTACCAGAAGCTCGATCCGCACACACTGGGCATGCTGCTTGCGCTGTATGAACACAAAATATTCGTGCAGGGCGTGATCTGGCAGATCAACAGCTTCGACCAATGGGGCGTTGAGCTGGGCAAGCAACTCGCGCCGCCGATTCGCGCCGCCTTGAATTCGGTGCGTTCGATCGGCGAGCACGACAGTTCCACCCTGGGATTGATCGCCGACATCCGCCGTCGGCGCGGGCTCAGTACCTGACGCGCACCCGATACGTCAGCGTCGTCTGCCCCTCGGCGGGCACCGCCACCTTCCACTCGGCGGTGCCGGACGCGGCTTTGGTGTGCGGCTGCGATTCGCTCAGCATCGCCCAGTCACCCGGCATCGGCTCGCGCACGGTCACGACCACCGCTTCGGGCTTGGCATTTTTCAGCACGATTTCGTAGGCTGATTCAAACAGGTAGTTGTAGCGGCCACTGCCCGCCAGTTTCTGAAAAGCGGTCTGCTTCCTGTCGGCCGTCACATCGAACGCATCGCCCAGCTTGAGCCGCACCGTTTCATTCTTGGGTGTGTGATCAATACGATCTTCACCCACAAATAGCGCATTGCCCTGGCTGTCTTGCTTGTAGACGCGGATCACCCCTTTCGGCAATGGAATGCCCAGTCCCTCGCCCTTGTTCTGAAAGTCAACGAACACACCCACTTTCAGTTTCTGGCCAATCTCGCCGTACTGCCCCGAGTAATAATAATCCGCGCCCTGCAGCAAGAATTCCTTCTTCACCGGCACCCGCGTCGCCGACATCAGGGCGACCTGTTTGGTCTGGTTTTCTGCCAGCGTCGTCGGGCGCTGCAAGGTGTAGAGGTGATATTCAAACAGCGATTCCTGCCGCATCTCGGCCGCGTCGGCCACTTTGGCGGCCGTCGCCATCATCGCGCGCGGCGCAGGCTGCTCCTCGCGTATCCGATTGAGATCGCCAGCCACCAATTGCAATTTGGCATTGGGGTACGCCGCGCCGCTCTGGTTGTTCAGCGTCACCCAGCCATTCAAATCCAGCAGGCTGTCATTGGCGTTCAGCTCGGCCACGTAATCGGCGCGCCACGACAAGCCCCCGGTCAGGTAGGACAGCTCCAGGTTCTGCACGCCCGCTGTCGGGTTGACCAGGGAAATCACCAAGGTTGGCCTGTCACGCAGGGTGTCGGGCACGCTCGGGAAAACGAGCCGTCCTGGCACCCCTGTTTCGATGCGATCGGCAAATTTGAGCACTACCCCGTTATTGGTCGACAGCACCGTGGCGGCTTCACGGGTTTCCACCCCGCTCGCGGGATTCATCTTGACGACTTCAACCTCGCGCCCGACGTATTTTTCCAGCAACGTCTGCGGCGTCAGCAGATCAAAATCGAAATTCTGTTCCTGCAAACGAAATCCGGCAGGATTCGACATATTGCGCAACTGCGCCGTTTCCGGCCGCATTTGCGCCGACACTTCGCGCCACGCCAGCTGGTTAAGCTCGCGATCCAGCCTGACCCGCCGCGCATCCTTCACCAGCGCCAGGTTGTCGTTGTAAATCGTCACCGCCACACTATGCTGGTCGGATACCGTACTCACCACCTCTTCACGCGGTGCAGCCCAGCTGGCATGCGAGGCCGCCATCAGGCTAATGACCACCATGCTCATGCAATTTTTCTTCATCATGTGGATTTCCTCATCGCCTGGCGGCAATTGCGTATCTTGACCGATGCACGCGAAAAAGGGTTCACCGCGCTAGAATGACGAATACTTATATTCGCAAGCACGACATGACGACCGACGACCCCATCCCCCCCCGCATCGTTGGTGGCGGCATCAATACCCGCGAATCCGAACAGCCTGTGGTCGTCACTCAAATGCTGGGCATCGACGACAGTGAGCCGGTTCGTGAAGAAGCCTTGCGCGCGCGCTTTCTGTCGTTTGACCCGCTGTTCGACTCAGCATCCAATCTGGTCGCCCATCAACTGGTCCTGCGTGGGCGTACCGCAACAGCCGAGTCCCCACCCGAGCTGCAGCAAATGGACGAGGACATGTTGCTCACCGGCCTGTATTCGCTCACCCAAGGCAACCTGACGGGTACGCTGCCCTTGCTGGTGCAGATCAGTTCAAGCGTGCTGTTCAGCAACATCCCGCAGCAACTCAATCATCGCCAGATAGTCTGGCGCATCAACATCGACAACGAACAGCATCTGGCGCGCGCCCTCGCCCTGCAGGATGCCGGCCTGACCTTCTGCCCCGCACTCAACCGCGACAATCCAACCGTGAAGAGCAGCGAGTCAGTCTGGCGCTACCTGGCCTGCAACGCCAACGATACGCCGCCGACCGTTTCCGCCCGCCCCATCGTGGAAGGGGTGCGCCATGCCCTCACCCAGATGAACTGGCCCGAGCACGCCTGGTTCAAGGGCAGTTTCTTTTCCGGCGACACCCAGCCTGCAGATGGCTCACGCGAGTTGGCCCTGCAACTCGACCTGCTGGCTATCGCGCTACGCAGCTCACTCGACACCCTCATCCAGTTTCTGCGGCTGAATCCGGAAATGGCGCCGCGCCTGCTCGCCATTGCCCACTCGCAGGTGGGCGGCATGAGCCGCCCCGCCGAATCAGCCGCCCATGCGCTCATCATGCTGGGGCCACAACGCGCCAGCCGCGTGGCGGCGCTGCTCGCACTGACCGGCACCCACCCCACCGAAGCAACCCGCCATTACGCGATTACCGCCCTCACGCGCGCGCTGTTCCTGGGCAAAATCACCCGCCTCAGCGCCTCTGCCGAGAATGCAGCCGAAGCCTTCGAAATCGGGCTGCTCTCAACCGCCCACCTGGCCCTGTCCATCCCGCTGGAAAGCCTCATCCGCAAACTGGGCCTGTCTGCCAGTTGCGCGCGTGCGCTCAGCGTGCGCGACTCGGCCGAAGGCGCGATGCTGCAACTCGCACACGCCTGCGAAAACAATGACGTCGATACGCTTGCGGCCTACGCCCAGCAATTGGACATCCCGCTGCACCAGATTTCAGTGGCTTACCTGGATGCACTGATCGCCGCCTCGGCACTCGACGCCGCCCTGCAATAAACCGGCTATCAATCTGCACGCTGAATCCCGCAGCCGGGTAACGTAAAATGGCGGTTTTTGCTCGCGCGCCTACCCCATGCACCCCACCCTGGTTTTCGACATTGAAACCATTCCCGATCTCACCGGGTTTGCCGCAGTCAACGGCATCGACGTCAGCACCCTGCCGCCCGCCGAGCTCACCGAAATGGCCCTGCTCGCCCGCCGCCAAAAAACCGGCAGCGACTTCATGCCGCATCACCTGCATCGCGTCGTCGCCATATCCTGCGCATTACGCCGATCTGATCAAAGCGGCGGCGACGCGCTCAAAGTCTGGTCGCTCGGTGAACCGGGCAGCAGCGAGGCCGAACTGATCCAGCAGTTTTACGACAGCATCGAGCACCACACCCCCCAGCTCGTTTCATGGAACGGCGGCGGTTTCGACCTGCCGGTGCTGCATTACCGCGCGCTGATTCATGGCGTCACCGCACCTCGCTACTGGGACTGGGGCGACGACGACAAGGATTTCAAGTGGAACAGCTACCTCGGCCGCTACCACACCCGCCATCTCGACCTGATGGACGTACTGGCGATGTACCAGCCTCGCGCCAATGCGCCACTCGACCAGATGGCCAAGCTCTGCGGCTTTCCCGGCAAGCTGGGAATGGACGGCTCGCAGGTGCTGGACGCATTCCAGCGCGGTGAAATCAACGCCATCCGCCACTACTGCGAAACCGACGCGATGAACACCTGGCTGGTCTATCTGCGCTTCCAGAAAATGCGCGGCACGCTGTCCGACTCCGCTTACGCAGCTGAAATCGAACTCACCCGCAGCACGCTCACCCAGCACAGCGCCCCGCACTGGCAGGAATTTCTGGCGGCGTGGGCATGAGCAAAAAAACCAGCAACGTGATCGTCGACATCCTTTCGCTCGACCACGAAGGCCACGGCATCGCGCGTATCGACGGCAAAGTCACCTTCGTTGATGGTGCGCTGGCGGGCGAACGGGTGGAAATCAACGTCTACCGCCAGCATGCCAAATACAACTCGGCCAATGCCGTCGCCATCCTGAAAGCCAGCGCGCAGCGCACCACGCCGCGCTGCCAGTATTTTGGCCGCTGCGGCGGCTGCTCGATGCAGCATCTGGAGCCCAGCGCGCAGGTTGCGGCCAAGCAGCGCGTGCTGGAAGACAACCTCGCCCACATCGGCAAGGTCAAGGCCGAGATCATCCTGCCTGCGCTGCACGGCCCGAGCTGGAACTACCGTTCCCGCGCACGGCTGTCGGCGCGCCTGGTCGATAAAAAAGGCGGCGTGCTGGTCGGCTTCCGCGAGAAACGCTCCAGCTATATCGTCGACATGACCAGCTGCGAAATCCTCACCCCCGATGTATCCAGGCTGCTGCAACCGCTGCGCGAACTGACCGTGCAGTTCTCGAATGCTGACCGCATTCCGCAAATCGAAATCGCCGTCGGCGAGCACATCACCGTGCTGGTATTCCGCTTGCTCGCCCCCTGGAACGACGACGACGCCGCCAAGGTGCGCGCCTTTGCCGAGCTGCATGGGGTGCAGGTGTGGGAACAAAGCAAGGGCCCCGAAACGGTCCGCCCGTTCTGGCCCGCAACCGCGCCCGAACTCAGCTACAGCCTGCCCGAATTCGGCCTGGTCATGCCGTTCAAGCCCATTGATTTCACCCAGGTCAACACTGCCATCAACCGCGCTCTGGTGAGCCGTGCCATGCGCCTGCTGCAACCCCGTAGCCGGTGAGCGCATCGCCGACCTGTTCTGCGGACTGGGGAATTTCACCCTGCCTATCGCCACCAGCGGCGCCGATGTGGTCGGCATCGAAGGCAGCCCGGAACTGGTTGCGCGCGCGCGCGAAAATGCGCTGCACAACAAACTATCGAACGCCCATTTCGCCGTCGACAACCTGTTTGAAATGACGCCGGAAAAATTCGCCGCGCTCGGGCATTTCGACAAGCTGTTGATCGACCCGCCACGCTCGGGCGCCATCGAACTCATCAACGCATTGCCAGACAGTGACGGGCCGCACCGCATCGTCTATATCTCGTGCGACCCCGCCACCCTGGCACGCGATGCCGAGGCGCTGTGCCACAACAAAGGCTACCGTCTGGTTGCGGCCGGCGTCGCCAACATGTTCCCGCATACCGCGCATGTCGAATCGATTGCATTGTTCGAGCGGTAATTTTGGCGAAAATCCTTTAACATCCTGCGCTTAACTTCTCACAACACATCATGGCACTCATCGTACAAAAATACGGCGGCACCTCGGTCGCCAACGTCGAACGTATCCGCGCAGTCGCAGAACGTGTCGCCAAATTCAAAATGCTCGGGCATCAGGTGGTGGTCGTGCTCTCCGCCATGTCTGGCGAGACCAACCGCCTGATCGGCCTGGCCAAGCAAATCCAGGCCACCCCCGATCCGCGCGAACTGGACATGATGGTGTCCACCGGCGAACAGGTCACCATTGCCCTGTTGGCGATGGCGCTGAAAGACCTGGGACTCAAGGCCAAAAGCTATACCGGCGCGCAGGTGCGGATTCTGACCGACGACGCCTTCACCAAGGCACGCATCCTGTCGATCGACGAATCCAGGATGCGTGCCGATCTGGATTCGGGTCACGTGATCGTCGTCGCCGGGTTTCAGGGCGTTGACGAAGCCGGCAACATCACCACCCTCGGGCGCGGCGGTTCCGACACCACCGGTGTGGCGCTGGCCGCGGCGCTCAAGGCCGACGAGTGCCAGATTTACACCGACGTCGACGGCGTCTACACCACCGACCCGCGCATCGTGCCCGAGGCGCGGCGGCTGAAAACCATCACCTTCGAGGAAATGCTCGAAATGGCCAGCCTTGGCTCCAAGGTGCTGCAAATCCGCTCGGTCGAATTCGCCGGCAAATACAAAGTCAAACTGCGCGTGCTCTCCAGCTTTCAGGACGAAGGCGACGGCACGCTTATCACCTTCGAGGAAAACGACAGCATGGAACAACCCGTTATCTCCGGCATCGCCTTCAACCGCGACGAAGCCAAAATTACCGTCGTCGGCGTGCCCGACCATCCCGGCATTGCCTACCAGATCCTGGGCCCGGTCGCCGACGCCAACATTGACGTCGACATGATTGTGCAGAACGTTGGTCACGCCAATACCACCGATTTCACCTTCACCGTTCATCGCAACGACTTTGCCAAGGCCATGGAAATCGTCAAGACCACCGCGACCGGCATCGGCGCACGTGAAGTCAGCGGCGACGACAAAATAGCCAAAGTCTCCATCGTCGGCGTCGGCATGCGCTCGCACGTAGGTGTCGCACGCAAGATGTTCGAGACGCTGTCGAAAGAAAACATCAATTTGCAAATGATCTCCACCTCGGAAATCAAAATCTCGGTGGTGGTCGAAGACAAATATATGGAACTCGCCGTACGCGCGTTGCATCAGGCTTTCGAACTCGACAAAGCCACGGCTTGAGGTGGCTTTGTCCCGCGCATTCCGCTACAATGCGCGGCGGTTCGGAGACGTGGCCGAGAGGTTGAAGGTACTCCCCTGCTAAGGGAGCATGCGGGCTTAAACCTGCATCGAGGGTTCGAATCCCTCCGTCTCCGCCAATAACAATACGAGTTTGTGTCAGTCACGCGAAACTGCGTATAATGCGCATCCTTCAATGCGCCGGTAGCTCAGCTGGATAGAGTACTTGGCTACGAACCAAGGGGTCAGGAGTTCGAATCTCTTCCGGCGCACCAAAATACAAGGGGTTAGCTTAGGCTAGCCCCTTTTTATTTCTGCAAACTTAGCCTGATCACCCACTCTCAAATACCTCTGGCGTATCCAGTAGTCGATCGACAGCTTGCCCGGCCCGGATAGCACCAGCGGGATCAGCATCATCAAATACAGCAGCGGCAGCTTGAATCCGTTATCGCAGACGTTGTAGCCATTGCCCGCGTGAACGGCATACCAGGCGACCACATCCAGCACCAGCAAGGCAACCGCCCAAAAGCGCGTGCCGAATCCCAGCACCAGCATAATCGGGGCGATCAGTTCGACCCAGGTTGCCAGCGACCAGCTGATATCAACGGGTACGACGCTGAATGGAAATGGGAAAGCCGATTGAATATCAGCAAACCAGTTTTCGCCGCGAAACTTCTCGATGCCAGACTCCCAGAATTCATAGGCCAGTATCAAGCGCAAACTCAGCATGCCCAGCCAGCCGCCCAGGCTGTCGACTACGTTCAGGCCGAACGTTGCGCACGATTTAACATTGCAGGTCATGGTCTCTCTCCTTGCTTCGAATAAACCTATAGTCGGCCGGGTCGTGAAAAGTTTACAAGGCCGTAAAATCCCGCCATGCCCAAACTTGAATCGCTGGCTTTCGACAACGGCTTTGCCCGCCTGCCCGAGACGTATTTTTCGCGCGTCTGCCCCACGCCAGTTCCAGACCCCTATCTGGTCTGCCACAGCCCGGAGGCGCTGGCGCTGCTCGATCTGGACGCAACCGAAATCACGCGTCCCGAGATGATCCAGACACTGGCGGGCAACCAGCTGTTGCCCGGCATGGATGCGATTGCCGCGCTATATGCCGGGCACCAGTTTGGCCATTTCGTGCCCCAGTTGGGGGATGGCCGAGCGATCCTGTTGGGCGAAATCAAGAACGCTGCCGGCGAGGGCTGGGAGGTGCAGTTGAAAGGCGCCGGGCGCACGCCCTATTCGCGCGGTGGCGATGGCCGTGCCGTGCTGCGGTCGAGCATCCGCGAGTTTTTGTGCTCCGAAGCGATGCATGCGCTCGGCATTCCCACTACGCGCGCGCTATGCATCGTCGGCAGCGATCGCCCGGTATATCGTGAAGATCAGGAAACTGCTGCGCTGGTGACGCGGCTGGCGCCGAGTTTCGTGCGCTTTGGCTCGTTCGAGGTGTTCTATTACCGCAACCAGATCGAGCCGATCAAGCAACTGGCCGACTATGTCATTGCCCGTTACTACCCCACGCTTGCGACGCGTGCCGAACCCTACGCCGAATTGCTGCGTGAAGTGGCGCGCCGCACCGCCGAATTGATGGCGCAATGGCAGGCGGTGGGGTTTTCGCACGGCGTGATGAACACCGACAACATGTCGATCCTCGGACTGACGCTCGACTATGGCCCGTTCGGTTTTCTCGACGCGTTCGACCCTGGCTACATCTGCAACCATTCCGACACCGGCGGGCGCTATGCCTTCGATCAGCAGCCCGATGTGGCAGCATGGAACATCACCAAGCTGGCGCAAACCCTGGTGCCGCTGCTGTCGGTGGAAGCCGCCTCCGCTGCGATAGCCGATTATCCGCAGCAATTCGGCCAGGCGTATATCGGGCGCATGGCGGCAAAATTCGGCTTGCCCGCGAGCGGCGAGACGATGCCGCTGCTGATGGACGCGCTGCAGTTGCTGGCACAAAACCATGTCGATTACACGATTTTCATGCGCCGCCTGTGTGATTTCGACAGCTCGGCAAGTGCAATCAATGCGCCTCTGCGCGACGTGTTCCTTGACCGTTCGGCCTTCGACGCCTGGGCGGCGCGCTATGCCGCCGCGCTGCGCCAGCAAGGATCAAACGATGTCGAGCGCGGCCAGATGATGCGCGCAGTCAACCCCAAATACATCCTGCGCAACCATCTGGCCGAAGTCGCCATCCGCCGCGCGGCGGATGAACGCGACTACAGCGAGATCGACCGGCTGCACCGGCTGCTGACCCGCCCGTTCGACGAGCAGCCGGAAAACGAAGCTTACGCTGCCGAGCCCCCAGACTGGGCGCGGCAGATTGAGGTAAGCTGCTCGTCGTGACCTGCGCTCCCCGCCTGCTTGCCTGCCTGCTGACCGTTCCGCTCGTTGCCTGCAGCGGGCAAGCGATCCAGCGCAAGGACGGCAGCAGCAGCGTGCGCAGTTTCAGCATCAAGGATCTGGCCAAAAGCGATGTCGACAGCGTGGTCGAAATCCACCAGCAGGAAGCCATCGCCACCCTCAAGTCACTCACGGCCAAGCTCTATCGCCGCAACCCCAGTGAATGGCGAAAATCCAGCTTTGCCAACGCCGACGCGGCAACCGCTGCGCTGTTCAAAGCCATTCCCTACTGGCAACTGTCGCCGCAAAAAACCATTGACTGGGCAGCTTTGCTGACTGAAGCAGGCCGGCAGGATTACACGGGCGACCGGGTGAAAGCCATGATGAACGGGCTGCTGATCATGAACATGGCCGCATACAATCACCAGACCGAGTTTTACTTGCTTAGCGAAATGGATGCGCAGAAGTTTTACAACGCCGCGCGCAATACCGAATATGTCGCATGGGAACTCGCCACCCGCCGCGATCAAAATGGCGTACGCCTGCTGATCTCAGACGAGTCCAGCGACACGGACATGACCGATCTCAGCGTCGAACGCGAATTCGGCAAGCTCATCGGCATCCAGGACACACTGGCCAAAATCATCGAAGACAAGACCAACCGCGCGATCCGCTTTGGCGTGGTCAACGCCGCCGGCACGCTGTTTCTGCCGATCTGACATGTCTGATGACGCCCATTGCACGAGCTTGACGCGTGACCAGTGGGCGTGGGAATTTTTGCGCCGCAACCCGGACTATCAAGCCGACTACCGCCAGTTCATCGCCCTGTGGCAAGCGCTCGAAGCCGACTACGGCACGCCGCCCAACCGCGACTTCGCACGCTGGAAACTAGACCCGCGTGCCTACGGGCCGCTGCCAGGAGACGATGCACTTGGCCACTCCAGTGGCGAACTCTGCCTCGGCGAAAACGACCAGATCCTGATCGAATGCTGGATGGGGGCGAAATGGGGGTTCTACAAATTTCCGCTCGATCCGGCACGCACCACCCCGCCCGAGCCAGACGAGCTTGCCTGGCGGCCGCCCTCCTTGTCCGATGCGCCACCTGACACGGCCTGTCGGCTGGATATCAGCTTCGACCTGTCGCTGCCGCTGCCACCCCAACTGGAAGCCGCGAAATTCCGCCTGGTCAGCCGTGCAGCCGAACTGCGCCGCAAGGGGCTGGCGGCGCCGATGACCGTAGCCAACCAGCGTGAACGCTGGGCGCACATGCTGCGCCTGCTCGATGCCGAGGTTGCGGGTGTGTCAGTGGGTGAGGAAGATGCCGCATTACTGTGCGAAGCACAGGCTATGGTGCAGGGGGGTTATTTGGGAATCCTGCGGCTGAACGCCGCAGAATGAAAAACCGGGGCATTGCGCCCCGGTTCTGGTTTCATGCTCAGGCGAAGTTCGCTTCGGCAAATTTCCAGTTCACCATGTTGTTGAGGAAGGTCTCAACGAACTTGGGACGCAGGTTACGGTAGTCGATGTAGTAGGCGTGCTCCCACACATCCACGCACAGCAGGGCTTTGTCGCCGGTGGTCAGCGGGGTGCCGGCGGCGCCCATGTTGACGATGTCGACCGAGCCGTCAGCCTTTTTCACCAGCCAGGTCCAGCCGGAACCGAAGTTGCCGACAGCGCTGGTCTGGAAGGCTTTCTTGAATTCGTCCAGCGAACCCCACTTCTTGTTGATTGCATCAGCCAGCGCGCCTGTCGGTGCGCCGCCGCCATTGGGCGTCAGGCAGTTCCAAAAGAAGGTGTGGTTCCACACCTGCGCGGCGTTGTTGTAGACGCCGCCAGCAGGAGCGGATTTGACGATGTCTTCGAGCGACTTGGATTCGAAATCAGTGCCCTTGATCAGGTTGTTCAGATTGGTGACATACGCCTGATGGTGCTTGGCGTAGTGATATTCAAACGTTTCCTTGGACATGTGCGGTACGAGCGCATCCATGGCAAAAGGCAGTGCGGGCAAAGTGTGTTCCATAGCTCTCTCCTGATATTGAACAAACAGCAACAATCGCGTGGCGATCTGATTTGACAAACCAACGTTACATCCAAGGTGTGACAAAAATTGACACCTTGAAGAACACTTTAATGAAAAAGGGCCGGTTTGAACCGGCCCTTTTTCTTGTATTAATTTGGTCGGGACGAGAGGATTTGAACCTCCGACCACTTGACCCCCAGTCAAGTGCGCTACCAGGCTGCGCTACGCCCCGACGAAGCCCAAGATTCTACCAGACAAGCATCCTCTGGCGGAAGCCAATCAACCCAATATTTTGAGGATCGCGGTGATTTCGGTGCGCAGGGCCTCTGCATTCAAGCTTGCTTTCGCACGAGCGGACGCAGTATCAGGGGGTGATCCAGCTTCATGTTCGAGGCGTTGCCGCGCACCGCTGATCGTGAAGCCTTCTTCGTACAGCAGTTCACGGATACGGCGGATCAGCAAGACTTCGTGGTGCTGGTAATAGCGCCGATTGCCGCGCCGTTTAACCGGACTCAGCTGGGTGAATTCCTGTTCCCAGTAGCGCAGCACGTGTGCCTTGACTGCACACAACTCCGACATTTCACCGATGGTGAAATACCGTTTGGCCGGAATCGGCGGCAGTTCACTCCGGGATGGGCGTTCCAACTTGGGCGCCTTCAACCTGAGATTTGAGTTTCTGGCTGGCGTGGAACGTCACCACGCGACGCGCAGAGATCGGCATTTCTTCACCCGTTTTGGGGTTGCGTCCAGGCCGCTGCGGTTTTTCACGGCATTGAAAATTGCCAAAACCAGACAGTTTGACGATATCGCCTTTTTCGAGCGACAAACGGATTTCGTCGAAAAACGACTCGACGATGTCTTTCGCCTCGCGTTTATTCAAACCCACTTTTTCGAACAGCAATTCGGCCAGATCAGCTTTGGTGAGGGTGGTCATACGTGTTGATATGTGGCGATGAGCGAGAGTCAAAAATACGCATTAAGTGCGCAAGCTGGCATTGCACTGATTGAGCGCGGTATCGACCAGTTTTTGCACTGCGTCGTCCACTTCCTGATCCGTCAATGTGCGTTGAGTATCTTGCATAACTACCCGGATAGCAAGGCTTTTTTGGTTTTCTGGCACACCTTTTCCACGGTAATCGTCAAACACCTCGATCGACTGCACCTGAGGCAATGCAGTCTCGCGCAGCGCGGATAGCAAGGTTCCGGCTGGCGTATTCACGTCCAGAACGAAGGCCAGATCTCGCCTCACCAAGGGGAAACGCGACAAACTGGCGTGGCGCGGCACACTGCGCTGGGCGAGCACTTCACTGTCAATCTCGAACAGGATCGGCGCGCTCGGCAAATCAAATGTCTGCACCAAACGCGGATGCAGCGCGCCCAGCCAGCCCACGGCTTTGCCATCGATCCACAATTCGGCGGTCTGCCCCGGATGCAGCGCGGGATGGGCGCCGCGCCGGGTATCCAGCGCATGGCCAAACAGGCGTTCCAGATCCCCCTTGATATCAAAGAAATCGATCCGCCGTGCGGTCGCGCCCCACTGTTCAGGCTGCACGTCACCGTAGGCCAGGCCGCCCAGTTTCATCGGCTGTTCGGCAAGCGATGCGTACACGCGCCCAAGTTCGAAAATGCGCACCCGATCCTGCTGGCGATTGAGGTTATGACGCAGGGTTTCGAGCATGCCGCCCCACAGGGTGGTGCGCATCGCCGACAACTGGCTGGCGATGGGGTTGGCGAGCAGTAGCGGGCGCGCATTGGCATCCAGCGCGCTCTCCCACGCCGGGTCGACAAAACTGTAGCTAATGACTTCCTGGTAATCCAGGTCGACCACCTTCTGCCGCAGGATGTCGTCGGCCAGCACCGTTTCGTCCTGCGGCAGCATGCGCGATGGTGCGGCAGGCGGCTGGGCGGGAATGTTGTCATAACCGAACAGGCGCACCGCTTCTTCGATCAGGTCTTCTTCAATTGCAAGGTCAAAGCGAAAGCTTGGCGGGGTCACGATGAGGCGATCATCCTGACGCTCAACCTGCGCGCCCAGCGCAAGCAGGCCATGTGCAACCTGATCCGCATCGATTTCGATGCCCACCACGCGTTTCAAGCGTGCCAGGCGCAAAGTGATCGGTTCACGCGATGGCAACGCCGCCACGGCTTCGCTGATCGGCCCGGCCTGGCCACCGCAGATATCAAGCAGCAATTCGGTCGCACGCTCCATGGCCCGACGCGTCGCGCCGAAATCGACGCCGCGCTCGAAACGGTGCGATGAGTCAGTGGACAACCCCAGGCGCCGCGCACGCCCGGCAATCGCCGCAGGCGCAAAGAAAGCCGCTTCCAGGAACACATCGGCCGTATCCCCTTCCACGCTGGTCGGCAGGCCGCCCATGATGCCAGCCAGCGCCACCGGCCCACCGGCATCGGCGATCACCAGCATGTCGGGGGCGAGTTCGGCCGTCTGGCCGTTTAGCAATTCCAGTTTTTCGCCCGTGCGCGCCATCCGCACCTCGATGCCGCCATTGAGGCTCGACAGGGAGAAGGCGTGCATCGGCTGGCCGAGTTCAAGCAACACATAATTGGTGATATCGACGGGCGCCAGCAGCGGGCGTATCCCGCTCCGCTCCAGCCTTTCCGCCATCCACAGCGGAGTGGACGCCTGCGCGTTGATGCCGCGCACCACGCGTCCCAAATAAAGGGGGCAGGCTTCGCTAGCCGCCACGTTCACCGCCAGGCTGTCCTGAATCTGGATGGGCGCATCGACAACTTGCGGCAAGCGCGTCGCCGTGCCCGTAATCGCACCCACTTCGCGCGCCAGACCCTGCATCGACAGGCAATCTGCGCGGTTGGGCGTGAGTTTCAGGGTGATCAGCGTATCGTCCAGATTGAGCCAACTGCGGAAATCCGCACCAACCGGTGCGTCTGCTGCCAGCACCATCAAACCCTCAGCCGCGCCCTCCAGCCCCAGTTCCTTGGTCGAGCACAGCATGCCGAAGGATTCGACGCCGCGCACCTTGGCCACCTTGATTTCAATGCCAGGCAGCTTCGCGCCAGGGCGCGCACACGGCACCTTGAGCCCCGCAGCCGCATTGGGCGCGCCGCATACGATCGTGACCGGAACAGATTCGCCCACGTCAACCTGACACACGCGCAAACGATCGGCATCGGGATGTTTTTCAGCCGACAGGATCTCGGCCACCAGCACGTTGTTGAATGGCGGCGCAACCGGCGTCAGCGCCTCCACTTCCAGCCCGGCCATGGTCACGACGTGAGCCAGTTGGGCGGTGTCCAACGCAGGATTAACGAGATTACGCAACCAGGATTCGGGAAATTGCATGATGAGTGCGCTCTAGTTAATTGAATTTCTTGAGAAAGCGAAGATCGTTCTCGAAGAACAACCGCAAGTCATCGACCCCATAACGCAGCATGGCCAGCCGCTCGACACCCAAGCCGAATGCGAAGCCGATGAAGCGTTCAGTGTCGATCGCGACGTGCTTGAACACATTGGGGTGCACCATGCCGCAGCCCAGCACTTCCAGCCAGCCGGTGTGCGAACACACCCGGCAGCCTTCACCACCGCACATCACGCAGCCGATGTCCATTTCGGCCGACGGCTCGGTGAAGGGGAAAAAGGACGGCCGGAAGCGCACCGGCAAGTCGTCGCGCTCGAAGAAGTTGCGCATGAAGTCGGCGAGCACGCCCTTGAGGTCGGCAAACGATACCGACTCGTCCACCCACAGGCCTTCGACCTGGTGGAACATCGGCGTATGCGTGACATCGGAATCGCAGCGATACACCCGGCCCGGTGCAATGATGCGCAAGGGCGGCTGATGCGTCTGCATGTGACGCACCTGTACCGGCGAGGTGTGGGTCCGCAACAAACCTTCCGACTGCAGATAAAACGTGTCGTGCATCGCTCGTGCCGGATGGTCTTCCGGGATATTCAGCGCGGTGAAATTGTAGAAATCCGTCTCGATCTCGGGACCCGTCGCCACCTCGAAGCCGATCGATCGAAACAAGGCCTGGATCCGCGCCAGGGTACGTGACACCGGATGCAGACCGCCATGCGACAATCCGCGTCCCGGCAGACTCACGTCCAGCGTCTCGGCCGCCAGTTGGCGATCCAGTTCAGCCTGCTGCAGCGCGTCGCGACACGTTTTCAAGGCGGTCTCAACTGCCTGCTTGGCTTCATTAATGCGCGCACCCGCGGTTTTACGCTCGTCGGCAGGCATCGCACCCAGACTTTTCAGCAACTCGGTCAACTGACCGCTCTTGCCCAGATACACCGCCTTCACTTGTTCCAGTGCAGGCAAGTCGGGGCAGGACTGAATCGCGGTAAGGGCATCAGCAACGATTTCGTTGGGATTTCGCATGGCGGGATCTCGTTTAGATCATTAACAGCAAAACTTGGGCAAACAAAAAAAGGCCTTACGGCCTTTTTTTGTTACGGGCTGTCAGCTTACGCTGCCAGCTTGGCCTTGACCTGATCAACGATCTTGGCAAAAGCATCCTTGTCGAAAATCGCGATATCGGACAAAACCTTGCGGTCGATTCCGATTTCAGCGCGCGACAAGCCGTTCATGAACACGCTGTAGGTCAGACCGTGCTGACGCGAAGCCGCGTTGATACGGGCAATCCACAATGCGCGGAACTGACGCTTGCGTTGACGACGGTCGCGATACTGATACTGACCGGCTTTCATCACCGCTTCATTGGCGACGCGGAATACGTTCTTGCGACGACCGCGATAGCCTTTAGCGGCGTTGATAATTCTCTTGTGACTGGCTCGGGCGGTTACACCCCGTTTGACGCGTGGCATCTAATCTCTCCTTTAAGCGTAGGGCAACATGCGCGAAATCGCTTTGTGGTCGCTGGCATTGACTGTTTCCATGCCGCGCAACTGGCGCTTACGCTTGGTGCTCTTCTTGGTGAGAATGTGACGCATGAACGCGTGCGAGCGCTTGAACTTGCCGCTGCCCAGCGCGCGGAACCGCTTGGCAGCGCCGCTCTTGCTTTTCATCTTAGGCATGATGCTTCCTTTTATCTCATGCGGTCAGGTGATCCCACGATGTGGAATGCTTCACCAACCCGACAACACGTATTGTGGCGTTTTTAACCCGTTGGCTTAAGCCGCCAAGGGCCTGAGAAACGCCGGTCTCATATTCGGCTGCATTCAAGCGAATGCAGAACCAACCCATCTCAAATCTTCTTCTTCGGCGCCAGCATCATCACCAACTGGCGGCCTTCCATCTTGGGGAACTGCTCAACAATCGCAATCTCGGCCAGATCAGTGGAAACGCGCCGCAACTGTGCCATGCCGATTTCCTGGTGCGCCATTTCGCGGCCCCGGAAACGCAAGGTGATCTTGGTCTTGTCGCCCTCTTCAAGAAACTTGGTCAGATTGCGCAGCTTGATCTGGTAGTCGCCTTCATCCGTCGCCGGACGAAACTTGATTTCCTTGATCTGCACCTGCTTCTGCTTCAGCTTGGCTTCGTGCTGCTTCTTGCTTTCCTGGTACTTGAACTTGCCGTAGTCCATGATTTTGGCTACCGGCGGCTGTGCCGTGGGCGCAATTTCAACCAGATCCAGATCAGCTTCTTCTGCCTGACGCAGCGCATCGACAATCTTCACGATGCCAAGCTGTTCGCCTTCCACACCGACCAAACGCACTTCCGGGCAAGTAATTTCCCCGTTGATGCGTGTCTGTTTCTTTTCTGTCGCGATGAGTCGTTCTCCAAAAAATCACCCGGAATCTGCCGGGGCAAAAATGCAAACAAGGCGCGGGTTCCACCCCAGCGCCTTGTCTGACCTATCTTATTGGCGCGCCGCGATATCCGCTTTCAGGCGCGCAATCAAGTCATCCAAACCGAGCTGCCCCAAGTCCTGGTTGCCCCGCGCGCGGACGGAAACCGCGTTGGTTTCCATTTCCTTGTCGCCGACGACCAGCAAATACGGCAGCTTTTGCAAGCTATGTTCGCGAATTTTATAGGTAATTTTGTTGTTACTCAAGTCTGACGTAGCGCGGATGCCCGCAGCGCGCAGCTTGGCCACGACTTCCTGGGCGTAATCTGCCTGCTTGTCGCTGATATTGAGCACCATCACCTGCACCGGGGCCAGCCACGCCGGGAAGTTGCCCGCGTGGTGCTCGATCAGGATGCCGATGAAACGCTCCATCGAGCCAAGAATCGCGCGATGCAGCATCACTGGCGGTTTGCGGCTGTTGTCTTCATCGACGAACTCGGCGCCCAGCCGCACCGGCAGGTTGAAATCGAGCTGGATCGTGCCGCACTGCCACAGGCGGCCAAGCGTGTCTTTCAGCGTGAACTCGATTTTGGGGCCATAAAACGCGCCTTCGCCCGGCTGCAGATCGTAGGCCAGTCCGTTCTTGTCCAGCGCGGCTGCCAGCGCAGCCTCCGCAGTGTCCCACGACTCGTCTGAGCCCACGCGCTTGTCGGGCCGGGTCGACAGTTTCACCAGCACGTCATTAAAGCCAAAGTCAGCGTAGACCTTTTGCAGCATGACAATGAAATCCGCCACTTCGGGCTCGATCTGCTCTTCGGTGCAGAAGATGTGCGCGTCGTCCTGGGTGAACCCACGCACCCGCATGATGCCGTGCAGCGCACCCGACGGTTCGTTGCGATGACACGAGCCGAACTCGGCCAGGCGCAGCGGCAGGTCGCGGTAGGAATGCAGCCCGTTGTTGAAAATCTGCACGTGGCCGGGGCAGTTCATCGGCTTCACCGCGTAGTCGCGATTTTCCGAGGAGGTGGTGAACATGTTGTCGCGGTAGTTTTCCCAGTGGCCGGATTTTTCCCACATGCTGCGATCCATCACCGCCGGCGTGCGCACTTCCTGGTAACCGTAATCGACAAATTTCTGCCGCATGTACTGCTCGATCTGCTGCCACACGATCCAGCCCTTGGGGTGCCAGAACACCATGCCCGGCGCCTCTTCCTGCATGTGCAGCAGATCAAGCTGCTTGGCGAGGCGGCGGTGATCGCGCTTTTCCGCCTCTTCCAGCCGGAACAGGTAGGCTTCGAGGTCTTCCTTCTTCGCCCACGCCGTGCCGTAGACACGCTGCAGCATTTCGTTCTTGCTGTCGCCGCGCCAGTAGGCACCGGCCAGCTTCATCAGCTTGAAATGCTTGAGCTTGCCGGTTGACGGCACGTGCGGGCCGCGGCAGAGGTCGATGAAATCGCCTTCGCGGTAGAGCGAAATATCTTCGTTGCTCGGAATCGACGCGATGATCTCGGCCTTGTACGCTTCGCCCATGTCGCGGAAGAAACTCACTGCCTCATCGCGCGGCATCACGCTGCGGGTCACCGGAATATCCTGCTTCGCCAGCTCGGTCATTTTCTTTTCGATGGCGACCAGATCGTCCGGCGTGAACGGGCGCTTGTACGAAAAGTCGTAGAAAAAACCGTCCTCGATCACCGGGCCGATGGTCACCTGCGCGTCGGGGTACAGCGACTTCACCGCATAGGCCAGCAGGTGCGCGGTCGAATGACGAATCATGTCGAGGCCGTCAGCATCCTTGTCGGTGACAATGGCCAGCGCAGCATCGGCGTCAATGACGTGGCTGGTATCGACCAGTTCGCCATTCACCCGCCCGGCGAGCGCCGCTTTGGCCAACCCCGCGCCGATGCTGGCCGCGACCTGTGCGACCGTGACCGGTGCATCGAACTGCCGAACCGAACCATCAGGAAGCGTGACGTTAACCATGAACCAGACTCCAGAATGAAAAAAAGCGCGGGTTGTCCGCGCTTTTAGATACTACAAGAAGATGCCTAATGTTCTGTGAACTGCAATGCGCCAGTGATTATCCAGTGACAACGCTGCTAGTTCGCGGTGACATTCTGCTGCTCCCAAGGTCATCCCGACCCATAAATATTGGTAGGCGCGATTGGACTCGAACCAACGACCCCCACCATGTCAAGGTGGTGCTCTAACCAGCTGAGCTACGCGCCTAATGCGGGGCGCATCATAACCGAAACACCGCGCGGCTGTCGAGTCGGCGCGGTTTTTTTCACATCTTTTCTCAGCAAGCCGGGGCTGCCCCCGGCACGGCGACCGCCATGGCGATACGTTTGTAAAGGGCCACGATGAGGTCGGACTGTGTGACCATACCAATCACCCTGCCTTCGCCGTCAAGCACAGGGATGTGATGCAGATTGTTCTCCGAGAGCTGGTGCACCAGTTCGGAAACCGGCGTGTCGGCGCGCGCACTATAGATTTTCGACGTCATGATCTGCCCGACGACTTCGGCTTTTTCCGAGGTGACGCCAGGCGTGCGGCGCAACAGCCCCTGCAGGCGCACCGCCAACCCCGCCGCCGTCGTGTCGTCGAGCTGACGCAAAAAATCGGCCACGGTGACAATGCCGACCGGCCGGCCAAAATGATCCACCACCGGCAAGGCCTTGATCTTGTGGGCGCGTAACAGCGACCAGGCGTCTTCCAGTTCGGTGGAGAAGCTGACCGTCACGATGCTGCGCGACATGATGTCCGCGCAGGACAAAGCCAGTTGACGGTCGAAAGCGTGATCGACCGCCAGGTTGTAGAGCCTCACCAGCTCGTTCTCCTGCATGTCCACGTAAGTGCCGATGGACTGGATCGCTGCGTCCAGGTCTGCGTGTGTCAGTCCGGCGCGGACGATGGGCGAAGCATCACCGGTATGGTGCACATTCTCCTTGGCCTTGATCCGACAACTGGGATAGCAACGGCCTGGCATCAGGTTATTCACCAGGAATGCGGCAGCCAGGATGGCCATGACGTTTTCCGCCACCAGCACGATCTCGCCACTGGCGCCGGCCAGACCGGGCGCGCCCGCAAGCGCAATAAACAAGGCCAGCGCGCCACCAGGTGGATGCATGCAGTTGAAACGCGCCATCAACCAAACATTTCCCGCCACCGCCGCAGCCGCTGCAAGCAATGGATTGGGCATTAGCAGAACACTCAGGTAGGCCGCGCACAAAGCCATGAGATAACCGCCGAATACCGACCAAGGCTGAGCGAGCGGGCTGTGCGGCAAGGTGAAGAGAATGATCGCGCTACCGCCAATTGGTGCGATGAGCCAGAACGAGGTATCGGGATTGAGATACAGCAGCGCACCTGCCAGCCCAATCCCGATCAACGCGCCCAGCGCCGAACGCGCACTCTCGGCGTGCGACAACGCCGGCGTATCGGCAACCAGGCGGGTGCGAATAAAGGTCTTGATGGTGCCGAGCCAGTTCCGGCCGGGGAGGGGCATGGGTTGCGACATGCTACTGGTTAGCCTGATCCCACTTCACACGGATCTCGGGGATCAAGTCCTGCATAGCAACATTCACGATGGTTTTTGTAACGCAGCAACGCAACGATTTTCCTTTACGCATCAAATCCAAGGCCATCAAGCCGCAGCGTCAGTTGCTCGCCGGATCCCGTCTGCGCCAGCAACCACTCTGCCCCATCACGGGTATACACATCCAGCGGCAGCAGTCGCTGCGGCACACCGTTTACGTGCAGGTTCAACCACTGCTTGGTGAGCACAGAAAATTCCAGCCGCTCGTGATCTGCGCAGGCGATCGGCTGGTAATCGCTCACCGCAGGCTCACCCCGGTTTTCTCGAACGGCGTCCACGCCTTGGCGACAGAAGCGCCCAGACGGCCGGCGAGGCGCTCGGCCAGGCCTTCCTGCTGGGTGTAATCGACGATATCTTCAACCTTGATCACATCACGGGCGACCGATTCAACGCTACCGAGGCCGTCTGCGAGACCAAGCTGGATACTCTTTTCGCCGCTCCATACCAGGCCACTGAACATGTCGGGCGTTTCTTTCAGGCGTTTGCCGCGGCCTTCACGCACCACGCCGATGAACTGGCCGTGGATTTCTTCAAGCATTTGCTTGGCAAACACCTGTTGCTTGGGATCGACTGGCGAAAAAGGATCGAGGAAACCCTTATTTTCACCGGCGGTCAGCAGACGGCGCTCAACGCCGAGCTTGTCCATGGTTCCAGTGAAGCCGAAGCCGTCCATCAGCACACCGATGGAGCCGACGATGCTGGCCTTGTCGACATAAATCCTGTCGGCAGCGGCAGCGACGTAATAGCCGCCGGAGGCACAGATGTCGTCCACCACGGCGTAGAGCGGGATCTTCGGATACTTGGCGCGCAGGCGCTTGATTTCATCGTAAATCTGCCCGGCCTGCACCGGGCTGCCGCCTGGGCTGTTAATGCGCAGGATCACGCCCTTGGTTTTCTTGTCGTCGAATGCACCTTGCAGGCTGGCGATCACCGAATCGGCGCTGGCCTGGTCGGATGCAATTACGCCTTGCAGATCAATGAGTGCGGTATGTTCCTTGATCGAAACACCGTCTGAACCAAACCACCCAGCGGCGAGGAACAGCACCACGAACAAATATAAAAACGTCAGCGTTTTGAACAGGATGCCCCAGTGGCGGGTGCGGCGCTGTTCCTGAACAGCGGACAGCGCCAGCTTTTCCAGCACGCTGCGTTCCCAGTTTGCCGGGGCGGATTTTTCAGGCTCACTCATTGTTCTTCCATCAGATAAACATGGCCGTCGCGTTCAACGACCGGCAAGGGGATCAGGCCGCGTCCGGCGCAGCGACCACCAACGCAAGCGCCGGTGGCGGGATGATACAGCGCGCCGTGCGTGGCGCAGATCAGATAGTGCCGCGAATCGTCGAAGAATTCGCCTTCCTGCCAGTCGAGTTCCACCGGCACGTGGCCGCACTGGTTCAGGAAGGCCCGCGGCTGGCTATCGTAGCGGATGACGAAGGCTGGCTGCGGCTGACCGTGACGCTCCAGCTCAAAGCGTACACCCCTGCCCAGCTCGGCCACTTCGCTGGCCGCACAGATCAGGCGTTCGCGTTCAGCCATGCGTGCACCTCGGCAAAACTGTTCATCAGCGCCAGCGGCGCGTGCGGATGCAGATCATCCGGCTCATGCGCGCCGTACGTCACGCCCAGACTGGCCACCCCGGCATTCGACGCCATCAACAAGTCATGGCTGGTGTCGCCGATCACCAGGGTGCGGGTGGGATCAGCGTCGAGTTCGTCGATCAGCTCCAGCACCATCGCCGGATGCGGCTTGGAATGCGTCTGGTCGGCGCAGCGGGTGGCGGCAAACCACTCGCCCAGGCCACTGGACGCGAGCGCCCGCTCGAGACCGAGCCGGCTTTTGCCGGTGGCGACAGCCAGCTGAAAGCCGCTGGCTTTGAGCGCGGGAATCCCCTGCGCCACGCCGTCGAACAGCGGAATGTCGTCGTCACGACCCAGATAATGATGGCGGTAGCGCTCGACCAGTCGCGGGTAATCGTCGGCAGGCAAATCCGGCAACAAAGCCTGCAATGCCTGTACCAGCCCCAGACCAATAATCAGGCGCGAGGCACGATCGCTTGGTACGGCAAGGCCAATGTCTTCACAGGCGCGCTGGATCGAGTCGACGATGACCCCGGCGGAATCCATCAGGGTGCCATCCCAGTCAAATATCAACAATTCAAACTGCTTGGGCATGAAGCGTATCCAGAAAAGGCGAAAGGTCAGCGGGTAACGGCGCTTCGATCAGCAAGCGCTCGCCCGAAATCGGATGGGCGAACGAAAGTTTCGCCGCGTGCAGAAACATACGCTTGAGCCCCTGTTTGGCCAGGGTTTTGTTCAATTCAAAATCGCCATACTTGTCGTCGCCTGCAATCGGAAACCCCAGGTGCGAGGTATGCACGCGAATCTGATGGGTGCGCCCGGTTTTCAGTTCCGCTTCCAGCAGGGTGAAATTGGCAAACGATTCCAGGCGGCGAAAAATGGTGTGCGCGGTCTGGCCGTCGTCGCGCACGGTGACGCGTTTTTCGCCGTCGTCGGTCACCCGCTTGTGCAGCGGCAGCTTTACATGCTGCAGCGGGTTCGGCCAGCGCCCGGCCACCAGCATCAGATAGCGTTTCTCGATCTGGCCATCGCGCATCGCGGCGTGCAGCCCGACCAGCGCGCGCCGCTTCAGCGCGATCAGCAACACCCCCGAGGTTTCACGGTCGAGCCGGTGCACCAGCTCCATGTAACGGCATTCCGGCAATTCCAGCCGCATCTGCTCGATCACGCCGCGCGAAATGCCGCTGCCGCCGTGAACCGCCATGCCGGCAGGTTTGTTCAAGGCAATCAAGGCGTCATCTCGATACAGAATGCGCGGCACCAGCCGGATGCCGCCCTGCGGCAAATGGGTGGCCGGGGTGATGACCGGCGCGGCGGTGCGCACTGGCGGAATCCGCACCTCGTCGCCCAGTTGCAGGCGATAGCTGACATCGACGCGGCCGCCATTAATGCGTACCTCACCGCCGCGCACGATCTTATAAATGCGGCTTTTGGGCACACCTTTCAGCCGCGCCATCAGAAAATTGTCCAGACGCTGGCCATCGGCGCTGTCGTCAATCTTCACGCGGCGTACCGAATCTTTCTCTAAGTCATTATTTTTCATATACACTACTGCCGGTTCAGGCCTTGTTTTGGCTGACAATTTAGGGGCTAGACCTCTATCGGATACCGCCGGTTACAACGCTCACCGGCCGCCGCCTGCCCGGCCCGTCTGGATTCCTGCCGCCCAGCTAACTTCAAGTTGGCGCGAACAGTCGAAACCACCCTGCCCCGCCAGTCGGCAAAGCAGCGATGTTATCAATAATGACGCGACAACACGCATACGAAAATAAGCATTCACGCTCGGCCCACGCCAGCGGGAATCGGAAAGACCGCCTCGGCTCTGCCGACGACACTCTCCAGGAACAGGACACCCACCCCATGCCGTTTCACTCACATCATCTGTAATTGCATGAGCCGCTGACACCAGCGGCAGTCTGTCCTGTCCCGTATGCGCGCGCGCGGGAGTAAACAATGAAGCGCATGCTATTCAACGCAACCCAGGCGGAAGAACTCCGGGTTGCCATCGTCGACGGGCAAAAACTCGTCGACCTTGACATCGAGTCCGCCAGCAAGGAACAACGCAAGGGCAATGTCTACAAGGGTGTCATCACCCGCGTCGAGCCCAGTCTGGAAGCAGCATTTGTAGACTACGGCTGCGAACGCCATGGCTTTCTGCCGTTCAAGGAAATATCCCGTGCCTGCCTGCCCGGCAACGGTCGTCCGCAAGATGCTCTGAAAGAAGGCCAGGAACTGCTGGTCCAGGTGGAAAAGGATGAACGCGGCAACAAGGGCGCCGCACTCACCACCTATGTTTCGCTGGCCGGCCGCTATGTCGTGCTGATGCCGACCAATCCGCGTGGCGGTGGCGTTTCGCGCCGCATCGAAGGCGAGGAGCGCAACGAACTGCGCGACACGCTGGCGCAGCTCGACATCCCCGAAGGCATGAGCCTGATCGCCCGCACCGCGGGGATCGGCCGTACCGCCGAAGAGTTCCAGTGGGACTTGAACTACCTGCTGAGCCTGTGGAAAGCCATTGACGGCGCATCCACCTCGCAAAAAGGCGCGTTCCTGATCTATCAGGAAGGCAGCCTGGTCATCCGCGCCATCCGCGACTACTTCTCGGCCGACATCGGCGAAATCCTGATCGACACCCAGGATATTTTCGACCAGGCACAGCAGTTCATGGCCCACGTGATGCCGGCCAACGTCAACAAGGTCAAGCTGTACCACGACGACGTGCCGCTGTTCTCGCGTTTCCAGATCGAACACCAGATCGAATCGGCGTATTCACGCCAGGTCAACCTGCCGTCCGGCGGCGCGATCGTGATCGACCACACCGAAGCGCTGGTGTCGGTCGACGTCAACTCGGCCCGCGCCACCAAGGGCAGCGACGTCGAGCACACCGCCACCAATACCAACCTCGAAGCGGCGGACGAAATCGCCCGCCAGATGCGGCTGCGTGACCTCGGCGGCTTGATCGTGATCGATTTCATCGACATGGAAAACCCGAAAAACCAGCGCGATGTCGAAAATCGTCTGAAGGACGCGCTGCATCACGACCGCGCCCGCGTGCAAACCGGCAAGATCTCGCGCTTCGGCCTGCTCGAAATGTCGCGCCAGCGCTTGCAGCCCTCGCTCGGCGAAACCAGCTACAACCCGTGCCCGCGTTGCCACGGCACCGGCCACATCCGCGGCACCGAGTCGTCGGCGCTGCACATCCTGCGCATCCTGCAGGAAGAGGCCATGAAGGACAGCACCGGCGCGATCCACGTCCAGCTTCCGGTTGATGTTGCCACGTTCCTGCTGAACGAAAAACGCGTCGACATCTATACGATCGAGTCGCGCCTCAAGGTCAATGTGGTGTTGATCCCCAACATCCACATGGAAACGCCGCACTACACCATGACCCGGCTGCGCCACGATGAGCTGAATCAACGTGACGTCGCCGAGCCCAGCTACAAGATGGCCACCATGCCGGAAGCCGAGTCGGGCTATCAGGCCGAGCAAGCGCCGGCACCAGTCCGCCAGGAAGCCGCCGTCAAGTCGATTGCCCCGCCCAAACCGGTACCCGCCGCGCGACCTGTCGTCGCAGCTGCGCCGCAGGCTCAGGGCGGCTTGCTCGATCGCATCGTCGGCTGGTTCAAAAAGCGGAGCGAAGATATGCCTGCCGCCGAAACACCCCCCACGGAAGCAGTTGCTGCCATTACGCGCAGCGAACGTCCAAGCGAACGCCGCGAGCGCTCAACCGAGCGCAAACCTGGCCAGCGTCGCGGACGCGGTGAAGGTCGTGGTGATGCCCGTCAGGCTGAACCACGCCAGAATGCGCCGCGCCAGAACGAGGCACGCGGCAGCGAGACCGACAAACCCGCGCGTCCACCACGCCAGCCGAAGCCACGGCCCGAAGCGGATGCCGCGCCACGCGTAACCGAGGCTGTCGAAGCGCCGCGCGAAATCGGGGGCGAAGAAAAACGTGAATCACGCAGCCGTCGCGGACGTGGCAATCGCCGCCCGCGCGAAGCACGTCCCGAAGGCGCAACCAGCACGCCGATGGCCGTAATCGAAATCGCAGGCTTCCGCGCCATCGTCGAGGTTGCGCGTGCACCCAAAGCGGTTTCGACCCCGCAGGCTTCCACGCAGCAGGACTCTGCAACTGGAAAGCGCAGCCACATCCAGTGTGCCTGCCGCCGTCACCGCCTCGCCCACCGCCATCCTGGCAAGCATGGCGACCCGTGCCACCAACCTGCAGCAGGTGGAGACCCAGGGCATCGCGGTCAGTTCATCAGACACGCAGGATGCTGGACGCCCGCGCCGCCGCCGTCGCCCCACAGCCAAGTCTGAAACCGAGTCAAGCAGCCTGATGCAGGTGGAAACCAGCGCAGCAGCCGTGCCTGTCGTTGAGGCCGCAGCAACAGACGCGCCCCACCCCACGCGTCGTCGCCAGCGTCCGCAGGTCAGTGCCAGTCAGGAGCCGCTGGTTCAGGTGGAAACTCAGGCGAAGTAATCCGCCCGCATCGCAAATAAAGAGCCGCATGAAGCGGCTCTTTATTTGCATAAACGGTATCGTCAAGGTGCGGGTATCCACCCTGCCTCAGGCCGACACCATCAAGGCTGCGGCCATTCAAGAGCCGGAACGTCTGCCCGCTTGCTGGTCGCCTGTAATGTCGCGAATCAGACCCTGCACCGCATCCTCGATCATGTCGAGGTTTTCCTCAAAGCCCTGAGGCCCGCCGTAATACGGATCGACCACATCCAGGTTGGGATACTTGCGGCTGAATGCCAGCAGCCGCCGGATTTTTCCCTGATGCTGCGCCGGCGCACGTTCGATCAGCTTGCTGTGATTGTCGCCATCCATCGCCAGGATGTAATCGAAGACCTCGAAATCCTCGTCCGCCACCTTGCGTCCGCGCAAGCGGCTGATATCGGCGCCGCGCTGGCGCGCCGCTTGCTGCGCGCGCTGGTCGGGTGCATCGCCGACGTGATAAGCATGGGTGCCGGCAGAATCGGCTACCACCTGCTGCTCCAGTCCCGCCTCGCGGATGGCCTTGCGAAACATGCCTTCCGCCATTGGCGATCTGCAGATGTTGCCCATACAAACAAATAAGACTTTGGTCATGTATCGTGTTCTTCCACTCCAAATAACACCTGCTTGAGGTCTCTCAACTGGTCGCGAAGTTCCGCAGCTTTCTCGAATTCGAGGTTCTTTGCCGCGTCCGACATGTCTTTTTCCAGTTTCTTGATTTTCCTGGTCAGCGATTTTTCATCCAGCACCTTGTATGCGGCCACGATCTGCGCGGCCTTGAGTTCCTGGCGCGACGCGTCTGCGTTGTACACGCCGTCGATGATGTCCTTGATGCGCTTGACCACCCCGCGCGGCGTGATGCCATGTTCGGTGTTGTACGCGAGCTGCTTGATGCGGCGGCGGCTGGTTTCATCCATCGCGCGACGCATCGACTCGGTAATCTTGTCGGCGTACAGAATCGCACTGCCATTCAAATGACGCGCGGCGCGGCCGATGGTCTGGATCAGCGAGCGCTCGGAGCGCAGGAAGCCTTCCTTGTCGGCGTCGAGGATCGCCACCAGCGACACTTCGGGGATGTCGAGCCCCTCGCGCAGCAGGTTGATGCCGACCAGCACGTCGAACACGCCCAGGCGCAAATCACGCAGAATCTCGACCCGCTCGACGGTGTCGATATCCGAATGCAGATAACGTACCTTGATACCGTGTTCGGCGAGGTAATCGGTGAGGTCTTCCGACATGCGCTTGGTCAGCGTGGTCACCAGCACGCGTTCGCCGACGGCGATGCGCTTCCTGGCTTCGCTCATCAGATCATCGACCTGGGTGCCGACCGGCCGCACCTCAACCAGCGGATCGACCAGCCCGGTCGGGCGCACCAGCTGCTCGACCACCTGACCGGAATGCTCGGCCTCGTATTTGGCCGGCGTCGCCGAAACGAACACGGTCTGCCGCATCATCGCCTCGAACTCCTCGAACTTGAGCGGGCGATTGTCGAGCGCGGACGGCAGCCGAAAGCCGTAATCGACCAGGTTTTCCTTGCGCGAGCGGTCGCCTTTATACATGCCGCCGACCTGGGTCACGGTGACGTGCGACTCGTCGATGAACATCAGCGCGTCTTTCGCCAGATAGTCGATCAGCGTCGGCGGCGGCTCGCCCGGCTGGCGGCCGGACAAATGCCGCGAGTAGTTCTCGATGCCCTTGCAGAAGCCCAGCTCGGCCATCATTTCGAGGTCAAAGCGGGTGCGCTGTTCCAGCCGCTGCGCCTCGACCAGCTTGTTGTTGGCGTAGTACCACTCCAGCCGGTCGCGCAGCTCGACCTTGATCTTCTCAATCGCGCGCAAGGTGGTTTCGCGCGGTGTCACATAGTGGCTCGACGGGAACACGGTGAAACGCGCCACTTTCGACAGAATCTGTCCGGTCAGCGGATCGAACAGATGCAGGGTTTCCACCACATCGTCGAATAGCTCGATGCGGATCGCGGTCTCGGCATGCTCCGCCGGAAAGATGTCGATCACATCGCCGCGCACCCGGAAATGGCCGCGCGAGAAATCGACGTCGTTGCGCTCGTACTGCATCTGCGTCAGCCGCGTGATGACGTCGCGCTGGCTCATCTTCTCGTTCACGCGCAGCAGCAGGATCATGCTGTGGTAATCCGACGGATCGCCGATACCGTAAATCGCCGACACCGTCGCGACGATCACCGTGTCGCGCCGCTCCAGCAGCGACTTGGTCGCCGAGAGGCGCATTTGCTCGATGTGCTCGTTGATGCTGGAGTCTTTTTCGATGAACAGGTCGCGCGCCGGGACGTAGGCTTCGGGCTGGTAGTAGTCGTAATAGGAGACGAAATACTCGACCGCGTTTTCCGGAAAGAACTCGCGCATTTCCGAATACAGTTGCGCAGCCAGGGTCTTGTTCGGCGCCATCACCAGCGCCGGCCGCCCCAGCCGTGCGATCACGTTGGCCATGGTGAAGGTCTTGCCCGAACCCGTCACCCCGAGCAGGGTCTGGAATGCCAGCCCATCCTCAAGCCCTTCAACCAGTTTTTCAATCGCGTTCGGCTGGTCGCCCGCCGGTGGAAATGGCTGGAACAGGCGAAATGGGCTATTGGGGAAGGTGACGAACACAGGTAAAATCGCGCGGCGAAAACTTATCGATATTAGCACTTCCGCTCGAACGGATGCTCTGAAGGAAACCCAGTGGAACTCTCCCGCCGCGTACAGGCCATCAAACCCTCGCCCACCCTGGCCGTCACCGCCCGTGCTGCCGCGATCAAGGCAACCGGCCGCGACATCATCGGCCTCGGCGCCGGCGAGCCCGATTTCGACACCCCGCAGCACATCAAGGACGCGGCGATCGGGGCAATCAACGCGGGCTTCACCAAATACACGGCGGTGGACGGCACCCCCAGCCTGAAGGCGGCGATCATCGCCAAGTTCAAACGCGACAACGGGCTGGACTACACGCCCAAGCAAATCCTGGTGTCGTGCGGCGGCAAGCAAAGCTTCTTCAACCTGGTGCAGGCAGTGATCAACCCCGGCGACGAGGTCATCATCCCGGCGCCCTACTGGGTCTCGTATCCCGATATCGTCATCCTCGCCGACGGCAAGCCGGTGATCGTCGAGGCCGGCATCGAGCAGGGCTTCAAAATCACCCCGGCGCAGCTCGAAGCGGCGATTACGCCAAAGACCAAGCTGGTTGTCATCAACAGCCCATCCAACCCCACCGGTGCGGTCTATAGCAGCGCCGAACTCGCCGCGCTCGGCGCGGTGCTGCGCAAGTACCCGCAGGTGCTGATCGCCACCGACGACATGTACGAACACATCCGGCTCGACGACACCCCCTTCGTCAACATCCTCAACGTCTGTCCCGACCTGTACGACCGCACGCTGGTGCTGAATGGCGTGTCGAAAGCCTATTCGATGACCGGCTGGCGTATTGGCTACGCGGCTGGGCCGGAAGCCATCCTGCGCGCGATGACCAACGTGCAGTCGCAGTCCACCTCCAACCCCACCTCGATCTCGCAGGTCGCTGCCGAAGCCGCGCTGAACGGGGACCAGGGCTGCATCACGCCGATGCTCGACGCCTTCAAGACACGTCATCGTTATATCGTCGATGCGCTGAACGCCATCCCCGGCTTCAAGTGCGTGGACAGCGGCGGCGCCTTCTACGCCTTTCCCGACGTGCGCGATGCCATCATGAACCTGCTGGCACGCGACATCATCGAGCAGCCGACCGACATCGCCTTCTCCGAATACCTGCTCGAGTCCGCCGACGTCGCCGTTGTTCCCGGCTCGGCTTTCGGTGCCGAAGGATATATCCGGTTGTCGTTCGCCACCTCGCAAGCCAATCTGGAAAAAGCACTCAGCCGCATCGCCGCCGCGCTGGCCTAGTGCGCCAGCACGGGTAAGCTAGCGTCATGCGCTTCCCCGTCTTGTCTTTTTTGCGTGACCGCCTGGGCTGGCCGCTCCAGCTGGCTCACACCACCGCGCGCCTGTTCGGCCAAAACGGTTTGCAGAATCACGCGGCGGCAGCGGCGTTTTACTTCCTGTTATCCGCCACCCCGCTGCTGCTGTTGCTGAGCTACGCCCTGCAGCTGCTTGGCCACATTGCCGAGAACTCGGTGCCCGCCACCATCCTGATGGCCGCGCTCTACGACCAGTTACGGCTGGACAACCTGACCGCGCTGGGCTTTATCCCGCGTCAGGCTCAACTGACAGTGGGTGGCATCGGCCTGCTCACCCTGGTGCTGTCATCGCGCGGGCTGGTCAACGCGGTACAAGGCGCTTTCAGCGTCATTTTTCCCAACCCGAACAAGCGCAACCTGGTGTTGTCCTGGGTGTTGCCCTTGATCATTCTGCCGCTGCTGTTTCTGCTGATGGGCTTGGCCGTTCTGGCGCAAATGACCCTGAGCTTTCTGGCGCAGAACAATTTCATCGGCAGCGGCAACGCACAGATGTTGCAGGTACTTAATTCATTGTTCGGCTTTGCCATGGTGTGGTCGCTGCTGTTCGCTACTTACTGGCGGCTGCCGCGTCAGCATCCGTCTGCGCAAGTCGCGGCCACTTTCGCCCTCGCCGCCACACTCAGCATGGGCGTGTTGTTCTCGCTATTTGGATCATTTTTCAATCTGGAGAATTTGCGTAGCCTGTACGGCGCGCCAGGCAGCGTAGTGTTCGTGCTGATGGGGGCGTATTTCACTTTTCTGCTGCTCTATTTATGGGCGCAGGCGCTATACGCCTACGGCAAGGCGGACATCACCGCGCTGGAAAAACTGTTCCTCGGCAGCAACACAAGCATAGGCAAGCTCGAGGCTTTTGTTTTCGGCGACCCCCACCGCCTGCTGGAAAAATACGGCGAAGTTCACCCCGCAGGCCACACCCTGATTGAAGAGGGCAGCGATACCCGAACGTCCTATTTTCTCCACACTGGCCGCGCCACCGTCTACAAGCGCACCGACGATGGTCAACACCAGATCGGCACGCTCAACGAAGGCCAGTTGTTCGGCGAAATGGCCTATTTACTGAACGAGAAGCGCACTGCCACGATCGTCGCCCAAACCGAAATCACCGTACTGGCCTTGCCACCGCACATACTGGAGGAACTGATGAACCATTCCGCCCCGCTGTCACGGCGCATCATCGACACCCTGTGCCAGCGCCTGCAACACATGATTTTGGTCAGTTCTGACTGATCACACTCACCGGGGAAGCACGCCATGATCTGCAATCTCGGTTAAAGTATCGGGCTTTGTTTCTGCCCGGGTTCGATTTCATGGCCAAATCCCGCGCCGCCACGCCTCCAAAAGATTACGAATCCGCATTGGCCGAGATTGAAGCCATCGTGGCTGAAATGGAATCAGGCCAGCTCCCGCTGGACGCCTCACTGGCTGCTTATAAGCGCGGTGCCGAGTTGCTGCACTATTGCCGCCAACAGCTGGCAGATGCCGAACAGCAAGTCAAAATCATGGAGAACGGCACCCTGTCGAATTTCAAGGTTGAGTCGTTTCTCAAAGCCGAACCCACCGATGACTGATTTTTCCGTCTGGACCCTGGCCTGTCAGACACGCATCGAAAGCGTGCTGGCCGCACACCTTCCCCCTGCCCAGATTGCGCCTGCGCGCCTGCACGAAGCGATGCGTTATGCGGTGCTCGGTGGCGGCAAGCGGGTGCGGCCGTTGCTGGCATTTGCTGCGGGTGAATTCACCGGTGCCCATGTTGAACAGGTGCAACACGTGGCCGCCGCGGTCGAATTGATCCACGCCTATTCGCTGGTGCACGATGACATGCCGGCGATGGACAACGACACGCTGCGACGCGGCAAGCCGACGGTACATGTGGAATTCGACGAAGCCACCGCGCTGCTGGTAGGTGACGCGCTGCAAAGCCTGGCGTTCGACATCCTCGCCACACAGCCACTTACCGCCGACGCGGGCACCCAATTAAAGATGGTGAAGCTGCTGGCGCAAGCAGCCGGCTCGCGCGGCATGGCGGGCGGCCAGGCGATCGATCTGGCCAGCGTCGGCAAACCGCTCGATCTGACCGAACTCGAATTCATGCACATCCATAAAACCGGCGCGCTGATCCGCGCCTCGGTTCTGCTGGGCGCGCACTGCGGCACGCTGTCCGACGCCACCGCCAGCGCGCTGGATCACTACGCCAAGTGCATCGGCCTTGCCTTCCAGGTGGTCGACGACATTCTCGATGCCGAAGCATCCAGCGCCACCCTCGGCAAAACGGCAGGCAAGGATGCGGCCAACAACAAACCCACTTACGTCAGCCTGCTCGGCGTGGCGCGCGCACGCGAACTGGCGCAGGAACTGCGCGCCGACGCGCACGCCACCCTGTCAAAATTGGGCGCACCCGCCGAACGGCTGCATCAACTGGCTGATTTTGTCGTGGAGCGCGCGTTTTAAAATGGCCACGCCTTTACTCGACACCCTGCACACGCCAGCCGATCTGCGTGCCATGCAGCCCGCCGACCTGCCGAAACTGGCTGAGGAACTGCGCGAACTGCTGGTCGAATCGGTCGCACGAACCGGCGGCCATCTGGCTTCAAACCTGGGCGCAGTGGAACTGACCCTGGCGCTGCACTATGTATTCGATACCCCGGGCGACCGCATCGTGTGGGATGTTGGCCACCAGAGCTACACCCACAAAATTCTCAGCGGCCGTCGCGCAGCCATGGCCGGCTTGCGCCAAGCAGGCGGCATCGCAGGCTTCCCGCGTCGCGCCGAAAGCGAGTACGACGCGTTCGGCGTTGGCCATTCCAGTACCTCGATTTCGGCCGCGCTCGGCATGGCCGAAGCCTTTCGCCAGACCGGTTCCAGCCAGCGCGCGGTCGCGGTGATCGGCGACGGTGCGATGACGGCGGGCATGGCATTCGAAGCGCTCAACAACGCGGGTGCCACCGACCTGCCCCTGCTGGTGGTCCTGAACGACAACGACATGTCGATCTCGCCCAACGTCGGCGCACTCAACAACTACCTGGCGCGCCTGATGTCGGGCAAGTTTTACGCGGCCGCCCGCCGCGCAGGTGAAAAAGTGCTGTCAGTTGCGCCACCGATCCGCGAACTCGCCAAGCGTGCTGAAGAGCACATGAAGGGCATGGTGACGCCGGGCACGCTGTTCGAGGAATTCGGCTTCAACTACATCGGCCCCGTCGACGGCCACGACCTCGACGTACTGCTGGACACGCTGTCCAATATCAAGCAGCTCAGCGGCCCGCAGTTTCTGCATGTCGTCACCCGCAAAGGCAAAGGCTACGCACCCGCCGAAGCCAATCCGTGCCTGTATCACGGCGTATCACGCTTTGATCCCGCAGCAGGCATCACGGAAAAAACCGGCGCCAAACCCACCTACACCCAAGTCTTCGGCGACTGGCTGTGCGACATGGCTGCGGCCGACTCACGACTGGTCGGCATCACCCCGGCGATGCGCGAAGGCTCGGGGATGGTGCGTTTTTCGCAGGAGTATCCCAAGCGCTACTTTGACGTCGGTATCGCCGAACAGCATGCCCTGACCTTTGCCGCCGGGCTGGCTTGTGAAGGCGTCAAACCGGTGGTCGCGATTTACTCGACGTTTTTACAGCGCGCGTATGACCAACTCATCCACGACATCGCCCTGCAAGGTCTGCCGGTGATGCTGGCGATTGACCGCGCCGGCCTGGTCGGCGCGGACGGCCCCACCCATGCCGGTAGCTTTGATCTAAGTTTCCTGCGTTGCATCCCCAATATGCTGATTGCCGCGCCGTCGGACGAAAACGAATGCCGCCGCCTGCTCAGCACCGCGTTTTTGCACAACGGCCCGTCCGCGGTGCGCTACCCGCGCGGCTGTGGCAATGGCGCCAGCATCGAGCCCGGGCTCGACCCGCTTGAAATCGGCAAGGGCGCCTTGCGCCGCAGCGGCCGCGAGGTCGCGCTGATCGCCTTTGGCAGCCTGGTATCCCCCGCGCTGGTGGCAGCCGAGGCGCTCGACGCCAGCGTCGCCGACATGCGTTTTGTGAAGCCGCTGGACGTGGATTTACTGCGCGAACTGGCGCAAAACCACCGGCTGCTGGTGACGCTGGAAGAAAACGCGGTGGCAGGCGGCGCCGGTGCCGGGGTCGCTGAAGCATTGTCCGAACTCGGTATTCAGGTGGCCATCCTTCACCTGGGCTTGCCTGACCGTTTTATCGAACACGGCGAGGTTCCCACAATGCTGGCTGAATGCGGGCTTGATTCGACAGGAATTGAACGAACCGTCCGCCAGCGGATAACCCTATTACCCGAGTAGTTTACTCAACTATTATCGCAGTGTAGACTTAGTCTAAACTGTGCCGGGTCAGCAACAATAGGATCCGGCCAAGCCGAACTCATATCCAAGGAATGGTCATGAACGACATCTGCGACACCACCTGCATGCCGGACGTACAGAACACAGCCGACACCCGGCAAATCGCCATCGACAAGGTCGGCATCAAAAGCATCCGCCACCCGGTTCGGGTCGCAGACAAGACCGGCGGCGTCCAGCACACCATCGCCAACTTCAACATGTATGTGTACCTGCCGCATAACTTTAAGGGCACCCACATGTCGCGCTTCATCGAAATTCTCAATACGCGTGAGCGCGAGATTTCGGTCGAGAACTTCGAAGGCATGCTGCGCCAGATGGTCGAACGCCTTGAAGCCGAATCGGGCTACATCGAGATGAGCTTCCCCTATTTCGTCAACAAGGCCGCGCCGGTTTCCGGCGTGCAGAGCCTGCTCGATTACGAAGTCACCTTCGTCGGCTCGATCGAAAACGGGAAATTCACCCACACCACCAAGGTGCTGGTGCCGGTGACCAGCCTGTGCCCGTGCTCGAAGAAAATCTCCGACTACGGCGCGCACAACCAGCGCTCGCATGTCACGGTAACCGCGAAAACCAACGGTTTTCTGTGGATCGAAGACCTGGTGCGCAAAGTGGAAGATCAGGCCTCATGCGAACTCTTCGGCCTGCTGAAGCGCCCGGATGAGAAATATGTCACCGAACGCGCCTACGACAATCCCAAGTTCGTCGAAGACATCGTGCGCGACGTGGCTGCCGCCATGAACGCAGAACCGCTGATCGATGCCTATGTGGTGGAAGCCGAGAATTTCGAGTCGATCCACAATCACAGTGCCTATGCGCTGATTGAACGCGACAAGACCAAGCCATAAATTCTCTTGAACGCTGATAAAACGAAGGCCTGCAATTGCAGGCCTTCGTTGCATTCTGCAGCGCTGAAATCAATACCGCTGCGTCAAGGTCATCGTCTGGCCGTCGCGCCGCATCTCCATCCGGTTCAAAAAACTCATCCCCAGGAGCGGCACACTCAAGCCGCTTTCCACCACCATGCCATCGACTTGATTGAGGACGATTCCACCCACTTTGACGGTATTGAATTTGACGTGCCAGGCCGGCACAACGCCAGCGGCCGTGCCCACGCCAGTGGCTTGCCCGGCACGGTAATCGAGTCCCATGCGGCGCGCTTCGTCCGCATTGATGGCAATACTGGTGGCGCCGGTATCAACCAAAAAAGTAACCGGAAAGCCATTGAGCGAGCCCATCGCTGCAAAATGACCGCGCGCGTCGGCGGTGAGCGAAACCGTCTGGCGTGTGCCGACCGGGGTGCCGCCGGCAAACGATTGCCCCATGCCAAGGGTGCGGCGATTGCCGTCGACCTCGATGCTGGCGCTGGCGGAATCGGCGGCGATCAGTTTCACACCCTGCACTGTCTGTCCGACACTCAGCGTCCGCGGCTTGCCGCCGTCGATGCTCACGATGGCTTTATCCTTGAACAAGCCCATCACCGAGACGCTGCCCGCCGATGCCGTTGCACTGGCGTAACAAACTACGGCTAAGATGAGCGTGGTTGTTGCCGCTTTAGCGGCTTTACAACCACGGCCTACCCCTTGCGGGTAAATCACGGTTATTTTCTGCTTAAGCGCCATCATGAATCCTGTTCTGATTTTTCGTCATTCCCCAACCGAGGGGCCCGGGTATTTCACCACGTTTCTGGATCGCCACGGCATCCCATGGAAACTGGTGCGCATCGATGCGGGTGACGCCGTACCCGAGAACCTTAACGGCATCTCCGGGCTGTGCTTGATGGGTGGGCCGATGAGCGTGAATGACGACCTACCCTGGATTCCGTCGGAGCTGGCCTTGATTCGCCAGGCCGTCGCGGCCGATGTACCGGTGATCGGCCATTGTCTGGGCGGGCAACTGATGTCGAAAGCCCTCGGCGGCACAGTGGGCAAAAACCCGCTCAAGGAAATCGGCTGGGGCGATGTCCGGATTACGGATGTCAACGCGGCGCGTCCCTGGCTGGGTGAAGTTACCCAACCCATGCCAGCATTTCACTGGCACGGCGAAACCTTCAGTGTGCCGCCTGGCGCGACGCGAATTCTCGAAAGTGCCTACTGTACCAATCAGGCTTACGTCCTGAACGACCGCCATATTGGAATGCAATGCCATGTCGAGATGACGCCCGAACTCATCGCCAACTGGTGCGAGCATGGCGCGGCTGAGATCGCCGCCAGCGACAGCCCAGGCGTGCAGTCACCCGACGTGATTCTGTCGGACATGGATGCGCGTGCTGCGCAACTCCACCAACTGGCAGACAAAATTTATTTCCGCTGGATTCAAGGGCTTAGCCGATAAAAACATGGGGGTGCTGGACAGTCGCTTGCTGCGGCGTAGGATAAGCGCCGGATTCACTTCCAGTCTTACTCGCACCATCTGAAATAACGGAGGCTTTATGCAAAACGTCGATTACACCAACTTCGATTTCGGTGAACGCCTGAATGGCTTCATTCACGAAGTCATGAATTACGGCGGCGCACCCCGCGCCGAGTCCGAACTCACCGAAGGCCAAAAAGTCTTCGTGCGGGCTGTCAAACGCGAGATGGTGAAATATGCCGATCCCAACCGCCAAGGCTATCCGCACAACCTGCTGGAACAAATGGAATCATTCACCCGCACCATTGGTGACCTGCACAATTCCTATTTTGATTCGGGCATGCGCAAAGTAAGCGACTGCCTCTATAACCGCTGGAAAATGCTTTACGACGAGACCAAAAAACTAGCCGCAGCGGGTGGGGAGACCAAACCGGCCTGGATTGATGTCATCAAGACCGAACAAACCGACATGCCCGCGTTCTTCGACGCATAAGCTAATGTTTTTTAATAAAAAAGCCCGGGCTTTCCGGGCTTTTTTATTGGCCAGCATCAATATCAACCCCACTTATCCTTTTATAAAAATAAAGCATTATTCACACGCCAATCACGGTGCTATTCTGCTGGCACTCTAATACCCCCATAAAGTCTGAGGAGACAGCATGTCCAAACTGGTACGCCCCCACGGCGGCGGTGAACTCAAACCCCTGTTGCTGACAGGAGATGCCCTCGCCGCCGAAAAAGCCCGTGCTGCCTCGCTCCCCAAAATCAAGATGAGCTCGCGCGAAACCGGCGACCTCATCATGATGGGCATCGGCGGCTTCACTCCGCTGGACGGATTCATGACCCACGCCGACTGGCAGGGCGTGTGTGACGGCTACAAAATGGCCAATGGCCTGTTCTGGCCGATTCCTGTTACTCTTTCCACTGACGAAGTGACCGCTCAAAGCATCGCGGTAGGCGCTGATGTCGCGCTGGTCGACGGTGAAAGCGGCGAAATCATGGGCACCATGAAAATCACCGAAAAGTACGCCATCGACAAGGCGCACGAGTGCATGCAGGTCTACAAGACCACCGACCTCGAGCACCCCGGCGTGAAGATGGTGATGGAACAGGGCCCGGTCAACCTCGCTGGCCCGGTCAAGGTGCTGTCTACCGGCAGTTTCAAGGAAGAATACGGCGACCAATTCATGACCCCGGCCGAAACCCGCGCCAAGTTCGAAGCGCTGGGCTGGTCCAAGATCGCGGCATTCCAGACCCGCAACCCGATGCACCGTTCGCACGAGTACCTGGCCAAGATCGCCATCGAAACCATGGACGGCGTGCTGGTTCACTCCCTGCTGGGTGCGCTGAAGCCGGGCGACATCCCCGCCGAGGTCCGCTCCGAAGCCATCAGCGTGCTGGTCGAAAACTACTTTGCCCCCAACACCGTGATCCAGGCCGGTTACCCGCTGGACATGCGCTATGCCGGCCCACGCGAAGCGTTGCTGCATGCGCTGTTCCGCCAGAACTACGGCTGCTCGCACCTGATCGTCGGCCGCGACCACGCCGGGGTGGGCGACTACTACGGCCCGTTCGACGCGCAGAAGATTTTTGACGAGATCCCCAAGGATGCGCTCGAAACCAAGAACATGAACATCGACTGGACATTCTGGTGCAAGAAGTGCGGCGGCATGGCCTCGCAACGCACCTGCCCGCACTCCAAGGATGACCGCATTCTGTTGTCCGGCACCAAGGTACGTTCGATGCTGTCCGAAGGTCAGGATCTGCCGGTCGAATTCAGCCGTCCCGAAGTCGCCAAGGTGCTGCAGAAGTACTACGCTGGCCTGAGCACTGAGCAGAACGTCAAGGTCGAGTTGAAAGGTCACTCGGCCGCATGATTTTCCTGGGCAGCCTCTCGTGCTGCCTGGGACAAGGGTTTTAGGACACGAGCCTACCGGAAGCGGACTCGCGATACGCCCCGGCCAAGGACGGGTTCAGTTCTAATCGGACCGCGACGTACGCGGATTGTTAGCTAACTTTAGGAGACTGTAATGCCAACCTATGTTCGTACCGATAAGTGCGACGGCTGCAAAGGTCAGGATAAGACCGCTTGCATGTACATCTGCCCGCACGATCTGATGAAGCTGGACAAGGACGGTTCGGAAACCGGCCACGCCATGCGCGCGTTTAACCAGGAACCCGAGCAATGCTGGGAATGTTATTCCTGCGTGAAAATTTGTCCGCAGCAGGCGATTGAATGCCGCCACTACGCTGACGTTGTGCCGCTGGGCGGCATGGTGCAGCCGCTGCGTGGTTCCGATTCCATCATGTGGACGATCAAATTCCGCAATGGCGTGCTGAAGCGTTTCAAGTTCCCGATCCGCACCACGCCCGAAGGCTCGATCGACCCCTATGGCAACAAGCCCATGCCCAAGATGGCCGA
>CAWHHA010000036.1:0-9776 GCA_963828945.1 uncultured beta proteobacterium
TTACCGGCGCTCTTTCAAGGGTTCTGCGACTTCACCACGCTCATCGCCCCCGCGATCAGGGTGCTGATATCCGCCATGTTCGACGGCACGATCAGGGTGTTGCCGGTCTTGGCGATACCGGCAAAGGCTTCGACATATTTCTCCGCCACTTTCAGATTCACCGCCTGCATGCCGCCGGGCAGTTCGACTGCGCGCGCGACGCGGGCGATGGCTTCGGCGTTGGCGGCGGCAATGGCCTTGATCGCTTCGGCCTCGCCCTGGGCGACGTTGATGGCCGCCTGCATCTCGCCTTCGGATTCCTGGATCGCCGCATTACGCGCGCCGGTGGCGATGTTGATCTGTTCCTGCATGCGGCCTTCGGATGAGGCGATCAGCGCGCGCTTTTCGCGCTCGGCGGTGATCTGCCGCTGCATGGCGTGGAGGATGTCCTTCGGCGGCGTCAGATCCTTGATTTCGTAGCGCAGCACTTTGACGCCCCAGTTGGTCGAGGCTTCGTTGAGCGCCATCACCACGCCGCGGTTGATGTGATCGCGCTCTTCAAAGGTGCGGTCCATTTCCATCTTGCCGATCATCGAACGCAGGGTGGTTTGTGCCAGTTGCGAAATCGCCGAGATGTAGTCGCTTGCGCCGTAGGACGCCATCTTGGGGTCGGTCACCTGAAAATACAGAATGCCGTCGACCGACAGCTGGGTGTTGTCGCGCGTGATGCAGATCTGGCTCGGCACGTCGAGCGGAATTTCCTTCAGCAAATGCTTGTAGGCCACGCTGTCGATAAACGGGATGACCAGATTGAGGCCGGGCGCGAGCACGGCGTGAAACTTGCCGAGGCGTTCGACCACCCAGGCATTTTGCTGCGGCACCACGCGCACGCCCTTGGCGACGACGATGGCGATGACGATGAGAAAAACCAGTGCGACGATGTCCATATTGCCTACCCTTAAGTGATTAATTGCCGAGAACCAGCGTGTTGCCTTTGACTGCACGAATGATCAGCGGCCGCGTGCTGTCGACGCTGGCCGATTCGGCCTCGGCATCCCACAGCGCACCGCGATATTTGACCTGGCCACGGCCGTCCTGCCAGGAATCGATCTGCACCGGTTGGCCGATATCCATATCCTCCACGTGTACTTTCGGGATGCGCGGTGCTGCGCTTCCAGTGGCGCAAGGCCAGCGTGCCAAGGGCGGCAATCACGCCCGCCGTCAGCAGTTGCACCACCATGCTGGCGCCCAGCCAGGCAGCGACGCCCGCCACCGCTGCCGCCACGCCATACACCAGCAGGTAAAACGTGCCGCTGGTGAGTTCCACCCCCACCAGCACGGCCGCCAGAATCCACCACACCATATATGCCTGCATCTCAACTCCTGACTGATCACGGGCCGGTTCGCCAATTCGTTTGGATTATCTCCCCAGCGGCGGCACATGCGCTGCCAGCAGGGCACTCACCTGCTCGATGCCGGTGAGTGCGCCGCGCTCGAAATCGCCTTGCCGGAACGCAGCTTCCATCGCCTGTGCCACCGCCTCCCAGGCTGACTGTTCAACTTGAGCAGCAATGCCGCGATCGGCGACGATTTCAATATCGTGGTCGGCCAGCAGCAGATAAATCAGCACGCCGCTGTTGTGTTCGGTGTCCCACACCCGCAGGTTGGCAAACACTTCGATGGCGCGTTCGCGGCCGCTCATGCCGCGCCACACTCTGGCAGGCGCGAGACTGGTTTCGATGGCAAAGCGGATTTCGCCGTTGTGGCGGCTTTCGGATTGGTGGATCGCCGCCTCGATCGCATCCAGCGTGGCGTGCGGAAACGCGCGTCGCCACGCCCATGGCGGCATGAACAGATGATTGAACCAGCGACCGAGATTTACCATGAGCCTGATGCGCCTCCACCACCGAAACCGCCGCCCCCACCACCCCACGAACCGCCCCCGCCTCCGCCGAAGCTGCCCCCACCAAAGCCGCCGCTACCCCAGCCACCACCACCGCCACGTCCAATCGCGCCCATCAGCAGCACGGCGAGCAATACCCCGCCGCCCATCAGCAGGGACGTAAACAAGACGCCCGAGGTCAGCCAGGCCAGACCGGCGGTGCCCAATCCAGCCACGCCGCTGGCCGTGCCGCGCCCCAACATGGGTGCCAGAAAGCTGCCGACAACAAAACCCATCACCATGAAGGGCAACAGGCTGTCGCCCGAGGTGTCCGTCTGGTTTGTGCGGGTCGGCGCGGGCAAGGATTCGCCGTCGATGAGTTTGATCAGTTGCCCGACCCCCGCTGCGATACCGCCGGAATAGTCGCCCGCCTTGAAATACGGCGTGATGGTTTCGGCGATCACCCGCTTGGCGATCGCGTCGGGAATCGCGCCTTCCAGGCCGTAGCCCACTTCGATGCGCAGCTTGCGGTCATTTTTGGCGACGACCAGGATCACGCCGTCATCCACTTTGGTGCGGCCGATTTTCCATTTGTCGGCCACCCGGATGCCGAATTGCGCGATGTCTTCGCCGTCCAGCGTGGGCACAATCAGCACGGCAATCTGGCTGCCTTTTCTGGCTTCGAGTGCGGCAAGCTGGGTATCGAGTTCGGCGATTTGCTGCGCAGTGAGCGTGGCGGTCAGGTCGGTGACCCGGCGCGACAGGTCCGGCACCGCCACCTGGGCCCAGGCGGTCAGCCCAAACCAGAAGAATAGAAAGCCGAACGCAAGGCGTATCGGCAGCAGCCGGGTCATTCGCGCTTCAATAGCCCGCTGCGGGGGCTGGTGCGGGTGCCGCAGGTGCAGGCGTCGGCGCAGGTGCACCGAAATCAACCTTGGGCGGTACAGCGATGGCTTTTTCGTTCTCCACCGTGAAGCTCGGTTTGGTTTTATAGCCAAACAGCATTGCGGTCAGGTTGGACGGGAACGAGCGCACCGCGACGTTGTAGATTTTCACCGAGTCGATATAGCGATTGCGCGCAACCGTGATGCGGTTTTCGGTGCCTTCGAGCTGCGCCTGCAGATCGCGGAACAGGCCGTCGGCCTTGAGTTGCGGGTAATTCTCCGCCACCAGCATCAGGCGCGACAGCGCGCCGGTCATTTCGCCCTGCGCGGCGATGAATTTCTGGAACGCCGCTTCATCATTGATCAGCTCGGGCGTCGCCTGCAGCGAACCGACGCGGGCACGCGCCGCGGTCACTTCGGTGAACACGTCTTTCTCGTGCGCGGCATAGCCTTTCACCACATTGACCAGGTTCGGCACCAGATCGGCGCGTCGTTGATACTGGTTCAGCACTTCGGCCCAGGCGGCCTTGACCTCCTCGTCGGTGGTCTGGAACGTGTTGTAGCCACAGCCGGACAAAGCCAGCGCCATAAAAGAAACCCACAGCATTCTCAACATGATGTATTCCTCGGTCAGGGTGCCACGCCCCAGGTGGCGAACAGGGGGTCGGATTCGTTCAGACGATCCGCATAGCGATCGTCCCTGGGGCGCTTCAAGCCGCGCTCCAGATACGTTTCCACTTTCTTGAAACCAGCATTCTTGATCAGCATGCCCACCCAGGCCATGCGCTCCATCGGGTGCAACTGCGTCCACAGTTTAATGACTTTGGGCGGAAAGTAGCGGTTCGACAAGGTGACCACAAACATCCCGCCCGGCTTCAATACGCGGCGGGCTTCGGCAACGATTTTTTCCGGCTGCGTCAGGTACTCGAACGACACCGTGCACACCACTGCATCGAAGCTGGCATCGGCGAACGGCAGCTTGGGGTCGGTGTTGAGGTCGTGCACGATGCGCTCGCCCAGTTTCGGGTTGTCCGCCAGTTCCTCGGCATTCATCCCCAGCCCCACGGCGGATTGCACGGTGTCGGGCAAATGCGAACGCCAGCCTGCCATCAGGTCGAGCACCCGCGCATTTTCCGGCAGCACGGTGCGGTACAAGGCCTGGATGCGGCGCGCACACACGGCATCGACATGGATGAGCTTTCTGGGCTGGGCGTAGAACTCGATATCCGGCGTTTCGTCCTCGCGACTGAACGCATCCGGCCCGGAAAAGTCGGTCGGCGTCTGCATCTGCGTTTCCATGCCGCTCCATTCGAGCAACTGACCGACCTTGCCGACGGGTTCGGTGCCGACATCGCTCTTGCCACTGTCAATGCTGAATATGCGGCCTTGCAGCGGATGGCTGAAATTGGCAGAAAAGTGTTCGCCATCGAGCTGCGTCACGCGGAACATCGGGCCCGGTGCGTCATCCGAATGCAACAGCTGCGACGGATAAAAACGCCCCATCTTGAGCGGCGCAATGTCACTGCGAAATGCATTCAGCGGCACGTCGAACTCAATCTTCGGCCCGACATCAACCTGCGCGTCGACCGGCGGTGTATCGCTCGGCATCCACACCACCACCTGATGGCGGCCAAGGTCGGAAAAGTAATTCACGCGAAAGCGCAAAGCGGAATGCAAAAGTTTCATGGATTCAGAGCTTGGAGATTAAAGATAAGTAGGTGCGCCGGGCGAGGCACAAGTCCTCCCACGCACGCGCCTTGTCGGGCAGCTTGCGCAACAGGTAGGCTGGATGATAAGTCACGACCAGCGGCACGTTCTGGAACTGATGCACCCGTCCGCGCAGACGGCCGACCGCCTCGTCGGTATCGAGCAGGCTTTGCGCGGCAACCCGTCCGAGTGCCAGGATGAGTTTGGGCTGGATGAGTTCGATCTGCGCCAGCAGATAGGGTCGGCACGCGGCGACTTCGTCGGGTTCGGGATCGCGGTTGCCGGGCGGGCGCGATTTCAGCACATTGGTGATGTAGACATTGTTGCCGCGTTGCAAGTTGATGGCCGCCAGCATGGCGTCGAGCAGCTTGCCCGCCTGGCCGACAAACGGCTCACCCTGCGCGTCTTCGTCTGCGCCCGGTGCTTCGCCGATGATCAGCCAGTCGGCATTGCGGTCACCCACGCCCAGCACGCCCTGGGTGCGGGTTTGATGCAGCCCGCAGGCGGTGCAGTGGGCGACGGCGTCGGCAAGCGTGTCCCAGGTGGGAACGGTGAGCCGGGAGCGGTAAGCGGTAGTGAGGAAGGTGCGTCGCGCAGCCGCCACATCGGGCCGATGCCCAGTTCGGCGAACACCTCATCCTTACTCAGCACGCCAAGTCCTTTTTCATGATGAGCGCATCTTCACGGCCTTCGCGTGCGGGGTAATAGGCGCGCCGCACCGCCAGGTCGACAAAGCCGTTGCTGTGATACAGACCAATGGCAGCGGTATTGGAGGTGCGCACTTCCAGAAACACGCTGTCGGCTTTGAGCTCACAGGCGCGTGCCAGACAGTGGTCGAGCAGATCACGCCCCAGGCCGTGCCGCCGCCAGATGGGGGCAATGGTGAGATTGAGCAGATGCGCTTCGCCCGCTGCCGCCATCAGGGCGTAATAGCCCATCACCTCGCCCTCGGCTTCGAGCACCCACATGCTGTAGCCGGCGACAAGCGAGTCGGCGAAGTTGCCCATGCTCCACGGATGCTCGTAACTTGCCAGTTCGATCTGGTGAATGCCCGGCAGGTCGGCCGGGACCATCGGGCGCGGGCTGTGGGCGATCACGCGTGTCGCAATCCTGGGCACTTTGCTCATGCGGATTTCTTCGCGCGACGCTCGTCTATCGTCAACGCCACCTTGTCGCGTAGGTAAATCGGTGCGGCAAGTGCGGCGTCCATGCCTTCGCCACGCTCGAACGCCTGGACCGCCAGCACGGCCATCGCGGCGGCATCGGGCATCAGGGTGTCATCGATGCGCGTGAGGTGCGCCGCCAAACAAGGGCGCAGCACCTCGCCCAGCGCGGCAAAGCCATTTCCCGCACCCACCCAGACGCCGCTCTCCGGCACGCTCACCGACTCGGGCAAGGCCAGCTCAGGCTCGGTCACGCAATGCCAGCCTGCGCCGTCACGCCGATACGCCGCCCAGTAGACTTCGGCCATGCGCGCGTCAAGCACGGCCAGCACCTGTTCGGCGCCCGTCTGTTCTGCGATCGACTCCAGGGTGGAAACCCCGACCACCGGCAAATCGGTGCCCAGCGCCAGCCCTTGCGTCACCGCGCAGGCAATGCGCAGGCCGGTGAATGAACCGGGCCCCGCGCCATAGCCGATGCCATCCAGTTGGCGCAGACTGATCGCCGACTCGCGCAGCAGTTCATCCACCATGGGCAATAACAGGCTGCTGTGCTGTTGTCCGGCGAGCGCCCGGCGCGCGACGATCCGGCCATCCAGCCACAGCGCAGCCGAGCACCATTCGGTTGAGGTATCGATAACGAGCAATTTCATCGGCGCAATTTTACCGGTAGTCGCACGCGACAACACGACGCATGAGGACGTTCATGGCAATTTAGCCCGCAGCAGGAAATAGCTTAAAATTGCGCCCCTGCTTCATATCCGCTTGACCCCCGATGGAATCCACACCCACCACGCCGACATCGACCGGCGATCCGACTTTGGTGCGCGACGTTAAAAAACGCCGCACCTTCGCCATCATTTCCCACCCCGACGCCGGCAAGACCACGCTGACCGAAAAGCTCCTGCTGTTCGGCGGCGCGATCCAGATGGCAGGCACGGTCAAGGCCAAGAAAAGCGGCAAGTTCGCCACCTCGGACTGGATGGAAGTGGAGCGCGAACGCGGCATTTCGGTCGCCAGCTCGGTGATGCAGTTCAGCCACGGCGACTGCGTGTTCAACCTGCTCGACACCCCGGGCCACAAGGACTTTTCCGAAGACACCTACCGCGTGCTGACTGCGGTGGACGCCGCGATCATGGTGGTCGATGCGGCCAAGGGTGTGGAAGAACAGACCATCAAGCTGTTGGAAGTATGCCGCCTGCGCGACACGCCCATCATCACCTTCATCAACAAGATGGACCGCGAGGTGCGCGATCCGCTGGAACTGCTGGACGAGATCGAATCGATCCTGAAGATCCAGTGCGCCCCGGTGACCTGGCCGATCGGCATGGGCAAGCGCTTTCATGGCGTGTACCACCTGATCAACGACGAAATCCTGCGCTTCAAGGCGGGCGAGGAAAACGCCGGCCAGGCGTTTGAATCGCTGCAGGGCCTGGGCGATGAGGCGTTGCGTGAACGCTTCCCGCTCGAAGCCGACACCCTGCTGTCGGAAATCGAACTGGTGCGTGGCGCCGGGGTTGGCTTCGATCTCGACGCCTTCCTGAAAGGCAAACAGTCGCCGGTGTTTTTCGGCTCCGGAATCAACAACTTCGGCGTGCGCGAAGTGCTGCGCGCGCTGGCCGACTGGGCACCGCCGCCGCAGCCGCGCGAGGCGGTCGAGCGCGTGGTCGACCCCACCGAGCCCAAGTTCACCGGCTTCGTGTTCAAGATCCAGGCCAACATGGACCCGCAACACCGCGACCGCATCGCCTTCTTCCGCGTCTGCTCGGGCCGCTACACGCCCAACATGAAAGTGCGCCACCGCCGCACCGGCAAGGAAATGAAAATCGCCAACGCCGTGGTCTTCATGGCCAACGAGCGCACCCGCATGGAAGACGCGGTGGCGGGCGACATCATCGGCATCCACAACCACGGCCAGTTGCATATCGGCGACACCCTGACCGAAGGCGAGGCGCTGCAATACAAGGGGATACCTTATTTCGCCCCCGAACTGTTCAGCCGCCCGCGCCTGCGCGATCCGCTGCGCGCCAAGCAGTTGAACAAGGGCTTGCTGGAGCTGGGCGAAGAAGGCGCGGTGCAGGTGTTCGAACCGTTTGTCGACAACACCCTGCTGATCGGCGCGGTCGGCCAGTTGCAGTTCGAAGTCGTCGCCCATCGCCTGCGCACCGAATACGGCGTCGATGCCAGCTTCGAGAACGCAGGCATCTACACCGCACGCTGGGTGACCTGCCCCGACGCCGCGCATCTGGCGGAATTCACCAAGGCCAATTCGCTCAAGCTGGCGAAGGACGTGGACGGCAACCTGGTGTATCTGGCCGACACCCGGGTGAACCTGATGCTGGCGCAGGAACGCTGGCCCAAGGTGGCGTTCCACGACACGCGGGAGCATGGGCAGGTGATGGGTTAGGGAAAAACCGAATAAATCAATTCCCGTCATTGCGAGCGCCGTTGCCTTTAACCACGAGGCCGAAGGCCGTGGTGGGAAGCAATCCAGAATGATGTCGGCGAAATGAAAGACCTGGTTCGCCACGTCGCTTCGCTTCGCGATAACGGAATGGTTCAACGCTTCCATGGCGCGGAACGGAAGCGGAGGTTGCTGTCCGACACGCGGGAACCGGGCTCACACAAAGGATTTTTATGCAGGACAACTATGAAGTACTGGGCGTCTCGCCCATTGCAACAGCCGGATTTAATCAAGGCTGCTTACCGAAAAAAGGCTGCACAGTATCACCCCGACAAAAACCAGTCTCCGGATGCCCCTGATGCGCTTCAGGGAAGTCCAGGAAGCGTACGAAGTGCTTTCCGACGCAGCGCGCCGCAAGGCTTACGACGAATACCGGCAACGCAATCTGATCGAAGATCCTTTGTCTGTCGCATGGGATATTGTCGGGCAAATACATCCAGGACGTCCTTAAGTGAAAAAATCCCGCTATTTTTCGGATCTCATCAAAAACTACATCGATGAGGTCGATGATCTGGTGACGGATTCCGAAGGCAAGTCGGTGCTGCAAAAGCGCCTGAACGAGAAGCGCCGGGAAATCGACGCCATCCTGCCGATGATCGAATTCAGCCCGGAAATGGTGGCGGTTGTTTTCTACGGCGCCTTTGGTTTCGAGTCGCCTGAAATCATGCGGCGGTCGTGCTGAGCGAACCCGGCGGGATGCCGCTTTCTTCGCATGGCTGAGCTGACAGGCGACTTGACGGTATTCCGCCTGGGCGGAGCCGCTGATCGACGTCGTCGCTGAAAGTGGACGGGGGTGATGCTTTTCTCGTCGCGACCGCGGCGCTGGAATTTCTGCGCCTGCGGGATTCGTCCGGTGCGCCGATGCTTGAGCCGGAAGCGGAGAAAGAACCGGACGAATGATGACGAAGGGGGCGATGACGAGGACGGACGAACAGGATTTGAACGAGGCAGGCGCGAATTGGTCGTCGAGCAGGGATTCGATTCGCTGGAACCCTTAAGACAAATATTCAAAATACAAGGATATTGCATGCACCCGGTTATTCTTACATCTTCACAGCTGATTCTTGCCGGCGATATTATCGGCGCAGAGAAGGCGCTGGTGGCCGTTGCCGACGAGGATGGCGATCACGCGCTGGTGAGCCTTCTTGACGACATTGCAGCCCAAGGACTCTGCTTGCGTCATGCGCGAATTCGATTCGTCCAAGGAATCCGTGGTGAACATGCTGGTCACGCCCGAGCAGTTTGCCCGCTCGATCGTCCTGGAAAAAATGTATGGCGATCGCACCAGCGAACGACTGCGCGCCATGATGAATGCCGTCATCCACCGCGACTACAACACCGTCCACGAATACCTCGAAGCCATGGCCGACATCGAGGGTGGCAGCGACACGCTGGCCGACTATTTTGCAGACCATTACGACGAGATCTTCAGCTTTGCCACCAGCGGGAGTTTTGTGCCGCAACTCGATCCGGATTCCGATGCCAAAACCCACAACACCTGGCTGATGGAAAAAATCGAGGAAATCGATCATGGCCTGGCGTTTGGCAACTTCATCGAAGATACGCGGCCCGCTGCTTTCCCGTTCGGAAGTCGCCGATGGCGACTGGATGGAAACCGCATGGATTCTGCGCTACGAAGCTGCCGGATGCGTTCGAGGAAGTGATGATCATCCTGCGTGACCGTGCGCAAAAAATGCTGG